>CAOKVX010000008.1 GCA_948472945.1 uncultured Clostridia bacterium
GAATTTTCAGGGATGTCTGATTATCGAATTTTCAAGGTCCGTTGCTTTCGCTTTTGTCTTTCAGTGCGTCAGCAAGATATATAATATCACCGATCCCCTATCTTGTCAACACCTTTTTTTGATTTTTTTCTCTAAATTTTTTTCAAAAATATTTCGCAATGTTTCTTATATACATGAAGACGGAACTTTACCATTTTAACCAAACACAAAAAGCTTGAATATCTGCTTTATTTGCCTATTATCAATATAGGCAAATAAAGCTGTCTGTATTGCTAGTCTGCATCAATCGCCTATGCCATGCAAAGACAAATGCGGCTGATAATCTTGCGAGACTGTTTCACATATAAAACTTATTTTAATATTTACATCAAAGCCAACTTTCTTTTATAATTTTGCATACTATGTTTGACTCAATAGTATGCGCTTTAAGATAATTGTACAAACATCAATCCCTGCTGAACGTCTTGGCATATATTAAACAAAATTAATTTAATGATAGAGATATACACATCGAAAAACTGCAGGGGTATGAACCGGCTTTTTTTTGCTGCATATGCGGGAGTAACAAATGACTCGTCGGATTACGGTATAAATATAAATGCACTTTGGATGTTACATACTTGCTTTAAGCATCCAAAATGCATTTATAATGGCCGTCAGCCCAACTACAAAATTATTCTAATTCTTTTTATCAGAAATTGCAGTAATTTCTATTTCACTCTACCTCTGTTTCTATTGCTACAGCAGTCTCCTCAACAACCTCGGTAGCCTCAAGTTCTTCCTCAGCTCCCGTGTCCTCCGATACGCTTATATCGTCACTAAATCCGTCATCAAAATCCTCCTCAAATTCATCAACCGATATATGGGCAAGTGAATCAGTGTTAAGGCTTACGTCACGGTAACGCTTCATACCTGTTCCGGCAGGAATAAGTTTACCTATAATAACATTTTCCTTGAGTCCGATGAGAGGGTCAATCTTACCTTTAATAGCAGCTTCCGTGAGAACCTTTGTCGTCTCCTGAAAAGATGCAGCTGAAAGGAATGAGTTTGTTGCAAGAGAAGCCTTTGTTATACCAAGCATTACCTGCTTTCCTTCAGGCGGCTCTTTTCCTTCCTCGGTGAGCCTTGCAACTTCATCCTCGTAATCAAGCGCATCGACCATTGTTCCCGGAAGGAATGAAGAATCACCGTTATTCTCTATACGAATCTTCTTAAGCATCTGACGCACAATCACCTCAACGTGCTTATCGTTAATCTCAACACCCTGAAGACGGTATACCCTCTGTACTTCCTGTATCATATAATCCTGCACTGCACGCACGCCCTTAATCTTAAGAAGGTCGTGCGGATTAATACTACCCTCGGTTAATTCATCTCCGGCTTCAAGCTCCTGTCCTTCAAGAACTTTAATTCTTGAGCCGTACGGAATCAGATATGCTTTCGATTCCCTTGTTTCAGGGTTGGTTACTATTACTTCTCTCTTCTTTTTAGTATCTTTTATTGTAACAGTTCCGGCAAATTCGGAGATAATTGCGAGTCCCTTTGGTTTTCTAGCCTCAAATAACTCCTCGACACGAGGAAGACCCTGCGTAATATCATCACCGGCAACTCCTCCGGTATGGAAAGTACGCATTGTAAGCTGTGTACCAGGCTCACCGATTGACTGTGCGGCAATAATACCTACGGCCTCTCCTACCTGTACAGCTTCTCCGGTCGCCATATTTGCTCCGTAGCATTTTGCACATATACCAACATGAGACTTACATGTAAGTATAGTACGAATCTTAATCTTGGCTTTTGCGCCCTGTTCTTTCATGGCCGTCGTATCAACGATACGTTTTGCGCGCTTCGGGGTAATCATATGATTAGCTTTAACTATAATTTCCCCATTGTCATCATATATTGTTTCACAGGAATATCTTCCTGTTATTCTATCCTCAAGGCTTTCAATTTCCTCGCGTCCATCCATAAACGCCTTGATCTCCATACCTGAAATCTCGTCTGCATTTCTGCAGCAGTCAACTTCACGTATGATAAGTTCCTGAGACACATCGACAAGTCGTCTCGTCAGATATCCCGAGTCTGCCGTTCTCAGAGCTGTGTCCGAAAGTCCTTTTCTTGCCCCATGCGCAGAAATGAAATACTCAAGTACGTCAAGACCTTCACGGAAATTTGATTTTATAGGAAGCTCGATTGTTCTACCCGAAGTATCCGCCATAAGACCACGCATACCTGCAAGCTGCTTAATCTGTTTGTCAGAACCACGGGCTCCCGAATCAGCCATCATATAAATGTTATTATATTTGTCCAGTCCGTCCATAAGCGCCTTGGTAATCTGTCCATCGGCTTCCTCCCACGCTCGTATTACAGCCTTATAGCGTTCTTCCTCAGTTAAAAGTCCCCTCTTAAAGCTCCTTGTAATTTTTTCAACAATATTCTCGGTTTCAGAAAGTATCTGTTCTTTGGCCTCAGGCACGGTCATATCGGAAATTGAAACCGTCATTGCGGCGCGCGTCGAATATTTATAACCAAGCGCCTTGATGGAATCAAGTATTTCAGCCGTCTTAGTTGCACCGTGTACATTAATACATTTCTCAAGAAGTCTCTTAAGACCTTTTTTACCTATGTGTTCATCTATCTCAAGCTTAAGGAAATTATCCGGATTGCTTCTGTCAACATATCCAAGGTCCTGTGAGATAATTTCATTAAATATAAAGCGTCCCAGTGTAGATTCAATCATTCTTGATTCTTCCACACCTTCCGCGTTGACACCCGTCCTCCTTACCTTGATACGTGAGTGAAGCGTTATATAACCGTTTTCATATGCGGTTATCGCTTCATTTACGCTCTTAAAGCATTTACCCTCACCGCGTGCGCCTTCCCTTTCCTGAGTGAGATAATAAATACCAAGGACCATATCCTGGGACGGAACCGCAACCGGTCCGCCGTCGGACGGTTTCAAAAGGTTATTAGGCGACAAAAGGAGGAAGCGGCACTCTGCCTGTGCTTCCACCGACAACGGAAGATGCACCGCCATCTGGTCTCCGTCAAAGTCTGCGTTGAACGCCGTACATACGAGCGGATGAAGCTTGATAGCTTTTCCCTCAACCAGCGTCGGCTCAAAAGCCTGAATTCCAAGTCTGTGCAGCGTAGGTGCACGGTTTAGCATAACCGGATGTTCTTTTATTACCTCCTCAAGCACATCCCAAACTTCAGACTGAAGCCTCTCAACCATTTTTTTAGCTGATTTTATATTGTGAGCTGTACCCTGTGCGACAAGCTCTTTCATTACAAATGGCTTGAACAGCTCAATAGCCATCTCTTTTGGAAGTCCGCACTGATATATCTTAAGCTCCGGTCCAACAACGATAACAGAACGTCCGGAATAATCCACACGTTTTCCAAGAAGGTTCTGTCTGAAACGTCCCTGCTTTCCTTTCAGCATGTCGGACAACGATTTGAGGGCACGGTTTCCCGGACCCGTTACAGGTCTTCCCCTTCTTCCGTTATCTATAAGTGCGTCTACGGCCTCCTGAAGCATACGTTTTTCATTTCTTACAATGATATCCGGAGCTCCAAGCTCAAGCAGACGGTTAAGCCGGTTGTTTCTGTTTATAATTCTCCTGTATAAATCATTCATGTCGGAGGTTGCAAACCTTCCGCCGTCAAGCTGTACCATAGGGCGAAGGTCCGGTGGAATTACAGGAATGACGTCAAGTATCATCCATTCCGGTTTATTAGAAGACTCACGGAAAGCCTCGACAACCTCAAGCCTTTTAATTATCCTTGCGCGTTTCTGTCCGCTTGAGTTTTTAAGCTCTGCCTTAAGCTCCTCGCTCTCTTTCTCAAGGTCTATCTCTGAAAGAAGCTGCTTTATTGACTCAGCTCCCATTCCAACCTTGAAACCATCGCCAAACTTTTCCCTTGCATCCTGATATTCCATCTCTGAAAGGACCTGCTTATACTCAAGCTCTGACGAACCCGGGTCAAGAACTATATAAGATGCAAAGTAAAGTACCTTTTCAAGTATTCTCGGAGAAATATCAAGCACTAATCCCATGCGGCTCGGTATTCCTTTAAAGTACCATATATGCGACACCGGCGCCACAAGGGAAATATGTCCCATTCTTTCCCTTCTTACGCTTGCCTTTGTAACCTCAACCCCACAACGGTCGCATATTATTCCCTTATGCCTTATCTTTTTGTATTTACCGCAGTGACACTCCCAGTCCTTACTTGGTCCAAATATCTTTTCACAGAAAAGACCATCTTTCTCCGGCTTGAGGGTACGATAATTTATCGTTTCAGGTTTTGTAACTTCTCCTCTTGACCATTCAAGTATTTTCTCTGGCGATGCAAGTCCGATTTTAATTGCATCATAAGTTATATTTTCAACATTGTTATCCATCTTACTCACTGTTGGCATTCGCTGCACGTCCTTTCCTGTCCGTTATACGACAAATTAAAATTTCAGAATATCAAGATTTAACTCTTCCTCCTCGTAGGTATCTGCGCTCTCCGAATTAAGCTCGGATAAATCTGATGCTTCCGTATAACCTGCTGCCTCGAATGATTCTCCCTTATCATAACGATAATCTTCACCCTCGATAAGAGGTGTTATATCTCCGTCGTTTTCATCAACACTCTCTGTCATTTTAACTTCATTTCCATCCTCGTCAAGGACAGTGACGTCAAGCGCAAGCGACTGAAGCTCTTTGAGGAGAACCTTGAACGACTCCGGAATTCCAGGGTCTGAAATATTGTCTCCCTTAATAATAGCCTCATAAGTTTTCACACGTCCGACAACATCATCCGATTTGACGGTAAGTATTTCCTGAAGCGTATATGCAGCGCCGTATGCCTCAAGCGCCCAAACCTCCATCTCACCGAATCTCTGTCCTCCGAACTGTGCCTTACCGCCGAGAGGCTGCTGTGTTACGAGCGAGTAAGGTCCCGTGGAGCGCGCGTGAATCTTGTCGTCAACAAGATGATGCAGTTTCAGATAATGCATGAAACCAACTGTTACCGGACTATCAAAATACTCTCCGGTCCTTCCGTCCCGCAGATGGACTTTTCCGTCCCTGTTAATAGGAACTCCGGCCCATTCTTTTCTGTATTCCTGATTAGTAAGAAGGAACTGCATAACATCGTCGTCTATTATATCTTTATATTTTTTCTCAAACTCCTCAAGGCTTGTATTGACATAGTCATTGGCAAACTCAAGAGTGTCCATTATATCATACTCGTCAGCGCCGTCAAATACAGGCGTAGCCACGTTAAATCCAAGTACTTTTGAAGCTAAACTTAAATGTATCTCAAGCACCTGTCCAATATTCATTCGCGAAGGAACTCCCAGCGGATTAAGAACTATATCTAACGGTCTTCCGTTAGGAAGGAACGGCATATCCTCCACAGGCAACACCCTTGAGACTACACCTTTATTTCCGTGGCGTCCGGCCATCTTGTCGCCGACCTGAATTTTTCTCTTCTGTGCAATATATATACGAACGGTTTTATTTACTCCCGGCGGAAGTTCGTCCCCGTTCTGTCTAGTAAATACTTTTGCGTCTACAACAATTCCAAATTCACCGTGCGGCACCCTGAGGGAGGTATCCCTTACTTCTCTTGCCTTCTCACCAAAGATTGCACGCAAAAGCCTTTCCTCGGCCGTCAATTCCGTCTCCCCCTTAGGAGTAACCTTTCCGACAAGTATGTCACCGGCGCGAACCTCGGCTCCTATACGGATAATTCCGCGCTCGTCAAGGTTTTTAAGAGCATCATCTCCAACACCCGGCACATCTCTTGTTATATCTTCAGGTCCAAGCTTTGTATCACGCGCCTCGGCCTCGTATTCGTTAATATGGACTGACGTGTAAACATCTTCCTGCACAAGTCTCTCGCTTAGGAGTACGGCATCCTCGTAATTGTATCCCTCCCATGTCATAAAACCGATAAGAGGGTTCTTTCCGAGGGCTATCTCACCGCCTGCCGTCGAAGGTCCGTCGGCAATGACCTGACCTGACTCAACGCGGTCCCCTTTGACAACAATCGGTCTTTGGTTCATACATGTACCCTGATTACTTCTCATGAACTTGGCAAGCGTGTACTCGTCAATCTGACCGTCGTCACGCCTAATTAATATCTTATTTGAAGCGGACTTTTCTATTATTCCCGCATTTTTAGCAACTACACAGTTACCCGAGTCTACCGCTGCCTTAAACTCCATTCCAGTGCCGACAACCGGGGCCTCCGTCACAAGAAGAGGCACAGCCTGACGCTGCATGTTCGAGCCCATAAGCGCACGGTTAGCATCGTCATTTTCAAGGAAAGGTATCATTGCTGTCGCAACCGAAAATACCATCTTCGGTGATACGTCCATGAAATCAATTTTTGTCTTCTCAAACAATGACGTTTCCTCTCGGTAACGTCCCGAAATGTTGTTATTGACAAAATGTCCGTTGCCGTCGAGCGGCTCGTTTGCCTGCGCTATATAATACTTATCTTCCTCGTCGGCTGTCATGTATATTACCTCGTCGGTAACTACAGGATTTTCCGA
This sequence comes from uncultured Clostridia bacterium, assembly GCA_948472945.1. Taxonomy (GTDB): domain Bacteria; phylum Bacillota; class Clostridia; order Lachnospirales; family Lachnospiraceae; genus V9D3004. Next base: position 6,557 of record CAOKVX010000008.1, read on the forward strand.
GTCTGATTTGTCAAGCTTGCGGTAAGGAGCCTCAACAAAACCATATTCATTTATACGCGCATATGACGCAAGCGAGTTTATAAGTCCGATGTTAGGTCCTTCAGGCGTCTCTATAGGGCACATTCTTCCGTAATGAGAGTAATGAACGTCCCTGACCTCAAATCCCGCCCTGTCTCTCGAAAGACCTCCAGGTCCAAGGGCAGACAAACGCCTCTTATGCGTTAGTTCGCTGAGCGGATTGTTCTGGTCCATAAACTGCGACAGCTGCGAACTTCCGAAAAATTCTTTTACGGCAGCTGTTACAGGTTTTATATTGATAAGCGACTGAGCCGAGATATCGCTCAAATCCTGACTCGTCATTCTCTCGCGCACAACCCTCTCCATTCTTGAAAGACCTATTCTGTACTGGTTCTGCAAAAGCTCCCCAACCGCACGGATACGCCTGTTTCCAAGATGGTCGATGTCGTCGTCTGTTCCAATCTTATATTCAAGATGCATGTTATAATTAATCGATGCAAATATATCTTCTTTTGTAATATTTTTAGGAATAAGTTCATTTACACGTCTGCGGATTGCATCAATTCTCTCGTCCTCATCCTCAAACTCCTCAAGAATCTCCGCAAGGACAGGATAATATACCTCTTCTGTTATGCCAATCTTACGCTTATCCACATTTGGCATATAGGAGTTAAGGTCTACCATGAGGTTAGAGAGTACTTTTACTTCCACAACCTCTGTGACAGGAACCTGTTTTTCAACTCCGTCAGATACACTTTCCTCATAACGTGTGCGTTCAGCCCTGACCCATATAGCCGGAACTGCGGCATTCTGTATTTTATCTGCAAGTTCCTCTGTTATGACGGTACCGGATTCAGCAATTATCTCACCGGTGCTCTCATCTACAACATCCTTTGTAAGAAGCTGTCCCGCAACCCTGTTGCGCAGCGCAAGCTTTTTATTAAACTTATAACGTCCGACCTTAGCAAGGTCATATCTTCTAGAGTCAAAAAACATGTTTTCTATGAGAGTTTTGGCGCTGTCCACCGACAGAGGCTCTCCCGGCCTGAGCTTTTTATAAAGCTCCAAAAGACCGTCGTTATGATTGTCCGACGCATCTTTTGCCATACTGGCAATAAGCTTAGGCTCCTCACCGAACATTTCAATTATATCTTCATTCGTACCAACGCCAAGCGCCCTTATAAGTACTGTAATCGGAACTTTACGGTTTCTATCTACACGAACGTAAAATACATCATTGGAATCTGTCTCATACTCAAGCCACGCACCGCGGTTTGGTATTACAGTACAGGAAAACAGCTCCTTACCAATTTTATCACGACTAATCGCATAATAAATTCCAGGAGAACGAACAAGCTGGCTTACAATGACACGCTCAGCTCCATTAATCACGAAAGTACCCGTAGCTGTCATAAGCGGAAGGTCTCCCATGAATATAGTGTGCTCTTTTATTTCTTCCTCTCCAATCTCCTTACCCTTGTTATGAAGACGGACGGTTACTTTTAACGGAGCGGCATAAGTAGCATCTCTCTCCTTACACTCCTCAATAGTATATTTCTTATCTTCCTCGCACAATTTGAAATCAACAAATTCAAGACTAAGATTGCCACTGAAGTCTGTAATCGGAGAAATATCCCTGAATACTTCCTTAAGTCCCTCGTCAAGGAACCATTTGTAAGAATTTGTCTGAACTTCAATTAGATTAGGCATTTCCAAAACATCTTTCTGTCTGGAAAAGCTCATTCTGTGATTGTTGCCCATTTTGACTTGTCGTATCCTGTTTTTTTCCATTAATGCTTACACTCCTTATACTTTTAGAGTCCAAGGGAGCTCACCCCTCACGGATATATCGAATATACCCTGAATTGTTACTTTTCAAAAAACCTGTTGATTTTTGAAATTAATATGATACAATATCTATAAAAGTGCATAGATAGGTCTATCACACCACAATAAGCAAATTCCATGATAGCATGTTTTATCAAGTGTGTCAAGCACTTTTACAGGCAATTCAATTGTCAGACATATACCCGCATACAGCGCGCAAAGAATGAAGAGGCCCAGTACATTTGATATAACAGCAAAAGCTGACGCATAACGCGTCAGCTTTTTTGATTTGGTATTTTCCGGGCGCCTGCGGCACCCGCATGTGCTGTTTGGATTATTTAAGTGTACAAACAGCTCCCTCTGCCTCAAGCTTACCTTTAAGCTCGTCAGCCTCTGCCTTAGAAACGCCTTCCTTGATAACCTTAGGAGCTCCCTCAACAACTTCCTTAGCTTCCTTAAGTCCAAGACCTGTAGCATCACGCACAACCTTGATAACTTTAACTTTGTTAGGGCCTGCCTCTGTGAGCTCTACGTCGAACTCTGTCTTCTCCTCAGCAGCTGCTCCAGCGTCAGCGCCTGCTGCCACAGCTACAACGCCTGCTGCTGCAGATACGCCAAATTCCTCTTCACATGCCTTTACTAAATCATTTAATTCTAATACGCTCATGCCTTTGATAGCATCGATAAATTCCTGAGTTGTCATTTTATATACCTCCATTTTAAATGTTTAATATACTATATTTACATTACTTACTGTTACTCTGCCGCAGCATCGCCTTTTTCCGCAATCTGCTTAATAACACGAGCAAAGTTTGCGATAGGTGACTGCAGGCTTCCAAGAAGCTTCGAGATAAGAACATCTCTTGACGGGATGTCGGCAATAACTGACATTCCCTGAGCATCGTAATATGTGCCCTCAATAACGCCCGCCTTAAACTCAATTTCAGGATTCTCTTTAGAGAATTCTTTTATAATTCTTGCAGGAGCAGTCGCATCATCCATTCCAAATGCTATAGCTGTCGGTCCCTCAAGACTAGAATCAAGCTGCGCGAAATCCGTTCCCTCAAATGCGATGTGAAGCATTGTATTCTTGTAAACTTTATATACAACTCCCGCTTCACGAAGTTTTGCACGCAGAACGGTATCCTGTGCCACGGTAAGTCCTCTGTAATCTACAAGGACTGCCGCTGACGCTTCAGACGCATACTGTTTGATTTCATCAATGACAGGCTTCTTAAGTTCAACTTTTGCCATTATCGTATACCTCCTATTTTATTTTGCCTTGCTGCTGTTTAGAAACCCTTGCGCTATCACGCAGGCCCGTAGGGGTTTATGATATAGAGCAGTCCGCCTGCTATATCTTAAAAAGGCTCTTTCTGCGAAGACGCAGAAAGAACCTGAAAAAATCAGTTTCATTCTCCTCGGCAGGCAATATCTTTATATGATATCTTTAAATTATACAATACCTGCTGTCTTCGGCAACAATGCAATATTTATTCTATATATAATCTTCATATTTGTCAAGCAAAACATTTCAGCACTTAATAACTGATTCTGCTTTACGATTCTGCACGCCTTATGCGCAAAACAAAATTTCAACTATCCTTTATGCAAACTGGTTTCCGTCAAGACGTATTCCAGGTCCCATTGTTGAAGTAATTGTCACGCTCTTAAGATACTGGCCTTTTGATGAAGATGGTTTAGCTTTAACAATAGCGCTCATAAGAGTACCGATATTGTCCAAAAGCTGCTCCTCAGTAAATGAAGCTTTTCCAACCGGTACATGGACAATATTCGTCTTATCAAGACGATATTCAATCTTACCGGCCTTTATATCATTGACAGCTTTTGTTACATCCATTGTAACAGTACCTGCTTTAGGGTTTGGCATAAGTCCCTTAGGTCCGAGCACACGTCCCAGACGTCCAACAACACCCATCATATCAGGAGTAGCTACTACTACGTCGAAATCCAACCAGCCGTCATTCTGGATTCTTGGAATAAGTTCTTCGCCGCCTACATGGTCTGCCCCTGCCGCTTCTGCTTCAGCAACTTTATCACCTTTGGCAAACACAAGAACACGAACGGTTTTTCCGGTTCCGTGTGGCAATACAACCGCTCCACGAACCTGCTGGTCTGCGTGACGTCCGTCTACACCTAAACGGATATGAGCCTCTACTGTTTCATCGAATTTAGCAGTTGCCGTCTTCTTAATAAGGCTTATCGCCTCTGCAACTTCATACTGCTTATCACGTTCAATTAACTTAGCAGCCTCTGCATACTTCTTTCCTCTTTTCATTCCCATAACCTCCTAGTGGTAATAACGGGAGCTAATTTACGCCCTCCCACGACGTTCTACAAGAAATTGTCTTCCTGCGCATCATTTCCAAATTATTTTTAAATTAATCTTCTACAACAATTCCCATACTTCTTGCCGTTCCTGATATCATGCTCATTGCGGACTCAATTGTAGCCGCATTGAGGTCAGGCATCTTAAGTTCCGCAATTTTTTTAATTTCTTCCTTAGAAATTGTTGCAACCTTATTTTTGTTAGGCGTACCGGAACCGCTCTCAATTTTGCATGCTTTCTTTAAAAGAACCGCTGCCGGAGGAGTCTTTGTGATAAAGCTGAAGCTCTTATCCTGATATACCGTAATTACTACAGGTATAATCATGCCCTCCTGATTTGCTGTTCTGGCATTAAAATCTTTCGTGAACTGAACGATGTTTACACCGTGCTGTCCTAATGCAGGTCCGACCGGCGGAGCTGGTGTAGCTTTACCGGCAGGTATCTGTAATTTAATATATCCTTCTACTTTCTTAGCCATTTTCTAAATGCCTCCTTAAAATACTCATATGAATAGCTGTCAATAACCATCGACAGTAAATGTCACAGTCACACCTTTTTGATATCCATAAAGTCTATCTCTACAGGCGTCTCACGTCCAAACATATCAACATTGATTGTAACAATCTGACGGCTCTCACTGATGCTCTGAACGATGCCGTTTGTATTTTCCCATACGCCTGATGTAACCATTACAGAATCGCCGACCTCAAACGGAGCGACAATTTCTTCTTTCATCATCGGCTCCATCATCTTAATCTCTTCATCCGTAAGCGGTACGGGCTTAGAACCCGGTCCAACAAAGCCGGTAACACCTCTCGTATTCCTAACTACATACCACGTATCATCATTCATAATCATGTGAATCAGGACATATGCAGGAAACAATTTTTTTTGAACCTGTTTCTTTGTCCCATTTTTCTCTTCAATAACATTCTGCAGCGGAACTCTTACGTCTAGTATCTGCTCCTGCAGATTTCTGTTTTCGATTGTTTTCTTTATGTTGTCCGTCACTTTCTGCTCATATCCTGAATAAGTGTGCACAACATACCACCTTGGTTCAGATTTGTTATTTGCTTCAGACATGATAACCTCCTTGCGTGTTACTCGACACCCAGTTAAAAAGAACAATTACAGAATCGCGTCAAGCCCTATTCGGATTAAAAAATCCATACCTGCAATCAAAAGTCCAAGAACCAAAGTCGCAGCAAGCACTGCAACAGTCTCTTTCGTCACTTTATCCTTGTCAGGCCATGAAATTTTTCCGAACTCAGCTTTTAATCCTTTGAAAAAGCTCTTCTTTGGAGCAGTTTCCGTTTTAGTATTTTCATTACTCATAACTGCGCTACCTCCTTACTTTGTTTCTTTGTGCAAAGTGTGCTTTCTACAAAATCTGCAATACTTTTTTGTTTCCATTCTGTCCGGATGGTTCTTCTTTTCCTTTGTTGTGTCATAATTACGCTGCTGACAATCTGTACAAGCCAATGTAATTTTAACTCTCATATACGTCACCTCCGTAAATTTTTAATCGGAAATTTTAGCGCAAAAAAAAAGACCTATTTCTTCGCTAGTTTAGAATAACACAACCCCCTCGTTTCGTCAACACATATTTGCTTATTTCCAGAACAATATCAGAATAACCAATACCGGAACCAATATCGTATATGCGTATTCATAAGCGTGCGGATAGACATTTGACATATGATTAAATTATTTTACGCAGCATAGAAAAAATATGATATTATAGACTAGTGTTATGTACCTAATGTACTGTTAATTATGTACCGTTCATTTTCAGGCCAAACGCAGAATGAACTTCCAACCTGCGGGAAAGCTGAATTAGTCGCTGCGCCCGCTTAGCCGAACGGGCCAACGCTTCAGACGGAAATTCAGGCAATACATTTGACAAAATGTGAATGGCATAATATACCTGTCAGTATACCGGCAGCGTAAATGTACAATTTTGAGCAAAAGTACATGATACCGAACCCGAAAGGATGCACACTAAATGAAGAGAAATGATTTTATATTAATAGCTGTTATCTTGATAATATCTATTTTCTCCATATTTGCTTTCCGTTCGTTTTCAGAGAACGGAGATTATGCCGTGATTAGTCTTAACGGCGTTGAATATGCCGCCTATCCCTTATCGGATGACAGGGAGGTCAAAATTGGCGATAGCGGAACCTCTTACAATGTCATTAATATAGAAGATAAAAAAGTGTATATCTCCGACGCAGATTGTCCCGACCACATATGCGTTAATCACCGGGCAATTTCAAAAACCGGAGAAACAATCATATGTCTTCCCCATAAGCTGTCTGTGACAATCAAAAAATCCGTTCCTGATAATGTTTCTTTTGATGCCGCCACAGAGTGACTTTAAACAATTATATTTTAATTACAATAATATGGAGTTTTATATGAAAGAAAAAAAAGTAAGACAAAAGTCTGCACGCAATATAAGCATGTATGCGGTATATGTTGCGCTGGCATTTATATTCAGTTACATCGAATCACTGTTTCCAATTTCGGTCGGTATTCCGGGAGTAAAACCGGGGTTTGCAAATATTGTTATTGTATATATAATATATACGTCTGGAAGACCGTCTTCTGTTCTCACTGTGACTTTGCTGCGCACAGTTTTATTAGCCTGCACTTTCGGGAATCTTTCCACCCTTTTATACAGTGTATGCGGCGGATTACTCAGCGCGTCCGTTATGTTTATATTATATAAAACAAATCTTTTCAGCGTCTTTGGGGTCAGCATTGCAGGAGGCGTCACACACAATGCAGGGCAGCTTGCAGTTGCCGCCCTTATTCTTGATACTAAAGAACTTATATATTATTATCCAATACTTCTTATTACCGGAATGACTGCCGGATTCGCCGTTGGATATATTGCAAATATATGTATCAAACGTATCAGACGACCATCCGGTATGATATCTAACAATAATAATTAAACAGCATTCCGCTGAACATCGACGTCATGTAAGTCTGCGGAAACCCTTCTTTCGAGTAGTCAGGGTATGATACCATGACTTTTCTTGTATACTCCAAAGGATTGAGCGATATCATTTTGTTTTTATTAACAAGCTCATTTAAAAATGGACTCTCCTTTGAGAATACTTTCTGGAATTCCCCTTTTTCAAACGATTCGCCTGCCACTTTCTCGTCCATCACAAGATAACCGTCCTCGTCCCGCGTCACTCCCGCCTCAGACAATTCCGTCTCATGCCTCTCAAATATGTACCTGAACTCATCGGCAAGCCTTGTACTCTCTCCGGTCTTTTCCCTATATCTCTCGTCCGTCTCAATAACACTGTTGTAACTTTTAAGAATCTCAGAAACCGACTCCATAGCTTTCGTTCCGTCCGGAGCATATCCTATATGTATATCTGCATCGCTTGTTCTTCTAATTTTAAGAGTGAGCGTCTTATTCAGTATAACCTCGTTGGACATCGACGTCTTGTCGCTGCCGTCAAGTTCAAACAAAAGGCTCTTCGGTTTTCTGGCTACGTTGTCTATTCCATAGTAGCTTACTATTCCATTGGCATTGTTCTCGTATTCAGGTTCCGAGAACGAAAAAATATTCTCACCGTAATTGCCGCATTCTTCCGACTTAAATTCCATATATATTTTCTTTTCACTGGTACGTCCAACAGACGCATGTATACCTATATCAGCCCTGTTTATCATTTTTGCTAAGTCGTTCATAATATTGATATTTCTTTTATTCTTGCTGACATTGTACTTGAGCGTATATTTGTGGTCGTTAACATTTACGTTAAATGAATAACTTCCCGGCGAAAGACCTCTGCCGTCCTCATAGTATTCTTTACCTCTGTTAATCTGCGGCGCCGCAAGCTGATTAACCCTGATATCAAACTCCTCAGGCAAACGCTCATAATCGTCCGCAACTATCTGTGCGTCTACAGCGCTGTTATCTGAATATGCTCTTTTCTGCTTAAAATAACCGTCGATATTCTTATAATAATTCCTAATATCATCCATTATGGACATACTTCTCTCTTTAAGGTCGAGAATGTACTCCTGATTATTTTCGTTTAATTTTATAATATACACCGGGGACTTTTTGCTCAAGCTTACTATATCATTATAGTGTTCCCTCAAACTGCTCTCACCGTGGACAGTCGCATTCCTGCTTCTGCCTTTATTGACATACAGATATGACGCTATTAAATTATTGTATACTGCTTCCATACATATACGCCACCTTTCCAACAAATGATATAGATATATATATTATATTCCCAATTTTCTATTTTTGCAACATACTATATAAACAAATTGTTAATTAATTATAAAAAGTGATGAAATTACAACATTTTTATTATTGCAATTCCATCACTTATAATTGTTATTGAGTTATAATATGCATAAAATATACACCTTAAACAATGTTTACTTCAAAAATATCATTGGGTCAACCGGCTCATTGTCGCATGTCATTTTCATGTACAGATTAGAGCCTTCTTCAATATAATACTTTGTAGGAGCTGCTATTGCTCCTATGAGTTCGCCTTCTTTCAGCGTAGCTCCCTTTTTAACCTGAATATTATCAAGCTGTCCGTAAATAATCTTATAGCCGTCTCCTATTGACGTTTCAATGTAATTTCCTATTTCTTCATTTTTTCCTATTTCAGTTACAACCGAATCAACTGCACTGCTGACATTAGCGCCTTCAGAAGCTGAAATTACTAATGCCGGATTGCTTTTATACTGTCCCAAAGTCTTGTGGTAGACTGTATTTCCGGCCGAATATTTCATAAGTATATCGCCCGTAACAGGCCAGGATATACCTGCCTCTTGGTCAAATTTAAGAGAATTAACCTTTTCACCCGTCTTCATTACAGTCACTTTTTTATCCGAGGTATCGCTTTTTGAATCTTTGTTTTCTTCATTCTTTTTTGATTTTTTTGGCGTTTTCTTACTATCTGATTTTTTATCCTTTTTACCGTCTTCTTTATTGCCGTCTACCGACGCTGTATCAGTCGCATCCTCCGGAACGGGGGTCGCCTCGGCCTGTGTAGGCATATTTGAAGAATTGTCATTTTCACCGCTTATCCTATCGTAAAAATCACGCGCATTTTTTTCGACATCACTGTTATCAATGATACTGTCATCTTGATTTTCTCCGTCAAGTCTTGCAATATTGTTTCTTTTATCTTCGTCCGACATACTCTTATTAATTCCAAACGAATCAAGACATACAGCCGCAATCGCGACAACGCATATTGCCCCTACCATGAGAGAAATGTAAAAACCCTTACCTTTTAACCAATCTTTCATATTACGTTTTCTCATATTTATCACCTCTGGTACTATCTTTGCCAGAAGCAAATGCAATTATTCATATATTTATGTTTTTGGAATGAATAAATATAAATGGGGCTGTTACAAAATACAGTAATTCCACAATATCAGTTGAAATTTACAGAATATCTGCACTGGATATTGTGGGAATTCACTGTTTTGCTACAGCCCCATTTTCTTAACTAAATATGTTTTTTATTTTTATAATATTAGCTCAAAATACTTTGACCTGGTAGTATTTTTATTTTACAACCGCGCTATACATATTCTGCTTTTTCTCTATCCTTGCAGCTGCATCCGACGATTTTCCGACATAGTAACTTTCTGCCGGAGCGCCGTATACCGAAGCAAGAGAACCGGAATGTACAACTATCCTTATAAGGGCCATGTTAGGGTCACACTGATAATATCTTATAGTGTGAACTCCCGCTGTCAGGTTTACATCAGATATTGTTGACTTTCTGCTGTTGTTCTCAATGTCAGCCGCCCATGTTGACGAATATGAGCCCGCAAGATAATTGTCATTAATCGAATTCTGAATCGTCACAGGTCCTCCGTCAACCGATATACCGTAGCGAAGCTGCGCGTTACCATACTCGACGTTACTTGTCGGATTAAACTGGCACTGAATATTATAGCTGCCTGCCTCCGGCACATATACTTTGTATTCGATATAAGGAGCTTCCGCAAGGTCAGCCTCAGAACCGTATGTTATAGTGCTTGACGATGTCCTTATTGACGTCAGATATTTTCCATTGTCCGGAACAACGAGCATCTTATTGCTTATGTGATTTCCATCGTTCGCATAACCTGAACCGTTTGCAATGGCAGTATATCTTGATACGTCAATTGTTGCATAATCATTTGCCATTACATATGTGTTGGCATCAAATCCTGTAACATTTACTACATCCGCATTAACCGCTACGGTAACTGTGTTCGTTCCGTCACTGACTGTCACATTTCCGCTTGCATTTGCTGTAACCTTACTCCAGTCAATGCTCACCTGAATCGCATCCATAGAAGTTACCGTTCCTGATGTTTTCGAGAGCTTAATCCAGTCAGCGCTTGCTGCTGCGGTATAATTATATGAAGCTGACGACTTGTTAACAAGTTCTATTGTATATACTTCATTGTTTATGTTTGTAAACGCAGGAAGTGATGCCTCTCCGCTTGTATAAACTGTATCAAAAGCTCCGGTCACATCCTCAAGCAGTACGTTAAGTGATGCCTCTCCTTCCGGTTTAACATCGTAATATCTAGGAGAATATTCATAATTCTTTTTCAGCCTGTTTTTGGCATCATCTTTTTCTTTCTGCGTCATTTTATTGTACGCATCATATGTCAGAGGTTTAATTCCGCTGTTTGTCTCCCATCCGGTCATATTGAAATGATAATTCCAGTCGGCAGACTGCATGCCTTTCCACTTCTTGCCGTCTTCCGGAGCTCCCGGCATATTATTATTATAATCGTCATAAAGTTTGGCATCTAATTCAATAGCTTCATTAAACAAGTCTGTATAGGTGTTTGCAACCGTAAATCCGTTCTTTCCATACTTATTATTGAGCGCTACATAGATACTTATCTTGAGTACGTTTGGCACTGACATTGCAGGATAGTATACAAGCTGGTAGAACGCTGCCTGAAGCTCCTGAGGAACCTGGGATTTAAGTCTCTCGGCCCTTTCCATAATGTCATTACATTTCATGAGAAGTTCCTGGGCCTCATAGTAATTTGAAGCGCTGTACATATCAGAGCAGGTCGACTCTGTACATGCAAGGACATGCTCAACCTTTCTTGATGTCTCAAGGTCAAGATAATCCGATATGAGCTGCATAGCCTCGGCAAGTTGTTCGTCATTGAGTCCGTTTCCTGACATTCCAAGCTGCTGTTTAATCCAGTTAGCCTTATATGCGCTTAGCTTTGAATTGCCGTCAACTCCCCACTTATCAAAATCATATCCAAGATCAAGGAAATATGATATATCCATCTCCATAGGCTTTAAATCGCCTACGTTAACAATCCACACGTCGTCAATATTATAATCATATGCGACAGACATCTGGTCCCATATTTTTGAGAGCTGCGAAGTCTGAATCCATGTATATGACTTAGGGCCGCCTACATAGTCAAAGTGATAGTACATTCCAAGGCCGCCTACCATCTGCTGCTGGTCATATGTAGGAAGCGTTCTAAGATATGCAAAGTTATCGTCACAGAACATTGCAATTGTATCTCTCATACAATCCTGATTATAAAGCTCTCCCTTGTTCCATGCATCCTCAACCTCCTTATAAATAACGAGCTGCGTAGGATTAGAATCTCCTGCGTCTGCAAGTATACCCTTTTGGACGTTAATAATATAATTGAGAAGGTCTGCATACTTTGGAGGGTTATTTGCTGCCGGAAGTGACGAATCAGCTTCTCCACGCATACCTACAGTACATATATTTTCAAACTCTTTATTTCTGGCAACACCATCGGTCCAAAATGCTTCAATAGCGGTATTAATCTTTTCATTATAACCGTCTTCACCGGGAATATTGTACTGATTCCATGCGTTGGCAGAACTAATGTTAAGCGAACCTTTATAAGAACCGTACTCCTGTCCCCACTCGTTACCTGCACGATAGAGAGGCTCATGGTGTGAGGTTCCCATTACAATTCCGTACTGGTCGGCAAGTTTTGCATTCGCAAGTTTGTCTTCACCTTTACCGCCTTTATTAAATGTGTCTCCCCACATTGCAGGCCACAGATAATCTCCCTTAAGTCTGAGGATTAGCTCATATACCTGCTTATAAAAATACTGGTTACGTCCTCCATACCTGGCATCCGTCCACGATGTAAGGGATGGAGCCTCATCGTTGAGGAATATTCCACGGTACTTAACCGACGGCTCCTTAGACGTAGTGTTAATTTCGATACCGGGAAGGTCTACCCTGTCCCTCACGGCAGGTGCGGCGTCCGCCCACCATACCCACGGCGAAACTCCCATGAGTTCCGATATACGGAATATACCGTATATTGTTCCACGCTTGTCGCTTCCCGCTATAACAAGAGCTTCACTGACTCCAGGCAAAGGATTCTTGACAACCTGAAGCTTATAGCATTCCCACTTGCCCTGTATTGCAGATACATCAAGCTTTCCTTCACTTATAAGGCTGTTTATAACATCGTTACCGCCGTTACCAAATGTTCCGGCAATAACAGCCTTTCCGCTCAGAGCCGACTTGTCCGTCACAACAGAAAGACCGTCAGGACTTTCATTGGCCGCCCCCTCAGCGTCGGTTCCGATCCCGATTACCCTTGCCACGTCAGCTTTAAACGCATCGGCGATAAGGCTGATTCCGTCATATTCGGAGTCGTTAACATCAATATACATCTTCACGTCTGCTTTTTTGTTGTTGATTATTGTAAAAGGTTCCGGCGTCGGTGTCGGAACAGGCGTCGGCACAACATTGTTAGTTGGTACTGCTGTAGGGACGGCTGTAGGATTAACGGTAATCTTCTTCTTTGAAACCGCTTTAACAGTACATTTTAGCTTTTTCTTAGTTTTTCCAAGTTTGTAAGTTGCAGTCACTTTTGCATTTCCTTTTTTCAACGCTTTTACCTTTGCATACGCATTCTTTCCATTTTTCTTTTTTGAAATCTTAACAATCTTAGGTTTGCTTGATTTCCATGTCACCTTTGCTTTTTTGTTACCGTTTTTAACTTTAATTTTTGTTGTCTTTCCTACAGTAACCGAATACGTCTTCTTTGCAAGTTTTAACTTGCCTTTGGCATATGCTGTTTCTGCATCTGCCGGAGACATCGCAGCAATACCTGCAAGCATACTAAATGCACACACATATGCCGCTGCTTTTTTTAATAATTTCATCTTATACCCCCTTGTTGTTCTAAATAAATAGTCAATCGCGAAACTTTTGTTTTGGCCATATTTGTTGTAAACATAGGCAAATCAATGCAGGCACGCTTGCGACGATTGCCGCTTATGATATTGTCTACATTGCAAATCCTGATTATGGAAATAAGGAGTTTCGCAAACGCCTGATTTTAAATAAACATATTTAAATTTATTACATCAGCCATAGCTTCGTATCCATCGTACGGATGAAGCCCGTCCGAGTGAGTGTACTTCTCAAGAATACACCTTGAATCCTCGGGGTCGGCCAACACGTCCGCAAATTCTATTACTCCGTCAAAGCCTGATTCCTCCGAGCGCATCCAATCATTAAGCATAATCCTTACAGCCTCGGAACTCTCACTGTAATGACCGCTGTTTCGAAACGGAATTATCGGCGCCGCATATATTTTGATTCCATTTTCATGGGCAATCTCGACCATTTTCTCATACTCAGGCTTTAGAAGATAAAACTTACTTCTGTCAGGTAATCTTTCAAGGTCATTTACCCCAAAAAGTATTATGCAGAACCCAACGCCGTCATGAGAAAGAAGGTCTCTCGCAAATCTGTCCCTGCCCGCGTCCGTAGGCCACGAGCCGAGCATCGAATTACCTCCTATCCCTTCATTGATTACCGAAACATGCCTTGTCGGCTCATTTGACTGCAGACGCTTTGCAAAATAATCTACCCATCTTGTATAACTGTCGGGCTTTTTTCCAAGATACAAAGCGTCTGTCCCATATCCGTCCGTAATCGAATCTCCGAAGCAAACTACGGCCTTACTGTCGGCAGGAACCCAGAGAGAGACGTCAGCCAAAAAAAACCAGCTTGTTGTAGTCTTAGTTTCTGATATAGCAAACACTTCATCCGATACCCTGTTTCCCTGAATTTGATATGTTGTGGCTCTGGCACATCGGTGCCCCGTAACATTTATTTCAGGCGCCTCCTTAAAGTACGCAGTAAACGCCAGATTTTCAAGCGCATTTACATCAAATATAACTGAATCCGTTTCTATGACGCGGCCTCTGGGAATCACAAAGCTTTCACTTCCGCCAACTGTAACGGCTCTGTCTGTCGCAGTATCAATGGCGGACGCATCCGCTTTAATCTGTTTTGCAACATGAAAGGAAATAATATTTACGTCACTCTGGCCATATTCATTAGAGAGCCTTAGTTTCATCTCGCTTCCCGTAGTGGTAGGTCTTATAATCTGACGGACCGTTGTGCCCTCAAGCGGCATCTGAGGCATGGCATCCTCAGTTATGTCACATTTCTCAATTGCCGTCCCCCACGTAGAAACCCACTTAAATGACGAAACCAAATCAATATCCATTTCCTTTGTCTCCATGCCTGTTCCCCCAAATCTTTATTTAGTAATCATACTATAAATGCTGAAAAATACCGCTGTAACTGGTAATATTACTTAAACAGGTTCAAATCAATTGCTCCTGCCATTGCCTCATATCCGTCATACGGATGCAGCCCATCTTCATGCGTATATTTCTCAAGTATATTCTTAGGATTCTCCGGGTCAGCTATTGCATCGGAAAACTCAATTACACCGTCAAATCCTGACTCCTCAGAACGCATCCAGTCATTGAGCATAGTTCTTACCTGCTCTGACGCTTCACTATAATAAGAGCTTGTTCCAAACGGAAGAATAGGGGCGGCATATATTTTGATTCCATTCTCATGCGCCAGCTCAACCATCTTCTCATACTCAGGCTTAAGCACATCATACTTGCTTGTATCCTGAAGCGAGTTAAGGTCATTTACCCCAAACAGAACTATACAGTAACCAACGCCGTCATGTTCGAGAAGGTCTCTCCTAAACCTGTCCTTTCCGGCATCCGTAGGATATGAACCCATCATTGAGTTAGAACCTATTCCTTCATTTATAACTGATATGTGCTTTGTCGCCTCATTTCCCTGAAGCCTCTTTGCAAAATAGTCTCCCCATCTTGTGTAACTGTCCGGTTTTCTTCCAAGATATGATGCGTCAGTTCCATATCCGTCTGTTATCGAATCTCCAAAGCATACTACAGCCTTACTTCCCTCCGGAGACATAACCGAGGCGTCAGCCAGAAAATACCATGCCGTAGTAGTTGTAGGAGCGGTAAATGTTTCCTCTGAAACATTGTTTCCCGACACCTGATATGTTGTGGCCCTTGCACCTCTGTGTCCCGTCATCTCATTAGCCTTTCCCGGGGCATCACCGAAGTATGCCGAAATCGCAACATTGTCAAGTGCGTCAACACTGAATTTTATTCCGTCAGTTTGAATAATTTCTCCTGCCGGAATAACAAATTCTTCCTCGCCATTGACAGTCACAACCGTATCTGTCGATACATCAATAGTTGACTTATCAGCTTGAACCTGCTTAGCCAGATGCATGGAGTGAACTACTACATCGCTCTTTCCATACTGGTTGGAAAGTCTGAGCTTAAACTCGTCGCCCGAAGTCGTTACTTTAATAATCTGGCGGACCGTTGTGCCATTCAGCGCCTGAGGCATTTGATTCTCACTTGCGCTGAAATTTTCCTCCGCAGTTCCCCAAGTTGTAACCCAAGAATACGGAACCGCAGTAGGCTCTGTTGTCGGCTGTGAAACAGGAGTAGCCGTAGGAGTGTTCGAAGGCGTCTGTGTCGCCTGCACGGCCGGAGTCGGAGTAGCTGTTACTACAGGCTTTTCTTTAACTATAACCTTGCATTTAAGATTTATTTTTTTCTTTCCAAGCTTATAAACAGCCGTAACTGTTGACGACCCCTCCTTTAACGCCTTAACTTTCGCATAAGCTTTTTTTCCGCTCTTTTTCTTTGCAATCTTGACAATCTTAGGTTTGCTTGTCTTCCATGTCACCTTTGCTTTTTTTGCACTGTTTTTTACAGTAATAGTTTTGCTGTCGCCTACTTCTGCTCTAACTGTTGAATTGCTTAACTTTGGCTTTTTAGCAGCGTCGGCATTGTCAGATATATACATAGTTCCGCACAACATTGATGCGGCACAGAACAATGCAGCTATCTTCTTTGTAGTCACTGCTATTTTTTTTCCTTGCTTCATAAATATAATATTCCTTTCTTCAATGTAATACACCACAGTGTTGTATGCTGCTTGTTTTCATTTTAACATATATAGAATTTTACATCAATCTTCCGCAATTAAATGCAACCTTTTGTTGATTAAATGCAACCTTTTGTTGATAATTTATTAAGGTTTTAGTATACTAAATTTACGATTTGTAAACAATGATAACTATATTTTACGTTACTATACGGAGATGAACGGACATGCGTTACCTTTATTCAGAATCAGATATTCCAATAGCGACAGATTATTATTACGAAGCAAGGTATATTAGTAATGATGATTTTCCCTGTGTTTATTCGCATGTGCATAATTTTTACGAAATATATATGTACCGCAGCGGCTCGTGCCGCCTTTCAGTCGAGGACTGCATGTATGACGTCTACAAGGGAGACGTTTTCATAATACCTCCATACACGATACACCAGCTATATCAGAAAGAACCAAACACCCTGCCGTATGTAAGAATGTACATGTATATAACCGAAGCCTGCCTCAAAAGCTTTCAGTTTAATGAGCACAGCCTGCTTCACTCACTTGAGCTTGCAAAAGATAATAAAAGATATCATTTTACCATAAATGACGAAAATGAATACAATAACATAATACAGTGCATGGAAAACATATATTTTAACGGAAAAAAGGAATTTTACGGAAAAGAGCTTTTAAACAGGTCTAATATACTGCAGATTATGTCTCTTCTGTCAAAAAATATTGTTAATGAGCTGAAACCCCAGGGTATTATACACTCAAATCCGTTAATAGAAAAAATAATTTCATACATCAACAGCAGTTATACCGACGATATCTCTCTGGATTCCCTGACAGATATGTTTTTTACAAACAAGTCAACGCTCTCGAAAGAGTTTAAGGACTATACATCCCACACAATTCACAATTATCTTGTCATGAAGCGCATAAGCGTGGCAAAGCAGGAGATGGCCGAGGGTACTCCGCCTTCACAGGTATATCTCCTGACAGGTTTCAAAGATTACTCGACTTTCTACAGAACATTTCAGCGTACAGAGGGAATGTCACCAAAGGATTATTTTATAAGGGTTACGAATACCGGCGAAGAGTGATTGTAAAACATAATTCCAGAAATTCTTTGTACAGGGATGTTCGCAGCTTTCACTTCCTAAAATAAAAGCTGCGAACATCCCTTTTCTTTTTTATTAATATAAAACAAAACTAAAAATAAGAATTACAACAGTCTATCAGACCTTCTCAACAGCTATCGTGCTTTCCTCGCCGTTTATCGTCCATGACTTTTCTACGCCTTTTATCTCACCTGTTATAACATTTTCAGCGAGGACCTCTTTTTTGATTAGCTCCTCGTTTCTTAAGATAATATCTTTTATCCTGTCATTGCCGTCCTGATATACGTTAATATGATCCATAACCTCAAATCCGGCATCCTTGCGCATATTCTGTATCTTGCTTATTATCTCACGCACAAATCCTTCCTCCACAAGTTCGTCGGTAAGGTTTGTATCAAGCACAACAGTCATTCCGTTATTAGAATCTGATACGTAGCCTTCGGTCTGAAGCGCCTCAATCAAAAGGTCCTCTCTGTCAATAACCTCATTGACCCCGTCCAAAGTAATAGTTATGGAGCCGCTTTTATTTAGCTCGCTCATAGCCTTACCCGCATCAAGTCCCGCAAGCGTCTCTTTAAGGGCGTTAATCTGCTTTCCAAAACGCTTTCCAAGCGTCTTAAGCTGAGGCTTGAACAGATAATCGGTATATTCGCTGACATCATCCGCAAACTCAGCCAATTTAACATTAAGTTCATCAGCTATTATGTCGGTATAAAATGAAGTAAGCTTTTTATCTGCCTTAATATACATCTTTGACAGAGGCTGACGGTTCTTAACATTGGCTGCGTTACGACACGCACGTCCAAGAACTACTGCGTTAAGGACCACTCCCATCTCCGCCTCAAGCTCGGTATCAATCATATCCTCACAAACATCAGGAAAACTGCAGAGATGTATACTCTCCGGCTGGCTCTTATCAATCGTGCATACAAGATTCCTGTATATATCTTCTGTCATAAACGGAATCATAGGGGCGGCCGCCTTGCTTATCGTCACAAGCGCGGTATAGAGGGTCATGTATGCATTAATCTTATCCTGCTCCATTCCCTTAGCCCAAAATCTTTCCCTGCACCGTCTCACATACCAGTTGCTGAGTTCGTCCACAAACTCCTGCAGAGCCCTTGCAGTCTCAGGTATACGGTAGTTTTCAAGATTTTCATCAACTGATTTTACTGTCGTATTAAGCCTTGACAAAAGCCATTTATCCATAACGGTAAGCTTGTCGTATTCAAGGCTGTATGCTGTCGCGTCAAACTTATCAATATTTGCGTACAGCACAAAAAATGCATACGTATTCCATAGTGTTCCCATGAATTTTCTCTGTCCCTCGACAACAGCCTTGTCGTGAAACTTATTAGGCAGCCACGGCGCGCTGTTAATGTAGAAATACCACCTGATGGCATCCGCACCGTACTTCTCAAGCGCATCAAACGGGTCCACTGCATTCCCCTTTGATTTGGACATCTTCTGTCCGTCCTTGTCGAGTACAAGACCGAGCACTATAACATTCTTATACGGAGCCTCGTCAAATATAAGAGTTGATATTGCAAGGAGCGAATAGAACCATCCCCTAGTCTGGTCGACAGCCTCGCTTATAAAATCAGCCGGGAAATTTTCCTCAAATATCTCTTTATTTTCAAATGGATAATGCCACTGTGCAAAAGGCATTGAGCCCGAATCAAACCAGCAGTCTATTACCTCAGGGACACGCCGCATCTCACCGCCGCAGTCAGGGCATTTTATCGTAACCGAGTCAATAAAAGGACGATGAAGCTCAATTTCATCAGGACAATTGTCCGACATTGACTTGAGCTCCTCAATGCTTCCAATTGCATGCCTGCATCCGCAGGAACACTCCCATATATTGAGCGGAGTTCCCCAGTAACGGTTACGGCTTACAGCCCAGTCCTGAAGATTTTCAAGCCAGTCCCCAAAACGTCCCTTACCGATATTTTCCGGTATCCAGTTTATTTTATTGTTGTTGGCAATCATTCTGTCCCTTACTTCAGTCATCTTGATAAACCAAGATTCCCTCGCATAGTAAATGAGCGGAGTATCACACCTCCAGCAGAACGGATAGCTGTGCTCAAACTTAAGAACTTTGAACAAAAGACCTTTTGCTCCGAGCATCCTAATAATTCCCTCGTCGGCTTTTTTACAAAATACTCCGGCAAAATCAGTAACCTCCGGCTTAAACTCTCCCTTTTCATCGACAAGCTGTACAAACGGAAGGTCGTAATTACGTCCGACATTAGCGTCGTCCTCACCGAATGCAGGCGCAATATGAACTACACCTGTACCGTCTGTCAGCGTTACATAGCTGTCGCATGTCACATAATAGCATTTTTTATCCGGATTTACATAATCAAATAAAGGCTCGTACTCCTTGTACTCAAGGTCTTTTCCTTCGTATGTATCGACGACTTCATATACTCCCTCTATCACCGACAGGAGGGCCTCGGCGAGATAATAATACTCTGTTCTGACAGCAGTATCTTCCTCACCCTCCTTTATAACATCATCCTGTTCATTGAGGGAAACTTTAATTTTCACATACTTTTCTATAGGATTCACGCACAGCGCCACATTGGACGGCAGCGTCCAAGGAGTTGTCGTCCACGCGAGAATGTACTCATCCTCTGAATCCTTAATCTTAAACTTAGCTATTACCGATTTCTCTTTTACATCCTTATACCCCTGAGCCACCTCATGGCTTGAGAGCGGAGTTCCGCAGCGCGGGCAGTAAGGAACTATTTTATATCCTTTATACAGAAGCTTTTTATCCCAAATCTGCTTGAGGGCCCACCATTCAGACTCAATAAACGAGTTGTGGTAAGTAACATATGGATTATCCATGTCAGCCCAAAATCCTACAGTACCTGAGAAATCTTCCCACATACCCTTGTATTTCCACACACTTTCCTTACACTCTTTTATAAAAGGCTCAAGTCCATATTCCTCTATCTGTTCTTTTCCGTCAAGCCCAAGCTTTTTCTCAACCTCAAGCTCAACCGGAAGACCGTGCGTATCCCATCCCGCTTTTCTGATAACTTTATATCCTTTCATCGTGCGGTAACGGGGAATCATATCCTTAATTACACGCGTAAGCACGTGGCCGATGTGAGGCTTTCCGTTTGCGGTAGGCGGTCCGTCGTAAAAAGTATACGGCTCGCCGTCCTCCCTTATTTTTATACTCTTTCTGAATATATCATTATTATTCCAATATTCCAGTACCTGTTTTTCTCTGTCAACAAATTTTAAATCCGTCGATACTTTATTATACATACAATCAAACCTCCGTCCAATTTAAATTTCATAATAGTATATATTTAAACACTTGTCAACTTAAAAACTATTGACATTTCCTTATAAATTAGGTACATTATATGCTATCTATTAATTTGCCGGAGGATATGGTGAATATGGTAATGAATAACTTAACGCTTCTCACAGATTTTTACGAGCTTACTATGATGCAGGGCTATTTTCAAAATGACACTAACCCTACCGTAGTTTTTGATATGTTTTACAGAGTTAACCCGAACGACGGCGGATACGCAATCTGCTGTGGTCTGGAGCAGGTTATCGACTATATAAAGGCACTTAGATTCACTTATGAAGATATAGAATATTTACGCGGACTGTCAATATTTAGTGAAGAATTTCTTGATTATCTGGCTGGCTTTCACTTTACGGGCGATATATATGCGGTTCCAGAGGGAAGTATAATATTCCCTATGGAGCCCATTGTAAAGGTAGTGGCCCCTATAATGGAGGCGCAGCTTATAGAAACAGCTATTTTGTGCATAATCAATCACCAGAGCCTGATTGCCACAAAGTCGGCGCGCGTATGTTACGCCGCGCAGGGCGAGCCGGTAATGGAGTTTGGGCTTAGGCGCGCACAGGGCCCCGACGCCGCAACTCTTGGCGCAAGAGCCGCCGTAATTGGAGGCTGCATTGGTACCAGCAATGTTCTCTGCGCAAAAAATTATTCACTCCCGGCTCTCGGAACGCATGCACACAGCTGGATTATGAGTTTTCCAGACGAGCTTACAGCCTTTAGGAAATACGCCGAATTATACAGCGATAACATAACGCTGCTTGTAGACACATATGACACTCTCCGTTCAGGAGTGCCAAATGCGATAAAAACATTTACCGAACTAAAAAACTCAGGACGAATGCCTGCAAAATACGGAATAAGACTCGACAGCGGTGATTTGTCATATCTGTCAAAAAAAGCCCGCCGTATGCTCGACGAGGCAGGTTTTAAGGATGCTTTAATATGCGCCTCAAGCGACCTTGACGAATATCTTATAGAATCACTCAAGGCACAGGGCTCGAAGATTAACTCTTGGGGGGTAGGAACTAACCTAATCACCTCAAAAGACCATCCTGCTTTCGGCGGAGTGTACAAACTAGCCGCCATCAGGGAAGGGGATGTTTTTCAGCCTAAGATTAAAATTTCTGAGAACCAGTGGAAAATAACAAATCCCGGCAACAAAACAATATTTAGAGTTTACGATAAAGTAACAGGCAAGATACATGCGGACCTTATATGTCTAGCCGAAGAAAAATTTGATGAAAATGAACCTCTTCTGCTGTTTGACCCGGTCAATACATGGAAGAAGACAAAGCTTGACGGCGGAACATATACATTACGTGAAATGCTCGTGCCTATATTCCAAAACGGAACATGCGTATACAACTCCCCAAATGTTATGGATATACGAAGCTACTGTCTCAGGGAACAGGATACGCTCTGGGAAGAGACAAGACGTTTTGTCAATCCACATAACGTATATGTTGACCTTTCAAAAAAATTATGGGATATAAAACAGGAACTGCTTGACGCCTTTGACATAACATCCCGTTAATCCGGACAAAACAAACGAAAGCGATTTAGAGATGAAAAAATATTCTGTTAGAAACTTATTAACAAAATACTGGCATATTGTATTTGCACTTTATATTCCTTTTTATGTATACATTTTTTTTACACTCGAAAATACCGACTACGAAAAGACTACTATTATACATATGCCCTTGGACGATATAATACCTTTCTGCAGGTTTTTTATTATACCTTACCTTGTATGGTTTATATATATGGCTTCTTCAATAATATTCTTTTTCTTTTACAGCAGAAAGGAATTTATAAGATATGCCGCTTTTCTTATCATCGGCATGACTATATGCCTTGCGATGTACGCAATTTTCCCGTCCGAGCTAGAACTTAGACCTGTTGATTTAGACACTTCAGATATTTTTGGTTATCTCGTTAGCGTAATATACAAAACCGATACGCCTACCAATGTATGCCCAAGTATACATTGCCTTAATTCATTTGCAACCCACATTGCAATAACAAAATGCGGGTTCTTTAAAAAGAGACCCGCATTTATTTGGCTTTCATTTATACTTATGATTGCAATTTGCCTTTCAACAATGTTTCTAAAACAACATTCCGTATATGACGTCATTGGCGCCGCTCTGCTGGCTATATTGTTGTATATAGTAGTTTACAGGCTTTTTCCTTTAACAAAGGAAAGAAAAAGATAATTATTATAACTTACTATTTGATGAAATTTTTAACGCTAAGTTTACGAAAACCCAAATATCTTCTGCGATATTTTATAGCCGAATATTATTATCTTGCGTCCAACAAAGGTCCTCATCTGCATTGGCCTGCCGAGCATTGTATTGTTAACCATCTTATACATACCCGGATTGGACGTTTTGAGGTACATCCAAAGCTTCTTACGTTTCTTGAGGCTCTCCTTGGTCCCCTCTTTAACAAGAAGCGCCGAACTTACCGTAGTAATCATCGCAAGGTATTTTACCATGTAATGCCTCAGCTTTTCATTCTCGATTTTAGTGAGGTCATGCGCATCTATCATTAATTTATTAACTTTTATCTGCTGGTCTATCCTTCTTATCATAACCGACTCGTTAACAGACTGGTCCTCACGCCCGATAAAATACCTGTACAAATCAACATCAAGATAGTACATAAGCTTTACTGCCGGAAGCGGTTGGTACACAAATATATTGTCAACGTAAAATGTGTGTTCAGGAAGTTCAAGTCCACAATCCCTGAGCATCTGTGTCCTGTATATAACTGAATGCATAAGAATGTTCTGGCTCAGCTTAAAATGTTTAAGTTCAGACCACGTAAACAGCTCATTAACAGGCATTGCCGACCTGTAGTTAATAATACGCTTTTTCCCAATACTTGGTTTTTCATAAACATAATTTGAAATTATCATATCCAAACAGATATTATCTTCTATCATTTTATGCAGCAACTTCATTACCTGCTCAAATGCTCCCCTGTCAAACCAGTCGTCACTGTCAAGCACTTTAAAATAAGCCCCTGCCGCATGCTTAAGCCCTTCATTAACCGCACTCCCGTGTCCCCCGTTTTGTTTCGACACTACCTTAACAATATCCGGATATTCTGCGGCATACTTTTCTGCGACTTCTTTTGTATTATCAGTGGAGCCATCGTCAACTACTATTATCTCTACATCGTCCCCTGCCGTAAGAACAGACTTAATGGCCTTGCTCATATACTCTGCAGAGTTGTAACATGGTATAGCAACTGTCAGTATCTTCATTCGACATACCTTCTCCTCCATAATGATATTCATATACTATCACACATGTACATAAATAGTCAACAATTCGGGTATGCGGGTCAGTTGTTATAATTTAGAAGATTTAGACTAATATACCACTTTTAATTCGGAATTTTAGCAGTTGCAGCATTTTATCAATTACGCCTGTACATATAGACAACAAATATATATCTTCACCAAACAGCCGACATATGTATGTGGGCGTACTTTGGCAGAGCTATTTGAACGAACACATCGGTTCTTTGTCTGTTTATTTTACAGACTTAGAAACCGCTATGTGTTCTATAAGCGCGAGCGTGCACTGACAAAGTATGTACCGCAGACATATGACGGCGTATGGCATTAACACATTACCTTGCAACCAGATGGTATAACCCCGCTTTAAAGTCACCGTTTTCATTGTTTGGAACAAATCCCATATTCATGAGCACATCTCCTGCCATCACCTCATGCTTTTCCTCTATATAATAGTTTGTTCCCGGGTCAAGTCCCTGTAACTTAAGGACAGGCATTGCGTGGCTTGCAATCGCGATTACCTGAACAAAAGTGACTAACGCCTCTTTTTTATCTTTAGATACAACCATATAGCTGTCATACCTGTTATTCTGAGAGAATGACGCGAGTCTGTAGAAATCACCCTCCCTTACTATATCATTATATTTGTGGTACATTTCTACCTGTCCCGGTATTTTCGAGCGGTCTTCATCTGATATCTTTGTAATGTCAAGCTCATAGCCAAAAGTTCCTGCCAGAGCTACCGCTCCCCTTGTGTCAAACGGCGTCGTCCTGCCAACCGCATGGTTAGGACAGTCAGTGACATGCGCGCCCATCGTCGAGAGAGGATAAATGAGCGATGTTCCCTCCTGTATGTTTAGTCTCGAAATTGCATCGGCATTATCCGAGCACCATACTTGCGGGCTGTAATACAGCACACCCGGATCATATCTTCCGCCGCCGCTTGAGCAGTTCTCAAGAAGAATATCAGGAAACTCTGTAACAAGCCTATCCTGAAGCTCATAAACTCCAAGCATATACCTGTGATATAATTCCCCTTGTCTGTCCGGTTCAAGCTCATGACTCCACACATCAGTAAGCGCTCTGTTCATATCCCATTTTACATATTCCACATTTGCGCTCTTTAACACCTTTGATAGGCTGTCAAAAATATAATCCCTTACTTCTTTCCTAGATATGTCCAAAACAAGCTGGTTTCTTGAGCGGCCGGGATTCCTGCCCGGAATTTGAATCGCCCAGTCAGGATGTGCCCTATATAGGTCAGAGTCAGGACAAACCATTTCAGGCTCAAACCAAATACCAAATTTCATTCCAAGCCTGTTAACTTCATCGACAAGATATTTTAAACCGCCTTTTAGCTTATCCTCATTCACAACCCAGTCACCAAGCGCCCTGTTGTCGTCAAAACGGTTTCCAAACCACCCGTCATCCATTACAAGCATTTCTATTCCAAGCTCGGAAGCTTTTTTCGCTATAGAAAGCAGTTTATCCGTATCGAAATCAAAGTAAGTTGCCTCCCAGTTGTTTATGAGCACCGGTCTCTTAATTGAGCGGTATTTACCTCTTATAAGGTGGTTTCTATATAAGTCATGATACGTCCTCGTCATTTTTCCAAGACCCTCTGAGGAATATACCATAACTACTTCAGGCGCAGTGAATACCTCGCCGCTTTCAAGCGTCCACTCAAACTGATATGGATTAATTCCCATGACAAGCCTTACCGTATCATGCTGGTTCAGTTCACACTGCGCCTCAAAATTTCCTGAATATACAAAATTCATTGCATATACTTCACCCATTGTCTGATTGGTTCCGGGCTCTAAAAGGGCTATAAACGGATGGTCCTGATGTCCTGATACGCCTCTTTCAGAATATATTCCCTGTCTTCCATAACCAATCCTCTTTCTCTGAATGTTGCGCTCCCTTCCCCATGAACCGTGAAGCGTAAGCATCTCATACTCATTATTTTCTACGTCCAGACATGAGGACAGAATCTTAGTTAACTTTACTCTTTCATCACATATATTCTTAACGATAACACTTCTCGTAATTACATCAAGCTTTTCAAATGCAGTGTATATAAGCGTTATCTCAATCCCCGCTATTGAATCACTCATAACAACCTCAAGCGTTGTACAGTCCTCCTCATTTGAAAACGTAGCCGGCAACCCTTCTAGCTTAGGCTTCCCTTTATATATTTTATGCGAGACATAACCACACTCAAGTGCATGCTGTCCATTTTCATTCCTAATCTCTATACAGTGCTCCCGGAAATCCCCAATATCCCCCGTAGGGTATTCCATCTTAGTTCCATCAAAATACCACACCTTATTCTTCTCGTCCACGGAAGGCATCTTTGACAGATTGTCAGTTGAAGCAATTTTCTTACCATAGTATATATGTACAAGGTGTCCAAATTCGTCACCAACACCTAAAATATAGCTTGTATTAGGCGTATCAAGCTTAAATATCCTTTTTTGTTCGTTATATATAATTCCCATATAAACAACCTCCTGTCATATCATTATAGTTTATATAATATGACAGGAGGTTGTTTAAAACAATGGAAATATGTTGTTATAATATGTAAAATATATCGTCGAAATTTTACTCTGCAGAATTTTTAAATTTTTCAATTATATCTATAATTGCATCAGAGTTAGACTGGTTTTCTCCCGCAATAGTTATAATGGCATCCGCGGTTGTAGTAGTCTGGTTATTCTTAATGATAATATCCTCGACTCCCTTTGCATTATCGTTAGAAGCTACATTGACTCTTTCAACCTGCTCCTTAATACTTGTTACGCAGTCAATGAACTGTGACGACGTGCTGTCTATATCACCGATTGCTGTCCTTATATCCTTAACGGCATCTTTATATTCTTTAGCCATATCGGCAAACTCCTGAAACTTATCCGACACATCGCCTTCCATAAATGTGATAATATCCTCAAAACATTCCCTGACGCTTGCGATACTCTTGTTGGCCTCCTCACAAATTGTCTGAATCTCATTAACCGTTTTAGAGGAGCTTTCTGCAAGACTTCCAATCTCGCCTGCAACTACCGCAAATCCGCGTCCTGCCTCTCCTGCCCTGGCAGCCTCAATTGATGCGTTGAGCGAGAGGAGATTAGTTTGGCTTGTTATGTCAAGAATTTGAGTCGCCATTTCATTAATCTTAACAAGTGACTGCAGATTGAGCATTGCCTCCTCAATATTATTTTTAGTGCTTTCAATCTTACTTCTGTTATGTACAAGCGTTTCACCGGCCATTGTATTCATCACATTAGCGGTCTTGATAAGTACCTCGCTCTTATCATTGCCGTTCTTAACGCTGACGTCTATATCGCTCACTATATGCGTAATTTTGTCAATCTCTTCAGAAACAGCGTCAATAGAGCTGTTAGTGCTGATAATACTTGCAGACAGCTCCTCAGTAGTTGCCGCATTATTCTCAATACTATCTAAAAGGTCTCTCGAAGTTACGCTCATCGTATCTGTACTTCCTGCAAGAGATGCTGAACATTCTGTTAGGGTGTGAACCATAGCGCGGAATGTTTTCGTAAGGGAATCAACCGCCGTGGCAATCTGTCCAACCTCGCTCTTTCTTCCGACATACTTCTTAATTGAATCATCCCTTGTCAAATCAAGATTCTTCACCTTGTTGACTTTATTTACAACTGTGGAGAGCGCCTTCATGTTAATCCTTATAACTAACCAAGATACGAGCACGATAAGAACAAACCCCAACACACAGAATATAGCCAGCCTTGTTCGGCTTGCATATACATCCTGATAAATTTCATCCTTTGTATCACGTATAACAAGCGCCCATCCTCTTTCAGGAATTGATTTAAACACTGAGAAATAATCTATTCCGTCCTCTCCTGTATACGAAATTTGGCCTGAATCCTCTCCCCCGTCTGAAATCCTCGTCATAACTTCTGTAAGCGAAGGGTCTGCTATTTCAGTGAAAATAAGTTCCTCATTGGCATCAAATATGTACAAACCTTTTTCAACATTAATGAGTGAATACGTTGCATTGTCAAAGCCTTCTATCTTCGTAGCGTCAAGAAGTTCCTTGAGTCCTGCAGCCATTACTGCACCTCCTGCAATTCCAATCGGCTTGTCACCGTCGTATATAGGACAATACATCGATATTATAAGCTGCTCTGTCGCCGGCGACTTCATTATTCCAGTGTTATATACCCCCGATTTGGCTGCAAGCATACTGTCCTGCAGCTGCTTTAGAGCATCCCCCTCGCGGGTAACCATTCCGACAACCGCTTCAGTTGAATGGGTGAGAACTTTCGTATTCCAATCGTCTGAATATATTCCCTCCCAGTTCGGAATGCACTCATAAAAAGATGAATTGTATTCCTGCGCAATTTTCTGGTTCACGGTATCTGACGTATTCATATAAAAATTCTTCAATTCACCGCTCTTTGAGAATGTCAGCAGCGTAGTCTCAGCATTTGTAATATACTCATCAATTATCTGTGCCTTGGAGTCGATGGACGTCTTCATATTTGACTCGGCATTTTCAATCAGTATTTTGCTCGCGCTGGTGTCTGACATAATGAACACTATACCCATAGCCGCCGCTGAAATAACCGCAACAACAACCGCTATGACAAAACTTAATTTTCTGTTCTTAAACATAGCATCACCCCGTATTTTATATTGTATAAATATAGTAACACAGTAAAAAATATATTGCAATAAATTTATTAATAATATATAAACAAATATGCAAATTTTTCCAAAAAATATCAGTATTATATATATAAAATAATTACACTTATTATAAATACAAGATTGAGTATTCTATTATTTTATATATCATTGCGGCATAACATTACGGTCTGCTAAAAAATATTTTAAACTTCAGTTATGAGATATCAGTTATACGGAAACGTCAAATTTGGAAGTCTTAAATTAATTCCGGCAACAGACGTTATCTGTTTAAACTTTTCATTTGCCGCAAGAATAATACTTGGGGCATAGTTTCTCATGATAACTTCGTCAAGATTGTCTATAAAACTGCTTACAATTACTCCTGTAACAGTGTGTACTATCAACCTGAAGTTATCATCCTCTTTTGCTGTTACGGTAAATTCAATTTCAACCAAAGCCATTAGAGGCTCCGCCATATTAAGCAAAACTTTAGTGTTAGTGCCGACCTCCAGATTAAGAGGCTGGCTTGATGCAACAGCCGACGGCGCCTCATAATCAATTTTTTTTACGTCCGTCGGTTTAATTCTAACCTGAATATCACTCATTTTTTTATCTCCTTTTCTATTACTGTCATTCAAATAATGGCGTGCTGAAATATCTCTCAGCCGTATCTGGCAGTACTGTAACGACGTTTTTACCCCTGCCAAGCTTCTTTGCGAGCTTTATAGCCGCATATACATTTGTCCCGCTTGATATTCCACACATAATACCCTCTTTCGAGGCAAGTTCTTTTGCAGACTGTAGAGCCTGCTCATCTGTAACAATAAAAATATCGCTGTATATTTCCATATTAAGATTATCCGGAATAAGTCCGTCGCCTATGCCCATCTGAAGATGTGTGCCGATATTACCTCCCGCAAGTATAGCGGCATTTTCCGGTTCTACCGCCCATATCTCTATATCAGGATTCTGTGCTTTCAGTACCTCCCCTATTCCGCTTATAGTACCCCCGGTACCTATACCAGAGCAAAATCCATGTATCGGCCTTCCCATCTGCTCTAATATCTCTACACCTGTATGGTACTTATGTACAAGGGGATTAGCAGGATTCTCAAACTGCTGGGGAACATACACATTCGGATTATCTTTCTGCATCTTCAGCGCCGTGTTAAGGCATTCCTCAATAGCCTTTCCAATATCACCGTCGTCATGAACAAGGACGACCTCAGCCCCGTAGTGCCTGACAAGCTTACGCCTCTCCTCACTTACTGAGTCAGGCATTATAATAATCACCCTGTAACCGCGCACAGCCCCGACAAGTGCAAGCCCTATCCCCTGATTACCGCTTGTCGGTTCTACTATTACTGTTTCCGGCTTTATAATACCCTTTTTTTCGGCTTCAAGTATCATATTGTATGCCGTTCTCGATTTAATTGAGCCTCCAACATTAAGTCCCTCAAATTTAACATACACATCCGCACAATCGTCATCAACCATATGTCCGAGCTTAATCATCGGAGTGTTGCCCATCGCCTCAAGAATGTTGTCATAAACCATATTTTCTCTCCTAACATTATGTTTCATACATCTTTTATTATATCAGCTATCAATTTATGTAGCAACTACAAAACCGGTAACGAGGCTTTTCTTACATTCATTTTTACATTTTGTAAGTAAATATACATAGAAAAACCACCCCAAACTTTGACCGAGTGACAGGGTGGATTTTCTACTTTATCATAAGGCCAACCCACCTTGTGGGCGGCTGCTTTTTTATAGAATAAGAATAACATACTACAACATATATTGCAATATAAAATTGTTTTTAAGTTTAATACTCAGCACTCAACACAGACAGCAAGCTTATAGTTGTCTATATCCCTCTCTGTAAACTTATATTTCTTTTCATTAAATGTGTGCAGTACCATCACTTTTTTTTCCGGAATAATTTCAAAGCTTTTAAACGGCAGGTTTATTCCGAGTCCCACAGCTTTTACAAAACTCTCTTTCAGCGACCAAAGTCTATAAAACATATCTGCTGCTTTATCGCTGTCAGGCTGACTAAGAATATATTTACACTCATTTTCCGTAAAATAACGTCTGGCAACTTTAATTTTAAGAGCTCCCATTTCCTGTATGTCAATACCGACTTCTCTGTCGCTGACCGCACATACTGCATATTCTCCCGAGTGTGATAGATTAAAAAATATACTCTTATCCTTTACATACGGTTTGCCGTATTGACCGTAAATCAATTCCGCATCCCTTTCCCTGAAACCGTGAGCTGAAAAAGCGTCGTCCAATACCGCGGCAGACGCAATATTTTGTATATTACTTCCACGCATCGCCTGTTTGCGCCTGTTATCGGACGCCTGCGAGAAACGGTATTCATATTCTCTTTTGTCGCCAAGTTTTTTCATGTCATAAATATATATTTCAAGCATAGCCGTCTTCCCCGCTTTGTCTGCTGTCACAGAAAAGATATAATTCCTATTCTTTCTTAAGCAAGAGCCGCGGTAATTATAGCCATTGAATATACCTCAGCCGCATTACATCCGCGTGAAAGGTCGTTAATCGGGGCGTTCAATCCGAGCAGAACAGGTCCGTACGCCTCAAAACCTCCAAGCCTCTGAGCAATTTTGTAACCTATATTTCCGGCATTAATGTCAGGGAAAATAAACGTATTGGCATACCCTGCAACCTTCGAGTCAGGACATTTGGTCCTCGCCACAGCCGGAGCAACGGCTGCGTCAAACTGTAGCTCGCCATCAATGGCTTCATCCGGCATAAGTTCTTTCGCTTTTGCACACGCATTGCGCATCTTGTCAACATCCTCACCTTTTCCTGAACCAAGCGTCGAATAACTTAAGAATGCTGTCTTTGGCTCAATTCCAAATGTTTTTGCACATTTGATTGTCTCAGCCGCAATCTCAACAAGCTGGTCTTCCGTAGGTTTGATATTTATTGCGCAGTCTCCCATCGCAATAACCTCGTTCTCACCTGTAGCCCTGCTCCTTACAAGGATAAAACACGAGGAAACTATCGTATTCCCAGGCTTTGTCTTAATTATCTGGAGAGCCGGCCTTACTGTATCCGCAGTTGAGTATGTAGCTCCTCCGAGAAGAGCGTCGGCAAGTCCCATCTTCACAAGCATAGTACCAAAATAATTAGCCTGCGAAAGCATCTTTGCGGCATCCTCCCGCGTAACTCCCTTACTCTTTCGAATCTCGCAGAATAAGTCTATCATCTCGTCCATCCTGTCAAAATCAGCAGGGTCAATTATCGTAGCGCCGTCAATATTGAATCCGCTGTCCTTAGCGGCATTTTTTATTTCATCCACGTTACCGACAAGAATCGGCTTAAGAAAATCACTTGCGAGGATTCTTGAAGAAGCCTCAAGTATCCTTGGGTCGCTTCCCTCCGTAAATACAATAGTTTTTGGGCTGTCCTTTAAAATCTGAATAAGTTTTCCGAACATACTGTTACACCTTCCTTGTTAAATATAGAAATACAATTATACAAAAATAATTCTATATCAAAGAATACTCTCTTTTGGGTATAAATGCAATATTTATGCCAATTATTTTTGATTTTTCTAGGCTTATACAGAACTCTTCCATTTATATAGTAATACTTTTATGGCACATTTTCGTTTATCTGCACACATAGCTGCGCTAAAACCGCATAAGCCTTTTAAACTAAACAACCCGCACGTAAATATACTGTGCGGGCGTATTATATGAAAATTTTTACTTCATCCTTGCTT
This sequence comes from uncultured Clostridia bacterium, assembly GCA_948472945.1. Taxonomy (GTDB): domain Bacteria; phylum Bacillota; class Clostridia; order Lachnospirales; family Lachnospiraceae; genus V9D3004. Next base: position 39,274 of record CAOKVX010000008.1, read on the forward strand.
TGCGTTCCTGTTTATTTTTATACATCCTCTCATCAACTATGCTCATAAATTTATCCATCGTATATTCACTTGAAGGTTTGCAAATCATTCCCCCAAAGCTCATTAATATGTCGTAATCTCTCTGCCCGGTTTTATTCTCGGAGTCAAGGCATTTATTAAATCTGTTTATGTAGTCTTCCAGCTGTTCGGCGGTATATTCGTAAGCGATTATCCAAAATTCGTCTCCGCCTACCCTTGAGCATATCTCCCTGCTGCATGAAACAGACTTAAGAACCTTTGCAACTGTCTCTATCGCCTCGTCGCCGGCCGCATGGCCGTATGTATCGTTTATTTTCTTGAGGTTATCCATATCCATCTCAATCAGGGCAAATTCCTTATCCTCATCGAGAGCCTTTTTATATATCTCTAAAGAATGCTGCTCAAATCCGCGCCGGTTGTACAAATCCGTCATCGACTCCTTTATGTACAAATCGTTGAGTCTTGCCACAGAAGCGCTGAGTTCTTTTTTCACTCTCACGCTCTCCATCGCATTTCCAACCATCACGAGCCAGTTGTGAAAAACACGGCTGTGACATATGTTGCCGACGTATGAGTGGGCTACATAGCCGTACGTTGCGTCAAGATAATGCAGGGCCGAAAAAGTAAATTGTACAGGCCCTCCTTTTTCCGCCGCATTTGGCGGAATAAGGTTTTTACAGTCAAACGACATATTATCTATATACTCTTTATTTCTTATTGAGTATATACTTCTCATAGTATCGGTATAACCCTCAGTTATCGGCGCAATATATTTTGTACCGCAGTCTTCTTTCTCACACATACATATATACAAATCATTTATTCTGCTGCTGCCAGATAAAACGTCCATATGACTGCGTATATTTTCATAATCCGTCATTCTCTCAAGGTCTACAGATGTGTACGTGTTCTGGTATAATCCCGAGTAAACATCGTTATATTCACTTCTCACCCTGCTTACGGCATCTATAAGGTGTCTGACGGCAAGGGTTTTGCAGCCGCATGAATTTCTGTGTATTACTTCAGTCGGAGCAAACAAGCGCTTTGGCACATTCTTCCCGGCTGCTACATCTTCAATAATACTGACTGCCTTCTCAACCATTACCTTTGTACTTACGCCGACTGTAGTAAGCGGAGGATAGCATGTCTCCGACATGTATATATTGTCAAATCCCGACACCGCCACTTCTTCAGGTACTGAGACCCCCCTTTTAAGACATTCGTTACACAGCGCTATAGCCATGTAATCGTTTGCACAGACAATCGCCTCGGGCCAGTCTTTCCGGTCCGTGCACAGAAAATAATCAAAATATTCCTCTCCCAAGTTATCCCAAAAATTGCCGTGATATATCATGCTTTCTTCGACAGGAAGATTATACTGTTTCATAATCCTTTTATAACATTCAAGTCTTGCAACCGCGTCAGGATGTCCTTTAGTGCCGCTCAAAAATGCAATCTTTTTCATATGATGGTCTTCAATAAAATGCTTTATCATTCCCTCCATAGCCAAACTGTTATCAGTGTTGACACTATAAAAATTTTCTTTGTCAGACCTTATACTCACAACGGGACACGTACATCTCTCCGAGATGTTTTTCAATACGTTTTCCCTAAGAGTCCTGTCCCTGAAAGTATCAGGCACGACAACAAGACCGTCAAACCTTTCATATGGCGGAAGATTAACAATATTTGACTCGCCCTTCAGATATTCCCTGTTTGTTTCATATCCAATAAAAGACGAAAATACAGCTAGATTGTACCCTTTCTTCTTTGCATATTGTTGGAAATACTGACTCAGTTCCCTCTGAAATATTCCTGATACGCCGCTAATCATAAGCGCCAGGGTTTTGTAGCCGTTATCGAACATATAATCATCCTCTTTTGATATACACGCTGTCAATTAGTTGATAAAATATTAACATAAATTAGATTATTTTACAAATAACAGAACTTTAACTTTTTACATTTTTAAAATATTTAAAGTTAAATTACCCTTTCTGTTACATTTTTCAATACCGAGAAATTCAAACCTGCCCCGTCCCCTCACGGAGACGATGTCTTCCGTTTTCATCGCATAGCTGCCGCTCTCACACAAAACGCCGTTTACATATACTCTCCTGCCCTTTATAAGTGAAACTGCGTCCGCTCTTGAAATCCTGTAAACCTTGGCTACGCACGCATCTATTCTGGCCGAGGAAACCTGTATATTTATCAGTGCAGCATCGGCCCTGACTTCAGGCACATATTCGGAAACCGAGCAAGCAACGCTCGTATGCTTTATCCTTATAATGTTATCTATAATATACTCGGCCATACCCTCGAGACAGAATACATAGCCGACATTATCTTTAACTACAATGTCACCTAAAACCTCGCGCTCCACCCCAATGTTCATAATACTTCCTAGAAAATCCCTGTGTGTGAGCTTATCGGCAAACTTTTGCATTAGCGGCTCAATTTTTAGGCATCTGATTGGAAATTCGGGGGGATAACCGAAAGCTTCCTCATCTCCAAAAGCTGCTATAACTCTCTCGCACCCATCCGCACCCCCGTTTAAATATACGTTAATAACCGCCATTTCCTTACAAGTTTTTTTTGCGGTCTCAAGTATGTTAAGCTCTGCCAGCCCCAAAAACGGCGTGTATGTGTAATAGCTGCCCTCAAACGCCCTTCCCGCAAGCTCTGCCAGTCTTTTTTCCGTCATTTCTTCATCCGTCATATCACACCTCAAAATATTTTCTATCTGTGCGGTTGCAATTCAGCGGTCTGCATGCATGCTATTTCTTGCGCTACATGCGGAATAACTATCATAAAATTTAATATCCGCATTTACAGTCTTTCCAAGAGAAAAGGAATAAAACACCGCCTCTTTAACATGTTTTCCCGTAGCCTTTTCAACAGCCATCGCGTAACATCCCATCTGCGCATTGTACCTCTCTGCGAGCTTTTCCACGCCGTCATACGGCAGGCTGTCAGTTTTATAGTCCAGAAGGACAATCTCTCCGTCCTCCTCAAAAAACACATCTATTATTCCCTGTACAATTATTGTCTCGCTGCTGCCGCTCTCAGGATATATCATCTCTGCCGGCACGCCCATAACAAACGGCTGCTCCCTGTACAGGCCGCCTGACTTCGCCGCCTTTCTCATTCTGTATGCAATATCACTCTCACAAAACCTCAAAATACTGTCTATGCGTATTGCATTATTTCCAAGCGCTTCGGCGCCCAGAATACCCTTTGCCACAAGTTCCTCAATTTGATTTAGAACATCCCCTCTGTCACGGGTATTTTCCAGATCAATATACTGCATAATTGAATGGTACATTGTTCCCCTGCCAGCCCCGCTCATATGAACGTCGTCGGCCGTCCTTGCAAAGCCGGGAATATATTCCGGTTCCTCGGAGGAGGCCCAGAATGCGGCGACCGAATCCCCATCCTTCTGAACTTCATCGCGGCGCTTAATTTCCGAAACCGAAACCTTTATCGCAAATGCTGACTCATTCTCAAACGGATACCTGTAATTTTTCTGCTCATCGAGCAGGTCGGCTATATTAAGAACTTTCTCCGTCTGCGCCTCCTCCCCTGAAAGCTTTGCAAGACTGTTTCTGCGCTCAAGCATACCCGCCGCCCTAATACCCTCGTCAAGTATGATGTCGTCCGACGTCATTATTTTAATATCAAACATAACACCCGCCCCGTCGTCATTATTATGTCCCCAGTCCCCGTGCTTCATAAGAGCAGGCGTTATAAAACTGAGATATGTAGATTTTACGGACGTCATTGCAGAATAAGAGTTACCGTTTGTGGCACAGTCTTTCAAAAATGAATCCATATCCTTTACATAGCCTGTTATTATCAGCTTATTTTCCGGTCTGGTGAGCGCGACATACAAAACCCTGAGCTCCTCTCCTATGGAATCACGCAGCATCTTCTGTCCCACGGCTTTTTTTATCAGCGTCTTCTTCCTTGTCCTTTTGTTGTAATCATATACATCCGGAGCAGGCCCAATATCGGAGTGTACAGGGAATCTGCTGTTTATATCCGTCAGATTGAACCCCTTCCCCATACCCGCCGCTATCACGACAGGAAACTCAAGACCTTTACTTTTATGGATACTCATTATGGATACTGCTCCAAGGCCGCCGTTTTCTTTTTCGGCCTCTCCAAAGTCTATGTCAGCTTTCTTAAGCCGCTCAATACTCTGAAGAAATCCAAATATTCCGCCGCGCCCTGTTTTCTCATATGCTATGGCCTTGTCAGTGAGCATCCTAAGATTGCCGTAACGTCTGTCCCCGGCAGGCATCGCTTTCATGTGAAACCCAAAATCCTTTGTCAGGATGAGCTCCTCAATAAGCTCGTAAACTTTCATGTATGGGGCTTTTGCCCTGAACTCACTGAGAATACCAAGGAATGATTTTATCTTATGTGCCGTTTTTCCATCCTTAAACTTCTCTTGCGCGCACAACAGGGCATCGTACATACACCCGTCTCCGCACAGCCTTATCTTTGCAAGCTCATTTTCATCCATTCCCGCATATACTGATTTTAGCGCCGAAACGAGAGGTATGTCCTGCTTTGGGTTGTCAATTATTTTAAGCATCGACAGCACAATCTGTATCTCATAAGATGAAAAATAACCGCTCTTTTCTTCGGCAAATGCAGGAATTCCATTTGCCGTGAGCGTCTCGACAAATTCCTCGGCCCATCCTGACATGCTTCTTAGGAGAATAACGATGTCGCCGTATTTAACACGCCTGTCACAGCCTATCTTTTTATCATATAACATCATTCCGGATTCCACGTCGGTAATCTCCCGAATCCTAGACGCTATCGCCGCCGCCTCAAGTTCCCGCTTACCATAGTCGTTAAATCCGCTATCGCCGGGCTCTGCACCGGGCTCTTTCCCGGACTCCGGCTCGGTTATATAAATAACCTCAACAGGCATATCGCCAGCGTTTTTTTCCTCGGCGTCACAGCCGCACTGTCCGTCGGTCACAAACATATGCTCCCTGTCATATGTAACCCCGCCGATTCTCTCATCCATTATATGTGAAAATATATAGTTAACAGCTGAAAGTATGGTAGCGCTGCTTCTAAAATTTCGTCCGAAAATAATTCTCTGGCAGTCGCTATCTTCATCGGTATATGTGCGTCTTTTACGCTCAAAGATATCAGGTTTTGCAAGACGGAACTGATATATGCTCTGCTTTACATCGCCGACCATGAACATATTGTTTTCCGCCCCCCCCTGTCTCGATATAGCGTTAAGTATAGTTTCCTGCACCTCGTTGCTGTCCTGATATTCGTCGACCATAATGTATTCATACCGTCCCATCATTTCGACAGCCGCTAAGCTTCGGTCTATACTGCCGTCTTCTCCCCTCTCAAGAAGTATGTCAAGCGCCATATGCTCAACATCGTTAAAGTCTATGACCGCCATCTCTCTCTTCTTTTGTGCGAATCTCCTCCTGAATTCCTGCGTAATGTCAATGAGTTCATTCATTGCCCCGTGATACTCATATAGCTCGTCTATCGTAATATTTAACGGTTTGCCGAAATACGAGCTTATTACGCTGTTTATATTTTTTTTAACCTTATTGCGCAGGGCCATAACCTCATCTTTAATATCAAGATATTCCCTTTCTAACCTTTTACGCGGAAATTGTTTAAATTCCAGTTTATTAAGCGCATTATAATACTCCGTATATGTGTTACACCGCAATAATTTCTCTAATTCTTCAGCCTCGTTTACCATGAATTCATATATTTGCGCAATGCCGGAATCAGAGGAAGAGTTACGGCATTGCGCACAACGTCTAATGACATTATCCGGCGAACATATACCGCACGCCTCCTTAATTCTGTCAGCCTCCTCCTCACATATATATCCCACATGCTCCATAAGACCGGACTTAACCAGCCAGCCCATATTATCAAATTCATCATCAGAGCATTTGTCAAACGCCTTTCTGCACGAGTCAAGCCAATCGTCAGGCCAAGGATGGCTCGATGATACGTCGTACATTTTCAGTATTATGTCATTTAGTATTTTATCGTCCTTTCCGGTGACAATGTGCTCAACCATATCCGTAAAGCTGTCAGAGTTTTCCCTGTAACGGTCCTCAAGGACGCTGTCGCACACCTCCCCCATCATCACGCGGTTATCGTTCTCATCAGCTATCCTAAATGCGGGATCTAGCGCTATCATATAAAAATAATTTCTCAGTATGTACAGGCAGAAACTGTCTATAGTCGTTATCTGGGCATGCGGCAGCAGAGCAATCTGTTTACGTATATGAGACGCCCTATCTCCCGATTCCTCCTTAAGCCTATCGGAAAGTTTCTTTCCAACCCTGCTCCTCATCTCAGAAGCGGCCGCCCGGGTAAATGTAACGACTACTATCCTGTCTATATCAACCGGATTTTTCTCATCTAACAGTATTGAGATTATTCTTTCGGTGAGAACGGCGGTCTTTCCGGCCCCGGCTGAAGCCGACACAAGTATATTCCTGTCCCTTAGCTCAATCGCTTTCTTTTGTTCCGGAAGAAAATTCATCTTCTCCGCCATAAAGCTCCTCCCACTCTTTCCAAATATCTTCCTCGTCTTTAATGTCAAGCTTTCTGTATCTATACCCTGAAAGCCTTGTGTCAAATCCGCACACAGATTTAAATTCACAGTACTTACACGGGCTTTCCTTATCTAGCCTGTACGGTATGAAGTCTATGTCGCCCATACAGATTCCATTGCCCGCCTCTCTAATTTTCTCTCTTGTATGCCTCATCATGTATTCAAACTGTTTACCGCTGTAAACTTCTGATGATTTCAGGAACGCGCCGTTTTTCCCTACTTTTATATTGACAACGTCCGACTGCGTACCGGCCTCTATACCTCCCTCTATACTGCCAAGGTTTGAGTCAATGTAACACGGTATATTTTTATCGCCGTTTACCGGCCCCCGCATCCTGTATTCCCTATTTATCTTATCGTTTATATCGCTTTCATTATCATTTTCTTCCTCGTCCACAACAGGGTCGTCAATGTGATAATAAAATGCGCCGGCCGGTATAATAAGCTTATCCGGATGATTGCGTGACTCAATATCCCTTGCGGCTTCCATGTAAACGATTAGCTGCATAGTAATTCCGTGGTACAGTCTGGTCAAATCAAATTCCCTGTTTCCCGATTTGTAGTCTATAACCTTGTAAAGTACAGCTTCCCCATCCTCACATACGTCAAGCCTGTCTATTCTGCCGCCAAGCTTCATTACCGAACCGTTGTCAAGCGCAATGTTCAGCACACTGTTCCCGCCTGCGTCATTAAACTGTACCTCATAGCTCTCTGCCCGAAACTTTCCTTTCCTCATCTGCTCGGAAAGATTATTTATTGTAGCAGCCGAGATTCTTTCAATACGCTTTTTCATATACTCGCTGCGGGCGTCGCTGTTCATTATACCATGACCGAATTCGTTACATATTCTCTCGGTTATCTGGCTTGTCCACACGCCGATTAAATCCCCGTCTACGTCGTCCCAGCTTTTTTGGGTATACTCAAGCCTTTTAGAAAATTCTTCTATTATATTGTGAAATATTGTGCCAAGCTCCGGTACCTCCAAACCATATTCTTTTCTCCTGTCAAGCAGAAGCCCATACTTTAAAAAATGTGCGTATGCACAAGAGGCAAACAACTCAAGCCTGCTTACGCTCCCTTCTATATTTTCACCGTAAAGTCGTTTTGCAAGTTCCTCAGTGAGCGGCGTAACTTTGCCCATATAAAATGCGCTGTCAAGTATGTCCTCTGCGCCGGGACATCTAATGATACTGCCATGCAGGTTAATCCACCCTTCCACATCCTTTTCGCCCATGTTTCCGGCCGCATATTTTCTAAGTCCGTTTATCCATTCCGACTTTCCGTAGTCATTTCCTATTCCCGCTTCATCGCTCCAATGTACATATCCCGAATCCAGACGGTATCCTCCGCTGTATAATCCCGCGATATCATCAAGAACCGGCGAAGGCTGCATCCTGTCGCCGCCGCATGATTTGGCGCAGTACGATATGTACAGCCTGTCAGACGGCCTTGTCAGAGCAAGATATATGTAGAATCTATCATTAAATATACGCTCGCGAAGCGTAGGCGCAAGCTCAGCGCCATTTTCGGCCAAGAGCTCCCTCTCCATATCTGAGAGGAACCCGCCTGATTTAATACTCTGTGGCACAATACCGTCATTTACCCCGGCAAAAAATAATACTTTTATATCCTTTAGACGGGTACGCGTTATATCGCCCACAATCACAGTGTCAACACCGGGAGGAATCACTCCGACCTCCGCCTCGTTAAATCCGGTTTTAATTATCTCCGTAAACTCCCCAAGCGAGAGCTCATCCCCGCCCATAAGCTCCGCCATCTGCTCCATAAGCTTCATCACGATTGTATATATCTGCTCATATTCTTTCTTACTTATATGGTCACCGATAGTCTCATACCTTTGAGCTTCAGCTTTCAGTATGCCGCTCATATTATGTTCAGATATAAAATCATACAGCGAAAGACAGTATTCAGTTACTGTTCCCGCGCTCTTTAGCTTATCGCATGTATCTAAAAATACATCAAGCATTTTCTGTCTTGCTTCATTTACAACATCTATGTCGGTACGGCTTTTTTTACTATTGTTCCACGGCTTGCCCCATAATTTTATCCCGCGCACGCCGCAGGCTAGGAGATAACAGTCAAGCTCGTCCGTCATCCTGCTGTCAAATCCAAGATAATCCCTAACAATTCCGTTTCTTAAAAGCGACATTACGCTGTGATAATCAAAGTCGTTCAACACAAGCGCCAACACAGACATTATCATATCCACAAACGGATTATCCGGAACGCTTCTGTTGCTGTCCGTAAAATATGGTATATGCACTTTCTCGAATTCATCTTTGAAAAGGCGGGAATATGTCTCAGTATCTCCGGTTATTATAGCAATATCCCTGTAGCGGAGTCCTTCTTTCCTTATTAGCCGTCCTATCTGCCATACACAGTACTCGACTTCCTCATACGGATTGACAGCCTCATAAACTTTTATTCTTTCATTAACCTCCAACGGGTCCTTTGCAGTCTTTTCCCTAAAAATATTCGCCTCAAGCATTCCAAGCTCAGGATTAGACGCAAACCTCCACGCCTTATTTTCACTATTACACGCCCACACCGGGTCCTCTACATATACGCCCGCCTGCGAGGCAATTTTCATACATTTATTGATATATGTCCGGCTCATATAAAAAAGCTCGTCCTGACGCGCTTTTCCAAATGTCTGTGTCCGATTGTCAATTGTAACCGTAATATATATGTCGCTGCATACTTTCATTAACTCTCCGAGAAGTTCATACTGAACCGGCGTAAAACCTGTAAATCCGTCTATACAAACAACGCTTCCTTTAATCATTTCTGATTCAGGCACGTAACATGCGAGTATTGACAACAGTTCCTCCGAGGATATATACCGCTCCTCCATATACTCCCTGTAATATTTGTAGACAAGTCCCACATCTTCTATCTTAGACGAAAGAATACCTTTATCCCTGACTCCGTTCAGCATATCCTTAAACTTATCGTCGTCCATGCGGTACTGAACAAACTCCGTTACGATTGATTTAATCTCCTCGACAAATCCCACACGGTTTATATTGTTTCCAAAGGTTTTCCACTCTCCCGCATGTTCCTTTAAAATCCTTCTAACAATCATGCCTTTGCCCTCATCCTCAAGCAGAGGCTTGTCAAGCGCCGTTGTCTGCCCGAGCGCTCTGTAGGCAAGCCGAACAAAGCTAAGGACATCAATGTTCATAATACCCTTAGCTTTACTTAGCATTACCATATCTTTCTGAGTCTGCATAGTGAACTGTTCGGGAACAATGACTATATACTTACCCAACGGATTACGTACAGACTGCTTCATTATCTCATTGTAAACATAATGGGACTTGCCATATCCCGAGCCCCCAAAAACCCAATGCAGTGACATTTGTTTCTCCTAATATGTAAAATCATGCCGCCTATAAGGCCGGATTCGTCACTTAATACCACCAACCCACATAATTCGCAACATATAATTTAATTATATAACTCCCATAAAATACGGTCAAGGAAATGATATCACAAATCATGATAAAATCAAAATTAGAAAAACAAAGAAAATACCGTAAAAAACGAGCAACCCCCTGTCATACCCTATAGGGCAATAGTATAACAGGAGGTAACAAGGGGTCGCTCTTAACATAAGAAGCAAGTGCCGGCAACGGGAATTGAACCCGTACAGGTGTCGCCACCCGCAGGATTTTAAGTCCTGTGCGTCTGCCAGTTCCGCCACACCGGCACATTAGTACTACAACAAAAATTATATTACCACTTGTAAATACTTTTGTCAACTACTATTTTACAATATATGTCGAAAACCCCTGACGAAATTATAAGGTTGCAAAATTTTTAAATATATGCTATATTGTTTTCGCAAAATATATTTATTTATTAAGGGAGGAAAATTTAAAATGAAAAAAGTAGTGCGTATTTTAACAAGTTATGTGCTTTGTGCAGCTCTCTGCTTCTCTGTCGCTGCATGCGGAAGCAAAGATGACAACAGCGGAAGTGGTAGTGAAACTTCTGCTCTCCAGAAGTACATAGACGACAATCAGGAGCAGCTTGACGAGCTGGAATCCTCAATGGCATCCAGCGGAATGAACCTTGCAGTTGAAGTAGACGGTAACACTCTCGTTTACAAATATCAGTATACTGAAGATTTAGGCGACGATGCCGCTGTTGATTCTGTTAAAGAAGCTCTTGCTACTTCAATGGATGCCGCTTCTTCTACATTTGAGTCATTACTTACTCAATTAAAATCAGAAATATCTGAAGCTGAAGGAATCAAAGTAATTTACAACGACAAAGATGGCAATGAGCTTTACTCAAAAGAGTTCAAGTAAAAACTTTCCATTTGAGAAATTTACAAAATAAAATTTCTTAATAAGAGAAATCGGCAATGCCGCCCCATAATGATTTAGCAATTTCATTTATGGGGCGGCATTTTTATTATAGTAATAATTGATAAAAGTAAAACAGGACAGCCAAGGCTATCCTGTTTTGGAGAAGGTATTTTTGTTACTTATGGGGTGTAGCAAAAACTATAATGTATTGGGGTTTACAAGTAGGATTATAGCACCATGTTTCAAATAAGTGTGCACAAACTTTTATTTTTTTTAAATATATTTTTGTTGATTTTGACAATACTTTAACAGATATTCGTCATTTTTGTCATTGGTTTGACATTTTAAAACGCATATCTTGTACATTAAGCACAAAATATGCGTTTTTATATAATCTACGCTTCAAACAGCGCCTCAAATTCTTCCCTTGAAATACGTTCCTTGTCCATCAGAAGTTTGGCACAACTCTCGAGTATATCTTTTTTGCCAACGAGAATCTCCTTTGCCCTGGAGTAACAATCATCCACAATCTTCTTGACTTCTTTATCTATCACCGTAGCAACGCTCTCGCTGTAGCCTCTCGTATGTCCGAAGTCCCTTCCTATAAATACCTCATCGTCGTCGTCATAGTTTATCATTCCAATCTCATCGGAGAAGCCGTATCTTGTCACCATGTTTGTGGCAATGGCTGTCGCCTGCTTTATATCCTGCGACGCCCCGGTCGTGACATCATCAAATACGAGTTCCTCGGCAATCCTGCCGCCAAGCGATACAATGATGTCCTGCAGCATTTTGCCCTTAGTATTGAACATCTCGTCCTTTTCAGGCAAAGGCATCGTATAGCCTGCCGCTCCCTGACCCGTAGGTATTATCGAAACAGTGTGTACCGGCCCTACGTCCGGCAGCACATGAAACAGTATAGCGTGACCCGCCTCGTGATATGCCGTAATTTTCTTGTCCTTTTCGGAAACTATCTTGCTCTTCTTCTCAGGTCCTATTCCGACCTTAATAAACGACTTGGTTATATCGGCCTGACTTATAAACGGCCTGTCTTCCTTGGCAGCCTCTATTGCCGCCTCGTTTAGGAGGTTCTCAAGGTCCGCTCCGGTCATGCCCGCCGTAGTTCTCGCAACTTCCTCAAGGTTGACGTCGTCGCCGATAGGCTTGTTTTTCGCGTGAACTTTGAGGATGTCTTCCCTGCCGCGCACGTCAGGCCTGCCTACCTCAACCCTTCTGTCAAAGCGTCCCGGTCTAAGTATGGCGGGATCGAGTATGTCTACCCTGTTTGTAGCCGCCATAACTATAATTCCCTCATTTACTCCAAAACCGTCCATCTCAACGAGCATCTGGTTAAGGGTCTGCTCCCTCTCGTCATGTCCGCCGCCAAGACCGCTTCCACGTCTTCTTGCAACAGCGTCAATCTCATCTATAAATACGATACAAGGCGCATTTCTCTTGGCATCCGTAAACAAATCCCTCACCCTTGACGCGCCGACTCCGACAAACATCTCAACAAAATCGGAACCTGATATACTGAAAAACGGAACGCCGGCTTCACCTGCAACAGCCTTTGCAAGTAGCGTTTTACCGGTACCGGGAGGCCCAACCATCAAAACTCCTTTAGGAATCCTTGCGCCCAGCTCCATATACTTTTTAGGCTCCTTGAGAAAATCAACAATCTCCTCAAGCTGTTCCTTTTCCTCCACAAGGCCCGCAACATCTTTAAATGTTTTGTTAATATCGTCCGGTCCGGTCATCCTAGCCCTGCTCTTTCCAAAGTTCGCCATCTTTGAACCTCCGCCGCTGTTCTGCGAGTTCATCATACTGAACAAAAATATTATCAGCATGAATCCGAAAATATAAGGCAGGATTGTAATCCATATGGACGTCTTTGGCATCTGCTCCGTTGAATAATCAAAAGAATCCGCATATGCGGGGTCTGCCTTTAGCTCATAGAGCCTGTTCTCTACGTCCTGCACGTTAGCCGTATAATAATACTTTTCAGTATTATTTTTAAAATGTATATCCACCCTTCCGGAAGGAGTCTGCTGCTCCTGTGAAATCTTTACGGCTGCCACATTTCCAGCCTGAATGTCCTCTATTAGGCCGGCTGTGTTGTAATTATACTGCGGCCGGCTGTTTTCAAGATACTTTGACAGCAGCAGCGATACAATCAGCACAGCGAACAATATGACAAAAAATCTGTTTCCTCTTACCTGTTTCTTCAAAATGTAACCTCCCGTGTTCAACTTTATGCTATTAAGCCGGAGCAAAACACCGCACCAGCCTATATAAATGGTGTAGAATACTATAATATGTCAATCGACAGTATATTTTTACTGTTTTCATCAACATAACATCCACTGCCGGTGCGGCCTCCAACAATATACAATACGTTGTCTCCCGCAGCAAGAACAATAAGTCTGTTCCTGTACCGGCGCGGAATCTTCTCATCTATCATATATCTTGACACCTTTTTCCGGCGGCCGTCTCCTATATAATAATAATCATTGTCCCGCGGCCGTCTAAACACCATTTTATCTTTCATTTTATCACAATCAAACCATTTCGTACAGCTATTTTTGGGAACTATATCCATCTCCCGGTTATATTTCTTTATCACAATGCGAATTTTTAATTCTTCCTCATATCTCATGTCTTCAGGCAGGTAAATATCACGTAATATCCACTCTCTGTTACGACTATTTATTATTTTGTCAAGAGATATGGCAATCTCTATATTTTCAGGTTCTTCCATACATTCAGTATATAATCTTATATTTCCGTACTGTTTCTCTGCAACAATTGAGTACGGGAGGTGAAGCCTCTTACCGCTCTGCATGACTGCAAGCCCGCGTATCGCCTCGATATGTCTGTTTTCTATATCTTTAAGACTCTCGGTAAAATTTCCAATCATCTTTCTGACTATTTCCGAAGCTACGGCACCTTTTAGCCCTGTCAGGTCCTTACCGCTGATTTGCAGGGCGTTTCCTTCACGGGAAACTAATTCACTATACAACCTGCCGCACTCGCCGTCATACCAATCATATATTTCCAAAAGCTTTTCCGACATCGCACATATATGCGAGACGGCTGATGGATTAATCTTCTCAAGCTCCGGTATTATAAATTTTCTCATTCTGTTTCTGTCGTATATTTCATTGTCGTTCGTTGAATCGCTTACATAATACTGCCCCACGCTGTATAGATATGACTCTATCCCTTTTCTGTCAACACATAAAAGCGGCCTTATTATATTATCCCTCTTTGAGGGTATTCCAATCATTCCTTTAATGCCCGTCCCCCTGCACATGCGGAACAAAATCGTTTCAGCCTGATCATTTTTATGATGTGCCACAGCTATACACGCCGCGCCGCGCCTTTCCCTCTCGGCCTCAAACGCCTCGTACCTTGCGCGCCTTCCGGCTTCTTCCTCAGTCATCTTCCACTCGCGTGAAAGAGACGGGACATCGTATCTATATACTGTACAGGGTACATCATATTTTTCTGCGAGAGACTCGGAAAAATGTTCATCACACTCAGCCTCACCTCCCCGTATACCGTGGTTTACGTGGACTGCATACAATAAAAGCCCATATTCTTCCCGCAGCGAAACTAATATCCTGAACAGACATACGGAATCAGCGCCTCCGGACAATCCTACAACAACGCTGTCACCATATTCAAGCATATTTTTTTCACTTATATATTTCTTTATCTTCGATATCACCGGTATTCCTCACTTAACGCTTTTTCTTTAAATTATACATGTAATGCTATTATTTGTATACAAATAAATAAAATAACGCCAAAAGGGGTATTTAAATACACTTTTTCCAAATTCCGGCCACCAGTACGCTCATATCGTCTCCCGCCTTATGCATATTGCGGTTAAGCGCCTCAGACAATATTCTGTCAGCAAGCTCCTGAGGGTTGTCTGTCTCTATACTGCGAATTAAATCGCTGACAACCTCGTCCGAACCGGACTTAAAACTGTCTGTTATACCGTCGCTGAGCATCACAACTAAATCTCCGGTATTCAGCCTATGCACGCTGTCCGATGTTGTAATGTCAGGAAGGATTCCTATAGGAATCTCCTCACTGTCAATTACCTCAACCTTGTCCTTTTTACGTATAAATGTTGATGGAGCTCCGTATTTCATACACTCACACGTCGCTTTATTTAGGTCTATCACACATATGTCGACAGTTGAAAAATCATCTTTTTCTCCGTCAAGTAATAACGACGAATTGACAAGCCTGAGGGCCATGTCCTCCCTAAAACCCGCCTGGACAAACTGCTCGATTAATTCAATAACTTTCTCGCTCTCCTCGTATGCCGGAATACCGCTTCCCATGCCGTCCGTAATCGTCATTATAACCTTTCCGCCTGAAAGCCGTATAAAGGAGTAGTTGTCACCGGATACATCCTCACCCGATTTCGCAGCCCGCGCAACTCCGGTTAATATTCTGTATTTCACGTCCTTGACAAAGCTTACAGTCTGATAATCTTTAGACAATGTACTTGCAAACCCCTCCGCCACGCACCATCTTTCACCTAATATACCGCTTATCATGTCGGCAACTTCCTTATAAGTAATACAGTTGCCTCCCTGAACTTTCATTCTTATTATAATTTCACATTGTCCGTCGCGCCTTTTTGCGGCGACTATTTTTTTCACCCTGATTCCAAAAGCCCGCAACATAGAAAGTATTTCATCCTCACCTTCAATAGACACCCTGCTCATAGAGGAGACATCTTTCTCCAGCTCACTTATAAGCTTTGCAGTGTCCCTCATCTGCCTTGCCATAAGAGCCCTGTTCTGATTTAATCTGTTAATCCACATCATATTTACCCTGGCAAGCTCAATCTGCCTGTTGACCTCGCGCATAAAATCATCGACGTGTATACATTTCAATGCAAAATTTGACGGTATGTCTGCGGCCCTGACGCGCCCCTCGGAACATGCCCCAATAATTCCGATTGTCTCATGGTATGTGTCATAATAACGGCTCTGCCAGCATACACTGCAATTAGTACAGTCCTTGCACACGGCGGACGTTATCTCGTTAAACATCACCTCGCTGTTATAACTGCACGAAACGGGCACCATACCGCATTCCGCAGAAAAAGAATCAGACAGCTTTGAAAATGCATTTGCAAATTCGCTAAGCTTATAGCTCGTCTGATTTTTTATATTATATTTTGTCAAAACATTTTCAGCGCTGTCCGCATCCTTTTCATCTCCCGCCAAGAAAAATGACGCGGGTATAAATATATACACTGCACCCGCTGCGACAAAGCTCCTGAGCATTGCAATGTTCCAAAGCTCGGACGGATATAGCAGGGCAAGTGATATTCCTGATAATGCATATATGATAAGGCCAGCCCATTTACCGGCCTTCTTTACTGCGCCGACAAATATTCCAATGAGGCAGAACAGTCCGATAAATGACACGTCGCCCCCGCGTATTCCGGATAGCACACCCGCACCCGCTCCGGCTATGGCTCCCGCCGACGAACCATATCTGCCGGCCATCGTCAATACGAGAAGGTGCAGCAGACCTTCCGATATTGAAAATTTGCCCGGAAGCGGCTCATATATGCCTCCGATTGCAATCACAAGCAGCAAAACAACGCTGATTATCTGTTCGTTTGTCATCAGTTCAATATTTTCCAAACGCGAAAGCATGTATATAGCTTTTTCAAGAACCTGGGAGAGCACTATGACAAGCATGCCCTCGCCGATCGAGATGACAAGCGCCTCACCTATATTTAATACGCCTCCCGCCAAGCCGATAGAGGTTGTAACGACGCCGCCTATCAGCGACAGCTGAATACGGCTAAGATACATTCTATGTCTCACTGCCATCCTGTCTATGACAATTATGCACGTAAATATAAGCAGATATTTAACAATATCGCCCGGTATCATCATCCCCACCGGCAGGAACCCGCAAGTTATTACTCCTAATACTACTGCCGCCATGCCCTTATTTTTATTTCTCTTCCCGGAATATGCCAGTATATATAACGCCACAGCAATCGGATTAATCCCAAGAAACGGAACCCTTCCCGCAAGAAACAATATAATGACCGTCATCATATTTACCCCTCTTTTCATCGTAAAATGAAATACTGAAAACGATATTCAGTATATATATGCATAATGAAAAGATTTGTAAAAAACTGTCATGCATCTGAAAAAAGACATTTACATTTGCTGACAAAAAAAGATTCTACGCGTCAAATGCCGTAGAATCTTATTCTTCCGCTTCAAAAACATACTCGTCAGGATATACAAGACCGAGCTTTTTTCTGGCTATATCTTCTATGTATTCATCAGAATTTACGTAATTCCTATAATCTTCTATTTTATTTTCTTCATCTGTTAAATTCTTAACTTCCTGTTCACATTTCGCTTTCTCTTTCATAAGAGTGCCAAGCTTTGCGTCAAGGTCCATTTTCTTAGCCGTAAAAACTACAAGCATTACCGCCACAGCCAGAAATACAAACCCCATACCGGAACGGGTTTTTTTTCTTCTCTTCATATTATCACCTTTTAAACCTTGCACTGACTTTCTCTGAATTAATTGTAACCCAGCGTCTGATTTTTTTCAAGAGTTTTCTCGACCCTGCGAGAAGTCTCGAGCCTACGGACCACCAGAATATTATCATCCCCAAAAACAGGGCGGCGACGGCGTATCCCCTGATTATGCCCTCATTTATTCTATATGTAATGATAAATAATACGACAGCTGAACTCTCCCAAAACAAAAAATCCGTCAGCCCTTGCATTATCCTGCCCAAACCAAGTATTTCCCTGATTATAATAAGCAGGTCGTACAAAAGAACGACTATCATTCCTATCGCGAACGAAACCGTCACAAGCATTATCTGCTGCCTTATCATTTGAATAACCTTCCAATAAAGGAGCCTACACGTTCTTCCCTGCTGTCGGCATATTCAAGATTGTAAACCTTGCCCTCAATGCCGGCCTCGCCATTTTCAATAGTAAGTCTGTCTACCTTCAGCCCTTCGCCGCGAATTGATAAAATCCCCTGTACCGTGTCAAGCATCACAAGCTTATCATCAAATGAAATTACATCCGTCACTCCGGTAAGCATTATTCTGTTTCTATTGTCAACATGCAGTTTGTGCGTGGCGTTATTCCTGTCTTCCATAATATCCCCCGGCATACACATATATGTTATGACCAGACCCAAAATTTAAAAATCTTTTGGCCCCGGCTAATATATACTATGCCGGGAACATTACAGATATTACAGGTATTTGATTAATTCTTTTGCTTCTTCTTTGTTATAGGTCTCAACAACATTCAGAACCTCAACCTTAACGCTTTTATTTCCGAACGCTATTTCAATTATATCCCCTACCTTAACTTCCAGCGAAGCCCTTGCAACCTTTCCGTTAACCACAACGCGTCCCGCGTCACAGGCTTCATTTGCAACGGGCCTTCTCTTTATTAATCTTGATACCTTAAGATACTTATCAAGTCTCATCACTTACCTCCGACAAAATTTAATATAATGAACAAAGCGGACAGGTCAATTCAGAACAAATTAGCCATAAAGTAAAAAAGGGTTTCGCAAGCGAAACCCTGACATATCCAGACATATCTGATAATCAGCTGTTAACAGTGTCTTTAAGCGCTTTTCCGGCTTTAAACTTAGGCGCCTTAGAAGCAGGGATTGTCATAGTCTCCTTTGTACGAGGATTTCTTCCTTCTCTTGCAGCTCTCTCTGAAACTTCAAATGTACCGAATCCAACTAACTGAATCTTGCCGCCCTTCTTTAACTCGTCCGTAACAACATCAACAAAAGCCTTTAAAGCTTTTTCAGCATCTTTCTTTGATAACTCTGTCTGTTCAGCGATTGCTGCAACCAACTCTGTTTTGTTCATAACAATACTCCTCCTCAAAAATAAAAATAGATAATAAATAGATGATATTAGTTACATATGCGTAGCTCAACGGGTTCAAATTGGCACCGTTGAGCTAACACTATACGTTTATTTATACCCGCAAATGCGCCGTTTGTCAAGGTTTTTTCAAACCTTTCAATTTATAATTGACATATTTTACTATTAATATTGCAATATTTCGTCTAAATTATAACAAGTTAAACTTTATGCATGTTAGTTTTTGTACAATATTTATTTAAGTTATATACAAAAATATTGATAATATGTTATAATGTAAGGTAAATTGTTATAAGTAAATGTCACATTTTTGGAGGACTATTTATGAAAAAGGTTTTTTTAATAGCAAAATTTAATGACACAACCAAAAAAATATATAATACGCTGTCATCTGATTTCGACATCCGTCTTGGCTCCGACAAAATATACGTGATACTTGGAATTATGGAGATTGAGAAGCCCGACTTTATATTAATCTCGCTTAAAGGTTTGGATTCATGGCATCACAATATTTTTATGAAAATTAATGAATCCTATCCCGATATTCCGGTTTTGTGCTACGGCACTACTGCGGAACAGGAGCCTTTCAAAATGCACGCCGATACATACCGGTTCCACTGTATGGAGCCAACTCCTGACAAGTCAGCGCTGGCCGCGTCAATACATGATATACTAAATAAGTCCGGCGCCGCAAACGCGAACGGCGCCAATACAGAAGAAGCCAAAGTTAACATGTTAGCGCCGGAATCAGTTTCCGGCGGCGAAACAAAAAGGAGCATTCTTCTGGTGGACGACGACCCTGTTCAGCTGAGGGCTGTCAGAGCCATGCTTCAGGACAAATATAAAGTCCTAATGTCCACATCAGGCACGGAAGCGCTTATACTTCTCGGAAAACAGATTCCGGATATGATTTTTTTAGATTACAACATGCCGGTCTGCGATGGCAGACAGACGCTTAAAATGATCCGCGAATTTGAACCCGCCAAAAATATACCCGTTGTTTTCCTTACCGGAATTGGCAACAAGGCGCATATTGAGATGGTACTAAAGCTTAATCCTGCAGGGTATTTACTCAAACCCGTAAAACAGGAAACTCTATTCGACATTATTGCAGAGGTGTTGGGCTGATTATACGGCCTGAGGAGGATTGCACATGAATTTTGCATACAATATTGATTTTGAGTTGGCCTCACTTTTTTTCATTCTTATACTTCTCGTATATATAATTCACAGATACCCAAAAAAATCCGGACAGAACAATCTGTTCAGGTGGGTAGCTTTCACAATGATTGTAACTGAGCTTATTGACATTATATTTGCGGTAATTCTTTCATTTGGAAGCAGACTTCCCGCATGGCTCGGCACGGTAACATGCACTGCCTATTTCATGACTGGCAATACGCTTTCATATCTTCTTTTACAATACATTTCAAAATATGTCATACCGAAAAATGGCAAAGCATACTTTGGACAGCTCGGAATAATCTTTTTTACCCTCACCGAGGCCACATTTATAACTAATATTCCGGGTAAATATTACTTTTATATAGACGACGCTGGACAATATGTACACGGGCCGTACTATACGATTGTATATATGATACCTCTTTTCCTTGTACTTCTTGCAGGGCTTAATATAGTTTTAAATAAAAAGGTCCTCGGACTGAAACAGGTTTTTTCAGCAAGCGCATACGTTGTGCTGATTATTTTGGGAGCCGTGATACAGGGTGTTTTCCTGCCTGACATAATGCTGTTTTTATACTCCGGCTCACTTGCCATCCTTATAATATTCTTTTCACTCGAAACACCGGATTACCAGGTGCTGTCAAACACTTTGGACGAACTAAAAGAGTCAAAACAGAACACCGAAAACCTTTACGAAAAAGCAAATCAGGCCAATCAGGCAAAATCAATCTTTTTATCACATATGTCGCATGAGATTAGGACTCCGATTAACGCAATTATGGGCTTGAACGAGATGATTCTCAGAGAGTCAAACGAGGAGGCGGTCCTTGGATACGCGTCGGATTCAAAGGGAGCCATAGATACGTTGTACTCCATCATCAACGACATATTGGACTTTTCTAAGATAGAGAGCGGAAAACTTGAGATTGTCCCTGCTCCATATTATTTTGAGAGCGTGATAAACGATATCAAAAATATGACGCTGGAACTCTGCCTCAAGAAAAACCTTAAACTTGTATTTGAAATCGACCCAAATATACCGTCAAAAATGCTCGGCGATGAGACACGTATAAAGCAGATACTGCTCAACCTCCTTACAAACGCCGTTAAATACACGAAAGAGGGCCGTGTCAAGCTTAGGATTACAAGCTGGACGGTCAAGGAAAAGGTTATTCTGACATGCGAGGTCAGTGATACCGGCATGGGGATAAGCAAAGAAAACTCTGAAAAGCTGTTTAAGCCGTTCGAGCGTCTTGACCATATTAAAAACCGCAATATAGAGGGGACGGGACTCGGTTTGGCCATAACGGTGCAGCTCCTCAACAGCATGAAATCAGAATTGAAAGTTGAAAGCGAATACGGAAAGGGTTCCATATTTTCATTTGCAATGGAACAGAATATTCTTGATTTTACACCTATAGGAAACCGCGACTGGCTTGCAAGACAGACGGAGAACAAATCAGACTTCCGAACATCCTTTTATGCGCCTGAAGCCCGCCTCCTCGTTGTTGACGACAACGCACTCAACAGAAAGGTTGTCGCCAGTCTGTTAAAGGACACACAAATGACTATTGACGAGGCCGGAGACGGTGAGGAATGTATTCATATGTTAGAGAAGTCAAGTTATGATTTAATATTTTTAGACCATATGATGCCAAATATGGACGGAGTCGAAACTCTCCACACTATCCGGGAAAAGCACATATGCGACGATATTCCGGTTATTGCCCTAACCGCGAACGCGGTAGTTGGTATGAGGGAATATTATCTGAACGAGGGTTTTTCAGATTTTCTCACGAAACCGGTGTTTTCACGAAACCTTGAAAAAATGATACTAAAATGGCTGCCGTCTGATTTGCTTGCGGAAAAGGCAAAGGCCGAGATTAATACGGCCGCCGGAGACGGGCATTCGGATCAAAAAAACGCTTCAATGGCGCCTCTCCCAGATATTGACGGAATACTTTGGGATTACGGAAAACTTTTTCTTCCAATGGATATATTAATTACCACCTCACTTGATTATTACGAGTCCTTGAGCTCTACAAAAGAGCATATTGCCTCACTGTTTAAAGAGATAGATACGCAGGAAGGGCTTACGCGCTATCAGGCGGCCGTACACTCGTTCAAAAGTACATCCGCAATGATAGGCGCAACACAGGTTTCGGCACTTGCAAAGCTGCTTGAAAAGAACGCAAAGGACGGTAACCTAGAAAATATAAACTCGCTTCACCCAATTTTGATGGAGGAGATTGAACTTCTCAACAGAAAAATGTCTGTGCTTGACGAATATAACCAAAAAAATAAGGAAAAGGACGGAGGTAAAATACAAAGCCTCGAATCAATAAGACCGTCTCTTGTAACTCTGCGCGACGCTCTTGAACAGTTTGATTACGACACTGCAGACCTTATAATTGAACAGTTATCGGATAATTCATACGATAAATCGGACGAACAAATCGAGCTGTTAAAAAAGCAGGTAATGAACCTTCAGTCCACACCTGCCATTGAAACCATAGACAAAATACTGGAAAACATCTAGCTCAACGGCGCTAAATACGCCGTCCGGCGGGTTGAAATTGGCGTCGTTTAGCTAGCGCGATGACCTGTTGATTTTTGTCAAAGCTCCTATCGGTTATCTATTTTTTCAGGATTCATATCATGCTCACTGAGACGTTTCCATGCCACATCGGCCCATACTGTTTCCGGTTTCCCGTAATTGCAGTATGGGTCTATGGATATTCCGCCCCTCGGCGTGAACTTTCCCCATACTTCAATATACTTTGGCGCCATCAGCCTTATCAGGTCTTTCATGATTATATTTACACAATCCTCGTGAAAATCCCCGTGATTGCGAAAACTAAAGAGATAGAGTTTAAGCGATTTGCTCTCAACCATCTTTACATCAGGTACGTACGATATCGTAATAGACGCAAAATCGGGCTGCCCCGTTATTGGGCACAGACTCGTAAACTCCGGGCAGTTAAACTTTACAAAGTAATCGTTGTCCGGGTGCTTGTTATCAAATGTCTCAAGAATTTCCGGCGCATAATCATCCGGATAAGCCGTTTTCATGTTTCCAAGCAATGATAAATCTTTTATCTCGTCAGCTTCTCTGCTCATTTTTTCTCCTCCTGCCTAAGCAATGGGTCAATAACACCATTTTCCTCAAATGCCCTCTGCCTGTCTATACATGTTGCGCAAACGCCGCATGGTATTTCATGCCCTTCATAGCAGCTCCACGTAAGTTCATATGGAACACCCAGCTCAAGTCCCTTTGCAACCACGTCTTTTTTTGTCATATTTACAAAAGGCGCATTTATTTTTACCTGATTGCCGCTTCCTGTATATATAGCGTCGTTCATTGCGTTATTAAATGCACTGCTGCAGTCCGGATATGCGTTACCCGCCGCGTCGTCCCCGTGCGCGCCATAATATATAAGCGAACATTCCTTTGACAGAGCAATGCTCGCAGCCGATGACAGGAACAGCCCGTTGCGGAACGGTACATAAGTAGAAACCGGTACCCCGTCACGCTTATTAAGCTGGTCGGCATACGATTCTTTCGGAATATCCTCCGACGAGTGCCGAAGAAGCGAACAGCTGCTTTCTTCAAATATCGACGACAGGTTCAGTTCCATATAATCCGCTCCATAATATTCTGCAACTTTTCTAGCACACTCAAGCTCCTTATAGTGCTTCTGCCCGTAATACAACGAGAGTGCGCTTACATTTTCTCTACCATATTCATTTGCCGCAAGGGCAAGACAGGTCGTGCTGTCAATTCCCCCGCTCACCAAAACAAGTACTTTCACAATTTTTTTCCCTTTCATTTTAGAATGATTGAAACATTCTGTTTATTTATTACCATCACATTTCACATAATATATTTTAACTTGTATTTAACAATATGCCGATAAACAATCCATCACTAAAACTATCTGCTTTTTCTAACATTGACATATGATATTGTTGAACTCTATGCATTCACAACCCTGTCATACAACTGCGGCTCGCTCTCAAACCTGCCGTAAAGATGAGAGGATTTGGTTTTCGACTGACTGTTTTTAATTCCTCTTGCCGTCATACAGCTGTGACATGCCTCAATTATGACCGCAACGTCGCTGCTCCCCGTCGCCATCATTATAATCTCGGCAATATCAGTTCCGATACGCTCCTGAAGCTGAAGCCTCTTAGTAACCATCTCGGATATGCGAACTATTTTGCTTAGACCGATAACCTTTCCGCACGGTATATACGCAACTGTAATCTTCATATCATACATAAGCGCCATATGGTGTTCGCAGAAACTGAATGCATCTATGTCCTTTACAACTACCATGTCGCTTCCGGAACCGGACGGAGATGTAAATGTCTTACCAAACATATCCGCAATCTCCCTGTTGGTATAATTAATTCCCTCAAACACCTCTTTATACATATGTGCTACACGCTCAGGAGTCTCAAGAAGTCCCTCCCTGTCCGGGTTCTCACCGAGAGCGGTAATAATTCCTCTTACATGTTTTTTTATAGCTTCTTCGTCTATCATAACTATACTCCTTTCCTGTCAGGCTCCCATATATATTTGTGCATCTGCAGCTGCATATTGACATGGTTCATCTTTTTCTCTATCATATACGACACAATTTCCTCCGGCTCTATTTTTCCAAAAACCGGACTTAAATAAATGTTTGTTTTACCAACCAACTCATATTTTTTTATTATATCATGGGCAGCATCCAAATCATATCTGTCGGCCGCAACAAATTTAACCGTATCATTTTTACTGAGGACACTAAAATTTGCGTGGTACATGTGTTCTGTCATCCCGCTGTATGGGAGCTTATAATCCATCGTAAACGCTATATTTTCAGATATGTTACGGTACGGGACAAGGTCTACGCTTCCGTTTGTCTCAATCTCAATGTATATATTGTCTATGGTTGAAAGCCTCATAAGCAGAATATCCATGTCTTTTCTGTACAGCGGCTCACCGCCCGTCACCGTAACATTGCTAATGCCGGACTTTTTCACTTCGAGGTATATATCTTCATCCGACATAATCTCATAAGCGCAGTCAGACTCATTTGCCCACTTTGTATCACAGAACGAACAGTCAAGGTTGCATCCCTTAAACCTAAGAAACAAAGCAAGCTGTCCTGCTCTCGTCCCCTCGCCGTTAATGCTCACAAACTTTTCAACCAAATCATACTCTGCCATCAGCCTACTCCTCCGAATAAGATGCATAATTAGTCGGCGTCTCGTAAACAGCGGCGCTCGTCACATTATGTCCTCTGACTTTCATCAGGTCATAAAAATATTTTGAAAAATTTTCAGCCGTAGGTCTGAACTCAACCTCAGTGAGTTCAAACCCTTCCTTTTGAAGAAGTTCCTTAAGCTCACTGCCGAGTGAATCCTTTTCATATATCAACGTATGGTCAAGCAGCTCTACTACCTCGCTCAAATCGCTTTTTAAATCTCTAAAATCAGTAACCATGCCCTCAAGATGAACATTTTCCTGAAGGCTCTCAGCCCTTGTTCCTATAACAACCCTCCATCTGTGCCCGTGGATGTTACTGCACTTGCCCTCATAGTTTTTAAGAAAATGCGCCGCATCAAAGCTGGCCTCCGTAGCAATATTATACATTTTTATACCTCATACAATTTAATTAGTCTTTCCGGACTTAAAATCATTTTTATTTACTTTTTTCCATTTTTATATGCACAAAAAAACAGCCCTGGTTTTTTTTATAGACAGGATGGTGCAAGCGAACTGTCTTTTACTGCAATGTCAGTATATACTTATTGGCTGCCTATTGTCAAGAAACGCATTTATATAAAAGCAAAATTCAGATTAAATGCTATTTCCGGCCGCCTGACAATTTTATAAATGCCAATCTCATAATTAATCATTCTGTATAACATTATATAAATTATACAATAATTTTTTACACATATATTCAATACTTCGTACTATCACCTGCTATATCTAACTATTTTAGATGGACTGACAAGCTCATAATCTTTCATACTTTCAAGCATTATATAAATTGTATCTTTATCCTTTACGCAAATATCTTTAACTCCATACTCTTGTCCGAAATATTTGTCGTTTTGGGCATTATAATACAGCTTGAATCCTCCTTTACCTTTCATATTCCATCTGTATATCCCATTTCTATTGCAATAAAATATATAATTTTCACTAACAGAAAAATGATTAAATGTTAAATAATTAGTATTCTCTGAACCATTGCCTAAACGGATTGTCCTTTCACCGTCAGGCAAATTACAAGTTTTTAACAGTTTGCCGTTAAGTGAATAAACATATATCTTTTCTTTACATAATACATATATTTTTTGTTTCTCAATTTTAATACGCATTGTTGGTTGGTCTATCTCGCTTACATCCAACTTAAAGGAACGCATATTTTTAGCCTTTTTACTTTTCTTATTAATGCATCTGGTATTAAATTTATATGAATTTTCACCATAAGTATATTCTACATATGTATAATATATATTTCTACCATCATCCCAGCCTTTAAAACCAAATGTATTTGTGTTATTCTTATCATCTATATCATCTTTATAACTAAAAATTTTTTTACGTTTTTTGTTATATTCCTTAATTACAGCCGTTTGCCCTTTTTTATTATAATTCATTCTTATAGTAAGATATTTATCATCTATTATTCTTATATCACTAAAAACCCCGGCATAATCTATGCTGCTATCTTTAAACAAGACTGTATTTTCTATTTTCTTATTCTCTATACTATCCCTGTGAACTTCAGCATATTCTTTACCGGACTTATATCCATACCACAAATAATGTATCTTACCATCATTTGTTACATACATTGGCGATATACCAAACATCCTATCCTTATATTCATACTCTGTGTCCTGACTTTTAAGCTGCTTTTCTTTGGCGTCGGCGCCCTCACCTAAGATGCATATGCACAATGACATTATTACCAATAATAAAATTATTTTTTTCTTCATAACTAGTCCCCCCAATTTTCAGTAGCATAACTTACTTCATTTTCTCAAATTATCATTAACTTTTTAATGAATAATCATGCCCCTGCCTTTTTAGTTAAATTTAATTCAATTGACTAATTCATTAACATTACTTCCCTCAAAATATTATATTTTCCTCCTCTCATAAAATTAATTTGCTAGACGTTTGCAAAACTTCTTATTTCCGTAATCTATTTGTGCAATTAGACAATATCATAAGCAGGTGTTTTGGAGCTCGGCACTTAGCGAGGTTTTTTCGAGCTTAGCGCCGTTACGAGCGGCAATCAGCGCAAGCGTGACTGCTTTGATTCGGTTAAATTGTACATCAAAAAATAAAAACAGTTTCGCAATAGACTAAATTAATTTCTTTATGTATATATTTCGCATAAGGAGAACTTTATCTTACATAAAAATGTTTTTATTTTACATAGTTATCTCTTGCTTTGCAGAAATCATTTTATGCACAAGAAAAGAACCGGCACCCCACATCATGGCTGGATATCGGTTCTTTTTTCTGTTTACCTTTTCAGGCGTTTATTTTATTTTCACATTTATCTTCTTAGATATACCATTTTGTGCATAGACATAGACTGTACATCTTCCCTTTGCTTTTGCTTTTATAACGCCTTTCTTCGTAACGGTCGCTATTTTCTCGTTACCGGATTCAAACATAAGATTCCTGTGCTTCCTCAATGGTTTTTTCTTCTTCACTTCTGAAGCTTTAATTCTTATTTTCTTTCCTTTCCTGATTGTGACTTTAGCTTTTTTAACTTTGACAGATTTCGCGTTGCCGTATTTGCCCCCGTCAGTAAATATATGGACTGTTTTGGATACTGCCAGCGAAATTTCTTTCCCGTCGACCAATTTGTATGCACGCACCACACATTTATACGCGCTGCCTTTCTTCAGCTTCTTCTGTGTGTAGGTCCTTTTGTTTCCACTTTGTATGTTCTTCACCAGTTTTAGCTTACTTGCCTTGCCGCAACGGGCTGCATATATCTTGTAGCCGTCTGCACCTTTCACTTTCTTCCATGTGAGCTTCGCACTTTTTTTCGTCACCTTGGAAGCCTTTGCCTGAAGCATTGTAAATTCAGAACCTTTCACATCACCCTCGGACTGAACACTCAGAACCGCAGCCTCACTTGCCAGAAGTGTCTCCAGCGGTATCCCAAGTTCTTTTGCCACAGAATGGATTTTTGCAGCTGTCTCCGCAGATACCCCAAGTCCCTGTGCAATTGTCTGAATCTGTTCCTCGTCACTGCCCGGTGCCGGCGTGTTCGCCGGTGTTGGTGTGCCGGTAGGCGCCGGTGTTCCCGTCGGTTTCGGTGTTCCCATCGGTTTTGGTGTTCCTGTCGGGTCCGGCGTTCCTGTCGGGTCCGGTGTTCCTGTCGGGTCCGGTGTTCCTGTCGGGTCTGGTGTTCCTGTCGGTTTCGGTGTTCCTGTCGGTTTCGGTGTTCCCGTCGGTTTCGGTGTTCCTGTTGGGTCCGGTGTTCCTGTCGGTTTCGGTGTTCCCGTCGGTTTCGGTGTTCCTGTTGGGTCCGGCGTATCTGTCGGTCCGGAAGTGATGCCTGTCAGATTCTGCCCTGCGCCTTCTCCCTTCCCGATTCCGGTAATATTTTCATTAATACCTGTTGTTTTCTGGTAATAGTTTCCGGTAAGTGCATCACTCGTATTCTTATTCCCATTATTTCCAATAATTGCTCCGGGTTTTCCGATACCGCCTCCTGCTGCGGTCACATTTCCTAAGTTGGTGCAGTCTTTCACTGTGCCATTCTCCCCGTTATTTCCGGCTATTCCTCCGATATTATCTTTTCCTGTCACCGGAACCGTATTTGTGTTGCCGCTCAGCGTTCCATCGTTAGTTCCGGTAATTCCTCCAACATCTATTCCGCCTCCGGTAACAGCCCCTCTGTTAGTGCTTTCTTCCACGCTTCCTTCTTTGGTATTGGTTCCGGTAATTCCGCCGACATTATTATTACCACGGATTTCGCCATCATTTGTACATCCTTTTATGGATCCCTCATTCCTGCCGGCTATTCCGCCCACTTTATCTGTTCCGGTAACATCTGCATGATTAGTACAGTTTTCTATCGTTCCCTTATTGGTTCCAGCTATTCCACCTATGTTGTCTGTTCCGGAAACTACGCCGGATACTGTCAGGTTTTTAACCGTTCCTTCATTGACCCCAAAAAGTCCCTGGTCCTTATCCATCTTATCGATGTACAGGCCGCTTACCGTATGTCCGTCCCCATCAAATATTCCTCTAAACGGATTTCCCTCCGTACCAATCGGAATCCACATGTTCTCTGCACCGCCACCTAAAACAATGTCCTTTGTAATGGAAAAATATTTTCCATTGTAGTCTGTTCCATTATTGACTTCGTCACGCAGTTTTTTCAGTCCTTCCACAGTGCCAATCCGGTATGGATGTTCAACCGTGCCGTCTCCGTCTTTATCCGCGGATTCTACGTTGCCATCTTTATCAACAGTTCCTCCGTTTGGCAGAATTATTTCCTTTCCGTCTCCGGTCTGAACAGTTCCTCCGGCGGGCACGGTTATGTTTCCGGCTTTGTCTACAGTTACGCTTCCTCCATCCGGCGCCGTTACCGTAATTCCTCCGGCTGTTATCTTTCCGGCCTCTACGTTTCCGTCCTTGTCAACGATTCCTCCGTCCGGCAGAATCAACTCCGTTCCATCTTCAGTCTGAATTGTTCCCCCGGCTGGCACGGTTATGTTTCCGGCTTTGTCTACAGTTACGCTTCCTCCATCCGGCGCCGTTACCGTAATTCCTCCGGCTGTTATCTTTCCGGCCTCTACGTTTCCGTCCTTGTCAACGATTCCTCCGTCCGGCAGAATCAACTCCGTTCCATCTTCAGTCTGAATTGTTCCCCCGGCTGGCACGGTTATGTTTCCGGCTTTGTCTACAGTTACGCTTCCTCCATCCGGCGCCGTTACCGTAATTCCTCCGGCTGTTATCTTTCCGGCCTCTACGTTTCCGTCCTTGTCAACGATTCCTCCGTCCGGCAGAATCAACTCCGTTCCATCTTCAGTCTGAATTGTTCCCCCGGCTGGCACGGTTATGTTTCCGGCTTTGTCTACAGTTACGCTTCCTCCATCCGGCGCCGTTACCGTAATTCCTCCGGCTGTTATCTTTCCGGCCTCTACGTTTCCGTCCTTGTCAACGATTCCTCCGTCCGGCAGAATCAACTCCGTTCCATCTTCAGTCTGAATGGTTCCCCCGGCGGGTACGGTTATGTTTCCGGCTTTGTCTGCAGTTGCACTTTCTCCATCCGGAGCCGTTACCGTAATTCCTCCAGATGTTATCTTTTCGGCTTCTACGTTTCCGTCCTTGTCAACGGTTCCTCCGTCCGGCAACGTTATCTCTTTCTCGTCTCCAATCTGAACTTTTCCTCCGGCAGGTACAGCTATATTTCCGGCTTTGTCTGCCGTAATGTTGCCTCCATCCGGTGTCGTTGCCGTGATTTCCCCGGCTGTTATCTTTCCGGCCTCTACATTTCCGTCTTTGTCAACGGTTCCTCCGTTTGGCAGAATCAATTCCGTTCCATCTTCAGTCTTAACCTTTCCTCCGGCGGGTACGGTAACCCTGCTGTCCCCGTCAATATGGATACTGTCTGCTTTCGGCAGATTGACCGTAACGTCAATTGTCCCATCATTTCCTTTATCTATCGTAACCACACCATCCAAGCTGTTGCTTATAGTTACATCTGTACGCACATCAGTTTTTCCCGGCTCTAATGTAATTTTTCCTGCTACCAGATTACCACCCTCTGGCACAAGGATATATAAGGCGTCAGTCAACTTATAATGTGCAATGTCTGTACTTCCCTTAACAACGGTAGTTCCCTCCGCAACATCCTTGTAATAAATATTGTAAAATCCAGTCAAACCCGACTGACCCGCGCCGGAAGCAATGACCGCTTGTTCCGTATAAATATCTCCCTCCGAACCATATAATGTCACATCCCCGGAGACTGTTACTGTGGCATCGCCTGTTACCTGAACTGCATATTCACTGCCTAAAGCTGAACCTCCGGAAAGTATTACCGTTCCGCCTTCTGAGGCACTGATTCCATTTGTTTTCCCCACAACAGTACTGCCATATACATTGAGCGTTCCATTTACAAGTATTCCTCTTTCTGCGTTATCTATGGTAATAATACCGCCTTCAATGGTAATCTCCTCTCCAGTCGCAGGGCTTGTGATAGTACATGAACCACCGAAACCATTACAATCGCAAAGATTTAACGTGCCGCCCTGTTTCACAATAACGGCTCCCTCTCCCGAACCGGTGTAATTCATCTTATGTCCATTGAGACACAGATTGACCGTAGCGTTCTCCGGAATGGTAATAGGCTCGTCAAAGGTCTTATCGGTATGCAAATAATAGCTGCCGTCTCCAGATATGTCTCCGGCATCATTTAATACAGTAAATGCCGTATCCTGACCGGAGGACTCGTTATTGACCGCATGTATGTGCTGATCTATGCCACTATCATCAATCCTTCCAATCATGATATACTTATATGTATACAATGATGTCGACCCATCCCAATTTACTCTGTCCTCCTCGCCGTTTATTCCTACAACGACTTCCGTTGCTTTAACATCGATGTTATCGCCATAATAAGCTCTATTTTCTCCAAAAAACATACCACCCTCCACAGTGAGACCGTCTCTGTGGCTGTATAACGCATAATTTGTTCCGGTATATTTTCCGCCTTTGATAATAACCTTTCCCTCTTTGAGGGTTATCGCATTCTTACCTGAAAAAACACCTCCTGTAATTGTGATATCGCACTGACAGTCAGAGTACTCTCCTGAGCTAACAGCTCCTACATCTTTTCCGTTAAAAGTTCCGCCAAAAATGTTGGTGACTGCATTGAATCCATTTCCATTTGTTTTAACGGCGTATACGCCGGTCCCCTTAGCCGCCGTTATTGTACCGCCATAGATATTCAGATTACCAAACCAGTTCCACACAACTCCATCTGTACACTCCCCATTGTTCTCAATTGTACCGCCATACATATTGAGTGTAGCAGTAGATTTTTCCGTATGATGTCTGTCTTCCTGATTTATGTCGTATTGATATAAGGAAATAATTCCGCCGCAGATGCTGGTGTTATTTGTAATAGTGACTCCATCATAAATATTTAAAAATCCTTTTTCATAGACAGCAATCATTCCCTTATGTCCTTCACCTGCATGGGTAGTTCCTTGAGAATAGAAATTTTTCACCGTGGTGCCGGCTTTGAAATCCACCTTTCCCTCAAACAGCAGCGCTGATCGGGTGAACCGCATATTATCTCCGTCCAAAGTCACATTTTCAAATATAGCGCTTGCGCCTTCCTTCACCACAATTGCATTCTGGAGTCCCGTTGTCCAGCGCAGAGTTCCTTCACCTGTAAACTTCACATGCCCTGTTATAGTAATTATACCGCTTACATTTACGGTTTCACTTACATTAATAACCGTAGGGTTCTCCTCTGTTCCGCTACTGATTGTCTGACCGGCAATGTCTCCGCTCCATGTTTCACTGTCATCTGATACCCGTACTGCAGCATTTTTGCCAGCAGTAACCTGTATGTCGGCGTTCTCCTGTGCAAATACAATACCCTGCGCCGTCCCGTCAGTAATTCCCACGACCAGAACAGCAGAAAGCATCGCCGCCATCAGCCTTTGCCAAAATCTGCACTTTAAGCTTTTTTTCATGTTATTAATTCCTCCGTTATTTCTATAATATGATTGAGCGTATTAGTTCGCCGTCATGGCTGCTTGTGACGCTCGGCGCAAATAGCCATGACGTAAATAATATTTTATTAAATTTAATTAAGATGGCAACCGTTATGGTACGATTTGCACTTTTTGGGGTATATTATGTAATTCTCCACATTTGAGGCACTCTTTGCTTTGGCTCAAATGTAATAAAATATAATTGATTAATTTGCCCTCATACCGGGCGTAAAAAAACACCCACACATACAAATCATGTGTGGGCGGACTGCAAATAATCTTATATTTTATTATACAAAAACTAAATCCTTTACATAAACAAATCAGCCTACTGCTCCATCTGTTTGCCGAGAAACGATGCCGCGGAAAGGGCAAGTTTATGCTCCACCTCTCCCATTGTATCAGAGCTGTCCTTTCCGAATATACACACTGAACCGATAACGTCTCCCGCGCATATTATAGGACTTACCGTTTCAGAAGGCGGATTCTCACCTTCAGTTATATTGCAATATTTTGACGATGACGACTTCGCAGAAAATGTCTCTCGTTCCTCCATTGCATTTTCAAGGTCTTTATGAATATGCTTTGACAGCAAATCCTTTCTCCCACCTGATATGGCTACCACCTGATCCCTGTCAGTAATACAAACTATGTGGCCTGTCGCCTGTGATAATGCCTCAACATACTGCTTTGCAAACTCACCAAGCTCGTTGATCGGTGAATACTTCTGAAGTATTATCTCGCCTTCCCTGTCCGTAAATATCTCAAGCGGGTCGCCTTCTCTTATACGAAGTGTCCGGCGAATCTCCTTTGGAATTACAACCCTTCCCAAATCGTCTATTCGCCTAACAATTCCTGTTGCTTTCATATCTTTCCTCCATTTACATATATTTAATGTTATTTCTGATGTTCTCTCAGATTGATGTTGTTAGTATTTGTAAATGGCGTGATTTTATTCCGTATTTTGTCTAATAATATATTAAGTTCCTTAACTTAATATAGGGCGGTTAAAGTTAAATACTTTAATCGCCCCGTACAACTAATTTTTAAATTTTTATACTACATCCTCCAGCTCTGTTTCAAGCGCTTCCTCATATTTTTTCAATATTATGTCCTGAATTATATTGCGTGTATCTGAATTGATGGGATGCGCAATATCCTTATAATCTCCCTCGCTCGTTTTTCTGCTAGGCATGGCGATAAATATTCCTTTTTCGCCCTCAATTATTTTGATATCATGAATTACAAATACATCATCAATAGTAATTGATACTACCGCTTTCATTTTTCTGTCCCTGTTAATCATTCTAACCCTAACATCAGTTATATCCATCGTCTATCTCTCCTTTTTTCAATTGTAATTTTTAATAAATTTGCTTGTGTTTAATATTGTAATCCGCATAGTTTAGATAAACTAAGTATATTATAATATAAATCAATTGTAAAGTATAAATTTTACGACTATATTGAGTACAGAGACGTAAGCGGAGCGAAAATAACTAAATAAAAAAGATCATAAAAGCAGATAAATCAAATTTCACTTTTTATGAAAATATGAATATATTTATATGATACGCGTCCTTGAATGATTTAGCGGAATGATGTATTATTATTTAAAGTGGTAATGCAGTTTTATAATGAAGAATAATAAATGACAGGAAGGAAATAAATATGTTTCATATTAATTACGATAATCCGGCCAATCTGTATTTTATCGGAATCGGCGGAATAAGCATGAGCGGTTTTGCCGAGCTTTTAAACAGCAAAGGTTTTAATATAAAAGGTTCGGATTCACACGAAAGCCCGATTACCAAACATCTTGAATCTATAGGAATAGATGTCTTCTATGGTCAAAAAGCTTCCAATATACCGGAAAAAACAGACCTGATAGTATACACTGCGGCAATTTCGGAGGACAATCCGGAGTATGTGGAGGCGGTCAGGCGCGGAATTCCGATGATGGTGAGGGCCGAGATGATAGGACAGGTAATGAGAAATTACAGCAATACCATAGCTGTCTCCGGAACCCACGGCAAAACAACGGCAACCTCTATTCTCACACACATATATATGGCTGCCGAGCTTGACCCTACGGTGTCGGTGGGAAGTATTCTTGATATAATCAACGGCAACATCCGTATAGGCAATTCGCAAAACTGGATTATGGAGGCGTGTGAATATACTAACAGCTTTCTCCACTTTAATCCTTCCACAGCGATTATACTCAACGTCGAGGAGGACCACCTTGATTTTTTTAAGGATATTGACGACATAAGGAACTCTTTTCATTTATTCGCAAAAAAGCTTCCTAAAGACGGACTACTTGTAATTGACAAGGGAATAGAGAAATATGAAACAATAACCGACGGACTGTCATGCAAAGTTCTGACATACAGTATTACTGATTCCTCCGCTGATTTCTACGCTGACAATATAAAGTTTAATGAAAACGGTTTTGGAATGTTTGATTTGCTTATTAACGGACAATACTGCGGACACTTTGAACTGAGCGTTGTAGGTGAACATAACATAAGCAATTCACTTGCCGCGATTTGCGTTGCACACGCGCAGAAAGTAGACGTCAGCGCAATCCGGGAGGGCCTCATAAGCTTCAGGGGCGCCGAGAGACGTTTTCAGAAAAAAGGTGAGATTAACGGCGTCACCGTTATAGACGACTACGCCCATCACCCTTCGGAGATAGACGCTACTTTAAACGCCGCAAAAAACTATCCGCACAACAGGCTTGTGTGCGTTTTCCAGCCTCACACCTACACAAGGACCAAAAACTTCTTAAAGGAATTTGCACGCTCACTCACAAAAGCTGATATGGTTATTATAACCGATATATACGCCGCACGGGAAAAGGACACAGGAGAAGTCTCTTCAATGGACCTTTATGAAGAATTAAAAAAACTTGACGCCGACGTTTATTATATTTCATCTTTTACTGAAATTAAAAAATTTTTATTAAAAAACTGTATTAACGGTGATATGTTAATAACAATGGGTGCCGGAGACGTGTTTACAATAGGAAATGAACTTCTTGGAATATAGTTATCCACTTTATACATCAATTTATATAATCTTAATAAATTGGATAAGCTGTTAATTTTTGCTTTTGACAGAGCAATTTTAAAAGGTTATGATTTTATCCCATCTTAGGGCTTAACATTATAACCTTTTCTATTTATCCACGTTATCAACCATAACCATTCTACTCTTTTCGTATAAGTTACCAACTATTTTCAAGTAATTTTTCTTGTGCTATAATCACTACGTCAGAAAATTAATCAGCTTTTTAAGGAGGATAAACATATAATGAACTGCTTTAATTTACATAATAACTCGAACATTTCATACACCTGGATTTCAAACTTATTTATTGACGAGTACATGCCTTCAGCAAACGGAACATATGTAAAGGTTTACATAACACTGTTGAGAATGTTATCGGGAAATACTGCCGGAGCATCCGTCTCAGGTATTGCCGACGTACTTGATATTATGGAAAATGATGTTCTCCGGTCATTTGCATACTGGGAAAAGCAGTCCCTGCTATCAGTGAAACGAGGCAAAAACGATGTAATAACCGATGTGACCGTCACATCTCCGGACAAACTCTCGGCCCCTTCCAATATAAGCGTTGTGTTCAATCCTTCATATAACACTGTCAAAAGTAATATTATGGATAATGATAATTGTATTCCATTCAACACTATTGCCGATAACGCAGCCGATGATATATCCAACGACAATTTTGAGAAAACAGCAGAAAAGGATGAATTCAAATGGATTGCAGGAATTGTTGAGAAATATATGGAACATCCCCTGCAGATAAATGACGTTGAAGTCTTGGCATATATGTACGAGACATTACAGTTCTCTCCGGACCTTATATTCCATCTCTATGAGTATTGTATAAGCCGCGGGAAGAAAAACAGCAGATATATACAGGCCGTCGCTTTAAACTGGGCGAAAGAAGGAGTCAATACCGTTGAGAAAGCATCTGCCCACACTTCAAAATTCGACTCCGATTACATGGATGTAATGAGATCATTCGGACTAAACCAGCCGCCGGCTCCGGCTCAAAAACAGTACATAGACATATGGCTTACTTACGGCTTTTCTGATGGCGTGATTAAAGAAGCATGCAACCGCACAATGATTGCCATAAATGAGCCTAGCTTTAAATATGCAAACGGAATACTTGAAAACTGGCATGAACTTGGTGTAAAATCATTGGAAGATGTAAAAAAAGCAGATGCGGGCAGGGCGGCAAGATTATCGGACAAGCCCGCACAGAAAAAACAAAAAAAGACAGGGGCTTTTGCATCTTATGAGCAGCGTATATACAGCTCCGAGGAATATTCCTCGCTCGAACGTCAGCTGCTTGAAAAAAAATAGTGCACGCATTAACTTAATTTGAGGACATATATATAATGAAACAAACTTTCTCTTTCGACATGTTAAACAGAATATATGAGGAGCGCAGGCTAGCAAACCGTAGGCTTCTTTCGGCGCGCCGTGCCGAGGTGTATAAGTCAGTGCCGGAATATAAAAAGCTCGACACTTCTGATTCAGCCGCAGCAAAGATTGACATAAACAGAATAATATCAGGTGATACAGAATATTCAGAAAATATAAAACAGGATATTTACGACACTGCGGAACAAAAGAGACGTCTGCTTATAGAGCACGGATTTTCACAGGATTACCTAGATCCCGTTTTCACCTGCACAGACTGCATGGATACAGGTTACATTGACAATATGCGGTGCCACTGTTATAAAAAAGAACTTCTAAGATTAATGTACAAGCAGTCAAATTTAGATAAGCTCATTGGTGAAGAGAATTTTTCAACCTTTAATATTGACTATTATCCTGATAATTATATTCTCTCGGACAGCGATGTCACGCCCCGCGACAATATTAAAGAAATCCTTAAATACTGCCGCAATTATATTGATATATTCGGACATGAACGTGGCAATATCCTTATTTACGGGAAAGCAGGAGTTGGAAAAACTTTCTTATCAAACTGTATAGCAAAGGAAATATTGGATGCCGGATATTCAGTTATATACTTGACTTCACATCAGCTTTTTGATATTCTTGAGACGAAAGTATTTCGCCATAACGAAATGGACGATATGTCAAAAGGCATTGTTTCTATGCTTTACACATGTGATTTGCTAATAATAGACGACCTTGGAACGGAAATGATTAATTCATTTACCGAGTCGCAGCTCTTTACCTGTATTCAGGACAGGCTGTTAGCAAAAGTCGGAACGATAATATCCACTAATTTTTCTTTTGATGATATTAGCAGACACTATAGTGAAAGAATATTTTCAAGGCTTATTGGCAATTATAAGCTAATAAAAATTGCCGGCGAAGATATTCGTATAAAAAAAGCTTTAAAATAACATCCAATAATTATTTCATAGAGCAGTATTCTGCACAGACGGAGGAAAAAATGAGTTTAGACAGGTCATTTACTGATAGAATTCCTTACGGAGAGCTTGGTTTGGTTGCTCTCGAAAGCAGCCGTTCTATAGGCGGCAAAGTTAATGATTACATAGTCAACTGGAGAACAAAAAGAGAAAGCCAGCACACAAATACAATTGCTTTTGCCGGATATAAAAAGGACTCATATCTTGTAAACTGCAAGTGCCCGCGCTTTGGCTCCGGAGAAGCAAAGGGTATAATTACGGAATCAGTAAGAGGAATGGACCTTTACCTTCTTGTAGATGTATGTAACTACAGTCTCACCTACTCTGTACGGGGATTTGAAAACCATATGTCTCCTGACGACCACTATCAGGACTTAAAGCGTATAATAGCTGCCGTAGGCGGAAAAGCCAGAAGAATTACCGTAATCATGCCATTTTTGTATGAGAGCAGACAGCACAAGAGAAACGGCAGGGAATCGCTCGACTGTGCGCTTGCGCTTCAGGAACTTGCAGAGATGGGAGTCGAAAATATAATAACATTTGACGCTCACGACCCGCGAGTACAGAACGCAATTCCTCTAAAAAGTTTTGAGACGGTTTCCCCAATATACCAGTTTATCAAAACACTGCTTAAAAATGTCAATAATCTTTCGCTCAACGCTGAACATATGATGATTATCAGTCCCGACGAGGGGGCAATGAGCCGCGCTGTATACTTTGCCAATATTTTGAACATTGATATTGGAATGTTTTATAAGAGGCGCGATTACTCAAAAATTGTCAACGGACGCAATCCAATAGTTGCACACGAATTCCTCGGAGCTGACGTTGAGGGAAAAGACGTAATCATTATTGACGACATGGTATCATCCGGAGAGAGCGCTCTTGACGTCGCAAAGGAGCTCAAACGCAGGAAAGCGAACCGAATCTTTCTCGCCGCAACATTCGGATTATTTACAAATGGGTTCGAAAAATTTGACGAGGCATATGAGAACGGTATCATATATCGTATACTTACAACAAATCTTGTATACCAAAGCGATGAACTTCTCTCAAAAGAATATTATATAAGTGTGGATATGAGCAAATATATAGCGTTATTGGTCGATACTCTCAATCATGACTCTTCAATCAACGATCTGCTCAATCCAACTGATAGAATTAATAAGATTCTAAAGAAATATAACCAGCGTTGATTAACAGTCCTAACGGACCCGCCAATCCCATTAATACAGGATTGGCTTTTTTATTTACCCAATGTACTCATTGAGCATGTCGAGGTCCATCTTAATACGGTTATCCATAGTCTTCATAACGTCAAGTATCTGAACTTCCTTGTATGTTGAATTATGTGACAAATCATATATTGTATTATCATCAAACGACAACACAGTCGGGCGCATAATGCTGTCAGGATTTTCAAGTATTACAAGTCCCTTTTTCTTATTTGTAAGCTCGACGCATACACCCTCATTGAGTATGTTAATACTCTTAATCAAAGCGTTGACAACCTCCGGCTCATACTTACGCTCATAGTCCATAAGCTTCCTGATTGCCATAATCTCCGAAGTAGGTTCTTTGTAACTCTTCATAGCAGTCATCATATCATATGCATGAGCCACAAAAAGTAAATCAGACGCAATATCCTGCCCGATTTCTATACGGTTTCCCTCAATATCAGCCTTAAGGTTTTCATGCAGCTTAATAGCAAGCCTCTTAGTGTCAGTATCTATGTCAAGCGATGAGAATAAGTCCTGTGTACCTTTCTGCACAGCCTGCTCCTGTTCTAACGTGAGCTCACTGTCCACATTTAACAGCTCGTTTTGTCCGTACAAAATATAACCAACATCATGGATTATCGCAGCCTTTACAGCACGGTTCTGAACTGCTACAGGCACATTCAACTGATTGCTTATCATTGCAACAAGTATCGCAACATTTAGCGAATGCTTAAATACAAAATCGTCCGCGCTTCTAAGATTTTGAATAAAATTGATCTTTCTGTCGAGCTGTCCATAATTTTTTATAATTATGTTCACAAGCCAGTCAAGAGTCTTAGGTTCCTTGCCTGACGCAATCAGCTTAAGGTCGTCGCGTATGCTGAATACGGATACCGTCTGAAATCTCTCGAACTGTATATCATCCTCGGTCATTGGCGGTACAGGTTCAGCCGGCTCAAGTATATAAAGTCCGATAAGGCCGAAGTTTTTGACACCGTATATACTCTGCATTGTAAGTTTGCTGTCCCGCTCGTGGAGCAGCACGCCGTTTTTATTGTATATA
This sequence comes from uncultured Clostridia bacterium, assembly GCA_948472945.1. Taxonomy (GTDB): domain Bacteria; phylum Bacillota; class Clostridia; order Lachnospirales; family Lachnospiraceae; genus V9D3004. The sequence continues at coordinate 79,897 of CAOKVX010000008.1, forward strand.
GGTTTTCCGAGCCTCATCCCCGGCTTTAAATCATCAACTTTAACAAATATCATTATATCTCCTCCTTATTGCTGCACACCTGAACTGTCCATTAATTTGTACCGTATACGAGTGTAACAGACATTTTATTTCAATATATTATCTATAAAATCAAGTATGGCTTTGGCAAAATCCTCAGATTTTTTATCGGCATCCTCCATACTGTCACCGACTACACCATAGTAGAACTTAATCTTCGGCTCTGTACCGGACGGTCTTACACAGAACCATACTCCGTTACCAAATTCATAGTAAAGAACATTTGACGACGGCAGGCCCGTTTCTCCCCTGCTGCCGGAAATAACGTCGTACGTCTCACCGGACTCGTAATCTCTCATGACCTTAACTTTATAGCCGCCAAGCTCGTCTATTTTATTTTTTCTGAGAGTGTCCATTATCAACTGAATTTTTTCAAGACCCTCTTTGCCTGACAATGTTATAGCTTTGACATCATCTTTATAGTAACCGTATTTCTCATACATTGCAAGCATTGCATCCCACAATGTCATATTTTTTGTCTTGTAATACGCTGCAGCCTCACACAGTTTCATTGTTGCGACAACGGCATCCTTATCTCTTGCATGTGTTCCAACAAGGCATCCGTAGCTTTCCTCGAATCCAAACAAATAGGTTCCTTTCCCATTGGTCTCAAATTCAAGAATTTTCTGTCCGATATATTTAAAGCCTGTCAAAACCTCTATGAGCTCTATTCCATAGTAATCAGCTATCGCGTTTGCCATGTCAGACGAGACAATTGTCTTTATCAACGCGCCGTCAGCAGGAATTCCGGTCTTTTCCTTAATCTGTCCTATCTCATAATCACCTATCAGACATCCCGACATATTTCCCGTAAGCGAAATATATTCTCCTGATTTGCTGTCCTTTACGTATACGCCAAGCCTGTCAGCGTCAGGGTCAGTTGCAAGCACAATGTCTGCATTCTTTTCTTCGGCAAGCTTAAGCGCAAGCGCAAATGCTTCCTCAGCCTCAGGATTAGGATAACTTACGGTTGGAAATTCACCGTCAGGCTGCTCCTGCTCTTTCACTACAAATACATTCTTAAAGCCAAGCTCCCGCAGAATTCTTCTCACAGGAATATTTCCCGTACCGTGAAGCGGAGTATATACAATATTTATATCGTCAGAAACTGCATCAATACAATCCTTATTTATAACTAATTTTTTAAGTTCCTTTATATATTCGTCGTCAACAGCCTCGCCTATAACCTCATAGAGACCTTTGGCCTCGGCTTCATCCTTATCCATAGTCTTCAATACCGAATAATCTGTAATAGCCTTAACCTCATCCATTATTCCTTTGTCGTGGGGCGGAGTAATCTGTGCGCCGTCTTCCCAGTATACTTTATAGCCGTTGTACTCCGGAGGGTTATGGCTTGCTGTTATATTAATTCCGGCAATACAACCAAGCTTTCTCACCGCATACGAAAGCTCAGGGGTAGGTCTAAGACTTTCAAATACGTATGCTTTTATTCCGTTTGCAGCAAGACAAAGAGCCGCCTCATCGGCAAACTCAGGAGACATTCTTCTTGAATCAAATGCTATAACAACTTTTTTATCTTTCTTTTCCGTTCCGTTGATATAATTTGCAAGTCCCTGAGTAGCTTTTCTAACGGTGTATATATTCATCCTGTTGGTTCCGGCTCCGATAATACCCCTTAATCCCGCCGTTCCAAATTCAAGTTCTTTGTAAAACCGCTCCTGAATCTCTTTCTCATCACCGCTAATCGACCTTAACTCATCTTTTGTCTTTTCATCAAACACATCATTAGTCAGCCACTGTTCATATACATCCATATAGCTCATATATAACCCTCCATATTTTATTATATATTCAATATTATTTTATTTATTTCTCACTGATCAAGCTCAGGGAATGTCCAAGTAACATTCTGGTTATCATCATTTATTACTACGGTATAGCTTCTTGTCTTACATCCCTCTTTGCTGAGCGATATTGTCTGCGTTCCAATCTGTTTTGGAAAGCTGCACGGCGCAAGCCCCTTATAGACGCCGTTCAAATATACCTCTGCGCCCTCCGGACCGTTTACAGACATTGTGTGCTTTTTATCGTAATGTATTTCTGATTCATCCTCAGTAGCTTTCTTATTATCCGGAGAAGTTGTTGCAAGCGACGTATTGTCCGAACTGCTGTTTGACGGTTTATCTTCTATTGGTTTGTCCGTAACTTCAGCCTTGTCCTCCGAAGGTTTAGCCGTATGCTTTTCATCGTCTTCATCCTCTTCGTCCTCCTCAATCTCAGCCACCTCCTGCTTCAAATCAATTCTTACGGTAGGATTTGGTGAGCTCACAGTAAGCGTTCCCTTATAAGTAGTATAACCGGTAAGCGCCGCCGTCACCGAGTGTCTTCCATATTTTAAAGTGAGCGGCTCCTCATAATCAATAAGCTTTCCGTTAACATATACGTCCGTTCCCGGAGGCCATATATCAAAATCAACCTTTCCCTCGTCGGACGCTCCTGCCGCCACAACTCCGGACATGTCTAGGTCAGTCTCCTCATCCCTTGAAACCTGAACCGTCCTCTTTCCGCTGAGATTTCCATTATTCATTGTAATCTCATATATACCCTCGCGCACTACCAAAAGCATATTCTCAACTACGGGCTGGTTCACTATATAACCAACAGATACGGTTCCGCCAACAAAATCACCGTAGTTGGACGGCTTAATATATCCGTGGCCCTCCTTTACTATGACAGCGCATATTTTATTATCTATACCAAATACTTTCAGCTTGTCCACCTGGTTAAGACACATAATATCCTGTGTCTTACCATCATTTAAAACTAATATTGAATCGCTGTACTTATAGTTTTTATCCGAAATTGAAAACATATTCTTATCAGTATCAAATGACCACTTCACAATATTATCATATTCCCAGCAGTCTTTATCAACCCTTACCTCATTTGCCCTCATCTTTTCGGAATTATACTGTACCTGAACCACAAGACCGGCTTCAAGCATTTCAGGCGCAGTGAGTGAACCGCTTTTATTGTACACCGAACACGCATCGTTATATCTCAGGACAATATCACTGCCGTAGTTAAAATTGACAAATGTAATCTCCCTCATATCAGTGTCAACGGCTTTCACAACTCCCTGAAAAGAAGCCGGAACAGCGTGTTCAGCGCTATCCGTACTGTCGGGCTTAGAGATATCAGTTTTACTATGACAGGCGGAAGACATAAGTATTACAGCAAACATCAGTAAAATATAAACCAAATACCTTTTAAACTTCACACCTGAAACCCCCTTACAATGTCTAAATTCCATAAAATAGTTAATACAAATAACTAAAGTACATTATAACAAATTTCGGAACTGCTTTCAACTTATTTCATCTATGAATTTCTGCCTGTTTAACTGCTGCTTTTCAAGTGCTATAAGCTTTTCAAGATTTTTTTGGGACATCCACGTTTTTTTGCTGTTCATATAATAACTTGCAAGTTTCCAAAACTTCTCCGGATACATTAAAAGAAGCTTAAGAGCTTTCATCTCGTTTTCCTCAAGTCTCCTAAAAGATTCATATCCGCTCATCACAGCCATTCCATACTCAAAAGTCCACTCATTTTTTTCCATAACCTTTCTTAGGAAATAATATAAATCCATAAGCCTCGGGCCATATGTACTCTTGTCAAACACTGTTGTTGCAATCCCATCTTCGCACAATATTATATTGTGGTATGTATATGAACCATGTATTACATTGCGTGCGTTCCATCCCGAAACATTCCGCAGCTTTGAAACCGCCTCTTCGGCCTCGGCATAAAATGATGGATACGCCTTTAGAAGCCTAATTTCAAATTCATTTCTGTCATTGCGGTTTTTTAGATAATTTCTTATATGTTTAAGTTCAAGGTTATGTTTTTCAAATTTATCGGTAATCTCCATCTGCACAGGCTGCATACAGTCGCTTTCAGTCTCAAATCCCTCAAGCCTTATATGAAGTTCTCCAAGATTTTTCGATGCCAGATATACCTGTTTTACATCGTTAAGGTTACATTCATTTCCGATATACCAGTCTGAAACTGTATATCTTACTCCGTACATATCAGGCGTGCTGATATTCCCCTCATTATTTATACAGTATGCATCAATCTTTTCAAATCCATTGTCTCTAAGATGATTTTTTACCCTGTTTTCCCAGACAAGCCTTCCCGCAGAAGATCTTGTCTCCTTTACCAACTTATATCCCTTGTCTGTGTCAATTAGTACAGCTCCTCTTATCCGGTTTCTGGATGCAACATTAAAATCATACTTTTGCAGTACCTCGTCTAATTTGTCCTCCAAGCAATGACCTCCTTTGACCCTTTAATAAATGTGTCTGTTCAATTTTATGTATCTGATAATATTTTCATTCTAAAAATCATAAATTTATATGCAAAGAATTATTCTGCCGAAAGGATTAAATTAAATGAAAACAAACCCAATCAAAATGCTGCACAGAAAATTGATATGTCTGTTATTAATTATTGCAGTAATCGGCATCCCATCAAGCGGATGCAGTATGCCGGGAATAGGCGGGGAGCAGCATAATCCGCAGGCCTCGTCTGATTTTGCCGCCATATGCAGCGATATGACTACATATATTCTCAGTCAGGACGGCATCACCTGTAACTACAATGTGATGAATGCAGAAAATTACATAAAGGGCGAACGCCCCTCGACGCTCGGCTCCTACTCCCCCGACGTAGCTAAAAGCGAATTTACATTTCTCGAAAACAAACTTTCACTTCTAAAAGAAATAAAGCGCAGTTCATTAACTGAAAAAGAACAGCTTGCATACGACGCCCTTTCCGGGACGCTTGAAAACGCTCTGGAGCTCGGACAATACTCAATGTATGAGGAGCCGTTGTCCCCGGTATCGGGAATACAGTCCCAATTGCCGGTCCTGCTGGCAGAGTACCATTTTTACGACATAACTTATGTAGATACATACTTTTCCATTTTAAGGAGCGTACCCGATTATTTCGCACAGATTATGGAATTTGAAAAGAAAAAGTTAGAAAACGGACTTTTTATGAGCAGTGAACAGGCTGATGTTATAATAAAGCAGTGCAGTGATTTTATAGCAAATCCCGACGACAATTACCTGATTGATGTATTTGACGATAAAATCACACAACTCGAAGGTATTACGCCCGAACAGGCCGAAACATACTGTGATACTAACGAGGATATTATTAAAAATGTCATTATACCCGCATATAACAATATTATAACTTCACTTGGTTCAATGAAATCTTCCTCGTTTACAACAAGGGGAATGTGTAAGATGAATCCGTCCGGGGACTCGATGGACAAAAATGGTCTTGAGTATTATAGGCTACTGTTCAGACAGCAGACAAACTCATCCATGAATCCCGACAAGGCGTTTGAACTGCTCGAAGACACGCTCTCCAAATGTAAGTCCGACATCGCAAAGGCGCTGGCAAAGGACGGCAGTATTTACGATAATCTTGAGATGTCCGTGAGGGAGGACGCAACGGCGCAGGATATTCTTGCGACATTAAAACAAAAGATAAATGATTCATATCCCGCGTTAAAGAGCGATTCTGAAATAAAGCTTAAACCCGTACATTCTTCACTCGAAAACAGTCTCAGCCCTGCGATGTATCTCACACCGCCGATTGACGCTGCGGCATCGGACTGCATATATATCAACAACGCCTCGTGCACAAGAAGCGAATTGTTTACCACACTGGCCCACGAGGGCTACCCGGGACACCTCTATCAAACCAGGTATTTCATGGAATCCGAGCCTGTGCAGCTGAGACTTATTATGAACTTTTCAGGTTACGTTGAAGGATGGGCTACCTATGCGGAGCTTGATTCTTACGGTTATGCCGGAATGGACGCACTCAAGACATCGGTTCTCAAAAATAACAAGCTTGCCCTGCTTTGCATATACAGTATGATTGACATCGGTATTCACTATATGGGATGGGATATAACCGACTGCACAAGACTGCTTATAGAAAATGGAATAGACGACAGCGCCGTCGCAAAAGAGATATTTTTGTCAGTTGCTTCGGAACCTGCCCTTTACCCGAAATATACTATAAGCTGTATTGAATTTTTGAATATGGAGCAGTATATGCGAAACAAATTAGGCGACAAATATGACCCCGTAAGCTTTCACAAGCTCATTCTTGATATAGGCCCTATCTGGTTTGAAGTGCTTTGGAAGAAAATTAAAGACAGAAGTTAAGCAATTAAAATAATTAACGAGCTTTTCATACACATAAATATCCCGCGGCAAAACCGCGGGATATTTGATTAAGTTAACTGATACGTTAATCAATATTACGTCAGCACAATTGAACTTAACTATATTTTTAATTACATCTGAGGACCTGCTGAAACAAGAGCCTTTCCTGCCGGATTACCTTCGTACTTAGCAAAGTTCTTAGTAAATCTTGCAGCAAGGTCTTTTGCTTTCTCTTCCCACTCAGAAGCATCCTTATAAGTATCGCGTGGGTCAAGGATACCTGTGTCAACACCATTAAGCTCCGTAGGAACCTCAAAGTTGAAGTATGGAATCTTCTTTGTAGGAGCATTCTTAATATCACCGTTGAGGATTGCGTCAATTATTCCACGTGTATCCTTAATGGAGATACGCTTTCCTGTTCCGTTCCATCCTGTATTTACAAGGTAAGCCTTAGCTCCGCTCTCCTGCATCTTCTTAACAAGTTCTTCTGCATACTTTGTAGGATGAAGCTCAAGGAATGCCTGACCAAAACATGCCGAGAATGTAGGCGTAGGCTCAGTAATTCCACGCTCCGTACCTGCAAGCTTAGCAGTAAAGCCTGAAAGGAAGTAGTACTGGGTCTGTTCCGGTGTAAGAATTGAAACAGGAGGAAGTACTCCGAAAGCATCCGCTGAAAGGAAAATAACATTTTTAGCAGCCGGTGCAGCCGAAACAGGACGAACAATGTTGTTGATATGGTCAATAGGATAAGATACACGTGTATTCTCTGTCACGCTCTTATCTGTAAAATCAATCTTACCATCCTTGTCTAATGTAACATTCTCTAAAAGGGCGTCTCTCTTGATTGCGTTATATATATCAGGTTCTGACTCTTTATCGAGATTGATAACCTTAGCATAGCATCCACCCTCGAAGTTGAATACTCCGTTGTCATCCCATCCATGCTCATCATCTCCTATAAGAAGACGCTTAGGGTCTGTTGACAATGTAGTCTTACCTGTTCCTGAAAGTCCGAAGAAGATTGCTGTATTCTCACCATTCATATCAGTGTTTGCCGAGCAGTGCATTGAAGCGATGCCCTTAAGCGGAAGGTAGTAGTTCATCATTGAGAACATGCCTTTCTTCATCTCCCCGCCGTACCATGTATTGATAATAACCTGCTCGCGGCTTGTAATGTTAAATACTACAGCTGTCTCTGAATTAAGACCCAGCTCCTTGTAGTTTTCAACTTTAGCTTTTGAAGCGTTGTATACTACAAAGTTTGGCTCAAAGTTCTTGAGTTCTTCCTCTGACGGCTGAATAAACATGTTTTTAATGAAATGAGCCTGCCAAGCAACCTCAACGATAAAACGAACTGCCATACGGGTATCTGCGTTAGCTCCGCAGAATGCGTCTACAACAAAAAGTCTCTTGTTTGAAAGCTCTTTTAAAGCGATATCCTTAACAACTTTCCATGTCTCCTCTGATGCAGGGTGGTTATCATTCTTGTACTCGTCAGAAGTCCACCAAACTGTATCCTTTGAATTCTCGTCCATAACGATGAACTTATCTTTAGGTGAACGACCTGTATAGATACCTGTCATAACATTAACTGCACCAAGTTCACTTTCCTGTCCGGCTTCAAAACCTTCAAGGTCTTTCTTCGTCTCTTCTTCGAATAATACTTCATAAGAAGGATTGTACACGATTTCAGTAGTTCCGGTAATTCCATACTGACTTAAATTGATTTCTGCCATGTCAATTATAACCTCTTTTCTTTAATATTTTTTATGATATCCACCTTCAAGTGGGGATACTCTTTCGCCTGTTACACAGCCTGCCGTGACAAATATATCCTCAACTGGATTATTTTACAGTGCTATGTTTCATCTTTGGATTTTAACATGTAAATATTGATTTGTAAAGTGCCTATTTCTTCACGGAGTAACCAAACTTTCCATACCTTTTTCCAAGCCCGAAATACTCCCCGTGTGAATATGTGACAAGCCCCGATTCATTAAGGTGAAACTTTCCTTTTTCGTCCATGTACTTTTCATCGGCCCAGACATTTTTAACAGCGGCTATAAACATATCATGTGAGCCGAGCTCTTTTATCTCCTTTACCTCACATTCTATGTTGACCGGGCTCTCTTTAATCAGCGGCATACCCGGAACGCTGCCGTCTGCCCTTGTCAGTCCCATTTCCTTAAACTTATCATAGTCACGGCCTGAACGTACGCCGCACCAGTCCGCCGCCTTAACAATCTTGTCATTTACAAGATTAATTACGAACATACCGCTTTCTTTAATGATGTCATATGAATACCTTTCTTTTCTTATTGATATGGATACCATTGCCGGATTGGTACAAATAGTTCCCGACCAGGCAACCGTAATTATATTTGGTTTTTCTCCCTCTCTCTCACAGCTTACCATAACAACTGGCAGAGGATAAAGCATGTTACCTGCTTTCCACATCTGTTTTGACATAAATTTCTCCTTTCAGCTAATCAATACGTTATACGGCGTGACATTTTGCACCTTTAAATGTATTATTTATATTGCTGTAATGCATAGTGTTACTGCTTACTATGATTTTATAATGTCAATTCAATTTTTTCAATTGTTTTTCCCCTGAATGTGATAATTCCCACATCACCGGCTGTCACAAGCAAACCTAAATTATTAAATGTCCTAAGCCTTACTCTTTCACCGCTCTCAAATTGGACAATAAACCACGTTATCCGTCCATATTTAGCGGCCTTTTCAATTATTTTTGCTTTTTTAATTATCAATCCGTTTCTTTTGTCATGTAATTTTATTATTTTAATAATAATTATTAAAACAGAGCATAATAATGCACAAGTTATCATAATTATCAACACTCCAAAAATCATTATTTGTTCATATAACCCAATATACATATGCATTATTTACCACACCCCATACTTTTTATATGCGTGTTCATACTATCATATTGAGTATCATTCTGCAACTCTATCTAGTACTATTTTGTAATCTAAATGAGCTGTAGAATATATATAAGGGCGGTGATAACTATGGATGTAATTGAGAAGCTGAAACAACTAACTGAAGAGCGCGGTTGGAGCGAATACAAGCTGGTCAAAATGTGCGGATTGCCGTCATCGACCATATCTAATATCTTTCACAGAAACACTATACCCAGTATTCCTACACTGGAAATAATATGCAAAGGTTTCGGAATAACACTAAGTCAGTTTTTCAGTGAAGGCGACATGGTATCACTCTCAAAAGAACAGGAACAAATGCTAAGGCTTTGGAGTTATCTGTCCGAGGAACAACAAGAGTCCCTGTGTGATTTTCTGCGTACTTTGAAATAAATAATTTAATATTTTCATACGAATAAACCTCCTTTTATCTGCACATACTAGCGTCGATGTACAGATGCTACTCAAAACAAATCAATAAGGAGGTCGTATTATGCCAAATTTATCATGTTCAGTAACTAAATGCGGTCATAATGAGGACAGGCTTTGTGTTCTTAATTCTATTGACGTGTCAGGCGGCGGAGAAAAAGATAACACATGCTGCAACAACTTCACACATGAACAGTCATTTAAAAATCACGCATGTACTCCAACTAAGGAAACTCATATATACTGTCAGGCAAAGGACTGCAAGTATAATGACGAATGCGTATGTATGGCTGAAAAGATTGAAGTTTCCCCATGCAGCTCAGACTGCCAATGCGAAGACACAAGATGCAGCACTTTTACAAAAAGACAGTAAAATAATGAAATATAACTTGCAAATAATAAAAGCCCCTTATATTAAGGGGCTTTTATTATTTGTAACACTTTTGATTTTAGTTTAGCCGTCTCACATTCAATATCGTCCGCTGCAAATATTGCGGATACGAGAGCCATGCCGCTAATTCCACTTCCAGCAATCTCACTCATGTTGTCCGCCGTAATTCCTCCTATTGCTGCAACCGGAATCTTAACTGAGCCGCATATCTGAGACAGCATTTCTTTTGTAATGCGTATGGCATTTCCTTTTGTTGGCGACGGAAAAACCGCCCCCACTCCGAGATAATCGGCGCCGTCCGCCTCAGCCCTTACCGCCTGTTCGACTGTCTTAGCTGTTGTACCTATTATAAAATCCCCGCCCGCAAGTCTTCTAATCTCATTAACGGGCGTATCGTCCTGCCCAACATGTACTCCGTCCGCCCCGCATTTTAATGCGATGTCAACATTATCGTTTATGATGAACGGGACATTGTACTTGTGGCATAGCTCCTTTATGTCCGTCGCCTCTCTGAAAAACAATTCGTCAGCAAGCTCCTTTTCCCGCAGCTGTACGATTGTTACTCCCCCTTTGAGCGCGCATTCCACCTGCTCATAAAGGGACATACCCTTGTTCCACGAACGGTCCGTCACCGCATATAACAATAAATTTTCCTTTTTAAACTTCATTTTAAAGAATTATCCTTTTCAATATTAATTTTACTCTCATTTTTTGTATTATTCTGCTTATCAGAAAATGTCTTCCCGCAGACATCCTTTCATAAATCCGCTCATAATACATGCTCCCGCCGCACCTGCTTTTAAAAGCTCGTCAAACTTAGCACGCTCAATTCCTCCTATAGCAAACACGGGGATGTTAACGCTGTCGCAGACACCGCGCAGAAACCCAACGCCCCTCGGCTCAATTCCCCTCTTACAATCGGTCGCATAAATATGTCCGGCTGTGATATACGAACATCCAATTTTCTCAGCCTCCGCCGCATCCTCCATCGAGTGGCATGACGCCCCAATTATTTTAAATTTTGACAATATATCCCCGTCTACAGTCCGAAGTATATCCATCGGAAGATGTATTGCGTCCGCGCCAAGCCTCACGGCAGCTTCAGCGTATGTATGCAATATGCATTTTGCGCCGTTGTCTGCGCATATCCGCATGACTTTTTCTGCAAGTTTGACGTACTCGCTCTCTCCAAGTTCTTTCTCCCTCAAAATAATACCGTGAGGATGTAATTTTGCCACCGCCAATATGCGCTCTAAGTAATCTCCGTCACAGATTGATTTGTTTGTGACGCATATAATTTTAAAATTTTCCGGGTTCATAGTATATTTCCTTACGTATACAGTTAATTCCAATACAATTAATTCTGAAACAATTTTCAAAATAATTAATTCAATAAATAAAATATAATTATATATAAATATAATCGTTGAGCACGGGCTGCAGCCCTTCTTTTTCCATATCTCTGTACATCATATCAAAACTCCGGTCATCATCTATCTCAAACTGCTCGTCGCCTTCGGCCTCACTGCGCTCCCCGCCTGTATACTTACTCTCGTGGTCGCCAATTCCTGTTGATACGCCTGCCGATACTTTTGTTGCGGCAATCTTAACTATTCCGTCCCTGAATTGTGCGCTCTCCCTTGACGACACCGTTATGCCCACATAAGGTAAAAATATCCTGTACGCGCATATAATCTGGCAAAGCTGTTTCTCATGCACGTCCAGCGGATTTATTTTTTCATTATTGATAATAGGCCTAAGCCTTGGACAAGACAGCGACATTTCAGCGTGAGGATATTTTCTCTGAAGATAATGTACATGCAGTGCGCTTGCGAGGGCATCCCTGCGAAAATCCGACAGACCCAAAAGCGCTGCAAACGCCACTCCCCTCATACCGCCCATAAGAGCGCGCTCCTGCGACTCAAACCTGTACGGCCACACACGCTTGTGCCCTAAAAGGTGCAGCGTTTCGTATTTATCGGCATCATATGTTTCCTGAAATACCGTCACATAATCGGCGCCACATTCATGAAGATACTTGTATTCATCACTGTTAAGCGGATATACTTCAAGACCTACCATCCTAAAATATTTCCGCGCAAGCTTACACGCCTCTCCTATATACTCAACATTGCTTTTTTCCCTGCTTTCGCCCGTTAGTATTAGAATTTCCTCCATACCGGTATCAGCTATAATTTTCATCTCATGCTCTATCTGTTCAAGCGAAAGCTTCATCCTGTTAATTTGGTTATAACAGTTGAAACCGCAGTATACACAGTAGTTATCACAGTAATTGGCAATATAAAGCGGTGTAAATATATAAACCGTATTGCCAAAATGCTTTCGTGTCTCGATTCTGGCCTTAGCCGCCATGCGCTCCAAATACGGCTCGGCTGCCGGAGACAACAGCGCTTTCAAGTCTTCAATTGTACAAACCTCGTGTCCGAGCGCCGCCTCAACATCACCCGCGGTATACCTGTCATAGTCATAATCGTTCATGGTATCTATAACATTATCCAAAATGTCAGAATCTATCCGCTCCATTCCCGGCATATATTCCATATGATTAGTCCTGCACGACGCATCGTTTTCAATCTGATGTTTTCTTTCAAGCGCCTTTGCGGACAGCTTTTTTGAATCTATAAAAAAGTCATTTGTCATCTTTTCCTCCCCCCCTAATCCCGCAAAAAACCTGTAAGAGGGTCAGAAGCCGCCGCTCCCCTTACAAGCACCCTTCCAAGACCGGAAATATACGCTTTTCTTCCTGCCTCTATTGCCTGCCTGAAAGCGGAGGCCATCAGAGGAAGGTCTCCCGCCGTAGCAAGCGCGGTATTTGCCATTATAGCCGCCGCTCCCATCTCCATAGCCTCGCACGCCTGGGATGGCCGGCCTATTCCCGCATCTACAATAATCGGAAGGTCTATCTCGTTAATAAGAATCTGTATAAATTCTTTCGCGGCAAGTCCCTTGTTAGATCCTATCGGAGATGCAAGCGGCATTATGGTTGCAGCCCCCGCATTTACAAGATCCCTCGCAACATTTAGGTCCGGGTACATATACGGCATTACGATAAAACCTTCATCTGCAAGTATTTGGGTTGCTTTTATTGTCTCCTCATTATCAGGGAGAAGATATTTGGTATCTCGCATTATTTCAATCTTAACGAAATCACCGCACCCAAGCTCTCTTGCAAGGCGGGCAATACGTACCGCCTCGTCGGCATTCCTTGCGCCTGACGTATTCGGAAGAAGCGTCACCCCCTCAGGTATATAATCCATTATGCTCTCATGCTCCTTTGTATTTGCACGCCTGACAGCCAGCGTTATAATCTGGGCACCCGCATCCCTGACAGCCGCCTCTATTAGATTGAGAGAGTATTTTCCCGAGCCCAGAATAAATCTTGATTGAAACTCGTGTCCTGCAATTACCAATTTATCGTTGTCCATAATATTTTCACCCTTACCTCTTTCATTTTTTTCTGTGCAAATACGTTAGCATTAAAGCTGCTTGATTGCGCGGCACAACCCATCTAAAACATATCTGCAAATTTTATATATTATATATTCATACCTCAAATGTTCCATCAATTATTTTTAAAACCATATGCGCCTGATGCGCCGCACACACCATAACGCGGGCGGCAACAAGACCTATATCTTCACCCGCGTCGCTCTTTCCATCGCCGCACATAAAAAAGCGGTCCGTTATTTTCCTAGTCTTAATCTCATTTGCCGAGTACATCCCAGCCATTCCTGACGCCGCCACAATATATTTTTGAGGATATTTTTCAAGAATTCCGTTTACAAGCATTGCCTTTTGCTCTGCCGCGTCAAACGCCTCGCATATTATATCATCCTCCGACAGTAATTCAATATTTGTCTCGCTGATTTTAACCGTATCTGTAACTACCCTTATGTATGGATTAATGGCGGCAATAATTTCTTTCATAGCCTGAGTCTTCTTCTTTCCAATCTGTGAAAGCATATACTGCTGTCTATTTACGTTAGATAAATCCACACAGTCATAATCTATAAGATGCAGACTGCCGACCCCGGCCCTCGCAAGCGCCACAGCTATATTCGAGCCAAGACCGCCGAGTCCGCAGACCGCCGCCCCTGCATTTAAAAATTTTTTCTGCCTTTCCATTCCATGCCTTTTTACAAGCGCCTCCATGTACTCCTCTCTTGTCGGCATGAAACCGCTTTCATTATGCATGTCAGCCACCTCCGACAAAGCTTACCACCTCTATATTGTCACCGTCTTGTATAATAGTTGTCCCGTATTGTGCTTTTGGTACTATCTGTTCGTTTTTCTCAACCGCAATCCTGTCAATATTATAATCTGTAGTCGATATGTACTGTTCAACAGTCATACCAGCTGCGTCTGAGTCCTGCCCGTTTATTCTTACCATATTTGGCCTGCCTTTCACAATTATTAATTGATATACAGATTATATTATATTCTTTTTCAGTACATGTTTCAAGTAGCGCTTGTAGTGAAAACAAAACCTGCCACATAACCAATATAGGCTTTGTGACAGGCTTATGATGTTATTAATACACTATTTTATTACACATAGTTTATAGACAGAACTTATATTAATAGTAGTATGCCCTGTATACCCAATCGACTGTAGTATACTCAATATCCTCAAATGCCTCATGTCCTAACATATCATATCTATAGTAAGGTCTTGACAGTGTTTCAAACTTGGTTGCACCCGGGGCCACGCTATCTATTATTTCATCAACTGCAAGTATCGCTCCATTTGCATCCTTGTAAAAAACAAATCCCCTGAGATATACATTCTGAACCGTATTGTTAACATACGTCATTACAACCTTGTCATCTACATTCTTAGCGCCCGTAATACTTACAGAAGACGTAACATATTTTTTATATGAAGAACTCTGACTAACTGTCACGTTGACCGTACTTTTGGCAACGTCAATAAGGCTGCACTTTGAGGAAAGAGAATATAATCCATAATATGCCTCTCCCGGAAGAAGATTATCTACAGTAATTGAATGAGTGTCGACAGGAGTACCTGCGCTGTCACAAAGCATAACATCTAATTTAATAGTTGGAATTTCCTGAGTATTATTGTTTACTATTGTATATAAAATCTCGCCGCTTGAAAGCTTATCGACCCTTTTCGATATATTGGCAGCAAGCGCATTATTCATAATCATCTGCTGCTGAGGGTCAGCAACAGGAGCCGGAGTCGCAACAGGAGGAGCCGATACTACCGGTTTCTTAGGCAAATTTGCCACAATATTTTTAACAGTTACCTTACATAAGTACTTTTTCTTTCCAATCTTAGCTGTAATCTTAGTAGAGCCCGCTGCTACAGCTTTTACAGTCCCCTTTTTAACCGTAGCGACCTTTTTGTTTGCAGTAGACCATTTTACCTTTTTCTTTGTACCTTTTACTTTTAACTTAAATTTAGCGCCAACATTGAGCTCAAGCTTTGTTTTGTTAAGCTTAACCTTGGCCTCACTCTCTGCGGGAAAAGCAAGAGTCGATGTCACTACTGTAGCAAGCGCAAGACCTAATACTATCAACTTTTTAATACTTTTCATTATTTTACCTCTTTTCTTTTTACAAATAATAATATTAATTGCCATCAACTTTATAATTTTATAGTATGACAATATCAGTGTATTTACACCGTTTTAATGATATCATACCAACAGAACATTTTCAAATAAACAATAAATTAAATAAGAAGAACTTTTTTGTTTATATTAGTAAAAAAAGCTTGCCTGTAAGTATATATTGATAGTACAATTGAATTGTTCAACTCAAGTGTGAGATTCAAATAAGGGCATTAATATATTATATTAATATAAAATTTAAAATTATAAAGGAGTATTAGGATATGGATATGAATATGTATAATAAAACAATACTTATCGCAGATGATTCAGAAATCAATCGTGACGTTCTCCGATTCATCTTCGAAGAACAGTTCGATATTCTTGAAGCCGAAGACGGCGCACAGGTCATTGACATACTTGAAAAAGAGCGAGACCGAATATCAATGATTTTTCTTGACCTTGTAATGCCTAATAAAACCGGTCTTGACGTTCTTGACTACATGAACAAAGAAAATTACATAAACACAATACCGGTCATTATGATAACCGGCGAGGCAACGGCTGAATCGGACATCAAGGCTTATGAATACGGCGCAAGCGACATAATATATAAACCGTTTGAACCAAAGGTCGTAATGAGACGTACAATGAACCTTATTGAGCTTTTTGAACACAGAGTCCATATTGAAAGAAAACTTGAACAGCGTACAAAAGAACTTATAAAGAGCCGTGAACAGCTGGAGAAAAACAACGAGTTTCTTATTAACGCGCTCAGCTCCGTAGTTGAATTCAGGAGTCTTGAATCAGGTGAACACATTAAAAGAATTAAATATTTCACTAAAATTATTTTAAACCGGCTTATGAAGTTCTACCCGGAATACAATCTTACAAAAGAGCAGATTGACTTAATCGTCAACGCCTCCGCCTTACATGACATAGGCAAAATTGCCATTTCTGACAACATACTTTTAAAACCTGATAAGCTTACAAAATCCGAGTTTGAGGAAATGAAAAAACATACCATATACGGATGTGAGCTTCTTGAGAAATTTAAGCGCGAAGACAGCGAATTTTACCGCTATTGCTATGACATCTGCCGATATCACCACGAAAAATATGACGGCAACGGATATCCGGATGGACTTAAAGGTGAGGAAATACCAATCTGGGCTCAGGTAGTGTCAATTGTAGATGTATTTGACGCGCTTGTAAGTAAACGTGTATATAAGATTCCTTACGCCTCGGAGGAAGTTGTCCGCATGATACAAGAGGGCGAATGCGGGGTATTTTCACCGAACATTCTTGAATGTTTTGAACTCTCAAGAATAGACCTGTTTAAAGCGTCCGAGCTAATCTCATATGCCGACAACAGCATAAGCTGAAAAACTGCAGCGAACTGTGCGGATATTCGATGAAAATGTCGCTTTTAAGCAGTTCCGAAATATATAAAAGGATTGGTAGTGGTAGTATTTTATGAAATTTGTCATACAGAGAGTGACCGAAGCAAGCGTACGGGTTGAAAGCGATATTGTCGGTTCAATTGGCAGGGGATATCTTGTCCTAATAGGTGCGGCTGATTCAGATACAACCGAGATTGCGGACAAAATGATAAACAAGCTTATTAATCTGCGCATTTTTGAGGATGAAAACGGTAAAACTAACCTTAATCTTGAAAGTGTCGACGGTGAACTTTTGATTGTATCACAATTTACACTGTATGCCGACTGCAGGAAAGGCAACCGACCGTCATTTACAGGCGCCGGCTCCCCCGACATGGCTGAGAAACTTTACGAATATATAATATCCGAGTGCAACAAAAAGGTCAGGGTTGTAGAACACGGAATTTTCGGCGCAGAAATGAAAGTATCCCTGGTAAACGACGGTCCGTTTACCGTAATATTTGATTCAGACGTCATGTTTTAAACATGCCGATACAATATAATCCGAAACTAACGCAATGAAATAACCAATTATAATTCCGGCAACCACGTCGCCCGGATAGTGCACTCCAAGGTAAAGCCTTGAAAATGCGGTAACCGCCGCAACTATAAGTGCAGGTATCCAGTAACGCGGCGGCCGGCTTCTTATTATCACAAAGGCGGCTGAAAATGAAACGCCCGTATGACCTGACGGAAATGAGAAGTCGGTCGGCTTTGCAATTATTGAGGTAAGGCCCTCTATTATATCGAAAGGTCTGGCTCTACCAACGACATTTTTAAGTATTAAATTATTTATTAAAAGCGACAGTATAAGCGCCGTAAATATCATAACACCGGTTTTTCTCGAATCCTTGAATGAGAACATTAATATTCCTATTATTATCCATATGATTCCGTACTCACATATCATAGAGAAAAACTTCATAACGGGAGTCAGCGCGTCACACCTTATATATTCCTGTATAAATAATAATATATCCTCCTCAAACTGACATATAAAGTCAAACATAATACTTCCACCTTTCACTTTCTCTGCAGAACAATTAGGCATATGGCCTTTATTGTTAATGGCTATTATAGCATTTCAATATTATTTTTCAATAATACTCTTAATATTTAATGCTTTTACCATAATTTTATAAATTTTAATCTTTTTATAATTTTATAAAATTATAGGAGCAAAACTATTATGGCAGAAGCCCGGCAGGGGATAAACTTATTCAAATAATTAAATATTTACTCTTGCAATTTAAGAAATATGTGCTATACTGATACAAACATTAAGAAAGAGGTGGAAAGATGTATAACTTTTTTTGCAGATAACAATAAAGAGTTCAACGATACTCATATTACAGTATTGTTGTTCTTATTTGCAGGAAAGTTATAAATCTATCTGACTCTATATAGTTTAGCATCTACCTTTTATAGTTTTTGTATATTAGTTGGAGATAATTTATCACCAACTGTACAGTTACTTAATTACCACCAAAAGATAGTGTCATAATGCTATGTCGGGCTGCAGGAATTGACTTTCCTGCAGCCTTATTTTGTCATATAGGAAAACAAAGTATACATTTATGGCAAAAGCCCTTCCGGGGATAGGCAATTGCACAGGCAAATTAAGAAATAGAATTATAAAGGGGGATTTTTTATGTCAATGATTAATATAGAGAGACTTACATTTTCATACCCGACAAGTTATGACAACATATTTGAAGACGTAAGTTTTCAAATCGACACAGACTGGAAGCTTGGTTTTGTCGGTAGAAACGGTCGAGGTAAAACTACTTTTTTAAACCTGCTGCTTGGAAAATACGAATATTCAGGAAATATCAGCGCATCAGTAATGTTTGATTATTTCCCATACGAGGTTGCAAACAAAAGCCTTATTACTGAGGAAGTGCTTCAGAATATATGCCCATCCGCCGAGGAGTGGGAACTTATGAGGGAACTGTCATACCTTGAGACAGACCCCAACGTGCTGTGGAGACCATTTGAAACCCTGTCAAACGGTGAACAGACAAAGGTTTTGCTTACAGCTCTTTTTTTGAACGAGGGCCATTTCCTTTTGATTGACGAACCTACCAATCATCTTGACGCCAATGCCAGAGAGCTTGTCGCGGCTTATCTTAAAAAGAAAAAGGGATATATACTTGTTTCGCACGACAGATATTTTCTTGACGGATGCGTGGATCATATTTTATCAATTAACAAGGCAGACATAGAAATACAGGGTGGAAATTTCTCTTCGTGGATGGCCGACTTTGAGCGCAGGCAGGATTCAGAAAAGTCACAGAATGAAAGATTAAAAAAAGATATAAACCGTCTTCAGCAGTCGGCAAAACGTACGTCTTCGTGGTCCGAGCGCGTAGAGGCGTCTAAGATAGGCGCTTACAACAAAGGCTATATAGGACATAAAGCCGCAAAAATGATGAAACGCTCTAAAACGATAGAAGCCCGTCAGGAGCAGGCAATCAGGCAGAAATCAGAGCTGCTTAAAAATTTTGAGACCACAAAAGAGCTGAAAATCTGCCCGATTGCTTATCATTCAGACACGATTGCATCATTTTCAAATGTCTCGATATGTTATGACGGACATATCGTATGCCCCCCTGTTTCTTTCGATATAAAACGCGGTAACAGAATTGCCATAGACGGAAAGAACGGCAGCGGCAAAAGCAGCCTTTTAAAAGCGCTGACAGGCGCGCCCACAGGCTACACCGGCACGGTGACAACAGGTTCAGGCGTTATAATCTCCTACGTACCGCAGGACACATCGCATCTGCATGGCACGTTGTCGGAATTTGCGAAAGAAAATAATATAGACGAAACCTTATTCAAATCTATGCTTCGCAAGATGAATTTTGACAGAATTCAATTTGAGAAAGACATACGTGATTTTTCAGGCGGTCAAAAAAAGAAAACTCTTATCGCTAAAAGTCTGTGCGAACAAGCGCATCTGTATGTATGGGATGAGCCGCTTAATTTTATTGACGTGTATTCCCGAATGCAGATTGAACAGCTTATACAAAATTTTTCTCCCACAATGATATTTGTGGAACACGACAGGGCTTTTAGGGAAAATATTGCAACAAATGTTGTAATGCTATAAAGAGTTTTTGTATTATATTTAAAAGATATGATATACTCCCAATATGGAGAATATGGAGAACCATAGAACCAAAGGCGGCTTTTCCCTCTTTTTCATTCGGAGGGTTCATGCCGCCATTGTCACTTTGTTTGGTATTACCGGTATTCTTATGCCGAAGAACCGCATTTTTGTCATTCCACGGATAATCCGGCTCGGTGTCATACTGCTGTCGACACCATGCAATAATTTCTTCCCTCGTCATAACAGTGAATCTCCGTCTACTTCTTTTATGGAATTAAGGTATCTCTTATATTCGTATGGCGACAAAACCTTTATCTCATCATAATAATAATCTTTGTTATCGGATGCCTTTAAATTAACAAATCTTAAAAGTGAAGATTTAACATGGGAAAATGTATTATAAGAAGTCGGCTTTGCCGCAAGTTCAGTTAATGTATCCTCCATACTGTCGATATAATCATCAACAACCACACAGAAAATTACCCTCAGATGTCTGTCATTTAAAAAATCATTACACAACGGCAATATTTTCTTGTCTAATGTTATATAACTTTCAATTGCCTTAAATTTTATGGAATCCAATAATTCATTTATTTCAAGCTTGCCTTTGTCAATCAACAGATTAGCGTAATCCCTGCAAATTTTTGCATCGTCATCAGGACATGTCAGCATACTGTAATCAAGCGTTTCCTTAGATATGTTCCTCTTAAAACCACTCTTAAACTCCGTCAATAATATTATTTTATCATTCACTAACAGCGCGTCCGCAGACGTTGGGTACTTTATATAACCATAGACTTGTTTTGTTATCTTGTCATAATTATACGCAGATGTCTCATCATTTACCAAAACTTTGCCTTTATCCGACTTAGAAAGTATTGATATTGGCTCTGTCTTATCAAAAAAGTTATCAATGATATAACTGCATACATCCTTTTTTATCATAAAGTTCACTCCAGAGCATCATTTTCCAAATATTCATTGCGCAACAATTTAACATCGGACAGATAAGTTACAAAATCTTCATAAATCAAATTCAGTGAATCGTTTACACATTTGTAAGATACAAACGGTCCGTTATCTATCTGTTCTGTTTGATAAAAATTACATAATGACGTTATCTTATATTTCCTCATGTAAGCGTCCACCGCAAGCATAAAATGTGAGCTGTGCGTAGTAAGAAGTACATGACATCCTATTTCTTTGACAAGCAATACTATTATTTCAACAAATAAATTTTGCCATTCCGGATGAAGATGCGACTCAGGCTCATCTAATATTAAAAGAGTATTCTCGTCTAGCTCCCCACGTTCCAAAAGTATTTTTATTATTGAGAACATCTTTGAACCTGTTGCCAAATTTGCGCAATTTAACTTAACCTTGTCCCTGACATAAAATCTTTCTCCGTCATTTTCCGTAAATTCTCCCGGGAGAATAGAATCAATTTTCTCTTTAATTAATTTATAGCGTTCATCTATAACCCCTTCTTCAAATATCGAAATTGGTCGGGAATAGTTCAGTATAAATTTTAGTTTATTATCATGAGTTATGATTCTTGCTTCATTTACAAATGATATATTAGTTGTCGTATATTTATTTCTTTTGCGAAAAGCCGGTTCATCGATAATGAACGGATTATCAATAAAATAAGCCTTTTTATATGGAGAATTCCAATATACTACATCATCATCTTCGGATATTTCATTATTTTTAATATCAACCTTAAAGCATAACTCGTCTTTATCATATATTTCTATAAATGACGATACATTTTCCAAAGCTACAGGCTGAATCTGTCCGTTAAATTCTATTGCTAAAGTAGCGTTTATTGATTGTTTAGCATAATTTATAAGCTCAATATCCCCCATGATATACTCTCTTGTCATGCTCAATATTGATATTGCTTCTTCTTTATATGTTTCAAAATTTTCTTTAGTAATTTCCTTTCTAAGCCTTGGCGGACGCCTGAATCTTTCCAAAATACTTTTATATGGCTCACACGTAATATCAAAGTCTTCAAGCTCATGAATCAAATCCGATATATAAATATCCACTTTTTCAGGGAAAACCGAATCATCATAATCACCGGAAAAAAATATTTTGATACACTCATTTTCAATTTGCTCTTGTCCTCTCTTCATCGAAAAATGAAAAGGAAAACATTCACATGCCTTTTCCATCTGACTCACAGCATAATTGTATCTGTCATTTACTGATTTTTGTTTTATATTTTCTACACTGTCAATTAAAGAATATAAGGCTTTGCTTACAGTCGTCTTTCCGGAATTATTTTTACCGGTAATAACCGTGAGCCCATTAATTTCAATTGTAGAGTCCTTTATAATGCCTATATTCTTTAAACGAATGTTCATAGGACACCTCCTATTAGGAATTTAAAAGATTATATAATCTTTTGATGGTTATACCATACGCAGTACGTACACTAAAGCTTACGGTAGACATTATATCACATACATACTATTTTGTATATGTATTACCTATTTTCTTTCACTTTATTTTCAGCAAAAATAATAGTAACAGCCGCAGTTATTATACTAATCCGTCGATATCAGTCAAATTAACCTAATTCACTCCATAATCTCCATCATAACGCATCTGCGCATTTCCCCGCCAATTGCATAATATTCATCCTTTTGCGACTCAACATCCTTAAAACCCACCGACCTATAGCAGTGATAAGCCGGCATGTTATTTTCAAATACCCCAAGAGTAACTTTCCCTACCTTTAATATTTCAAATGCATACTGCAGGGCCAGTGACAGCATTTCCTTTCCGTAACCCCTGCCGCGTTTCGTATCGTCCACTATAACAAAGCCAAATCGAAGATTCATCTGCTCATCATCTGTGAACCTCATAATCATATGGCCCACAATCTCGTTCCCGTCAACGGCCGTCATCGGATAAAATCCGTCGACATCATCTAAGGAATCCGTATATTGTCTGTTCATGTCCTCCGGTGTAATCGGAAAGGTTTCATACCTGTCCGCAGACCAGTTCCTGAAGCTTTCTTCATCCTTACACCAATTTACAATATGCCGCGCATCACTATCTTTGTACGGACGCAGCCTGAGCGGATTTTTTTTCAGCTTTTTCTCCATAATCTCATATACTTGAATTACCCCGTTCTCACATTCCCAAATTCCGTGGTCTATAGTCTTATATCCTCTATGCATATACATAGAGCATGCGGGAAGTGACGCGTCGATGAATACCCTGTCGAAGTTCTCGGCTATTTTCTCCTCAAGCCGGTTCATTATAATAGTACCGAATCCACACCCCTGCTTTTCCGGCAAAATATAAACCCTGCCAATATGATTGCCGTCGCATGCGCCCGTTCCTATCATACAGTTATCTTCAACCAATATATATTGCATGCCGCTTCTTATGTCTTCTTCTATGCGTTCTCTGCTGTGATGCTGAAGAAAAAAATCAACGATTTCGGGCAGATAGTATTTCGGGTATGTACATTTGATTGTCGTCTGAACCAAATCATATATTTCTTTCGTGTTCTCCAAAGATGCTAATCTGTATTCTGTCATTTTGCTGCCTCCGAATTATTTTATCAGTCATCTATATATCCGAAAGGCCAAAGCTGCCCATGTACACAAAAGCAGCATTTGACCTTTTAATTAATTATAACACATACCATGTTTTATCTCAAATCAACCAAAACCAATTAACTTATTTCTTACCCTCACTCCCCGGAGAGCATCTCCATCGGCGCAATTTTTTTCACACGCAGCGACATCAGGCAGGCTGCCGCAAATGCAAACGCTACAAGTCCTATGCCCTCAAATATGATAAACCCGACCGGTATGGCAAAGCTGCATTTTACTACTCCTATTCCGCTCAAAAACAATGCCATAAGCGGATTGATAATACGAATACTAACAAAAATTCCCGCAACGGTAGAAATTATAACCGACGGCATGAAGCTTAAAGTTGTCTGCAGGACAAGCTGACGTGTTGTAAATCCGAGAGCCTTTAAAATACCATAATCTCGCTTTTTACCGCCTATCAGTGTTCTAACCAGCAGGTACATTACAAATATTACAACAATACAGCTCAAAATCACGACTGCCGCAACAATAATCGTTATAAGAGAAACATATACTTTGCTCGTTCCCTCTAAAACTGCCAAAATATTATATACAACATTTACGTCGCTGCCAAAATACTCCGACATCTCACTGTTAAATCCATCTATGTCAACTCCGTCCACAAAATCAATGTAGTAGCTGACGTTTTGCAGGCTGCTTATTTTTTCAAATGCCTCACGAGTCATAATACAGTCTTTCCCAAGATTGTTTGTGTTCTGAATAAGACCTGAAATAATATATTTATCCTGAGCATTTCCTATTTTTAACATAATCTCATCGCCCACATCAAGTCCTTTTTCTTTTGCATACTTTGCGGCAACCGCAAACTCGTTGCCGTATTTGGGGAAACGCCCCTCGATAATCATACTTTGGTTATTAAGTTTTGATGAATCATCTATGACAGATACAGCTAAGGAAATTCCATCAACATGCTGGACCTCCACATTGTTGTTAGTGAACAGATAAAATTTTTCAACACGGTCATCGCAACGCAGTCCTGATTTAAACTCTTCTTCCCTGTTTAAGTTGACGTTTATGCATGAATCAGCAGACTCTCCCGCTATCATATCAATCATAGGTTTAATATCCTTTAGTACATTTTCGAACATAACTCCCGAAAATACGATGACAAGGGATATAACAAGCATGGTAACGCAAACCGTGACGTTCTGTTTGAAACCTGAAATTGTTGTCTTCATTGCGAGTGCGGCGTTAAGAGGCAGCGGACTTCTTTCAAGAGACACATTATTTTTTTTAAAATTATGTGTGGAGATTCCCTTCCGCAGCGCTGTAATCGGCTCAATTTTTTTAATCTTCCCGGCTGAAAGGTACACCGCCAACGCTACAACCCCCGATATAAATATTATCGTTATCATAATCGGCATCGGCAGAAGTTTCACCTTATAAGGAATACCCGTCTGCGCAATCATCAGACTGTTGACTGCGGGAAAAATGCAGTAAGAAAGAATTATGCCAACCACCGAGGCGGCGGCTGAAATTCCCGAAAACTGCATAATAAGTGCAGACACAAGCTGTCTGCTGGTGTATCCCACCGCTTTTTGCGCACCCAGATTCTGCATATTTTCCCTGATATAATCCGCCACATTTGACGTAATTACAACAACGCCGATTAAAAGAACAAAAAACGCCATCGCGCTCATAATACCGGAGCAAATCATCTGTGAAATATAACGTGAAGTGGCAACTAATTTATAGTTATTTCCTGCGACCGTAACATCCGGAAATTCCCCTGATATTGCATCTTTAAGGGATGTTTCCATATCTTCCGCACGCATTTTGTCCCTAATTCGTATCGAAATATATGCGGACTCCGACGCACAGTTTTTTCCGGTAAACTCACTAAACTTATCCCCTGTGAGCAAAAATGCATACAATCCGCAGTTGTGCGAGCCCGCCATTATACTGTTAAAAAAACCGCATACGGTATATTTATATTTTTCACCGTATATGCTTAGTTCAATAGTATCACCTATAGAATAATTATTTTCCATTCCATAAAGCATTGGAAGATATATTCCGCTGGCGAGACTTCCCTCATCGGTTATCTCAAACTTACCCACGTCTCTTGCAAGAGCTTCGTCCTTTTCAAGAAGAACTCCGAGCTGAGAGGTTTCCCCTCCGTTATATCGAAATGAAATAGGCGAGCAATATGCCCTGTTTACCGAAAACTCAGTAACATCATTATTTTTATCAAGAGTATCATTAATAAACTTGTTAAATCTTTCATCCACCGTATACGCCGCAATATTGACATGACCGTCGTTCAATCTTTCATGATAGCGGTCAAAATTATTCTTGTAATCAATTGAAAGCATGAGCCATATGTTCATCATCAGGGACGACAAAACGACAAGAGTGATAATAGCGGCGGTCTGTCCTTTCGCTTTGCGGATGTTTGCGCGGGAAATCAATATATTTCTATTTAAACTGCCGCTCATATTACCACCCCATTTCCGTCAGGAAATTTGATAGTTTCTTGTGCCGCATTTCGTCTCCATGCTCATATTCACCCAAATCGCATTCTCCCATGACAATGCCGTCGCTTAAATACAGAATACGGTTTCCCCTGCGTGCGCTGCGCATATCATGAGTAACCATTACTACGCTCTGGCCCTGCTTGTTAAAATCTGTGAGAGTGTCAAGAACGTCCAATCCCGATTTCGAGTTAAGCGCTCCCGTCGGCTCATCTGCAAAAAGAATTTCCGGTGAATTAATCAAAGCACGGACAATTCCCGCCCTCTGGGCTTCGCCTCCGGAGAGCTGAGCAGGAAATTTCATTATAGTTTCCTCGGAAATGCCAACATCCTTAAACAACTCCCTAGCACGTCCGGCAAGAGCCCTTTTATCCCTGTCTACAAGCAGTCCTGCGGCAAGAACATTGTCTAGAACGCTCATCGAATCAATAAGGTAAATCTGCTGGAACACAAATCCACAGTGCGCCTTTCTAAATAGGGCAAGACCGTCCGAATCCAAATCTGATATAACTTTATCACCAAATGTTATTCTGCCTAGAGTCGGGGTATCCATACCCGAAAGAGCATACAACAGAGTAGATTTTCCCGCTCCGGACGCACCCATAATAACAGTAAAATCACCTTTGTACAGTTCCAAATCAATGTTTTTTAGAACGTGCTGTAGGCTGCCTCCGCTTGAAAAGCTTTTGCTGAGACGCTCAGTTTTAATCAATATCTCTTTCATGGCAAAACCTCCCTTTCACGTTCTGTTATACTCTTTTAAACCTTAATTGTCTTTAATCAATCCTTAATTATTCCTTAAATATATAGTTAGTAATTGATTATCACAGGCTGCACCGTCACCGCCGTTCTGTGGTACATACACATTCATGCGGGTAATCATCTCCCTAAGCGGATATATAAGCGCCGCTCAGTGAAATGAATATCGTCGCCTCAAGGCCGTTTTTTCCGTTTTTTAAAGCAAGCCCACCATGCATTTCCCTCATAAATGAATCTGAAATATACAGACCAAGCCCTGCTCCATCCACATTTTGCGAATTTTCACCCCGTTTAAATTTTTCCTTAAGAAGCGCAAGCTCCTCCTCCTTAACGCCGCCTCCGTAATCCTCAATTTTGACCGCAAGGCAATTTTCATCCTCTAATATTTTAATTTTAACATCAATATTTGTATTTGCATATTTATATGAATTGGAAAAAATATTATCGAAAACCTGCTGCAGGCGAATCTTATCCGCATATATCATGCAGTCGGGAATATCCGGAATTTTTGCAAAATGAAAATAATCTGCGCTCTCAAGCATCCCGCGAAGCTCTTTACTTTTCATGTCGGCCGGCTCAACGGTAAGCTCTGACAGCTCCTCAAGCGCAGCAGAAAACAGATTTGTCACAAGCGTGTTTATCTGGTCGGCTTTATGAATAATCTGAGTGTAATTCTGACGCTCTTTTTCGTTTTCGGCAATCGCCTGACCAACCTCGGAAGCCGCTTTTATACTTGCAACAGGAGTTCTTATATCATGTGAAAGCTTTACGACAAGCTCTTTCTTTTCTGCATTTGCACGCGCCTCGGCAAGTCGCGCCTTTTTTAACTCAACGCGCATTATGTCAAAGCTTTCTGTGAACGCGCCGAAAATATTTCCTCTGTCCATTTCAAGTGGAATATCAAGATTTCCTCCTGCCACCCTTTCAGCAAAATCCTCTAATTTTGTAAACGGTCTTATTATCTTTTTATTTAAGTAGATAAGATAGATTAACAGACATGCACACTGTATAATAAATGCAAAAACAATAACAAAGGCAGTTTCCCGTTTGCCGGTAAGAAACGTCTGCGAAGTATCGTTGTATATAATTATTTTTCCCAAAAGTCCGCCGTCTGCGTCAACATCAAGAATTGTATCACGGTTTATTACCGCGGCGTTAATGCTCTCGCTAAGTCCCTGTCTCGTCGCAAAAATCAGATTCCCATCCCGGTCAAGCACCGTATAGTCAAGGCTTGTAGAATTTTGATGATTTCCGATTCTGTCCCAGTCTTCCACGACAGACTGCACAGCTTCATTTACCTCTACGGCATCCTGCCGACTGCCGTTATCTGCGTTAATTAAACATATCAAAATTATAATTTCCGCAATAAAAAATATTATTATTCCAGTCATAAAAGCTTTGAATCTCATCGACTTTCTCCTTGAAATTTGTATCCTTCACCCCAAACGGTAATTATATAACTTGGATTACCCGCGTCACGTTCGATTGCCTCACGTATTTTTCTTATGTGGACGTTAAGCGTGCCGTCCCCTGTAAACCTGTCCTCCCAAACCTTTTCAAATATTTCCTGTTTAGAAACTACCCTGTTTTCTTTTTTGATAAGGTAGGAGAGCAGCTTGAATTCAAGCGACGTAATCTTTACGGGATTACCGTTTACAGTCGCCTGTTTTGCTTCAAAATCTACTTTCAGCCAGTCATCTGAATATGACGTCATTTCACTCTGCCCGTAACGCTTCAGCACAACCCTGACCTTAGCTAGCAGAACGCCCAGTGAGCAGGGTTTTTGTATATAATCGTCACCGCCTATATTTAACGCAACAATTTTATCGTCGTCGCCCGACCTTGCGGATATGAACAATATCGGAATCTGCGTTTTTTCCCTAAGTTCCCTGCAGAGCTCAAATCCGCTGTCATTTCCAAGATTTATGTCAAGAAGAAGCAGGTTTGCCGTATCATGTTCAAAAAAACCGCGGCATTCCTGCGCGCTGTATACTACGGCTGTACTGACCCCAAAAAGGTTAAAATATTCCGCAGTACTGTCGGCAAGCAATTTTTCATCGTCAATTATCAGGCAGTCATAGTTCATTATAAGCCTCCAAAAAAATATTATATTATAGAGTGTATGAGTACATTATAACATATCTGATATACAAAAAGCAGTAATCCCGGTGTAGAATTACCGCTTTACATTTTTGTTAAACTTTATTACCAAAAGTCTTACAAGAACCTCAATCCATACCTCTTACTGTACTTTCGGAACATAAATCCTGACAGCATAAACGCCATGAGTTCCGCCGCCGGCGTCGCAAGCCATATGCCGTTTACTCCAAGCATTACCGGCAGTACAATCATTGCAGCCAGCATGAATACAAATGACCTTGAAAACGCCAGCACAGCCGAAATTACTCCGTTTGACAGTGCGGTAAACATTCCGCTGGAAAAGATGTTAAATCCTATGAAAAATAACGCTATAATACATATCTTGTTTCCGGTTACGGCCAAATCGTAAACGGGATTTTCCCGGCTTGCAAAAACCGATACCAACGGCTTTGTCAATATAAATGAAGCCGCAACGGTTATAACTGATATAACCGCAATAATTTTTAGGCTGAGCGCCACAAGTTTTTTCAGCTTTTCACGGTTTTTCTCCCCATGATAAAAGCTTATCATCGGAGCCACTCCGTAAGAATACCCTGTATACAGGGAACTTGCAAACATCAGCACATACATAATAATTGTCACTGCGGCGACGCCGTCCTCTCCCACATAGCGGAGCATCGTCC
Source organism: uncultured Clostridia bacterium (assembly GCA_948472945.1). Lineage (GTDB taxonomy): Bacteria > Bacillota > Clostridia > Lachnospirales > Lachnospiraceae > V9D3004. The sequence continues at coordinate 109,763 of CAOKVX010000008.1, forward strand.
AATTGAACATCATCGTGATAATTCCGGTAACAAGAGCCGTTGCCATTTCAGAACATCCGTTCGAGGATGCGCCTGTAAGGACTTTTAGACGAAACGCCGGTTTTTGAAAATGCAGCAGATTCTTTTTGCTGCTGAAAACAAACAAACCTGCTACCGCCGTCACAGAATATCCAAGTCCCGTCGCAACCGCCGCCCCGTCAATTCCCATATTTAGTACTGCGATAAATACATAGTCAAGAACCATATTTAAGACGCCGCCCGACACTGAACATATTAACGAGAGCGTCGCCTTTTCACTTGCTATCATATAAAGTGTAAAATTGTTCATTAACAAAATAGGAACCGTAAATATCAGATAACGGCTCAAATATGTTACACAGTAGCCCTCTACATCCGCCGAAAGATTCATCCCTGCAAAAATATTTTTCATTGTCATATATCCGACAGCACACATTATGATTCCCACAAATACATTTACCAATATAAGAAACGTAAAATCTTCCCTAGCTTCTTTATCTTTTTGCTGACCCATTTTTTTCATTATAACCGCGCTGCCTCCAGTGGCAAGCATTGTTGATATTGCAGTGACAATCTGTATTATAGGAGCAGTCAGATTGATTGCCGATAATGCGTTTGTTCCTATAAGATTTGACACAAAAAGGCCGTCAACCATTGTGTAAAACGACATAAACAATGTCATGGCAATGGTTGGAACAGCAAATTTTAATATATTTTTTAGAGTCACGGGCTTTAAATATATATTTTGGTTTTCCATTTTTTCCTCACATATTGTATTTTATTTCTGTTAGGTGTATCATAAACCGTACAGTAACAGTACAGTCAATAGTAAATTTTTAAAATCGGCAATATATTTTGGAGATATATAAATGGATAAAAACAGACTGCTCACAATCGGACAATTTGCGGCAATGCACGGCATCAACAAAAAAACTTTGATGTGGTACGATGAAATAGGACTTTTCAAGCCTGCCGCCGTCAACCCTGAAAATGGGTACCGATACTATGATTACCATCAAAGCCCTATACTGGAGACAATCGTTTTGTTACGAGAATTGGACGTACCTATAACAGAAATACATGAATTTATTAAAAACCGCTCCGCCCATAATATGAAGCGCCTTTTGTATGAAAGGATTGCAGACCTTGACTTGCAGATTATGCATCTTCAGGCAGTCAGAAAAAATTTATGCAGCCGTCATTGCGACATGGAAACTCTGCTTACAATAGATTTGTCCGAAATCAGTATTATAGAAAAGGAAGAACGCTGTCTGATTACGGTTGACATAGACAAAGATACTTCTTTTGAAAGGGAAGTGGAGTTAATCACCGCTGAGACAACAAAATACAGACTTGGACGGCTTCATAACGCCACTTACGGTTCGATGATTCCCGTTGCCAGCATTCAAAACGGCAGCTTTGAAGATTATACGAAGCTGTTTATAGAAATTCCTAACCTGCCGCAAAAAGACGGCCTGCACATACAGCCAAAGGGTAAATATATACAGGCTTTTCAAAAGGGAGGATGGGACGAAATACCCCTTAGGTATCAGGATATTTTAAATTATGCCGACTGTCATGGATTTGAATTGTCAGGCTATTCGTACGAAAAAGGAATTAACGAGACTGTAATTGACCGGATAGAGGACTATATCGTCCAAATTGAGATACCGGTCAAATCAATAAGCTAGCTTCCCTTTATTCTTAAAAGAAACTTTATTAAGATGCTTTAAAATTGTATACCGGTTTCATAATGTCGATGATATCAACCGAATCACTAATTACATCAATTCGTGCTCTTCAATAATATTTCGGAGTTCATTTTTTTGTAACGGATGGTCAAGCGCTGTCTTAATGATTTTAGATACAGCATTGTAATATGCGCTGTAAAGTACGCTGAAATTCATTCATATCCACCGATATAATCCTTTTATACCTCGGAAAATAGGCCATTAGATACTGTCGTCCGCTTTGGACGCTGTCCATTATTCTAAGGGGAACAACATATTTATCTAAAATACGCTCCTTATTTCTGTTAATTGTTTTCAGGGTGACAGTTTTTTTATCGCTCATCGCCATAAACAGCAGACATACAATCTCACTGTCAATCGCCCCGGTAACATAGTGGCGCTTAAAAGCAAATATTTCCCTGTGCTCTAACTCATTGTCTAACAAATAAGAACCTATTACTCCGCATGGAGCTATTTTCGAAAAAAATCAAGCATATCAATATTGCACAAATGATTTTCTTCAACCATTTTATAATACAAAGCTTTTCCATGTTTCTCTGTTAAAAAAATTCCCTCTGAAACATATTCCTTTAATTTTTTTCGTACTGTCGATTCATCGAACATTCTTGGTTCTCTGAACGAAGATAAATATAGGTCAACCCTCTCTGTAATCTCATTTATATTCACAGCCTTCCCTGCCAATGCAAAGATATCCATCAATATGAAATGAAGCGTAATATCCCCATCCGTAAAACTTTTGGCTTTCCATGCTTTATATAGGGGATTGTGGCGTGAAATACGGCTGTCAATTGAAATAAATACATTTTTTCCGTCAGGAGTCTTGTGAAATTTCGTATAATCCAATTATTCTCTTTTAAGGACAATGGATTATTCTCCCTTCTAACAAATTCCTTTTATAGGCGTTTTCGAAGCGCCTATACCCGCTTTAAAACGGGGTTTTTATCATCTTTTACAATCAACAAGTGCATATAAACCAATCAGTTTTTCTTTTTTATCCAGAATATATGTTTTACCATATCAACTGCTGTTTTGCCATCTGCTATACGGGGAAAACAACTTTAAAATGTTTTCAAAGTTTTCAAAATTCTCTCTTCTGAAAAAAACATAAAACCTGTAAAGCCTCTATATCATAGAGAGCCTCGCAGGTTTCTTTTAACCACTCTATTTACTTTTTCTTCACAGGAATCCAGATTTCACAAACTATATATCCCATGTTTTAAATGCTTGATATCCCCATAGTATGAATTTGTTCCGTCATGTTTTACCTTTCTGCTTTTTTAATCGGATGTCTTATGACAGTCTTTAACTTCTCCGGTTCAACGCGCCTTGCATCTGACAAATAAATCTCATGGTGCATTCTATTCTCTGAAAAGTCATTTTCATAACCCTGCTCCTTAATAAATTGTTCCATAGCTGTAATGGTGGCAGGTTCATCATCATATGCTCCTATGTGCATACACTGTACACATAAGCCTTCACAGATTGTCAGTAATTCCACCTTTGAATAATCATGTTTTTTCTTTCTTTGAGCCTCATCTATAGCCCAATGAAAATCATCTTCAGTCACAAAATCCGGCAGCCTGATTACTGATATCCAGCAAAAATCCTCTTTTTTGTCGTAATCTACCCCAATAACACCTTCCTGCCACCAGAATCCTTCCAGCGGCAGTACTACATAATCAAAATATCCGTCAATTTTATGACCGGACTTTTTACTCATCTTGATTGTAAAAGCAACTCCGTACAGCAGACCTATTGCCTCTTTGTATGTACCATGCTCCTCATTGGGATTTCCTTTTCCCCTTACTGCAATAAAATTCATTTGCGGCACATCTACCAATTGAGGCTTCTCTTTCGGCATATAAAATTCTTTATATTGTTTTTTATAATCAAATGCCATTTGGGCAGGCCCCTTTCAAATTATTTATACGTTCCATAATACTGGTTTCAAATTGGGAATCCGTCATTGACGGGTCTCTTGTCATCTTCCAAACATCACAAGGCATAGCCTCACAATATCCACAGACAGTGTACCTATGTTTATTTGCGCAACAGATGTTGGATAGATTTTGCGGACATTCAAAATAAAAAAGAATGTGGAGGTAACAGACAATGGCAAAGACGATTTTTGAGGAACTGGGCGGCAGGTACGAAAGGCAAGGCGATTATTTAATACCGTGTTTGACTGTACCCGCCGAAAAAGAACAGTCGATAGTCACATGGGGACAGCGTCATCGGGTCTATCTAAAGCAGTACAGCAAGGTTACATACACCAATCTTCTCACAAGCGGCAGGCTGAACACTTATCTTGCCGACATCGACAGACAGGCACAGGAACGCTTTGTAAGGCTTATTGATGGCATGAAACAGACACAGGGCATAACGGAACGGTTAAAGGCAGAAAACGCCTTAGAATGGACAGGACAACTCAATAACATAAGGGCTCATGCAAGGGAGATTGTAAATAGCGAAATAATCAACGCATAAGTGCCAAAAGTGGTAAGGTATAAAAACTTTGCCACTTTTTTGTCGGTCAGTAATTATAAATTATCACCCATGAAAAGTTATTGAATTTTTGTTGCCAAAATGATAATATTATCACATAAACTGAATTGTTGGAGGGATACGCATGGACAAAAAAATTATGGATGTATTGACGAACCCTGTTAAATGTAAATTATTTCTGGAAATACAAAAGTGTGGGGAAACTACAGCAAAACATTTATCTGAAACATTTTCGGATATTCCATCTGCAACGCTTTACCGCTATTTGAAAAGAATGACAAATGACAAAGTATTAAAGATAGTGAATCAAACACAAGTCAGAGGTGCTTTAGAAAAAACTTATGCGGTAGATATTGATATGACAAAGGATTTTAAAGAAATCTTAGACAGTAACTCTGGCGAAGCCTATATGCAGTCGTTTATGCAATATATCATTGGCTTTGCGGAACTATTCCAAGATTATTGCAAACGGGATGATATAGACATTGTAAAGGATAAATCTGGTTTTTCCTTATCCCCTCTTTATCTAACGGATGAGGAGCTTGAAATGTTAATTGGAAATATTCGGGATGTAATAAAACCTTATGGGAACAACACATCAGCAGCGGGGCGAAAGCTGCATTCTATTGGCGTTATAATCTCTCCACCTAAAATGTAATAAAAATTTCCCATCTGTCCTCTGTGATGGATGGGATTTTTCTTGACTTTTTATTATCATTATGATAGTATTATCAAAATGATAATAAAAGGAGGTAATACACATGAAGAAAAAATGTATAATCATTACAGTCGTAACTTTTGTTGTATTAGTGGCACTGACTTTTATATTGCCGCAGGAAATCCCATTACACTTTGGGGTATCTGGTTCTGGTTCAGTCGTAAATAAATATTGTATTCTATTATTTGCTCCTGTACCAGCAATCCTTTACTGGGCAATTGCGAAAAAATACAAAAACTAAAACAGTAAGGAGGCTCATAAAATGAACAATGTATTAGAAATCAAGAATTATA
>CAOKVX010000009.1 GCA_948472945.1 uncultured Clostridia bacterium
ACGGAGCAGGAAAAAGTACGGTAATTGCTGCGGTAAAAGATATTTTAGGAGTAATTTTAACAGAAAGTGACAGACATAAGTTAAAAGGAAGTACGGTTAATGGAAAGGTTGTGAGCGAAAAAAAGGAAATCCGATGTTCAAATTGCACGGGATATCGACTTTGCAATACTGGATATGACTTAGATAAAATTATATATTTGGATTGTGATGAGAGTAATAATATTCAAGAGTTTATTATTAAACAGTCAAATTTTGAAGAATTACTTGAACAAAATGAAGAATATAGGTTGTCTGAAGAAGAAATAGAAGATATCTGTTATTTGACGGGGAAAAGATATCAAGATTGCAGAGTATGGGAGTTTGAAGAAATTGAAGAAATAGGAACTGTGCCATATTTTCAGGTTACCATTGATCAAATAGAATATGATTCTCGAAGTATGGGGAGAGGGGAGCACTTTTTACTATATTTGTTCTGGTGCATAAATAAATGTAATCAGGGAACAATTGTCATTATTGAAAAACCAGAAACATACATTAGTATATGTTCACAAATGCATTTTTCAAATTACTTGGGGAAACAAATGGCAGAAAAAGGAATTCAAATAATTATGACTACGCATTCGCCATATTTGTTAGAACATATAAAAAATGGTAATATAAGAATTGTGAGTAGAATGGGGAATATTGCTATGGTTACAAAACCTGATGACAATATGATGGCTGAAGACATATTAGGTGTTTCGCAAAATTATATGGGAACATTGTTTGTTGAAGATAGAGTTGCATATGATTTTCTTTCAATTATTTTAGAGGATAAGGCTCCATATATTTTGAAAAGATATACAATTGACATTGCGGAAGGTGGAGAAAAAGCAATCTCTTGTCGTCTTGAATTTCCGGCAAGTGATAGAATTAAATACGATTTTATAGGTGTATATGATGGAGATATGAGAAATCGTTTAAATACAGAGAAATTACAATGGAAATGGGTTTTTCTGCCGGGGAATAAACCATTAGAAGAATTATATAGAGAATACTTGCATAATGCAGAAAACATTAAAAAATTTTGTGATAGTATGGGAAAGAGCGATAGCCAGATAATAACTATGTTGGCAACGATTGATGGAAATGACCATCATGATTGGTTCGAAGAATTGAGAAAATTTCTCGGTGTTGATGGGAGAATGTTGGTTCGAGTTTTTTATAATATTATGCAAGATATGAGTGAAGGAATAGACAGTTTTATTTCAGACTTAAAGAGTTGTATTAATCATTAAAAAAATAATTAGCGTTAATGATTGTTGTTATATTGATAAGAATTTAGAGAAGTTATATTTTTTCTTCCAAGTAATGACGCAAAAACAGGCAGGTAATAAAAAAGTTGATAGAAACACATAAACAAAGTTAATAAGCCGGGAATCTAAAAAACAGGTTCCTGGCTCTTTTTTTGCCCTGAAATGTAAATTTTTTGTGAATATGATTAAAAAGTCCTTTACAAAACGTCACTGGAGAGACTTTCAATTATTTCGGAACTTAAGTGTGTTGATAAGGCGGTGTCGCAAATTAATATGAACAAAATGGAAGCATGGAAAGAATTGCATTTTAATGTGTTATTTCACGGTTCAGACTGGCAAGGAAGCGACATGTATAATAAAATGATTCGGGAATTCTACGTTATTGGGGTGGATGTTGTATTTCTTCCGCATACCGAAGGCGTATCTTCAACTCTGCTATCAGAGGTTTTGCATAAAAGGCGCTTCACCGCTATGTTTTAATGAACATATTAAGAAATTATCTTTTGGAAAAAACTGAGTAATGTTACATTCAGGGGAGGAAAATATGATTGTCAAATATGACTTGATGAAAGAATTTTATCTAAAGCGGATGTTCAGGGCATAAATATGATTCTGGTTAATACGGATAAAGGCCAACATTTACTTGACATGGTAAAGGACAGGGTAGTAATATATGAGAGGCCTGTTCAAGAGGCTATAGCAGGTAACAGTACTTTATGTAAAGCTACCGAAAAGGAAGAAGAGCATGATTTTTTTTGGAGTATGATAAAAGAAAAGGGATTTCATAAGGCGGTAAAACCGGTATATGGAATAAATGTAAATTAAAGAATTATAAATGCAAAAATCAAGTTTGAATTAAAAAAACTTCTTGGGAAATTATACTAACGCTGACGATGCGGTAACGTGCTGTTCTTTTTTGGGGGGGGATTACCATGAGCATGAGAGATATTTTATTAAACCTTTTACTATCATTTACAGCATCTTTCTTTTTTTGGATATTATCCTTTAAAATTTCTCTGACAAATGTTATATTTTCTACGTGTCTGGCAAAGCCGGAAAATGCTATAACGGATCTGAAACATAAAGGGCTCAGGGTCAGATTTGCCAATATAGGGTTACGTGATTTGATTGAGGGAACAATGGTTATTAAGATGGTAATCAATGAGGATACGCGCGGTTATATATTTTTTCTTGATATTTCTAATTCCGGGACACGTGATTTTACGACGGTTTTACCGGGACGTATCAGTAATATGTTTAAAGAAGTAAGTAACATAAGAACAGTAACATTCTACCCGTCAGATTCTATGCAGCATGAATTATCTAAAAAAGTATTTCCAAAACAGATACGGATGCTTGCAAAAAAAGGAAAGGTACAATTTGAAGATATTTTTAAAGTATATGGTGAGAGGGTTACGTTTACAGTGTTTTTTTATGGGAATGACAAAACTACAGGCGCAAGAAAAATGTTTGAATCCCCCAAATATACTATGAACAATATTGAAGAAGGCAATTTTATCGGGGCAAAAGCGATAAGATTATCTTTTTTTAACCGTAAAAAGATAAAAAGAAAGAAACTATCTATTCTTTCAGAAAGCAGAGAAGTACAGGATTAAAACAGTTTGTGGTCTTTTGAAGTTAATTTGTTTGCATCGGAATTTTCAAAGAAAATTCCTGACAGAATGTTTTCTCTTTCACCCAAAATATATGACGCGGCATATTCCATTCTTACAAGATAAAATTATTATATTATGCATAAAATATGCATAATATAATAATTTTATGCATAAATCAAATAAATGCTTGCATAAATTCTGCAAGCGGTGTATAATACCCAATTATATTAATTGAATACAGGTCATATATATCAAATATAAAGAAAGAAAGGATAAAACGCAGGCATTTTGCCTGAAATACGGTGCGATATATGAAAGTAGGGATAATAGGTTCAACAGGGTATGCCGGGGCTGAGATTGTCAGGCTTTTGTACGGACATCCCGACGCGGAAATAGTTTGGTACGGTTCAAGAAGCTATATAGATAAAAAGTTTTCCGAGGTATTTGGGAATATGTTTCAGCTTGTAACGGATTTGTGCAGGGGTGAAGATATAGAAGAGCTTGCCAGACAGGCGGACGTTATATTTACCGCGACGCCGCAAGGGTACTGTGCGACGCTTGTATCGGAGGAAGTTCTGTCGCAGACAAAAATAATAGACCTGAGTGCAGATTTCAGAATAAAGGACGTAGGAATATATGAAAAATGGTATGGAATCAAACATGCGTCGCCTGAATATATAGAGGAGGCCGTGTACGGTCTCTGTGAGGTTAACAGGGATAAAGTGAGGGACGCAAGACTTATCGCAAATCCCGGATGTTATCCGACCTGTTCATTTCTTTCAGTCTATCCTTTGCTGAAAGAGGGAATCATTGATAAAAACACAATTATAATAGATGCAAAGTCGGGTGTGTCAGGCGCGGGGCGCGGCGCAAAGGTGAATAATCTGTATTGCGAGGTAAATGAGAGCATTAAGGCTTACGGTGTTGCAAAGCACAGGCATACGCCCGAGATAGAGGAGCAGCTTTCATACGCCGCAGAAGAAGATGTGCTTATAAGTTTTACGCCTCACCTTGTGCCAATGAATAGGGGAATACTTGTCACGGCATATGCATCTTTAAATAAAAAGATAACAGAGGACGAGGCTAGGGCAATATATTACAAATATTATGACGATGAGTTCTTTGTGAGAGTACTTGAAAAGGGAATATGCCCTGAGACGAGATGGGTAGAAGGAAGTAATTTTGCCGATGTGAACGTCGTTATAGATGAGCGCACTAACAGGGCGGTAATGATGGGAGCTATTGACAATGTAGTGAAAGGCGCTGCGGGACAAGCCGTGCAGAACATGAACATAATGTTTGGTCTCAGAGAGGAAACGGGACTTAATTTTGCACCTATGTTTCCGTAATGTATAATGCATATACAGCGGTGCATGTAAAGGTATGTACGGCAAAATATATTCTTTGAAGTTAGCGGAACGAGCGAGTGTGAAAGGGAGATGATAATATGCAGGTAATTGACGGAGGAGTAAACGCAGCGAAAGGCTTCATGGCGTCGGGAGCCGAGGCGGGTATAAAGTATAAAAATCGAAAAGATATGGCTCTCGTGTACACGAAGAGTCCGGCGGTGTGCGCGGGAACATTCACGAAAAATGTTGTAAAGGCGGCCCCGGTTCTCTGGGATATTGATATTGTAAGGCGTGGTGAAGCTGTCCATGCCGTCGTACTAAACAGCGGAATTGCTAACGCGTGCACCGGTGAAGAGGGGAGGGAGTTAAATGAATGTATGGCTGCCGAGACTGCGAAAACTCTTGGGATTGACACAAAACAGGTATGTACTGCGTCTACCGGGGTTATAGGAATGCAGATGAATAAGGAGGCTGTAGCCCGTGGAATTAAGCTTCTTAAAAAAGACCTTTCGGATTCACGCAAAGCCGGTACGGAGGCGGCATCGGCCATTATGACTACCGATACAGTATGTAAGGAGGCGGCAGTGACATTAAAGATTAGCGGAAAGACCGTAACGGTCGGAGGGATGTCAAAGGGGTCGGGTATGATACACCCTGACATGGCGACAATGCTGGGCGTTGTCACGACAGATGCCGTTATTGGAAGTGAACTTCTCAAAAATCTCACCTCAAAAATTGTTGCCGAATCATTCAACATGATATCCGTTGACAGGGATACGTCGACAAACGATACATTTCTTGTACTTGCAAACGGTGAGGCCGGGAACGACGAGATAATACAGGGGACGAAAGAATGCGAAGATTTTGCCGAGGCGCTCGGATACGTTGCCGTTACGCTTGCGAAGAAAATGGCCGCTGACGGCGAGGGTGCGACAAAGCTCTTTGAGACGAAAGTGACAGGGGCGGGTACAAAAGATGATGCCGTTGTACTTGCAAAATCGGTTATCACGTCAAACCTTGTCAAGACCGCCGTGTATGGAAACGATGCCAACTGGGGAAGAATACTTTGTGCGCTCGGATATTCCGGAGTCGAGTTTGACCCGGAAAAGGTTGATATTACGATAACAAGCGCCGCCGGAACGCTGAAAATAGTTGAAAACGGTAAAGCCGCGGACTACAGCGAGGATTTTGCTACCGAGATTCTTTCTAAGAGCAGCGTAACCGCTGTCTGCGACATGAAACAGGGAGACTGCGAAGCCGTGGCATGGGGATGCGACCTTACGTATGACTATGTGAAGATTAACGGAGACTACCGTTCGTGAAAACATATATTACCGCATACGAAGCGAACAGCCATGAATGTAATGATATCAGGCGCGCTTCAAAGCGGTGATTAGATTTATTCTTTACCAATATAGTACTTAACAATATAATTAGGAGATAGAAAATGCAGGGCAATACAAAATTATCTGATATAAATATGTCGGGTGAGTCGATTAATGAAATGTTTCTAAAGGCGGAGGTGCTTGTTGAGGCCCTTCCGTACATACGGGACTTTAACGATAAAATTGTTGTAGTTAAGTATGGCGGAAGCGCAATGATAGATAAAAACCTTGAGGAGAGCATGATGAAAGACGTCGCGCTCTTAAAGCTCGTAGGTATGCATCCGGTAATAGTACACGGCGGAGGCAAGGAAATAAGCAAATGGGTTGCCCTTTCGGGAAAAGAATCCGAGTTTGTAGAGGGACTTAGGGTGACGGACGAGGATACTATGCAGATTGCAGAGATGGTGCTCGGCAGGGTTAATAAACATCTCGTCGCAATGATTGAACAGCTTGGCGTCAAGGCCGTGGGAATAAGCGGCAAGGACGGAGCTACACTCAAGGTGGACAAAAAGACGGTAAACGGCAAGGATATAGGCTTTGTCGGAAATGTGAAGGAAGTCAATCCGTCACTCATACAGACTCTGCTTGACAATGACTTTATACCTGTTATAGCGCCGATAGGTCTTGATGATGAATTCAATACCTATAATATTAACGCCGACGACGCTGCATGTGCTATTGCGGAGTCGCTTGGCGCTGAGAAACTTGCCTTTATGACTGACATAGAGGGCGTATGCACCGACCCGTCCGACAAGAGCACGCTAATTTCGTCACTGACGCTTGCCGAGGCGTACAAGATGATAGAGGACGGATATATCGGAGGGGGAATGCTTCCCAAAATCAAGAACTGCATAGAGGCTGTTGAGAACGGTGTGAGAAGGGTATACATACTTGACGGCAGGAGGGAGCATTGCCTGCTGCTTGAGTTTTTTACTAAGAAAGGCATCGGAACAGCTATTGTCAGGGACGAGAATTCATATTACGAGCACGAAAAAGGGGTGCTTATAAAATAACCCTGACTAATCACTTTCATAATTGACCACAATACGGGCAGGGATTATTATAAAGGAGATTGAGCGATGAGTGAGATGAATGAGATTATAAATGAGGGTGAGAAACACCTCCTACATGCATATAACCGTTTTCCCATTGTTTTTGACAGGGGGGAGGGCGTATGGCTGTATGATACCGATGGTAAGAAGTATCTTGATTTCTTTGCTGGAATAGCAGTGTCATGTCTTGGATACGGCAACAGTACATATACGTCGGCGCTTCATCGGCAGATAGATAAGCTGACGCATATATCTAATCTGTTTTACACTGAGCCGCTTGCGTCCGCGGCAAAAGGGTTGTGCGAGGCGTCTGGGATGGAGCGTGTATTTTTTACGAACAGCGGCGCCGAGGCAAACGAGGGAGCTATCAAGATGGCGAGAAAATATCACTATGCAAAGGGAAACAGGGACAGGACGGAGATTATTGCGATTGAACATTCATTCCACGGACGCACTATGGGAGCGGTCGCTGTAACTGGTAACAAGTCGTACAGGGAGCCGTTCGGCCCGCTTATCGGCGAGGTCCATTTTGCGGCCTACAATGACCTTGCAGGCGTTGAGGAGTTTATAAATGACAAGACGTGCGCTGTCATATTCGAGACGCTTCAGGGCGAGGGCGGAATATATACCGCTGATGATGAATTTATAAAAGGCGTTAGGAAGCTTTGTGATGAAAATGACGTCATAATGATTCTTGACGAGGTACAGTGCGGGTTTGGAAGAACCGGAAAAATGTTTGCTTATCAGCATTATGGCGTTATGCCGGACATAGTTACGATGGCGAAGGGAATAGGAAACGGCGTTCCGGTAGGAGCTTTTGCGTGCAGGGAGCATGTCGCCGCGCTTGTTCCGGGAGACCACGGAACGACATATGGGGGCAACCCGTTTGTGACTGCGGCCGTAAACGCTGTACTAAAAGTATTTGAAGAAGAAAACATACTTGAAAATGTGTGCAGGAGCGGAAAATATATGTATGACAAACTTGAATGGCTTATGTCAAGACATGAATGTATTACAGCGCACAGGGGAATGGGGCTTATGCAGGGAATTGAGCTGTCGTCGGCTCCGGGTCCTGTAATTAAGAAAGCACACGAAAATGGTCTCATAATTATATCTGCGGGCGGATATGTAATAAGGTTTCTGCCGCCGCTTGTCATTACGGAAAATGAAATTGACATAATGGCGGACATACTTGATAAAATACTTGATTAGAGTCATTCAACATGATGTTTGGGTCAAAAGGTGTTTTGATCATGGGTTTTGGTTAGTATAGAAAATATATTTCAGAGAGAGAAGTATGTTATATGATAAAAACAGACTATAAATTACAAAGCGCTGCAAGCGGGCATTTAACCGGGTATATACATGAAAATGACGGAGATGAGAAGCATCCCGCCATAATAATATATCCGGGCGGAGGATATAAATATCTCACTCCGCAGGAGGGCGAGCCTGTCGCGGCGGCATTTTTTGCAAAGGGTTACAATGCGTTCGTATGTTATTATCCGATATGCGGGGAGGCTGTGTATCCCGCTCCGCAGCTAGCCGCATTTGAGGCTGTTGCATATGTGCGCGATAACGCTGAAAAGTTCCATGTGATTGAAAATAATATAGCCGTTGCAGGATTTTCGGCCGGAGGACATGTCGCCTCATGTACGGGGGTGCTGTATAATAACAGGGAGATACTTGAAAGTCTTGGAGTGCAGCCGGAGCGTATAAGGCCGGATGCTTTGGTTCTCATATATCCGTGCATCGGGGTTGATATCGAGGGCTACAGTGGTGGAATAAGCAAAAGTAATGTCCTTAGGTGTGACGAGCTTGTTGACGGCGGTACGCCGCCGGCATTTATTGTAACAAGCTTCGGAGATAAGTTTGTCTGCTGCAACCAGTCGCTGAATATGGCGCGGGCTCTTTCGGATAATAACGTGCCGTTTGAGCTGCACTGCTTTGAACCGGGGGATCACGGTTTTTTAAATAACAATAACCGCGCCCTTGATGAAACTACAACGAGGTATATAGGGTTTGACAGCTGGTTTTCGCTGTGCACCGACTGGCTGCGCGACAGGTGGAATCCGAATGTCGGGTTCGGTAAAAATGTTTCGGCAGACGGAAGAATTATAGAAGATTATTTTGAAGTCAGGCTCATGGGCTGACAGTATTAAATGAATATTTTTACAAAATATAGTGCATATTGATAATGATGGCTTATACCGTTAATAAAATTATTGGAGGATGTACTATGTTTTGGGGAATAATCACGGCGCTTATTTCAGGAACACTGATGAGTGTTCAGGGAGTACTTAATTCTGAGGTTACAAGGCAGACATCCATATGGGTGTCTGCTTCTTTTGTCCAGTTTTCTGCTTTGATTGTGTGCCTGATAGCTTGGTTTGTCACGGGAAGGGAGGGCTCATTTGCGGATATCGCGCATGTAAGGCCCGTATATATGCTCGCAGGAGGAGTGGCGGGTGCGTTTATCACTTCTACGGTAATTCAGTCGATGGTTAAGCTCGGGCCGGCAAAGGCAGTAATTTTTATCGTTACAATGCAGCTTGTCGTGGCGTATGTAATAGAGCTGTTTGGGCTGTTTGGCACGGAGAAAGTGGACTTTGAACTGAGGAAAGCGGCGGGCCTTGCTGTAATAATCGCGGGAATTATATTATTTAAGTGGCAGAAATCGTAAAATAATAAACAATATTTTTTTGGCGGCGGGGTATTGAAAAAAATTTCTTTATTAGTTAAAATGTTATTGTGTTTCGTGTCCTGAATGACATTGTCATGGGAGGACATATATATGAAGTATAGTTTTGAGGAAAAGAAAAGAATAGTCAGCGTTGTCTCAGTTCTTATATTTTTATGTGCGGCGGGAGTAATATGGCTTATGTCGGGGCGCATCAGGAATGACGGGAAAGCGGACGGCAGTGTAAAATATGTCGGGATTGGTCAGAGCGGCGTGGATTTGAAGGATGGCAGTGAGGGGGCGACGTCATGTGAGGACGCCGAAACCGGATTAACCATTGATGCAATAGGCGCGGAGATATCGGCCGGAGCAGTATATGGAGCGCAGGATGCGTCGACGGCTGGCGGTCCGTTCGTGTCCGTCCACGTGTGCGGAGCAGTTGGGGCGTCCGGGGTATACGAGCTTAAAGCCTCCGCGAGAGTTGGCGACGCCGTGGATGCGGCTGGCGGGTTTAAGAAAAATGCCGATGTTGATTACCTGAATCTTGCAGAGAATATATACGACGGCCAGAAGATTGTCGTATACACTAAAAAACAGGTTCGCTCGTTTGGCGGCAAAGGTCCGGCAGACGGCATGAATGGAATTAAAGATGACATATATACAAAAGGCTATGGCAGCGCTCTTGTAAATATAAATACCGCGTCAAAAGAGGAGCTGATGACTCTGCAGGGAATAGGGGAGTCAAAGGCTGCTGACATAATCTCATACAGGGAAAGTAACGGCAGGTTTAATAGTACAGATGAACTTATGAATATTCCGGGGATAAAGGAAGGCGTATTTTCAAAGATATCTGATAATATTACTGTGTAAATGTAATAGAAAGGTCGTTTCGCATGGCAAAGAGGGTTTTGGTTGTTGATGATGAAAAACTGATTGTTAAGGGAATAAGATTTAGTCTTGAACAGGAGGGCATGGAGGTTGACTGCGCCTATGACGGTGAGGAGGCGATCGCCGCGATTAAGGAAAATGATTATGACGTTGTACTGCTTGACGTGATGATACCTAAGTTCTCGGGATTTGAAGTATGTCAGAGTGTAAGGGAATTTTCTGATGTGCCTATAATTATGCTCACTGCAAAAGATAATGATATGGATAAAATACTTGGGCTTGAGTATGGAGCGGATGATTATATCACAAAGCCGTTCAACATATTAGAGGTTAAGGCGAGAATTAAAGCCATAATGAGAAGAAATAAAAGACAGGAAACGAAAACAAGCGTCTCAAAGACTGCCGAATTCGGCAATCTGAAAATTGACTGTGAGGGAAGGCGCGTGTTTGTAAATGACGTTGAAGAAAACCTTACGGCAAAGGAATTTGATTTGCTTGAGCTTCTTATGAACAATCCGGGAAAAGTATATAGCAGGGATAACCTTCTAAATATCGTATGGGGATACGATTACCTTGGTGACGTGAGGACGGTTGACGTACATGTAAGGCGTCTACGCGAGAAAATAGAGAGAGAACCAAGCAATCCGGAGTATTTACATACAAAATGGGGTGTTGGCTATTATTTCAAAGCTAAATAAGAAGTTTAAGAAATTCAGGAGCCTTGGAGTCCTGCTTTTTATAGTATTAATATTGTTCGGCGTACTGCCTGTATCAGTATATTCGGTTATATCATCCAGGCTCTTTTTGTCATCCGCAATTTCACAGAGGATATCTGAACTGCAGTCTCACGCAGCCATTATTTCAAATCTTGTAGTTAATTCGGCTTTCTTCACAAGTGAAAATGTTACCGAGCTGAACACCGAACTCAATCAGGTTGCCGACGTTTACAGGGGACGAATCCTCATTATCGACAGAAGGCTGACTGTTGTAAAAGATACATATGGGTTTGAGGACGGAAAAATAATAATTTCACAGGATATAATAAATACGTTCAGCGGAACTAACAGTAAATATATTAACAATAAAAGCGAATATGTTGAGATTACGGTGCCGATTAAAGATTCTGAAAAAAAGGAAACTATCGGAGTAATATTTATGAGTTTTTCGATTGAGAATATTTACACGCTGTACAGAACAAGGCTTCAGCAGAATGTGACGTTTGTGATTGTGTTTACGGTTATACTGATTGTTTTGGCGGTTCTCGTAGTAAAAGCGGTGATAAAGCCGGTGAGCTCGCTCTCATCCACAATCAAAAAAATTACGGCGGGCGGCGACATAGATTCGCAGGTCAATTTTAACGGTTACAGGGAGTTTGAGGATATAGCGTCCTCATACAGGGATATGGTTGCCGAGCTGCAGACGATTGACGAGTCAAGACAGGAGTTTGTATCGAACGTGTCCCATGAGCTTAAAACTCCTATTACATCTATGAAAGTGCTTGCGGATTCTCTTGTGGGGCAGGAGGAACTGCCCGTCGAATTATACAGGGAGTTCATGCAGGATATTGATAATGAGCTTGAAAGGATGAACAATATTATCAACGACCTCTTAATCATTGTTAAGAGCGAGGGGGCGTCCTCCACGAGTATAGTGACGTCAGTCAATATAAATGAATTTATAGAGGGGTTGTTAAAGACGCTCAGGCCAATAGCGGCGGAGCGCAATATTGAGCTTGTATACGAGACGTTCAGGCCAATTACGGCTGAGATAGACGAGGTCAAACTCGGAATGGCGTTCAATAACCTTATTGAAAATGCGATTAAATACAACTATGACGACGGATGGGTCAGGGTATCCCTAAACGCCGACTACAAGTATTTTTATCTGAAAGTTGCAGATTCCGGAGTCGGAATACCGGAGGAGCTGCAGAGCAGAATATTTGAGAGATTTTACAGGATTGACAAGGCAAGGTCAAGAGATACGGGCGGTACGGGCCTTGGACTTGCGATTACTAGAAATGCCATACTGCTTCACAGGGGGGCGATAAAAGTATACAGTAAAGAGGGACAGGGAGCGGTATTCACCGTAAGAATCCCGCTTTATTTCCAAAAGTAGGAGGGCTGTGCGTATGAGAAACAAAATATGTATACCGTTTTTTGTGAGTATGCTATGTATGCTGTGTGTGCTGCATTTTTCCGGCTGCACAGATTCAGAGACGGAATATGAATATCAGCTTTATTACATTAATAAGGCGGGAAATCAGCTTGTTCCGGAGGGGTACAACGCATATTCAAAGGACGCATACAGCCTTGTAGGTGAATTTTTGGACGCACTTGCCTCAAAGCCGGTAAACAAGGATGTCCTAACTCCCGGATTTGACAGTATGAGGATAATAGGTTACAGCGATATAACACAGGAGGGCTATGTTACTATTAATTTCAGTGTGGATTACAGCAACCTACCGGACATTAAGGAGATATTATGCCGCGCTGCCATTGTAAAAACGCTGTGCCAGATTGACGGTGTAAACGGTATAAAATTTGAAATTGAAGGTGAGCCGATAAAAAATTCCGCCGGCGAGGATTTCGGATATATGTCTGATGAGACCTTTGTCGACAACATGAGAGGCGAGACCGCATATAAGCAGACTATAAGCGTTTCGCTTTATTTTGCGAACAAGTCGGGCAGGAGACTTGTAAAACTTCCGGTCGACGTCACGTTCGACGGAACGATATCTATGGAACAGCTCGTCGTCCAGCAGCTAATTAATGGACCGCAGGATATTGACGGCGTCAACGAGAATATACAGGCGACTGTGCCAAATAAATGTGTTATTAACCAAATAACGGTAAGGGAGCAGATATGCTATATTGACTTAAGCATAGATTTTCTTACGGCACTGCCCGGCATATCAAGAGAGGCCGCACTATATTCCGTCGTAAACTCGCTGGTTGAGCTGCCGGATATTAATAAAGTACAGTTCTCCATAGACGGGGATGTTATAAGATATTATGGTGATTCACATATTGTTTTTGATGTTCCTCTTGAGAGAAATCTTGAGATAGTTAAGGAGTGATTTTAACGAAAAGGCCATTGGTCGTCATATTTACTTCTATGGCGGCCGTTATAATTTTATACAGATTGTATGTCGGGCCATCAGACGATTATATTTCGGTTGACGCGGCATTTAATGCCACCGGAACGGTGACATCTGTAGATAAGTCAGAAAATAAATATACAGTAACGATTGAAGATGTTAATGTTCTAAAAGGAACATGTACAAAGCCGCATGAAAGGCTTTTGTTATATGTAAAGTCAGATAATCAGATTATCAGTAAAATCAAAAATGACTCAAATGATTCCTCATCATTTCAAACAAGCAAGTTTAATATATTAAATGATATCGAGAAAACAGAATATGAATTGGGCAATTTAAAAATAGGAAACACGGTTGAGGTCCAGGGAAAGGCCGAGGCGTTTGAAAACCGGGAAATCCCGGGCAGTTCGACGCCTATGCTTATTATATGGGAAAGGGCTATGCTTATAAGGTGTTAGCTGACAGATGTAATATTATAGACGGCAAAGTGAGCTGCAGGGAGTATCTTAGGAATATAGCCGACTATTGTACTATCCTTTATGAAAAGTATCTTCCTGAAAACGAAGCGGGAATACTCTCGGCAATGATATTTGGACGGAAAAACCATTTGTCATATGAGGACAGGGAGCTCTATAAAATAAACGGTCTAATGCATATTCTTGCCGTCTCGGGAATGCACATAGAAACAATGTCGTTAATTTTTCTTTTTATAATGACTAAGCTACCGGTTAATTTCAGGGTCGGTCGGATTTTTCTGTTTATTATCCTTGTTTTATATGGAATTATTACAGGATTTGGTGTGTCGTGTATAAGGGCTGTGATAATGTGTGGATTAAAGATTACGGCTGAACTTGTCGGAAAAACTTATGACGTTCTGTCTGCTATTTCATTTGCAGCCGTAATAACGCTCTTAATCAATCCGGCAAACCTGTTTCGCTGTGATTTTATCCTGTCTTATATTGCGGTTACGGCTATCGCCGTAGTGTATCCCGCTCTGGAGCGTGGGATGAATATCGGGACGGAAAGCCGTGGACCGATTTATAATATAATTGTAAAGCCCATGCTGTTTGGAGTTTGTATAAATATAACCACATTACCAATGATATTATTTTTTTATTATGACGCAGCGCTTTATTCTGTCTTTATTAGCATTATTATAGTTCCTTTAATTTCCGTACTTTTTTTGAGTGGAATTCTATGCGCGGTATTTGGTGGAATTTTTCCGCCCGCAGGTATGTTTTTGGCGGGAGGCATTCATTTCATTCTGTCATTTTACAGAGTTATATGTGAATGGTGCATAGATAATTTGTATGGAATACGTATTATAGGATATCCCGGCGCTGTCAAGATGATATTATGCTATTTCGTAATAGCGGCTGCTGTATGCGCCGTGCGCCGTATAAATAACAGACGCGCATGTATATTTTTATGCGCGGTGTTTGTCATATTTCCGGTATACATATTGAGTTATAGCAGAGACGTCGGAGTAAAAATAACATTTTTAGACGTGGGACAGGGCGACGGGATTGTAATACGTATGCCGGACGGCAAAGTTGTCTGCGTTGACGGGGGAAGTACCGATGTCGGCGGTCTTTCAAAATACAGAATTGAGCCGTATCTCAGCTATGAGGGTATACGACATATTGATTACTGGATTGTGACGCACATTGACAGTGACCACTACTCGGGGCTGAAAGAACTCCTTGAGCGCCGCAGATATAACGGCGTTGTAATAGATAATATTGTAATAGCCGATACTAAAATATGCCGCGGTGAATTTTTTAATGTATTTTCTGATGTGCTTTCTGATATGAAGACCGAGACATCTGCTGATATGCTTTCAGATTTGATATCTTATGTATCTAATGATGTGATTGATGATATTCCTGATATTTTATATATTGACAATAATGACAGCCTTGAGTTTGGGGATGCAGTTTTGCGTTGCTTAAGTCCTGTTTCATCTGTGTCGCCGGGGTGTGGTGCGTCTTATAAATATAATAATCAAAATGAAAGCTCTATAGTCTTTGAATTATCATATGGAAGTTTTAATGCGCTATTTACCGGGGATATCGAGGGAGAATCGGAGGATAAGCTTCACATTGATACCGGTAAAAGATATGAACTATTGAAAGTTGCACATCACGGCTCTAAAAATTCTACGTCCGAAACATTTTTGCAAAAATTTTTATGCAGTGATGCGGTAATCTCATATGGAAAGAAAAACAGATACGGGCATCCGCACCGGGAAACGGTGGAGCGTTTAAAAACATATGGTATTAATGTACATAACACTGCCGAGGGCGGTGCGGTTACTGTCAGAGTGGTCGGAAACGGTTATAAAATAGAGGAAAATCTTCTCAATCAGGAGAAATAAATAATTGTGTTATAATAAAAATGGTGTTATGATATTATACATCATGGTATAAAGAGTAGTAAAATGTGGAGGATTAACGATGTCAGCAGTGTCAATACCGGAATATAAACTATCAGAGGAGCTTATGAATTCAATAACACACGGTATAGGCGCGGGACTTGCCGTGGCTGCGCTTGTGCTTTGCGTTATTAAATCGGCTGTGCACGGTGACCCGTGGGCTGTTGTCGGAAGCTGCCTGTACGGATTTGGTACGATAATGGTGTACGTAATATCATGTGTGTACCACGCGCTTAAAAGAAACAGGGGCAAAAAGGTGCTTCGCGTGATAGACCACTGCGATATATTTTTTATGATTGCATGTACATATATGCCCTACTGTCTTGTATCGCTGAGAGGCGTTACGGGCTGGATTATGTTTGGCGTTATATGGGGACTTGCTTCTCTTGGAATAGTATTCAATGCGATTGATTTGGAAAAGTATGAGAAGATATCCGTAGTTGTGTATGTAGTCCTCGGATGGGGAGTAATCGTATTGTATAAACCGCTTGTCGACGTCGTTACTTTTACCGGAGTAATGTATCTTATTGTCGGGGGGATTTTATATACCGCAGGAGCGGTCATATACGCTATAGGTGAAAAAATAAGGTATATGCACTCGGTGTTCCACCTTTTTGTAATTGCGGGAAGTATATTTCAGTTTTTTTCAATCTACAATTATGTAATATAAAATATTTAAACAAAAATTATTAAAGCTTACAGAAGAATATAACTTTTGTAGGCTTTTTTTATACGTTTTTGCGTTTTAGTTTACACATATAAACGAATATTGTTTTAAAAATTAGAAAATAATAATTCGTAAAATGGTAGAATAGAGAATAATCCATTACCCTCAAAAGAGGATAATTGGATTGTACGTTGTATATATGTTTAAACATGAAAAAATGTTTTTTCGACAAGCAATAATGTAAGAAAACGAGGTATTTAAATGGCAAACAGGCTTGCGGGTGAAAAATCACCCTATCTCTTACAACATAAAGATAATCCGGTAAAATGGTTTCCCTGGTGCAAAGAGGCCTTTGATAGAGCAAAAAAAGATGATAAACCGATTTTTTTAAGCATCGGTTACTCGACCTGCCATTGGTGTCATGTGATGGCGCATGAGTCATTT
Source organism: uncultured Clostridia bacterium (assembly GCA_948472945.1). Lineage (GTDB taxonomy): Bacteria > Bacillota > Clostridia > Lachnospirales > Lachnospiraceae > V9D3004. The sequence goes on from CAOKVX010000009.1 coordinate 16,908, forward strand.
GAAGACTTGGAGATTGCCGGACTGCTCGACGATTATATATGTATCAAAGTTGACCGTGAGGAGAGGCCGGATATTGATTCGGTATATATGTCCGTATGCCAGGCGCTGACCGGCTCGGGCGGCTGGCCGCTGACAATTTTCATGACCCCGGAACAGAAACCGTTTTTTGCCGGGACATACTTTCCGAAAAAAGACCGCTATGGTCAGATGGGACTTTCCGGGCTGCTTAAACAGATAACTTATCTCTGGAAGTCAGAGCGCGGAAAACTGCTTTATTCGAGCGAACAGGTAACATCGGCAATAAAAAAATTTCAATCATCTGACAATGCGGCGCCTGATAAAGCTATTTTTGAAGACGCATATCGACGCCTTTTGCGTGATTTTGACTCTGACTGGGGAGGATTTGGATCGGCTCCTAAATTTCCTACTCCTCACAATCTGCTTTTTCTCATGAGGATGTACGAATCGGAAAATGTCCCGGAGATGCTGAAAATGGCGGAGATTACATTGAAAGCTATGGCTGACGGTGGAATCTTCGACCATATCGGAGGAGGGTTTTCACGTTATTCAACTGACAAGAAGTGGCTTGTACCACATTTTGAAAAGATGTTGTATGACAATGCCCTGCTGATGTCAGCCTATCTAGAAGCATTTCAGATTACAAAAAATCCTTTCTATGCGGACATATCAAACCGGACCGCAGGCTATATCTTGGAAGAACTGACCGCCGCTGACGGCGGATTTTATTGCGGGCAGGATGCCGACAGCGACGGGATTGAGGGAAAATATTATGTGTTTAAGCCTGAAGAAATTGTAAACGTACTCGGAGTGCAGGATGGAAACGCTTTCTGTGAGGCATATAATATATCGGAACATGGAAATTTTGAAGGAAAAAATATACCAAACCGTATCAAGAAATATGACAGGGCTTGGAGCGCGGATGATAACAGGCTGAAACGGCTTTTTGAATATAGAAAAGAGCGGACTCGCCTTCATCTTGACGATAAGATTCTTTTGTCCTGGAACGCATGGACGATTATAGCGTTAGCAAGAGCCGGCCTTATTCTCGGCAATACCCGCTATACTGACGCCGCGGTTAGGGCGCAGAATTTTATTCACTCAAATATGACGGATGAAAAAAACAGGTTATTTTTGCGCTATTGTGACGGCGAGGCCGCCCACGACGGCCAGCTGGACGATTATGCCGTATACGCGCTGGCTTTGTTTGAACTATACCGCTGCACTTTCGAAGCTGAACATTTAAAAGAGGCGGTATTGCGTGCAAAACAGATGATTAAATATTTTGAAGACAAAGAAAACGGAGGGTATTTCCTGACCGCCCATGACGCTGAAAAATTGATTATAAGGCTAAAAGAAACTTACGACGGGGCGATTCCGTCCGGTAACGCCGTCGCCGAAATGGTTTTGGAGGAGCTCGCATCCCTTACGGGAGATACACAGTTTAGGGAGGCCGCAGACAGACAGCATCAATTTATGGCGGGACAGGTTAAAGGCTATCCGTCGTCCCACTGTTTTGCTTTAATTGCTATGACAAAGCAGTTCTATCCGCACAGGGAGCTCATTTGCTGCGGTACCGAACCGCCTGCTGAACTCTGCGAATATTTGAAAGGTCATCCGTCACATGATTTGAGTGTTATTTTCAAATCCGCAGAAAATAGCAGTGATTTGTCTGAGGCTGCCCCGTTTACAGCAGATTACCCGGCGTCGGTCCGTACGGTATGGTATCTCTGTGAAAACGGTGCCTGTAAAGCCCCGCAGGACGATTTTAGTAAATTGAACCTAGCGTCGACGAGATGGGAAAAAGACAGATGAAAGTCGGTTCTGCGATCTGCTCATAGTGATTTTAAGCGTATTCAAGAAAGATGAATGAGGCGTACAGAGACGTACGCCGATTGAAGATGACTCTGAAAACGCTTGAGTCATACTAATGTTTATGGGAAAGGGGTGTTTTGATGGCTGTGTCGCGCAGAGGAGCAATTTCTTTCGGCATGGTGCATATTCCGGTAGGATTATACACTGCCACACAGGATAATGTTCCCGAACAGGGTGGAGATAAGGCATTCGAGCTGTTGAGGCGTGCGATGAAAGATGAAAATAAAATTGCCGTGGCAAAGACCGTAATGGGAACAAAAGGGAAACTGCTGGCGCTTATTCCAACGGATAACGGTATTTTAATTGAGACCCTTTTCTTTGCCGACGAGGTTAAGGAGGCTCCGAAAGAAGCAGAGCATACAGAAGTAAACGAGTCGGAGCTGCAGATGGCAAAAACTCTTGTAAACGCTATGGTAAAGGAATTTGAGCCTGAACAGTACAAGGACGAATACCGTGAAAAGCTTTGGGAAATAATTAACGGTAAAATACAGGGAAACGAGGTTACTGCTCCTACGGAAACCGTTAACAACGTGATTGATTTGATGGAGGCTCTTAAACAAAGCATATCAAAGGCGGGGGCGGCACAGTGAACGATTTATTTGAACAAAAAAGTATAAAACCAATGTTAATCGGCTCTGAGAAAGGAGCGTTCGATTCGCCGGATTATCTGTATGAGTTAAAGATAGATGGGGAGCGCTGTATTGCCTATCTCGACCCGGAGACCGGAACAGAACTAAAAAATAAACGAAATTTAAAAATGCTGCCGAAAGTTCCTGAGCTTGCAGATATTCACAGACATATAAACTGCCGATGTATTCTCGACGGAGAGCTTGCTGTTATAAAAGACGGTAAACCGGATTTTTATGAAATACAGCGCCGTTCTCTTATGAGCAATACGATAAAGATTGAGCTTGCCTCCCGAAAATATCCTGCCAGTTTTACCGCTTTTGATATTTTATACTACAATGACCGTTCAGTCTGTGAACTTCCGCTGACCGAAAGGAAAGAATTACTTAAAAAAGCCGTCTTTGAGGAAACGGCCCGGTTCGCTGTTTCAAGAGTTATTGAAAACAGAGGAATTGCATTTTATGAGCTTGCCAAATCACAGAATTTAGAAGGTATTGTTGCAAAGCGTAAAGACAGTCTTTACTACTTTGGAAAAAGTACGAAAGACTGGATTAAATGCAAGAATCTAAAAGACGACGATTATGTAGTTTGTGGTTATATTCCAAAGAACAACGGAATGACAAGTATTATACTCGGACAGTACGCGGATGGAATATTAAAATATAAAGGTCATGTCACGCTCGGAGTTGGGGGCGAGGGTTTTGGTAAAATAAGGGAACAGCCTAGACTGGGCAGCCCATGTTTTAAAATACCTCCCGGGAATGAGGATGCCGTATGGGTGGAGCCTTCGCTTTGCTGTACGGTTAAATATATGGATAAAATGCAGTCAGGCGGCCTTAGGCAGCCCGTTTTTAAAGGTCTGCGTGAAGACAAAATGCCGGAGGAATGCGTAGACAAAAATTAATGATGGTATAATTGCTGCTAAGTTAGGGCATAATAATGCATGATTCAATCAACATTTATATTGTAATAGTAAGGGGGTTTATTATTATGTTTGAACTTAGGCCTTACCGTAAAAGCGGTGCGGTTTCATACAATCCTTTTAGGGAAATGGAAGAGTTTGAAAAGAGATTTTTTAGCACGCCCTTTTCATCCTTTTTTAACAGCAGGTATATTGGAGAGTTTAAGACTGATATTTCCGAACAGGGCGATAATTATATCTTGGAGGCAGATTTGCCCGGATTTGATAAAAAAGATATTCATCTTGAAATTTCCGATAACACTCTGACAATCAATGCGGAGCGAAATTCCGATTATGATGAAGAAAAAGATAGCGGCAAATATATACGTATAGAGCGTTCTTATGGGAAATACAGCCGTCAGTTTGATATATCGTCGATTGATTCTGACAATATAAAGGCAAATTATGAAAACGGCGTACTTAAGCTGACAATGCCAAAGAAGCAGGAAGTGTTGCCCGAAACGAGACACCTGGAAATTGAATAGGATATTATAATATTAGGATTTAATATAAAAGAAAGCGCTTTATCGACGCGCTTTCTTTTTTGGCTACGGAGACGGTGGGATTCGAACCCACGTGCCGGGATTAACCGACAACTCGATTTCGAGTCGAGCTCGTTATGACCTCTTCGATACGTCTCCCCATTGTTAAAATGTGATAAGTCAATCAAACTTAATCCTTATTAAAGACAAGTTTGATATCACACCTGTTGATTATATATTAAAAAGCCTTATTGTGCAAGTACTAATTTTATTTTTTGAAAATGCATAGTTTTTATGTTGACGTGTTAATGTGACGCAAGCTGAATTATAAGCGTCTCAATCGCAATCTGTGGCTGAATCTTTCCGGTTTTAAAGCATGTCTCGGTCTCTACGCAGCAGTTTAACCGGCTGATTAGTTCGTGCCTGTTATAGATACCGGCCTGCGATTTGTATTTTTTTACTGCAAACGACGGAATTGACAGCAGCTTTGCAATGTTCATGTCTGTCTCATGGGACATATCTTTAATCTGTGCGAGAATATTATAGTGTCTTGTCAGAAGAGACAGAATCTTTGACGGTGATTCCTTGGCAAGTACAAGGTCACGGTACAGGCTAAGCGCCTCCGTTTTCTTTCCTGAAACGATATAATCCATCATTGTGAATATCCGGCTTGAAAGAATAGAAGTACATATAGCTTCAACTTCAGGCATGTCTATCTCTTTGGTGTCTGCGCTGTACGCAATAAGTTTTTCCAGTTCGCATGACAGAGATGTCTTGTCTGAACCGGCCTTGCTTATAATGAGCTTTGCGGCGCGCATTGTAATTTTGTAGCCAAAGTTATTAAGATATCCGGCAATCCACATCGGAAGTTCGCGGTCGGACTCTTGGTTAAGCTCGACAACGGTTCCCTTGTTTTTGACATACTTGTACAGGGAATTTCTTTTGTCGACAGCCGATTCTATGAACACGATATAAGTTGAGTCGGGCATGTCGCACAAGCTGTCGCATAAGCTGTTTGACGACTTGAAAAGTCCGCTCGCTGTGACGATTATAAGCTGCCTGTCCGAAAAGAACGGCAGTGATATAATCTGTTCGATAAGGTCGGAAATGTTATAAGAATTACCGTCAAATCGGTGATAGTTCATATTTCCCTCTGCGGGCTCATTTAATATGTTATCGGTGAGCATCTGCCTGCATTTCCTTATGTTATAATCCTCCTCGCCGTAAAGCAGATATATATTAGAAAATTCTCTGTTTTTTATATGTTTTAAAATAGTCTGCAAAATATTTGGCCTCCATACGAACTAATTAATAGCAGTATAACATATATCGGTAATTCCGCAATATATTCAGTCGTTATAAATTTTATAAAAGTAAAATGTTTAAAAAATCAATACATAACTAAAAATTTCCTGTAATGTTTACAGTAATTAACTAAAATGGTATACTACACACATAGGTATTATAAGGAGGTCATTAAATGAGAGCGTTAATGTTTGCGTCTGTTGCTTCAATGGTTGATTTGTTCAACAGGGACAATATAAGAATACTGGAGGAACTTGGTTATAAGGTAGACGTTGCCGCAAACTTTTTGGAGGGCAGCGTGTACAGCGCCGGACAGGTAAAGAGATTTAAAAAGGAATTGATTAATTCGGGACATGATGTAATAGACGTCCCTGTTCCGCGCTCAATGTTTGATATTGCCGGGATGGTTAAGACTGTTATCAGGCTCAGAAAACATATGGCTGCAAAACACTATGATATAATACACTGCCAATCGCCGATAGGAGGAGTTTTGTGCAGGCTTGCGGCGGCGTCTTTTAGGAGAGATGGCACAAAGGTTGTATATTACGCTCATGGGTTTCATTTCTATAAGGGGGCCGATTTGTTTAACAGGATAGTATTTTACAATATTGAGAAGATTTGCGCGCGTATTACAGACTGCATTATAACTCTCAATCATGAGGACTACGGGGCGGCTTCGCGGAAATTTGCGGCGCGGGTTGAATATGTGCGCGGCGTTGGGATGAACATTGACGAGATAGAGCGAATTCCGGCCGATAGGGAAAATGTAAGGAAAGAGCTTTTAATACCGTCGGACAAAAAAATAATTCTGTCCGTCTGTGAGCTTAGCCGCAGGAAGAACTGCGCCGTGGCAATTGAAGCGTTTGCGAGGGCGGACAGGGATGACGCCGTGCTCGTTTTGTGCGGAATAGGCGAACAGATTGATATGCTTAAGGAACTTGCGGCGACGCTTGGCGTGGAGAAAAAAGTGATATTTGCCGGATTCTGCAATGATATAATAAGGATGTTTAAGGCTGCCGATATGTTTATATTCACATCAAAACAGGAGGGGCTTCCTGCGGCGCTTATGCAGGCGATGGCTTGCGGGCTTCCGGTAGTATGCTCAAGAATTCGCGGGAATACGGACCTTATAGAGAATAAAAAGCAGGGATTTATGTGCGCGTATGATAATGTTGAAGGTTTTTGCAAAGGTATTAACATACTGCTCGACAATCCTAAACTTGGACGTAAAATGGGTTCAAGAAGCAGGGAAGTAATTAAGTTGTACGATAAAAAGTACGTTAATGAAAGAATGAGGGAGATATATTTGTCTTTGAAGGATGAAAACCTGTGACGCAAGAACACTGTTGAAAGGAACGGGGTGGTAATAAAAGATGGATAAAAAAATACAGATACTTATGTCGACGTATAACGGTGAAAAATTCATAAGAAAGCAGCTTGACAGCATAGTTAATCAGGACTGTAAAATATCGCTTTTGATACGTGACGACGGATCGACTGACTCGACAATTGACATAATAAATGAATACATGCACAAATACGATTTTATCACCCTTGTAGAGGGTACAAACAAGGGCGTGGTAAAAAGCTTTTTTGAATTAATCAGGATTTCGGATTCAGATGCCGACTACTATTCTTTTGCAGATCAGGATGATATATGGTTTGGGGGAAAGATATCAAGAGCGGTGAAGAAGCTTGAGAAAATGAATGAGAGAAAGCCATGTCTGTATTGTTCAAGGCAGACGCTTATAGACGGTGATGATAAAATTTTGGCGGTAAAAATGAAGGATGTGCATATAAGGCCGGGATTTGGAAATGCTATTGTTGAAAATATAGCGACGGGATGTACGTGTGTAATCAACAAAAAGCTCCGCGACCTTGCGGCCGGATACGAACCTGAATACACTATTATGCATGACTGGTGGCTTTATATGCTTGCATCGTATATGGGCGAAGTGTATTTTGACAACAGGCCTCAGATGTACTACAGGCAGCACGGCAGAAACACTATGGGTTCAAGGACTAATTATATAGATGAATTCAGGGAGAGGGTAAAAAGATTTTCTTCAAATAAAAACAAATTATACAGGCAGCTTGTTTCATTTAACAAAAAGTACGGTAGAGATGATGAAAACAGACCGATAGTAGACATGGTTCTCGGATATAAAAAAGATATGGGTAAGCGAATTAAATGTATTACGAGCGGGAAAATATACAGACAGAGAAAAATTGATAATCTCATTTTTAAAATTCTTTTTCTGACAAACCATATATAAGGCGGCACTGCAGCGACGTTTTGACGCTGTATTACGTATATATTTGATATTGCACCACACACGGAACTGTGTTATTATAATAGATATTTTTGTAATAATATGAAGATTATGGTTAGTAAGTGAGGTATGGAGATGGATGTAATTGATACAGAAGTTGTTGGAGTGAAGATACTTAAGCCGCAGGTTTTCGGAGATAACAGAGGATGGTTTATGGAGAGCTGGTCAAAAAAGAAAATGGAGGATGCCGGTCTGTTTTATGATTTTGTGCAGGATAACCAGTCGTTTTCAGCATCAAAGGGCACTATAAGAGGACTTCATTTTCAGTATGCGGATGATGCTCAGGCCAAGCTTGTAAGGTGCGTCAGGGGCGCTGTGCTCGACGTAGCCGTTGACCTTAGAAAGGGTTCGCCTACTTATAAAAAATGGGCTGCCGTTGAGCTTACGCCTGATAATTATAAGCAGCTTCTCATTCCCAGAGGATGCGCGCACGGATTTTTGACTTTGACTGACAATGTTGAGTTTGTTTACAAAGAGGACAACCTGTACTGTCATCCGGCCGATAGAAATATAATATGGAATGACCCTGATATAGGGATTGATTGGGGTATTGACAATCCTGTTCTCTCAGATAAGGATGCCAAAGCGCCGATGCTTAAGGATGTCGAGAATGATGAGGCTTATATTAATTTTGTTTATGATGTACAATAAATAAAAAGTTTGATTTATGCAGCAAATATGATATTCAGAGAGGGATATGTGTATGAAAGTTCTTGTAACCGGTTATAACGGGCAGTTGGGTTTTGATGTTGTAAAGGAACTTACGGCAAGGGGTATAGAGAGCAGGGGAGTAGACATTGAAGATTTTGACATTACGGATGAGAAAGCTGTATCTGACTACGTCAGGGCTTATAATCCTGATGTTTTAGTACACTGCTCCGCTTACACTGCTGTTGATAAGGCGGAGGATAATATTCAGGTATGCAGGGCTGTTAATGTTGACGGTCCCCGCAATATTGCAAAGATATGTAAGGAGCTTGACTGTAAGCTTGTATATTTTAGCACCGATTATGTATTTCCGGGAACCGGGGATGAATATTATGAAGTTGATTCGCCTACGGGACCGCTTGGACAGTATGGAATTACTAAGCTCGACGGAGAGCGTGCGGTTACGGAAGCAGTTGAAAAGTATTTTATAATAAGAATTTCGTGGGTATTTGGAATAAATGGAAATAATTTTATAAAGACAATGCTGAGGGTTGGAAAGGAACATGACACCGTGAGGGTTGTCGATGACCAGATTGGCTCTCCGACATACACGGCCGACCTTTCAAAGCTGGTGTGCGATATGCTTGTTACAGAGAAATATGGTATATACCACGCAACTAATGAGGGAGTGTGCTCGTGGGCTGATTTTACTGAGGAGATATTCAGGCTTGCAGGGTACGACACGGAAATAAAACGCGTCACTACTGAAGAATACGGAGCAAGGGCCCCTCGGCCTAAGAATTCGAGAATGTCCAAGAAAAGTCTTGATGAAGCCGGATTTTCAAGGCTTCCGGATTGGAAAGATGCGCTTAAGAGATATTTTGAGGAGCTGCAGCATTAAAAGGATTTGACAGATGATTCATATATTAATGGCGGTTTATAACGGTGAAAAGTATCTGAGTGAGCAGCTTGAATCTATTGGAAAACAGACTGTTACAGACTGGAAACTGCATATACGGGATGACGGGTCTTCAGACGGCACGTTATGTATAATAGAAGAATTTGCTTTGAGATATCCGGGAAAAGTCCATCTGCTGGAAGAAAGGCAAATTAATAATTATGGTTCAAAAGGCAATTTTGCTAAGCTTGTAGAGTGCGTAAGGGAAGACGGTGATTACGCATTTTGCGACCAGGACGACATATGGGAACCGGATAAGCTGGAGATTTCTGAAAATGAACTTAGAAAAGCTGAAAAATGCAAGGATGGTAAAATAGTACCCGCTATGGTTTGTTCAGATGCAAAGCTCATTGATGAAAAAGGAGCTTTAACGGGAGAATCTTTTGCCGCAAACAGCAATCTGTATGTGTCGGGGCGGCAGACATTTGAAAAACTGCTGCTTTATAATTTTGCACAGGGTACGACAATGCTTTGGAATATGCAGTTACACAGAATTGTAAAGAATATACCGGCGGAAGCAGTTATGCATGACTGGTGGGTAGCGCTTGTTGCTGCCGGAAATGGCAGGATAAGATATATACCAAAGCAGCTTATCTCATACAGGCAGCACGCTAATAACGAGCTTGGCGAGTTTGACAGGAAAGCGTGGCATAAAAGCTTTTTAAATAAAATGAAACTAAGTAATTGGAGGAGTCTGGTTAGGAACAACAGGCAGCTCCAAAGTGAGAGAGCCCGTCAGGCAGCGGCGTACAATATAATGTATGATGACCGCGCTGCGGAGCGCTATGCCGAGATAATGAAAAAAGGCAGGATTGCACGTACGGTAATAGGAATAAGGGAAGGATATATTTTTTTATCTAAAATTTATTCAATAAAATATTATATTTTGTAAATGGAGGAAGGCATTCTAGTTGGTGCCGGCATAACAAGTATAATGAACAAAATATACAGCATGATAAGAAATGAGGGAATATGCGGGTTCCTGAAACGAGTTTATTGCAGTATAAAGAGAAGAATATATGTAAGACTGTATTTCAGTCGCTGCGTGAGTTGGAGTAATAAACAACTTAGCCTGCAGAGAAACGCATATTACCCAAAGAAAATTTTGTATAGTATTATCGTGCCTGTATATAATACACCGGAAAAATATCTGCTTGAAATGCTTGAATCGTGTTTTATGCAGACATATCCGGAATGGGAGTTATGTATTGCGGACGCTAGCGACGAAGCACATTCATATGTCGGCGGCATTATATCAGATAAATTAAAAGAAGATTCTAGGATCAGATATTTAAAGCTGGAAAATAATAATGGAATATCGGACAATACAAACGAGGCCCTGAAAATTGCGCGGGGCGATTATATTGTACTGCTCGACCATGACGACATGCTGCATCCTTCCGCGTTATACGAATGCATGGCAGTTCTGCAAAAGAAGTGCGCGGATTTTATATATACGGATGAGCTTGTTTTTGAGAAAAAAATAAATAATGTCAAAAGTATACATTTAAAACCTGATTTTTCGCCGGATAGTCTCAGAGGAAACAATTATATATGCCATATGAGCGTTTTTTCACGTGAGCTTGTGGAAAGGACAGGTTTTTTCATAAGGGAGTATGATGGTTCTCAGGATTATGATATGATTTTACGCCTTACTGAGCTTGCAAAGAATATTATTCATATTCCCAAAGTTTTATATTTTTGGAGAAGCCACAGCGGGTCTGTCGCGGGTGGAATATCCGCCAAAACGTATACTGTTGAAGCGGGCAGGCGGGCCGTTATTAGTCATATTGATAGGATTGGAAGAAGCGGAAAAGTTGAGAGTAATCCCGAGTTTCCGATAGTATATAATATTAAATATGATGTTCCCGAGGATATCCATATATCTATATTGATATGGGGCACAGATAAAAACAGGGTTTCGTATGAGAGTATTTCAAAATTAAAGATAAATACCGATTACGTTTCTTATGACATAGCTGTCGGCGGAGTCGTTTCAGATGGAGATTTGGAACTGATTAGTCAAAAATATGTATTTTATAAAAATATATCTGATATACATGAATTTTTCAATACTGTCTCCGAAAAGGCTAAGGGAAAGTATATCGTATTTATGAACGGTATGTCTGATATATTGTCAAAGGATTGGCTTCGACAGATGCTTATGCTGGCAATGTGGGACAATACCGGAGCTGTGGGGATAAGAACTTTGTCATCACAAAATAAAATAGCCGACTGCGGCGCATATGTAAAAGATTACGCCGCTAAGAAGCTGGCATACTACAGCCGAGGAGACAGCCGCAGCAACTGCGGATATATGATGCTTAATATGTATGCGCATAATGTAGATATTCCAAGTACTGCGTGTATTATGATAGGAAAGGAAAAGTTTGTTTGTGCCGGAGGATTTGATTTTGAGAGCTCTGACGAATATTGTATGGCGGCGATGTGCTTGAAATTAAAGGAAAGGGGTTATTTTAATATATGTAACCCTTTGGCGGATATTATCAGAAAGCCGGCTTGAGAGTGAATTTTTTTAGTAAGGAGTCATAAGATGAAAAAGAGATTGTTTTGTGCTTTTTTAATTATTTTTGCCGTGGCAGTTAATATTCTTATTATCAGTAAGGGCCAGAATCTTATAGATTCAGGGGTGGAAGTTGCGGTTGAGCTTGAAATGGATGCTGATAGCGATGTACAGTTGATGTATTCAGACGGGATTTTTGATTTGGAGCACGTCAGTACGCTACAGTACAAAAAAGATATGGGAAAGCAGTCTCTTGTGTTTGATATTCCAACAGAGTATACTGCATGGCGTTTGGACTATGGTGAATATACTGGTGATATAAGATTATATTCGATTAATATTAAAACCTCTGAAAATGAACATAAAGTCGATTTGGGGGCCGTTTTAAGCGCAGAGCACAATGATATCGGCAAGGCTGAAACACTTGACGGCGTGTGTGTTATAAATTCAATCGGGGAAGACCCATACAGTATTCTGGACATGTCAAAAGTTGGACTGAATCAGATTCTTAATGAAGATTCACAGACAAAAAGCCTTGTATTGAAAATAATAATATGTGCTTTTTTTGATATTATTTTAATTTTTATATTGCGCAGGATTGATTCCCTGTACTCCTCGCTTTCTGAGATGTTCCACTGCAGGAAACTGATATTTAGTCTTGCAAAAAATGATTTTAAGACTAAATATGTCGGATCGCTACTCGGTATGCTGTGGGCGTTTATAAGACCTGTAATTACAGTGCTTGTATACTGGTTTGTCTTTCAGGTCGGACTTGGCAGTCAGGACGTCAACGGATGTCCGTTTGTGCTATGGCTGATAACTGGTCTTGTGCCTTGGTTTTTCTTTTCAGAGGCGCTCAGCGGAGGAACCGCGTCGCTGCTCGAATATCAGTATCTTGTAAAAAAGATTGTGTTTAATATAAGTACGATACCCGTTGTGAAAGTTTTTTCAGCGCTGTTTGCACATGTATTTTTTATGGCGCTTCCGGTAGTAATATATTGCTGTTATGGAAATGCGCCGCATCTGTATATGCTTCAGCTTTTCTATTATCTTATATGTATGGTAGTATTTATGATTGCAGTTGTGTACTTTACAAGCGCGGTAGTACTATTTTTTAAAGATACAATACAGATAATAGGCGTTATTTTGGAAATTGGAATTTGGATGACGCCGATAATGTGGCAGCTTACTCTTATACCGGAGCAGTTCAGGTGGATTTTTAAAATAAATCCTATGTATTATATTGTATACGGCTATAGAGATTCGATAATCTCAAAAGTGTGGTTTTGGGATAAAATGTATCTGACGGGTTATTTTTGGATATTAACTATATTGATGTTTGCCGGTGGAATTAAAATATTTAACAGATTGAAAGTGCACTTTGCAGATGTACTGTAGAAAGAGGGATGTTACTTGGATGGTAATGCTATTGAAATAAAGAATATTAGTAAAATGTACAAGCTTTATGATAAGAGCAGCGACAGGTTCAAAGAGGCTCTCGGCCTTACAAAAAAGAAATGTTATCACGAGCACTATGCTCTGAATAACGTCAGTTTTGAAGTTAAGAGAGGAGAGACTGTCGGTATTATCGGAACTAACGGTTCCGGAAAATCTACAATCCTTAAGATTATAACAGGAGTTTTGCAGCCTACATCTGGAGAATTGAAAGTTGACGGCAGAATATCAGCCCTTTTGGAGCTGGGTGCAGGATTTAATATGGAGTATACCGGTATTGAAAACATATATCTCAACGGAACGATGATGGGATTTTCGAGGGATGAAATAGACAAGAGAATAGACAGTATACTGCAGTTTGCCGATATAGGAGAATTTATCAACCAGCCCGTCAAGACATATTCAAGCGGAATGTTTGTCAGGCTTGCGTTTGCCGTGGCGATAAATATAGACCCGGAAATATTGATTGTCGACGAAGCGCTGTCGGTAGGGGACGTTTTCTTTCAGGTAAAATGTTATCACAAATTTGAGGAATTTAAAAAGCTTGGCAAGACAATTTTGTTTGTAAGTCATGATTTGGGAAGTATAAGCAAATACTGCGACAGGGTTATACTGTTAAATAAGGGCAATAAAATCTCTGAGGGAATGCCTAAAAAAATAGTCGATGAATACAAACAGATTCTTGTAAATAAAGATAATGAACTTGATATAAAAGAAGAGGGAGAATCTGTTAACATAACGGGGGACGACGGAGACTGGAAAAAAGACCTGCTCATTAACCCGCAGCTTTTGGATTACGGTGAGAAAAAGGCAGAGATTGTGGACTTTGCAGTCATTGATGAGAGCGGCAGAATAACGTCCAATATAGAAAAGGGAACAGAGTTTGAAATAAAATTTAAAGTAATGTTCCACAAAAAAATTGAAGAACCGATATTTGCATTTACCATAAAGGATATTCAGGGTACAGAGGTGACAGGAACTAACACAATGTACGAAAATATCTCTACAGGAACGGTTAACGAGGGAGAGGAGCGTGTCGTATCGTTCCGCCAGAAAATGAATCTGCAGGGCAGAAACTATGTTTTGGCGTTGGGATGCGTCGGATTTAATGACAGCCATTTTGTAGTTTATCACAGATTGTATGACGTATGTAATATAAATGTTATTTCAGATAAAAATACAGTTGGTTTTTATGATATGGAATCGGTTGTTTCTGTCAGATAGAGGAGAATATAATGATAATTGATAAAAAAGATGTTAAGAGATGCGCCGTCTTTGTGTTTTTTGACAAAGACGGCATAGTTGACAGGTATATTGAGACGTTTTTAAACGGAATAAAGGAAAATGTAGAGCGCATAGTAGTTGTATGTAATGGGGATGTAGACAAACGCGGAATGGAGACGTTCAGAAATATAACAGAAGAGGTTATAGTCCGGCCTAATGAGGGATATGACATTACCGCATACAAATGCGGTCTTACTCATGTCTCTTTTGATAGTTTGAAAGAATATGATGAGGTTTTACTGCTCAATTCGACTATGTTCGGGCCTATATATCCGTTTAGTGAAATGTTTGACAGCATGAACCGAGAGGACATAGATTTTTGGGGAATGACAAATTTCCATGAAGTTCCCTATGACCCGTTCGGAACAATTGAATATGGATATATTCCAAAGCATATACAGTCATTTTTTATGGTATTCAGACAGTCTCTGTGCCTTACGGATGATTTTAGGGATTACTGGGAGAATCTTCCGGAGATAACTGATTACAACGAGGCGATAGGATTTTTTGAAACGGTATTTACGAAAAAATTTGCCGATAAGGGTTACAAGTGGAAAGTGTACGCTGATTCAGAAGAGCTTGAGGGATACACGTATGACCCGCTAAGGGATTATCCGCGTTATATGATAGAGAAAAAGCGCTGTCCGGTAATGAAAAAGAGAAGTTTTTTTCATGATTATGGCGAGGCTTTTTCAAGAAGCGGCGGAGAAGCTGTTAGAGAGGTATACAACTATATTGACAGAGAAACAGGTTATGATACTGACATGATATGGGAGACGTTGCTCCGCCTGCAGAATATGGCGGATATAAAGAAACGTCTTTCATTAAATTATATACTATCTTCAAGGATGCCGAAGAATACCGAAATTAAAAAAATTAAAAAGATTGCGCTTGTGATTCATATTTATTTTGAAGACCTGGCGGGGTTCTGCTGCACTTATGCAAAACATATGCCGGAATATGCGGATATATATGTCACTGTTCCGACGAAAGAGAAGCTTATCAATGTAAAGAAAGCGTTTGCGGAATTGAATGACAGGAATGTTGAGTTCAGGGTAGTAGGAAACCGTGGACGGGATGTGGCGCCGTTTTTGGTTGGATGTAAGAATATAATAGATAAATACGAACTAATATGTAAGGTGCACGATAAAAAGGTATATCAGCTTATGCCGAGGTCGGTTGGAGCCTCATGGGGCTATAAATGTTTTGAAAATACTCTGAAAAACAAAATATTTATTGAAAATGTAATTAAGACATTCGAGGAGAATCCAAGGCTTGGAATGCTGGCGCCGCCTGTTCCTAACCACGCACATTACTATCCAACGACGGGAAAGGGTGAATGGGGTGACAATTATCAGGTGACAAAAGAGTGGGCGCAAAAACTGGGATTCAATGTAGACATTGACAATTCAAAGGAACCGGTTGCGCCTTTAGGTTCAATGTTTTGGGTGCGCACAAAGGCGCTTAAAGGTTTGTTTGACCATGACTGGCAGTATGAAGAATTTCCGGAGGAGCCTATTGAAACTGACGCAACCGTACTGCACGCGCTGGAGAGGTTATATCCGTTCTGTGTCCAAAGCGAGGGATATTATTCGGGATGGCTTATGGCTGACAGCTTTGCCCGTATCGAAATAACTAACTGGAAATACATTAATGATAAACTGATACAGGCGTTGTTTGAAAAGACAGGCATATGCAGTTTTAATGAGTTGATTGACAGGACGAAACATTTATAGAAAAGGAATGAGAGCTTGTATGAAGATAAGTAAAGGCCAAAATAACAGATGTGGAATATTTTTGTATTATGATAAGCAGGGTGTAGTCGACGATTACGTAATGTACCTGCTGCAATCCATACGGCCATTTTTAGCCCGGCTGCTCATAGTTGTAAACGGTGAGGTAAATGAGGAGGCGTCAAAAAAATTTAGGGGTGTAGCAGACGAAGTTTTAGAGCGAGAGAATGAAGGGTTTGATGTCGGCGGATACAGGGAGGGTATTTTTCATATCGGGCTTGATAAATTAGCAGAGTATGATGAGACTCTTCTGTTCAATTATACATTTTTTGGGCCGTTATATCCGTTCAGTGAAATGTTTGATAAGATGGACGGCATGGATTTGGACTTTTGGGGTATTACCAGACATTATAAGGTGGAAGTTGACCCGTACGGGGTTAACCGTTACGGTTACCTGCCGGAACATATACAGTCACATTTTATGGCGCTTCGAAAAGAGTTTATTAAGAGCAGGGATTATATAGATTTTATCACGAAACTTAAAAATCCAACTTCATATGTTGAGTCAATCTGTGAATATGAGACTATATTTACGAAACATTTTGAAGATTTGGGATATAGATGGGATACCTATGTGGATACTTCTGAGTATGAGGGTTATAGTTACTGTCCTATAATGTTTTATATTAAAGATATGTTTATAAAACACAGATGCCCTATAATAAAACGCAGGTCATTTTTTACGGATTATAATGATTTTCTTTTGAATGGCTGCGGGGAAGCTTCGATTGATGCATATGAATATATGAGGGAACATATTGATTACGACGTCAATATGATATGGGACAACCTTTTAAGGCTTGAGAATATCTCTGAGATTGCAAAGGTAATGCATTTCAATTATATGCTGCCCGCAAATGAAAAGTATGTTGTGACCGGAGCCGGAAAACAGGCGGTATTTATTTACCTTGAAAATACAGGGCGTTATGAAGGATATGTAAAGTATATAGATAATATCCCGGATACGTGTGATTTGTATTTTGTCGGGACAAAAGAGGCGCTTTCAGATGTAAAAGGGAATAAAAAACCGGAGAGGGATTATGCGGAGTGCTGTATAGAAAGAAATCTTTATATTGAGGCATATACGAAATTTGAGTATTACAAAGATAATTATGATTATGCTGCAATGCTTGTAATGTCGGATGTTGAGATTGAGAAGCCGTACAGCAATTACGACTCATGGCAGTACCGCGACTGGGAGAACCTTATAGGTACAGAGTGTATCGTGAACAATGTAATTGCCTCGTTTGAAGAAAATGAAAGACTTGGAATGCTGGTACCTCCGGTACCGAATCATGGCATTCTGTTTGAAAAGCAGGCGGACGGGTGGCAGAATTCCTTTGAAGAGGTCATAAGATTCCTCAATAACAATGGGACGCATGTCAGCTGTAAAAAGCAAGAAGCGCCGCAGGCGCCTTTCGGCGGCAGCTTTTGGCTTAGGACAAAGGCGTTTCCAAGGCTTTCGGGTAAGTACGTGGATGTACGTGACAATATTTTCAGAATGGCTCTGGTATATCTTGTTCAGGAACAGGGCTATTATTCGGGAATATGCTATAACAATGAATTTGCAGCTATAGAGACGACTAATCTTGATTATGTAATGAGGGAGCTTAATAAAGCTGTTTTTGAAAAGTACGGCCCGAATTTTCATAATGTAGTAGTAAACAGGATACGTAATAATCAAATGTACGGTGATGCTCATGTAGCGGGAAGAAGGGAAAAAATAAAGGTTTTGACGGTCAATATACTTCAAAAGATAATGCCGCGGAAATTGTATGTGAAAGCGAGACTGCGGTATATGAAAATGAGAGGATGGTAATATTATGGATAAAATTGGCGAAGTCACTATGGACTTAACGTATTATACTGGCGATGATAATTACAGTGACGGTGATGATGTTGAGAACAGGATTCTGCAGATTGTAAAGGATGAGGAAGGCTATGAGTTCAGCCACAAGGAATATGCGAGCTGGCCGGTTTTATACCATCTAAGCAGGCAGAGGGAAAACATTATCGAGCCTATGCGGATTAGTTCTGATGATTCGGTTTTGGAAATAGGGGCCGGAATGGGTGCGGTTACGGGCGCTATTGCAAAAAAATGTAAACATGTTGACTGTATTGAGCTGTCAAAGAGGCGTTCACTTGTCAACGCATACAGACACAGGGATATGGATAATATCAACATAATTGTAGGTAATTTTCAGGATGTTACTATTGATAAGAAATATGATGCAGTTACGTTAATCGGGGTGTTTGAGTACGCATACTACTATATTGATTCGTCAAATCCATATATTGATTTTCTGTCAAAAATAAGGGATTGTTTAAAGCCCGGCGGAAAAATTTATATTGCTATAGAGAATAAGCTTGGATTAAAATATTTTTCAGGATATCACGAGGACCATACCGGTGTTGCCGGAAGCGGAATCGAGGGATACCGCAGGGATGATAAAGTTAGAACATTTTCAAAGTCGCAGCTGCAGCGCATGCTGACGCAGACAGGCTATGGAAATATTGAATTTTATTATCCGTTTCCGGACTACAAGTTTCCTACGGTTATTTATGACGAGGAAACAATAAAAAGTATGGAAGTTGATTATGCGAGGAATTCTAATTATGACTCGGATGTATGTATATTTTTTGATCAGGTAAAAGCATTTGGAAATATGTCGGGAACAGATGAAATCAGTATTTTTGCCAATTCATTTTTAATTGAGGCAGTAAAGGGGTAGCTGTGATATGAAACTCAGGTATGTTAAATTTAGTGATGAGCGGAGAAAAGAATTCTGCATTAAAACGATAATAGCGGGAGATAATGATAATCTTAAAGTATATAAAAAGGCAATATTTGATGAGGGCATAAAACATATACGAGATGTTGCTAAGAATGCCTCACTGCTTCGCAAATATTATGATACGGAGGTTTGCCGCGTTGTATTGGATGGTGATACGGCTGAGTTCGAATACATAGAGGGAGAGTCTATGGAACATCGATACATTGCCGCAATGAAAAGGGGAGACATAGAAGAGGTTAAACGGTTACTTTTAATCCATAGAGACATAATAATTGGCAATAAGGAGAATGAGACTGTTTATTCATATGATGGGAAGGTAAACGGCGTGTTTGGCGACTGCAGTATGTTTGACGGTCAGCATGCGCTTAAATGCTGTAATTATGACGCAATTGCGGGGAACATTATATTTGTGAATGAAAGTCCCGTGTTTATTGATTATGAGTGGGTGTTTGAATACCCGGTTCCGACCGACGTGGTACTTTATCATTGTATCCATAATTTTTATGAGCATTACCCGGAGATGGAAGATTTGTATGCGTTTGATATGGCTATGGAGTATATAGGAGTATTGTCAGATATTGAAGCCCTAAAAAAGACATACCTCTCATTTTATGACTATGTCACGTCAGACGGAGATACGGAAGGGTTTGCACTTATGAAAGCAATCTGTCTGAAAAATACGCAGACAGTTCACGATTTAAAGCGTGAGAATATTGTAAATATGTGCGAGTGTGACCGTCTTCAGGGAGTTATATCGGATATTAACGGACAATTATTGAATAAGATGGAAAATGAGATGCGGATGGACATGCAGCTCGAAGCATTAAAAAAGGCTAATGATGAGATGGGCAGAAAAAATTATGAGCTTGAATGTAAGGTTCATGAATTAACCGAAGTCGCTAATGAAGCTTTGGAAGCGCTGAATAAGAAAACAGTTTATATAATTGCGAGAAAGGTATACAGGGGATTCAGGTCTATAAGGAGAGGAATATGCAGAAGAAGGTAAGAGAGAGAATTTTTTATTTGGATTTTATAAGAACAATAGCTGTTATCCTTATAATTATTACTCATTACAATGCGGCCTTTGTATTTGGAATGGAGCCTGCATTGACTGACAGATGCGTAATTACTGAATTTCCGTTTGGTATCTATGTTGGAGATTTGGGTGTTTCGTTATTCCTTATAATTTCAGGCGCTGCGCTTATGTATGTCTATGAAGGGGATTTTGACATAAAATTATTTTATAAAAAGCGCTTTTGGGCAATATATCCAATGTTTTGGATTGCGTATATCGTAGCTGTACTTCCAAGATTGGAGGTCTGGAGAAATTTGGAATACTTTATTCCTAAGTGGAGATATGCCATTACCTTTATAGGAATGGATGGATATCTATCGGAATACTGCGATACATTTTATGTTTTAGGAGAATGGTTTTTAGGATTTATAATAATATTTTATTTAATTTTCCCCTTTATAAGATGGCTGATTAATAAAAATGAGATTGTTTTTTGGATTGTTATTTTAGTGATTTATGCGTTGTGCCTAAGATTCTATGACATGCAGATGTCGATGTCAAAATTTATATTTATCCGCCTGCCGGAGTTGTGCTTTGGAATGACTTTCATAAAGCATAGAATGAAACTTAAATGGTATTATATCATTCCTGCGATTGCAATATTAGTAATTAATACTATTGAAAAACCGCAATTGTCATCGAACATACAGACAACATACATTGGAATTTCATTTTTTCTTGTTTTGGTTTTTATTTCATATTATGTTAATTACAGCTTTGTAAATAAAATATGTTCATTTGTCTCAAAGTATTCATATGCAGTATTTTTAGTTCACCATGTTGTTATAGAACATATTCAGGCGGGATTTAATCTGGCAAGGTTTTCACCGGAAAAATCATATGTCTTATTTATGGTATCATTAGTATTTATTTTTATTACAGCTGTTCTGCTGAATGCTTCTTCAATGTATGTTGTGGATGTTGTTAAGAAAAAATTATGCTGTCAGTAAATAAAGGATAATATGTTCAATTTAATGTAATGAATTATTATGATACGTGAGTGCAAAAATATAAAATATTAGCATGAAAGGAAGTATTTGTAATGGATATTAAAAAAATTTTGGTAACCGGCGCGTCAGGTTATATTGGAAGACATGTTGTTAAGGAGCTGCTTAACAGGGGATACTATGTTATTGCAAGCGATTTAAATTATAAGGGCGTAGATGAAAGAGCGGAATTCTCAAATGTCGTCCTGTTTAGCGGAGATAAAGATATTTATGAACAGTTTGGACGCCCGGATGTTTTGATTCATATGGCGTGGAGGGATGGATTTATTCATAATGCCGATTCACATATGCTTGATTTGTCAAACCATATGGAATTCCTGATGAACATGATAGACGGCGGAGTAAAACTTGTGTCTGTTATGGGCAGCATGCATGAGATAGGATATCATGAGGGCGCGATTACGTCGGACACGCCGTGCAATCCTCAGTCCATGTACGGTATTTCTAAAAATGCATTGAGACAGGCGCTGTTTTTGTATGGAAAAGGAAAAGATGTGATAATTGACTGGCTTAGAGCTTACTATATATTTGGCGATGATTCGAGGGGAAGTTCTATATTTGCAAAGATTGTACAGGCGGTTGAGGACGGAAAAAAGATGTTTCCGTTTACATCCGGAAAGAATCTGTATGATTTTGTTCATGTAGACGATTTGGCAAAAATGATAGCGGCGTCAAGCACTCAGGATGAGATAAGGGGTATAATCAATGTGTGTACCGGAAAGCCGGTGTCATTAGCTGAACAGGTAGAAAACTATATAGCAGAGCACGGTTTTGATATTAAGCTTGATTATGGGAAATTTCCTGACAGACCGTATGACTCTCCGGGAGTATGGGGAGATGCGTTGGATATTAACAGGATAATGAACAAATAAGTAACATGACTGAAAGACAAGTTAGGAGCGTGACATGGAGCTGAAAGGTGAAAATATACGCCTTATTCCTATATCGGAAGATGATACGGCAGATATTATAAGATGGCGCAATCATGTTCGCAGTAAATTTATTTACAGGGAACTTTTTACGGTTGAGGGCCACACAAAATGGTTAAATGAGATTGTAAAAAAGGGTAAGGCCGTACAGTTTGTTATTGATACGAATTTACATGGCAGAATTGGCTCTGTCTTTCTTAGGGATATTGATATGGATAACAGAAAGGCGGAGTACGGAATATTTATAGGTGAAGACGACGCGCTGGGCAAGGGCTATGGAACTGAGGCGGCAAAGCTGATTATAAGATATGGATTTGAGGAATTAAAACTTCACAAAATTGTGCTGCGAGTTTTCGCATTTAACAAAGGCGCAGTTAAAAGCTATGAAAAGGCAGGATTTGTACAGGAAGGTTATTTGAAGGATGAGATATTCATTGAAAATAATTATTACGATATTATTTTGATGGGTATAATTGATGGAGATAATTGAAGGAGAATACAATGGACAAGGTATCGTTTGTCATTCCGTGTTATGCTTCGGAAAAAACTATTGAGTCGGTTATAAAAGAATTAGATGAGGAAATGAAATCCGTTGCAGAATATGAATGGGAATATGTTTTGGTTAATGACTGTTCGCCGGATGGGACATTTGAAAAAATTAAGGAATTATGTGAATTACATTCAAATATTAAGGGTATTAACCTTGCAAGGAATTTTGGGCAGCACGCCGCTTTGATGGCAGGTTTTAACCATGTCTCAGGGGATATTGTGGTCTGTCTTGACGATGACGGTCAGACTCCCGGAAACGAGGCGGGAAAGCTTATATCTAAAATCGGGGAAGGCTATGACGTTGTATATGCGCAATATGAAAATAAAAAACATTCAGGTTTCAGGAATCTGGGCAGCAGGATTAACAGCAAGATGACGGAAAGTTTGTTGGATAAGCCGAAAGATTTGTTTATATCAAGTTATTTTGCTGCAAAAAGATTCATTATAGATGAAATGATAAAGTATGAACATGCTTTTCCATATGTAATAGGCCTTGTTTTAAGGTCAACAAAAAATATTACTAATGTTCAGGTCAGCCACAGGAAAAGAACGGAGGGTAAATCAGGATACTCTTTAAAAAAACTGGTTTCGTTATGGGCCAACGGCTTTACTGCATTTTCGGTTAAGCCTTTGAGGCTTGCTACCTGTCTTGGATTTCTGGCTGCCTCTATAGGGTTTATTTCTTCAATAGTTTTGGCAATACGGAAACTGATGCATCCTGCAGAGATTATGCTTGGGTGGAGTTCTACAATGTCTGTAATGTTGATTCTTGGGGGAATAATACTTATTGTATTGGGAATTATAGGAGAATATATCGGAAGATTGTATATGTGCATGAACAGGGCGCCGCAGTATATTATTAGGGAAAGGGTAGGTGCCTTTTATGAAAAAAAAGAACGGTGACGTGAGAGATTTTATTATACTGCATATAACATTATTTTTTTATTCGATCGGGTCAGTTTTTTCTAAGCTTGCATCAAATCAAAAGTTTTTATCTTTAAAATATATTTTTTCGTATGGCATGGTTTTAATTTTATTGTTCGGTTATGCACTGGTGTGGCAGCAGCTATTAAAAAAAATAGACCTTACCGTTGCATACATAAATAAAGCTATAGTCATTGTATGGGGAATATTGTGGGGAGTTTTATTTTTTGGTGAGAAAATTCGATGGAACATGGCGCTTGGTGCGTTTATTATAATTATGGGAATAGGGATGGTGGCCGGAGACAATGAAAGTTAGTCCTTTTTATATAGTTATTTTTTTGGTATCAGTGTTGATATCGTCAATCTCACAGATTGTCCTCAAATTATCTGCGAAAAAAGAGTATGGCAGCAGGATTAAGGAATATCTTAACCCTATGGTAAGCGGAGCATATATATTGTTCCTTTCCGCTACTTTTATGACAACTATAGCATATAAGGGCGTTCCACTGTCATTCGGGCCAATGCTTGAAGCGACAGGTTACGTATATATTGCGTTGTTAGGGACGTTTGTATTAAAAGAGAAAATGACAGTTAAAAGATTAATTGGCAATATAATGATTATAGCAGGTATTGTTATTTATGCAGCATTTTAGAATATAGCGTTTTATTGGCTATAATTCTGTAGTTGAGGTGGGAAGGATAATTATATGATTATTTTTAAAGAAAAAAAACGAAATATTATATCTGCGGTTTGCATAATCGTATTTTTTGTTTTGGCCCTATTGCTGTCGCAGAAGATAATATATGGAAAGTGGTTTATAACTAATTGGAGCAGGGAAAACCAAAGCAATATAATAAAAGACTATTCAGATTTGATGAGTTACGATATTCATCTGGAAAATAAAATGATATCGATTGGTGAAAATAATGACGCGCAATTGTATTTTAAGGTGCCAAAAAATACCCGGTTTCTTCAGATAAACATTACTGAAATAAGTACTTATAAGGAAAAGCTTTTAAAAATATTTTTGCCTTCCAACAAAGGATTTACAGAAGAAAAGTTTGTTTACAAGAGAATGAAAGAAGGCAATAATGTTTTCTGTTTTGATGAGAGTATATCAGGATTGGTTAGACTGGATTTTGAAGGTAAGGGACCGTACAGCTTTAGGTTGAATTTTATACAATATAACAGCGGAACACAGAGTGTAGCGGAATTTTGGGGTATGTTCATACTGACTTTATGCATTTGTTCGCTATGTTTTGCTGCGTATTTAAAGAGAGAGCGCATATTAAATTTGCTTTATCGGTATAAAACTGAATTGTTTGTGCTGTCTATGTTTTTCTTCCTATATCTGGTATGGTCGTTGGTGATACCATTTAATAAATCACCGGATGAAAAGATGAGATATGATGTTGCGCAGTATATTTTTCAATATAAAAAACTGCCGCGCGGTGACGACCCGGTACTCTGTATGAAAAACGGCTGGGGAATATCGTACGCATTTAGTCCGTATCTGGCATACTTGATATCTGCAGTATTTATGCATTTTGCCTCAATTTTTGGTGTGACTGGTGTAGGTCTTATGTATGTTTCAAGACTTGTGAGTGTTTTTTCATCGGTAATTACATTAATTTTTTTGATGAAATTAAGCAGTGCGATGAAATTTAAAAACAAATATATCCTGCCGTGTCTTGTTGGGTTGCTGCCAGAGTTCACATTTATATCCAGCTATATAAATAATGATGCATTCGCAGTCATGTCTGTGTCTATTATTGTATATGCGTGGTATACAGGTATTATGTCAGAATGGGACAAAAAAAGCTGTATTTACTTAAGTGTCGGAATGTCGCTATGTATGGCATCCTACTATAACTGCTATGGGTATCTTCTGATAAGTTTTCTTCTATTCGTATTGTTTTATATTTATAAATTTATTAAAAGTAGAAATGTAAAATTAATTGGCAGTATGGTTAAAAAAGGTTTATTTATGGCGTTTTTTACATCAGTTGTTTCAGGATGGTGGTTTATCAGAAATTATATTATTTACAATGGAGATATATTAGGGAACTCATACAGTAGGAATTCAGCAATCAAATATGCTTTGCCTGAGTTAAATCCTCTTAATAAGACTTCATTATATGAACAGGGATTTTCTCTGAAACAAATGTTGTTTAACAAACATTGGATAGATACAAGTATAAAAAGCTTTATAGCGTGTTTCGATTATATGGGGATATGGTTAAAAGATAATATATATATGATAGTATTATTGTTTATTTTTATTGGATTAGTTCTAAAAATTATAAGCATGTTTAGGAAAGAGTATCATGCCGGAAAGCTTGCTTTTGATACAAGTCTATTTGCTGCGGCTGTAATTGTAGTAATACTATCGGTAATATATTCGTATATGTCAGACTTCCAGCCTCAGGGAAGATATTTGCTGCCTGCGGCAATTCCACTGATGATATATATTTCGGAGGGATATCTGACTTTTGCAGGTAAATATAAGGCAGTTCAGGGAGCTATTATTTTATCAGCGATAGTTCTTAACTTGTATTGCTGTGTATGCGTCATAATTCCATATTATATGTGGAATTAAAAATAAAAGTATAAATTATAGGGTGGGAAATATGATTAATTTTAATGTGCCTCCGGTTACAGGTGATGAACTCAAAAATATTGAGAAAGCAATTGAGAACAAAAAAATCTGTGGAGATGGAGAATTTACAAAAAAGTGTAATGAATGGCTTGAGAAGAATACAAAGACGGCAAAGGCTCTTCTCACTACTTCGTGTACTCACGCTACGGAAATGTCAGCTATGCTGCTTGATATTAAAGAGGGTGATGAGGTTATAATGCCGTCCTACACTTTTGTTTCGACTGCTGACGCTTTTGTCCTGCGCGGGGCTACGGCTGTTTTTGTGGATATTAATCCAAAAACAATGAATATTGACGAGAATTTGGTAGAAAATGCGATAACCGATAAGACAAAAGTTATTGTGCCGGTTCATTATGCGGGTGTTTCGTGTGAGATGGACATGATAATGGATATTGCCGGCAGGCATGGTCTGTCAGTTGTTGAGGACGCCGCTCAGGGAATAATGAGTACATATAAAGGCCGTGCGCTCGGAACGATAGGGGATTTCGGATGCTATAGTTTCCATGAAACGAAAAATTACAGCATGGGAGAAGGAGGTGCTTTATTAATAAGGGATGAGAAAAATGTGGAGCCTGCGGAGATAATACGTGAAAAAGGTACAAACAGAAGTAAATTTTTCAGAGGGCAGGTTGATAAATATACATGGGTTCAGGCCGGATCGTCTTATCTGCCAAGCGAGCTCAACGCCGCTTATCTGTGGGCACAGCTTGAGAAAGCCGATGAAATTAATGCTGACAGGCTTGAAAACTGGAACAATTATTATGACGGGCTAAAAAATCTTAAAGATAAAGGCATTATAGAGCTGCCGTACATTCCTGAGTATTGCGAGCATAATGCGCATATGTTTTATATTAAGACCGGGAACTGTGACGAGAGGGAAAGCCTTATTGATTATCTTAAAAAAAGCGGAATTTTAGCGGTGTTCCACTATATACCTCTTCATTCCGCACCGGCGGGAGTCAGGCATGGGAGATTTTCAGGCGAGGACAGATATACTACTGCAGAAAGCGAGCGGCTGTTGAGGCTTCCTATGTATTATGGGCTGAGAAAAGAAGAGACGGATTACGTAATCGAAAAAATTATTTCATTTTATAATAAGTAAGACAAAAAGGGTGTTGACAACACCCCTTTTTTGTGATACATTAAACCTAGCTCATGAGTGTAATACATATGAAAGGAGTGATGTGTAATATATGGATGATAATGGGCTTGAGGTCATGATGGACGAGCTCCTCAATTATTTCATTCATGTAGAGAGACAAACTTTGTCAATGGTGCAGCGGGGACTGAAAGATAAGGAAGAGTTGGAGTATGCTGCGGATTCCTATCTAAGAACAAGGGGAGTGCCAAAGGAACAGCGTCTGCAGCTTGTAGAGCATTTTAGTAAGTTTATATGGGGATATTACATTTTAGAAGAGGCAATCAATGACAGGGATATATCGGATATAAAAGTTCTTTCGGAAGACAACATACGCATTAAGCGAAGAGGCAAGAGAATGAACACCGATATAAGATTCCCAAGCAAGTCCGATTACAAAAGGTTTATTTCTATGGTTGCAGTCAAGAACAAGACTAATTTGTCAGATGTCAATGCAATTCAAAGCTTTACTGACAAGGACAGCAACAGAGATTTTATTTTGAGATTTAACATTGCTACAGATTTCGTGAATTCGGCAGACGTGCCGTATCTGCATATCAGAAAGATTCCAAAACAAAAATATACAATTGAAGACCTCATTAATTTAAAAATGCTTACGAGGGAGAGTGCGGATTATCTTGTGAACAGAGCAGTTTCTTCGAGCGGTATACTGTTTACCGGGAAAGGCGCAAGCGGAAAGACAACGCTTATGAATGTGCTTTTAGACTACATTCCTCACGATATGAGCGGGCTGGTAATTCAGGAAAATGAAGAACTGTTCAGCAATTCGCACCCCGATATGATGTTTCAGCATATAGTTATACCGCGCTCCGAGGGCAAGATTCAGTATGACTTAAAGGACCTTGGGCGTAATGGTCTCCTCACCGACCTCGACTATTTTATAATAGGGGAGATAAAAGGCGGGGAGGCGCTGTATCTGCTAAATGCCTCGTATACCGGACACAGGTGCTGGGCCTCGGTACACGGCGTGGACAGCACGCAGGCTATTGATAAGCTTGTCGATTATGTGAGATATGAGAGTGATTATTCTCCGTCCGACATTAAGAGGATGCTAGTTAGCTTGAAGACAATTGTGTACCTTAAAGATTTCAGTGTGAAAGAGATATCGGAGATAAAAGGGATAGAAGATGGGGAGTTGGTTTATGAGAGGATTTTCTAAAAATTTTGCCAAAACTGACGCATATGAAAAGCTGAGGCAAAGATATGAAAAGCGCTTAAAGGAGGAACGACGCAGACAGATTGAGGAGGGTAACACGCTTAAAAAGCCGATTATGTACCGGCTTGACAGAGTGCTTGAGTACAGCGGAATAAGGAGGCATTTTCCGTTCGTCAACGCCGAGGTTTTTATAACCCTTTATATTTCGGCGCTTGCGATAATATTTATGTTAGGCGCAGTTATTTTTAAGAGTTCTATTGCCGGAATAATCGTTGATGTCCTGCTGTGCGTTTGCGTCTGGTGTGTCTTGTATATATTAAGTGGAAATTACTATAAGAAGCTTGAGGATAATATAATGACGCTACTGAATCTTATTGAGAATTTCAGCAAAACAGAGGATGACATTGTCCAAATTTTCAGAAAGACCATTCCGTATGTCGGCGAGCCTGTGAGAAACATTCTGACGGAGTTTTGCAGCGATGCTGAGACATGCGGCGATGTCAACCGGGCGTTTGACAATCTTAATTCGAGGATTGAACACAGAAAGTGCAGGGAACTAATACATAATATACGAGTATGTTCAAGATACGAATCTAACTACGATATGCTTGTCAGGGACTGCCGTGCGAGCATGATGGATTTTCTTGAGATAAAGGCGGAGCGAAAAGCGATTATTAATAATGGCAGAGCGGAGATTATAATACTTCTTTTGAGCGCAGCGCTAATCGTATACCTCTTCTCAAACATTATAAGCGGAGGCCTTGCAGGATTGCTTTTTGGGAGTGCGGTCGGACGCATAATTGTTTTGTACTGTCTTGCAGTTATCGTTGTAAGTGTGATAATGATGCTCACATATGATAAGAGGGGCGGTGAATAAATGGGATATGGATATATAAGAGACAGGATAAGTTTTTTGGATAAAAAGCTTACTGAATACGGTGTAAGGTTCATGTTTCCAAACGTCACACCCGCGAGATATATAGCCGTCAAAGCTTTCTTTGCTGTAATTATATGTTGTATATATACAGTCGCCGGTCTGCCTGCTTTGCCCGCGGTTCCGTGTGCCGTACTGGGATATTTACTGCCAGACATACTTATACGTATTTCAAATAATTCTGACAATGACTCCATGATGTCTGACATTGAAAGTATATATGACGTCATGAGAATTCAGGCGAGGGCAGGGGTATTTTTAAAGGACTCGCTGATGGACTGTTATATTAACACGGCTAACAAGAGGCTTAAAGCCGCGCTGCTTGAGCTCTGTAACCAGATGTGTACTAATATGACGGTTCAGGAGGCCGTTGATAATTTTTCTGCAAAATTTAGCAACAGGCATATAGATGTTTTATGTATAGTGCTGTCGCAGTCGCAGAGCAGCGGCAAAACTGTTCAGATTTTATCTGACATGAGCGGACAAATTAACCAGTTAAGGCATTCTAGGGCCAAATGTGACGAGGGAAAGTTAGAGCGTAAAATTGAACTGATTCAGCTTTTAATATTTGTCGGTATTCTTGCAATAGGAGTGTACGCAATGGGCAGCGAGATTATGGGAATGACACAGTTCTGAGTGGTTTTAACAAATTAATTAGGCTAAGTAGATTAGAGTAAAACCGGCGGTATAAAGCAAAAAAATCGGTGGTTAAATATCGGTAAAAAATTAAATCGACTAATAAAAGAAAGGATAAACATGTGAAAGGTTATGAAAAAAATTAAAATAATTTATATGAATATAATAGAAAAAATGAAAGGCTGTAAAATGAAATATACAGATGGCTTGTACAGGAAAAAGTGCGGCGGGAAAGAAGTGATAATGGAGTTTGCGCTAGGGGCTATAGCTGTCGTAATAGCTATAGTTTTCAGAGACCAGCTTCAGGCAGTCGTGTCGACTATAGGAAGTACGTTTAATGAGAAAATACAGAGTCTGTTCGGCTCATTTTAAGGTATGGAATAATGAATTTTGAAAAAAAGTACGGGAGTATGATGAAACTGCTCCCGGTACTGTTGGCGATGGCTGCAATGGCAGCAGTAACGGCATTATACGTCACTTACATGTCAGATTACGATAAACGGGAGTATGCTGACCAGATAGCTCGTGAATATATACTTAAAATGGAGACTCAGGGTTATCTTTCTGAGGCGATGAAAAACAATCTTATTTCGGACCTTAGTGACGCGGGATTTGACAGTATTAATCTCCAGGGAACGACAATGACAAAGGCTGAATACGGTGACGAGATTGTGCTTATGATAAACGCACATTTAGAGACCGAAGATTATGTGTTTGAAAATCTTCTATGCAAGAGAACTGACAGGAAGATAAGACAGATAAAAATAGCAAAAAAATCAACGTCAAAATGTTAGCAACAAGAAAATCAATAACACAGTACACCGGAGTAGTCATAATAAATCAATTATACAAGAAATATGCTATAAACCGGTGGGGGAGGTTTGTATGAAAAGCAAAAAGGGCTCTATTGAGTATGTTGGCGCTCTGATGTTGGTATGCTTTGCCGGATTAATCATGTTCTATCTGATAAGCGTAAAACAGGTTAAGCTGTATCAGATTAAGATTAAGGACAGTGTCGACACTTCGGCCCTGTCAGCCGCAATAATTGATACGGATAGGCTTATTGGGGACGGGAGTGTGGTAATTGAGAATCCCGTCCGCTCAAGGGATATATTTGAGCGGACTTTAAGGTACAGCTTGAATCTTGACGATAATTTATCACCAAGGGGGAGCGGACAGTTTGGGCAGATAAAAATACATGATTTTATAGTATATAGTTTGACGGACGGCTCACGCATCGTAAGGTATGATATCGGAGAAGACGGGGGATTAACAGAGACTTCGTATGATTATAATGAGAATCCCAGAACGCCTGACGGAAAGATTATAGAGGGCGCGACAATATATGTCGACATAGGAATGAATGTGACGGGTTTTTTAGGTGTGACAAGATATGAGCATGTAAGGACGAGTGTAGATGTAATAAAGGATTCTGAAGTGCGAAAGGATGATGATATATGAAAAAATTAATGGATTATAAGGTTGGAATGATTGCCATTCTGTGTATGGCGGCCGCCGCGGTAATAATATTGTTAACAACTGCGGGCGCAGCCGGAGGGCATGTCGTTGCCGCGGCTAAGGATATTAAAAAAGGAACTGTAATAAGCGAGAGCAATGTAGATGAGCTGTTTGACTTAAATGGAGAGGCAGGGACTGATGGCATCGACTATATTACCGGCACGGATAAACTTGCCGGAATGATAGTAACGGAAGATATACCGTGCGGCGCTTCAGTAAATATGGGTATGGTTATGAGTGAGTACGGGCCAATCAGCAATATTAAAAACCCGGTTGTAATGGGAATACATGCGGGTGAGGCATCTCAGTTTGTATCGGGAATAATAAGGCGCGGCGACACGATTAACATATCGATAGTCGACAGTGTTACGGATGAGTGTGAAAGCGTGCTTGAAGACGTATACGTTTGCGGCGCCTACAATGACGACGGAAGTTCAATTGAGGGCGGCGAAGGCAGCGCAAAGTCTCTCAACATATTGGTGGAGAGGGAGGATGAGACAAGAATCAATACACTTTTACATAGGGGAACCATAAGAATAAGCAAGACGGGAAGTGGTTTAAATGATTAATATTAGAATATGGACTGTATTAAAACCTGTATTATTCGTAATTGTGTTTTTGTCCATACTGCAGGCAAAGCCTGCGATGGCAGGGGAATACGACAACGCTTATACGTTCTATACAAAGAACTGTTCGTTTGGGGAACCGGCACATCTCAATAAAAATGACGGATATGTATATTTCTGTTCTTGGGGCAGCAAGTCTGAGACGTCAACAAAATACAGGACTGTCGGCTATACAATTACGATTGACGCGGCGGGGCAAAGGGATTCAATCGAGGTAAAGCTTGGCGGAAGCATTGTGAAAAACGTGTCGTCCGTGACAAAGAACAATGTCACCTATGTGCTTAGAAGAGCGAAGCTTAGCAGGCTTCAGGAATTATTTTTTGGCAACAGAAATATAACGTGGCATCAGATATTCAGAAAGACAAACACTTATAGCTTTGACGCAATAATGACGGTTGTAGAGGGCGGAAAGGAGCTTTGTGGAGTTGTAAGCGAGAACAGCAATAAAAGGAAACTTTCGGCCGAGCGTGAGGCTTATATGTACAGGACGCTATCCGGAATCAAGTCCGCCCGCGCATGGAAAAACGCGGATGACCTCAATAATTTCTACGGAAGGAAAGTTAAGATGACTCCTGTGAGCCCGCTTAAAGTTGAACCGATGAATATAGGCGGAAACAATATTTATTATAACGATGGAAAATGGTATGTAAAAAAGGATTCTGTTTTCAGGCTGGGTATCAATTCAAGGTTTGACGACGCCGAGTCGGCCGGAAGCAGGTATCATCCAAACTATAATGTGTATAAGTTCTCTGGATGGGGGGATAACCAGAAGTATTATGTCAGCCAGGGAACAGGGGGAAAGGATATCGGAAAAGCTGGGATTTTGCTTTACGGAGCTTCAGACAGTAAGCCTGTCATGTACAAAGGCATAGATTACAGCGCCACGACGACGTACTTGGCAAGCCCGGTATATTTTACGAGTACGGTTGAATATTATATGTCTACGCCCGACGGCGGGACTGTGTACGCTGTACCGGAGGGTCGGGTATACTACAATAATATATATCCGAAAAACGACAGCGATGAGGATAACCTCTGTGACCTGCAGTCAAATCCCGGAGGTAAGATAACGCTTGTCTCTGACGGAAAAGCCCCAATTATAGAGTGCCCGCAATATATAGACGGTTATAATAATTCGTATTGTGCGTTTCCAGTATCGGTAAGCGACTATAATTCCGGAATAAATGTAATAAGGGTGTTCAGGAACGACGGCGCAATGGTATATGAGAGATACATAACGTCGTACTCGCACTATTATAATATTTTTTCGGAATGCAGCGTTAAGATTAGTGACAGTGATATTTTTCGCGTATATGCGATGGATAATGTCGGGAATGAAAGCTTATCCAAATGGTTTGGCGTGAGGGTTCCGAAAGCACACACAGTCAACGCATCTATATCCGGAGGATATAATTCATTCAACAACAGTAAAATAGACGTCAATGTATTCGGCGGCAATTCTGAGATTAGCGCGCTTGTAATTATGTCTGAGGAAGAAAACAACCCGAGTGGGGATAGAATAGTAATAGCTAACAAAAGCGTTGAGTCTAAAACTTTGGAGCGCGGGCTATATAAGTATGATTACCAAGTGGATGTAATGGAACAGATACGCAGTATGCCGGACGGAAAGTACATATTCGATGTTATATCAGGTGGCAGATACGTGTCCTCAGAACCGGCAAGTTTGGTTATGATAAAAGATGTGACGCCGCCAAAGCTCACATGTCAGAGCTTTGCAGAAACCGAATGCGGGTGGTTTAGAGAATACGCATCGATTGTAGTGTCTGCGCAGGATAATCTTAGCGGCGTGCAGTCGTTTGAGTGTATATGTAACGATGAAAATATAGAGGGAAAAAGAACTTATGACGATGTAAACAATAAAGACAAATTGGCTTTTTCAATAAAAACAGAGGGTGAAAACAAAATTGTTTTATCGGCGGCAGATTTTGCAGGAAATAAGTCAAACCTTACGGATACAATAAAAATTGACTCAAGCGCACCCGAATATTTGCTGTATGGCGGACTTACAGGAACCGATACCGACGATGGCAGGTGGATTGGCAAAAGCGGTTTGGAAGGCGGTATTATGCTCACAGACAGATACAGCGGGTTAGTCGCAGACAAGCGGTACGCGCCTTTGCTTGTCAGCAGCCAATCGGTTATGTCTGAGTTTCCGGAACAGAATTATGAAGTAGTACAGCCGGACTATAACAGCGCTGAAATAAAATTTTCCGTAGATTATATAGACAATATCACGACCTCAAAAAATATTTTCGTTATAGATGTCAGGGATAGAGTTGGCAACAGACTTAAACAAAGATTGTACATTAATGTTGACTGCGACGCCCCGGAACTTGAATATCCGGATGAAAATCCTTGGGATAAAAATACATTCAGCGGGAATATTGAGATTAGCGATATACATTCAGGGATAAGCAGTGTTCGGGTGAAAAGGGATGACGTAATATGCGGATCATACTCATTTGATGCGTCCCACAAAGAAAAGATATATCTGGATTTTTCCGAGTATGCGGACGCAACCGATTCTGTGTCTGTAATTGTGGCCGACATGGTCGGCAATATGAAAGAATACGATCTTGAATGCAGCAGTGCAAAAAAGATGGAGCGAATGCTTAGGAGTATTAGGACAAGGCTTAGATAAATATATAAACGGAGCAATTTTATGATTGGAGTAATATTAAATACGTTTGCGCTTCATAAAATATTTTGTTATGAACAGTTTGAAGTTAAAAAAAGTCATATAATAATATTTTTAATATTTAATCTGGCAGGTGCCGTCACAGCTCTCGCATATATTTTTTCATGCAGATTGTTTTACAGCGTACCATATATACTTTGCGCTTTCTGGCTTTCCGGCGTCGCATATACAGACTATATCAGCTGTAATGTATATGAGATAATGGAGTACTACGCCGTAATACCGATTTTGTTATCTGTGGCAAATATATTATTTTGCGATACTGCCCATACTATGACAAAGCTCGCCGCTGCGCTTGTCACGGTAGCAGCATATGAAACTATGGCAAAGTTGGAATTTTACGGCGAGGGTGACAGCGATGTTTTATCGGTAGTATGCGTCATGTATTTCGACGCATACTATAATTGCATATTCTTTGGACTTGTCATGCTGTTATTTGTATTAAGAAATTTTAAGCATATGGTTACCGGCAGAAAGACCGGTGTAATAAGGCCGCTCGTACCAAGTATATATATGGGTTATATACTCATGCTGCCGTTTGTTGCAGGTAAAGGGCTTACAATCTAAACCGTTATTTTTGTACCGATGCTTTGTCGTGTGTAATACATCGCTTATAATATTGAGGATGTTTTTATACTTTCATAAAACTTTGTTTTGTAGTATAATACCTTAACTGATACAGTACACTAGACTTCGCGCAATAATAAATATAAAATAGAGTAAGCTAAACAAAAATGGCGAAGCGTAACGGTTTTGGAGGATTTGTGATGACGAGAGATGAATTTTCAGCTTATGTCAGAGAGGGAATTGTTATATTAGACGGAGCGACAGGCTCCGTCCTGCAAAAGAACGGCATGCCTTCAGGCGTGTGTCCCGAACAGTGGATACTGGAGCACGGTGACCTTCTTGTGGACATACAGAGTAAGTATATAGAGTCGGGCAGCAATATAATATATGCGCCGACATTTACCGGCAATCGTATTAAGCTTGCGGAGTATGGACTAGACGGCGATACAGAGAAAATAAATAGCGAACTTGTAGGTTTGAGCAAAAGGGCTGTATCTGAAGCGGTATGTCTGGGAAAGAGGAAATGTCTTGTTGCGGGTGACCTTACAATGACCGGAGAACAGTTATATCCTATAGGTGAATTAAAATTTGAGGAATTGGTTGAGGTATATAAGGAACAGGTACGATTCCTTGAAAAGGCCGGTGTTGACTTGTATGTTGTAGAGACGATGATGAGCCTGCAGGAATGCAGGGCCGCGGTTCTTGCAATAAAAGAGACTAATAATCTTCCTGTAATGGTTACTCTGTCATTTGGAGACGACGAAAGGACGCTTTTTGGAACCGACCCGGTAACTGCAGTCAATGTTCTTCAGTCAATGGGTGTTGACGCCGTAGGGGCAAACTGCTCTTCGGGTTATGATAAGATGATACCGATAATTGAAAAAATGGCGTATGCTGCTACTATACCTGTAATTGCTAAGCCTAACTGCGGCATGCCAAGACTTATAGATAATGAGACCGTATATACACAGACGCCCGATGAGTTTGCCGACGGAATAGAGAAGCTTATTGAAGCGGGAGCGACGATTGTTGGAGGGTGCTGCGGAACAGATGCGGTATGTATAAATAAAGTTAGTGAACGTGTAGCCGGACTTGATTACGAAAAGATTAGGGAAAAGTGTGATGACAGAAAGAAAGCAGCCCGGTCTTTGAGGCTTTTGTCAAGCGAGAGAAAGACTGTAGACATATCAAAAAAAGAAAAGCTTATTATAATCGGTGAGAGAATTAATCCTACAGGTAAAAAAGAACTTCAGGCCTCGCTGCGCGAGGGCAGCATGGAGCTTGTGGCGTGCATGGCGGAGGAACAGGAGGAATATGGAGCCGATATACTTGACGTTAATGTAGGAATGAACGGAATAGATGAGAAGTCGGTATTATTTGATGCGGTTACGACGCTGTCACAGACGGTTGACCTTCCTCTGTCAATTGACACAAGCAATCCCGAGGCGATGGAGTATGCGCTAAGAAATTATCCCGGAAGGGCTCTGATGAATTCAATCAGCCTGGATACCGAAAAGATGGACATACTTCTTCCGATGGCAAAAAAATATGGGGCAATGTTTGTTCTTCTGCCGTTGTCGGAAAAAGGACTTCCTGAGAGTGTACAGGAAAAGAAAGATATAATACATGCCATAATGAAAGCAGCGGCGGAACACTGTATATATGAGAATGACATTGTTGTCGACGGACTTGTAGCGACTGTCGGCGCCAATAAGAACGCCGCGGTTGAAACTGTCGATACTATAAGGTACTGTACGGACGAGCTTGGTGTTGAGACCGTCTGCGGGCTGTCAAATATATCTTTCGGACTTCCGGAGAGGATGTATATTAACTCTGCATTTGTCACACTGGCGATAAGCGCGGGGCTTACTATGGCAATTGCAAATCCTATGCAGGAAATGTTTATGAATATCATACATGCAACTGACCTTTTGCTTGCCAGAGATGAATCTGATTTAAGATATGTGGACAGGATTACGGTTTTTAATCCTGAACATGTAAGAAAAAATGAAAACAATGCGAATAATAATAATGGGGAAATGTTTTCGGTTAAAACCAACATAGTCAGTGAAGATGATTTATCTGTAATTGACGGGGAATTGTATGGATTTGTCGTGAAAGGAAGAAAAGAACAATCGCTTAACAGAGTTAAGGCTCTTGTGGGTGAAGGAATTACGCCTCAGAGCATAATTGACGGAGCGCTGATTCCCGCTATCAACAGGGTAGGTGACCTGTACGAGTCGGGAAGATATTTTCTGCCTCAGCTTATGGGCAGTGCAGAGAGTATGAAAAACTGTATAGATTATCTTGAGCCGCTTATGTCCGATGAGGACGGCATGGAGACTGAGGGGATTGTAGTTATTGCTACGGTCAAGGGTGATATACATGACATTGGTAAGAATCTTGTTGCAATAATGTTAAAAAACTGTGGTTTTAAAGTCTATGACCTTGGAAAGAATGTTGCTGCAGAGGACATAATAGACGCTGCACTAAATTACAATGCGGATATTATAGGCTTGTCAGCGTTAATGACTACTACTATGATGGAGATGAAAAATGTTGTAGATATGGCAAAGGAGAGAGGATTAAGCGCCAAGATAATGATTGGCGGTGCGGTGGTGACAGAAAGTTTTGCAAAGGAGATTGGCGCCGATGCATATTCCGCTGACGCGGGTGAGGCGGTCAAGGTTGCCAAAATGCTGACTAAGGAGAATTATGAATGAATATGATAGATATTATCATACCTGTATATAATCCGGATGAAAAGCTGAAAAAACTGCTCTGCAGCCTGTACAGGCAATCGGTAAGGGCGGACAGGATAATTCTCGTTTGGACGGTGCCCGATGGAAAAGATGTCGGTTCGACAGGCTGCGGCGAGTATATATCGTGTTATGGTGATACATCTGCTGTTGATACGGTTTTTATAGAAAAAAAGGATTTTGACCACGGCGGAACAAGGGCATATGCAGCATCCTTATCCGATGCGGAATATATGCTGTTTATGACGCAGGACGCAGTACCTGCCGATGATAAACTTATTTCCTCGCTGTTAAAAATGTTTGACTATAAAAATGTTGCGGCTGCATATGCAAGACAGCTGCCGTCGGAGGATGCAACGGTCACAGAAAGAATAACAAGGGATTTTAATTATCCTGATAAAGAGAGAGTTCAAAACTCTGACACATTATCCTGTTATGGTATAAAAACATATTTCTGTTCAGATGTGTGTGCAATGTATAAAAAAGTGTGCTATGATGAGGCAGGCGGTTTTGTTAGGCGTACAATATTTAATGAAGACATGATTATGGCGGCTTCTCTTGTAAAACTTGGATATACTGTAATGTATACGCCTTGGGCGAGGGTGATACACTCGCATCACTACACCTATATGGAGCAGTATAGGAGAAATTTTGACCTTGCCGTATCTCAGAGAGAACATCCCGAGGTGTTTAATGGCGTGCCGTCTGAGGGCGAGGGCGTTAGATTGGTAATAACAATTGCGAAAAAACTTGTAAAAGCCGGCAAAATTTATAAGATACCGGACCTGTTTATAGAGAGTGCGTTTAAATATATGGGTTATAGAAAAGGCAAAAGGTTTGATAAATTAAGTGATAAAACAATAATGAATTGCACTATGAACAGACTATACTGGATAAATAAACAGGATACAAACAAAGATAATTAGGAGAGGACAAATCACATGGAAGGAATTAACAATTATGGGCGGAAAGAAAAAATTGATAATGAGAAAAAAAGGACGCGAAAGAAACGCCGCATCATTATTAAAAGCATTGTTCTGGCTGTTTTGTTTATCTGTGCGGCTGTTGCAGGAAATAGAGCTGCGGCGCTGAGATGGGGACTCCACAGCTCGTTCAAGCTTATAAAGCATGACACGACCCCTATAATACAAAATGTCGACAGGGAAGTCCTAAACAACGGAGCTGAATTCATAACGAGCGACGATGTAATAAATATTCTTCTTGTCGGCGCCGATAAACGTGAATCGTGGTCGGATACGGGGCGTTCGGATTCGTGTATGATAGCGACAATAGATTTAAAAAATAAAAAGCTTAAGCTTGTCTCTCTTATGAGAGATATGTACATTGATATCCCCGGCAGAGGAACTCACAAATTTAATTGGGCGTACTCGTATGGCGGAGTAGAACTGCTTTATAAGACTATACTTCAGCATTTTGGAATAAAGGTTGACGGATATGTTGTAGTTGATTTCTCAGCTTTCAAAAAAGTAGTAAACACACTCGGCGGAGTAGATATAGAGCTGACTGACGAGGAACATGAAATCCTCATGAAAAGATATCACAGGACTTCCGTACTTGACTTAAAGCCCGGAAAGAATAAAATGAACGGTACACAGGCGCTTGCATATTGCCGTCTCAGGCAGGATGTCCGCGCTGATTTCGGACGTACTGATCGTCAGAGATATGTTATTGAGCAGGTACTTAAGAAAATGAAAAAGAAACCTGTCAGCAAGTGGTATGATGTCTTAAACGCAGTTATGCCTGAGGTTACCACTGATTTGAGCGAGGAAGAGATTATAGAATATATGACGGACGTAATTTTCCTAGGCACGACAACTATTGACCAGATGAGGATTCCTATTGACGGCTCTTTTAAAGAACTTAAAGGTACTCCGGATGGCGATGTACTTGATGTTGATATCAAAGAGAATAAGGAGGCGTTGAAAGACTTTATCTTTTCCGGCGATGTAAAGAAGAAAGAGGAAAAATAAAATAGGCAAAAATATTTTGCAAACTTAAATAAAGGTATTGACAATTTTAAAG
Source organism: uncultured Clostridia bacterium (assembly GCA_948472945.1). GTDB lineage: Bacteria > Bacillota > Clostridia > Lachnospirales > Lachnospiraceae > V9D3004. The sequence goes on from CAOKVX010000009.1 coordinate 57,227, forward strand.
TAGTTTATTATACTAAGTTAAATTAATTTTTGTTAAAAGCAGTGATGAGGAGGAGTACATTTCCTGCAGAAGCAGAGAGAGGGTGCGGAAGGTGTAAGCTCCCGTGATGCAGATATGGAAGGTAGCCTCGGAGCTTTGGATTGAAAAGAACATGATGGCAATATGCGCTGCTGTTCACAGTAGACTCCAACGTGTTTTCCATACGTTACAGTGGAAACGATATAAATGAAATGATTTCTGAGTATCGGTTAAGTGCAGATTGCGATGCTTATTGTGGGTTGCGTATCTGAATACAGGTGGTAACACGGACTTGATTGTTCGCCCTGAATGGATTAATCCATTCAGGGTTATTTTGTTTATATGATTAAATTAATTATCTGGAAGGAGAATCATTATGAAGAGTGATAACGTAACAAAGGGAATACAGCAGGCGCCGCACAGGTCACTGTTAAATGCTTTGGGATTGACAAAGGAAGAGATGGAGAGACCTCTTGTAGGCATTGTCAGTTCGTATAACGAGATAGTGCCGGGGCATATGAATATAGATAAAATAGTTGAGGCTGTAAAACTGGGAGTGTCGATGGCCGGAGGAACGCCGCGTGTATTTCCGGCTATAGCCGTATGCGACGGTATTGCGATGGGACATATAGGAATGAAATATTCGCTTGTGACGAGAGACCTTATTGCCGACTCTACAGAATGTATGGCGATTGCCCACCAGTTTGACGCCCTTGTCATGATTCCAAACTGTGATAAAAATGTACCGGGTCTTTTGATGGCGGCGGCCAGAATAAACGTCCCTACGATTTTTGTAAGCGGCGGCCCTATGCTTGCAGGTCGCGTAAACGGAGAAAAGAGAAGCCTTTCAAGTATGTTTGAAGCTGTTGGCGCTCATGCGGCAGGTAAAATGACCGAGGAAGAGGTACTTGACTTTGAAAATAACGTATGTCCTACATGCGGTTCATGTTCAGGAATGTACACTGCAAACAGCATGAACTGCCTTACTGAAGTTCTCGGAATGGGACTTAAGGGAAACGGAACAATTCCTGCGGTATATTCTGAACGTATAAGGCTTGCAAAGATGGCCGGTATGAAAGTTATGGAACTTCTTGAGAAAAATATATGTCCGAAAGATATAATGACAGAAAAAGCATTTATGAACGCGCTCACGGTTGACATGGCGCTCGGATGTTCAACTAACAGCATGCTTCATCTGCCTGCCATAGCGCACGCAGCCGGAATTGAACTCAATCTTGACATTGCAAACGAACTCAGCGCAAAAACGCCTAACCTGTGCCATCTAGCGCCGGCCGGCCCTACTTATATGGAAGACCTCAATGCAGCGGGCGGGGTTTATGCAGTTATGAATGAGCTTAACAAGAAAAACCTTCTTAACACTGACGAGATGACCGTGACCGGCAGGACGGTCGGTGAAAATATAGGAGGATGCGTTAACAGAAATCCTGATGTAATAAGAACAATAGACAATCCATACAGTCAGACAGGCGGAATAGCCGTGCTGAAAGGCAATCTTGCTCCTGATTCTTGCGTTGTAAAGCGTTCTGCGGTAGTTGAGGAAATGATGGTACACGAGGGTCCTGCGCGCGTATTTGACTGTGAGGAGGATGCTATTGCGGCAATTAAGGGAGGAAAGATTGTCGAGGGAGACGTAGTGGTGATAAGGTATGAAGGTCCTAAGGGAGGACCTGGAATGAGGGAGATGCTCAATCCAACATCCGCAATTGCCGGAATGGGACTCGGTTCAACGGTTGCGCTCATAACTGACGGACGATTTTCCGGTGCGTCAAGGGGTGCGTCAATAGGTCACGTATCACCTGAGGCGGCAGTAGGAGGACCGATTGCGCTTGTAGAGGAAGGCGATATAATAAAAATAAACATCCCGGAAAATACAATTAATGTAGATGTTACGGAAGATGTGCTGCAGGAGAGAAAGAAGAACTGGAAACCACGCGAGCCTAAGGTTACGACAGGATATCTTGCGCGCTATGCAAACATGGTTACATCCGCGAACAGGGGCGCTATTCTTCTTTAACAATGATTTACTCAAACGTACAAGATGTTTATAAAAATCATTAACTCTGTATCAGACTGTATATATAAATCATGAATATAGAGTTAACAAGTTAACACTACTAAGAAATATTTTTTGCTTATAGAGGATTTATTATAAAATATATAAAGAACATTTTTGGGGAGGAATATATATGCAAATGACAGGTTCACAAATATTGATGGAGTGTCTGCTTGAACAGGGTGTCGATACGGTATTCGGATATCCGGGCGGAGCGATACTCAACGTATATGACGAATTATATAAATACAGCGATAAAATAAAACATATTCTAACGTCGCATGAGCAGGGCGCGTCCCACGCAGCCGACGGCTATGCGAGGGCGACGGGCAGAGTTGGGGTTTGTATGGCCACAAGCGGCCCCGGAGCAACCAATCTTATAACGGGTATTGCTACGGCATATATGGATTCGGTTCCGCTCGTTGCTATTACATGTAATGTTACGGTTGCACTGCTAGGAAAAGACAGCTTTCAGGAGATAGACATAGCCGGTGTGTCTATGCCTATAACAAAGCATAATTTTATTGTTAAGGACGTAGATGAACTTGCGGATACTGTAAGGCGCGCATTCAGGATTGCGAGAGAGGGAAGGCCGGGGCCTGTTCTCATAGACATTGCGAAAGACGTTACGGCCAATAAGTGCAAATATGAGGCGAAAACTTCTAATGATATAAAGAAAAATACAACAAGTATAAGGGAGGAAGACATAGAGAGGGCTGTGAAAGCGATTAAGACCTCTAAAAAACCGGTGTGCTTTGTTGGAGGAGGCTGCGTCATATCGGGCGCAGACAAGGAACTGGCAAAGTTTGTCGAACTTGTTGACGCACCTGTGTGTGATTCTCTTATGGGTAAGGGGGCATACGACGGCAGAAAGCCTAATTACACGGGTATGCTTGGAATGCACGGCACAAAGACTTCCAATTTAAGCGTTGTAGACTGCGACCTTCTAATTGCGGTAGGAACGAGATTTTCCGACAGGGTTCTCGGCAATCCTAAGAAGTTTGCCAATAAGGCAAAAATACTTCATATAGATATTGACCCTGCCGAGATTAATAAAAATATAATGGCCGACTACAGTATAGTAGGAGATGTAAAGGAAATCCTCTCTATTCTCAATGACAAAATTGAGAAAAAAGATAACAGGGAGTGGATGGAAAAAGTTGCAGAGAGGAAAAAACAGTTTCCGCTTCCTTATGACACAGAAGAATTTACAGGGCCTCAGATTATAAGATGCATTGACGAGGCCACTGACGGCGACGCAATAATTACTACGGACGTCGGACAGCATCAGATGTGGGCGGCGCAGAATTACAAATATAGAAATCCACGCACATTCCTCTCGTCAGGCGGACTTGGAACTATGGGCTACGGCCTTGGGGCAAGCATAGGTGCGAAGACGGGAATGCCTGATAAGCATGTAATTAACATTGCGGGTGACGGCTGTTTCAGAATGAACCTTAACGAGCTTGCTACAGCGTCGAGATATAATATACCGATTATACAGATTGTAATAAATAATCACGTGCTCGGAATGGTAAGGCAGTGGCAGACTCTTTTTTACGGACAGAGATATTCAAGTACAATACTTGACGACAAGGTTGACTTTGTAAAAGTGTCTGAGGGGCTTGGAGTAAAGGCAGTGAGAGTTTCAGATATTGACGGATTCAGGAAAGCATTTGACGAGGCTCTTGCGCTTTGTGCACCTATGGTAATAGAGTGTGTAATTGATAATGATGATAAGGTATGGCCTATGGTTGCACCGGGCGATTCAATCGGAAATGTATTTACACAGGAAGATTTGGATAAAAAGGATTGACAATTATTTATCAAACACATAAAATAATATGTGAAACTAAACTCTATATTTAAAATGTATATGCGAATTTTGAGTAATTGCATTAAAGTTAAAACATTTAAATATATAATAAGATATGTCAGGTTATTTCTGGCGGAAGGAGGACGAGATGGGAAGAGTGTATAATTTCTCGGCAGGTCCGGCTGTTTTACCGGAAGAGGTACTAAAAGAAGCGGCAGATGAGATGCTTGATTACAGGGGTTCAGGAATGTCGGTAATGGAGATGAGCCACCGTTCAAAAGTTTTTGATACAATTATTAAGGAGGCTGAACAGGATTTAAGAGACCTTCTTAATATACCTGACAATTACAGGGTGCTATTCCTTCAGGGCGGAGCTTCCACACAGTTTGCAATGATTCCGATGAACCTTATGAAAAATAAGGTTGCGGATTACATAGTAACCGGTCAGTGGGCTAAAAAGGCTTACAAAGAGGCATCAAAATATGGAAAAGCCAACTGTATTGCGTCATCTGAAGATAAGACATTTTCATATATACCAGACTGTTCGGACCTCCCTGTGAGTGATGACGCAGACTATGTGTATATTTGCGAGAATAATACAATATATGGAACGAAGTTCAAGGAACTTCCAAACACAAAGGGGAAGATTCTTGTTTCGGACGTATCGTCATGTTTCCTGTCAGAGCCTATGGATATATCAAAATATGGGCTCGTATACGGCGGAGTTCAGAAAAATATTGGCCCGGCCGGAGTTGTAATTGCGATAATAAGGGAGGACCTTATTACGGATGATGTTCTTCCGGAAACTCCTACAATGCTTCAGTATAAAATACACGCCGACAGCGATTCTCTTTACAATACGCCGCCATGCTATGGAATATATATATGCGGCAAGGTATTTAAGTGGCTTAAGAAGATGGGCGGACTTGAGGTGATGAAAGCGAAAAATGAGGAGAAAGCAAAGATTCTCTATGATTACCTTGATGGGAGCAGTCTATTTAAGGGAACGGTTGTTAAAGAAGACCGCTCTTTGATGAATGTTCCGTTTGTTACCGGAGACGCAGAGCTTGACGCAAAATTTGTGGCGGAGGCGAAAGCGGCAGGATTTGAGAACCTCAAGGGACACCGTTCTGTCGGTGGAATGAGGGCAAGTATATATAATGCAATGCCAAAAGAAGGTGTTGAAAAGCTTGTTGAATTCATGCGGGAATTTGAGAAAAAAAATTTATAATCCGTAGCTGATTATAATTTTACAGAGAAAAGAGGATATATTATGACAACAAAAATAAATTGCCTGAATCCTATTGCGGGTGTAGGACTTGAAATGCTTGATGATAATTTTGAAATAACCGACAAATTTGAGGATGCCGACGCAGTCCTCGTCCGAAGCGCAGCTATGCATGAACTTGATATGCCGGAAAGTCTCAAGGCTATAGCTCGTGCGGGCGCGGGCGTAAACAATATACCGCTTGACAAATGCGCCGAGAAAGGAATTGTTGTTTTCAACACACCGGGAGCCAATGCAAACGGAGTAAAAGAGCTTGTACTTGCAGGACTTATGCTTGCGTCAAGAGATATCGTAGGTGGAATCGAGTGGGTTAAGGACAATATCTCTGACGAAAATATTGCAAAATCAGCGGAGAAAGCTAAGAAAGCATTTGCCGGCAGTGAAATAAAGGGAAAGAAGCTCGGTGTAATCGGGCTTGGAGCAATAGGAGTAATAGTGGCAAACGCTGCAAGCACTCTTGGAATGGAAGTGTATGGATGCGACCCGTACCTATCAGTATATAATGCGCTCAACCTCTCAAGGAATGTGAATCTTGTAAAGGATAGAAATGACATATATTCCATGTGTGATTTTATTACAGTACATGTTCCGCTTCTCGACGACACAAAGGGTATGATTAATAAAGAGGCTATTAGCAGCATGAAAGACGGTGTTGTCATTCTCAATTTTGCAAGGGACATTCTCGCTAATGACGAAGACCTTGCAGACGCCCTTGAATCGGGTAAGGTTGGGAAATATGTAACAGACTTCCCAAACACAAAAGTAGTAAAAATGAAAAATACAATTGTAATCCCTCATCTTGGAGCTTCTACGGAAGAGTCGGAAGATAATTGCGCCGTTATGGCAGTTCAGCAGATGATGGATTTCATTGAAAACGGAAACATAGTAAATTCAGTTAACTATCCTGCTTGCAATGCCGGCGTATGCCAGTCGGCGGGACGTATAACGATATGCCACAGAAATGTACCTAACCTTATAACAAACTGTGCCGGTGTATTTTCCGGTGCAGGCGTAAATATTGAGCACATGTTTGATAAGAGCCGCGGCGACTATGCATATTCCATAATTGATATTGCATCTCCTTCGACGGATGATATGGTTAATAAGCTTAAGGCAATCGACGGAGTGCTAAAGGTAAGAATAGTAAAGTAAATATTATGTGCAAATATATTTTGGAGTTAAGCATATATCAACAGCTCAGTATACTGGGCTCCGCCAGTTACAGTAATTGTGACTGGCGAATTTTTTTAAGAAGTATAAGAAGTCTGCATAATAACGCTATTTGTGTTGCATATTTACTTGAAAGGCGGCGGTAGAGTTTTGGATTTTAATGAATGTATGCAGTATTTAGACGGAGTGCGCAAGCAATGTGGAATATCAATGGGGCTTGAAAATATGAAAAGGATGCTGTCACTTTTTAGTAAGCCTGACGCAGGACTAAGGATAATTCATGTAGCCGGAACAAATGGCAAAGGTTCTGTATCATCTTTCATTGCACAGATTTTGAGCGAGGCCGGATATACTGTCGGCAGATACGTTTCCCCGACTGTTGCCGGGTACTGCGAAAAAATACAGTTTGTCTCCGGCGGGAATACCGAATATATCAGTGAGGAAAGTGCCGCAGTATATATCACGGCGATAAAAAATGCTGTTGAAACTGACGCCTTATGTCCGTCTGAATTTGAAATTGAGACGCTGATGGCAATGCTGTCATTTAGGGACAGAGGGGTGGATTATGTAATATTAGAATGCGGCATGGGAGGAAGGAACGATGCGACTAATGCGGTATCAGGTAAGGAAATGTGCGTGTTTACTGCCATAGATTATGACCATACGAAGTATCTTGGCGAGACGATTGAGGAGATTACAGCCGACAAGGCCGGAATAATTACGCCGGGATGCAAGGCTGTGAGCGCCAATCAGCATCCGGACAGCTTTAATGTGCTTGAAGAGTTTTCGAAGAAGAATTCAGTTTCAATGAAATACAGAAAGAATATTCGTAACTGCGAATATTCGCTTGACGGAACAAAATTTTGTTATGGAGGGCATACATATGAGATAGGACTTGCCGGTGTATATCAGACGGAGAATGCGGCTGTCGCAATTGAGGCGGTATCTCTTTTATTAAATGATATTGGCTATGACGTAATCAGGGAGGGGCTAAAAAAGACAAAATGGCCGGCCCGCTTTGAGCTCATATCAAAAGGACCGCTTATTATATATGATGGAGCCCACAATCCGGTAGGAGTGAAAAAGCTTGGTGAGTCAGTGGAAAAGCTGCTTAACAGGGATGAGTATATACGCGTCGGTATAATGGGAGTTTTTGCCGACAAAGATATTTCAGGCATGGCAAAGCTGCTTAACGGCGTATTTGACGAGATACATACGGTAACCGCTGAAAGCGGCAGGGCTGAAAATGCGGATAAACTTGCAAAAAAGATAAAAAAGAAATGTGATATTACCGTAATGCCGCACTCCGACATGAAGCCGTCGCAGGTAATCAGTTTTCTTGAGGGCCGCAGGCAGACACACGGTAATGCTTTGGGAAAGAAAAATGCGTATATTGTTTTCGGCTCTCTGTCAATGTATTGTGATATTAGCAGTAGTGTTTGTACTTTTTAAATAATATCTTTAATATTGGGCCGTTGAACTAACTTATCAATACAAAGGAGGAAATGAAGAAAATGGTTATCGGAGGAAAGCATTTTGAGGATAGCGGCAGGACGTACGTCATGGGAATACTCAACGTCACGCCGGATTCATTCTCAGACGGAGGAAAATATAACAGCGTTGACGATGCGCTAAGGCATGCGGAACGTATGATTGATGAGGGCGCCGATATAATAGATATCGGCGCGGAATCTACAAGACCGGGATTTAAACTTGTAGGCGACGACGAAGAACTGAAAAGGCTTGTTCCTGTTATAGAAAACATAAAGAAAAGATTTGACGTTCCAATTTCAGTTGATACATTTCACAGCAGGGTGGCTAAGGAGGCAATGAATTGCGGCGCTGATATGATAAACGACGTGTGGGGGCTTAAATATTCAGGAAATGATATTCCGATGGCCGAGGTTGTAAAAAGTGGCGGCGCCGCGGTATGCATTATGCATAATTCAGAGCACAAATATGAGAGCGGCGGCGCTGACAGAACTTTAATGGGAAAAATAAATGATAGTATTTTTGCTGAGTTAAAGGAATCTGTTTACATCGCTGAGAGCGCCGGAATAGGCAGGGATAAAATAATGATAGACCCCGGCGTGGGGTTTGCGAAAGATTACAGCGTGAATATGAGCATGGTTGCCAACATTGATATATTTAAAAGTATAGGCTATCCGGTGCTTTTGGGAACGTCCCGAAAATCAGTAATCGGGCTTACGCTCGATGTTCCGGTAAATGAGCGGATGGAGGGGACACTTGCCACGACTGCGTGCGCAGTTTTAGGAGGATGCAGTTTTATCAGGGTGCACGATGTCGGAAGTAACGTAAAATTTATTAAGATGCTTGAAAATATTTTGGAATTCAAACTTCGCAGTTAATAACAATTACCGTTTATGCAGAGTTTGAGATAGTTGACAGGGAAATGAGGATTAGCTTGACTATGAGTAAGTACGATGTAATAACTATTGATGAGCTTGAGGTGTTTGCATACCACGGCGTAATGCCCGAAGAAAATATAGTTGGACAGAAGTTCTGCGTATCTGTCAGCTTGTATGCCGACACGGCGGCGGCAGGCGTGAGCGACGATATTGACTTAACAATAAATTACGCCAAAGTATGCGGGGATATAAAAAAGTTTGTAGAGGGCAATACGTTTAAACTAATTGAAGCGGTTGCCAATAAACTTGCGGACATGCTGCTGAAAAAATATAAAACAGTACAGAAGATTACTGTTGAGATAAAAAAACCGTGGGCGCCTATTCATCAGCCGTTAAATAACGTGTCAGTAAGGATAGAACGCGGATGGCATGAGGCGTATTTAAGCCTTGGATCCAATATAGGCGATAGAAAGCACAATCTTGACAATGCAGTTGCTTCTATTAAGAACGACGAATGCATTGAGGTTTGCGTCGTTTCAGACTATATTGTGACTGCGCCTGTCGGATTCACCGAACAGGAAGATTTTTTAAATGCGGCTGTAATGGTAAAAACGCTCTATGAACCGCATGAGCTCCTCGCAGTTATAAACGGTATAGAGGCATCCGGAGGACGAAAACGAGAAGTTCACTGGGGGCCTAGAACTATAGACATAGATATTATTTTGTTTGATAATCTTGTGATCGGTGATGAAAAGCTAAACATCCCTCACCCTGAAATGCTTAACAGGGAATTTGTTTTAAGGCCTCTTGCCCAGATTGCACCATATGCGCTTCATCCAGTTCTTGGAGAAAGCGTGGCGAAGCTTTTGGAGGAATTTTATGAGAAAACAAAATATGTTTCGGGAGCGGACTATGAAATTGAATTTGAAGGGATAAACAGTCTTCGCATTTTTGAGGAGACAAAAATCGCCTATTTTGGTACGAAAGGGTCATATTCGCAGAGGGCTATGGAGAGTTTCTTCGGTGAAAGAGGCTACAGTTCGTATGCAATGCCATCGTTTACCGACGTCATGCGTGCGGTCGAAAGCGGAGAGGCTGATTACGGAGTTGTTCCTATAGAGAACTCCTCGACAGGCGGTATTACCGATATATACGACCACATAGGAGACTATAATATATATATTGTAGGCGAGCAGATAATAAAAATAGAGCATGCGCTTCTGGGACTTCCGGGCAGCTCAGTCGATGATATAAAGAAAGTGTATTCGCATATACAGGGAATAATGCAGTGCCCGTCATTTTTTGAGGCTCATCCACAAATAAAGCCGGTCGAGAAATCGAGTACTGCCGAGGGCGCCAGGCTTGTTGTAGAGGGAAAAGACAGGTCGGTAGGCGCAATAGCCGGAGTGCAGGCTGCGAGGGTGTACGGACTTGACATACTTGAAAACGTAATCAATGACAGGAATAACAACAGCACACGTTTCGTAATACTTTCAGGCAGAAAAATATATATAGACAGCTCGAGGAAAATAAGCATATCGTTTGAACTCAAGCATGAGAGCGGTGCATTGTACAGAATATTATCTCATTTCTACCACAATGGAATCAACCTCGAGAAGATAGAATCCAGACCGATTCCTGAAAAGACATGGGAGTACAGGTTTTTTGTTGACATAGCAGGCAATCTGAAAATGCAGGGAGTTAAAAATGCATTGTCGGTAATAAACCGTGACGCCGACAATGTCAGGATTATCGGAAATTACTAGTGAATTGATTGCACTATACTTTTTATAACTAACCGGAATATAATCACTGTGCGCAATAAGGCGACCGTTTGACAATTTTTGTGATTAGGCTTCAGAGTATATAAAATTTTTTGTTGCAATACGTAATAATCACTACAGGCGCTTGGAATTCGGAATTTTGAGCCTGTCAACCTAATCTTAGCGGTAGGTTGAACATTGAAAAGTAAATATTGTTCAGAACGGAACAGCTAGAAATAATTGCCTTGTGATATTTCTTCGTCAGAAATTTGGAAGATGCAGTTAGCTTTCAAAAAGAAACGGTTGTGTGGAGACAATCCTTTTAAGGATGAGTGAACCGTGTGGTTGTAGTTCTGAACATATGTCCCCAAAATGCCCCAAAGTTTATCTATAGAATGAAAATCCTATTAAAGAAAGACAAGACATTGTTGCTAACTCACTTCTTATTCCAAATGCAATGAGCCTTACTGCTTCATCATTTATTACAATAACAGCGACGTTGACTAAGGGAGACATTGTAATTACAAGGAAAATGTTTGCGAGAGTCGCTGCAAAAGTAGATGCCACCGCCTATATTTGGTATACTTAACTGTCAAATACAGGCGGTGGTATTGTAATTGAACAACAGCAGAAGTGAGTGTTAATCGTCTAACGATGCCATATTACATAACTATCTTGCGTATATCTTTTTTATGCTGTATAATTACCAAATAATACCCCGTCTCATGCGGCGGGCATGGAAAAAGGAGAGTAATCATGGCAGTAAATAATCCTATAGTGACGATAACAATGGAAAACGGCGATACCATAAAGGCAGAGCTTTATCCTGATATCGCACCAAATACAGTGAAAAATTTTATATCGCTGATAAAGAAAAAATATTATGACGGACTTATATTCCACAGGGTAATCAACGGTTTTATGATACAGGGCGGCTGCCCGCAGGGAACAGGTATGGGAGGACCGGGCTATTCAATACCGGGAGAGTTTTCATCAAATGGATTTGAAAACAATCTTAAGCATACGGCCGGCGTGCTGTCGATGGCGCGTTCTCAGATGCCGGACTCGGCCGGCTCACAGTTCTTTATTATGCATAAAAACTCACCGCATCTTGACGGAATGTATGCGGCTTTTGGAAAAGTCACCGAGGGAATGGACAATGTCAACAAGATTGCCGATACGGATACGGATTATTCGGACAGGCCCTTAACACCGCAGATAATGAAAGCTGTTACGGTTGAACTTTTTGGCGAAACATATGATGAGCCTGAAAAACTGGAGGAATATTGATGATATATCCGGAATTTATTCGGAGGGGCGATACGGTATATGTGACGGCGCCGTCCGACGGCAATAAAGACGATGTTGACTATATAAGGCTTGACAGGGCGAAAGAGGCGCTTAGGGAGTGTGGTGTTGATACGCTGGAGACTCCGGATGTTAGAAAGAGCGAGAACGGCAGAAGTTCGGATGCAAAGTTAAGGGCGGACGAATTTACAAAGGCATGGCTAAGCGAAGCGAAAGCTGTATTTGCCGCAAAGGGCGGTGATTACCTTATGGAGATGCTGCCGTATGTTCCTTTTGGCGAGCTTTGCCGTAAACCGAAGTGGTTTCAGGGATTTTCTGATAATACTTCCATAGGCTTCATTCTCAGTACGTGTTATGATATCGCTTCAATATATGGAGACAATTTTAACACCTTTGCGATGGAGGAATGGCACAAGTCAGTTTCTGACAACTGGCGCATCCTCTCCGGCGAAACCGTAACACAGTACAGCTTTGACATGTATCAGGACGAATGGATTAAGCACGAGACCGGTAAGGAAGGGTATGTGCTTACTGCGCCTGTAAAATGGAAGTGCATAAATGAAAACGGCGGGGTTTCCATGACCGGACGTCTTACAGGGGGATGTCTTGACGTTCTTCTGAATCTTGTCGGCACAAAGTACGACCGTGTAGGGGAGTACGTAAAGCGTTATTGGCGCGACGGCATACTTTGGTTTATTGAAAGCTTCAGCCTCGGCAGTGGAGACATTGAGAGGGGGCTGTGGCAGCTCGGGGAAGCCGGATGGTTTGAGAATGTAAAAGGGTTTGTGTTTGGAAGACCTGCATTTTTTAACTCTGACGACGGCACGTCATATGAGCAGGCGCTTATAAATCAACTTGGAAAATATAATGTACCGATAATAACGGGTGCGGACATAGGGCACAAGCCGCCTCAGTTTACAGTAGTGAATGGAGCGTATGGGATATTTTCGTGTATGGACGGAAAGGGAAGTCTTGATATGAGATTTGTGTGATAATTATCTTATCTCAACGGCGCCTGCGAAAAGTCTGCATGAAGTTTGGCTGATATGTAATTTATCCGCGAAATATATCAAAGTTTGTAAACCGATAAATAAATATAACCTGACTGTATAAGACATTTTCTGCAAAGGGAATGTCTTATAATCGTTTCATGAAGTCGATAACTTTGCCGGCACAGGCAACTTACCTGTGCCGGCGGGGCGTGACCTTAGCGGCATGGCATATATATTTGTATGAAAAGCTTACATATTAAATTACATGAGAGTTGATGCTGAAACCTGAATGGATTTTTATACTAAGCTTGGCACGCTGCACGAGTTTATGAGGAAGGAGTGTGAAAGACGAAGATATACATTGACGTGTTTTTTGGAATCAATTTTTTGATGGACTGTTTTCTTATTATCACATATATGTGGTTAGTCAATTATGTCAGTACATTTCCAAGAGTAATTGCCGGGGCTTTTATCGGCGCAGCCGGTGCATGCCTTGTTCTAATAAACGGCAGTAGTATAGTTATATCATTCTTTATCGGGGTGATATTCTCCTGTATAATTATATTTGTGTTGTATTACCGCAGGATGTACATAGATTTTTTGAAGCTTGTTTACCTGACAGGTGTGTGGTATTTCAACGCATTTGCGATGGGAGGGGTATTTAATTATTTTATAAGCGGAAAGGTAACGTCGGTCATCCTTGTAAGAATGTGCGCGGCGGTTCTCATTGTAATGTATATTCTTGCGGGAAGAAACAGAATTGGAAAAATAAGAAACAATAACAGAAACATGTACAATGTCACTGTTTTGAGAAGCGGAAAAAATATACGCGGTTACGGTTATTATGACAGCGGCTGTATGATAAGGGAACCTATATCCGGCGAGCCCGTAATAATATCTTCGTATAAGTATGTAAGGCCATATCTTTCAGACGGGGAACGTACTTATATAGAGATGTTTCCGATGTTGCCGGACGAGTGGGATGGCGAGACGTATATACGCAGCATACCATACAGCTCTATTGGCAATTCAAACGGTCATCTGCCCGGCATTGCGGTGGAAAATATAGTACTTGAATGCCAAAAGGAAAAAGAGACTTTCGGGCCGTGTTATATAGCCGTTTACGATGGGAAATTATCTTCGGATGGCAGTTATGATTTCATACTTCATTGTGATATGAGATTAGGGGGTTAATTTTATGATGTTTCGGATTTCTGTTCCTAATTGTTTTCAGTTTAGGATGATTAGGAATATGAGAGATGTTTTTTTTGATAAGGGCGGTGATATCCACTACATAGGAGGCGCTGAGATACTTCCGGCGCCGTTTGAGCCGGAGGAGGAAATAATCTGGCTTGAGAAGCTTGAAGACGACGACTATAGAAGCGAGGCAATTTCTGTGCTCGTGGAGCACAACTTAAGGCTCGTAGTATACATAGCCAAGAAATTTGACAATACCGGAGTTGGTGTAGAGGACCTCATTTCCATTGGGACGATAGGTCTTATGAAAGCAATTAATACGTTCAAGGCCGAGAAAAAAATAAAACTTGCCACATACGCGTCGAGATGCATTGAGAATGAAATACTTATGTACTTGCGCAGAACGAGCAAGACAAAGATGGAGGTGTCAATTGACGAGCCGCTCAACGTAGATTGGGACGGCAATGAGCTTTTGTTGTCCGACATACTAGGTACCGACGAGGACATAATATCGAAAGAACTTGAGAGCGAGGTCGACAAAAAGCTTTTGAAAAAAGCTCTTGACAGGCTGAACGACAGGGAGAGAATGATAATACAGCTTAGGTTCGGCATAGACTCAATACAGGGAGAGGAAAAGACTCAGAAAGAGGTGGCCGACATACTTGGCATTTCACAGTCGTACATATCAAGGCTTGAGAAGAAGATAATGAAACGCCTTAAAAAGGAGATTATAAAGATGGAGTCATCGTGACGGTTTATTTGTACAATATTATACTTTGAAAGTATAAATTTATTAATTTATATAATTTATATAAAATATTTTTTTTATATGACGATATACTAAATATAGAATTTTGGGTCGGTATGCCGCTATAAGAATGGACAAATGATGCGCAGCTTATAGCCGGACGGATATTTTAATAAGTTCAGTGGCGTCGGTTTACGATTCATTGCTCAAACGAAAAATTAACAATTAAAGAAACAGGCAGGGTTCAAATTGGCTGTGTTAAAATAACCGCATTAGCTTGTTTTGGGTTAAATAATCAGCCGTATCATGGGAATTAATAATCTGTGATACGGCTGATTTTATATGTTTTATGAACAATCAATTGAGTTTCAAACCTGCGTATTTATACTAAGATAATCGAAGTATGCTTTGTTTTCCGAAGGTCTGGCGCTCTCTGCATATAAACCGAGACATGTTCCGACGAACCCGCCAGCGGTGTCGGTGCACAGTATGCTTGCGTCAGCGTTGTCCGCCACGACAAATTCGTCGTTTTCGCCGATTTTGCATTTGAATGTAAGCGTCTGCATTTCCTGCCTTATATATAGGCAGACAGGAGGGAGAGGCGCGTTTTGTTCTTTGATAACATGCTCGCCTATTATCTCTATTTCGGCATTGCCGTCTTTTCCTGTAGATTTTGTGGCGGTTATCTTGTATTTGTCGTTTTCTTTAGTTATACCGAAATGATAATTGAAAAATTCGTTCTGCAGCAGAATCAGTCCGGCCGCTTCGCTTTCTTCCGGTGTGAAAATGATGGATGTGCCAAGCTCGTAGCTCATTGACGTCTGTCTTTTGCAGAGAACTGTAGGCGATGCGCTGCCATAAAGCTTCTCCGGCGAAGGGGTCAGCGCCACAAAACCCGGTTTGTCCGACAGTGAATACATAGTCATGTCAGGGTTTCTCACGAACATATACTCGAAAGGAAACGCGTCGTATTCAAAGTCATCGCGGCTGCACCCGGTTTTTGGTGTTGACGCGGGAAGGCTTGGACGTGTGAATGTGTCCTCGACGATGCCCTTTCCGGGATTGATAAGAGGCCAGCCGTTTTCCCATGTAAACGGAACGAGAAAAGTTTCGCGCCCGAGATTGCGGTGGTAACCGCCTCCGTACGGCCTTGATGCGAGCAGAACCATCCACCATTCGCCGTTCTGAGTTTCGACAATGTCCGGATGTCCGACGTTGACGATTGGGTAATTGAGGCCCAGATGTCTGTGCGTTAGTATAGGGTTGCCCGGATATCCGGTAAACGGCTTGCTAAGGCTTTTGCTTCTTGCTATTGTCACGCTGTGCATGTGTCCGGTTCCCGCCTCTGAAATAAGAAGGTAATACCAGCCGTCTTTCTTATATATATGCGGACCCTCGGGCCACTCGACGTTTCTTAACGCGCCGTGCCATGCCGGCCACGACTCGCCGACGAGCTTCATGCTGTCTAGGTCGAGCTCACTTATGTATATTTCGTTGTCTCCAAAATAGCGCGCGCCATCTCGTCTTGGCTTTGTGCCGCAGTAGTAGCATTTGCCGTCGCCGTCAAAAAAAAGTGAAGGGTCGATTCCTTCGGTGCCTAGCGGGTAAGGTTCAGACCACGGTCCGGCAGGGTCTTTCGCGGTAACTATGAAGTTTCCTTGTTCTCCTCCGACGTTTGTTGTAATCATATAAAATGTTCCTTCGTGATATCTTAGAGTTGGGGCATATATTCCCATACCTGCGATATTAGGGCTATTTAACGGCACCTGCGTCGGACGGTCGAGTATGTTGCCAATCTGTTCCCAGTTTACAAGGTCTCTGCTGTGGAATATCGGCACTCCCGGAAAATAGCAAAAAGTTGACGTGGCAAGGTAGTAATCTTCGCCGACCCTGCATATAGTAGGGTCCGGGTAAAATCCCGGCAATATTGGGTTTTTAAATGTTGTATTCATACAATCCTCCTTAAAAGCTTATTGTTTTTCTATTACAAATTAAGTGAACAAGCTATTGTTCACAACCCCGGTATATGGAATTTTAATATAGTTGAACCAGCTATACAACATACTTTGGTGCACTTTAATGTGAAGTTTAAGCTAATGTTCCTTAACGATTTACAGTATAACTTATATTCAGGTTAAAATAAATATAATTGTAAATATAAATACAGTTATTTTGTAATATGGCAAAAATAACAAATTATATAAATATAAACAAGAAGATAGTAGACAATTCAACAAATTAATGCTATAATGAAATACGAAAAAGTATGCAATTTATACAAAAGGTCTGATTTGCACTTGTTAAAACTGACCTGTTTTGGTAATTGTATCTAGTTATTCATAGAAAGGAGCAAAAGACAGTCATGTCAAAAATTAAAGCAGTATTAAGCAAAAAGATTGTTGCAGTGCCTCTTACCATACTTGTTTTTGCGTTGATAATCGTTGTCTGGAAAGTATTGGTTAACGATACCGGCGACTACAGGGACAAATATGAAGGAGCAGATCTTTCTGTTGATATTGACGGAATTGCCAGAGATGATACATATGCAAAATATCTTGCAAAGTATGAGGGTGTTGCAGCTCCCGACGCTGAAGTTGAAGTTGATTTATTCAATTACCTTCCTTCAAGTCAGGGCGTGTCAGTTTTAAATGATGTTGATGGCGAAAGTCAGGTTTTACAGTCAGATGAGACAGGTTTTACGGAATGGGAGGTTGATATTCCGGAGACGGGAATGTACAGCCTTTACCTCGAATATTACCCGATTGAGTCGAGAGGTATTGATATTGAGAGGGCTGTATATATTAACGGTGAACTTCCATTCTACGGCGCTGACGCCATTACATTCAGCAGAGTATGGGCGGATTCGGCGGAAATCGTAAAAGACAACCAAGGAAATGACATTCGTCCGACGCAGATTGAGAAGCCTATCTGGCAAAGCTCTTACGCCAAGGATTATATGGGATATTATGTTGACCCGTATAAGTTTTATTTTGAGAAAGGCAAGAATGTTCTCAGACTTGCAGGCGTAAACGAGCCGCTTGTGCTCAGAAAACTAGTTATAAAAAATATAGAAGACGTGCCTACATATGAAGAATACAAGCAGTCAATAGATGTTGCGGAATATTCGGCGGCAGCCCCGGCCGACACATTTAAGATTCAGGGAGAGGCGGCACAGAGACGTTCGTCACCGTCGCTTTATCCTAACAACGACAGGGCTTCGGCAATTACAGAACCATACAGTGCATCGCTTATTCTTATGAACAAGATAGGCGGCAACCAATGGCGTGTGTCAGGGGACTGGATTGAGTGGGATGTCGATGTTCCGGCTGACGGAATGTACACATTGTCAGTAAAGGGAAGACAGAACTACAACAGAGGATTTGTTTCCAGCCGTTCGGTATCAATAGACGGCAAATGCCCGTTTGAAGAGTGCGAGGTTATATCTTTCCAGTTTGCCAATGACTGGCAGATGAATACTCTGAGCGATGAGAACGGAAATCCTTATGAGTTTGCGCTTAAGAAAGGAAAACACACTATCAGACTGGAGGTTACGCTCGGAAGTCTTGGCGACATCCTTACCGAACTCAACGACAGTGTGTTCAGGCTTAACGCAATGTACAGAAAAATTCTTGTGCTCACGGGCGCTGAACCTGACGAATTCAGGGATTACAAGATTGACAAGGTGTTCCCTGAGGTAATAGATGGTATGGAGATAGAGTATAAGCGCCTCTATAAGATAGTAGACGACCTCATAGAGTATTCAGGTGAAAGGGGTTCGCAGGTTTCATCAATACTTACGGTTGCGAACCAGCTTGAGAAATTTGTTAAGAGACCGGATAAGATTCCAAAGTCGCTTGCGAATTTCAAAGAGAATGCGAGTGCAATCGGAACGGGAATAAATTCCCTTAGCGAGGCTCCTCTTGATATTGATTACATACAGCTTACTCCGGCAGGAGGAGAGATTGAGAAGTGTGAAGAGTCATTTTTGCAGAGTGCAATGCACGAGATAAGGGTATTTATTGCATCTTTTGTGGTAGATTACACCTCTCTTGGAAACGTGTATGACGATAATGACGAGCTCATAGACTGTTGGATGCTTTCAGGACGTGACCAGAGTTCAATTTTAAAGACTATGATTGACGATACGTTTGTTCCCGAGTATGGAATAGGGGTTAACGTCAAACTTATTGATGCTACGACGCTTCTTCCTGCAGTTGTTGCCGGTACGGGACCTGATGTGGCTCTTACTGTTGCGCAAACTGAGCCTGTCAACTATGCGCTTCGTAATGCGGCTGTTGACTTGACACAGTTTGACGACTGGGAAGAGTGGAAGACTAACGTACTTGAAAAAGAATATTACAGAAGCTCATATCTTTCATATGAGTTTGACGGCGGAATGTACGCTCTGCCGGAGACGCAGAACTATAACGTACTGTTCTACCGTCAGGACATACTGGATGACCTCGGGCTTGAGATTCCTGAGACATGGGATGACCTTGTTGCGATTCTTCCTACGATAACGAACAACAATCTTCAGGTTGGAATACCGAGTACCGAGCGTAAAGTCGGCAACACTACAAACCCTGACCTTGCAAACTATTTCTGTCAGCTGTACCAGAGAGGCGGAAAGCTTTACAATGAGGACGGAACAAGTGTTGCCATAGATTCGGAGCCGGCCGTTAATGCATTTGAATACTTTACAAAGCTGTTTACGAATTATAAGCTTCCTACAAGTTATGATTTTGTCAACCGATTCCGTTCGGGAGAGATGCCGATAGGCGTGCAGGATTTTTCAAACTTTAACACGCTTGTCGTATTTGCTCCGGAGATTAAGGGATTGTGGAATTTTGCCCTTGTCCCTGGATATGAGAGGGAGGATGAGAATGGCAATACGTATATTGACCGTTCGGTTCAGTCATGGGGACAGTGTGCAATGATTCTTACAAAAGACGAGAAAAAGCAGAAATATGACCTCGCATGGACATTCCTCA
Organism: uncultured Clostridia bacterium; assembly: GCA_948472945.1. Classification (GTDB taxonomy): domain Bacteria; phylum Bacillota; class Clostridia; order Lachnospirales; family Lachnospiraceae; genus V9D3004. The sequence goes on from CAOKVX010000009.1 coordinate 76,961, forward strand.
AGTGGTGGATAAGTTCCGATACGCAGGTCAGGTTCGGAAGAGAGCTTGAGAGTGTAATGGGCTCGTCGGCGAGGTATGCTACCGCCAATAAGGTTGCGTTCGACCAGCTCTCATGGAGCAAAAAGGACGCCGACGTCCTCAAAGAACAGTGGGAGTGGGCTATTGGTATTCCTGAGATTGCCGGAGGTTATTACACGTCAAGACATATTACAAACGCTATCAGAAAGGTTATGAACGATAATGAAGACCCTCGTGAGACTGTCCTTGACTACGTAAGGACTATAAATGAGGAGATTACATTAAAGCGTAAGGAATTTGGTCTGCCGGTAAAAGAGGAGGATTAATCCTCCTCTCCGGATGAAACTTAGAAGATATTTAATGAAAGGGGAGATAAGTAAATGAGCTCAGTTATGGCTAAGTATACTGATATGCAGAAACGCAAGTTTAAGCATGGCTGGAAAGTTGCGAAACAGTCGAAAGTGTGTTATCTGTTCCTGTTGCCGTACGCAGTGCTGTTTACTCTGTTTACGATTGCGCCGGTTTGTATGTCGATATACTATAGTTTTACTTATTACAATGTTTTGGAGCCGGCCCAGTTTAACGGACTTCAAAACTATATTAGTTTGATTCTTGCGGATGACGTGTTCCTGATATCGGTTAAGAACACATTTCTTCTCGCAGCTATTACGGGACCTTTGGGATACATAATGTCATTCCTTTTCGCATGGTTTATCAACGAACTTCCGAGAGTCCTGAGGGCAATCATGGTGTTGATTTTTTATGCGCCAACTATTTCCGGTAACGTATATATGGTATGGGCGCTTCTTTTCAGCGGCGACTCATACGGGTATGTCAATGCGTGGCTCATGCAGTTCGGACTTATTGATGAACCTGTTCTATGGCTCACCGACCCGAAATATATGCTTGGTGTAATTGTTATAGTTGTGCTTTGGATGAGTCTCGGTAATGGATTCCTTTCATTCGTCGCAGGCCTTCAGGGCATTGACGAGTCGCAGTTTGAGGCGGGGTACGTTGACGGAATTAAGAACAGGTGGCAGGAACTGTGGTACATCACGCTTCCTAATATGAAGCCAATGCTTCTGTTCGGTGCTGTTATGGCGATTACACAGTCATTCGGCGTTGCCGATGTCACTATGGTGCTTTGCGGTTTTCCTAGTACTGACTATAAAGCGGAGACGGTTGTTTCCCATCTTATCGACTATGGACAGTTTAGATTTGATATGGGATATGCATCAGCAATTGCGACCGTATTATTTGTTACCATGATATTATGTAACAAGGCAGTACATGCATTGCTTAGAAAAGTTGGAACTTAAGGGGAGATGCTGATATGAAAAAAAATAGAAGAAAGATAAAGATATTAAAAAAGAGGAAACCTAACAGGTCCGTTGGTGGTGATATCTGTATTTACATACTCCTTATCTTGTTTGGCGCATTCTTTGCACTGCCGTTGGTATATTCGATTTGTACAGCATTTAAACCGCTTGATGAGATATATATATTCCCGCCTAAGTTTTATGTTAAGAATCCTACGTTTGATAACTTTGCCGATTTATTTAACATAATGGGACAGTCGTTTGTACCGTTCTCAAGATACATATTCAACTCCGTGTTCATGACGGCGGTTGGTACGCTCGGAAACCTTGTGTTCTGTTCAATGGGCGCGTATGTGCTTGCCAAGTATAAGTTTCCCGGCGGAAAGACATTCTTCATGATTGTACAGACAGCTCTTATGTTCTCGGTATATGTAACACAGATTCCTAACTACCTTATAATGACAAAGCTTGGATGGATTGATACATATCTTTCAATAATTATTCCGGCATTTGCGACGCCAATGGGATTATTCCTTATGAAACAGTTCATGGAGGGTATACCGGATGCGCTTATTGAGGCGGCTAAGATTGACGGTGCAAAAGAGGGAAGAATATTTATCAGAATTGTAATGCCTATGGTTAAGCCGGCATGGCTTACTCTGATTATTTTCTCTGTTATAGCTATATGGAATAACCGTGCGGCTACGTTTATTTATTCAGAGGAACTTAAAACGCTTCCATACGCGCTGCAGCAGCTTATACTCGGAGGTGTGTCACGTGCGGGCGTTGGGGCGGCGGTTACTTTGTTTATGATGGTTGTCCCTATCTCAATATTCCTTTTGTGCGAGGGTAATGTAATTGAGACAATGGCAAGTTCAGGTATCAAGGATTGATTAAGGAGGATGACGATGAAAAAGATTACATTGAGATTAGTTCCGTTTTTCGGCCTGATGTTGATGATGAGTCTCCTTATTCATACGAAGGCGGCGTCAGCGGAAGAGGACCTGTTTTATACTTACACGTATGATTACTGGGCAATAGAGAGGGAATCGCCGGATGCGTATGCAATAAACAGCGTTACGCTTGGCAGCCAGCTTGGTATTGGAGATTTCAATGCACCTGAGGGTATGTTTATAAAGGATAACCAGATTTATGTATGTGATACGCTCAATAACAGAATTGTACAGCTGTCATATGAGAACGACAAATATACGTTTGTTAAAGAGGTAAGGGAAATTAACAATAACGGAAAGACTGAGTCGTTGTCAAAGCCGTACGATGTGTTTGTGACCGACGAAGGGTTATGGTGTATAGCCGATTATGGTAATATGAGAATCGTAACCATCGATTCCGAGCAGAACGTAATAAGTGCCATATATAAACCGGAGGATGAGGAAACGCTTGAGGCCGACTATCAGTTCCTTCCACAGAAACTTGTAGTTGACGCAGCAGGACGAATATTTGTTCAGGCCCAGAATATCAACAAAGGATTTATGGAGTTTGAGAGTGACGGTGAGTTTGTCGGATATATAGGTGCGGCTGAAGTACAGTTTAACATAATAGATTATTTTTATAAGCTGATTTCCACTCAGGAACAGAGAGAGCAGATGGAGGCTTTTGTACCGACCGAGTACAATAATATTGCGCTCGATTCTGACGGGTTTATATACGCGACTATTGGAACGACTGACGACAGTTCGACTTCTTCAAAACCTATTCGAAAGCTCAACGCAAAGGGCACGGATATTCTTATACGAAACGGCTATTATGACCCTATCGGGGATTTACAGACAGGCAGCGGCGGCGGTTACAATGGACCGTCAAAATTTACCGACGTTACCGTTCTTGACAACGACTGTTATTACTGTCTTGATATGACAAGGGGAAGAATCTTCGGTTATGATTTTCAGGGTAATATTCTTTATGCCTTTGGAGGAATCGGTTACAGGGAGGGAAGTTTCAGATATCCGGTTGCAATCGGTAATCTTGGAGATTCGCTTTTTGTACTCGATAAAGAGATGGGAACGATAACGCAGATGACACTGACGGAATACGGAAAACTTATAAATAATGCGCTCAGCACGTACAAAGTTGCTCAGTATGAAGAGTCGGCTGATTACTGGCGTCAGGTGTTGAGGCTCAACGGTAATTACGACCTTGCATATATAGGAATCGGGCGTTCGCTTCTCAGAGATGACAAATTTGAGGAGGCTATGGAGTATTTTAAGCTTAAGCTTGACTATAAAAATTATTCCAAGGCGTATAAGCTATACAGGAAAGAATGGATAGAAGACCATATTGTAATAATATTTACCGTCTTCATAATCTGGCTTATATTTATATTTGTCAGAGGCAGAATAAGAAAGTTTCGAAGGGAGGTTGAAGGGGAATGAAAAGTATAACTAAAAGCTCGGCAAAGTTGTGGTTAACTCATTTCAAAGATACTCTCAAGTATTCGCTTCACTGTATCGTAAGTCCGTTTGATGGTTTTTGGGACCTCACGCACGAAAAGCGCGGTTCAATGGGCGCCGCAAACTTTCTTTTAATTATGACTGTGCTTACAAGCGTATGGAAACTAAGGTATACAAGTTTTGTTTTTATAAGGATTCAGTGGGAGTATTTCAATGTTATTTTGAGCATATGTACATTTATACTGCCGTTTTTCATATGGGTTCTCTCAAACTGGTGTCTTACGACTCTGTTTGATGGAAAGGGTACATTGAAAGATATATATATGGGTTCGGCATATGCTCTCACTCCGTACATACTGATACAGCTGCCTATGATAGTGTTCAGTAACTTTATCACATATGAAGAAGGCGCGTTTTACAATTATTTTCTTTCGTTTTCTGTGATATGGTGCGGATTCCTGTTTTTGGCTTCTGTGATGCAGATACATGATTTTACGTTTGGTAAGGCGTTAATTTCAATAATGTCTATTATTGTAGGTATGCTTGTAATTATATTCCTGTTATTATTATTCTTTAGTTTATTGAGTGACGCGATTGCATATTTTATGTCGCTGTATAAAGAAATATCATTCAGGTTCTATTAGAGTGTGGAAAGGGGGAAACAAAACGAGATGAAAAGGTTAAGATTACTTCTTCCTGTAATGGCTTTGCTTCTTTGCCTTGGCGGATGTGGTGAGAGTGAAGACGAGGGTCAGTTCCTTGAAGTTCAGGATTATTCACAGGAGGAAGAGGGAAAAGTTATCAAAATTTCAAACGACCTGCTTGAATTTGTTATGAATGCTGATACGACTCAGTTTTCGGTGACAAATAAGACTACCGGGCAGACTTGGTTTTCCAATCCTCAGACGGCAGAAGAAGATACTTTGTCTAATGGTGTCAACAAAACAATGCTGTCTTCTACAATGATAGTTAAATACAGCGATTCGAAAGGTCAGGATTTTACATATGACAACTATCAGTATTCTATTAAAAATAAGAACTATAGCGTAGAAGTTACCAAGGACGATAATGGTAAGGAAAACGGAGTTAAGGTCCTCTATACAATCGGTGATGTACAGAAAACATATATGGTTCCGCATGCGATAACGGAAGAAAGAATGGATAAATTCTGTGCAGGCATGAGTGAATCGGATTCAAAGAAGATTAAAAACTTCTATAGACGCGTGGATATTAACAGCCTAAAGGCTACGGATGACAAAGATAAGCTTCTTGAGCAGTATCCGGACCTTGCTGAAACTAAAGTATACGTTATGCGCGACGGACAGAGCGACACGAAGCTTCAGATGTTTCAGGAACTGTTCGAGGAAGCGGGGTACACATATGAGGAGTATGAGTATGACATTTCACGCACTAATGTGAGCACTGAAACAGGAAAAGCTGCATTCAACATTCCTGTATACTATAGAATTGAGGGCGGCGAGCTTGTAGTTGACGTTCCTATGGAGGAGATTGTATATTATGACAATTTCCCGATAACGTATCTGACAGCACTTCCATTTTTCGGCGCTGGCGGTATTGACGAGCAGGGTTATATGTTTGTTCCTGACGGACCGGGAGGAATAATTAATTTTAATAACGGTAAAATTTCACAGGCTGCATACTATAATCAGGTGTATGGATATGACATAGGACTTACGAGGGATGCAGTGGTGGATGACAGTAAGGTTTCGTATCCTCTCATCGGTATTGCAAAGGACGGCGGTTCTTTCCTTTGCGCGATAGAGAGCGGCAGCTCGTATGCGATAGTGGAGTCTGACGTGGCCGGTAGGATGAACGGATTCAACTCCGTTAAATTCACATATATGATGCTCCACGGGGAGGACATGGATATCTCAGGAAAATCGGACGTTACAGTAAGGACTTATGAGAGAGACCTTCCGAAAGAGAAATTATCACAGAGATATTTGTTCATTGATTCTGATGATTATGTTGATATGGCGTCAGAGTACAGGGAATATCTTAAAAGGACATTTTCGACGCTGGCTGATTCCGCTGAGGATAAACTTCCTTTTGTTGTTGAAATGATTGGCGGGGTTGATAATAAAGACCATGTATTTGGCGTTCCTGTGACAAAAGACCTTCCGCTTACATCTTACAAGGCGGCAAACAATATAATGGAAGAGCTGACTGAGAGCGGAGTCGATAACTTTACGGTAAAATATACCGGATGGAGTAACGGCGGCGTTCACAACAGTTCGATGAAAAAAGTTAAGCTGACCAAGAAACTTGGAAGTAAATCTAATCTTAAGGATTTTATTGCCAATGCAAATGAAAAAAATATAAATGTATATATGGATGCTAATTTCCAGTATGTATTCAAAAATAAGCTGTTGTTTGACGGTTACAGCGTGAACCGTGACACTTCAAAGTTTGTGAGCAGGGAAGTCATGCAGTTATCGTACTATAGTCCTATATTTTTTGCAGAGCTGGCTGAAGAATATCAGTATTATGTTGCAAGACCGGAATATGTCATGGGCAATATCGATAGTGTTAAGGATTACATAACGAACCTTGGAACATCCAATATATCATTTGGCGACATCAGCAGGCAGCTTTGCGGTGACTATAATTATAAAAGACGTGTCTCAAGGGAAGAGACTATGAACATGATTACAGGTAAGTATAAGGAGCTGGCCGAAAGTGGTTCAATGATTATGGCTAATTCAGATAATTTTTACAATGTTCCTTACGCTGATATAATTACAGGCTCGGTACTCAGCAACAAGAAATATAATATTGTCGATGAGACAATACCTTTCTATCAGATTGCGCTGCATGGAATTGTGGATTACACGGCTGAATCGCTTAACCTTTCACAGGACGCCGAAGATACGTATCTAAAGTCAGCCGAGCTCGGGGCAGGCCTGTATTATACAATAACTGATGAGCCTACTTCAGCGCTGCAGGAAAGCAAATATACAGAGTATTTTGCAACAGACTACGCTTTGTGGAAAGATTCGATTGTGGAAAACTATGAAAGGTTCTCAAAAGACTTTGAGGGAACTTACGATGAGTATATAGTTGATCACGAAAAGATTTCAGACAATGTGTATAGGACGGAATTCTCAGGCGGACGTACTGTAATAGTCAATTATAATTATAACCCGTTTAATTATGATGGGGCTGAGATACCTGCAAGAGATTATATCGTGAAAGGAGGTACAAAATAATGGCTCGTAAGAAAAGTAAAATGACCCTAGCGGCTAAAAATGCTGTGGCCGGTTATCTGTTTATACTTCCTTTCATTATTGGATTTATTATGTTTTTGGTAATACCGCTTTTTCAATCGCTGAGAATGAGTGTTTCTGAGGTCACAATCAATCCTCTGGCCGGTGGTTTTACAATGGACTTTGTTAAGTTTGCCAATTTCAATGAGGCGCTCAACATAGATCCGCAGTTTAAGGTTCTTTTGATTGAAAATCTAAGGACTATGATTCTTGACTTACCGGCGACGCTTATATTCAGTTTCTTTGTGGCGCTGCTTCTGAATCAGTCTTTCAAGGGAAGAGGTTTTGTCAGGGCTATCTTCTTCATGCCTGTTATACTTTCATCGGGAGTTATAGTAGGTCTTGAATTTAATAACGCGCTTCTCAAAGATATGAAAGATGTTATAGCGGATACATCAAACGCTTCAAGCATCACGACAGTGCTGCAGGATATGCTTGTCGCCGAAAGCAGTCAGGCAGGCGACATGTTTCAATATGTATTTGATTTGATTGACAGCGTGTATGATATCGCCATACGTTCGGGTATTCAGATTATTATATTCCTGTCAGGACTTCAGACGATTTCCGTAAGTATGTTTGAAGCGGCGAAGATTGAAGGCTGCACGGCGTGGGAGTGTTTTTGGAAAATTACCCTTCCTATGGTTAGTTCATTGATTCTTGTCAACATTATATATACTATAATCGACTTCTTCTGCCGTTCTGACAATGAAGTTATGGAGTATATATCCCAGACAATGATTGGTAGTCTGCAATATGACCTGAGTGCGGCAATGGCATGGATTTACTTTGTATGTTGTATGGCAATTATTGGAATAATATCCTTAATAATTTCGAAGAAGGTGTACTATTATGAGTAAGAAAAACGGAAAATGGCAGGCCTTTATGGAACGTAACAGGAAATCCGGTGGCTATTTGCTGCGAAAGAAAATATTTAATTTTGTATACGTTATATGCAGAGCAATATTAATATTTGGATTGTGTTTCCTTATCGTTCAGCCTTTGCTAAACAAAATATCACTTAGCTTTATGGAAGAAAAAGATTTATACGATTCAACTATCGTAAATATCCCGAGAAATTTTACGACTGTGGGATATAAATTAACATCGCAGCTTATGCATTACTGGAAAGCGCTCGGAACGACAACATACATAAGTCTTCTTGTCAGTGTATTTCAGGTTGCAGCTGCAACGCTTGTCGGATACGGATTTGCAAGATACAAGTTTCCGTTGAGGAACTTTTGGTTCTTCATGGTAATCCTTGTGATTATTGTTCCGCCGCAGACAATCATGGCTCCTCTGTACTTAAACTTTACATATTTTAATCCGCTTGGAATTATAAAGCTTGTTACGGGGGGGAAGACGCTGAACCTTACAAACACGATGCTGCCGTATATGCTTCTGTGTCTTGGATGTATGGGACTTAAGAGCGGACTTTACATATATCTTATAAGACAGTTCTTCAGAAATGTTCCTAAAGATATAGAGGAAGCTGCATATGTTGACGGATGTGGAAAGTTTAAGACGTTTTACAGGATAATGCTTCCTGATGCAAAGCCGATTATTACATCATGTTTTCTATTTGCATTCGTATGGCAGTGGACTGACAAGTTCTATTCCAGAATGTTCCTGAGGGGATATACGCTTCTCTCCACGGAACTTAACGGACTTTCGGCGTCTCTTGACGATTTCGTCAAAGGGGCGGGCATAGCGGAGAAAGCTTCGCAGGCCTATTCGGGAGCAATTGTTGCTACGGGAACGCTCATGACGATAATACCTCTGCTGATAATATATGTATTTGCACAGAAGGGATTTGTGGAGAGCCTTAGCCAGTCCGGAATAAAGATGTGATGAATAATTCCTGCAAGCAACTAACTTTTATGGCTGCTTGCAGCCATAAAAAGTTAGTTATTTGCAGGATAAACATACATGAGTATGTAGGACGGTAGTCCGGAAGGAAATTGCTTTGCAATTCCTATTATGCAAAAAGCGCTCCGCTTATGATGCGCACTCGCGCGATACGTAGTTAGTTGCATTCGCAACACACGCTCGGCGCGGAGAATGTCGCAAGCGACATTCTTTGTTATGTGAATACATGAATAAATTCTTTGTATTATCCTGCGAGAGCAGATGATAATAAAAAATAATATGAAAGGAGTATAAAAATGAGATTAACAAAAAAGATTGTTGCCATGTCGCTTGTTGCAGCAATGACAGCGTCGACACTGACAGCATGTGGTGAGGAAAAGGATACACCGGCACCAGACAATCAGGAAACACAGGCGCCTGATTCTGAAACTACGGAAGCTCCGAGTGGAGAAGATGGGGAAGGAGAAGGCGTTGTTGATTCCGGTAACAAAAAGAGATATGACGACCTTGGAGGAATGGAAATTAAGGTAGGTGATTTTTACACGTCGCCTGAGGAGGATCTTTCAACACAGTATGCCGAGGACACATACAATTATAGACAGGAAATATTTGAAAAGTATAACTTTACGGTGACAAGGGAAAAAATCAGCTCATTTACCGATATGGCTGAGACCTTTACAACTGAGGTTATAAGCGGAAATCCATCAGTGGATATCTGGTATCTGTATCAGGATACTGTTAATGAGCCACTTAAGAACAACCTTTTCTATGACCTTAGCAAGGTTAAGACAGTTGACTTCAATGAAGAAAAGTGGAATAAGCAGATTAAGGACCTTATGACCTACAATGGCGGAATATATGGTATGTCATCTGAGCTTGAGCCTAGGGCATGTATTTTCTTCAATAAGAGAATATTAGAGGAAGCTGGAATTCCGCGTGACGAACCGTATGAGCTTCAGGCAAGCGGACAGTGGACATGGGAGAAGTTTGAAGAGTATTGTGCAAAGCTTACGCAGGATGTTGACAACGACGGTGTGACAGATATCTACGCTATGGCTTCGTTCTCAAAGGATTACTTTAAGCTTGCCGCTGCAAGTAACGGAGCTCAGTTCGTGTCAAAGGATGAGAACGGAAAATATGTAAATGCAACTAAGTCGCAGAACTTCCTTGATGCTGCTAACTGGGCTGTAAGCCTTATTGAGAAGGGTTATATACAGCCGAAACCGGAGGATGCAGCATGGGATTGGTTTATAACAGCATTCAGGGATGGCGAGTGCGCAATGCAGACGGCAGAGGCATATACAGTAAGTTCTTTCTCGGGCTCAATGGATGATGAGTTTGGTATTGTAATGTTCCCTGCAAGTCCTAACGGAAAGATGGTAACCGTACCGTTTGACAATGTACTTGTTGTACCTTCATGTTATGATGATGAGTATGTTGAAAAGATTATGTTCGGATATGATTTGTATACAGAGTGTACTCCGGGCTATACTATTGACGAATCATGGAAACAGAGATATTACCCACAGTTCCCTGATACGAGAGACGTAGACGAGACTCTTGTTCTCATGAGGGAAGACGAGCACAGGGTTGTTGATTACCAGTCTATGATAGCAAAGACAGACTACGGCGATTTCACTTATTCGGTTCAGGCTCTTGCGGCAACACCTGCCGAGCAGCTTGAGAAGATAACGCCTGAGTGGGACAGCTATATCAAACAGGCAAACGGAGAATGATAATATAGTCAATAAATGAAGTGATTTAAGCATCAGAAAGAGTGGCTATTTTACAATGTCACTCTTTCTTTATATGACAAAACTTTAACTGGTATTAACATTTTTTGTTGTACAGCATGAACTTATCCTTTGTGGCAGAAAATATCCTAAAAGGAAATATTAAATAAGCAGGTATATGAATTGGAAACACTAAAAGACAAATACAAAGATTATTTTACAATTGGAACGGCTGTTAATTCTATAAATATTAAAGAGGACTACAGCCTGATTACTGAACATTTTAATAGTGTGACATGTGAAAACAGCATGAAATACGGAGAAATATTAAACAAGAACGGCGAGTATAAATTTAAATATGCTGATGAGCATTATGAGTTTGCAAAGAACAATAATATTGCAATGCGGGGACATAATTTTGTGTGGCATAATCAGACGGCAAGGCATATTATGGACAACTCTAAGGATGAAGTCATTGACATACTGCGAAAACATATGTTGTTGATGAATGAGAAATATGGAGATATAACATATGCGTGGGATGTTGTGAACGAGGCGATAGAAGATAAAAGTGACGAATACCTCAGAAAAAGTGTATGGAAAGATAAACTTGGCGAGGATTATATAAAGGATGTATTTAAGCTTGCGAGAGAGTGTGTCAATCCGGGAACAGAGTTGTTTTACAATGATTATAATGAATATGTTCCCGAGAAGCTGGCAAAGATTGAACGCCTTATAAAATCTGTAAATGCTGACGATAAATTGATAGATGGTATGGGTATGCAGTGCCATGTCAATCTGTATTATCCCGGTTTAGATTTGATGAGGGAGGCGATAGAGTTATATATATCACTCGGTCTGAGAATACATATTACAGAAATGGACCTGTCATATTACCGCTTCGAGGACAGGAGCTCTATGGACAAGCCGACAAAGGAGCTTGAGGAGAAGCATGCGAAATTATACGGCGACTATTTTGCGCTTTTCCGCGAGTACAAAGATTATATTGATAACGTGACATTGTGGGGTTCTGCGGACAGTTATACCTGGCTGGATTACTTTCCTGTGCATAACAGAAAAAACTGGCCTCTGTTATTTGACGTTGACGGAAAACCTAAGGAGTCATTTTACAGGGTCATGGATTTTTAATTAAAATAGCCGTTAATCAGCGATTGTGCGCTGATAGTGGATTTTTCAAATAATTCAGGCTTAACTGTTAATTCTATAAAATATATATTTACTGGAGGATATTATGACGGATAAATACAAGGATGAAACACTTTCATTCAGGGAACGGGCCAAGGACCTTGTTTCAAAAATGACCCTTGAAGAGAAAGTCTATCAGACACTGCACGGGGCTCCTGCGATTGACAGGCTGGGGGTTAAGGCATACAACTATTGGAATGAGGCGCTTCACGGAGTTGCGCGCGCGGGAGTTGCAACAGTATTTCCGCAGGCTATCGGTCTTGCAGCAGCGTTTGACGAAGATTTGATTGAGGAGATTGCAGACTGTATTTCAACTGAAGGACGCGGAAAGTTCAATATGCAGCAGGAGTACGGTGATACTGATATATACAAGGGACTTACATTTTGGTCTCCCAATGTTAATATATTCAGGGACCCAAGGTGGGGACGGGGACACGAGACATTCGGCGAGGACCCGTATCTGACGTCAAGGCTTGGAGTAAGGTTTATTAACGGTATACAGGGCCGCCATGAAAAATATCTCAAAGCAGCCGCGTGCGCGAAGCATTTTGCCGTACACTCCGGTCCGGAAGATGAGAGGCACAGCTTTAATGCGGTCGCGTCAGCCAAGGATATGAGGGAGACATATTTTCCTGCGTTTAAGGCATGTGTTAAGGAAGCTCATGTCGAGGCCGTAATGGGTGCGTACAACAGAACAAACGGCGAGCCGTGCTGCGGAAGCAGAACACTTTTAAAAGACGTGCTCAGAGATGAATGGGGATTTGACGGACATGTAACATCTGACTGCTGGGCCATAAAGGATTTCCATGAATACCATATGGTTACGGATGGGCCGAAGGAGTCTGCAGCCCTTGCGATGAACAACGGGTGCGACTTAAACTGCGGTAATATAAACGGTAATCTAATACAGGCAGAGAAAGACGGATTGATAAGCGAGGAGACAATAGAGCAGTCCGTGACAAGATTGTTTGAGACGAGAATGAAACTCGGATTGTTCGATGAAAGCGGTGATAACCCATATAGTAATATAAGTTATGACGTTGTGGACTGTGACGAACATAAGGCGCTAAACTTAAAGGCTTCAGAAAAATGTATAACGCTTCTTAAAAACGATGATAAAATACTGCCATTAAAAAAAGAGTCAATTAAAAAGATAGGAATAATTGGACCTAACGCGGACAACAGACGCGCGCTCGTAGGAAATTATGAGGGGACGGCGTCTGAATATGTGACTATTTTAGACGGAATACGCGAATATCTCGGAGACAGTGTGAGAATAAAATATTCTGAGGGCTGCAGTATATGCAAGGACAGAATCTCCGGGCTTGCGCAGGCAAACGACAGGACGGCCGAGGCAAGAGCCGTTGCGGCAGAATCTGACGTTGTCATAGCATGCTTTGGCCTCGACCCTAGTCTTGAGGGAGAGGAAGGAGATCAGGGAAATGAATTTGCCAGCGGGGACAAGCCGAATTTAAAGCTTCCGGGAATACAGGAAGATGTACTGAAAGCTATATATGAGAGCGGCAAACCTGTTGTGCTTGTGCTTCTTTCAGGAAGCGCAATCGCCGTTCCTTGGGCTGACGAGCATATACCTGCAATCATTCAGGGATGGTATCCGGGGGCGCAGGGCGGAAGAGCCATTGCTAGAGTGTTGTTCGGTGAAGTAAATCCAGAAGGCAAGCTGCCGGTCACATTTTACAAAACTACTGAGGAGTTGCCTGACTTCAGGGATTATTCAATGGATGGAAGAACATACAGATACATGAAAAATGAGGCTTTGTATCCGTTTGGATATGGTCTTAGCTATACGGACTACGAGATTTCTTACGCGGAAACCGATACGGACGAGCTTGGCGTTGACAAAAAGGTTAAAGTATCGGCGTCAATCACCAATACCGGAGCAATGGACGGCGCACAGACCGTACAGGTTTACGTAAAATTCTTATCTGACGGCGCGCCAAACTATCAGCTAAAGGCGTTAAAGAAAGTATGGCTTTGTGTTGGTGAGACAAAGCATATAGAGTTCACTTTGGACGCAGACAGCTTCGGTCTCTATGTCGACGATGGAGTAAAGGTGCTTTCAAAAGGAAATTATGAGATATATGTGGGAATGTCACAGCCGGACGAGAGGAGTATCAAGCTTACAGGAAAGAAACCTGTATGTATTGCTATGCACTATGACGGAGACGACGTAATAGTTCCGGAATGAAAGAGTTATAAATAAAAATATTAAAAGGGTAAAAAGGGAAATATAAAATTATGCGTTCATTTGAAAAATGCTGGTTAAATTATGCATGTAATGATATGTCGAATAAATATGCCGGAATATTTAAATCAATATACAGTGATTTTGAAGGTGCGGTAATCCGTAACACTATTGCTGAAATAAAAGAAGGGTTTGGAATATTTTTCGGAATAGAGCCGGTTTTGTCAGCTAAACCTGAAAAGAAGCGCGACGGTGTCTGGCTGAAAAAGTATGACGTTAAAGACAACAAAACGGCGGATGAATTTGAGCCGGGAGACGAGGGTTACAGCGTATATTATGACTGTGGAGAAAGGCTTATTGTCGTCGCTGCACAAGGCGAGATCGGAGCCATGTACGGTGTGTTCGAGCTTTTAAGATTAGTCCAGTCGGGAAAAGACCTGTGTGAAGTTAATATTTGCCGGGCGCCTGAGATGCCAATAAGAATGATTGATCACTGGGATAATATGAAAGGCGATATTGAAAGGGGTTATTCCGGCGACTCGTTTTTCTTTAAAGAAAATGAAATAATATTTGACGACAGGACGAAAGCATATGCAAGGATGATGGCGTCAATAGGAATTAACGCGATTACAATCAATAACGTCAATGTGCACGAGGTAGAATCTTACCTTATAACAGACAGATTTCTTGGAATAATGAAGAAGTATAGCGATCTGTTTGTTTCATATGGAATAAAGCTGTATCTAAGTATTAATTTTGCCTCGCCAATGCAGATTGGGGGACTTGACGTATGCGATCCGCTTGACGACAGAGTAATTAAGTGGTGGAACGATGTGTCAAGGCATGTATATGAAGTTATTCCCGAGTTTGGAGGGTACCTTGTTAAAGCGGATTCAGAGGGAAGGCCGGGTCCGTTCACATACGGAAGAACACATGCCGACGGTGCAAATATGCTTGCAAGGAGCATTTCGGGGTTTGGCGGAAACGTCGTATGGAGATGCTTTGTATACAACTGCAAACAGGATTGGAGAGACCGAAAGACCGACAGGGCGAGAGCTGCGTATGATAATTTTGCAGGCCTTGACGGTCAGTTTGACGACAATGTCATTTTACAGATTAAAAATGGACCTATGGATTTTCAGGTGCGTGAGCCGGTATCTCCTCTGTTCGGCGCAATGAAGAAGACAAATATGTTTCTTGAGGTTCAGGCCGCGCAGGAGTACACGGGACAGCAGAGGCATATATGCTATCTGATTCCTATGTGGAAAGAGATACTCGACTTTGATACACACGCATCCGACAAGGGCAGGATAAATGAAATAGTATCGGGAAAGGCTTACGGCAACATGCTCTGCGGAATGGCTGCTGTGACAAACACTGGCGATGATGAGAACTGGACGGGACACGATTTTGCCGCGGCAAATCTGTTTGGATATGGCATGCTTTGTTTTGACACAAATAGAAGCGCGGAAGATATAGCTGCAGAGTGGGCGGCATGCACATTTGGCGTTGATAAAGAGGTTGTAGACAATGTGTGCAGGATGCTTATAATGTCGTGGCCGGCCTATGAGAAATATACTTCGCCGCTCGGAATCGGATGGATGGTTAATCCGAGCAATCACTATGGTCCTAATGTCGACGGATATGAGTACGACGTCTGGGGAACTTACCACCGCGCCGACTGTAATGGAGTTGGAATTGACAGAAGCGCAGCGTCCGGAACAGGGTATGCGGCGCAGTACAACAGTCCGTGGCGCGAGAAGTATGAGAAACCGGAGACAACTCCTGAAGAACTTTTGCTGTTTTTCCACCATTTAAGCTATAATTATGTATTATCAAACAAAAAAACATTAATACAGCATATATATGACACTCATTTTGAGGGAGTTGAGGATGTCGAACATGTGATAGAACTTTGGAAAGCGCTCGAGGGAAAGATAGACGGAGCCAGATTCAGGAGAGTTATGGAAAGGCTTGATATCCAGTATGAGAGCTCGAAAGAGTGGAGAGACCGTGTCAACACCTATTTCTACAGGATGTCCGGAGTTTCGGACAGCGGTGGGAGAACAATATATTAATTTTGTAAGACTGCACATGTGAAATTTTATCTGAAATGTTGAGGACGCAGAGTATAATTTTGAGCCAAAATGTACATCATTTTTAATGTAACAACATTAGGAGGATGTACTGTATGGCTCAATATAAAGTTGAAATATGTGGGGTGAACACATCAAAGCTGCCGCTTTTGAAAAATGAGGAAAAAGATGAACTATTCGACAAAATTCTAAATGGAGATACTAACGCAAGAGAAAAGTATATTAAAGGTAATCTGAGATTGGTTCTAAGTATTATTCAGAGATTTTCAAATAATGTTGATGATATAGATGATTTGTTCCAGATAGGCTGTATCGGTTTAATGAAAGCAATCGACCATTTTGACGTTACGCAGCAGGTAAAATTTTCCACGTATGCCGTTCCAATGATTATCGGGGAGATTAGAAGGTATCTGCGCGATAACAACAGTATAAGGGTAAGCAGGTCTATCAGGGATATTGCTTATAAGGCTGTGTATGCGAAAGAAAATTTGAGGAAAGAGTGCGACAGGGAGCCAACTGTTGAGGAGATTGCAAAGTCAATCGGAATAACTCCGGAGGAGGTCATATATGCGCTAGACGCCATACAGAGTCCGGTGTCGCTGTACGAGCCTGTATACTCTGACGGCGGCGATACGCTGTACATTATGGATCAGGTTAGCGACAAGAAAAACCGAGAGGAGAATTGGATAGAGGAGATTTCCTTGAAAGAGGCTTTATCCCACCTTGGAAACAGGGAGAGGGACATTATTAACCTCAGATACTTCGACGGTAAGACGCAGATGGAAGTTGCGGACGAGATTAACATATCTCAGGCACAGGTATCCCGTCTTGAAAAAAACGCGCTGAAATCCATGAAAACTTTTCTGTCAAATACGTAGCTTAACTGCAGTTGATTAATCGCAGTCATTAAATGTATAGTCTTAAAAAATATATTTTAAATATAGATGCGGTAAGCCGGATAACAAAAATTGTAAGCAGACATATTTGCTTTTAGTTTTGTATTAATATAAGACCGGGCGCATAGTGATGTGCATTGCATATGATAAAAAAGCATATAGTATTATGAGATGCTATTTAACTGTGGAGTGTATGCTGTGCGAATATGTGAGCTTAAACATAAGGAAGTTATTAATATATGTGACGGACAGAAGATGGGCTGCATTACAGATTTGGTGTTTGAACTTTGCAAGGGCTGTATTACACATATTATAATTCCGGGACCGTGTAAGGCGTTTGGAATATTTGGACGGGAAGAGGAGTACGTTATACCTGTGCGCTGCGTAAGGCAGATAGGGGAAGACGTTGTGCTTGTTGAGTGTGATGCAGCAGAGTTTCTTCATAAGGCAAAGTGCTGTTAGGTTTTAATAAATTATTATAAAATATATTGTAGTGGTAATTGGCTGCCATATTCATAATAAACATAATCTGAACACGCAGTGATTGTTATGTTTTGTTGAATATGGCATTTATATACATTTTAAATGCATAGTCATAAATTAATTAAATTTATATACATATTTTCGCTATTTTTTCCCATAAAAAACTTGCTATTAATCATTTTATCATATATAATTATTGTGTACAAAAACAGTTTTATCCATATTGTTAAGGGAGGAAATTTTGATGAAATGTCCGTATTGTGGAAAGGAAGATACAAAAGTAATTGACTCGCGTCCCGCTGACGACAATAATTCGATAAGAAGAAGGAGACAGTGTGACAAATGCGCTAAAAGATTTACTACATATGAGAAAGTTGAGGCTATTCCTCTCGTAGTTGTAAAGAAAGATATGACGCGCGAGCAGTACGACCGCACAAAGATAGAGAAGGGCGTTTTCAAATCCTGCCATAAAAGACCAATTCCCGTGGACAGGATTAACAATACTGTCGACAGCGTTGAGAATAAGATATTTAATCTTGAGGAGAAAGAGGTTTCCAGCAATACAATAGGCGAGATTGTTATGGAGAAACTCAAAGAGCTCGACGCGGTAGCATATGTGCGCTTTGCATCGGTTTACAGGGAATTCAAGGATGTAAGTACGTTTATGGAAGAGATAAAAAAGATACTTGATAACTGAGGGAAGATTGACGAAAGATTTTCTGATTATATCAGACAATAAGTTCCCACAAGAGAACAGCGTATGCCAATTTACAAATATTAACGGTTTCTTGAACAATCATTGGGAGAGTGGATGGAAGAAACGGCGGCTGAAGATAATTACGATACTTGTTTTAGAATAAGAAACAGGGAATATGACAGATTCGTGGCATACAATCCGTCAGTGGAGCATTGGAGAATGTTTTGTAATGATATTTTGAAAATTCGAGATAAGAATTTGGAAAATAATGATGGATATTATTCAAAAGAAGCTTCCGCAATTGAAACTGCGAAAGTCTGTAAAGCTATTAATGACGAAGATTACTATATCTAATAAAAAACTTGACTGTAATACAAATTGTGTTATAATAAAACTGCCTGATATAAAGGCAGTCTTTTTTTCTGTAGTCGCCTGCATAGGTGGCTGTCCGGGTGTGGCGCCCAATTAATAATACCTATTATTTTGTACAGATATATGCCTGCGGGGTGAGTATATGTTTTGTAAATGTTTTTGTGCCGCAATCAGAGGGGTTGAGGCGAAGATTGTTCAGATTGAGGCGGACGTGAATGACGGTCTGCCGGTGTTCCAGCTGGTCGGCTATCTTAATTCAGAGGCAAGGGAAGCTAAGGACAGGGTTCGAAGCGCTATTAAAAATATTGGCTGGGGTTTTCCTCCAAAGAGGGTTACCATCAATATATCCCCGGCGGATTTTAGAAAAGAGGGTACGGCTTATGACCTTGGAATAGCTGTGGCCCTGCTAAACGCGCTCGGACATGGAAATTATCAGGGACTTGATAAAATAGTATTTGCCGGCGAGTTAAGTCTTGACGGGCATGTAAATGAAGTGAAAGGCGTGCTGCCGACAGTGCTTGCCGCAAAAGAGAAGGGCTTTAGATATTGTATAGTACCTAAGGGAAATGAGGGAGAGGGTGCGATTGTAGATGGGATCATGACGATAGGAGTGTCGTCTCTGTATCAGACTGTCAGTATTCTTGAGGAGGGGGATTTGGGCATCCATGCGGCGAAGACCGAGCTGTGGGACGAGCACTATGTTACTGCGGCAGATAAAGATTTTTCAGATGTGGCCGGACAGTCGATGGTAAAGCGTGCTGCGATGATAGCGGTTGCGGGAGGCCATAATATGCTTATGCAGGGTCCGCCCGGGGCGGGAAAGACGATGATAGCGGAGAGGATTCCGGGGATTATGCCGTCTTTGACCAGGCAGGAAAGTCTTGAGGTTATGAGAATAAACAGTATATGCAATACATTGAAAAAATGTAACGGTTATGTATACGACAGGCCGTTCAGGGCGCCGCACCACTCTGTTCCGCCGACGGGGCTTATCGGAGGCGGGGCTAATCCAAGGGCCGGCGAGATAAGTATGGCGCACAAGGGCGTGCTGTTTCTTGACGAGCTGACTGAATTTGCAAGGGGAACTGCGGAGCTTCTCAGAATTCCGCTTGAACAGAAAAAGATTATTCACACAAGAAATAATTCCATAATTGAATATCCGTGTGATTTTACACTTATAGCAGCAATGAACATCGCAACAACGAAATTGATACAATGCGGAATTGCGGAAATGCCTG
>CAOKVX010000010.1 GCA_948472945.1 uncultured Clostridia bacterium
CGGGGCGGTCGAACCGGGTTCCGGAGATTCCATCGTCCGTGAAATGGGTCGGGTTTGGAAAACCGTTGCGGCGGGCGTAATCTTCCAACATGGATTTTTGATTGCTGATGGAATTACTCTCGCCTTGGAGTTCATCGTCACGGGAGAGCCTCTCGTACAGCGGGGTAATCTTGGTTTTCGTCATAGCGTCTGCCTCCTTACATGAAATATGCTCTAAATGTGTCCTTCACTAACCATGAGAAAATCTCGTGATTAAGAAGTCATTTAGAGCATATATCACCTTAAACGGTATTATTGGCGACTTATTCTTGTAACTTTTCACCACCTCATCTGTACTTACTCCAACAATCAAATATTCACACTGCTCTTTTGCCCTTTTCAAAATATTCAGATGTCCGATATGAAACATATCATATACGCCGGTGGTATAACCAATTTCGTATCTTTTCGCTCTTTTATCACTCACAAAAACGTCTATTTTCCAAAAATGTTTTTAATAAATCTTGTAACAGAATTTCTTTTTATAAAAAAGGCCATTATTATTACAAATAAAATTCCCCATCTTATGGCGTACTGTTCATATAGCGGAACTATAGCGACAGACACAATAATTACCGTAACAGATATAATAAGTAAAGGTTTTATATCATATATTTTTATCCTAATGTTTCTCTTACGGAGCGTCCGTATCATAAAATAATAATGGCATAAAGAAAATAAAATATAACATGCAAGCGTAGTATATGCCGCTGCAATAAAGCCAAACATATTTATAAAGATATAATGTAAAACAATATTAATAACCGCAACAACTAAGGACGCCGCCATAATATATCTGTTCTCTTCATAATAAAATTCTATTGAGCCAAACAGTGGATAAAGAAACATAAAAAATGCACCGGCCGCAACCGGTGGAATAACCCACAATGCTTCATAATATGAGCGCGGAAGTATCCAATTGAAGATATCAGGAATTATTCAAATTAAACCCAATGTTATAATTGCTACAGTAAGCGTTATACCCGTAACCCTTTTACCAAGTTTTTTAGTGTCATCATTTTTTATGCTTTCATAAATATAAGGCGTTAACGAAGAATTAATGCCATTTGTAATAAGCTATAAAAGCATGGGAAAGTTATATGCGACGCTATATATGCCTGCGCTTGCGCTTCCGCACATTTTATTTATCATCAATCTTTCAGACTGACTCAAAACCATCATAGATAAATAATGCGGTACGAGCGCAACATTAAATTTAAAAGCAAATAACCAATATTTTTTATTAAAATACTTTTTCCCTTTCTTTTGATTGATGATAAACAAAACGATTCCTATTGCCAACTGTATCAACATATTTGTTACAATTCTGGCCTCAGCTTTATACGGCGTATTCATTACGGCTATTACGCCTATTACCGGATTCAAAATTGCTATAACTGTTGTAACTGCAATTACCGCCTTATATTCATAGTCATATCTCTGTTTAACGGACCATAAGAAATATGGAATTTGAGCTAATATTTCAATCTACATACAAACCATCAAAAATTCTGATATTCCAAGCAATCTGCTTACATAATTGAAACCTATAACAGAGATGACTAAAAATATAATTGTAATTGTTGATGCAAGCCCCTGAAAAGATGAAATTATAGTATTTCTATCATCCGAATGCTTTACCATTCCCACATTGAATACTCCGCCCCAAACAGTCAGGGTTGTTACTATTGAAACTAACGACACCCATGAAGTGTAAACTGATACAATTCCGTATTCCGATGTTGTAAGCAGTCTTGAAAAAATGGGAAGAGTTACAAATGAAATGCCTTTCAGCATAACATTTGAGATTACAAACCATAAAGACGCTTTAACGGGTTTTGAAATATGTTTATATTTTGCAAATATGTTTATCATATATAAAGACTCCTAACAATCATTACTACTCTTTATCAGTCATATCATTATAATTTCTAACAGCCTCCAAGTACTTATTACGGAATGATTCCTTACTTATATTATTTATTAATTCTGCAACCTCATCGTGGGATGAGCATGTTGGGAATCCCAGGTCATTAATGCCGACAAAGAAATTTCTTCTGTTGGTAATATTAACTGAAGCAAACAGTATTGATTTGAACGCTGCATCAATCATTGAAATAGAATGTTCTCCAAATACTAAATCAGCATTATTCAAATCATCCTCCAGTGAACTTCTCGAAAACGAATATTGAAAATCTTCTTGCCATTTCTACAAAAGCGTCTACCATAATATCATCATCCGACCTGTTTTTTAATACATTCCAGTCACCCGACCCTGACGCCACAATTAATATATTTTTTACTTCTTCGGAAAAAACCGGCTCAGGTAGATAAAGTTTTTTTCTAAACGGTATCATCTCGTATGGCAAAATTTTATTTCTAAACATATATGTGCCTAAAACATCCCAACAATAGTAAATAACATTATCCGGTTTAAATGAATAATCGTAATGAGTATAGTTTGGCGGTAGATAGCCATCCTGCGTCCATCTTACTGCATATTCCGGATTATCCGGTATATTACATTTTCCATGTTCATGCCAAGTTGTCATATATACACATGTTTCCTTCGTTTCGAATTGACCGGCATTGAGTTTTTCACACTCTTGTTCTGAATTTTTAAACGGAATATTCAGACGATATCTTATTCTGTGCATCTCTCCTATAAAAACATATTTTTTTCCTTCAAAATAACCTGCACTCACTTCCTCCGGGTTATATTTAAAATCATTACTATTTTTAAGTAACTGATATATAATTTTTATTATGTGATAATTTATCTAATTTATTTTTATTATTGCGCTTGTCACTTGACGGCTCTAGACTGAACAAAGCGTATATGAGTACGTACAAATACCCCGTCTCTTCGCGGCGAACTTGACCAAAAGAAATCAGTTCCTGCCCATTAACTCCGCTAAGGTATATTTGACCATTCAGTTCAAATAATAAGAGGTTTTACTACGCACAGTGATTTTACCACCACTAGATTCATCTTATCCAGCTGTCTCTTATGCTCCTTTCCCGTTAATTTTATATATATTCTTGTAGTTTCAATACTGCTGTGTCCCAGTACATCGGCAAACTTTGCAATATCTTTTTTAACTTTATAGAAACCTTTCGCAAACAGATGACGCAAATTGTGCGGGTACACCTTTTCCCTGTCTACTCCCGCATGCATACACAAATTTTTCATTGCTTTCCATACATTGCTGCGGTCAACCGCACGCCCGGAACCGGTACAGAATATGGCGCCGCATTTTATTTTCATCTTAAAAACAAATTCTTTTAATACTTTCTGCAAATCGCTCGGATAAAGAATTTTCCGCATCTTTCCCTTGTTGTATATATCTGCCATTCCTGATTTCAAGCTCTCAACCGTAATATATTTCAGCTCGCTTATGCGTATTACTGTACTTCCGAGCGTCTGCATAATCAGGGCAAGCCTCTCGTCGCCTCTTTTCATAGCCGTATCTATGAGACATTTATACTCTTTCTTAGTCAATTCTTTATTTTCTGGACAGAATGTATCTCGCTGTACCTTAAGCATTTTTATTTTCAGTCCGCCCCAGCCCATCACTTCGCAGAAATGATTTGCGGCTGCAAGAAATGAATTGACGCTGCTGATTTTAAACTCTCCGCAATTTTCCAATTCCTCCTTATATTTTATCAGCAGCTCTTTGTTAAGTTCTCTGCCTCCAAGAAATTCTCTCAATTTTTTAATGTCCCTCAAATATTTTTTTATTGTAGAATTGCTCTTTTCATCCTCATAAAGAGCCTGTTTGAAGTCATTCATCAGCTCATTTGTTATTTTTCTTTCCATATTAATCATTTCCTCGCAATTTACCAGTGTACCGACCTGCTGAACACAATTGCGACATGTTCTCCTCCTTTTAACATGTTACCAATAATGAAAATGGTATTGATAAAGTATACAGAAAAGAGGCTAAAGAAATAAATTCTCTAACCTCTTTTTTAATTAACTGAATCTAAGCTTCTCAGACTTAATTATTCTTATTCTCAACCTCAGACATCTTCATTGCCCTGACTTTAAGCGAAAGACCGAACAGATTGATGAAACCGTCCGCATCATGATGGTCATACAAATCACCTGTAGTAAATGATGCGAGACTCTCATTGTAAAGTGAGTATGGAGAAGTTGTTCCGGCCTTAATTATGTTTCCTTTGTAAAGTTTAAATTTGACTTCTCCGGTCACATACTTCTGCGTTGACTCTATGAATGCCTGTACGGCTTCGCGGAGCGGAGTAAACCATTTTCCTTCGTATACGATATCTGCAAGCTTACTTCCCATCTGCTTTTTGAGCGCATACGTATCCCTGTCAAGTATGAGTTCCTCAAGCTGCTGGTGTGCTTCCATGAGGATAGTTCCTCCCGGGGTCTCATATACGCCGCGGGACTTCATGCCGACTACACGGTTTTCCACAATGTCAATTATTCCGATTCCATGTTTTCCTCCGAGCCTGTTAAGCGTCTCAACAATTTCAGAAACCTTCATCTCTTTTCCGTTAACGCTCTTTGGCACTCCGGCTTCGAACGTCATTGTGACATATTCTCCCTCCTCAGGAGCTTTCTCCGGCGTAGTTCCGAGAACGAGAAGATGCTCATAATTCGGTTCATTTTCCGGGTCTTCAAGTTCAAGGCCCTCATGGCTTATATGCCACAGATTTCGGTCGCGGCTGTAGCTTGAGTCGGCGGCAAACGGCAGGTCTATTCCATGCTGCCTGCAGTATTCAATCTCCGCCTCCCTAGAATCCATGTTCCATTTGTCGCTTCTCCACGGAGCTATAATCTTAATATCCGGAGCAAGAGCCTTTATTCCGAGTTCAAACCTAATCTGGTCGTTTCCCTTTCCGGTTGCCCCGTGGCATATTGCAACAGCGCTTTCTTTGCGTGCAATCTCAACGAGACGTTTTGCTATTACAGGCCTTGCCATAGAAGTTCCTAACAGGTATTTATTTTCATATATTGCATTAGCCATAACGCATGGCACTATATATTCATCACAGAATTCATCCGTAACGTCTTCGATATAAAGCTTTGACGCGCCGCTCGCTTTCGCTCTCTCCTGCAGACCGTCAAGCTCGTTTCCCTGTCCGCAGTCTATGCAGCAGCACACAACGTCATAGTCGTAATTTTCCTTGAGCCACGGAATGATAGCCGTCGTATCAAGTCCGCCTGAATAAGCGAGTATAACTTTCTCTTTCATATAAAGACCTCCCAAAATATTATCTTGTATAATGACTAAAATATACACCATTAACATTATTATTGCAATACTGATTTTTATTTAGCTCAACGGCGCCAATTTGAACCCGTTTCTAAAACTGCTATTTTGCGAATGCGTGTGTTAGTTTCAATCGCCGTAGCCACCGCTACGACTCATTCAACTGCCTTCGCATTCACAAAATAACCGTTTTAGAAATCTTTGACCGAGGATGGTGAATTTTGGCGAAATACAAGGCTGGAGGACGCAGTCTTGCTGACGCAAGACAAGAACGAAAAACACAGTAGTTCGCCAAAATACGCCGTCCTCGGCGGGTTCAAATTGGCGCCGTTGAGCTACGTTTAATCCTGACCGCCCCGCTTGCACGACCGAATATTTTCTTTCCATCCGTACCAATGACGTATGCCTGGACCTTTAAATAATAACTTTTTTTGTTACATTTGGTAAAAGTAACATTTGTCTTAGAGGTATATTTTACTTTAGCGTTCTTTTTTAACGCTTTGTCGGCCGCAGCCGTAAATTTATAACCTTTCGCGCCTTTTACTTTTTTTACCGCCGCTTTAAGCTTATTTCCTGACAGTTTTATCGACTTTACCTTAACTTTACCCAGCGCCTTTGGCTGAATATCCGGTGTTTTGGACGGAACCGCTGTCTGAACAGGCAAAGGCTGCGCTGTCTGAACAGGCGTCTGGGTGTTTGCAGGCTCCGTAGATGCCGGTAACGGCGTGGACGCCGAAACCGGTTTTTCCGTTATTTCAGGTGAATCAGTATGTTCAGGCGTCGCGGTGGGCTCTGGCGTTTCAGTCGGCTCCGGCGTACCCGTCGGTTTTGGAGTCTCTGTCGGTTTCGGAGTGCTTTCCGGCTGTCCCCCGGTCAAAACGGTTATTTTATAATAAGCCTTTCTTCCTCCCCTTGAGGTAACGATAATTTCATTATCAACGCCCTGATAAATATAATCCCCCGCGTCGACGCTTACATAGTTTTCATTTGCATATGTCGAATAAGAATATGTAATTTTACTTTCACTGTAATCAGCAGCAACGCTACAGCTCACAGTAAACGGCTTTTCTTTTGTTCCCAAGCCTTCAATCTGCTCACCGTTAACCTTGTAGGTGTATGACGGATTCCAGTCATCATCATACTCCGTTATTGTCTGAAACTCATACTTCATCCCTGCAATTTCCAGATTCTTCAACGTCGGAAGACCGCTTGACGCAGAAGCTATATCCGCGCCTCCGTCGAGTGTATATATAAGGTTGAGCGTATCGCCGTCCTTTATATTAATATAATCAAGTCCCCAGTTGTCGCAGTCGTCGTCATTGTATGCGAGCATCCATCCTGACATGCCATACCCTTCCGCCGAGGAAAGACCGTTCACTTCTGATACGTATCCCTTGCTCATATCATACTCAACGCCTGCGGCTTTAAGCGCTTTTTCCACGGCGTCCGCCGCGGATTCCGCTTCCACCTCGTTTTCCGCTATAAATCCCGTTTCTGAAGCTCCGTCTATTTTTGACGCCACAGCCGTATAATCCTCCGCCTTTACCAAAACTCTTACCGAAGCCTTGCTCTCATTTTCATCAACAGCTACATTCTTTGTCTTGGCAAAAACATGAAAATCATACGGCGCCGCTATAAGCATAGCCGCCGAAACAAGACACGCTGTTATCTTCTTACATAATGTTTTCATTTTATCCTCCTAAAAGTTATATTTTATTTTAATACGTCTCAGCTTTCGTTCCATGTTTCTGCAAAACAGGGCAAGGAAAAGACACGTAGAAAAACCATGTATAATATTTACCGGAAGCCCGGCCAGATATATCGCCAAAAACTGTTTTCCCGTCATATGACCCGTATATAGTAACGCGGAATAGGTATCCATTATCGGACCGTATATAAACACAGCCGCAAAAAATCCATATACGCATACGCAGACTGTATAAAACAGATTGTCCCTGTATCTGCCTGAAAATAATATACCCGCGGCCAATCCACACAAACCGGTGGCAATCATCTGCCATACCGTCCACGGTCCCTGCCCAAACATGAAGTTAGACACAAACGCCGAAAGCGTTCCGACCAGCATACCGCACCTGCCTCCAAGTCCAACCGCGCTTATTATCACTACTGCGAGCATCGGCTTAAAAAATGGTATCATGAAAAAAACCGCCCTCGACAGCACCGCTGTAGTAACAAGCACAGCGAGCATCATCACCTCTCTGGCATGGGGTCTCTTTCTCTCAAACATCATAAAGAATGGTATCATTGAAAATATCACAATTAAAATTGATATCAGATAATAATTTTTCTGCATTCCCTGACCACATCCTCCTGCGTCAACACGCCCCCAAAATAATCCCCGGCCATCCTGTCAGCCGCCGTAGTGTAAAACCTGTTGCCGGAAAACACCTCGCAGGGAGTTCCGGAACACACAACCGAGCCGCCAAAATACATCATACACTCATCCGCATATTCAGCTGCAAACTCGATGTCATGCGACACCACAATAACCGCAGCGCCACCGCAAGCCAACTCCTTAAGAATGGCGCCAAGCTCTTTTTTATGAAAAAAATCAAATCCTTTAGTCGGCTCGTCAAGGGCTAATATATCCGGTTTAGTAAGCAGCACCTTTGCAAGCGCCGCCCGCTGTTTCTCACCCCCGCTCAAATCATATGGGTGCATATCAAGGCAGTTTTCTATATCGAGCCTACGCGCCACGGCACGAACCTCCGAATCATAATCCGCAGTGTCAAGAACCGTACTTTTAACATCTTCATCACCGCAGACAACTGCGCCGCTAAAACCTCTTCGCGGCACCGCCATCCTCAAATCCTGATATACCGTATCCTTTATAAACATAGTCTCAGGGTTCTGGGCAAGTATGCCCACGCTGTTTCCAAACAACTTAACCTTGCCCCTGTACGGCTTGTATATTCCGGCAATAACGGACAGCAGTGTTGTCTTTCCTGAACCGTTTCCTCCCAGTATCACGTTAAACGAACCTTTTTTTATTTCCATGCTCAGGTTATAAATTATATCTTTGCTATTTTTTTCATATCTGAAGTACACTTCCGACAATTTGAGTGCGGAGAAATCATTTGATGCACCAAAAAAGGACTTTTTGTTTAAAATATTTTTTTGGGGCTTTACCTTTTTTTGCGCGCCTGCATTCAAATTGTCAGCAATTTTTCTTTTGCTGCTTTTTATAATATTACCGATATATTTTCTTCCCTCTTTTACGTTAAGGGGTATACAGTCCCCTTTGATACCAAGCTCCCTATATATCTTTGCAGCGGCCGGCAGCGCCTCATAGTATTCATTTTCCATGATTTGTCCTGCAACTTCCCTTCCACTGCCGCAGGCTATAATTCTGCCGTCCTCCATAACTACAACCCGCTCGGCCATATGGTATATATTCTCAAGTCTGTGCTCTATCATAATAATAGTTGTGGAGAGTTCTTCGTTAATTTTCTTTATCAAATACAGAAATTCATTTGCCGCAACCTCGCACAGCTGAGATACGGGCTCGTCAAGAATAAGAACATCCGGATTCATTACCATAACGGAGGCCAGGTTAAGTATCTGCTTCTGTCCCCCTGACAGCTCAAACGTCTTTCTCTCAAACCAATCGTTTATCCCAAAATAGTTGGCAATCTCAGCGACCCTACGCCTTATCGTCCTATCGTCAAATCCAAGGTTTTCAAGTCCGAACGCAAGCTCATGCCACACCTTGTCAGTCACAATCTGCGTATCTGCATCCTGCATCACATAACCTATTCCCGCAGCTTTCTCATACTCTGGAAACCCGTCCAGAATCTTTCCTCTGTAATACACCTGTCCGGATAATGTTCCTTTCGGTCTTAACACAGGTTTAATCTGCCTTGCCAGCGTCGTCTTTCCACAACCGCTTTTACCGCAAATCAAAACAAACTCCCCCTCATCTACCGACAGGCTGATATTATCAAGGGTCCTGCGGCCGCACCCGGGGTATGCGAAGCTCAAATTTTCGATTTTAATAACTTCCATCTTATGCTCTCCTTTATAATATCAATTGCCGGCAGAGCCGTTAAAAATGCATACGATACGTATGTAATCATAGCCGGCCGGACGTTTCCCCCAAGTTTAAAGTATGGATAGTACTGCGAATAAATGCTGCCAAACAACATATTTAAAAGAACATATATAAAAATTGACACAATGAGCAAGGCGTATGCGGCATCTCTCTTTGTAAATATATATTTTGAATACGACGTCCTGCGTCTTACTCCATAACCTCTCGCCCTCATGGAATCCGAGCGCTCAATGGATTTCTCAAACGACCACATTACCACACTCTCAAACACAGCGATTCCATTTCTTATTTTTCCTCTATTACCATTCACACACATACACGACCGGTTAACCCGCCTCACATGACGCTTAAATTCCGGTATAAATCTAAGACTCATTGATATTGTAAGCGCTATGGCCGGCATTACCCTGCCTGTGAGGTACATTATTCTGTCCGAAGTCATTACAATATTAAATGAGAAAAATATAGAGCATACGGAACATATCATCACGCCGCACGCAGCTCCGTATATTACCGACTCAAGCGTAAAAGGGTTACCGTTTGGAAAATATTCAAGTATTGTGACTCCCTCATGCGAGAACAATGGGTTGATTATTACTGCAAGCAGGGAAGACGGTAAATACATCAAAAAAAATATCTTTGCAAATTCCCTTTTACCGACAAGCGCACCAAGCACAATCATTGAAACAAATGTCACGGCAATAATTACCGGATTCATTCGTACCGTAACAAGCGTAATCAACGCGGCATAATACAGAAATTGCGTAAACGGATGCCATCTCTCAAACTGATTTTCTTTCAAACCGTCCTCCCTACTGCCTTTCAAGCGTGTACTCAACATGTATAACATCCCCGTCTTTTAGGCTGTACCTGCTTATACCGTAACCGGGACTTTTGTCATTTACACTGTATACCCATCCTGACAGCTCGCCGCAGTCAAACTCGTACAGATTGGCAATTCCTTCAATATATGAGCTGTTGTATATCGGCGTAAATGAGTATTCCATATGAATCTTTTCATTCTTCGTCTCCCTAAGCAGCACGTCAAACGCCGACTCGCCGTCAGAAAATTCAACGTCCTGTTTTTCAAGAATTATTCCATCCTCCGGTACAAGCTCACGCTTATTGCTGTCAAGTTTGTCCATATCGGACAGCAGCGCCTTGCATTCCACTAAAAGTGAACATTTATATACTTTCGTCTTATCAACAACAACATCCTGCGGCTCTGACGGTGCGGGAATACCGCTGTCAGCAGCCCCGCTGCCGGGAAAGTTTGTTTTCGTGGAATCAGATTGCACCGTATTATTGTTATCCTGCTGACTGCCGGTGTATTTGTCTTCCCTGCCGCTGCCTTTAACGCCGTTATTATCCTTACCGTTATTACCTTTTTCACTTTTACTGCCTACACTGCTTTTCTCATTATCTCCGCTTTTATTGCTGCCGTTACTTTTATCTGCGCCATTACTGCCAACGCCGTCAATTTTTTCGTTTTCACTGCTGACGCCATTATTTTTTTCGCTGCCGTTATTGTTACCGCCCCCGCCATTTTTATCATTAGCGCCGCTGTTAACGCCGTCATCATTTATGTTACTGCCGTCACTGGCATTATTCTTTCCGCGCTCGTCAGAGCCCTTAATCTCATACTTACCATAATCAATTCCTTTTTCTTCGACAGAATCCACACTCAGTACGCTATAGTTATCGTCCGATGAGACATCTGCACCGTCTTCTTTTTTTTCACACGCACAAATTCCCGCCGATAATGTAATCACAACGGCTAATATAAATATCTTGTTTAGATTTAATTTTTTTTTCTTTTTAATGGGCATCATCCACATTTTTCTTTCTCCTTATAATTATTACCGAACAGACAGCAGCAGCCGCCATTAACGCCAATGCTGTATATCTTTCCGTCCACACGCCCGCACCGGCTTCGGCGGCTAATGCAGTTAGGGCGCTGCCGGCTTTAACTTTAACTTCACTACATACAAAATAAACGCCCGGCGTGTCTATTACAAATCTTAAATATCCTTCCGAAACTTCCACCTTGTCCACACAGTCGGCGCCACCGCCTACATATCTCATCAGCAGGTATTCGCCGGGCGGAAGAGACGTCTCTATAGAATACAACGCATCACACACAATTCCGTTGTCCTCCGCCACATTAAATATAAATGCTCCCGACGCCATCTCCATAATCTCACGGTCATCTGAGGTGTTTCCACTTCCCGCCGATGCCTTTAAGTTCATATAGCTGCATTTATCGACATCCCCGCCGTTTATCGTTATAAAACATCTGTGCGCGTCGTCAAACAAACTGTCAATCAAAATATTACTGTCCGTACCTTTAATCCTGCCCAGCTCCTGTTCCGTTATATAAGCTTCATCCCGATCTATTATAATATCGTTTACAGGACCGTCCCTGTCTCCGCTATTTTCCGTTATGAATTTATTTGAAACGGATGTTTCCGAATTGCTCATATTTATCTTTGCAGTTTTTTTACTATCTGTTTTTGTACTGCCTGTTTCCGGCTTGAATGTTTTGTCCCTATCTGTTTTTAAATTATCTGTTTCTAACTTGACGTTTTTTTTCCTGTCAGTTTTTGAATTATCTGTTCTCAATCTAACTGTTTTTTTTCCGTGAGTCTTTAACTTATCTGTTTCTAACTTGACTGTTTTTTTCTTAGCGGTTTTTGTTTTATCCTTTTTTCTTACCTTTATTTTCTCAACTTCCTTTTCTTCTTCTATAACAAACGGCTTCTGCGACTGCATGTAATTCGGTTTAGTATAAGGGCCCTGTCCTACGTCGGACGAAACAGGTATTGTCGTTGTCTCCGGTCCCTGCCCTGTATCAGGTTTCCGTGTTGTATCAGGTCTCTGTGTATTGCCTGTGTCCGGCGGCGTCTCAGGCTTCTCCGGCTGCCCTGTTATTCCAAAGTCAAACAAAAGACTGAATCCGTCGGCTTGTCTGCACCATCCTGTAAGGGCGTAGAGACACTGTGTAGTAGCCATGAATACGGGCCCTGATTTTTTTGTAAGGCAGAACATTGATTCATCCTCATCATAAAAATCCATTATCCCGTCTATAATGTTACGTCCATCCTCTGTGATAAACCGTTCGTCTTCCGTCACATCAATGCCAACGCTTGTAAGCGCGAGCAATACCTGCGCGGTGCTCGACGCATTTCCATATGAAGCGTCTTTTCCAAATCCTCCACTAAGGCATTCAAGCGACCTGTCAACAGCCTGTCTCACATCATCCCTGCTGTCATAATACTTTGAAAGAGCCTGTATTGCCATCGCGGTGACATCTATGTCGTACCTCGCCCCCGAATTATTACCCGCCAATGAAAATCCCCCTGTTTCAAGCTCCTGAGAGATAATGTAGTTTACAATATCATTCCGCGAATAAGCGGCGCCGTCCGGTATAATATAATTCACCGAATCAAGCGTAATAAGGGCATAAATGGCCCCGTTTACGCCCTGCCGCCACGGCTTACCAATAACGCAGTCGTATGTACCGTCTGCTATAAGATTAATCGTCCTTACATCACCTACACTGCCACTGACAGTCACCCCCGGGTTACCTCCGCAGGCAAGAAGAGTAAGAGCTATTCTGTGCCATTCCGTAGCTTTATTGCGGTGAAGCCCTCCGTTTTCCGAATATTTCCTGCTCACATATCCGCAAAGCGAACCCTTGTACGCCTCAACATCCCCAAAGCTTTCATCACAGCCGTATGCGTCGGTATATCTACCAATCGAAAATACAAGCCAGTCACAGTCCGAGGAACCGGCATTTTCCACAATCTCATCTGTTATACTAATTCTTCTAAATGTCCTCTCAATTACTTCCCTTATTTCAGAAGTATCTGAAACACTGCGGACTATATTAAGTCCGGCGCTCGAAAATTTTTGCTGCAAAAAAAATTCTGCCATTATCGCTAATGCCAGAATAAGGACTAATATTTTATTTTTTTTGCCAGCTAAAAATGATTTCATAATATACACCAAGCCTTTTTTTCACCACTGAGTATCCACAAAACCGCTGTGTACCGCAAAAGCACCACAGCCTCCAAGCTGTAGTAAGGGTACACAAAAAAACCATTGCATTTTATACAACGCACTCAATAATTCCTTTAGCAAAAAAAGATATTTTCCCTCACCCGGAAAAAGAACTTCATTCAAAACATGGCAGGTCTCCTGACTCCACTTCATCCTTCCGGCACCTTCCCGGCGCGGCTTTATGCGCCAGTGGTATATCAGCCTTTCGTCAGTGTTACAGTAGAGGTGACTGTTCCGGATTCACACCGGATTCCCTATTATCCTCATGTACACATAATCTGGATTACAGACCCTGAAATACATGCTGACCGTGTCCCGATTGTTATAAAGAACTCTTTATTAACTTTATTAAATTATTTTTTACAATATCATACTATTTTTACAAATGCAAGATGTACACATATACATAAAACCTATATCCTATAACCTATAAATCATACAACAATATATCTGAATATATGTTTTTGTCAATCCAGAGTCAATCCAAAGAATTTTTTTCGTGAAATATATCCGACACTTCATTGATTGCTATGTACGCTTTCGGATCAATTCCATGAATCAATTTTCTCATGCGGCTAATCTGAAAACGGTTCACAACGAAATATATCATTGTCTTTTGTTATCAGCCACGCCGTGACAGCGTACACAATTACGGTATATATTGAATATATCGTAAATGTAGAGCCCTGCTTCCTGAGGCCGAACAGGAAAATCGGTATATTTAGAACAAGGAGAGTCAGCGACAGACTGCACCACTCCGGCGTCTGTTTAGATATAAGCATCGCTGTACCCGAACTACCGCTGTCATACAGCTTCACCGGCGACAAAAACATTATAACTCCAAATGCATTTATCACTCCGGCCAAAGTCAAAAGCAGTATATTTATTACGCTCAGGTTGCGAATCTCTTTTTTCAGCCTGTCAAACATTCAGTTATCTCTCCCATTCTCATATATTTAACGCGTTTAATTAATTGTCACTTTCAATAAAGTTAACTAACGCAAATGATTATTTGATTCAGCGAAACACACGCAAATCAAATAATCATTTACTTGTATTTTTATTTACATTTTTAATTTTCTAATTTCAAAAGTTTATTTTCTGTTGTAATTGATAAGGCATCCCTTGAGTATTATCTCTCTCTCATCATCTGTGAGCCTTCCGAGGCTGAACTTACAATCAGTAAGTCCCCCGTCCTTAACTACATATGCGGCTATATCATCATTTCCGGTTTTAACGGCATCGGCGATTCCCGGAACAAATATATAGTCTCCGTTAGCAAACGGCAGCTCACTGTCGCCTCCCTCATATATAAACGGCAGCATACCCCAGTTAATAAGGTTTGAGCGGTATCTCTTTGTCGCGTATTCGTTTGCTATATTTGCGAGCCCTCCAAGAACTCTCTGGCATGACGCAGCCTGTTCCCTCGCTGAACCGTCGCCCGGCTTAACTGCAAAAATAGTACTTCCAAGCCCTACTTCCGCCGGATTCACATCTGCAAACCTCGAATCTGCCTTGACCGCCTTAAATGCGTCCGCAAATTCCGACTCGCACGGACATGTTCCCGCCTGTCTTGCCTCCTCTGCGTCCCTAACCTGCTTTGCCCTGCCGACATATGCCGGGTCCTTTCTCGAAAGTGCAAACTCTGCAAGCCCTAGAGGGTTTGAGCGGTACGATGAAGTCTCGCCGGACGGAATTAGCTCATCCGTTGTAGTTACAGGGTCATGAATCTCAGATACAACCTTGAGCATAATGTCGTCTGTCAACTCTATCATTTTCGGCCAGTCCTTTATGTTAGGCCCAAATTTTATTTCCTGCGACGGGTCCGCCGCCCCCTTGCTGTCAAATACCCTGTTCTCATATATCGTCTTGTCAAAGAAGTATTTCGGAGACGTAAATTCGATGTCAAGGTCAGTTGCCGCCGTGAGATATCCTTTGTTGGCAGCCGTAGCCGCTATGGAACGAGCGTCCATAAGTGCAACCGAAGATATCTGGCCGTTCTGCAGCTTTGAGCCTTCCCTGTTAGGGAAGTTCCTCGTCGAGTGCCTGATACTGAACGCATTGTTTGCCGGAGTGTCTCCAGCGCCAAAGCATGGTCCGCAGAATGCAGTCTTAACGATTGCTCCGGTCGCCATGAGGTCGGCAAGCCTGCCGTTCTTTGCAAGCTCCATATATATCGGAGTACTTGCAGGATATACGCTGAGAGTAAATTCATCGGCTCCAATGCTCTTACCCTTTAGTATGTCGGCCGCGTCACATATATTTTCAAAACCTCCTCCGGCACATCCGGCGATAATACCCTGTTCCACATAAAGCTTACCGTTTCTTACCTTATCTTTCAGCGAATACTCAACCTGGCCGTCAAGACTTACAAGCGCTTTCTTCTCGCAATCCTCAAGCACATCCATAAGGTTTTCATTCACTTCCTCTATAGTATATGCATTGCTCGGGTGGAATGGCATCGCGATCATCGGCTTAATCTTATCAAGCTCGACATAGACAACGCCGTCATAATAGGCAACCTCACCAGGATTAAGCTCCCTGTATGCACCGCTGCGTCCATGAATATCATAAAACTCTTTAATCTTATCATCAGTCTTCCATATTGAAGAAAGGCATGTTGTCTCTGTTGTCATGACGTCAACGCCGATTCTGAAATCAGCGCTTAAGTTTTCTACACCCGGCCCTACGAATTCCATTACCTTGTTATTCACATAGCCGTTTGCAAAAACAGCCTTTATTATAGCTAGGGCAACGTCCTGCGGACCTACTCCCTTTGCCGGCTCCCCTGTCATATATACAGCCACAACCCCCGGCATCTTTATATCATATGTCTTTGAGAGAAGCTGCTTTACAAGCTCCGGTCCTCCCTCGCCGACAGCCATTGTTCCAAGAGCTCCGTAACGGGTATGGCTGTCAGAGCCAAGTATCATTTTACCGCACTCTGCGAGCATCTCCCTTGCAAACTGATGGATAACCGCCTGATGCGGCGGAACATACATACCTCCATATTTTTTTGCACATGTAAGCCCAAACATGTGGTCGTCCTCATTGATTGTTCCCCCAACTGCACAAAGACTGTTGTGACAGTTTGTAAGCACGTATGGAATCGGGAACTTCTCAAGCCCTGACGCCCTCGCCGTCTGAATTATCCCGACAAATGTTATATCATGTGACGTAAGCTTATCAAATTTTATAGTAAGCTCACTCATATTTCCCGAAGTGTTGTGCGATTCAAGAATCGAATATGCTATCGTATTTTTTGCGGCATCTTCCTTTGTTCCCGCAAAACCTGTTCTGGACGCCGCCTCCGCAGCAGCCTGCGGCCCGTCCTCAATAATTTCATTTCCATTTATGAGGTATGCTCCCCCATTGCTTAATTTAACCATAACATCCTCCTGTAAATATATAATTAATGCATTTTTAAACCAAAATATTTTTTGATTCGTGCATATTAAAACATGCTTTAAAGAACATTATAGCATGAACTTTTTTTTTTGTGAAGTCTGCGTATTGTAATTTTGGCTGTGCGGATTTTATACTTGTATTTTTTATTAGGTCTTGAAGATATAATAAAATCATTGTATACTGTATATGCATTTTACCATAAATAAACAAATGTTTATAGGCAATTTTTCGTTTTATCATTTTATAATTATAATTTTTAATATTGGAGACGTGAGTAATATGAAACGTTTTAAAATAAATTTATTATATTTAATACTGCTGTTACCCGTTTGGGGAATAATGCTTTTGCAGCTTGCTGTAAGAGTTAACGCTATTAAAGAAAATTATATTGAATATTCAATTATTTTTTCAATACTTATGCTCACACTTATTTTTATGTTCTATTTTATTCCACATAAATGCCGCGCTA
Source organism: uncultured Clostridia bacterium (assembly GCA_948472945.1). GTDB lineage: Bacteria > Bacillota > Clostridia > Lachnospirales > Lachnospiraceae > V9D3004. Next base: position 17,294 of record CAOKVX010000010.1, read on the forward strand.
AGAGACGGTTATCTTTTAATTATATACTGTTAACATTATGGAGCGCAATGTGTCTGCTAATGCTGTACTCCGATTTAGCGGTAAACAAAAAATACTGTTACTTAAGCCTGACATTACTTATTCTTTTTACGGGCTTGTTTGCCATTCTTCAACAGTATAGTTCAAAAAACCGTGAAAAACTGTTTGATATTTTTTTACTGGCAATAGAAACGGGGTTTATCGGCGCGTCGCTCGTATGTTTTTTGTTCCGTCCTTATACGTCCGGCATACGCTACTCGGGATTGTCGGCAAATCCCAATGTTTACGGAATATTTCTTATAACTGTATGGACATGCCTCTTGACAAAACTTGATTACTGTATAGGGCGTTCACAAAATATTAAAAAATGCTTTATTATCGGGACTGAACTGGGAACGGCAACTATGTTCTTATATTTGACAGCCGCCCGCACTGCTTTTCTTACGATAGCATTAATATCAATCGTGTGGTTTATATTCAGGACTGTGTATACGAGACGTGACAATAAGCCCCTTTTAAAGTACATCCTCTCAACAGCTTCGGCTGTCGCCGTTTCATTTGTTGTGTCATACATTTTGCTCGCAACAGTTCCGAAACTAATCGATAACCCTATTATATTTGAGAGGGACAGGCTGTTCACGGCAGAATATAGCCTTTCCGAAATATGTTATGCATCGTCCACAGACGATGCCGCCGCTTCGCCGGATGCATCCGGTTCAGATAAAGGCGTTTCAGAAAGCAACTCTTTGAACAATACTTCTTCGGACGCCGAAAATCCGGATAAAGATATTATCAAAAACATTGAAAAAGATGTCGAACAGGCGGTAAAAGACGTCGCCGAAGAACCTTCGCCTATATCGAGACTGCTCTCTGTGTTTGGGGAGGGAGCAACGCTTGACATAATTCTCAACGGACGCATTAGCATATACAAGGAGTATTTAAAACACATTAATTTAAAGGGCCATGAAAAGTATGGAAGAAAAGTTAACGGCACATACGTCGTGAATGCGCACAATAACGTCCTGCAGATTGCATATTCATACGGTTTGGGAGCATCCATTGCATATATACTTCTATGTATTTTTATATTAATTTATTCGGTGCATTACTATATCAGATACCACGACAAACGAAAGACTGCTGCATTTCCAATGCTTATAGTTATTTCATTTATCATATCGTCACTCACTGAATGTATACTGCTCCCAATGCAGTCGTTGTTAGCGTTCTGTTTCTTTGTATGTTTGGGAGAATTAATGATAACATATGCCCCAGGCAGGAAAGCCTGAGGCATTTTTATTGTATTTTTATTCCTGCAAGCAACGTAGATTGGGTTAAATACGCCGTTCCCTGTGACAAATATTCTAATAAAGTTCAGGCCATAACCTGTTAGCTTTTTTCATTATATTTGAATGTAAATTGGTCGGCTTTTCATAATATCAATAACATAATTAGGAATGGCAGCCCTGACGCTCCCCCGAACGCTCAGAAAGAGAAGAAAGAGACTCTGTTACAAATCTCACAACATAGCAATGTTGCCCCATATGCAAAAAGCACTGGTAAAACATATAGTAAAATTATATTACCACTACATACATTAATTAAAAGATATTGGAACAACACCACCCAAATAAAATGAAAAATATAAAAAGTATATGACCTTTTTGACATATATTTTGATATTTTCCCGTTAAAATTCAAATACCCTTTTCCAATCCCTAACAAGGAACTAATCATAAACCACTCCGATACATATTTAACAATCGTATTTAACAATGTTTGCTGTGTATCTGACCAAATAAACATATATACATTGAAAATCGTTGCTGTTATACCTATGCACAAGAAAATCCATTTCCATTTTTCTACTTTGTTGATTACATAATCATTTGAGAAAATATAGTAGCCAACAAGAAAAATGTAAGTATATTCTACAAGGCTTTTTCCGCCTATCGAAAGCACGCCGCTAAAAAGTGGTAACGGTAATCCCCATAGAAAAATCAGCACATGCGGTATATCAATATCTTTTCGGTGCATTATTTTTCTTTGTAATAAGATAATTCTAACAGCAATGAGCGAAATAAGGAACAGATATAGAATAAACCAAAATTGTCCAACCGAAAAACCGCCGTCAGCACCTGTTAAGTCAGTAAAATGTGTAAAGAAAACAGCATAATGCTGAAATAAATTCCCTTGATAACCATAATTAAATTTATCGGCTATATATGTCATAGGCGGCATAATTAGCACTGTCCCAAAAATAAAAGGTATCAGTAATTTTTTAGTCCTTTCCAACACATATTGCCCGATTGTCCGCTTTTGTAGCGCAAATCTTGTGGAAATGCCTGCAATGAAAAACATAAGCGGCATAAAATACGGACTAAAAAATACTACAATGCTGCTAATTATTTTATTGCTTTCAAAATAAATGTAATTTGGTTCTCCCCATACATTCCATGCCATTGCTGCATGGTAGGGAACAAGAAGTAAAATGATAATCCAACGTATATTGTCAACATAGTATTTTCGCATACTTATCTCATGCCTTTTATCAATAATACTCAATACTGTTATCCTATCACAACCGCACACACAATCCATTAATTTCTGCTTAATCTTCCAAAATCACAAACTATCTGCAGTCTTAAGCGCCTCTTCGATTACATTGTGCATATCAAAATACCTGTACATTCCAAGCCTGCCTCCGAATATAACCCTATCTTCCTTATCAGCAAGCTCTCTGTACTTTGCATAAAGCGCATTATTTTTCTCATCATTCATCGGATAGTACGGCTCGTCGCCGTGTTTCCAGTCAGCCGGATATTCGCGCGTCACCACGGTCTTTTCAGCATCAGCATATTCAAAGTGCTTATGTTCTATAATTCTCGTATATGGCACCTCATATTCTGTATAATTGACAACCGCATTTCCCTGATAGTTATCAGTGTCAAGTATTTCAGTCTCAAATCTTAAACTCCTGTATTCCAGCTCCCCATAACAGTAATTATAATACTCGTCAATCATTCCGGTAAATACCGTCTTTAGGGGCATAGCGTCATATTCATCCTTTTTAACGAAATAGTCACATCCAAGCCTTACCTCGACGCCATCAAGCATCCGCTCGACCATTTTGGTATATCCGCCGACCGGGATTCCCTGATATAGGTCGTTAAAATAATTGTTGTCATATATCATTCTCACAGGAAGCCGTTTTATTATAAATGACGGCAGCTGATCCGCCCTCTTACCCCACTGTTTTTCGGTATATCCCTTTACAAGCTTTTCATATATATCCTTTCCTACCAAAGAAATTGCCTGTTCCTCAAGGTTTGACGGCTCGGTTATTCCAGCCTCCTTTACCTGTTCGGCAATCTTTGCCCGCGCCTCGTCCGGCGTCACTACGCCCCAAAGTTTGTTAAACGTATTCATGTTGAACGGGAGGTTGTAAAGTTCATCCTTGTATCTGGCAACAGGGCAGTTTGTGTATCTGTTAAACTCGGCAAACCTGTTGACATAATCCCATATTTTCTTATTGCTTGTGTGAAAAATGTGCGCGCCGTAACGGTGGACATTGATCCCCTCTATCTCCTCCGTATATATATTTCCTCCTAGATGGTTTCGTTTATCAATTACAAGACATTTCTTTCCCTTTTCAGTCATCTCATGTGCAAACACCGCTCCAAACAGGCCCGCACCCACAATCAAATAATCGTACATAAAATAAATCTCCTATTTTTAAAACTTTGTATAATTTTATTATATCAGATAAAAATATTATATCAAACATTAACAGGAATTACACAAAAATATTATATCGTTCTTTATTGATTGCAGGAAGTTTATTTAAAAGTGACAGCAGCCTTTTAATTTCAGTTTTTATTTTTAACCAAAATACTCATACCACATAGCCCTATACAATCTCATAAGCTGCCAAACCCCAATACCTTTCAGACCGAACTCGTCTATGAGCGCATACTTCTGCCTTAGGCTGCGCACATCCTCAAACCACACTTCATGCTCATTTTCCCCGCTTAGATAATTGAAAAACGGAGATTCTGAAACTGTAGCAAATTCTATACTTACGTCATTTCTTATTGCAATCTGCACAGCTTCCACGTTCCCTATAGTCGTAGCCTTACTCTCGCCTTTTACGAACGGGAGCGTCCAGTCATATCCATAATTGGCTATTCCAATACATATTTTTTCGGGAGGAATCTCCGTCAGGGCATACTCAACAACCTGTCTTACTTTGTTAAGAGGCGCCACGGCCATAGGAGGCCCGTAAGTATATCCCCACTCATAAGTCATTAGCAGCACTTCATTTGCCGCCTCACCAAGCCCTCTGTAATCCTTTCCCTCATAAAGAAGCCCCGGCTGGTCAGCCGAAGTCTTTGGAGCAAGGCATACGCTTACTTCAATCCCTATATTATTCATCGTCTGCGTAAGCAACGCAACAAACTCAGTAAAACTGTCTCTGTCCTCTTTTAGTATATACTCAAAGTCGACATCGACTCCCATGTAGCCTTTGGCGTTTACAACGTCAGTAATATCACTAATCAGACGGTCCCTCGCATCTATGTCCGAAAGCATGCTGTGAATCCGGTTATTGTCAAACTTCCCGTCCTCGCCTATAGGAGTCAGGACCAAAACCGGATTGACCCCGTAATCATTTGCCATTGCTATCATCCACTCATCATCACCCACAGGATATACTATCTGACCGTCAGAGTTAAAACCATAGGAAAATATAAGAAGGCTTGATAAATAAGGCAGCGTCTGCGACAAAACCCACCTGCTGATAAACGGATACGCGTACCCTTTTGAATATCGACCCCTGTCAGCCGACACACCCTCCGTTTGTACAAGTATCGCCTGACCTACAGCAAGCGAATACGGCGGAGGAATCTGGTTAACATAAGAAATCTCACTGGTAGTAACGGAAAATCTTTCTGCAATAGAATCAATAGTGTCTCCCGGCTCAACTACATATATTTGCATAAAAAATCAAATCCCAATATTTATAATATAATTTAATATATGATACCAAGGGTCAAAAGTTCAATATCGCTTCGCGCTTGCACGAAGCGATATTGACTTTACGACCCGCACAAACATGAGGAAGCAGCAATTTACGCAGTAAATTCGCGGATTCCGAATGTTTGCAGGATTGCGCGAATTGCGCAGCAATGAAGCAATCCGTTGGTATCATTTAGGTCGTATAAACATTAAGGAAAATAAATTGAATATTTTCTCATATAAAAAGTGTGTACAATCCATCAGAATCATACACACTCAAAAATATTATTGTATATTTAATCCGGCAATCAAGCCTTTCCGTCACTTCCAAGAACATTTTTAATCTTATGTGAAACCATATCCTTGACAGCCTGACGTGCAGGTTTAAGATACTGACGAGGGTCAAAGTGGTCCGGATGCTCAACAAAATACTGACGAATAACGCCTGTCATGGCAAGACGGATGTCTGAATCAATGTTAATCTTACAAACTGAAAGCTCAGCTGCGTGACGGAGCTGGTCCTCAGGTATTCCGATTGCTCCTGGCATATTTCCGCCGTTATCATTAATCATCTTTACAAATTCCTGTGGAACTGAAGATGAACCGTGAAGAACGATAGGGAATCCAGGAAGACGCTTTGTACACTCCTCAAGAACATCGAAGCGCAGTTTCGGGTCTGTACCCGGCTTGAACTTGTATGCTCCGTGCGATGTTCCGATTGCAATTGCGAGTGAATCACATCCAGTCTTATCAACGAACTCCTCAACCTCTTCAGGACGTGTAAACATCTCGCTTCCTGCCTCTACCACTACCTCGTCCTCAACACCTGCAAGCGTTCCAAGCTCTGCCTCTACCACTACTCCCTTGTCGTGCGCATATTCGACAACCTGCTTTGTGAGTGCAATATTGTCCTCAAAAGACTTTGATGAGGCGTCAATCATAACTGAAGTGAATCCGCCGTCGATACAGCTCTTGCAGAGTTCAAAAGAATCGCCGTGGTCTAAGTGAAGAGCGATAGGAATCTCAGGATTCTCAGCTATTGCAGCTTCAACCAGCTTAACAAGATATGTGTGGTTGGCATAAGCTCTCGCTCCCTTTGATACCTGTAGGATAACAGGGCTCTTAAGCTCACCTGCCGCCTCTGTAATACCCTGAACTATTTCCATGTTGTTAACATTAAAAGCGCCAACGGCATATCCGCCATTGTAAGCTTTCTTAAACATTTCTGTTGTTGTTACTAATGCCATATTATTATCTCCTTTACTATTTTATTATAATATTATCTTTATTTCTTACAAATTTATTTACCCATAATAACTTATTAGTAGTTATATAGGTTACTTACTTCCCACTTTTTATTTTTTTCTTACAAGATGAGCCGGAAGTCCGTCAACATAAAGCGGTGTAAGCTCACCCATTATGAGCGGCCTTGCATACTTAATAAATTCTTCTGATATGTTGCTGCCATCCTCTGTAATCCACTCATCCGGAACCTTTCTCTCAACATTGGCGATGTCGTGTATATCATGAGCGCTTGTACCACACTGATATGGCTCGTCACCATTTCTGTCAAGAGTAATCATCATCGCAGTCTGTCCTGCATCTGCAGCATTGACAGCGGCGCATCCAACCTGAAATGCCTCATTAATATCAGTAAGCGAAGCAATATGTGTTGCGGCTCTCTGAAGTGTTGAAAACTCAATTGCACGCGTCTTGAGGCCTGTCTCTGCGGCAACTGTATCAGCAAGCTTTGCTGCCGTTCCCGACATCTGCTTGTGTCCAAACGCATCAACTGCAACTTCCCTGCCAACCTCGCAGACATAACGTCCGTCAGCAAGCTTAACTCCCTCGGATACGGCAATTACAATTGAAGACTTAGTCTTTGCAAGCTCCTTAACCTTGTCTACAAATTTATCTATATCAAATACTTTTTCAGGAAGATAGATTGCATCCGGTCCTTCACAATCAGCTGTCTTTGAAAGCGCTGCGGCAGCCGTAAGCCATCCGGCATTACGTCCCATTATCTCCACAATTACTACAGTCGGTTTTTTAACTCCGAACGATGAGTTATCACGGATTATCTCTTTCATTGATGTTGCAATATACTTTGCAGCTGAAGCATATCCCGGACAGTGGTCCGTAATAGGAAGGTCATTGTCAACTGTCTTAGGTACTCCTACGAATCTCTGGCTCTTTCCGTGAGCAGCCGCGTAGTCTGAAAGCATCTTAACTGTATCCATTGAATCATTTCCACCACAGTAGAAAAGATATTCAATGTCATGTTTCTCCATTATCTCGAATGCTTTCTCGTATACATCCTCATGGCCCTCTATCTTAGGCATCTTGAAACGGCATGAACCAAGAAAAGCTGAAGGAGTTCTCTTAAGCATCTCAACTCCGGTAGGATTTGCGAGATAATCATCCAAATCACATATTTTATCCTCAAGAAATCCTTCAATACCATGAACCATTCCATATACTTTATCAATTCCAAGCTTCTTCGCCTGAGCATACACTCCGGCAACCGAGGAATTGATTACGGCTGTCGGTCCGCCTGACTGTCCTACGACAATGTTCTTACCCATTTTATTTACCTCCAAAAAAATGAATTAATAGTAATATTTACAAAACATGATTATAGCAGATTGTAAATTATTTTTCAATATATATTGATAATTTTATAACGCCGCCCTTAAACCGGCCTTAAACCGCCTGCCAGCCTTTAATTTGACAATATCCTATCCAACGTCTCCAACAGCTTATCAATATCAATAGGCTTTGATATATGAGCGTTCATTCCACAGTTTAAGGCCGCCTGCCTGTCTTCCTCGAAAGCATTTGCGGTCATAGCTATAATAGGTATGGAGGCAAGCTGCCTGTTTTCAAGCCTCCTTATCTCTTCAGTTGCCTCATAGCCGCTCATAACAGGCATCTGGATATCCATCAGCACAAGCTGGTAATATCCGGGTTCTGATTGTTTAACCATATCGACGGCAACCTGACCGTTTTCCGCAATCTCTGTAGTGAATCCTGCGTCAGACAAAATAACTTCAGCAATCTCCTGATTCAATTCAACGTCTTCAACAAGAAGTATACGTCCTGCATGGCTGCGCTCCATATAACTTTCAGTATCATTTTCTTTTGCCGCTGCGTCAGGACGGATTACGGAGTTAAGACACGTTCTAAGCTCCGACAAAAACAGCGGTTTACTGCAAAACGCCGTGACTCCGGCCTCTTTCGCCTCTGACTCTATATCTGACCAATCATACGCGGTCAGTACGATTATCGGAACATTCTGTCCGGTCTCTTTCCTAATTCTTCTGGCCACCTCGACACCGTTCATATCCGGCAGAAGCCAGTCTACAATATATACGGAGTAATCGTCACTTCGCATTATTGCCTGATGGGTGCGCAGCACCGCCTCCTTACCAGACAGGGTCCACTCTCCGCGCATTCCCAGCTGGCCGAGCATATAAGAGACACTGTCGCATGTGTTGAAATCATCATCTACAACCAGAGCACGGCAGTTTGTAAGCTCCGGTATGCTAACGGCCTCTTTCGTGTTAGAGTTCAGTCGGAACGTAAATGAAACCTTAAATTCGGTTCCTACTCCCTGTTCACTCTTAACTTCAATGGTTCCGTTCATCATGTCGACTATATTTTTTGTAATTGCCATCCCAAGACCGGTACCTTGTATACCGCTGATTGTGGAATTTTTTTCTCTCTCAAAAGGCTCGAAAATATGCTCCACAAATTCACGGCTCATTCCAATGCCGTTGTCCTTTATAACAAATTCATAATTTGCATGGCCTTCAGGCGCACCGGACTTTTCGGTTATTCTCATACTTACAGTGCCGCCCGCACCCGTATATTTGACTGAATTACTGAGCAGGTTCAAAAGCACCTGATTAAGACGAAGCTTATCACAATATATGTCTTCGTCCAAAACATCCACCGTATCAATGTGCAGCTCCAGCTGCTTCGCATGTATATCAGACTGAAGTATATTGCGCAGTCCATGTAAGATATCCGGGAGCGCACATGGTTTTTCATCTAAATTAATCTTACCGCTCTCAATGTGGCTCATATCCAAAATATCGTTAATAAGACTCAGCAAATGATTTCCGGATGTCATAATTTTTTTGAGATATTCCAATACCTGCTCTTTTTTTTCAATATGAGTAATCGCAAGATTTGTAAACCCGACTATCGCATTCATCGGCGTGCGTATGTCGTGCGACATATTTGAGAGAAATACACTTTTTGCCTTGCTAGCCCTGTTCGCCTGTGAAAGCGCGGCCTCCAGCAGATTGTTCTGCTCCATCTCTTTTCTAATTTCACCGTCCACGCTTCTGAAGCCTAAAACAATTCCCAAACCGCCGTCACCGTTTCCTGCACCTACGGCTTTAAACTGAAAATAGATAATCTCATCACCAACACATTTGCGGTAATTCACATAGTACAATTTCTTCTTTTTAAGCTGCTCTTTAAGATTATTGAGGCTAATGGCTTCACGAAGCATTTCCCTGTCATCCTCGTGCACACGTTCCTCTATGTATTCTCTCATTACATCTTCGAGTAATATTTTCTCTCCATCAATATATGAAAATCCTATACCGTCATTTCTGATTGGAGTCACAGTACCCTGTTCAGGGTCTACGAAACAGACAAGATTAAAGTCAATACATAACGCCTGAATAAGCTCCATCTGGCGTTTCTCATTTTTCTTTTCCTGAATCTTTTGGGCTGTGCAGTCCAAGAGGAAACGCTGGTATATAAGCTCTCCATTTTCCTCGAAAAGCTTGACATTGCCCATTACGTGCAGAATATCCCCGTTTTTATGACGCACGCGGTACTCGACACTGACGCTGTCACCCACTTTCTGCAGAGTATTTATACTCACCAAAAGTCTCTCTTTGTCTTCATCTAAAACAGATGCCGCAACCAGATTAAATCCATCCTGCAGCAGTTCTTCCTGAGTTTCGTATCCTAATATTTTGAGCGCGGCGTTGTTAATACTGCGAATATGCGAACCATCCGCCGTATGCCTTATAACACCGCAGTCTATTGTAGTAAAAATTGTCTCCAGAGTCTGGTTCTTTTTTATAATCTCCTGTTCATAGGCCCTCTCCTGCGTAACATCAATTGCTACACCTACAGTTCCCATTACGCTTCCGTCAACATTATACAGCGGGGATTTGTATGTAGTAAGCGTCCTCATGCCGTCGCCGGTCCCAATTATTTCCTCAGATACAAAAGTCTTTTTCTGGCCCATGACCTTATTCTCTGATTCTATACAGGCGGGGTCATCCTGCTCCACATCCCATATATAGGCATGCCCTTGCCCCTCAACCTGTTTTTTTGACTTATTGACGGTTCTGCAGAAACTATCGTTAACTTTCTTATGTATTCCGTTCCTATCCTTATACCATATAAGATTAGGAATATTATTAATTGTAGCCTCAAGGTAATGGCTGGTCTGCCATAAGTCCTTGCTCATCTTATAAGTCTGCTGCCATCTCAAAAAACGGAACTGTACTTCCTCATCCGTCATGGGATTAATCCAGACATCAGTGAAATTGTCCAACAAATGCTCTTTCGCCAAAATCTGCATATGATTTTTATCTGCCAACAATATGACATGCATATCACTGTTTTGACATGCCGGCAACTCTTCAATAATTTCATTAATATCCATATCACAAAGATTTGCCAAAATCACATCCGCTTCCGTCACAAGCGCATCTTCAGGTTTTTCGCTCTCAGAAAATACGTGCGTAAAATGTTCAAGTGAAGACATTCCTTTTATCACGTCAAAAGCATTACACGGACGGCCCGTTAAATATATATGAAGACTACAACTGTACATCCCTGCTTTTCCTCCATATCTGTATAATTTATAAATTTATTGTAACAATCCTGCAAACTTATGTCAACATAATTGAGACGTATTACTGGGAATATCCGTAAGATTTTTAATTATCCGGTTCAGTCTTATCTATTGTTTTCTGGCAAGTTTATACTCATCATCAGCGCTGAAAAATGAACAGCTGTCAACATTTCCTTTCATAAACCTGTACATATCGTCCTCGTCTAGATTCACATTGCAATAATAGTAGTCTTCAGTCTCATCATATATATAATTTGTACACATATCACATTGTGATGCCATAAGTCACCCTCCTTTAACAACAAATTTTTTGTTAAATCCATAACTTTGCAGAGCATATCCACCGGGCGCTTGGGACCGTTGCCCGCAAAAACAAAAACGAAACGGCACTCTACATAACATTCAGTCATGTAGTGCGCCGTTTCGTTCGCTTATCAGAAATATTTCCTGCTGCCCCAAAGATTACTTTTTTTCAGATACAGATACTCTGAATATGCTTTTTCAAGAATCTGCCTCTCATTCATGAATTTCAGAAGATGGTACGCTTCATGATACTTATAGTAACCTGAGTCTACAAAAAATTCTTCCCGTTGTGGTTTGCTGTAGTAACTGTCAGCCATCATCAAATACCAGTGGACATCTTTTACTACCGTGTCGTTCTGCGCACTGAACGTGTACTGACTTTTCCCTACATACTTAATAATTGATGCTTCTGCGCCAGATTCCTCATTAACCTCACGAATCGCAGTTTCTTTATACTCTTCGCCTTCTTCTACTGTTCCTTTGGGTAAAACCCAGCCTTCATACTTATTCCTGTAGTTCTTATACAGTAGCAGAACCTTGCCTCGGAAAATTACCACACCACCACAGCTTGTTGCTTCAATCATTGCAAATCCTCCTGATAACACTGTATCATTACAGCATGGTGTGAATCAAAAACTAAATCTAGTATAACACATAATCATAGTTTTTTTCAATAGAAAGCATCAAATATTTTTTTGGCAATTGGAACCGCATAATCACTTCCGGTTCCGGCGCCCTCGACAATAATACTGACTGCTATGGACTTACCGTCTTTTTTTGCATACCCTATAAACCATGCGTGCGACGCGCCCGTGCTGTCAAACTCGGCAGAGCCTGTCTTTCCCCCGGCTTCGTAACCGCCTCCTGAGAGGGATTCTGCAGTTCCGGAGGCGACAGTTTCTTTCATACATTTATCAATAAACTTTACTTCACTGTCCGTAAGAATCTGTTCGCCCTTACCACCCGCAAAGCTTTTAACCTCCCTGCCCGAATTATTTTTAATACTGTCAACCAAAGTAGGTGTAACCATATATCCCCCGTTTACAACCATGCAGGCGAGCATCGCATTGTGAAGCGGGGATATCATCGTTTTACCCTGTCCTATAACAGTCTGTACTACCTCGGCGGAAGTTGAATTTTTATCCAATACAAACGAACTGCTATTGTATTCGAACCTGCACGGCATACTTTTGTTGAACAGCAGCGTCTCGCACAGCTTTGAAAGACTGTCCACATCAAGGCCAACGCCCATTGTGGCAAATGCACAGTTACAGGACTTTGCATACGCTTTCTTTATATCCTCCAAGCCGTGTTTTTTCGTATTATAACATTTTATCGCAGCTTCGTTAAGCACGTCCTTTCCCTTACATTCGTACTCAAACTCTTTGTAATTGCCGTTCTCACGCAGATATTCAATCAGAGTCACAAGCTTAAATGTGGAACCCGGCGGATATAAACCCTGCGTGGCGCGGTTTAATAGCGCCGAATCCGACGATTTATCTTCTGTAAGGGTTTTCCAGTCATTATTAATAGTGTTTGGGTTGAAATCGGGCCTTGACACCATCGCTATAATTCTCCCGGTGTCCGGCTCCATCGCTATAACGGCCCCCTTTCTGTTTCCAAGCGCGTCATATGCCGCTTTCTGTATATCCCACTCCAGGCTTGTTATGACATTGTCACCCGGGTTCTTGTTTCCCTTTAGCTCTTCTATTGCAGCAAACACAGGATTTATGTTAGAGGTAAGCATATACATATTGTATGTTGACTCAATTCCAGTCTTTCCGTTACCGACATAACCTACCGCATGTGCAAACATATTATCGTATGGATAATACCGTTCCTCCGAACCGTCCTTTTTTATTTTTGTCTCAGCTATACATTGACCGTCAGACGTATATATATTTCCCCTTGTAACCCTTTCATTCATAAGGTCCTGTCTCTTACCGTTATACGGATTGCTCAAAATATCACTATTATCAGAGGCCAGAAAATATACAAGATAAAGTATAAGAAATGCAAATATTATCAGACTACAGTATGACACTGCCGCAATTCTTATATTCAGCCTGTTTTTACTGTTCTCTTTATTTGTTTTTACCCCGTTGTCCGCCGATTCCTGCCTCCTTGAGGACCGCCTCCCGAATAATATCATTTTTATCCACCTCGCTTTTGTTCAGGACGTACATTCCCTGTATTATCGAAAACATAAGAACAGTGCTTATCACCGAGCTGCCGCCGTAACTTATGAGCGGAAGCGTCACTCCTGTTGACGGTATGAATTTTATCACGCCTCCGACTGCGACGAAAACCTGAAATATAAACATAACCCCCAATCCGGCAGCCGTAAGTTTATAAAATGTATTTGTCATTTTCATTGAAATATTAACAACCATTATAAAACAGCTTATGTATACAAGCAGTATACATATAACAAACACGCCTCCTAGTTCCTCCGCTATTGCGGCAAAAATAAAATCGCTCTCCACTACCGGAATTATTCCCGGCAGCCCCCTTCCAAGGCCAAGGCCGAACCATCCTCCGGATGCAATTGCAAAAAGCGACTGCGCAACCTGATAACCCGCATTGTCTATAACGCTCCACGGGTCCTTCCATGCAGTGACCCTCTTTCTGACATGTGCAAATAATTTGTAAGCCACAACGGACGCAGACGCCCCGCCTGCAATTCCCGCCAGAAGATACCACAAATTGCCCGTCGCAATGACAAGTACTATTAAGTATGTGAAAAAATATATTAGAGCGCCCCCAAGGTCTTTTTCAAGTACAAGTATAAGCACATGAACAGCCGCAACAGTCGAAATTATAACAACTTTCTTAAAATTTGCCGCTTTTGACAACACTGCGGCTATAAAAAATACGTATATAATTTTTACGAATTCAAGAGGCTGAATCAAAACGCCTCCTACTCTAATCCAGTTTTTCGCACCGTGCTTCTCAACGCCGAACACGAATACAATTGCGAGAAATAAAATTCCCACAACCGCATAATGCCAGCCGAGAATTTCAAAATATTTAAACTTCTTTATGATAAACGGAACAAGCAGGCATGCCGCCATACCAACCTCAAACATAAACATCTGCCTTATTGCATATTCGGCCTTAATCCGCTCCATCATTACAAAACTTATCATAATAAGCATTATCATATTATTTAGTACAAGCTTCGACAGCCCTTTATATATAATCTGATATATATGAATACAGCAAAGAAATAACACAACCTGTACGGCGTACATTATTATAACTGCCACATCGTAATCAATCATATACAAAAGCGCATGGCACACAAAATGCATGACAAATATACATATTCTCTGCCTGACAAATATCCTGTTCTGCTTATCCTTATCTTTTCTTTTAAATACGGTAAAGCAGAACAATGTATACACTGCAAATGCAATGACCGTTATATAGCCGCATAATCCCGCTATTGTATTCATATATTTTCACACCTCCTAAGTACGCTCTGTACCTTTTTTGCGCTCTCGTCAGTGAAACTGAGTCTCTTCGTCAGCCCGGGACAGCGTCTCAAATCTTCCAACACATCCCGCACCTCATAATTAAGTATCTCCGTATATTCTGAATTGTCATGGTAAATTACCCTATATTCATTGCCGTATCCGTCCCTAAGGTCTCCCGATGCGCCAAGACGGTTCAGCATTACCATAGCCGTAATTCTGCCATATAAGAGGACATCGGCACACAAACCGGCAAAATGACAGTATTCCCTGTCACCCATCTCAACCGACAGCGACACATGCTCCGCCCCAAGCTCCTTAAGGCATTCGTATGCCTGCCTGTTCCTCACATACATATTATCGGCCGTTCTAATACCGATATACCTCCCCGATATGGCCGCTATGTTTTTTACGAACACCACCTCCTCAAGGCTGCTAACAACATATCCCTTAAGACATTTCCTACGCCCAAATAATTCCGTCCAGCCATAACATTCAAAAAATCTCTCAAGCGCCCCGCGCTTTGCAACCCTTGGGAGTACAATGTATACAGACTTGTCTGTTTCTGAAAGAATAGCGTCAAGTTCACGCAATTCCCCTATATCAAAATCCTCGACGCGAATATATATAGTATCAACAAATGCCGTATCATTAATCACAATAAACTGCTCATTTGTACGGCACTCTGCGATAATCTCCGGCATAACTCTTTCAGCGCCGCGTTTAATTCCGTATTCTGAACCGTCTTTTACAGCGGCTTGTATATCGCCTTTTACACTGTCTAATAAAAGTTCTTTCTCATAATATGTCAATTGCCTGCCACAGCGTTTTTCATTAAGGCAGGACTCCTCATCGCTATGCTTTTTTTCCTCAATACGAACCCCACATCTTCTAAATGTCTCAACAGCCTCTTCATAAAGCTTTTTAAACGCACCTCGTCTTAACGCCTTAAGCTCACCGGCAGGTATGAACAGGCCGTCTTCAATTGTAACATCAAGGTTGTCCCATACAAATATACTGTCACCTGTAACTTTTATTTTTTTAATAACGTCTTCGACAACTGCCGGACGGCTTGAAGCCTTTTCACATACGCTGCCGTATACGACAGACCTTACATTTCCAAATTCAAGCTCAAGACTCATATTCCGCCCCTCTGTTGCAGAAAACTTACCCTTTATGCCCACAGGCGGCATGCTTTGCATAAATCTGTTATTTATACTGTCGATAAGGGAGTTATTCCTTATCCTAAACACTTCATATTCTGATTTTATCTTCGCCGCATTGTAACCTGCGTTAATTCGCAGGGCCCCTCCGCTTAATCCTTCTTTTAGCGTATGCTCATGTACGGCACTTCCGGAATCATCCCTTATTTCGAGAACATCGTGCGGAAAAACCTCATCATCTATATTTATTATATTGGAGCTGCGCATACTGCCAACCTTTACCCCCGCATGCCCTGGGCGCCCGGACGCAAATATCTCGTCGGAAACTTTTCCGTCGGTAAGATACCCCACAGAAAATCCCCCTCTGTTATATATATCCATTAGATTTGTATAATCTCTCTTATATTCTTCTGAAAGTATCACCTCATTCTTGTAAACGTCATATCCCTTTTCAAAATATATGTCTGTGTATTTTCTGTACATATATGCTGCGCATGCGACATACTCCGGCTTTTTCATCCTGCCCTCTATCTTAAACGAATCGACGCCGTTTTTTATAAGTTCGGGAATGTACGGCAGAGCACACAAATCCTTGAGGCTTAAATAATACTCCGGTTTTTTATCGTTGAGCGAATATTTTTTCCGGCAGGGCTGTGCGCAAGCCCCCCTGTTTCCGCTTCTTCCGCCTATCAGGCTGCTCATAAGGCACTGTCCGGACATCGAACAGCAGAGAGCGCCGTGTACAAATACTTCTATCTCAGCGTCAGTACCCCTGCCAAGCTCACCGATTTCAGAAAGCGTCAGCTCCCTTGCAGGAACCACCCTTGTAACTCCGTAACCTTTAAGAATATTGACGGCCTCCGCCTTAAGGACCGACATCTGCGTACTCGCATGTATCGGAAGGTCAGGAAATTCATTATGTATGAATCTAAGCACGCCCAAATCCTGTACAATAACTGCGTCGACTCCATACTCATAAACCTGTTTTATATACTCATAAAGCGCCGGAAATTCTCCCTCTGCCAAAACCGTATTGACTGTAAGGTACATTTTTTTTCCGTGCATATGTACGTCGTCCATCAGACGGACAAGCTCGTCCGTTCCAGGATTGTCAGCAAACGCCCTTGCTCCAAATCTTTTTCCTCCAATATATACCGCGTCGCATCCGGCCCTAATTGCAGCATACACCGCCCCTGCCGAACTGCCGGGGGCAAGAATCTCCGGTTTTTTCATTTCTCCGGCCTCCTGATATATTTATATTATGTAGCTCAACGGCGCCAATTTGAACCCGTCTGAGACGGCGTATTTTTGGCAAACTACTGTGTTTTTTGTTCTTGTCTTGTATCAGCAAAATAATTATAGCATATTTATAGTATTAACACCAATTGCTATTTTACAGAAGGTATATTCATTGATGACTACACTTTTATCAAGCTTAAGTTTATACAGTACATATTACGCAACTAACCCTGAACAGCTTCCTTATGATTCAGTGACAATAATAATTTTAGATGAAGAAACCAAACTTGATATGATGCCGTTACAGCTTTTAGCAAACGGTAAATTTGAAAACAATGTGATGTTAAATATGGATAATTTTACAAAATTGCTTACTTATGTAGACAACGCAGTTAGTTAATTACACCTTTTACCTGCAGTTCAATGATACAGATGAAATCTGAGTTTTGAAAACAAGGCATAATCGAGTAGGAGGCGGTTAGTCACCGCCTCCTACTCGATTTATTTACCTCTTTTTTTATCAAATCCGGCCTTTGTTGCCGCAAGTTCATGCTTTAGTTCAAATAGTATTTTTTCAGTCTCTTCCTTCTCTTTCAAAAGCTCATCGTACAACTGTTTCTGTTTAAAAAGCTCGTCGGCTATAGTTAATTGAATAAGTGCGTTTCTTGATGTCTGGTTCATAAGCCTGCCGCTGCCTGAACATACCTCATCTATTTTTGTATTAATATATGTGGCGATTCTCTGCAGATAGTCAGCGCTCTCATATCCACTGATCGTATAAGTATTACCGCCAATCAGAACTTCGACATTATTTTTTTGTTTCATTTCCGCAACTCCTCCATCCCGGTATCGGCCTGGCAAACCATTTTTTAAGGAAACGCTGATTAAATCAGCATATTTCTAATATATTATATATGAAAATATATAATATTTCAACCGGACAATTTCGCTTCCATATTAATCCATAAAAAACTAACTCTTTTTGTACTTATTTTTACCGCGTAACTGACGACAAAATAGATAAGAATATTCAAATAATATCATCTTAATTTTACATTACTCCACCTTATCAATACCAAAGTGATGATAAGACAAATCAGTAACTATCCGTCCGCGCGGCGTCCGCGCAATAAATCCATTCTGTATCAGATACGGCTCATATACATCCTCAATCGTACCCGAATCCTCGCCTATGCTTGCCGCGAGCGTGTCAAGCCCCACGGGTCCGCCGCCAAACTTCGTAATCATCTGTAATATTATGCTGCGATCGGTGTTATCAAGCCCGTATCTATCAACCTCAAGCAAATCAAGCGCAAACGACGCAACCTCGCTCGTTATCTCGCCGTCATATTTCACCTGTGCAAAGTCCCGCACCCTCTTTAACAGCCTGTTAGCAAGCCTTGGCGTCCCTCTGGAACGCCTTGCAATCTCGACCGCACCGGCATCGTCTATCACTATCTTTAAAACCCTTGACGAGCGCTTTATTATGCTTACAAGTTCGTCCACCGTGTAAAATTCAAGCCTGTGGACAACGCCGAACCTGTCACGCAACGGCGCGGTCAGCATACCGGCCCTTGTCGTGGCCCCAACAAGCGTGAACTTTGGGAGTTCAAGGCGAATGGATTTTGCGCCCGCACCCTTGCCTATGACAACATCTATCGCGTAGTCCTCCATCGCCGGATACAAAACCTCTTCCACCTGCCTGTTAAGCCTGTGTATCTCGTCCACAAACAGCAAATCCCCGTCCTTTAAATTGTTGAGGATTGCCGCCATTTCACCGGGTTTTTCAATCGCAGGTCCGGACGTTATCTTCATGTTTACATCCATCTCGTTGGCAATTATCTCGGCAAGCGTCGTCTTTCCAAGTCCCGGAGGTCCATATAGAAGAACGTGGTCAAGCGATTCGTTTCTTCCCTTGGCCGCCTCTATGTATACCTTGAGCGTCTCTTTGGCTTTTGCCTGACCTATGTATTCCGATAAAAGTTTTGGTCTTAAACTGTTCTCTATTCTTCCCTCTTCTTCGATTAGTTCAGTAGAAATAACCCTCTTACTCATACTCTTTTCAATCCTTCCCTGAGAAGCTGCCCGGCCGTCATATCAGGAGTAATGTCAACGCTTTTAACGCTTTTAAGCGCTTCGCTCTGTGAATATCCAAGCGCGACAAGCGCAGAAACCGCCTCGCTTACAATGGAGTCATCCGCGCCTGCATTTTCTTTTTCTTCTTCCTGTACATTGGCAAGCTTCTTCTCAAACGCCTCCTCAAGGTTAACCTTGTCCTTAAGCTCCAGAATGAGCTTACTTGCGGTCTTAGGGCCTATTCCCGGCGCTTTTGCAATTGTCTTTACATCATCGGACAATATTGCAAATCTTAAATCATCCGACGACATAGCCGAAAGTATTCCCAGCGCCGCTTTCGGACCTATTCCGTTTACGGTTATAAGCTTTCCAAACATCTCAAGGTCATCCATTTCAAGAAAGCCAAACAGTTGCACGGCATCCTCCCTGACATTCATATATGTATACACACATACTTCACTTCCCATATGGGGAAGACCGCCTGCAAGTGATGCCGGAACCATAATTCTATACCCTATACCGCCGTTTTCCACTATAATCTCGCTGTCCGTAACCATAGACAGACTTCCCTTTATGTATGCAATCATTAACTACTCCTCCAATTTGCTGAATTTTCCCATAGAGCGGATAAGTCTCCCCTCGTTCATAAAACCTATTACGCTGTACAAATCTATTTCTAGGCTCTCAGATATCTGAAGAGCGTTACTATTCGGATATTTTCTTAAATACTCCTCGATTCTGTCAAACACTGTCTCATCAAGTATAGAGCATTTAGGACAGAAACCTGTCCTTATCTTTGAGTGAAATGTTTTAAAACAATGCTTGCACCTTCCTGTATACACGATACGAACCCCTTTCACTTTTTTCACGGTTATACCTAAAATTTATATAATTTTCAATATGCAATTTTTCTTTTACATCTTCACAATACATTTTCCGTTATCATAATTTGCTGTTGTATTTAAAATTACATTTGTATTTCAGCTTCTTTGTATCCTATGTAAGAGTTGAAAAAAGGTTAAGTACTGGCTGTACAAGCTTGTACGCAAACGGCCTGTCAATCCACTTGTCATACTTATACTCCCTGCTCTGCTCGAAAGTATCCATAAAATCATCATAGATATCTTTTAGCACGTCATCATTACATAACCATACTCCGTTCTCGTAGTGTAGGTAAAAGCTGCGGTAATCCATATTTACCGTTCCGACAACACCGCAGCACTCATTCATGATAACCTTTGAATGAATAAATCCCGGAGTATATTCATAAATTTTAATCCCGCCCGCGAGAAGCGCGCCATAGTTATAATTGGTGAGAAGTTTTACTATCTTTTTATCAGGAATTGCAGGTGTTATGATTCTCACATCCACGCCTCTCTTTACCGCTTCAATCATTGTAAGTATCATATGCTCCTCAAGTATTAAATACGGCGTCATAATGTATACATAATCGTCAGCTCCTGCAATTATCTGCTTATAAACGCTTCCAATCATGTTTTCCTCTGAATAAACCGGACCGTCGGCAAGTATATGACAGAACGAATCGTTCACGGGAAATTTTTTCTCGGTCTTATATTTTACGTAATGCATCGTCTCTTCGGGACAGCACATGCTCCACATCTGCATAAACGTCATACTCAGACCCCATACGCCCTCGCCCTCAAGCCTGATTCCGCAGTCTTTCCACACTCCAAAGCGCTCGACAAGGTTTGCATATTCGTCCGCTATGTTAAATCCTCCCGTGTAACCTACCTCCCCGTCAATTACGACAATTTTCTGGTGAGTCCTGTAATTCATAATAAGTTTGTCAGTATACTTTTTTATAGGATTAAATACGATTGTACGTATTCCCTCTTTGTTCAAATTATCTGCAAAGTGCTTGTCAGTCCTCAACATCGCTCCAAAATCATCATATATAAATATGACTTTTACGCCCTCCTTGGCTTTTGCGAGCAGAAGTTCATGGAATATATCCCAGAGCGCGCCCTCAGCTACAATAAAAAAATTTACAAATATAAATTTCTTAGCATTGAATAAATCCCTGAACATATCGTTAAATACATAATCACCCATTGAATAGTATTTCATTTTTGTATTGGAGAACAGTGGAGTTTTTGTGCTGCTAATATATTTTGTAATCTTTTTAACCCGCGGCTCAGTATTAATAAGCTTTCCGGTGAGCTCCTCATTTTCATAATAATACGGATAACTCTCGGCAATTCTGTCCCTCGCATTTTCATGCATCCTCTGCCTTGTCTTTTTACGCCCCCACATATAATACATTATGTGTCCGGAAACCGGCAGCAAAAGAGCGATAGAAAGCCACGCCACCTTAAACGATGCATTTTTGCTGGCATTGGTAAGTCCAACTGCCACAAAAAAACTTAGTATCTCAAGCACAAGGTAAAAATACACCGTATACTGCCTAAGAATTGCTGGCAGATATATTATGATAAATATCTGAATCATTATAAGAAGACCGATAACAACTCCCCGCAGCAGACCGCTCATGTGGTTTTTTATTCTGCCCTTGACATTTGTCATTGAAGTCTCTTTTATATATTTTAATTCCTGTTTCTGTTCCCTGTAGTCATTTTTAAGAAGCTCTTTCTGCTCCCTGTGTTCACGTTTAGACTGATGGGAATCCTGATTATCGGTTTTCCTCTCCTTATATTCGTTTTTAAGGTCAACCTTTTTTTCTTTGTAGTCTTTTCTTATTTCCTTTCTGTCAGAAATCTTTTTCTCTTCACAGTGAGACAAATCAAGGCTGCTTATCATCTCACTGAGTTCATCTCTCCGGATATCTTTTTTTTCATCTCTGTACATACTTCATCCTTCTCCACTAAGTTCTATAAATATATTATGATGCAGTCAATCTAAAACCTGTGCAAAATATTTTTCAAAAAACATACTGTCGTACAACAATCCGCCGTCTATCTCAATGTAATAATCCTTTGATGTATAATCTTCCCTAAATATGTGCATTTTATCTGAAAAACAACCCGATTTTTTTATGGGAAGAAACTTCCCCTCCTTTGTCACAAAGCATTCGCTTTTAACTGCCTTTCTCCTAACCGAAGGCTCAGTGTAGACGGCAACGCTTTTATGAATTACTTTTCCCTCCTCTATCATATAATAATAATCCTTATAATCGGTAAAATAATACTTCAGCGTATCTTTTCGCATTTGCACTTTTAATATAATCTGACTATCCGAACACCGACATTCTATATTGCCGTCTAGCATAAATGAACATTCATGCGGAAAGTTTCCTGAATAGATTAACAGTAAATAACATTCATCATAAATCTCCGCCCGCTCATACTTTACCTGCATACTTCCAAGTTCCTTGAGGAACAAAAGAACCGATACCTGCGATAATCCCACAATGTCCTCATAATTGTGAAGAAGCAGCAAATGAAGCAGAGGCTCATTTTCTTTTCTCATCAGCTTATTATGTATGTACTCGACATAAATCTCTATCAGCGCTCCGCCGTCGAACTCATCTTCCCTAGCAATTCCTATATATCTTTCAAATGATTTAAGCTTTTTATTTTCAAGTCCGAGAGGCTTCGCATATTTCCTTAGCGCCACATATATGTCCAAATGTTTTTTATTTTCTATCCGGCTGAAATCTATGTTATGTCTTTTACATTTTGTCCTGACAAACGGAATATCAAATGCATTGCCGTTGTACTGCATAAGTACCTTATGCCTGTCCACAAATGTAACAAAGCGCTCCAACATTTCCTTCTCGCTGTCGTAATCGTCTGCAAACCATTGGATTACATTGAATTCATTTTGTGCTTTATCAAAGTAACCCGCGCCGATAAGATATATATTTGACGTCGCAGACGCCAGCCCCGTAGTCTCTATGTCAAAAAAACATATATCTTCTAAATCGTACTCGTTATACGGATAAAAATCCCATCTTCCCCCAAACGGCGACATCATGTCATCACACGCAAACTTATGCATATATATCTGCAAGTTTTTATCCTCCAAGTTTTTTACATGCCTTTAATTTTCGCCCGCTATTCGCACTGCCCTCTCGAAAGCCACAGGCTTTCTCGTTCACGGGCTTTCGCCCTATCGGTGCAGCAATAGCCAGATTAGGCTGTAAACAGCCAATCTGTCTCCTGCTGCACCGGCACTGCTCATTGCTTTCGTGGACATTATACCACATTTAGGGGTATGTGCAACAGAACAACTAAACAAAAAAAACTGCCACTATACAGTGACAGTCTCTCATGAACAAGCTGTGTTCATTATATCATCTCTATTATGCTTCCTCTGCAGTTGTAAGAACTTCTTTCTTGTTATATGAACCACAACTCTTACATACGCGGTGAGGTACCATAAGTTCTCCACATTTGCTGCACTTAACAAGAGTAGGCGCAGACATCTTCCAGTTAGCGCGTCTCTTATCTCTTCTTGCCTTTGATGATTTGTTCTTAGGACAAATTGACATTCCGTTACACCTCCTAACAAGCTATTGCGATATTACATTAATTCCGCTCATACCTGACATATTATACTTAATAAATCATATTTTGTCAATTGTTTTTTTTGTAAGTTATTCTTCTTGTTCTAACGATTCCAACCATGCAATCGATGTATCTCCCTGTGTGGATTTATTAACAACCGCCTCGGACAAACGCATGAAATTGCCTCCCGAGCTTGTTGCTCCCGTAAGACCGTCAATCTCAGGCAGTTCGCTCATACCTTTAAGCTGTGAGGCATAAAAGCGCGTATATTCGTTAGGGTATGTTCCTGTGACGGATTTCATATTTTTCATATATCCATTATCCCAACTCTTTATAAAACCCGCTGAATTCTCTGCATTATATTCTGCTGTAACAATCACACCGTTCTTAACGGTAATTGTCAAAAACTCTCTCCATCCATGTGAATATTCCATCATCTGAGCGGTAAACGTGCCATCCTGCAGGACGGTCTTCTCCTGATTTTTTCCACAGCCTCCAAGCAGAATCACACAGGCTGCAACCACAAATGCAATTTTACATTGTCTCATATTCTTTTCCTCCTGCCCCAATTTTAGTGAAACTGAAATCTCTCAAGAAGTTTCGTCAAATTCTCTGATTCCTGTCTCAGCTTAACACTTGCATCTTCGGTATTCTCAGCGCACTGCATATTTTGGCTTGTAATCTTAGACATGTCTTTTATCCTGTCAGTAATCTCATGAAGCGAAGTCTCCTGCACGTCAACCGTCTCCGTCAGACGTCCTGTAATATCACTGACAACATCAGAGCTCTTGCTTATCTTATCAAGTGCAGAAGCCGTCTCCGTTGTCAGCTTCACCCCTCGAGCTATCAATTCACCTGAAGTCTCTATCATAGTAACTGTGCTTTTAGCCGCACCCTCACTCTGAACAGCCAGATTCCTTATTTCTTCAGCAACAACTGCAAAGCCCTTTCCAGCTGCTCCTGCCCTCGTTGCCTCTACCGAAGCATTCAGCGCTAAAATATTGGTCTGCTTTGAAATACTCTCTATCAGCTTACTAATTTTATTTATGTCCTCTGCGTTCTCATTTATTGCCTCCATAGCCGACATGAGTTCATTCATCTTGCGGTCGCCCTCTTCAATCTCACTTGCAATCTCCTTTGCCCATCGGCTGGTTTCCCGTGTATTATCTGTCACTTCGTCTAAATTTGTCCTAATGTTTTGTATTTCATTGTTCAATCCATCCATGACTATAGTCTGGCTTGTGGCCGCCTGATGAAGCTCATCAGACTGGCGTCCCATATTCCGCGCTGTTTCCATAAGCTTGTAAGCCGTATTGCTAATCTGCTTCATAATTCGGTTAAGCGAATCTATAATGTGAGTCAAAGAGTCTTTTACCGCAACGAAATCACCCTGATAATTCCCATCTGCTGAAACATTTAAATTACCCTTGGAAATGTTATCCAAAACCATTCCTATCTCACTAATATAACCATTTATACCCTCAATAGTTGTTTTTAATGAATGTGACAGTCTCTCTACCTCGTCTCCTGATTTTCTAACATCTACAGTCGACTTCAAATCACCCCGCGCCAATCCGTCCATACGGACAATAGCTTTCTTTAACTGGCTTGATATTACCGTCATCACAAGCCAAATAAAAATTAATGCTACTATAAGGGCCAAGAAAGTTCCCACCATCGTATCCCAAATTGCCGCATTGGTAATTTCCACATAATCTGACCTTGGAACCTCGACTGCGAAAGACCAATGCGTACCCCTTATCGGGCAATATGACACATACGACTCCTGACCGTTGAATATTCCTTTACCGCTTCCTGTCACTCTCGTGACCATGCTGTTAAAAATATTATGCGCGGATTCATCCGAGTCCAAATCATATATATTCAATTCCTGCCGTACAATATCTTCTTCAGGATGTCCTATAATTTTTCCTTTTTCATTTATAATAATAGCCATTCCGCTTTGTCCTATGTGAATTGAACCAAGAACGTCACTCAGCACGTCATATTTGTATATTCCAACTAAATATGACACCGTCTCACCGTCTATCTTTACAGGTGTTCCCATAGGAATACCTACATATTCATCTGTAACTACAGGGTCGGCTATAGTCATATTGTCGCTTTCAGTAAGCAGTTCAAACCAGTCCGCATCTGAAAGTCCGGTATAAATATCTCCGTTAACTGCAATCGCTTTTCCTTTTTTATCATATATTCCAATGCCATAAAATTCATATGTATTGCGTGCATTTTCAAGCACCGCCATATTATCCTGTACGCCACTAATGTCGGTAAGTCTGCTGTCCGACGCCAAGCTCATCATTCGGTCCGCCATCAAATGAATATCTGCCGCCACAGCCTTTGCAGACTGCTGCGCCATAGGCTGAAGCACATCCAACAAAATGGACTTTGTCAAGTTTCCCATAGAAGACCGAAAGATGTCCGTACACACCATCATTACCA
The DNA here is from genome assembly GCA_948472945.1 of uncultured Clostridia bacterium. Classification (GTDB taxonomy): domain Bacteria; phylum Bacillota; class Clostridia; order Lachnospirales; family Lachnospiraceae; genus V9D3004. The sequence continues at coordinate 43,425 of CAOKVX010000010.1, forward strand.
AAATAACAATAATTGATGTCATAGCCATTACCTTAACTCGTATGCTTCTTTTGGTTTTAATTTTGAGTTTCTTTACATTTTCCATTTCCATTCTTACCTCGTCTATATGATTTATTATATAAAAGAAATATAAGATGTTAATCTGTATGTATTAGTGATTTAATTGCCTCTTCAATGTTCTTGTCATTCGCGAATTTAGCAGAATTACATTTAAATGCAAGCTTCTCCAAATCTTCGTTATTGAGTACAATAACATGCTCCTGTTCATTTTTATCCTCCGGAACATTATACGGGGACAGCTCCTTTTCAAGCTCGTTTAATTCACGCATAATTGCCGTAATCTGACTCCTCCCCAAATCCACTGACCCTAACAAATCTCTGTAGTTCTCCGCTATACGGTCACATTCAGGTATATCAGAATATATTTCCTCCGCTTTATCCATTATACCTGATTCGTTGCCGTTACCGTAGACGTACCTGTTGTCTTTAAGATTCCTGTCTAAAAAGTTAAGTGTCTGTGTTATTTTTCCTCCCTCAACAGTAATAATAAATTTTGCCATAATTAATCCTCCTTTTAATGCATACAGATATATTCTTATTTTATATTATTCCCGCAGACAATTAGCCAGACACATGTATCTACATAGCGACCTGACTTAGATTGCTAACGATTTTACCTTATTATAATATAAACATTTCATAAAATCAATAAATAAAACATGTTTTTTTTATGTTTTCAGTATTTTGGCACATGTCCCTTAACACATGGGGCTTTTTGAAAAATTAATCAGAAACATTGCGAACATGCGGCTTTCCATCCTGTACAGTTGCTATAGCAATTATATTATCTTTGCCAAACCGCTAATTCATTATTTCTTTTATTTTTAATGTTAGCTTTTCCATAAATTCTCTCTCCTTTTGTAATCTTCTTATTAATTACTTACAGTTTTATTACAACTGCTTGTTGGCTATAAAATATATTACCAATACCAAACACATCGGAGATTATTGTAAATACCGGAGGAATTTACAGAATAGACTACTCCATTTTAGTTAGCTCAACGGCGCCAATTTGAACCCGTTTCGAAAACTGCTATTTTGCGAATACGTGTGTTAGTTTCAATCGCCGCCGGCTCAACCGTATCGCTCCGCAACAAGTCCTCAACCGAAGATTTACTTGCAGGAACCGGAATTGACAATCAGGCGGTAAATCACGCATCCATAATATTACAGCGAATCGCTTAATAACTTAATATCTAAAGTTGAAATTGACAAAACATTTATGTACTGATAATTGTTACCGAGGGCAGTCGTCAAAGATAATACTATCCGGCGACTGCCCTTAAATAAAGTTTTCTGATAGATCAAATGAAAGAGCCTATTATTTATTGCTGCTATATTTAGGATTCAGTTCGGCCGCTATCTGTTTTTCTTTTTTTGCTTCTTCATGGCGGCCCATTTCTTCCAACGTCATTCCAAGACTGTAGTGATATATCGCCTTTTTCGGTTCAAGTTCCACTGCTATTTGTTTTTCCTTTTGTGCTTCTTCATAGCGGCCTATATTATGTAATGTTATTCCATAACTGTAATGGTATAGAGCTTTTTCAGGGGCAAGTTCCACCGCTGTCTGCGTTTCATTTAGGGCCTCTTCATAGCGGCCCATTTTATAAAGAGTTAATCCAAGACCGTTACGGTAAAGCGCATTTTCGGGCTCAATTTTTACCGCCGTCTGTCCTTCTTCCAGAGATTCTTCATAGCAATCCATTTCTTCCAAGGTTTCTCCAAGGATGTAATGGTAGAATGCGTCTTCCGGTTCAAGATCAACCGCTCTTTGTTTTTCTTTTAAGGCCTCCTCAAAACGTCCAATTTTGTGCAATGTATTCCCAAGACTGTAATGGTAAAAAGCGTCTTCCGGCTTAAGTTTTACCGCTATCTGTGTTTCTTTCAAAGCCTCTTCATAACTGCCCATTGCATGCAGCGTCATTCCCAGTCTGTTATGATAAGATGCATCTTCCGGCTCAAGTTCCACTGCCCTCTGTTTTTCTTTCAAAGCCTCCTCATAACTGCCCATTGAATGCAGCGTTATCCCAAGGCTGTCATGATAAGTTGCGTTATCCGGCTCAAGTTCCACTGCCCTCTGTTGTTCTTTCAAAGCGTCTTCATAACGGCCCATTGCATGGAGTGTTATTCCAAAACTATTATGATAAGAGGCATTTTCCGGCTCAAGTTCCACCGCCCTCTGTTTTACTATTAATGCTTCTTCATACTGGTTCATTGAATGTAGTGTTATTCCAAGGCTGTTATGATTATATGCGTCTTCCGGCTCAAGTTCCACCGCTTTCTGCTTTTCTTTAAGCGCCTCTTCATAATCCTTTACTTTATTTAAGACAAACCCAAGCCAAGCATGGTATCTTGCATTATGTGAATCTTTCTCTGTCAAGTTTCTTAAAATATCCATTGACTCTTGATATCTGCCTGAATTATATAATTCCACAGCTTTTCTAAACATATCTTGCAATTCTGTCCTGCTTGTAATCTGCTGAATCGCCTGATTAACCTCCGTTGTTTCATCTGTATTATCATCATTTGAAAGACTATTTTCTTCGCTATTTATTTCTTCTTTACCTGCTAACTTCTCTGTAAAGGCGTCAATATAATCAGACAATATTTTATACCGTTTTTCCGCATCGCTTATAAATTCTTTCTTTTCCGGTAAATGATATTCTAAATTAGCTCCCAACATGTACATTACCTCGTCAAACCCGCTATGTTTTATAATATATCCGTATGATTTTTCGAGAAATTCCGTTACCATACCGTTCATTTTATCCGACTCATAGAGCATCCAATATGGAAACGTCCTATTTTCATCGGAAAATATATCACAATCCTCAATCAGATAATCCATAAGGCTGTGGTCGTTTCCCGCGTAACCAATAAAAATCGGATAGTATTCCGAAAAAACAGTGTCCAGAGCCTTTTTCCAATTGTCATGAAGTACATCAAGCTCCGACGTCCTATTTTTAGGGTCCAGAAGAAGGTCCCGGTGCAGTTTTATTATTATTGGTCTGTTAATCTGTTTTTTAATATAATTGGCAAGGCTCTCATGCCCGATAACCAAAGGAATTTTCTGCTCGTAATAATTCACGGCATCCTCTATCAAATGGTCAAAGTTAGTAGTTATCACAACATTATTTTCTGTATGCGTTAATATATACGAAAGCATGACATAGCCGATACTCGGCTTTGCGGATTCCATTAACTTTTCCAGATAATTATAGCCGTCAATTGCTTTCTTAAAACGTCTCTCATAATATTGACTGTAAAATTCATATTTATTATTATCGTTTATACCTAATTCTTGTTTCCATTCCAGATGCCCTTCCCTGTTTCTTTCCAACAAATCCTTTTCCCATATATTTACCAACTCCTGCCCGGATTTTATACCTGATGATTTTGAAGCGCCGGCCCCAAGCACAAAACAAAATTTTCTTGAATGCGTTCCGTACGAAACCTCTTTCATCTCTTTAAGAAACCCGCTTAAAGTAAGATTCTCACAACTCATTTGTATATCTCCCCTTTTCATTCATGACAATTTTTTTTACGCTTGCTTTGCTTCTTTTTATTAACATAGCATCGGCATTTAAAAACCTTTTGTCTGTCTTATACGCAAATACAGGTTTTTACATTTCCAGAACCCCAACCTTAGCTTCGCACATATAGCATTTAAAGGCTGCAGAGCGAAAGCATATATTCCACTGAAAGCCACGTGCTGCTCAATGTCTATCCATGTATACTGCATAAATTCTCCTTTGTTATATATACGTACTATAATTATACATTCTTTTATCAAAAACTTCTATATTTTCAAAAAATAATATCAAAACTTGTCATTTACATTTTTAGTACAGTAAAAATATGCAGATTTACCCTTAATATATTTAAAATATTTAGCATCTACTTACAAAATATATTTATCCCGGAGATTCCATATTTCAAAATCTCCGGGAACTATCTTTATTAGACGTAATTAGTTTATACTTAATCCTGCGCTCGCATACCCCGCCACCGTGTTGACCAAAGATAAACCGCTTGCACTTGCTGAAAATACCAGCATCAGCCATGTTTGAGCCGTTACCGGAATATTTAGTCCTGTAAGCGCACCGTTTAACAATGTTCCTACGGATATCACCCCGGTAAGCGAAGGCGACAGATTTATTAATGTTCCGGCAATCGGAGTAAATACATTGTTCGGCGTTGCAGACTGATAAATCTGAGCATTTACCGTAACAGTGGAGCCTAACAATGAAAGCGCCGCCGTTGTACTGAAAAATGCACTGAACGAAGTAATAACACCGGCACGCGGAACCTGAAATGCAAAGTTAGAAAGCGTACCGCTGGCATTTGTAATATCTATTGTTGACCCCAGCAGCGTAAGACCCTGCACACTACTGCCAAAACCGACAAAAGCGGGAAGTCCTGCCAGTCCTCCGGCAATTGTAGTGAGAGTAAGCGGAAGGCCTGTCGCTCCCGTTGGACCTGTTGGACCTTCATCTCCAGGACATCCCTTTGGACCTTGGACTCCGATTGGTCCGGTCACACCCTGAATTCCCTGTGGTCCAGTCATACCCTGAGGTCCCATTGAACCTGTTGGACCCGTTGGACCTGTTGGACCCGGAATACCTCTAGGTCCCTGTGGACCGATATCCCCCTGTTGCCCTGGCGGTCCCACAGGACCTACCGGACCGGTATTTCCTCTTGGGCCTCTCGCACCCGGGGCCCCGGGTATACCCTGCGGACCCATAGGACCCGGGTCTCCTCTGTCACCTTTTGGTCCGGGACAGCCGGTATCACCTTTTATTCCCTGAGGTCCTGTAGGACCTTGGTCGCCCTTTGGTCCCGCAGGACCACGTTCACAGCATGGCGGATGATATTGATTCTGACCGCAGTTACATAGATTATTCTGACTCATCTAAACCACACCTTTCATAAATATTTGTAGAAGAGATTTCTAAGTATCTTTTCTACAACAATTTTATGAAATTATGCAAAGGTTGTTACATTTTGTCGAAAAAATATAAACACTTACAAGTCGCATTTATTAGTAAATGTTTAAACCCGAATAATAATTTACAGGCTTTCAAAATAATGTTTGTTGTAAAGATATGCCTGCGAATAAGGTTTACATACTCCGGCCCTTTCATTGTATTCTTTTGCCTTTTGTCGGTCACCTAATTTATCATAACAAACACATAACTGAAGAAGCGGAATATAATCATAACAGTCTGGAAGCATAAACCCGCCGGAATATTCATTTCGAGGCGTATTCAATGCGGTCTCATACCAATAAATGGCATTGTGATAATTTCCATGTTCCAGAAAATATTTTCCTATCTCACAACACAATTCAGCTCTTGGCAAATCAAAGCTCATACTGCGTAAAAGTACGAGAAGTGCAGATTCTTTTTGTCCCATATGAAAATAACATTTGGCACAGATAGAACATGCCTCTATTTTGTTTTCGACCCATCCCTCCTCTGAAAGCATAAACTGTTCTAACACATCAACAGCCTCCCTATATTGCTTGTGGTAGTATAACTCCCGCCCATAATAATATTGCTGCCGCGGCTCTAAATGCTTTCCCTCTGAAATTATTTTCCGATATATTTTAATATTCCGCTCAGGGTCTTTGACGCCATCTTTTTTGTGACTGATTGCAATATCAGAATATATCACCTGTCCGTTTGGCGGAATTACTTCATGGACTGCCCCAATCCATCGGTATTGCGTACTATTTTTAATCCATCTTTCCCTGAAATACGAAAAGGATGGCTTACCGGCCTCATCAAATGAAGTGTTATATTTCATCATCACAATATCAGTATCATATGACAAAGACCGTTTTAGACGAATAAATTTTTCCTTTTCACACTCTTCCAAAACATCATCAGCGTCCATCCACATACAATAGTCCATTGACGCCTTGGAAAAGGAATAATTTCTTGCCTCCGAGAAATTATCATTCCATGTAAAAAAATAAACTTCCGATGTATATTCAGATACTATTTCTACCGTCCGGTCGGTCGAACCGGTATCTACTATTATAATTTCATCTACGAGTTCTGCAACACTGTCGAGACAACGCGCAATATGCATTTCCTCATTTTTGACAATCATGCAAAGGCTTATTGTCGCCATTTTTTCCCCTCCCCTATATATTCTCTATTGTCTCCATAGTTTTTCTATGTTCAGATTCATGTTGATTTTAGAAATGCCCGATGAAGACTGCCATGCAAAGAACATCGTAGTTCCGGATGGTATACTGATAATAAAATATCTTGATATAACAAGCATTTCCTTTCGCTTTGCCGCCTCTGCGTATGAGGTATATATATTCTGTTTACTTTCATTAAATATCGGCGTAAGCTTTATGAATCCATGTCTTTTCATCACCGTAGATATATAGTAACTGATGGCAACCAGGCGTCAGAGAAACGGAATAGTTATTACAAAGAGATATATTCCGTGTTATATCCGGTATTTCAATTTTAAGCGGTAGACTGGCACTTTCAGGCATCATCAGTTCCTGAACCAAAAATGATGCAAATATACTGTTTTGCGGGTAACCGGGCGGCCCCGCCGGTCCACGCGCACCGGGTTCTCCTCTTGGTCCCATTGGCCCGGTAGCGCCCTGAGGTCCCTGTGGTCCTGTAACTACCTGAGGACCTGTTTCTCCGCGTTCGCCCGGACAGCCTGGCGGACCCGGTTCTCCCCTCGGTCCCATCGGTCCCGGTTCTCCGCGTTCAAAATAAACGTCCTGCGGCGCAGACATTTCTTCCGAATCCCACGTTCCATATTCATAACAACAGGATGAATCACATTCTTCCGATTCCCCGCCGCCTGTATGCTGAGAATAATTTGATTCGTCAGTATTTGTCCCGTTTATATAATCATCGGACATCTGTGATGCATTTTGATTAAAGTTCCTGCCTGAAATTCTCGCGCCAAAAAGATTCGGCGCACTAAACATCCGGTTCATATTAAAGGTATTCAATTGTAACCACCCCATTCATATATGATATTGAGTTATTTAATGCTGCATTTATCATAATAAAGTATATGCGCGTGAGAAAAATTCGTTTAAATGGGCTGTATGCCTTTTATTAATTAAATATCCATTTAACATATACGCTTCAGAAAACAGAGAAACACAGAAACAGATAAACACATATGTTTCTTAGATATCCTAATATAAAAACAGCAGTAAGATTCTCTGACAAAATCCTACTGCTGTGTTATATTCCAAAAAATAAGTGCTATTTACTTCTAAGGTATATGTAGTTCCTCCTTACAAATCTGAGAATACCTCCATCTGTTTTTTTAGTTCTTTTACTATTTCTCGATTGGTGTCCATTCGGTCTGTAATATCTTCCATATCACTGACCATACTCTTGGTACTGTCTGCTACTCCGGTAATACCCGTGGCGCTCTCATCAATCGCTTTAGTAATACTTTCAATAGAATCCGCTATCTCAATCATTGATTTTCTAAGACGTTCGGTTCTTGTGTTAAATGCATCAATCTTTTCCTTTACATAATCGGCATCCCCTTTGTACTGTCCTCCGGAATGTACAAAATTCTGGAATTCCGCTAAAATCGTCTCGCTCAGATAGTCTGCCATATCCTGAGAATGCTTTGACAGGTTATGTACTGCGTTTGTAACAATCTGATTAACCTCCTGAATACGCCCGGCAGTTTCACTGCAGGAGTCTGCCAAAGATTTAACCTCCGCCGCGACTACGGCAAAGCCTTTACCGGCTTCTCCGGCGCGCGAAGCTTCTACCGAAGCGTTAAGGGCTATTATATTTGTCTTTGTAGAGATTGCTACTATATCTTTTGTAAGTTTGTCTACCTGATCTACACTCTTGCTGTTTTCAATCGCCTCTTCAAGTACATTAAGAATATCGGACACTTTCTCCTTAATTAATTCCGTATTCGTCTGTGCCGCCGACTCCATCTCATTTGCCCGTAATTTCATTGCCGCGGAATAATCAGTGATGACGCCGCATTCTTCCGCCATGTCATGAACATCACCTTTTATATCTGCGGCATTGTTATTAATAATCACCGCATTTTTTGCCACTTTGCGAATCGCCATAGACAGTGAACCTGCGAGTGAAGAAAGGCCTTTGGCGCTTTTTCCGGACGTAAGGGTATGTTTGAGCACTTCACCGGTAACCTCGTCAAGCTTCCGTGAACTTTCTTGAAGAGTATCCACCGTACCTTTAATAGGCTTTATAACATATTTTTTAATAATCCTGATTGCCGCAGGTACTAAAAATAAACACGCTATAATAGATGCAATAGCAATAATCAGAGACATTATATATACAGTCATCAGTTTCTGTCTTGCACTTGATGTCCTTTCGCTTATAACCTTGTAAAGTTCATCAGTATTGCTTGCTATGGCAGACCCAAAACTGGCGACATCATTATTAGCGTATGCATATGCATCCTGCGTTTTGCTGTCTGCACTCGCACATACAAGATAAACCAAAGCATGTTTAAAGGAGTCATAGTTTTCCAAAAGCTGCCTGTAAATGTCGTCCTCATCTTCCGTTAAAAAACTTTTATATTCTGATAAATATTTTTCAAGTACGTTTTCCTCCTCTTTAATCTGTGCCACGACTGTTATCATCGTATTATAATCCGTTGCGACAATATGGGATAACGCCATCTTGTGGATATTTGTTGTCGAGTGGCGGATATTCTGCAGTATTTCCGAACCTTCCATATAGTTATCTACTATTTTTGATGCGTTGGAATTGACATTGTTAATTCCAAAAACCGACAGACCATTAGAAATTAATGCCACGACTCCTAAAAGGAGTATAGGAAGTATCAGACGTTGTTGTATTGTGAGTTTTTTCTTCATCTTACATTAACAAATCCTTTCGATATGAATCTATCTTGCAGAAACACCTTCTGCCATCTCATCTAACTGCTCCTGCAGGTCTTGGCCGGAAAGGTTCTTTTCCGCCATGTTTTCAGCAAATTTTTTTACCGGGTCCCAAAACTTACCGCCTACCCGCTGAAGCTGAGAAAATTCAGACTGCTCTATAAGCGCTGTAATAGCCGGAGACTGCCTGATTTCTTCGGAATCCGCAACCGCTATATTTGACGGACCCTGTCCACGCATCTCAAAACGAAGCCTTTGGTTTTCTTCATTGGTAATCCATTCGGCAAGCCTTGACGCCCATTCGGGATGTTCAGAGTAAGCGTTTACCCCTATCAGTTTACAGCCTGAAAAAGAAGCCATCTGTATTTTACCGCCGTTGCAGCTATAAACCGGCAGCTTTGCGGCTCCGGCATCCTCTCCCCAAGCCTCATTAACTGCAACGGAATTCCATACGCCGCTGACGCCCGCAATTACAGAACCGTTCCTTACTCCCTCAAGAAACTTTTCGTCTGTACAACTGGCAAAACCCGGGTTTTTCGCAATATCAAGCATCGACTGGGCTACATCTATACCTCTAATACTACCCTCTGTCTGATTCCATGTACAGTAGTTTGTTATACCATCATCGTTAAGTCCAACCTGAAGCCCTGTGTTGCCAAAAAAAGAATATACATACCATGCCGAAGACCAGTCCATAGTAAACAACTTTCCATTTGCAGCGGCCGCTTCCAATATACCATCCAGCGTCTTAACCTGTTCTTCCGTAATATATTTCTTGTTATAATATAAAAAATATCCGTTATCCGCTGTTAATGGATACGCATATAGCTGATTGTTTACTGTAGCAGCCTCTACTGCACTTGTAAGATTCCTGTTCCTAATCTCTTCCGCATTCTTTATGGGGTCCAATGCTCCGGCGGCGGCTAGGGCATTCAACTGGTCATCTGCAAATGTAAACACATCCGCACCATCCTCCAATCCGCCAAGTAATACGTCTTTACACTGGGATTCTCCCTGTACCTCAAATGAAATCTTAAAATCAGCCTGCCCTTGATATTTTATCTGAAAACTATTTATAATCTGGTTCATCAGCTCCGTATCTTCCTCTGCGCCCCAAACAACCAGCTCGACTTTTTGGGGTTCCGTTTTCTCTAAGCTCGTTTTCTCTGTCTCACCACATCCCGTAAACATCACAGTATATAGAATGATGATAAGAAATCCCCATATACTATTTCTCATATATATTCCATCCTTTATGTCCCCTTTTTTGGCTATTATAGCACCGTTAAATACCATTTGCAATATATGGACTCCAATTGTGATGCTTCTAGTCTTTTTCAATCCACTGATATAACTAACCAAGTATAAGTTCATCCCTCTTTGGGTTTAAGAGTCTTCACTCTCCCCAAAATAATGCATATATACATCCTCAAGATTGTTCCCGCCTGCTAACTGAACCAGAACTTCCGGTGAATCATCAGCAACCAGATTGCCATCTTTCATAACAAGAATTCTATCTGCAATAGTTTCAATATCACTTACCACATGTGTGGCAACAAGAATTATTTTTGCCCTGGAAAGCTTCTGGATATAATTACGAAAATTAACCCTTTCTTTCGGATCAAGTCCTGCTGTGGGTTCATCCAGAATCAGTATCTTTGGATTGCCAAGCAAAGCCTGCGCAAGAAGTACCCGCTGCTTCATTCCCCCTGAGAAACCACCTATTTTATTATCTGCAACATCAGAAAGATTCACTAACATAAGCAGTTCATCAATCTGCTTTTTTGCTTCTTTTTTCTTAATACCCTTTAATTCTGAGATATAATTCAGGAACATTCTTGCAGAAAAATTCTCATAGAACCCCTGCTGCTGTGGCATATATCCAATAAGTTCGCGATAATCCTTTCCCATCTCAAATATTTCCTTACCATTATAAAGAATCTCACCCGAATTACGCCTCACATTATCCGTTATCAGATTCATAAGTGTACTTTTTCCTGCTCCGTTAGCACCAAGCAACCCATATATTCCATTCTCAAATGTATAGCAAAAATCCCTTAATACATTTTTATCACCATATGATTTACAAACTTTTTTTAATTCAAGCATAATATTTCTCCTCTGTTAACATCACTATTACTTTCCGAATCAAAATAAATCATCTTATAGTTGTAACCATCTGATGAGTATATAATAATCACTTCATTATCACTAATCTGTTCCACATGACTGACGCTGCTAGAATCAATATGATTATCTTTCATATCAATTAATGCTTTTAATTCATTATTCACCAGGTCATATGAATACAGATGTTCCTCACCCATTATTAAGACATTCAAATTATATATTCCTGCAATACCACCGCATTTTTCGTTAGGAAAGATATCTATAAACTGAGATGGCTCATATGTATCATTTTCAACATCATAATATCCCAAATCATTTTTATTCACACCATATCTGTACAATATAATCCTGCCATTACATTGCTCAATCTCGTCACCATAATCCTCCATCTGCCTAACACATAGCTTTTTACCATTTATATCATATTTTATTAAAAATGATTCAATTGTAGTCTCCGGCATTGTCAGAATATATGAATTACCCTCATTATCTATAACGCACTTATTAATTATTGATACATTTTCATCTTCTTCAAATTGAACTATTGATTTTTTATTCCCCGCCATATCATATGTCACTTTAATAATAATATAGTTATCTGAATAAGTATCTTCTGATTTCGTCATCACAATACAATATACCACAATATCATCAGCAGCGATATTTAATGAAACCACACTATCTAACACATAATTATCATTTCCCTCAAAGTTGACTTCAGTTATCTCCGTAGTATTTCCAATTTCCAAATTATATTTTACTATCTTATATCTTTTATCCTCGCCGCGACCTCCTTCAGCCGGCATAAGACAATATAAGAAGTCTTCACAGCAACTGTAATACAAGACATTCCTGCCAAACTCTAATTCTTCACATTTTGCAAACTGAAGTTCCACATCTCCCTTAAAATCATCTGCCAATAAATGAGCGTTTTTTGCTCTCTGAACAATATCTTCTTTACACGAACATAAGCATAGGACAGATACAATTGTCATCAGCGAAACAAATATTCTCTTCATGCAATTTTCCTTCCTTTATTCGACCATTTTCTGAATGTCTTGACAGAACAATATAATGACACCATGCCTGACAGGACAATTGGAACAATTACTGCGCATATTACCATTGGAGCTGAAGAGTATTCTACAAATCCATTTAACAATCCTATCGGAGCAAGCAAAAAAGATACCAGATATACTTGATTTTGTTTCTTGATATATGCTGATATTAACATAACAACACATGCAACCATAATCATTGTCATAGCTCTCTCTATATACCATAATACAAAGAACCCGCCAATGCTTATATCAAAAGGAACATGCTCAAGAATTCTAACATTTTGTACCGGGGCATCTAAACCATTAAGATTATATTTTATTCTCACTTCATAAAACTGAATAAGAAACATTATTATAGTAATGCTTAACGTACTCACTAGCGAATAAATGGTTTTTCTTCTAAATACAATACCCTTTCCCTTTTTAGTGCTCGCTATAAGATAATTAACCCCGCTTTGATATTCAGATGCATAACAAGGAGCTACAAGCAGTACAATTGCCAAAATAACAATCACTCCGTCTATCATTCTTTTGCCTGATTTTAATTCGCCAAACAACATATCAAAACCTCTGTCATTGATAAACCAGCCTTTTATTCCTCTGCTTTCAAGGCCCTCTGCGTATTCTTTCTGTTCGGTTAACATATCAAACATTGCGAGTCTTGCATCGTCTGATTCCTCGCCATTGCTTAATAACGTATTAATTTCCTCCCCTATGCAATTGTAGGCCATTAAGGATTCATCATTTATCTCACCTGTGTATAATTCATAAAATTCATCAAGCTGGATTCTATCGTTACCCAGTAAAAGTTCCAGCATATCCATATTACTAATAAGTAAATACAGTAAACATACAATAACTATAATTCCTTTTTTTTGAATCAGTAATTTATAAATTTCAAATCCCATTCCACCGATATGACATATAATCTTACGCATTCTATTCGCAACTATATTTAACGCCTTTTCGACTATTCCCGGTGTGTAAAACGGTCTCGTATTAACGCCTGTTATTAATACTGAGACACTTAAAAAAAGTATTAGAAAAATAAGTACTACTGATAAATATTCTCTTACATTAAACAAAGTGCCGGCAATCATAAAGTTGGCGTACTCGGTGAATACTTCCTTGGAATTAATAAAAAACCAAAGATTAGTATACTTTAATATACATAGCGGATTTCTTGAACTTATCATGTAATATAGGAAAAATTCCATTACATAGAAAAAAGAACATACTACCATGCCAATATTAATATTATGAATAAGCGCTAATATAAACCATATAAATAAACCTGAAACTGCAAGCGCCGCCGAGAGAAACAATACATAATAAACCAAAAATACAAACAATGATACCGGCATCAAAAAGCATTGCAGTTCTGAGACCGACTGCACAGGTGCAAACAATATACCTGTTCCGCCGTAATCCATAAAACTGACTGAAAGGGTACTTGAAATCAGCACAGTTTCCGTTACCAAAGCCACCACAAACAAAATAAACAAACGCTTCAATATAAGTCTGAATCTACCCTCACGGCACGTATAAACAATCTGCCATAATCCTTTTTTTCTTTCGTCCAAAAATGATATGACGGTAAATAACATTATTATAAAAGCAAATATGTACATGATATCATGCTTTAAAAATACATCTACAGCATAATCATTAATCTCTGAAAGTTCAACCTCCGATATTTTCTCATAGTCTTCAACAGTCTTCATAATATTTTTATAAGAAAATGAATCCTCATCAGAAAAAATGCTTATCTCAAGCATCTCTTCTTTTTGTTTTGGAACTTCTTCAAGCTTTCTGTAAAAATCCTCATGCTGTGTTCTTTGTTTCTCCAAAAGTTCACCTGCAAATATTCGCAAATGTTCTTCGGAATTAATCCTGCTAAGAGAATCTATCTGATAGTATTGAAATATAGCCAGATTTACCGCAAACAAAGACAGCACCAATGCTATATACTTTTTATTTAGTATTACTCTCTTTATCTCGCACATACTTCTTTAATCTCTCCAGTCTTTATATCACACAATGCATATTTTCCTGTCGAGTGATTTATAAGCAAAACCCTTTTCTTGTCTGACCAGACCATGCTATAGCCCGGAGCTTCTGTCTGATAAACCTTTTTTCCATCATGAGACAGCACTATAAGATAATCCTTTTCGTCTTTTTTAATCATAATGTACTGATATGATGAATCAATGCAATAACCACTAAACTCAAAATTTTCATTCGTATAAACAATATTACTGTTATCGCCATCTGACAAATACACCTGATACTTTTTCTCAGTGTATGTATCACTATCATATTCATCAAAACCGGTTGAAATATTACCGTTAAAACAACATAACAGCCAATGTCCCTCCTGAATATTAAACTCTGTCATTGTTTCGTCATTGATATTATAACAATAATACTCCTTAACTTCTCTTGCGTCAGCACCCGGTCCATCTCGGTTAAATTTTTCTATGTATATATTATCTCCATCAAAATTAGCAATCGATATACTCGCAGTATAACCTGTATGCCTTAATATTTCTTTTCTATCTTTACTACCTAAAGCAAAACAATATAATATAGAAACATCCTCGGTCTCCATATTACCATCTACTGTATCTACTGTCATATATAAACACCCTTTGTGAAGTGCCAAATAAAATGAATAAGCAGAATCATTTTCTATGGCAAAAAGAGTCTTTATCAGTGTGCGTTCGCTCCCGTCCCTATTCATTCTATACAAACATATACTACACGTATCCATATCAGCAGCAACAACATATATTTGTTTATCATACGCAAAAACAGCATAAAAAGTATAATATAATGCATCACAGTTCCCATCATTATGAAAACAATCAGGTTTACTGCACAAAGGCACCATCTTACATGTCTTTTTATCAACAAAAGAAAGTACGAATGTTGTATTATTATAAACATAAAACCCTTCATCCGTATATGCTGCATACTTCAATGACGAAAAATTTTGGTCTTCAATATCTTTATCAATATCTTCTATTGCAATGTCATCATCAGTATCTACTACCAAAGCTTCCTGTAACTTCCCCTCCCTATCAACTTTTGTTTCGTCTAATCTTTTCTCCGGAACATTCTTTTTGCTATTCTCTATATCCATATCAGCCATTCTGCTAATAAGCATTCCCAACATGACTATCGCAACACATATACAAATAATTATTATTTTCCGTTTCATAGTAATACCTTTCCTGAATAATTAATCCAAAACCAAATAATGTAATGCAAAGATAAAATATCTGACATTACATTACCGGCATTGGCTAATATTCTATACATTTATTCCCGAAATTAACTATACAATTGTGCTTTTCCCTGATATGTACCATTAATTGTCGCAATTGCCCTGCATGGATATCCGGTTGTACATATTGGATATGTTACACTTTTTCCACCTGCAACTGCTGAATAGCCGGTATGCGAATAAGTACTGATATAATTACGAATATTAATTCTAAGTCTTCTATCTGAAGCACTCCTAAAATAATACCCCTCTACTGTTGCTTTAAGATTTTCATTAGCACCTCCTGTTAAATTTATTTTACCTGTAAATGTACCATAAGAATCATTATTTGAAAAAACGACAGATACACTCCCGTTATAATTTTTTAATTCGCTCCTTGCACTCAATGCATCAACTCTAGTAACATTACATAACAATAATGAGCACGTAAGCGTCATCGTCATAACTTTTTTTGCAATTTTAGAAATATTATATTTCATCATCATTCTCCTTTTCGTATTTTACTTACTACTGCCTCATGTTTAATTGTTTTAAGTATTCTTTTCAAATCAACTATAATTTAATAAGAACGCTTAAAACACAATCATTCTGTTTCGAATATAATAAATACACATTTCCATTCTTTAATCCCTCCTTATCGTTATATTTCATACGCTAATACTTATATTCAAATATAAGTATTAATCCCCCCTTCTTTCAAGAAATTCCCTCCGCTTGGTTTTCTTCTTGTAGTTAGGGTATTCTATGTATAATACCTATATAAATCATAAATCACCAGTAAATGTTTAAATTAATCAGCATTTTCCTAATTATACTTTACCCAAATCACTATGTCAATATTGCCAGATATTTATATCCCTTTGAATTTACCCTCACATCCACAATATACTGTTACTAAAATCCTTTATATAAAGCCAATTGTGGCTTATTTTTTGTCATCTTACTGTCAGACGCTGCTTGAATCTCCTAAGTATGAACTACTAACATCTAACGCGCACTTTCCGTTATGGCTGAAGAATCTGACTTTATTCAGACGGAACTATAACGCAATTCAAACCTCGTCCATCCGAGAAACAAAAAGATTCTTTACTTCGACTGTACGAATTATTACTTTGGAATTGAACAGGATGATGATTATAGAAAGTATGGAAAAAGCAAGGAAAACAGACCAAATCCCATCGTCACAGTAAGGTTTATGGGGCTATATCCCTTCTTACAAGAGAACAGATCCGACAGATGATTTACACAAATCATTTGGTTTTTATATGGATTATGAATTTATCTCAAAATCAGCCATGCGAAATATTATAAAAAGTACTAAAATAAATGAAGAAAAAAATGGCACAAATCGTTTCCAAAGAGAAAATGGCTACAGCCCGCATAATAACTGGGTCTGTAGCCGTTTTGTACTTTAACAAGTGTCAAACTCGAGATTATAGCACCGATAAATACCATTTGCAATATATGGATGTTTTAAACTTTTCCTAACTTCAGCCCGGCAGGCTATCCTCCACACACAGCGCCCCCCAGCCGGTCTCCTGATTAGGATAATTTTCATAACCGGGAATCATCCTCGCCCCTTTTTGCAGGTACGCTTTCATCTTCTCACCGTAAAGATAGGCGTCATTTCCATTTACTATCCCCCACTGCATCATACAGCTCGCTGCACCTGTGACAAACGGCGTCGCCATTGATGTTCCGGAGCGGTAAACATACCCTCCTCCGGGTGCGGCGGACATTATATTAACACCAGGCGCAATAATATCCGGCTTTATGACCCCTGACGCAGTATATCCTCGTCCCGAAAAAAACGCCACGCTGTCAGTTGCACCGTCGTAGGCGCCGACTGATATCGCTTTGTCGGCCGTGGACGGAATCGTAAGCGATATATCGGCCACAGGCCGCAGAAAACCTGTGCCGTTATTCAAAATTGCCCCGGACGGAAGCCATAAATTATACTTTCCGTCAACGACCTTTAAAGGTCTTAACTGTATGCTCCACACGCCGCCCTCAAAAAAATCACCGTCCGGAATCATCTCTATATATATCTCCTGATTTATACTGTACGGCGACGGTTTGCCAAAATAAACAAAAAGTTCTGTATTGTATAAGCGGTAACGTATGGTGTCCTGCACGTTTAGAATAATGACCGTCTGCGTTCCGTCCGGAGCCACAATGCTAATCTCTATATCATCCACGTAACTCTTCCATATCTGGACCCCAAACGCCTGAGTATACCTGTAGATCAGAAGTTCTATGACGTCCGCATCCTGCGCTGCGCTGCCAGCCTTAAATCTTCCCGACACATGTCTGGCGGTGCTCCCCTCGTTTCCGGTACCTATAACAATTACGTTCTTCCAAATGCCAGCCGCCTGATCTATGTAGGTTTCTAGCAGCGAGTCGCCCTCATGCGCACCGTAGCTGTTGCCGAAACTTATATTTATTGCGACAGGCTTCTCAATTTCAATCGCTTTCTGGAGCACATAATTGATTGCCTGCATCAGCTCCGTCGTCATTGGAAATGAATTACTCCTCTGCCTGCCAAGTTTTACGACAATAATTTCACTCTCAGGCGCACATCCTGTCTGCAGGCCGTTCGACGCACGCCCATTGCCCGCCGCAATACCTAGAACATGGGTTCCGTGCCCGCTTGAATCATACACCGGTATCGACACGCTGTCATTTATAACAGCTTCATTTATCTGCTCCGCAGTATACTCGACGCCCATATTGTAACCAGCCGGCGGCTCGCCATTGGCGGACTGGTCCCATATATATAAGATTCTCGTCGTTCCGTCGTCATTTCGAAAATCGGGATGTCTGTAATCAACTCCGCTGTCGATAACCGCAACTATAGTACCCCTGCCGGTAAGACCGCTATACGACAGCAGCCCGCCCGAAAACGAAACTTTCTGCACAGGCTTAAAACATGACACGGCCTTTCCGTCGGCCACTTCAAAATACAGATTTTTAGGCTTTTCCATATATTCAATCTGTGGCAGAAGCGCAACCTGCTCTATATAATTTTGCGGAATGTTTAATACTGCGTATCCGCCGTACAGATATGTAACGGTCACACCGTACTGCAACAGACCATCAAGGCTTCCGTGGTATTTCACGACAACCTCCCACATCTTCGTCTCGCGGTCAAACCCGGCTTCCAGCTCAGGGTCCCTCTCACGCTCACTTTCTGTAAGGGAAAGCGAAATAATTAAAAGATTATCAATTTTTTCATCAGACATACAACATTCCTCCAATATATCAAACTTCTATACCACAAATCCGGTTCAGGAAATATTTCAATTAATGTTCGCTATAATTATTAAGTTTATATTTATTAATTTCTATATTTGTTAATAAATGTATAAAAAGCCATGACACACATGTGCGATGGCTCTTTTACAGCTTAATATATTATATGACACGTGGGCGGCAAATGTTAATATTCACTCCTTTTATCTAATATTGCCCCTTTATATCAGTGTAATTGTTCCGCTATTATTGCTTTCTTACATATGTTCTTGGCATAATATATCCACAATACAATAAGCAGAACAGGTATAATCTTTAGCAGATGGCTGTACACAGCCTAATATGCTGATAATTGCACCGATAGGACGAGCTTGCAGAACATAAGTTCTTGTTTGTCCGCAAAAAATTCCCAGCATTCTCTTAAATGCCGGGACTGACCGCCGCACTAATCATCGCAGTATTTTTTCACGATAATTTCAAACTCTTTCCTTACCTCGGTAAAGGCATTCAATAATTTTGACGAAAACACACCGCTTTGACCGTTTAAAATCATCTGATAAGCTTTATCAGTCTTATAAGCCGCCTTATAGACGCGTTTAGATGTGAGAGCGTCGTATACGTCGACTATGGAGACAATCTGAGCCGCGATGCTAATCTCATCGCCTTTCAAACCATCTGGATAACCGTTTCCGTCGTATTTTTCGTGATGATGTCTCGCTATGTCGTAAGCATAATCACAGAATTCTTCACTTTCCAAATGTATCTGCCTCTCAATAATTTCCGCACCTCTCGTCGTATGGGATTTTATGACCTCATACTCGTCATCAGTTAATTTTCCGGCTTTCAAAATAATGTTATCAGGAATTACTATTTTGCCGATATCATGCAGCGAAGAAGCCCATCCTATTAATTCTATTTTTTCTAGCGTAAGTTCGTATTCCGGATACAGATTCATAACACTGTTTCCCAGACTTAGAGAAAACTCGCGAATTCTTTTTACGTGCTGTTCGGACTCAAGATTTCTGAACTCAACGATGTTGCTAAGCGAATCAATTAGAACTTTATTCATATTCTTCTGCTTTTCCGCCAGCTGTTTTAACATTTTATTCTGCTGCATTAACTTATTATTCTGGGTTTTAACCATAACTTCAAGCTTTAATTTATACCTAAACACCTCAACCACATTGTCAACAAGCTGTTTTACGGTATCAGGCGAAAAGGGTTTTTTTATATAGCTAACGATACCATTTTCATAACCCTTTTTTTCAAATTCCGATGTCCTGTCGCTTGTAAGCATAATAAACGGTATTTGATTGCAAATCTTTTTTGTGTTAAGCCGCTGCAGAACCTGAAAATTATTTTTAGCCGGTATCATTAAGTTTACTAATATAACGGCGATGGAAGACATATTTTTCTTTAATATATCAACCCCTTCTTTTTCATTTAAGGCTTCCAATATTTTATATCTGCCCTTAAATATTTCAACAAGCTTTGCCCTGGTGTCATCTTCATTTTCGAGAATTAAAATTTTATCACGTATCATTTTCCGCCATATCTCCCCTTCAAATTTATAGTTTTACCATCACGACGCTTTTATTTCTGAGCTTGAAAATAATTCTGTTTACCTGTGACGGCAGCATATATTTTATCGTATTAATCTCAATAACGCTTCCCTCGAACGCATTTCCCCTGACTATAACCGCTTTCATATCCTGTTCGGTTATATTTGCCAGCTTCGAAACCTCAGCGTCAAGGCTTGCCAGCTCATGGTCCTTTGCAACAATTGCGGCATTGAGCTTTTTAATCAGATTCTCAGCCTCCCCCTTATCAGGCGGAAGAGACTGTAAAATTTTATTCCACTGTTCTTCGAGCATTAATAATTCGTCTAATATCTGCTCCCTTTTCTGTGCAAACCTCTTCTGTTCCTTGACATAGAGCTTATTCTTACCAATTTCCAAATATGTTTTTATGTGGGATTTATTTCCTAAATTATATGTATCAACACCCTTTACGGCGCAAGCCGTGCCTCCAAGAAGCATTCCCTTGCTGCCGGATACGATAACTTTGCCAAGTGTATTAATATTGCTGTTCATAATATAGTTTGCCTTAATATCCCCGCGGGCTTCAATGTTGGCCGCCTCAAAAAAGCTTCCCGAAACCTCGCCGTCGGCCTCAATAAAGCATTCGTTCTTGGAACAGCTTCCCTTTTTAATCATAACATTGCCGCCGGCGATAAGCTTTCCGGCCTCGACGTTCTGTTCAATGATTATATCCCCTGTTGCAGAAATATATCCTCCAGAGTATACGCTACCGATAACATACACGGATCCGTCCACTTCAAGCTTCCCTGTTACAGCCGTTACATCCTCACGCACAATTATCATATTTGAAATTATCATTTTACCGTTCACATATTCAAATTTTCCATTAAGCTTTGAAATATATGTCACACCGTCAGGCTCTATAGTAAAGCCCTTTCCTTTTAAGAGCTTCTTTTCAACTCCCTTGCCGGCCTGCAATACTTCGCCAAAAACATTTTTGCCGTCAACACCTTTCTCTGCAGGATGATATACGGCAAGTTTCTGGCCTTCTTCCACCATCTCAAAAGCCTCTATATTAACGTAGTCAACGCCTCCGTCAGGGAGCGGCGCCGGAATTCGCGGTAAATCAAGCCTTACAAAAAATTCATACCATCCGTTTTTGCCTGTTTTAGCCGGAATTCCCTCAGCAATAAGAATTTTTTCGTTCATCCTTCTTTTTTTAACCATATCGGTAATTGCTTCACGTTTTATTCCATAAATGATTCCTCTTTTTTTAAGCGCGCTGTATATATCATCCTCCGTGACTATATTCCCGGGAACAAATTGTATAAACGCAAATACTTTAACTCCGTTGTCCTCAACAAAAATACTAAATTCTTTCTTGGCAAAAATATCTAAATTCAGACCAAGCTTATCAGCCGAGGTATGCACAGTAGTTTTTTCCTTTAAAAGATTTTTCCGCTTTTCTTTCATATCCGAACCGGAAAAAATCAGCTTGGCATAAGACGTGACATCAAGCCCCGCCTCAAGACCAAGACGAATCTCTTTCATCTGCCAGTGACTGAACAGAGGGTTTGTATAAAAAGAAACTTTAAGTTTTTTTTCGAGTCCCAGACGGATTTCCCTCATCTGCATCCAGTTGTATTTTGAATCTGCATAGATTGATACGTTCAATCCCTCGTACAAACCTGTTCTTATTTCAAATAACTGCTGAGCATACATATCGTCAGTCAGCCACGTATCAATAGGCAGTTCATCTTCCAAGGCAATCCTTATCTGTTCCAGCTCATCATCCACAAATCCCCTGTCAAGGTAACTTGTCAAATCCTTTGACGAATATATAGAAAGCCTTATCTGCTTCATAGTCTCATAGCTGTATGAAGGGTCGGCATATATCGAAACATCCACCTTGTCCTTTATTCCTACTCGAATCTGCTCCATCTGAAGCCAGTTAAATTCCGGATTGGAATATAACGAAACATCCAGTCCTTCTTCCTTTCCCAGAAGAATCTCCTGATGCTGTTCTCTCATATATTCTGAATCTTCCATCATAGTAAATCCAGTGTCCTGAGGCGGAGTTCCATCCTTATGCATTGTTATCCCATCCTTTCACAGCACATATGCTTCAAATCATTATACTATGACTTTATTGAAAAGTCTACAATTTTTAGAATTTTATTTTACAAACGCAATACAAATTCAAAATAAATACATAAGATTTTTTTAATATTTATAATCACCTGTTTATATACAACCACATTTAATATGAACTGCATGATACATTATCATCATAGCTTGGCATGCTGCATACTTTGACAATATCTTAGCACTCTCCCGCCATACTGTGATGTATATTGAATTATATACAAAATATTATGTGCATAAATGTGTCAAAAGGGCCTAAACACAGTATGTGTATTGACCCTTTTGTAATTAAATTCCATATATGAAATTATAATATAAAAATATCTAAGATAACTTTTTCTTAATGTCAAATCTCAAGTGAATCAACCGTAACTGCAAGTGCAAGAGAACCCGGCCCGATATGGCACGATACGCTAAGTGAAAGGTTGTCTACATATATATCAACCCCCGGAAACGCTTCCTCAACCTCCTTTTTAAATTCGTCGGCAGGTTTCCTGTCATAACTGTAGGCTATCTGTAAATGATATCTGCCGTTTTCAAATTCTTCCTTGAAGCGGCTGCCCATATAATCTTTTATCGATTCAATCATTATCCGCTTAGATTGTTTCATTGACCGCGCCTTTGCAAATGCGTCTAACTTTTCCCCATATATTTTGAGAACCGGCTTAATTCCGAGAATTGTTGCAAGAGCCGCTCCGGCGGGAGTGACCCTTCCTCCCTTTTTAAGATATTTTAGGTCGTTAACCATTATAAATATAAGCGAATCCATTTTGGTATTTTCAAGGAAATCCTTTATCTCCTGTGCACTCTTCCCTGAATCCGCAAGCTTTTTTGCCTCAAGAACGGATTGTCTCTGGGTTACGGAAATCCTTTGGTTATTTACAACCTGAACCTTTCCGTCATAGTCATCCGACAGAAGCATCGCGGTTTCACATGACCCGCTTAATCCACTCGACATCGGAATATGAACAATAGAGTCATATCCCTCCTCACCGAGAATCCTGTCCCACAAAGCGAGAACATCTCCCGCAGACGGCTGGCTTGTCGAAACTTCCGCATCAGAAACAAGCTTTTCGTAAAACTGCTGCTGATTAAGGGTTATATCTTCAAAAAACTCCTCACCATTTATAAGAAACGGCATCGGCAGTACATACACTCCGATATCCTTTGCCTGCTGCTGGGTTATTCCGCTGTTACTGTCAGTTACAATCGCTACACGAGCCATTTTTTTCATCCTCCATATATTTTTATGGTTTCACTATTACCGGCATACTGAGTCTAATACCACACTAAAAAGCTGCGTGGCATGCCCCGGATTCTTTTTTAGATATAATCATATCACTTTTTTTACTCCTTGCCAATGTATTCTTAATATCCACAACATACGGTTTTTATATTCTTCCAACATAGTATTAAACACCGTATTGCGCAGGAACAATTAACAACTGTCATTTATTTTTTGTTAAATTTGTCTATAATTTTATCGATTTTGTTGCTTTATTTGTTCAATTCGTGTAAAATATATGTAGCAAAATAACAAATCCAGACTTCATGTATTACTGCGTGCTGCTAACTATGTACATGTAAATATCAGGATTCAGGCATGAGACGCATTACCTTTTGACGCTTGTATCAATAGATAACTAATAATTTGACAGGTATATTTGTGGAGAACGTACAGTTTGGATAAAAAACAAATGTTTCTAAGGAGGACATTATGCTTGAGCAAAGTTATTACGAAAAGGTAGATGAGATTATTGCTGTCTATGGTGCCAAAAGTTCATCATTGATTCCGATAATACAGGATATTCAGGCTGAATATAATTACCTTACGCCTGAACTGTTAACTTACGTTGCGGATAAAATTGGCATAACCGAGGCTAAAGCCTACAGTGTTGCCACATTCTACGAGAATTTTTCCTTTGAACCAAAAGGAAAATATGTCATCAGGGTATGTGACGGAACAGCATGCCATGTCAGGAAATCCATACCTATTCTTGAACGTCTGTACAGCGATTTGGGGTTATCAAAAAACAAAATCACTACCGACGATATGATGTTTACCATTGAGACGGTATCATGTCTTGGTGCGTGCAGCCTTGCACCTGCCCTGACCGTCAATGGGAAAGTGTATCCGTCAATGACCCCGGACGCCGCTTCGGAACTTATACGGGAACTGAAAGGAGAATAGAGCATGCAGAAGTTAGATAATAAAGAAATTCTTGACAAGATGCGAAACCGCGCCGAGGAGGATATTGAGAACAGCAAGTGCCGTATTCTTATCTGTTCCGGTACCGGATGCCTTGCGAGCGGCTCCGCAGATATATATAAGAAAATGTGCGAGCTCGTAGCCGAAAACCCTGATATAGATATTGAGTTCGGCGCCGAAATAGCACACGGAAACGGACCAATCGGCGTAAGAAAAAGCGGCTGTCCGGGCTTTTGTGAGATGGGCCCGCTTATGCGCATCGAGCCACTCGGAATCCTATACACTAAGGTATCGCTTGACGACTGCGAGGAAATATTTGAGAGAACAATCAAAAAAGGTGATATAATCCACCATCTTATATACAAACAGGATGGAATTGAGTTTCAGAAACAAAAGGACATCCCTTTTTATAAAAAACAGACACGTCTCGTACTTGAGAACTGCGGCCACATCGACCCTGAAATAATTGAGGAGTCAATTGCACAGGGCGGATATAAAGCCCTTGAAAAAGCGCTGTTTTCGATGACGCCTGACGAGGTAATACAGACCATACTTGACTCCAATCTCCGCGGACGCGGCGGCGGAGGGTTCCAGACAGGCTACAAGTGGAGCCAGGTGGCAAAGCAGCCTGAAAAAATCAGATACGTAGTATGTAACGGAGACGAGGGAGACCCGGGTGCATTCATGGACCAGAGCATTATGGAGGGCGACCCTCACAGGATGATTGAGGGTATGATGATTGCAGCATACGCTGTGGGCGCCCGCGAAGGCTACATATATGTGCGTGCCGAGTACCCTCTCGCCACAAGCCGTCTGAAACTTGCAATCAAACAGGCTGAGGAATACGGCCTGCTAGGCGATAACATACTAGGAACAGACTTCTCATTCAGGCTTCACATCAACCGCGGAGCCGGAGCATTTGTATGCGGCGAGGGCAGCGCGCTCACGGCGTCCATCGAGGGAAACCGCGGTATGCCTCGTGTAAAACCGCCGCGTACCGTCGAGCACGGCCTGTTTGACAAACCGACCGTCCTCAACAACGTAGAAACATATGCAAACGTACCTATGATTATCAACAGGGGTTCCGCGTGGTTTAAGGGAATCGGTCCTGAAAACAGCCCGGGAACAAAGGCTTTCGCACTCACCGGAAGCGTTAAGCACACCGGCCTTATCGAGGTTCCTATGGGAACAACCCTGCGCGAGGTAATATTCGACATCGGAGGCGGAATTAAGAACAACTCTGAATTTAAGGCTGTTCAGATTGGAGGCCCTTCCGGAGGATGCCTTATAACACCTCATCTTGACATAAGCCTCGACTTTGACTCTCTCAAGAAGATGGGCGCAATGATAGGCTCCGGCGGACTTGTAGTTATGGATTCAAACACATGTATGGTGGAAGTTGCACGTTTCTTCATGAACTTTACGCAGAAAGAGAGCTGCGGAAAATGCGTTCCGTGCCGCGAGGGTACAAAGAGAATGCTTGAAATACTTGAGCGCATTGTCGCAGGAAACGGTAAGCTTGAAGACCTCGATACCCTAGAGGAGCTTGCTCGGACAATAACTGAAACCGCCCTCTGTGGACTTGGAAAGAGCGCCGCTCAGCCGGTAATGAGCACGCTCAGGGTATTCCGCGACGAGTATGTACAGCACGTTGTAGACAAAAAATGCGCTTCGCACAACTGTACCGCGCTCAGGCGCTTTATAATCAGCCCTGAGAGATGTAAGGGATGTGCAAAATGTGCAAGAAGCTGTCCTGTCAACGCAATCAGCGGCAAGATCAAAGAACCTTTTGTCATCGACAACGAGCGCTGCATAAAATGCGGCGCCTGCGAGAGCAACTGTGCATTTAATGCAATTTATATAGAATCATAGGAGGAACGGATAATGAAATATATTACAATAAATAATCGTAAAGTGCCATTTACTGACGAGAAAAATATTCTTACAATCATCAGAAAAGCAGGCATAGACCTCCCTACATTCTGCTACCACTCAGAGCTCTCAACCTTTGGCGCCTGCAGAATGTGTATAGTCGAGGACAACAGAGGCCGCATATTTGCCACCTGCTCGGAGACCCCGCGCGACGGAATGGTAATATATACGAACACACCCAGAATCCAGCATCACCGTAAGATGATTCTTGAGCTGCTTCTATCTTCGCACTGCAGGGACTGCACAACATGTTCGGAAAGCGGAAGCTGCAAACTGCAGCAGTTCGCACAGCAGATGGGCATAGACACGATAAGATTCAACAATACAAAGGAACAATTACCGATAGACAACACTTCTCAGTGTATAACATACGACCCAAACAAATGTATCCTCTGCGGAAACTGCGTACGTACATGCGAAGAAATCCAGGGCGTTGGAATTCTCAATTTCGCTTTCCGCGGATCGGACGCAAGGATATCTCCTGCCTTTGGAAAAAAGCTCAACGAGACAAACTGTGTCGGATGCGGACAGTGCCGCGTTGCATGCCCTACAGGCGCAATAACGATTAAGCAGGACGTCAATCCCGTATGGGAGGCAATAGCCGACCCTGACACACGTGTAATCGTACAAATTGCACCGGCAGTAAGGGTTGCAGTCGGCGATAAATTCGGTATTCCAAAAGGCGAAAATTCGCTCGGCAAGCTTGTAGCAGCGCTTCACCGGCTCGGATTTGACGAGGTATACGACACAAACTTTGGAGCTGACATAACCGTTATGGAGGAATCGAAAGAGCTTGTTGAGAGACTTGAATCCGGCGATAATCTCCCGCTGTTCACATCATGCTGCCCTGCATGGGTGAAATTCTGCGAGACAAAATATCCGGAATATATGGGCAATATATCCACGTGCCGCTCGCCTCAGCAGATGTTCGGCGCACTTCTTAAAGAGGAGGCGCGCCTTGACGAGTCCGACAACCGAAAGACAGTTGTCGTCTCCATCATGCCTTGTACGGCTAAAAAGGCTGAAATATCACGTCCTGAGCACTACACAGACGGCGAAAAAAACGTCGACTACGTACTCACCACAACCGAGGTAATCCGCATGATTAAATCATCCGGAATTGACCTTGCAAACATTCCTGAGGAATCGCTTGACATGCCGTTCGGAATTGCGTCTGGCGGAGGCGCGATATTCGGCGTTACCGGAGGCGTTACCGAGGCTGTTTTAAGGAGGCTTGTCGACAGCAGCAGGGTTGAGGATTTGGAGAACATCAGCTTTATGGGAATACGCGGACTTGAGGGCGTGAAAGAGGCTACAGTCACCCTTGGCGAACGCGAAGTCAAAATTGCTGTCGTTAACGGACTCAAAAATGTTGACGAACTTTTAAGCAAAATGAAATCCGGTGAAGTATACTACGACTTCGTCGAAGTTATGGCCTGCAGACGCGGATGTATCACAGGAGGCGGACAGCCTGTTCCAATCGGAGACCGCACTAAATCAGCCCGTTTTGAGGGTATTTACAACATAGACAAACAGTCGCCTATTAAACTTTCAAACGACAACCCTATCGTTAAGACTATATACGACGGTATATTAAAAGGCAAAGAGCATAAACTTCTTCATAATGATATTTAAAATGTTATTTTTCACGCAGCAATACTAATATACGCCGCTAAACAGTGATTCCATAATATGTGATGTATTTCGCATCTCTTAATATTATGGAATCACTATTTTTGTAATCAACCTATTAACAAAATTATCCATAACAAATAGCTAAATTATTATCTTATCAAATAGCTACAACGTCACTGTCATACATAATCATTAATAAAAACACCTTTTTTTACACACATTTCAGGCAAGCCGGCAACACTCTTATATCCAAATATATGTGAAGCCAGTTCTCCTATTCCAACAGTTATTATTTTCTTTTTTTCTCTGTATTCACAAATTGCACTTTTTGAAACTGTATTTTTTGAAATTATATCAGAAAACATATTTCCTGAATTTGTCCTTTCTAAACTGCACGTATCGCCGAACCTCCACAAAAATGTCCCGTTATTTTCATCTATCACCGAATCAATAACATGTAAAATTATTTCTCCTTCTTTAACTGTGCGCATTAGCTGAATCATTTTACTAATATTAAGTATTCTAACCATAATATAGGGGGTCATTTTATTTTTGGGCTCATATTCTTTATTCTTAACAGGGTCTTTCTTTGTGGCATGCAGTGTATAATGCTCTATATCACAACATAATATACCAGTTATCTCAATACGGCTTGCCTTATCCGGAACACCTATAACGTCTTCATCATATATCTCCTCTACCGTCTCATCGTCAAAACCTATACGGTAACCGGAAATTTTATCTGCCCTGCCATTCAATCTGCCATTTGTTTTATCATCCATTTTCCCATCCGGCGTTTCATATACGGTATATATGTCTATTCTGCCACCCTCCGCCTCCATTAGGGAAAACATATTTTCAAAATACTTTTCGTCCTTTGTAAGATATACACCGAATGATTTACCGACTTGTTTTGCCGCAAATGCAGACAGACAGACGATATCCGAGCGGCACGCCCTTCTTTTTAAAAATTTTTTTTCCAAACATACGCTTTCTGTTTTATCCGTTTTGCAAACTTTGTCCATGACGGTTCCAAAACCGTACTTTTCATATATTGCAGCGTTACTTGCAGGCGACGGAATAAGATACGTAAAATAATCACTTGTTCCATGCAGATACAAGTGATTAACGGCTTCTCTCATTATACGGGACATTACGCCTTTATTACGCCATTCAAGCCCGGTTGCAACGCCGTAAATATATTGGCAGCATATTTCTATCCCACAGACACAAACTTTTTTCGGTATAAGGCAAAGCATACCTACAAGAAAACCATTCATCTTACATGTGAACACACTGCTTTCAGGCAGAACATTATTAATAAAATAATTTACATAAGCTTCGCTGTCCTCAAACACTTCCCTGTACAGTGGAATTATATTCTTTTTTTCTAAATCCTCCAACAAGCTTACTTTCATCATCGGAACACTACCTTTGTACAATTCTGTTTTTTTCTACCATATAAATCGGATGATAGGACAGTTTTGATTTTCTAAGGCCCTCATAACCCATATCATCCTCCCTGTTAACCTTGCCTGCGTGTGGAAATACCCTTTTCAAAAATTCACTGCTTATATAATTGTAAAGCCCGCGTATATTCGGGTTTGCTTTCTCAACAGGAACATATACCATGTCATCTTCCTCGATATAACATCCTATAGAAAACGCTTCAAGCTTACCGTCTATATATATCCCTCCGATATTGAACTCAAGCACGTCACAACAGTCAAGAACATCTCCGATTCCAGTCGCCTCATAATAAATAAACTCCCTGCCCTCCGCATTGTCTTTCTGCTCTATCCATCTTTCCAGAAAGTCAAGAATTTCCTGCCTGTTACTGCATGTCAGCGTCCTGAATTCATATCTTCCGTCATAATCCCTCAAAAAAGCATTCAGATGATTTTTCTTTTTATGGTATTTTTTCCCTGACAGGCTTTTAAGCTTCTCAGCATCATATATATAATCGTCAAATTCACGCTGTCTCTCTATTTTATACTCATCCTCGGAAAGATTAAGAATTTCAAGAGCCTGTTCGTCGCACAATTCAACAACAAGTTTTTTTCCCAGCGACTCATTATATAATTTCCGCAGTATATCAAAACACTCCCTCATATCTTCGTTTTTGCAAAATGGTGTTACAGAATAATATCCGCCGGATCCATCCTCAGTTACAAACAAAATTCCTTTTTCCGTCCTTATATATAACGACGGATAGCAACTGTTCCAAAGAAACAGGCTGAATATATTACTGTCGCTCGTCTCCGGACGGCGCAGCATGAAGTAATGCCTCAAAATCTCATAGTCTTCTACCGACGGTGATTTGAACTCATAAAGCGTACCGTCAATACTTACTTCCTCTCCTGCCTCAAATTTCATAAAACCAGCCTCTCAATATTTATAAATAGTCTTCCAAAAAAAATTATTTTTATCAGTCAAAACTTCGCACTTATAAATGAAATATGTGCGAAGTTGGCGTTTATTAACAAACAGTATAATATATATAAAAAAATATTACAATGTTTTTAGGAAAAGAGTTTTTCCATACTTTCCCAACTAAAGATAACTTGCATATATTATATAGAATATAAATAAAATCGGAGTTATACAACAAAAACAATGATAGACAACAATATATTTTCAACTTCAGTACTGCACGATTTTCCGGACGCCCGCGCAATTATCAGGGGCGGCGATAAATATCCTAATTTAAAAGGAATAGCAAATTTCTACACAGCGCGATGGGGGCTTGGTATAATTGTGGAGGTTGAAGTCTTCGGACTTCCAAACACAACATCATATTCGCCCCGTTTTGTCGGAATGCATATACATGAAAATGGAAACTGCTCAAATAATTTTACAAATACCGGTATGCACTATAACCCAACCGGGGCTGTACACCCATACCACTTAGGCGACCTTCCTCCTCTTCTCAACTCTAACGGTTATGCGTTTACAGCCTTTTTTGACAGTTTTCTCACAATTGACGACATAGTCGGTAAGTCAATAATAATTCATGAGAAATGGGATGATTTCAAGACCCAGCCTGCCGGCGACTCCGGCGAAAAAATCGGCTGCGGAGTAATTCGCACTATGTAAAAGCCTGATATCACATGAGTTTAGACATATTGCCATCTGCCCGTCGACGCTGCCAATAAAACAGCAAAGAGGCAGGGGCCCTTGACCTTTTATAAACCAAAGTCCCCTGCCTTTGTAATATAAAAACTATTTACAATCCGTTTTATATTTTTTATAATGCATGTCCGCTAAATTATCATAAATACATTTTTCAACTACTATTATAACATCCTCAAATTACATCTCAAAAACTATATGTTATTGAACTATGCTCGTACAACAGTAACACAAAAATCTATTTTATATAATCGGACGCACATTATTAAAAATATAAAAAAGAATAAAATCTTAGTTATGAATTCTCATCATCCTGTTTCTTTTGTTTGTTCTTTTTAACTAAAGCACTCACAATAGCTATTCCTGCCAATGCAAAAAAAGCAATAGTTACAATAAGCTCAATATTTTCGTACATTATATCTCCTCTTTCACCATAATGTTTTATACGTATATTGTAGCATAAAAACTATATTCTGTAAAGACATTTTTATGTAAATTTCTTGCTTTAAATACATGTACTTTTCCACCATTTTGCTGTAAAATAATTATAAAGAATAAAGTGACAAGGATAAAGCACAACAAAAAAAGGAGGATATTAAAATGCTAAAGTCATTTAAACAAAAATATATTGCTTTCTCCCTGGTTTTAGGACTATGCATTTGCAGCTTTGCGTATTCCGCCCCCGTCTCAAACGCGGCCAAGAAAGCAAAACTTTCCACAAAACGAATTTCAATTCCGGTTGGGAAGAAAAAGAAGATATCGATTAAAAACAAGGCCGGTAAAGCTACATACTCTTTCACTTCATCCGACAAAAAAACAGCTGCGGTATCAAAAAGAGGTATCGTTACCGCAAAGAGGAAAGGAGCTGCAAAGATAACCGTGAGCGAAACATTGTCAAAACGCAGGCGGCGTTTGGGAATTGTCAAGGTCAATGTTACAGACAAACATAAAAAACCCGAAACAAATACTGCGGCCACGCCTGTAGCCAATATCCCATCACCGCCTGCGCAGTCAGTCTCTTCCGCCCCACAGGAAACCACAGCTCCTACGGCTGCGCCTCCTACGCCGACGCGCTCTCCTTTGGTTGTTGACGACCCATCCACACCGTCCGGATTTGATGCCGAAAAAAACGGCGTCGAGTATGGAACACTCAATAAAATTACATACTACTCCGAAACCGTCGGCAAAGACAGGCACGCAAATGTAATAACCCCACCCGGATATGACCCTGATTCCGAACAGAAATATCCGGTACTGTATCTGTTCCACGGCGGAAATGGTGACGAAAATGACTGGCTTGACGGAAAGCCTGCACAGATAATCGGAAACCTCACCGAAGAAGGGCTTACCGAAGATATGATTGTCGTTATGCCTAACTGCCGCGCAAGGATAAACGACGATAAAAACCCTTCCGATTCTCTGTCGCTTGAACATCTCGGCTCATGGGGCAATTTCCTAAATGACTTCAGGGACGACCTTATGCCGTACATAGCCGAAAACTATAATATATACACCGACCGCATGCATACCGCCGTCGCAGGACTGTCAATGGGAGGGCGCACGGCGCTGTACATAGGATTTTCAATGCCTGAATCCATCGCATATATCGGTGCTTTCTCTCCCGCATTCGGAATATTCGAATACGAAAACTGGGGCGTCCATGAGGACGGGTATTTTACCCCTGAAACATTTACATTTTCAGAGCAGTATATGGAAAACACGACGTGTATGATTATGAACGGAAAAAATGATTCAATGGTAAGGGATGAACCCGAGAGATACCATAACGCACTGGTATCAAACGGCGTCAACCACTACTATTACCTGATTCCCGGAGACCACGAGATGAACGTGTGGAAAAACGGACTTTATAACTTCCTTAAAGTCATTTATAAGTGAGATAATAAAATTATATAAAGAAGCAAGTTCCCCCCAAGGGGCGGGGTATTTGACCCGCGTGGTCTACGCTCTGCTTCGGTCAGCGCTAAACGAACATCCCCCGGATGTTCAGCGCCGTAGGCTGCAAGCAAGCTTGCGATTGGGTCTTCACTTCGTTGCGGTCCGTCCTGAACAAGCATCCACCGGACGCTTAGGACCGTTGATACGCGAGAATAAAACAATAGTTTGGAGGAATAATATGAAAAAGAAAATAATTAATTCAATCATAAGCATGTCTATAACCTGCGGGATAATAATCGGATGCGCCGCCACAGGCATTACATCAGATTTTCAGTCCGCCGAAGCGGTACAAAAAGCAAAACCCGCGATCAATAAATTAAACCTAAAGGTTGGAGAAAAAAAGACTATTAAAATAAAGAAAAAGTCAAAAAAAGCAGTTTACAGCTTTAAGTCTTCCAACAAAAAAGTTGCTCCTGTTAACAAAAAGGGAGTAGTAACCGCAAAGAAACAGGGTTCGGCAAAAATCACCCTGTCAGAGAAAAAGAAAGGCGCATTGAAAGCTAAAAAAATCGGAAAGGTAAACGTATTCGTTTCACATAAAACAACAATTTCACAAAGTCCCGCATACACGCCATCTTCCGCCAGCCAGACTCCGGCAGCAAACCTTACTCCGACCGCTACGCCTGCACAGCCTGCCCCTGAGCCTACTCCAACCGCTACGCCGATTGTATATCCGGACTCACACGAAGCTCCACAGGGATTTGATGAGAAGCAGGACGGCGTTAAATACGGAACAGTTGAGAAGATTCAGTACTTCTCCTCAGTTACCGGCAAAAACCGCAACGCAAATATAATTCTTCCTCCTGATTACTCTGAAGAAAACAGTTATCCGGTACTATATCTTTTCCACGGAATCGGAGGCAATGAGAATGAATGGCTTGAGGGAAAACCAAATGAGATAGTGAGCAACCTGATCGCAGACGGCCTCGCTAAAGAAATGATTATGGTTATTCCTAATATACGCGCAGGAGCAAACGACTCCTATCCGTCCAATCCATTTTCTCTTGAGCACTATGCGATGTTTGACAACTTCATAAATGACCTCCGGGAATGTCTCATGCCTTACATGGAAGACAATTATTCCATAGCTTTAGGACGTGAGAATACCGCTATATGCGGACTGTCAATGGGAGGACGCGAGTCTCTTTACATAGGCTTTAACATGCTCCCTACAATAGGATATATAGCTGCGCTTAGTCCCGGCTACGGAGTATTTGCCTATGAAGCCAACGGAGTAGCTGAAAAAGGACTTTTTACCGAGGAAACATTTACAATACCTGAAAATTACCGCAACAATACTTTCATTATGATTGTAAACGGAATCAGCGAAGGCGGTGAAAACGCCCTCGGAGGAACATGCAGCAGGGTTCTCACGGACAACGGCGTCAACCACTGGTTTTACACAACTCCTGGCGCACACGACTTTGTAACTTGGAAGAATGGTCTGTACAATTTTGCAAAATGTATTTTTTAAGTTCTTAACTTAGTGTATATAAAAAGTTGCTGCCACAATTTATGCGGCAGCAACTTTTTATATACAATTATCAATAATTTCCTAATAAAGTTTTTAGCTGTGAGGTGTAAATGTCTTAATTATCGACAGTCCACATATGAATTGTAAGACCTTTCTCCCAGCTTACAGTGCCGTGTAACGGCGCCGTCTCAACCCATGCATAGTCAGGGCTGTCCGTTATTATTACCGGTTCAGTCACCATACCGTTGTCGTCAATACCGTTATTCTCAACATAAACCCTGCACGGACTGCCTGAAGCATCTGTTCCCTCAAGGATATATCTGGCAGAGAGAGACTCTACCATACCGGGAAATTTAAGACGCGTATCAACACTATCCGACACCACATTGCCGTTAAAGTTATCGCACTCCCCGCGGCCTGTAAAGTGAATCATAGTGGCGCTGCCTCCGTTTCCGTTAACTGTGTCAGAAGCACCTATATCAATATAGAAAGTAAATATTTCTTTTGTATAATCCTTTGTCGTGTCAGGCCTCACAGGCTCTGGCGGAATAACATCTTCACCGTTTGATTCATTCCACATATATTTTATGACAGTATCCCCGTTCTCGTCTGTCACAATTCTTCCCTGAATATCGGCTTTCTCAATCCATTCAAGCGATTTGCTGTCTGTAAGAATAAGCGGTTTTGTAACTGTCACTCCGTCATTCATAATTCCGTCATCCTGAATAAATATCATACATTCATTTCCCGCGTAATCTTTGCCTTTTAGAATATATCTGGCACAGCTGGTCACTCTGCCATCTCTGTATGTCTTTCTTACGTTAGAGCTCTCCTTATATACATTACCATTAAAATACTCACCCGACGCTTCACCGTTAAAATAATGCATATCAACCTTACATGTACTGCCCTCGACAGACTCAATCCTCGTCTCTGAAACATTTACGCTGAAAATCTCCTTTGTATACACATCCGGAGAAGAAGTCGGCGTAGGTACAGGCGTTGTGTCCGGCACATCAGGCAATGGCGTCGGCGTTATTACCTGAGCCGGCACATTAGACGGCTGCACATTAACCACCGGATTATCAGTATCAGCCTGTTTATTTTTTTTATTTCCTACCTTTACTTTTACTGTCCCAACATTTCTGTTCCTCTTTTTACCCGAAATCTTGACAGACTCTTTCACGGTTATTTTCGCTGTGCCGATACCGACTGCTGTCACTAATCCCTTTGCATTCACCCTTGCAACCTTCTTTGACGATGAATTAAATGTGTATTTTGCGTTTTTCCTTTTGTTTTTAATTTTAATTGTTTTTTTCTGTCCCTTATTTAGCTGAAATGTTTTCACGGAAACCGCTGCTTTTTTTGCTGTCTGAGCTGTATTATCCGACATATTGCCCGCCACCATCAATATGGCAGCTGCTAAAACTACGCTTAACGCTTTTTTAAATGTTTTTTTTATCATGTGCTTTCCAATCCTCTTTCTATATAATGATTCAATGCCTAAAGTAAAACCAAAAGTCTAATACATAAGTCTAAAAATCTAAATATATAACTTTGAATCCATTTTAACATAATAAAATAAATATTTATATAATAAATATGATATATTTTTAGTTTTTTCGGCTTTAAAAAAGACACACCTGCCGCCATAATTATAATAGCTTTTTGCCTTTAATTAAAGCATTAGACCGCGCCATATAGCGCTACAGGCTGCAAAACCATATTCCCAAAGCAATTTGAACAATAAGTATGACAGGAAATCCTATTACAAAATGCCAGTGTTTTGTCTTGTGCCTGAACATATACATGCCGCAGATGGCACCCGCGCTTCCACCTATAATGCTTACAAAAAACAATGTCTTCTCAGGTATTCTCCACAGATGCCGCCTGGCCTTGTACTTGTCAAGCCACATTATAAAAAATCCGGCGAGATTTAAAATTATAAGATATGCAATTATATATTTTTCCATATTAGCGCTCCTCCACATATTTTTTAATTTCTTAAAAAATTACACTGATTATTATTACAAAAATTATATCAGCGCTTTTTCCACTTTCTCCATACATCGCAACTATTTTTTTCATAACATAAATGTTACATTTAATATTTAATATTTATCTTTAAATTTAGTCTGTAAAATGATAACATATATTTTATTGTATTTCAATTAGAGTAACTTAATATAACAAAGACAATACGGAGGAAAACTTTGTACAATCTTACCGTCGAATCAGATATAAAAGAACGAACGGAAATTTTGAATAAATTGCCCAACATAGGAGAGGGAGTAAAATATGTTAAATTATTTCATATAAAGTGAAATGGGGCAGTTTCACCGGCGTAAAAAATTGCCGGCGAGACCGCCCACTAAAAATTATATGTCTAGCTTACATATCAGTCAAATTTTTAGTTATTTTATATGCTTTCTCAGTCTACAGGTTCAAATGACCATACCTGATTAGTTCCTTCCCAGTATCCATTTTGTACAACATTTGTATTGTCAATTACACGCAGATGCAGACCGCTCATTCCGTTCGTAACTTTTGTCATAATACCAAACTGTCCGGCTGTAGACGCCGCCTTGCACATGAACTGCTGTGCGTCACCGCTATATGCGTGGTAGATTCCTATATTGGTATTATCTGCGGTACCTGCACTGCTAACGTCAAGCATGTAGTTGCCGAGTGCGCTTGAAAGTGTAAAGTATCCGTTGTCTAATTTGTTCAGATACCATCTCTGTCCCAAGGCACCGGTTTTATATCCTGCCTCAACATTTTGGCCCGCTTTACCCACATTTTCGGCTACCTGAAGATATTTTCCCGAAGCAGGGTTTTTAATATAATACCAGCCATTTGACGGAGCCGATGTTGAAACAGAGCTATTTTTCAGGCTGCATACAAATGTAGATACACTATTTTCAGGCAGATATGCCCAAAAACCGTTATCTGTAAGGGCTATGTTCGAAGTCTTTGCCAGATTTTCATTTGCCGATGTGCGGTAACGGTCTACATTTGTTATATTTTGTCCGTTTACCGTGAATTTCTGGCTTACTGCCGCGCCTTTGTTTACTGCTACGATAACTGCTTTTCCGTCCCCGGTATACGCAGATACATATACTCCATTGTTTGGATTTTCCGTCGCAGATACTCTGCGGTAACCAGGGCGTACAAATTTGGAATACTGAGACATACAGTAACCGCGTTTGCTTATGGTTCCATCCTCTTTCATTGGGCTATAGCTTCTTCGGATGTACCACCAGACATATGTCTGAAGATTATTTACCATTGCTTTGTGTATATGCTCTGAAACACCGAGAGCCTCAGGCCACAGGTCAGCAGAATTGGCATTACTGTTTGGATAGTAAACTTCCGTCATCCAAAGTTCTTTTCCGGCGCCCTTTTGCTGAAAGAGAGGATATGCAAAATTATTAAAGCTCGTACCGTATAAATGGGTTCCTAATATTTCTATATTTGATAGAGCCTGAGGGTCATTTAGTATCGGGTCTGACATGCTCTTATTATATGAGAACGATTCCGGAGCAATCAGGCGGCAGTTGATGGAACCGGCGTGATATTTCAGAAATGTTAAAATCTCGCTTGATGTCCACCATGTCCATTCATGGCCGTAATCAGGCTCATTTGCCATAGAAATTGCATATAAGTTTACTCCATTATTTTTCATGTATGTAACAAAATTGTTAAGATGTTTCGCATAGTCTGCATATTTGTCGTATCTTAAACGCTTTGCCTTAGTATCGCCATTGCGGTTGAACGTCTCCACCATATTGTCAGGCGGATTCCACGGTGTAGCAAAAACAATAGCGCCTTTCGCCATTGCCGCCTTAGCGGTGGCTACTTCCTTGTACCAGTTGTTGCTGTTGGAATCAATATAAATCCTTAGGACAGATAATCCAAGTTGATTTTCCCCGTTTCCAAAAGCAGTTTCCCTCTGTGACGCTGTAAGGTCTCCCGCCCATGAAGGATGGTTCATACCACCAAAACCGCGTATCTCCTGATGTTTTGTCGATAAGTTGATTACTGCATCGCTTGCAGCCTGCGTCGGTTTGGCATTACCCATAAAAATGCCAAGCACCATAGCCATACATAATATCCCCGTCAATACTGTACGCAATACTTTATTAACTTTAAACCCCATATTTAATAATTTCCTCCTTAATCAAATATTTTTCCGTCCTCCTATTGCAAAATAAGTAAACAATATATCTCATACCCTTCTCAAATTTAAATATTATGCCTCCTTTCTTGTCAAATATTGATTTTTGTTTATGCATAT
This sequence comes from uncultured Clostridia bacterium, assembly GCA_948472945.1. Taxonomy (GTDB): domain Bacteria; phylum Bacillota; class Clostridia; order Lachnospirales; family Lachnospiraceae; genus V9D3004. The sequence continues at coordinate 82,440 of CAOKVX010000010.1, forward strand.
TTTACAATAAGCTTGTTCGGTTTTATCATTATATTAAAAAATTTAATATATTTCAATATACTTTTTCCTTAATTTTATATAATTTGGATATATATTTTATTGTAATATAAATATGAGTATACATACCGCAACCTGATTTTTTTAATCCGGTCTAAACGCAGGTCTTACATCTACTTATAACATAAAAAAGGGAGCAAACCAGAAAAACACAAATGACATGCACCTTTTATATTGATGGTATTTTATTTATATATTGTATGAATACATTCCGTTTATTCCAAACTGTCTCAAAATATATATCGCCTGTTTTTCATATTCCATATGTATCATCTCCAATGTATTATTAATCTATATACTTTAATGTTAAGATATATTGATAGAAATGACAAACTATTTATTTCGACATATATTGACAGAGTCTTACCACATCATTTTTTAAAGATTACCTTTTATAGATTCTAACGACTTATCCCGATAAATAGTTTTTAACCGCAAAAACAAAACAGATATAAATTCAGGGTTCGTCGTCAACTACGCATATTTGAATTTTTACAACAGAACATAAACATGCCCGTTATACGGAAAAAAGTGTGTCAGATTCTGACACACTTTATCGAAATTATAATACATATTTCCGTTTTCCATGTTCTATAAACATCTTAATAACTCTTCCGGAAGTATAGCAGGAGTTTCAGAGTGAATATAATCACCTGTATTTCTTGTAATTATATAATCTGCATTGACAGCACCTGCACATCTGTCCTGTAAACAATCTTCAAAATCTCGAAATTCTTTCATATTTATTGCCCGGATTAATTCTTCATGACTGACACCAGCCACCCGCAAAAAACAACAGATATCTGACAACCACACCCTGCGTTTATCATCAGGAACTTTTCGCAGGATACACCATAAATTAGGAATCGAATGAAATGCAATATAGCCATTCAATTCCCTGTTCGCACACCTTGTAATTACTTCGGATGCCGCTTGATAAAATGGTTCTCTCGTCAATAAAAAATCAATAATCACATTTGTATCAATCAAGACTACCATAACGCTCTTTACGTGCCTCCTCTAATTCCTTATCCGGGTCAAATCCCGCAGGCAGATAATTCCATATCTCCGTTCTCGCTTCATCCAGTCTGCGGAATGCCTGAATTCCTTCATCATTCCCTAATGTCTGAACCTTCTCTACCGTCGGTCTATTTGGCATAAGTCTTTGTATAATTTCAATTAGAAAACTGACATTATCGTCGGATAAATCATGTATCATTTCAACTGCCTGTTCCTGTAATGCAGACATGACGGACACCACCTTTCGCATCTTATTCCTCCATAGAATAGCATAACACATATCAATTTTCATCCCCAACACCGGCGCTTTCTCCGAATCTGTCCATACCGGAAAGTATGCTCCTGTATCAAAGAGTGCGGGCAAACATTCTATAACACCGCTACAGTTCTCTGTTTTTCGGACTCTAATTATACCCTGTCTATTTCATCCCATGCCTCGTCAATCGTCTGAACCTTTCCAGTTTCCATATCATCAATAGTTTCATCAAGTTTGCCTAACAAGATATTCATAGAATCATTGATTATATAAGTAGGCTCTGCTGTTTTCACAACTTCTGTTAATGCCATATTCATCACCCTTGCTAAAATTGTGATATTATTATATTATCATAATCCGAAAGAAATATCCATTCTTCTTTATTAATCAATTTTATTTCGTCAAAAAATATCTGCGAGTTTAGGAATGTGGATATAGGAATTAGAAATAGTATAGGAGCGGCCAACATTCATCCACTCCTAACAATTTCTTATATCATGCATTTACAACATTTTTAGAACTTTCCTGCCTCTACCGCTTCCTGTACGGCCTATGAGTTTATATCCCTTTTTCTTTTTCATGGAGCGATATATTATGTAACCGTTTGTATTCTCAATTTTAACCTTAACTGTTCTTTTATTATTCTGAAATTTCAATTTTTTAATTGAAGCTTTCCTAATATAAGCCCTCTGTAAAGAAAATTCTTTATAATCATTTCCAAGTTCTGAACCATCCTGGTTATTATGTGTGTTTCCGGCAATGTATATATTTTTTTTATAAATAATTAATGTGAGTGAATATATAAATATAATGAAAACAAATGAAGATTGGGATTTCACAAAATCTAAGGGATTTAATAACTGTTATATTTTGTTATCGTGAATTGCTCTAACTACCGAAAACACTAAATTTGTATAAGGTGAGCTTTCCCTTATGTTATTTCCTCTCCCCTGCTGTTATTAACCCTAATAAGGGAAAA
>CAOKVX010000011.1 GCA_948472945.1 uncultured Clostridia bacterium
CCATCAAATATCACAATTGCTCCCGGTTGTGCCTGTCCGAATCCGCTATCGCCAATACTTTTCCATTTGCCAGTAATATCATAAGAATCCGGAACTATATAGGAAGAGTCTGAGGATTCTATATCTAATTCTGCATTACTGGATGTCAGTTTAGCACAATCAATAGTCCTGCTCCCATCCAAACTGACATATTTCCAATCTTTAGTATTAGCCGCATCATCCATACAAATTAACCCGTCACCGACATCACCAAATGTAAGCCCATCAAGCATAGACAAGTCATCCACTCCGGGAGTATAAATTGTGCCGTCTGGACCTATGATTTTTGTCATCTGGTCTATTGTCGCTTGCAAATATCCATTAGCTGAATCATTGGGGTTAGCATTATCAATTCTAATTGGTGTATATGAAAGATTTCCTTGTTTATCTATAATGGATGCATACCAATCCCCATCTGCCCCCGTCATAACTATCGGAGCGTATCCATCGCTAAATGATCCACCGCTGATATCATTCTCCTTATACTGTTCTAAGGATATGACGAGATTCCAATCTTTATCGTAATAGCCAACCTCATTCGGATGATAATACGTTGTGCCAAATATCAGCCCTTCGCCATAGCTGGAATCTGAGAGAAAATCATCTTTTTTAGAGATTGCGTTTTCTAATGCCCCACACCCATCTCGCCACGGTTCTTCGTAGTCACTATTAATTATGTACGCAAATTTAGTATTTCCATCCTTAATAACAATGGCTGTATATCCTTCGTAGAAATTTCCTACCACCTTTTCCATGCACCAACCACGAGCATATGGAAATGGAGAAAAATATTCTGTTGCGACATTGTACAACCCAGAAGGTAAAACGATGTAGTTTTCTCCTATGTATCGAATGGACGAACAGTAATTAAATTCATCTATCCATTTTTCCGGACGAAATTGTTCATCACTTACTTGCATTTCGTTTAAGATGTTTCCGTCCTTGTCTATAGTGCCGTAACGCCACTCATCTGTATCAAAATTTCGGATGTGTTGAGCCACGAAAAAATGGCCATTCCCATATGCTAGGATCAAATAACCGCCATCAGGAGTGATTTGGCTTTCATAAAGCACATTTCCCTCTGAATCGATAATTCCGCAGGGAGATTCCTCGGTATTATTTTCTCTGTAAAACGCAACTCCATCCTGAAACGGGGAGACATAAAATAATTGGCTGTCTGCTTGGTACACTAATTTTCCGTCAGTATCTATAACTCCTGTACAAAAACTATAATAACTGTCCTTGGAAAAATCTACCCATGCACGTTCATCAGAAAACGGGCGCAACTTCGTAAATGGATAAGTTTCTAGAACTACTTCTTCAGGTTCTTCGTAGATATCTTCCTCATAATCCGTGTCCATTTCTTCATACTCCGAATCATCTTCCCATGCGTCCGTATTATCTACTGCGGCGGAACTGCTATCTGCAGAACTGCCGCATCCACTAAGCAGTATGCTAAACAACAACGCTACTGTTAAAAGTTTGTTTTTCATGTCGTTTTTCTCCTTTAAACTATTCCCAATCAATTAAATGGCAGGAGTATTGATCTGATTCTAATAAACCTATAGTATTATTAGATATTTCAGGATGACCCTCCCAAGTAGAAAACTGATACTCCTCTCCATCTGTAATTTCGACACTCTTAGCAAAGGAGAGGTCTTCCATATTTACTATATAAATCTCAAAAAGATGTTGCTCCTCATCCGTACAGGCTAAGCATGCAAACTGCGTCCCATCAGGATTCCCGATACCGAATTGACAACCATAATTTTCAGGCTTATAACGATAAATACCTGTTTCAGCAAAGATGTCAATAGACCGTTCAGACGTAGTCCCACTGCCTACATTGTAAAACATCCAATCCTCATCCTCGTTTATCCAAGAGCACCCGCTACCAAGGCCCCTTTCTGTAAAAGGATTTGAACTTTGTACAACATTTTCAATGCTCATATCGGAAATTGGCACAGAATAAAATTGAAGACGAGTCTTATGTATATATTCGCCAAATACAAAATAATCGTCGAGGAATCCAACCGCACTATATCCAATTCCATACTCTGACTCTAGGCCGAGATAGTCAGTTACATCAAAGAATTCTCCATTCTTATCCATCCATCCTGCTGTGCGTAACCCGGTTTCTGCGGAATATTTATCAAGAGCCACCCTGCTGTAATTTTCATTAAACATCTCCCTATTCGCGATCTCACCCACTAAGCGTGGTGAATATGGTATGATATAGCCATCTACACCATCTTTAGGGAGATCAAAACTAAAGTCGTTAACTGAATCGCTTGCGCCAGTGTCAATGTTAAGGCAAGTTAGAGAAACTGTTGCATGATAGCTCTCTGAATCGGGGCTGTCAATGAAGATTCTTTGGATGATAAGACCATTGTAATCTATTACTTCTTCGTCTTCTTGATATGGATTAAAATCACTTTCTGTCTCCCAGTCATTTTCTGCCTCCACTTGGCTGTTTTCGTTCATATTAAGAGACTCATCAGGAACAGTTTCAATAGTGTCATTTTTCGCGCAAGCGCATAATGACACTATCACCAATACCGTCAACAACGCCGTAAATCCTTTTCTCAATTTTCTTCTCCTCCTTTTCGTAGTCGGTTCATATAAAATACGCCAATTATTTTGACGTAGCATAAGCCTCCTCCCTGCTTTTATTGAACCCTGTCTTAACAACAAAAAATCACGGTCTCCAAACCGCTAAAAAATAAGATGTAACACAATAGTGAGTATGTTACATCTTGCTCGCCCAACATCCGCTGTTTTTGCCATAAATCAGTCGTTATTTTTATAGGATTTGCAAATTTTCTTTATTTTAGTATGAACATTCTCTTGAATATAGCCTGATTTGATGTTAAAATTGTATCAATATCACTAATATGTTACAAAAGCCCCCTTGTCCGGGGATACGCTATAATCAGCCGTATCTTACGACAAGGGGGCTTTATCAATTATGGCAGCAACAGAACCGATCAGAGACAAGAAACAGTTAAAAGAACTCGCTGATTATTTTTTACGCAAAGGACAGCTTCGTAATTATATACTGGTTGTTATGGGAACATATACCGTGCTTCGTATCAGCGACTTACTCCGGCTAAAATGGTCGGATGTATATGATGAGGAAAGGCAGGAGTTCCGTGACCATATTACTGTAGTAGAAAAGAAAACTAAGAAAGAGCGCACGATTGCCCTGAATCCGCAACTACTTGGCGCGCTCCGGCAGTATTACGCTCATCGCCGGGGAGAATATGTATTTGCCAATAACCGCAAAGAGCCAAAAGCTATCAGCCGAGTGCAGGCGTGGCGGATAATCCATGCGGCAGTGGCAGAGCTTGGGATTGCCGGGAAGATTGCCTGCCATTCTTTAAGGAAGACCTGGGGGTATCATACCGTGAAAGATAATAAAGTAGCATTGGCCGTAGTTGTAGACATTTATAATCACAGTAGTTACGAAATTACGAAGCGATACCTTGGCATTACGCAAGATGAGCGGGATGAAGCCTATCTGGGGATGGAATTGTTCTGAGATATTAATTGGGAGGCAGGCTTATTATTAGAGAGCGTGAAACATAAGTACACTCTATTTTGTAATGCGAAAATAATTATACCCAATACATTCCTCTATTTATTTGTTTTTCTTTACTTCCTTTTCCTCCATTAGGCACTACCTGGGTAGAGGCAGCGGAGGGGGAAACCATAGAAACGATTGCTATTGCGTGACAAAGCAATATCCGCAGGAGCTACAACCAAGACGTAAGCGACGGGGGACAATCCAATAGTACGCGACCAGCTGTAACCGCTCTCGCCGATAAGGCCTGTCTGACCATAGTTAAGAATAACACCTCCGCTACGGACATAAGCCAATGGTAACTGTACTATGGTGGTGGCGCCGGTGGTACTGATTATATTGGAACATTTATCTCCCTTGTCAATTTTCGCCAGACCATGACTGCTATTTTTGGTGGTTCGTGGTATGGACGCTCACACTATCTTGTCATATGATGTCGTCCTGTAAAGGAGGCGCACAAAATGAATGAGAAAGATTTTATGGAACTGCTTATAACAGAACGGATGGGAATGCACTGCGAGAAGTTTAAGGAGGACTATCCGCCCACACCGGAGCAACTGGAAGAGGCAGAAAAAGCCAGTATTGCTCATGACAAAGTATTCTCAGTACTGGATGCCGAACACCGCAAACTACTGGAGTTTTGCGAGGATGTGGAAATTGAGGAATCTTCACGAGAAAACAAGCATTATTACAGGGCGGGGATTAAAGATGGGGGTGAACCTTGACCGTTTAGTAAAACAGATGAAAAGTACTGATTAGTTATCTTCATATATTGGCAGTAGTAATTTCCATAAGCGTCAATATAATCTATGTTAGAATTGAATCGTGGATAGTTTTGTCCATGGAAACTACTGCCAGCCATTGAGGTCAGGCTCCGACTGCCAAAGGTTTTCTAGTTCAAAGATCGTGAAGTTTCTCTTTCTATTATTTCATAGGAAAACATGGAAGACTGGGATTTAGCTACAGCTATGGCTGCGGCTAAAAATAGCAAACTTCTTCACCTGCGCTTGTTCTGGCTTTTGTCCGTAGCGATGCTATCAATGTTAACGATGGTAAGATGTGGAATCTGGGCAACTGGGGTAACGGCTGGTCGCGTACGTCTAAATCGTCTACCAACGCCTACAACCTTGCGTTTAATCCTACGGAGGTCTACCCGTCAAACAACAACCGTTGGAACGGTCTCCCCCTCCGCTGAGTGGTCCGGTTCGGTACCGATCTTGGAGAAAAGCCCCTGCTAACTGTAGTGGGGGCTATGATTTCATAAGTGTTACTGGGGCGAGAGATAATACGCAGTTTGCGGATAGTTCGTATATTTTACTTAGCGCAATTTATATCCCTTGTGGGTAATTTATTCTTGTTTATAATCCCACCTACTTCTAATTTTCACGCCATGGCTTCTTAAGCAATTAAGAATAGTTTGTGGATTTACGCCAAACTGTTTCGCAATTTTTTCAGCAGTAATTTCATTTTTATACATTGCAATTACCTCATCCGCATTTAGCTTGGCCTGTACTTTGCTCCTAGTAACATTCACGCCTTGCCTCCTTAACGTATTTACTATAGTGGTTTTACAGACTCCGAACATCTCTCCTATTTTACGAGTACTCTTTCCGGCTTGATATAAGGAAACTATTTCTCGTAATTCATCCTCGTTGAATTCCCTGCGAGTTTGAGTTAAATGTTTTACCGCTAATTCTCCATATTCATCAACTTGCTTGTTGTCAGTCGTGATACTTTCTGATAAAATATGTTCAGGCGGACGATCAGGAAGCTGAGATTTGAATTTCAGTATGGTTTGATATTTTTTGGAGTCAAGCCCTGATAGTTCCATTTTTCAGGATAGTTAGTTTTTTATAAGATTTTTCCATTGATGTCTTGCCTTATTAAATTAGAAATTTTAAAATTATTAGATTTTAATCATAATTGGACACGACTATAGGAAAAATCTTTTTCTTTACAGCTTGGCGGCGCCAATTTGAAACCTATTTCAAGTTGGCGCCGCCGACTCACATTTATGTTTTCAAAGCTATCAATCGTAAAATTTTTTTATGTATATTATTATCCCTTATGCTTTTTTAACAACTGAATAAGAAGCGCTGTTTAAAAATTCTTCAATAAACTTTTTCAAACTTCCCGGCGACTGGTAGGTCTTACAGAAAGAGAACTCCTGAGAAATATTATCAATCTCCTCCATCGCTTCCTTTACATCAACAATATCTTTTGATACCGCAGACGAAAAATCCAAATGGGCCGTGTTGATTCTATGGCTCTGAATCGCATAGTTTACCCTATCTGCACAACGGCATTTTCCATTCCCGTACTCTCCACAATATTCCTGCAAAAACTCAGCTACTTTTTTCCTCACCCTTGACAGACGCTGGCGGTATGCCTCCGGTGTAATTCCAAGTATATCGCCGGCAATTCGGCTGTCCACCTTAAACATAGTGCCCAGTATAAATATGCAGCGGCTCTCTGCGTCAAGACACTGGAGCATTACATTTGTGCAGGAAAGCTTCAATTCCTCAGCTAAAATGGATTGCTCAACACCTTGCGTCAAATCAGGCACATTTCCGATGTCAGCATTTTCTATATCGTCCGCGTAAAACTCAAAACTAAGCGGAAACTTTGCAAACATATGCTTTTTGTAATTTTTCAGATAATTTAACGCAATACTGAACACCCATGTTGAAAAAGCGCTTTCTCCCTTAAAAGAATTCAAATGTGTAATAATTTTCAGCAGAATTTCCTGTGTAGCATCCTCTGCGTCAGGGAAAGTTCCCAGCATGCGCAGCGAAAGATTGAACACCAAATCCTGCACGCTGAAAATAACCGTTTCCAGACTTTTTTTATCACCCGCAACGGCATTTTTAATTAACTCCGATAATTCTTCGTTTGTAAATTGGTTCATAATCCCTCTTTCTTGAAGTGCAAATTATTTTTATACGGAGGATAATTCCGGAAACATATCTTATAATTTCCATAAGCTTTGCGGCACCTCAAGGCAAAGCTTTCCCCATATATATAATTAGACAAACCTACGGAGCCATTGTGACATGAAACTTTAAATTTTCCATTACAAAGACTAAAAAGGGCGGGATTATTGATATCTAGCTATACAGATTACTCACCTTATAATTCCTCTCGGCGTCCCTGCGCTGGTCTTTCTTAGCAATATCCTGCCTCTTGTCATAGAGCTTCTTACCCCTTGCAAGCCCAATCTCAACCTTAACGTAGCTGCCCTTCAGATAAACTTTGAGAGGAACTATAGTATATCCTTTTTGGGTGATACTTCCAACCATTTTTCTTATTTCGCTTTTATGAAGCAGCAGTTTCCTAACCCTCAGCGGGTCCTTGTTAAAAATATTCCCTTTCTCATAAGGGCTTACGTGCATGTTATACACAAACACCTCGCCCTTATCAACCTTTACAAAAGCCTCTTTTATGCTGCATTTCCCCATACGGAGCGACTTTACCTCCGTACCGTGAAGCGCTATCCCGGCCTCGTACGTATCTTCTATAAAATAATCGTGATATGCTTTCTTGTTATTAGCAATAAGTTTAACTGCATCTTTTCCCATAACAGTCCCTACTCTCCCGCAATAATAAAATCTACCGTCTTCATATCGAGGTCAACTCTGATTACCTCTATAGTAACCCTCTGTCCAAGGGCATACTCCGTACCAGTGTGTTTTCCGACTACACAAAATTTTTCTTCAATATAGCGGTAATCATCATCCATCATATCTTCAATACGTATCATTCCCTCGACAGTATTCTCAAGCTCGACATATATTCCCCAGTTTGTCACACCGGATATTACTCCCTCAAATGTCTCGCCTATATGGTCAACCATATACTGGGCCTTTTTTAATTTGTGTACCTCGCGCTCCGCCTCCTCGGCGCGCCTCTCAAGTCTGCTAGACTGGTCTGCAATATAAGGAAGTATAGAATAATAATGCTCCCTAGCCTTTTCATTAAGCTTTCCGTGCAGATTTTCCTTTATGATTCTGTGTATCTGAAGGTCCGGATATCTTCTTATAGGTGAGGTAAAATGTGTGTAATACTTTGACGCCAATCCAAAATGTCCCTCGGCGTCAACAGTATACTTTGCCCGTTTCATTGAACGAAGCGTAAGCCTGCTGACAATGTTCTCCTCCTGTCTTCCCCTTATGTCGGAAAGAAGCTTCTGAATCTCCATAGGGTGTATCGTCTCGCCGCGCGTCCTCACTTTCAGTCCAAAATTACTCACAAATATAGATAGCTCATGCATTTTATCTGCGTCAGGCGTCTCGTGTGAACGGTACAAAAACGGCTGTTCCTGCCAAAAATAATCTTCGGCAACTGTCTCATTTGTAACTAACATAAACTCCTCTATTATTCTCGTGGCAATATTTCGTTCATACGGTTTTATGTCTATAGGATTTCCATCTTCGTTTAGAATTATCTTACATTCCGGAAAATCAAAATCAATTGAACCCTGCTTTTTCCTTATGGCAATCCTTTTTTCAGCAAGCGCTTTCATATTCATAAGCATAGGAACTATTTTTTCGTATGCTGCCTTTTCTTCCTCGTCTTCTAAAGCTACTATCTTGTTCACCGATGTGTAGGTCATCCTGTAATCCACATGAATTACAGTCTCAGCAATCTCATGGCTCACAACTTTTCCTTCTGAATCAAGCTTCATAATACAGCTGAGAGCAAGTCTGTCAGTCCCTTGGTTAAGAGAGCATATTCCATTTGAAAGCTCAACCGGAAGCATAGGTATAACCCTGTCTACAAGATAGGCGCTTGTCCCTCTCTCAACAGCCTCCTTGTCAAGTTCCGAACCCTCTCTAACGTAGTTAGTTACATCAGCTATGTGGACTCCCAGCACGTAACCGTCAGATACCGTCTCCAATGTCACAGCATCGTCGAGGTCCTTTGCATCCTCCCCGTCGATTGTGATGGTAAGCCAGTCCCGCAAATCCTTTCTGCCGGCCATATCCTTAGTAGTAACTTCCTTTGATAATTTCTTTGCCTCATTTTTAACGGGCTCCGGGAAATCCTCCGGCAGGCCGCACGCTTTTGCTATTGAAAGTATATCTACACCTTTATCGTGAGGGTATCCGAGTATCTCAATAATCTCTCCCTCAGGATTAGTTCCGTCACCCGTGCCATAGTCGGTAATACGCGCAACTACTTTCTGTCCATCCTTTGCAGCCCCGACTTTTCCGGCCGGAATAAACACGTCTTTCAGCTGCCTGACATTATCGGATATTACAAACGCATAGTCCCGTTTTTTATCCAGAGTTCCGACTACATTTGTGACGGCGCGCTCCAATATAGATACGACGCGTCCCTCTTTGCTTCTTCTCCCTGTGCCTGCTCTCTTAATCGCAACGCACACCTTGTCACCATGCATAGCGCCATTGATATCAGACTCGCCAATAAACACATCCTCATCCTCGCCCTCGACTATCACAAAGCCAAAACCTCTTTGCGTTATGCTTATTTTTCCGGTCTTGATATTGTCGGCCTGAGCGCTAATCTTACCTCGAGAGTCCAATACAATCTTGCCCTCGGCCAACAGTTCGTCGATAATTGTGCGGAACTGCGCCTTGTCCTCCGAGGGAACTCCTATCACCGCCCCAATCTGCTTTATCTTGATTGGAACATACTCTTTAGAAATAATATATTCATATATCATTTTTTTTCTTTCTTCAAATAAATTATCCATATATGCCTCCTCCTTTTATAGGGAATATTATAAATGACCGTTTATAATATGTTTCATACTTTCGTCACACAAAAATAGTAAATATAATTTCCATATGACAAAAAGACCCCTTGCGTTCACAAGGGGTTTGTAATCTCTGTCATATACCCCGCAACATAACTATCGGCAAGCCTTAACTTATGTTAGTCAAACTTGACCTAAAGGACGGGGTATTTGACCCACGTGGCAGTCTGCAAACAGCCATGCGAGCATGTCTGCCTTGTCCTGCCATGTTACGGTCCGTCCTGAACAAGCGCCTCCGGACGTACAGGACCGCAGTTCGCGGGAAAAATAATTACCATTTAAGATTAAGCAGCAAAGAAATAACAAAGAACAAAACAGTAAGCACCTGCGTAACCTTTACTAATCCGCCTTCCATAGAGCGTCCTTTATTCTTTCCCCAATATGTTTCCGCTGCCCCGCTTATCGTGCCAAGTCCTGCGGACTTACCCTCCTGAAGTACAATGACTATTATAAGCGCAACACAAACCAGAATATATAATACCGTAACTAAAGTTCTTATAACAGGTAACATACTACTTTCCTCCTACTAAGTGAATAACCGTGATTAAAAATAATATCACACAAATGCTAGTGTAACATATTAAATTGCAAATATCAACCATTTTTTTTACAATTATATTGCACAATTAAATTGTGTTTATTATTAGCTTTTTATTTGTGTACAAGAAGAGATTTTCCAGTCATCTCCTCAGGCTTCTCAAGCTCCATCATTTCGAGAAGCGTAGGTACTATATCTGCAAGACATCCGCCCTCTGCAAGCTTGTAATTCTCATCATAATTGACAAGAATGAATGGAACCGGGTTAACCGTATGTGCTGTAAACGGTGAGCCCGTCTCATAATCAACAAGCATCTCGGCATTGCCGTGGTCGGCGCATATAAACATCTGTCCGTCAACCTTTAAAAGCGCGTCGTACGCTTTTCCGACACATTCGTCAACTGCCTCAACTGCCTTAACTGCGGCGTCCTGAACACCTGTATGTCCTACCATATCAGGATTGGCAAAGTTAATTATTATTACATCATATTTTCCTGATGTTATTGCTTCACAGAGCTTGTCGCACACACCGTATGCGCTCATCTCAGGCTTAAGGTCATAAGTCGGAACTTCCTTCGGAGACGGAACAAGTATTCTGTCCTCGCCCGGATTAGGCTCCTCTACGCCCGCGTTGAAGAAAAATGTAACATGCGCATATTTTTCCGTCTCAGCAATTCTTACCTGCTTCATCCCTTTTTCTGCAATAAGCTCTCCAAATGTATTATTAATCTCAACCTTTTTAAACGCAATATCTTTGTTAGGGATAGTAACGTCATACTCGGCAAAGCAGACATATGTTATATCAATTCTTTCTCCCCTGTCGAAACCGTCAAACTCATCGGCACAGAACGCCCTTGTTATCTCCCTTGCCCTGTCAGGCCTGAAATTGAAAAATATAATTGAATCGTTCTCTTTAATTGTAGCAGCAGGCTGTCCGTTATCCGTCACAACTATAGGCTTTACAAACTCGTCAGTCACATCCTCAGCGTATGAAGCCGCAACTCCGGAGACAGCGTCGGCGGCGTATTCACCTTCGCCCTTAACCATCGCTCTCCACGCTTTTTCTACCCTGTCCCAGTTATTATCGCGGTCCATCGCGTAGTAACGTCCCATCACAGTCGCAATCTTACCTACGCCGATTTCCTTAATCTTATTGTCAAGCTCCTCAACAAAATCTTTGCCTGACGCAGGCGGAGTATCTCTTCCGTCAAGGAAACAATGAACATATACTTTCTCAAGCCCTTCCCTCTTAGCCATCTCCAAAAGTGCGTATAAATGTGTGTTGTGGCTGTGAACCCCTCCGTCAGAGAGAAGTCCGTATAAATGCAGAGATGAGTCGTTCTTCTTACAGTTATCCATAGCCTTTTTAAGGCCCACGTTAGTGAAAAAGCTTCCTTCCTCTATCTCCTTAGTAATACGCGTAAGCTCCTGATACACGATTCTTCCGGCGCCCATATTAATATGGCCTACCTCTGAATTTCCCATCTGTCCATCCGGAAGCCCTACTGCAAGTCCGCTGGCATTGCCTTTGACAAACGGATATTTTTCCATAAGCATATCCATTACGGGAGTGTTGCCCATTGCAACCGCATTAGCCTCTTTTTTATCATTCAATCCATAACCATCAAGAATCATTAACACAGTAGGTTTTTTAGCCATTATTATTCCTCTTTTCTATAAAATTTGTTATCTGCCTTACAGAGCGTGCTTAAAAAATAATTTCTGTCAAACTTATATTACTTTTATTTTCTTTAAACAAAACGCAGTATAGATACGGCTGAAAAGATTTTTTAAACACGCTCTAACATTAGCACACAGATTGTATCATATTCTAAAACATCATGCAATAAACTTTTTATAAGAGTTTCCTTAGCAGGTTTATAATATGTACGAATTTATCAAAAATTTTAACGCTTTCTGCTGGAGCGGCCCTATGCTGATTATCCTGCTTTCAACGCATATTCTGCTGACGGTAAGAAGCTCTGTCGTCCAACGTAAGGTGTTGAAAGGCATCAGGCTTTCACTCGGCAGGGAACACGGCTTCAGCATTCTCGCCGCAACGCTCGCCGCAACGCTTGGCACTGGCAATATCATAGGTGTGTCAACGGCAATCGCACTAGGCGGTCCGGGGGCGCTGCTTTGGTGTTTTGCTACGGGTTTTCTCGGTATGGCCACAACATACTACGAATGTTTATTTGCGGCCGAACACAAAACGGAACACGGCGGCGGGCCTATGTATATATTAAAAAATGTTCTCGGAAAAAAATATCTCGGATTCATTTACGCCCTTTTCCTGCTGCTGGTTTGTCTGGGAACCGGATGCCTCACTCAGTCAAACGCCGTGGCCGATTCATTTAACAAGACCCTTGGAATACATCCCGTCGTTACCGGGCTGCTCGTGTCATTAATTGCAGGCTTTGTCATAGTCGGCGGCAAAAAGTCAATAATGAAAGTATGTGAACGCGTCGTCCCTGTCATGTGCATCGTGTTCATAATATGCTGCGTATACCTGCTTATACGAAATGCGTACTATTTGCCGGAAAGCATTTACCTGGTATTCTCCCGCGCGCTTACTCCGGGCTCCGCAGCCGGCGGCATCGCGGGAGGCTCGCTTATGATTGCGGCCAGATATGGTATAGCAAGGGGGCTATTTACAAATGAAGCCGGACTTGGTTCCGCCGGAGTATTTGCAGGCACAAGCTCGCTTCCACCAAAAGAGCAGGGACTTATATCCATGACGGCAACCTTTTGGGACACTATTGTAATATGCACCATCACAGGTCTGGTAATAATAAGCAGTTATCTGGCAAACCCTGCCTCAATCGAGGGCTACTCGGTCGGCGGCTACCTGAACGCCGCCTTCTCGTCAATACCGTATGCCGGCAATCTCATGCTGTGCCTTTCAATTGCCGGCTTTGCAGTCTCAACCATTATAGGCTGGTTTTTTATCGGCGAACAGGCGGCGTCATTTATATTTGGCGCACAAAAAGACAGAGCGCTTCCATATATAAAAGCGCTCTATGTTTTCATGGTATTTTCAGGCTGCAACTTTTCCCTAGAAAAAATATGGGAGGTTGCCGATACATTCAACCTGCTTCTTATAATTCCAAATGTGTATGTGCTCATACGCCTTTCGGCTCAAAACACACAGACATGAATACAATACTGTACTAGGGCAATCTCTTAAAAATAATATTTACAGACAGTTGACCGAAGCCTGTGTAAAACGTTAATGTTTAGAGATTGCCCCGGTGCAGCACAGTAATTTACAATGACAACGGCTATCTCTCAAACTCGTCAAGCAAATTTTTAAACGTCTCCATACACCTGTCAATCGGTCCGCTCTCTGTCATGTCAATACCGCAGAGTTTAAGCAGGTCTATCGGGTCTTTTGAGCCGCCGCTCTTAAGAAAACTGCGGTACCCTTCAAGCACCCCGTCATCGCCCGACAAAATTGCCGACGAAATAGAAACTGCCGCGGCAAATCCGGTAGCGTACTGATAAACATAAAATGGAGTATAAAAATGGGGTATTCTGGCCCACTCCATCGCAATCTCTTTGTCGACATAAACAGCCTCTCCAAAGTACTCTTCATTTAGCTTCTTATATATATCACACATATTTTCAGCGGTAAGCGTCTCCCCGTCCGCCGCCATGCGGTGCGTTATCCTCTCAAACTCGGCAAACATGGTCTGCCTGAAAAACGTCGTCCTAAACTGTTCAAGGAAATAATTGATAAGGTACATTTTTTCTTTCCTATCCGCGCTGTTGTCAATAAGGTAGTTTACAAGCAGCGCCTCGTTGCAGGTAGAAGCGACCTCAGCCACGAATATTTTATATCCCGCATATATATACGGCTGGTTCTCATCTGAGTAATATGAGTGAAGCGCATGGCCCATCTCATGAGCAAGAGTAAATACACTGTTTAAGTTATCCTGATGATTCAAAAGCACGTAGGGATGTACGCCGTAGCAGCCCCATGAATAAGCTCCGGATCTTTTACCTTCATTTTCATACACGTCAATCCATCCGCCGTCAAATCCCTTTTTAAGAAGTTCCCCGTACTCTTTTCCCAGAGGAGTAAGGCCCGCAAGCACAAGCTTCCTTGCCTCCTCATAGCTTATTTTTTTATCCGCATCAGGAACCAAAGGAACATACAAATCATACATATGCATCTCATCAAGACCTAAAAGCCGCTTACGTATTGCAGCATACCTGTGCATCAGCGGAAGATGTTTTCTGACTGAATTTATAAGGCTGTCATACACGCTGACCGGAATGTTCGCGTCGTCAAGGCTGTACGCCTCCGCGCTTTTATAGTTTCTTACATTCGTATAGAACAGATGCTGCTTTACATTGCCTCGGTACGCCGCCGTAAGCGTATTTTTATATGCCTCATACATGCTATACATGCCCTCAAACGCCGCTTTTCTGACACTGCGGACAGGGCTCTGCAAAAATGTAGTATATCTTCCGTTTGTAATCTGGACCTTATTTCCGCTGCCATCGTCAATCTCCGGAAATTTCAAGTCGGCATTGTTAAACATGGCAAATATGTCAGACGGAGTCTGCGCTATGTCGCTAGCCCGCGCAAGAAGCGCCTCTGAGCTGGCGTCAAGAATGTGCTCGCTCTTTCTCAATATATTATCAAAATATCTCTCATACAGTCTAAGCCCCTGCTCGCTTTGAATAAATTCAGCAATTTTTTCCCTTCCAAGCCCCATGATAAGCGGTTTGATAAATGCCGACTCATACTCCAGCTTTACAAGAAGCGAAGAAGCCCGCTGCGACATGTCCTGATACAAAGCCACGGCCATATCCTCGTGGGATTTCTGGTTTGCATATACATATATTCTCTCCGCAGCCTCCTCGGTGGATGCGTTAAAGTCAAGAAGCCTTAAAAGCGCGCCCGCGTCCTTTTCCGCGCCATCCTTTAGAGCGCCATACTCTGCAAGCTTTTTCTCTATCTCTGCATAGTGTCTCTCCCACTCTTCATCTGATACGTACATGTCTTTCATGTTCCAGCAGTATTCCTCTTTCGCCTGCTCTCTTTTAGGCAGCTTATTCATAATGAAACCTCCAAAATATATATTTATACTCTCCATTACCACTTCGCAACATGAGTCAGCCCGGCTTATCTAATTGCCGCCACAGCTTATAATCTGATTTAAAACCTCTTCAGCCGCATCTTTTCCGTCAAGATATTCTATTATTGCCGCGGCAAACTGTATGGATGTTCCAAGTCCCCTGCTCGTTATTATATTGCCGTCCTTTACTACAGGCTCTATCACGTATTCGGCCCCCGTAAGCTTATCCTCAAATCCCGGATAACAGGTTGCCCTCTTTCCGTTAAGGATTCCAAGTCCGCCCAAAATTGACGGGGCCGCGCACACTGCAGCAACCGGTTTTCCGGCAAGCGCAAATTCCTTTACCTTGTCAGTCAGTTCTGTACACGCTTTCAGGTTATCAACCCCGACTTTTCCTCCCGGAAGTACAATCATATCGACAGAGTTCCACTCAACCTGTCCGATAACCGCATCCAGTATGATTTTAATATTGTGCGAGCCCGTTATGGTCGTTCTGTCATTCACGGACACCGTATCAACTTCAATGCCCGCCCTCCTTGCGAGGTCAACGACCGTAAGCGCCTCTATTTCCTCTGTACCATCCGCAATAAATACTGTAATCTTTGCCATGTTTTTAATCCTCCCTTTCATCTAAATCAAGCTGCAGCGCCTCGAGGTAATGCACAAACACTCCCTCGTGCGTTGATATCTGATATCTCTCATCGAGCTCATCATACCTGAAACTTTTCCGTCCACCATTTTCTGCCCTCTGCCAAAACTCATACAGCTTTGCAAACCGCAGGTAATAGTATATGTCAATTTCCGCAAAATGAATCAGCAGAAATGCAACACCGCTTTGTTCCTCAAATTCTTTCATAAAACATATCTGGTGTTCGTGTACATTTTGCAGTGGAAACGTCGTACTCATGCAGTCTTTCGCATCAAAACAGACCGGTATTCCCTGTACAACCCCGATATAATCCACAGTACTTTTCTGCTCAAAATACGCTAGTGTAATCTGTTTTGTCTCGGAGTCAATTTTAATGGGCGTAATAGGCGTCGGAACCTTTTGGACAACCGCAAGCTTTCTGTCGCGGTACTTTTCATTTGTCAGATTCACGAGCTCTTCAAGCCCCTGTCCCCTTAGTCCCCTTGAATTCCATGACGGCATCAAAGTTTCCCCCTTGTATACGTTTCTTATTCAAACCCTGCATATGAAGTTAGTATAGAGAAAGTGATTATTTTACTCATAAGAAACACTTTCTGAACACGTCGGCACTTGATTTTACGCAGCAAAATCTTAGTGCTGCTACGTATGAGGCTAAGCGCAAGCGTGTGTTTCATTGTGAAAATAATCACTTTCTCTTATTTCAAATGTAAGTACAGAAACGAAATTAATTAGTCAAAATACCTGTTGTAATGCGCAGGTATCCCCGCTTCAATGACAAGCCCTGCAATAGAATCCGGTACCGGACCCGTATCCTCAAAAATCATCCTGTGCGCATGCAAAAGCTGATGCCCGCCAGAACTCTTAATCTTTGAGCCGTATTTCACATCTCCGACAACGGGATGCCCCTCATTCGCCATATGGGCCCTTATTTGGTGCGACTTTCCCGTTATCAGCTCTACCTCAAGCAGAGTGACAAGACCGTTTGTTTTTACCGGTCTGTATATTGTCTCAACATGTGAGGCGCCGTCAGTCTTTAAATCAGACAGTGAAACGATATTTTTGGCGAAATCCTTAGTTAAATATCCTTTAAGGCGTTTACCTTTGTCAACCCGTCCCTCGACGACGCACGCATATATTTTATGAACCGTCTTTTTCCTGATGGACTCGGACAGCTCCTGCAGTCCCCTCACAGTTTTTCCGGCAGCAACTACGCCGCTCGTGTTCCTGTCAAGCCGGTTACATATTCCCGGCCTGAAGCCAGACGGTTTTCCGAACCTCTCGTCCGTATGGTCCAAATATGAAGATAATATATCTACGAGGGAAACACCGCCCTTGCCGTCTCCCTGCGACAGAAGCCCCGCAGGTTTATTCATAAATATAAAATTTTCATCCTCATAAAGTATCTCAACCCTGTAGCCTGCGCATATGACGATTTTTTTTCCGTTAGTATTCCCGATTGTCAGTTCATTTCCGGCTGTTTTTTCACACAGTTTTTTATTATATTTTCTTTCGTCTGTATGCTCGCCGCCACGTATTCCCAAAACTTCTTTTCCCTTTTTCGGCGCACCGGCTGTAAACTTTTCAAATGTCTCGTCCGAAAAAAATATCTTAACGGAATCGCCCTCACATAGAAGTTCATTTCCCAAGGACCTGCGTCCGTTAAGAGTAATATTTTTTTTTCTCAGCATTTTGTATATAAACCCGGAGCCGGCCTGACTAAGATATTTTTTGAGATATTTGTCAAACCTCTGTCCGGATTCCCTGTTATCTATAATAATTTCTCTCATACCACAAGTGTCCTTATAATCTTAAGAGCGTCGTCCTGCAATGTATTTTTCTCAAAATTCCTGTCTGGAATACACTTTTCAAACTGCTTTTCATCATCAAATATTTTGACTGCAAAACCGTCTAAATTATTCGCCTCAAGCGTCTTTTTCAGATAATCCCCTATATATTTTATGTCCTGCTTTTTCTTTCCGGCAAGTCCAAGAACCTGATTATCCGTAATTATAATAAAATCAAGATTCATTGAAATATCTGACGACGTTATAACCATATCGGTCATAAGTATTGTTTCCTCGGAAAGCTTTTCCCTGACAGCATCATACCGTTCCTTTTTCACCGATTTGTAAGGGAACAGAACAACATATATTACAAAAAATTTTGCCATAGGAAGAACCATAAGTATCGCAAGCATCGTACAGAGGTTGGACTTGTCAAACTTATGAAGGAACAATCCGGTTATAAACATTGCGGCAGCGATAAAAAGCATAAGAAATACCAATAGTATCTGCCTTTTCTTCTTTCTCTTTATATATCCAAAACTGCCTTTTTCAATCTCTAATTTCATTTCCGTATTATTCCTTTCTTGTCATCTCATAACCTGCAGGACCAAATCATCCGTAAAATCATTTATCCAGTAATCGGCGGCCTCTATCTTTTTCTGCCACGTATCTTTCGAGTAATCATCCGCTATGGCGCAAGTCTTCATCCCCGCATTCTTTCCCGCACATATGCCCTGATACAAATCCTCAAACACAATGCATCTGTGAGGTTTTACTCCCAGCTCTTTAGCGACAAGAAGATATATGTCAGGAGACGGCTTGCCGGCCTTTACCTCATTTGAAGTATGAACGGACTGAAAATAATCCTCCACTCCCTTGGCGCTCAAAGCCTCAGCGCAGAGTTCCATCGAATTACTCGTGCCTATCCCCGCCTTAATACCTTTTTTATTAAGCCAAATTAAAAATTCCATTACACCGGGCTTTAACTTAATATCATGTCGGTATTTATGTATAGCCATGTCATTCCAGTCGGCCTTCATTTTTTCAACCGAATCCTTTATCCCAAAGCGTTCCTTAAAGTACACGGCAGTTTCAGTCATACTCATTCCCTCAATTCCCTGCTGGTAACTTTTCTCAAACGGAATTCCAAACCTCGCGAGATATTCTATATCTATTGCCTCCCACATCCACATTGAGTCTATGAGAGTACCGTCAAGGTCAAACAAAACCGCGTCAATTCCTGACAGCACTAAAATCCCTCCTGTATCGACTGCGCCCTGTAACCCTCCGCAATAATGTCTAGCTCATTACAGAATCTTTGCAGCATATCCGTATTTTTTAGTTCGTATAATCTGTAAAACTCATCCTGTATCTTATTAATTTCTCTTGTGTTAGCCACACCGTAAAGATTTTGTATATTGCAGAGTATTTCGGTAATTATATAGTCGGTATTCTGCATATCGTTCTGGGCGTCCATTATCTCGCTTCGAACCGTTGACATTTCATTGTCAAGCATAACAATCGCCTCCGCTGCCGCATGCAGCCTATCCCTTATATGCGACGGCATCTTACCGTTATACTTATACTGCAGTGAATGTTCAATAGTACCCCAGAAATCCATCGCAAGTGTTCTAATCTGAATTTCCGCCTTTATCTTTTTCAGTCCATCATACATATGGACCTCGTACTCTATTATAATATGATAGCTCCTGTACCCGCTTGCCTTGCTCCTCGTAACATAGTCGCGCTCCTCAAGGATAGTCATATCTTTTCTCTTACGGATTATCTCTACTACGGACTCGATATCCTCGACAAACTGGCATATTATCCTTATCCCTGCAATGTCCTGAATCAGGCACTCTATATCCTCTATCTCAATATCTTTCTTCTGTGCCTTTTCAAGTATGCTCGGAATACGCTTAACTCTGCCCTTTACGGTCTCTATAGGTGAATATATTCCCAGGTCTCGACATTCTTTTGCAATCTGCTCAAATTTCATTTTGAGTTCATCCACAGCTGCGTAATACGGCATAAGCATTTCCCGCCAAAGCCTTGTCTCCATAAGTCTACCCCCTTGCAGCTAATAAGCTAACTTATATTGTAGCACAATCGAGCTGTGATAACAAGGCAAATGATAAAAGTGTTATATCTCTTTCAGACAGATTCCATTGTAAGCAAACCGCGCCTCTTCGAACTTTTCCACTTATCATCCAGCGGCGGAATCTCATCTCCCCTGCTCAGATATATTCGGTCTATCTGCATCCCCGAATCTCCGGCATATATAGAGAATGTATGCTCTCCCTCCTCTAATGATATGGTTCCTGTAAGGCACCAGAAATAAATGTGCGCAGTAGAGTAATTAAACAACTGTCCGTTTTTGTACTGTGAACTTAATGGAAGAACTTCACCGTCAACCGCAAAATAGCATGTATCCGACAAATGGTCCTCGAACAAGACAAGAAGCCATGCGTTAAAGTCTCCGCCCTCGGATATATTTATGCGAAAATGCATGCCCGGGGCGTCTTTTGGATTATCCCACGTATAGCGCGGCCCAAACACCATCATTGACAGGCCTGTTCCGCCGTCCGTCTGCGCACGCGCATGGCTCCAGTATATTCTGCCGTTGTTATCCGGCGTAAGATACGCATTTTCTGAATTCTCAAGCGCATACTCCGCCTCAAGCGCAAGAATACCATCTTTCTCCTGAAAAACTCCGGTTCCGAACATATCTGCAATACATTTAACGTCGTTTCCCTGAACAGATACACTGCGGGAATAATAGTCTTCATAGCGGCGAACACCCGGTGCCGTCTGCTCTATCTTGTCATTTTTCATATATATCCTGTTATACTTCCAAAATTCCTTATCGGCATACACAACGTCAGGAAGAATATTGTTATCCGAAGCCATATACATGTCCTTTTGAAGTGCGTCAAGCTCATCCAAATTGACATTAGGCATATCCATACCGTAATGAACGGATGAAAAACCGAAAAATGTGTCCTTTTTCTCCTCAGTGTATATAACCATCTTATGAATTGAAACATATCTGTCAATCATATACAGCTGCAGGGTATGTATGCCCGCTTTTAACAATGGAAGTGTTACGTTAAGTTTCTCGCCGTTGTTAAGAACGCTCTCTTTCCACGTCCCTCTCCATTCGTCGGTTGTAAATGACTCAATTATCACAAGCTCTTTTCTGTCAACCCCTATTGCGAACCTTATTCTGCCCCTTGAGTTAAGTGTGAGGAATCTGATTATTTCCAGTTCAAATTCTCCCTCGCTCTTTAATAAAAATGAATATTCAAGGAACGGTTTTTTTAAAATGTCAGTATTTTCAGGCGATTCAATATCAGGACCGCATGCAGTCATAACACCGCCAAAGCCCCTTCCCACTCCGTATATTTTTTTCCAGAACTCCCTGTCCGACGTATTTGTAACAGACTGATACCTGTCCGCAAACAGACAGACCGCCCCGTCCGCCTCGACAACAGTTACTCCGCTGTAATCAGCTCCCTCATCATATTCAGCCGCTTCACCACAAGTAATCACATCGTCATATGCAGCTGCTTCGCAATAAGCGGCATCCGCTTCAATATCTGCCATCAATGCTGACGGTTCTTCCACCTTTACATTCAATTTTATTACTTTGTTCTCTACAAAGTCCCTGATTTCCAATAAAGCGGATTTTCCCTGACACCGGCTCATATCAGGGACAGTCAAATAGATTCTCTTTTCAGTAACAATTTTGCCCTCCGTCTCAGAAACTTCAAGCCAGTCGTGATTTCCGCATATTGTAATTGAATAAGGTATATCGCAGTTCCCCTGATTTCCAAGCTCAAACCATTTTCTGGCAAGACCGCCCGCACAGAACGTAACCGAACCGCATTCAAATGAACTGCCGCCGTCAGAAAGGAAAAGTTTCAGACCGCCGCTTTTTCTTCTTATCGAGGGTTTGCACACAGGGTAAAAACATATTCCCGGAGGCGGGAATGAATCAGGCGTAAGTATTTTGTCCCATTTTCCGCCGCACATATACTTGTTATAATACTTTAGCATATTGCGGAGATACCGCATCATTATCTGCGAATATTCCGTATAAAAATCCGCCGCCCTGTCATTTCCCCTGTCGTACGAGATAATGCTTCTGTCTGCATAATAAAAGGCGTGGTTTACATAATATGACGCGTGTACCTTGAATAAAAACATCTCAAAAAACGCCGTCTTCTCGCACTCCGGCAGCTTTTCATATATAGAGTTGGCTCGGTTGAAAATATACTCAAGCCTACATACCCTCTCCCCTGCCTCGTCCCCATATCCGGTCTGCGAAAATACAAGCGGGGCCATATGCTCAATCTTTCTTGCGTTAGTAAGCTGTGCAAACGCCTCATACAAATCCGCCAGCTCATTTCCGTATCCTCCTGAAAAATATTTGTCAAACCACTCAGCCGTATAAGAGTGTATGTCTGATGCAATGCCGGCATTTTTCCCCGCATCCCAGCCATACTGCAAAAATGCTTCCATATCCATCTCAAGCGGTTTTAAGGCCCCCACGTTAAGCACCCACATTTTTCTGATTCCCGACTCGTACGCCTTACTTAACTCCTGCGCCATATGCGCAAGCGGAATCGTGTTGAAAAACAGATAGTTCATGTCGGGCGCAGCCCAGTACGACGCATGGTAATAAAGTCCGTGACCTCCCTTTCTCTTTAGCTCTGTTTCATTCGGATAGCGCCTAACATGTCCGAAATTATCGTTTGCCCATATTAGAGTTACATCTTCAGGAACATTAAGATTCTTATCGTACAAATCAAGAACTTCCTTATACGGAATAAATGACTGCAGTGCCCCGTCGGCGCATTCAAGCCCAAGCCCGTTTTTTAGCATCTCCCTCTGGTCAGAAATTATAGTCTCAAGCAGTCTGATTCTGGCTTTCTCTTTTTCTTCGTCTGTCAAAGCCTCATCCTCATCAATCATTTTCGTGGAGAACCCATAGTCGTGAACCCCTCTCATACCGATTGTATAACAAACTTCGTAATCCCGGTTCATCTCCACGCTCTCACGCCAGTATTCCTGTATTACTTCGCGGTTTTTCCCCGGAATCGAATAATCGTAATATATATGCCCGCCATTTAACCCATCTGTTCCATCGGACTGTACTTTATTCGAGTGTACCGCATTGTAATCGCTCAGATATCCCTTGCTTCTAAGCCACGGATTCCACTCGTTCTGATTACTCCTCATCAGCATGTCGCAGTGCGAAGTTCCTACTACTATTCCCATCTCATTTGCAATCCTCGCATTTTCCGGATTTTCCTGAAAATAATTCACATGCATCGCCGGCCATATATAATTACCCTTTAACCTTAGTATAAGCTCAAAAATTCTTTTATAGAGTTCGGGGCCTATTGTCCCGTCGCTTGTATGTAGCGCGGCCCACTCCTCCAGTTCTTCCTCATCATTTAAAAATATTCCCCTGTACTGTACCGAAGGATAATCTGAAATGTAATAATCATCCGGAATCGTCATTTTGCTCATTTTCTTTACAGGCACATCCGCAAAATAATACCACGGTGAAACACCTATATACTGCGACAGTTCATATATTCCGTAAATTGTTCCCCTCCTGTCGGCGCCGCATACGTACACCTGGCCGTCCTGTTTTTTTACAACATATCCTTCCCATCTGCCTAGCGCCTCCTCACCGTCAAGCCATCTATGTACGTCTTTTGTCGCAATAAGGATAGCGCACTCTCCGGCGTCATTGTGCGAGTCGTCATTTATATCAAGCATTTTAATTCTGACAGGGCGGTCAGTTACTTTTTCAATATCTTTCTTTAGATTATTTACGGCGCATATTACAGCCGGCGTTTCTTCCTCAAAGCAGCCTATAATAATACATTGGT
Source organism: uncultured Clostridia bacterium (assembly GCA_948472945.1). Classification (GTDB taxonomy): domain Bacteria; phylum Bacillota; class Clostridia; order Lachnospirales; family Lachnospiraceae; genus V9D3004. Next base: position 23,365 of record CAOKVX010000011.1, read on the forward strand.
TTTCACACATTTAGATTACCTCCAAATTATTTAAAAAATATTTTGTTTAAATCCCAAATTGATTTTTTCATAAAACTATGATATAAAAAATATATGGTTCGAGTTTAATAATTTTAATAAGTCAGCTATTTTAAAAGGTTGTAAGGGTAAAAGAAAATGGACATCTTCAGTCAGCCACACTACTACGATGAAATACACGACGATATTCTTTTAGCATACCGCAGCGGAACACACTATCACAATAAATTTCATAAACATAACGGTTATGAAATTTATGTCTTCCTATGTGGAAACGTCAACCTCCTTATAGAGCACTCGTGCGTTCATTTGGAGCGCGGCAACATAGCAATCATCAACCCAACGGAATACCATCTGGCCGTAAGCCTTGACAATTCGCTGTATGAGCGCATTACACTTAATATTTCCCCCGCTATAATGCGAAAACTGTCTACACATATGACTAATTTCAACAACTTTTTTGACACAAGGCAGTGCGGGGTTAACAATGTAATCCTTTTGCCGGAAGAAACTTTGGATGAACTTCTATGCCTCTTGAATAAGTTAAATGGTACGCTCAATTCCAAACAGTTTGGATACGACGTTTTACAGAGATCCTATCTCGCTCAAATTTTGTGTACCATATGCAACAACTATATTGTGTATAAGGGCATGTCGGTCAATATTATGCCCGAACTGGTCTCAGGGACAATTCAGTACATCGAGGAACATCTTTCCGAAAACTTTACATTGTCAGACATAGAAGACGCCCTTAATTTTAATAACAGGTATATAAGCCGCATGTTTAAGCAAAATACCGGCATTTCATTAAAACAATATATTCTTGAAAAAAAAGTTATTCTTGCACAGTCTCTTTTGTCACAGGGTTATTCTGTCACGGACGCGTGCGATAAGTCCGGTTTTGGGGATTACTCAAACTTTATAAGGACATTTAAGCAGTATACGGGAAAAACGCCGGGTTCATTAAAAAAACATAACTAGTATATCATTCTCTTCTTGAAAACAATTAAACATCCACGCATTGCCGGACAAAGGGTATTTAATTTCACTCCCTGTATATTGTTCATGTACATTTTAACATGAACTGGCGCATATTACTTTGCAATAACGAACGCAAATAATGCGTTTTAAGACATAATATTGCTGAATGTTATTTCTCCATCTTCCCATACCAATCTATTATTCCTTTTACAATACCTGCAGCAAGCTCACCCTGATATCCACTGTCAAACAGCTTCAAACACTCCTCACGGTTTGACATGTAACCGAGTTCCATAAGCACCGACGTCATTGTGGTGTTGCAGACAACAAAATAATTTTCCGAGCGCGAATGTTTAGTGCCGCATATTCCTTTATCTTCAACGGCTGCGGTTATATTATTAGCAAGCGCCTCCCCATATACGCTGCCACCCCCGTAAAAGCACTGGAATCCGTTCATGGAAGAATCATCCTCATAATAATTGCAGTGCACGCTTACAAACAAATCGGCTCCGCTGTTATTTGCCAGCTCAACCCTGTCTTTAAGCGATATAAATGTGTCGTCAGACCTCGTCTCTATTATCTCGGCTCCACAGCTTTCAAGCAATTCAGCAATCTTTTTTTCTACTCCAATGTTAATATCCTTTTCCGTGCTGCCCATTGCGGACGTTCCATCGTCCTTACCGCCGTGACCGGCGTCGAGAACAATTGTAAGGCCGGTCAGCTCGGAACCGGAATACTTTACAGAGCCTCTTTTAACATCACTGACACCGTACGAATCACTGTCAGAACCGCCCGGCTCACCGCCAAGTTTCCAGACTGCTCCGTCTTCATCACCATATTTTAAGCTTTCTGCATTAACCGCCTGTTTTTCATTTGATTTTCCCAAACGCGACGCGACAAACGCTGCGGCTAAAATAATCCCGACAACAATGCACCATTGTATTATCTCAACTTTAATATTTCTTTTGTATCTCATATAATCCCCTCTCCCACTTTACCTACAACACATCTTAACGGCGAATTTCAAATTAATAAATTAACTATACAGGCCGGTTGTTAATTTCCTGTAAATTAATTGAGTTAATATACAAAGATAATATTATAATAATTATTGCGGATTTACTATGTTGAAATTGATTCAAAATCAGAAAACAGAATTGCAAAAATAAATTGTCTTTTATTTTATATTATGTTATGATATTGCTGAAATAGACCTTTGTAAGAATTACATAATTTTATTATTTATAAGTTTACTTGGGAGGAAAATATACATATGGAAATTCAGAAAGAAAACAGAGGCAGAACAATCCGATTTATAATAGCCAGCTTTGTCATACTTGTTATAATATGTATAGGCGCTTTTATAAGTCTGGGACGCTATATGAGCGTAGTGACGCAAAAATCTGTTGACAAGATGGGCAGCCTGTACATGACAGGCATCAACGCACATTTAACCGAACATTTCAGAACCCTCATCAATTTGAAACTGGACCAGGTTGAGACAGTTGTGAAGGTTGTTGCCCCGAATTTTGACACCAATGAAGAGTTATATAATGAATTAATATACAGGTCAAACGCCAGAAATTTTAATTATCTTGCACTTTACTCTGAAAGCGGACTGTTTGATATGCTTTCGGGAGAACAGGTTACGCTTGACGACCCGGAACCATTTTACCAATCTATGTTAACTAACGAGAAAAAAGTCGCCGTAGGAACCGATGAATCCGGCAACAAGATAGTTATGTTCGGTATACACGCAGAATATCCTATGAGGTCCGGCGAGAAAAGCATTGCAATAGTTGCCGCCGTTCCGATAGACTATATCAGCACAATGCTGAGTACCGAGGAAGAAGACGCATTATTAACCTCACATATTATAAGGCATGACGGCAGTTTCATAGTAAGTGATTTGAGCGAAGAATATACAAACTACTTTGAAAGTATATACACCAGATATGATAATGACGACGACGCAGAAATTGACTCATATATACAGGAGCTTTCAGCATCAATGGACAAAAAAGAAAGCTTTGCCGTCAAGATGGACTTTGACAACAGCCGCCAAAATGTATATTGTACACTTCTTCCTTATTCTGAGTGGTATCTCATAACTGTACTTCCATATGGAATACTTAATGAGACTGTTGAGGAGATGAACCGCGAGAGAACGTCCGCCACCCTGCTTGTCAGCTTAATCATTCTTTTAATGCTGCTTATCATCTTCTATTTTTATTACCAAATGTCACAGAAGCAGCTCAGAGAGCTTGAAATTGCACGTCAGGCAGCTATGGCTGCCACCAAGGCAAAGTCTGCTTTCCTCTCGAATATGAGCCATGACATACGTACGCCAATGAATGCAATCGTAGGAATGACCGCAATTGCAACAACACATATTGACGATAAAGAATATGTACGCAACTGTCTCAAGAAAATAACCCTGTCAGGCAAACATCTGCTTGGACTTATAAATGATGTGCTTGATATGTCAAAAATTGAGAGCGGAAAAATGACACTTACGGAGGACTGCATTTCACTCAGGGAGGTAATAGAGGGAATCGTAGGAATTGTACAGACGCAGATTAAAGCAAAATCACAAAATTTTAATGTCCATATAGATAATATAAGCTCCGAGGAAGTATACTGTGACAGCGTGCGTCTTAATCAGGTACTTTTGAATCTGCTGTCCAATGCCGTAAAATATACTCAGGATGGCGGAACCATACAGCTAAGGCTGTTTCAGGAAGAAGCTCCGTCTGAACAAGAAAGTAATTACATCCGCACTCACATTATAGTCAGTGACAACGGAATCGGAATGACCCCGGAATTTTTAAATCAAATTTTTGATTCATATTCCAGGGCTGACAGCAAACGCGTGCATAAAACCGAGGGCGCAGGACTTGGCATGGCAATAACTAAATATATTGTAGATGCGATGAAAGGAACCGTTACGGTTCAGAGTGAGCCTAATAAAGGTACGACATTCCACGTCATCCTTGATTTGGAAAAAGCAACTGAAAAGGAAATCAACATGGTTCTTCCCGCATGGAAAATGCTAGTTGTAGATGACGATGAAGTACTGTGCCGCACTGCGGTTGACGCCCTTCAGGACATTGGAATACAGGCCGACTGGACGCTCAGCGGAGAAAAGGCGCTGGAGATGGTTAAAAAACATCACATGATGCGCGACGATTACCAGATAATACTGTTAGACTGGAAACTGCCGGGAATGGATGGACTATATGTTGCAAAACAGATACGCAATATTATAGATGCAGATATGACAATTATACTTATATCGGCATATGACTGGAGTGATTTTGAGGATGAAGCCAGGGCTGCAGGCATCAACGGGTTTATTTCAAAACCATTATTTAAATCAACCTTATTCCACGGACTCAAGAAATATATGGGCGTCGAGGAAAATCATGATGAAATGCTGACAGATGTAGATTTATCGGGACACCACATATTGGTTGCCGAGGATAACGATTTGAACTGGGAGATATTATATGAGCTCCTGTCTGATATGGGTATGGAGCTTGAGCGTGCAGAAAACGGTCAAATATGCGTAGAGAAATTTAGTTCATCCAACCGTGGATTTTACGACGCCATCCTCATGGATGTCCGCATGCCTATAATGAACGGATATGAAGCGACAACGGCTATCCGCGCGTTAAATAATCGTCCCGACGCACAGGATATTCCTATTATAGCCATGACGGCGGATGCTTTTTCCGAAGACATCAAGCACTGTCTTGAATGCGGAATGAATGCTCATACTGCAAAACCTATCAATCTTGATGAAGTTATTTCGCTGCTCAAAAAATTTATTCTCCGGTGAATTGATATGTAGTCAATGTCAACGTGCGGCCATCTGTATATCAGCGCTGTTCATTTTGCATATGCACCGTGGAGGAATTATATTTGGAAAGCTTTTTATTCAGCTTAAATGCAACTATACCGGTTTTTGCAATAATTATAGTCGGTAATCTCCTAAAACGAGTGGGGATTATCGACTCCGCTTTTTCTAATACTGCCGAAAAATTTGTGTTCAAGGCATGTCTTCCATGTCTTTTGTTTCAGGACCTTACCGGAACGGATATAAGAAAAAATTTTGACCTGTCATATGTGTCTTTCTGTTTCCTATCGACACTTGCATCAATCATAGTCATTTGGCTTTTAGGCAAAAAAATAATACGCGACAAGTCAAGCGTCGGCGCATTTGTTCAGGGCTCATACAGAAGCAGCGCCGCTATTCTCGGCGTTGCGTTCATACAGAATATATACGGCACATCTGGAATGGCGCCTATTATGATAATAGCCTCGGTTCCTCTTTACAACATATTTGCCGTAATAATTCTTACTATTGAAAGTAATGAAAAAAGTAAAGACTCAGCCGTAAAGAGGGCTGTCACAGGAATTATAAAAAACCCTATTATTATAGGTATCGCCGCCGGTCTCACAGCATCTTACCTAAATATAGAACTGCCAAAAATGATTGACAAGACAATATCAAACCTTGCCGTTATGGCCTCTTCACTTGCTCTGATATCACTCGGCGCATCATTTGAGGGAAAGAAAGCCCTTGCAAAAATCAAGCCTACTATAGCGGCATCAATGATTAAACTCATTATTCTCGCCGCAGTTTTTCTTCCGATTGCGATATATATTGGTTTTCGAGACCAAAAATTAATAGCCATTGTAATCATGTTCGCATCGCCGTGCACGCCTACAGCTTATATCATGGCTAAAAACATGTACGGTGATGAGACACTTGCGGGAAGTATCGTAGTGGTGACTACTTTCTTTTCCGCGATTACAATGACCATATGGATATATCTTATGAAATCACTTGAGCTTATAAGTTAAAATTTTCCACCACCGCCCCCGTGCCTTGTACCGGATGACGACGTGCGCGTGCTCGAGCCTCCCGCTGAAGATGATGTCTGTTTCGGCCTTGCACGTTTTGATACATTCGAGTACAGATAAATATCCCTGCTGTCCTCAACTTTCATACTGCCGGACACAATATACTCCGCCGCAGTCTTTTGTGCCCTTACCGACTTAAGCTGCCCTACAAAAATGACAACTACAATAATAGCTGTTAACAGTCCTGCTAACACAGAGCCCCCGATTATCAAAAAAGCATTGTAATGCTTAGGCATATTTCCTATGTCATAGGGTTCATCATTCCTTGCATGTTTAATAAAACTATCACACTCTTCAACAAAAGTATCAAACGCTGCGAAGTAATTGCCAGTGCTCAAATCCGGCAGAAATTTGTCTGATATATACTCTATACCGGCATCCGTAAACGCAGTTATTCCATATCCCGTTGTTGAAATATGCCAGTCCCTGTCCTCCATGCTGACTAGCAGGAGTATTCCGTCTCTGCTATCATTATATCCATAGTTATTGTAGTCATAGTAATCGCCAGCAAAATCGTCGGGATATGAGTCACCGATAGAAGCCATAGTAACGACTACAACCTCAAACTTATGTTTCTCACTCACACTGTCAAGTTTACTAAGTATTGATTCCTGCTCGTCATCAGTTAATAGACCAGCCTCGTCGACAAGTCTAATGTCATGCACCTCTTCCGCCATAATAACTCCCGACGGTATCAACAAGGCAATAAGAACGAGAATCATATATAATAATCTCTTTTTCATCTTCTCATACCTCCGTCTACAGCAAATACCAGCCAAGCGATATAAGCATTGCGGCAGCCGCCGTAACGCCTCCCCATACGCCAAACAGCCACTTTACAAGAGCGCTTTTATCCATAGGCAGGTTTCCCACAAACTTTCCGGTCTGTCCATTCATTGCAAACGTATACTTTTCACCTCTCCAAGTCGTATTGAGAATCCAAACAGGATATAACGCGTAACTTGCATTTGTTTGTGACAGGCTTATGTTGCTGTCCTCGGTAATCACTGATGAATAACCCGTGACGGTCGATGCAAATGATTTCTCCGTACTGCCTTTTATCCTTCTGTTTACTCTGTCAATATTTTCTTCCTCCGACACATCATATTTGTCGGCAAGATAACCGGCAAGATACGCTGTCTGGAACGGTACGGCCTCGTCAAAATCAAAAGGCTCAATAGATTCCATCATGTTATCATCCATCTTCTCCGAGCCGTCTGCCGGAACATGGGCAAAAGATATATTACCGCTTCTGTATACAGAAAAATACTTCGTCTGTGTATAATAATAGTCGGAGTCACTCCATGTATGTACTTTTGTCGCCTTATATCGTATATGCGCATTCGCATCGGCGTCAAACAGCCAAAATGGCACATAAATACCTCTAACCTCGTCAATATGGTTCTGACTCTTAAATATTTTGGGAAGAAGCTTTTTACCTCTAAGGTGCTTTGACATTCTTTCTATTGCCGCTTTTTTGTCCAGCTTAAACGGAATTACATAATCAGGCTTTAACTCACCGGACACCATACCTTTTACAATGATTGGATTGTCACAAAACGGGCATTTTGACGCGGCCATTACAGCATCGCCTACAACCTCCCCCCCGCACGATTCGCATAAATATACGCGTACAGCGTCCCTCTCCTCAGAATTCCACTCGCCTCCCATTGCCGTGTCCCAGTTCATATTGTCAGGCGAGGTCATTTTAAGGTCCTCATCATATTTTTTAAGAGTTTCAAGTTCATACTCTGTGTCACAGAAAGGGCATTTCACATTCTGGCTGGCCGTATCAAATGCAATTGCTCCGCCACAGTTTGGACATTTGTATTCTATCTGGTCAGACATCTCATCACATCCTTCTACTCCGGTCTCTTAGCGCCGCACTGCGGGCAGAATTTTCCTTCGTTCACTTCTCCACATGTACAAGTCCACGCACCTTCAGGCTTCTTTGCTCCGCATTCCGAACAGAATTTACCTGAATTGACTGCTCCGCACGCACATGTCCATTTGTTATCCTCCGGCTTAGGCGCTCCACATTCCTGACAGAACTTTCCTGTATTGACACTTCCGCATGCACATGTCCAACCATCCGTACTGTTGCCTTTAGAAACCGCCTGAACCGGGGCTGTCTGAGCTTGAGCTGCCTGAGACTGCGACGGGTTCTGCGAAGCCTGCTGACTTCTACCCATTGCAAATAAATCATTAGCGTTTGCTCCACCTCCAGAGTTCATTGCCATACCCATTCCCATAAATCCTGTCATTGCTCCGGCCTTATTTGAAGCGGCTGCCGTCATAGCCTCCGCCTGAGCTCCCGCAAGAGTAGCCGCCGCCATGTTCGGGTCCCTGAGAATAGCAGTCTTCTGCGCATTTTTAATAATCTCCTGATCTTCCTCAGGCAGCGTTATCGGATTAAGCGCAACGGTTACAACCTCAAGCCCCCTTATCTCGGACCATTTCTTTGAAAGAGCCTCGTTCATTGCTTCCGCAATTTCCTCAGCGTGCGCAGGCAATGCGCTCGGTCTAATCTCCATCTCGGATATCTTAGCAAATGCAGGCTGAAGTGCGCTGACAAACTCAGTCTTAAGCTGCCCCGCTATCTCATCTTTCGTGTATTCCTGCTCTACATTTCCGCAGACATTAGCGTAAAACAGAAGCGGGTCCGCTATCTTATAGGAATATACCCCGTTACACCTGACCGATACGTCAATGTCAAGACCAATATTCCTGTCAACCACCCTGAACGGTATAGGGTTAGGAGTGCCAAACTTGTTGTCTACAAGCTCTTTGGTGTTGAAATAATATACTCTCTGGTCCTTGCCCGTATCTCCGCCATATGTAAATCTCTTACCTATAGTTTTGAACGTATTAATAATACCATCGCCAAGATTTCCTGAAAAAATGGAAGGTTCGGTTGAACTGTCAAATGTAAATTGTCCCGGTTCCGCACAAACCTCGACAATCTTACCCTGCTCAACAATTATCATACACTGTCCGTCTGCAACGGCAATTACCGAACCGCTGCTTATAATGTTATCGCTTCCCTTTGTGTTTGACGAACGCGAACTTGTTTGTTTCTGCCCCTTTACGACAAGCACGTCATTTGCAATCGAATCACAAGAAAAAAATTCTTTCCACTGGTCGGCAAACGCACTGTCGGCAGCCCCCGTTATAGCTTTAATTAATCCCATATTTACTCTCCTATCTTTTTAACACTTTCAACTTTTGTAGCAGTGTTTCATTTAAATCATACTTTTTATGCTTTCGATTGTTACCGGTTTGGAGTAATGATACCCCTGATGCCAGTCTGCATTAAACTTAGCAAGATACTCCCTTACCTCTTCATTCTCAACCCCCTCTATGCACACCTCAAGATTAGTCGTATTGGCGAAGCTTACAATTGACTCAACAATCGCCTGGTTGAACGGTTTGTTTTTTATGTCCTTTACAAATGACATATCTATCTTAAGCTCGTCTACCGGCAGCTCAAGCACAACATTTAGAGATGCGTTGCCTGTGCCAAAATCATCCATCGCAACTTTGATTCCGCGGGACTTAAAATATTCTATCTCACTCTTTAAAAATCCCATGTCGAGCATACGGCACCTCTCAGTCAGCTCTATACAAAAATGCTCGTGCGGAAAATTATAATCATCCAAAATTCCAAGCAGCGTTTCCCTGAACTCACACCGCTCTATCTGTGCTGCTGATATATTTACATTGATAAAAAACTCAGGTTTCTGTCTCAAAACCTCCGATGCATCCTTAACCGACTGTCTTATAACCCAGTTTCCAAGCTCAAATATGCACGGGTCCTCCTCAAGCCATTCAATAAACACTCCCGGCGGAACAAGACCGTACGGTTCTTTTTCCCATCTTAAAAGGGCCTCCATGCCCTTAATTTCTCCGCTTGACGCCTCAACAATCGGCTGGTAGCTCATAAAAAACCCTTCACATTCCTTAAGCGCGCATTGGTGTATTACACTTATAAGCTCAATGTCGTCACTTCTATTCGCAGAAAATGAATCATTTGACATTACAAGCCCGCCGTGATGTTCATGCCTTGACATGTCGAGCGCATACGTCAGCCTGCTCTTAACCGAGTTGGCGTCATCCATATATCCCTCAAGCAGTACCGCGCCCGCAGAAATCTTAAGAGGAACCTTTTTATCGTCAATACGTATGTCATTTGAAAGCGCACATGTAATATTCCTGTAAACTTCCGCGAGCTTTTCCTTTGATATGTTATCAAAGCATACCGCGAACTTGGCGCCCGACAGCCTATAAACCTCCGCTTTCTTTCCGACTATTTCAGCGAGTTTTTCAGCCACCTTGTGCAGTACCTTGTTGGCATACTCCGAGCCATATATAACATTAATATTGCAGAAACGGTCCAGTCCAATCTTTAAAAGCACTGACCCTGTCTTTTCATTTATATATTTTTTTATCCTCTCGGTGAATACCGCTTCCGTATGCAATCCGGTGACAGAGTCTATATCTTCTAAAATATCATGCTTTATAAACATCGTAATGAGAGCCAAATGATTCCCTCTCACATCATTCATAAACATTGTACGCGCGGAAAACCTTATATATCCCTTATTTGAAAGATTTACCCTATATTCAATCGGAAATTCATGATTCCTGCCCATAATCCTTTCCGCAAAACCTCTGCGGTACATTTCCAAATCATCCTTATGTACTCTTAAATTCGTTTTCTCCTCTGCAAACTTTGAATAGCTCCCGTCAAGTCCAAATAATTCCACTGCTTTCTCAGACCACCATGTTACTTTATTATCAAGTCTTGTAATTGAAATACACGACCTTCTGGACAGTCTGAATATACTATCTATCAACTCCGGAGTTTTTTGTCCGATATCTTTCCAAAAATCATCATGCGTCAACGAAATTCACCTGCCTTTAATTCCAAAAAATATTAATATGTTATATTATATCATATTTTAAATATATAATATGATATAAATATATTTTTTTTCTATTGAATTAATAAAATGGAAACATTGTATTCAATATTTGTACGCGGGAAAGTCTATAGGGTTACGCTTTGGCAGGGCTATTTCTTCCGATTTTGGCTTTCTCATCTCTGTATGAATATCTTTAGAAAGCTCTGAAATATTTTTATACTTGTCTATCTGCGACTTTGTTAAAGTGTCATTAATCACAAATGTCGGACTAACAAGCTGCGCAAGGAAAGACTAAATTATAAGATTTCTTTTGACATTACCTTATGCATCTTTCACGATTTATTTAAACCGCTTAATTATATACTTTGCAGAATCCGTAAGCTCCGACTTTTTCCAGCCGGATTCTTTCGCGCATCCAGACTTAATGAATGCTGACGTCTCGTTCTTGTTAGACAGGTTCCACGCAGCATAACTGATTTTATTTTTATCGAGGAAATCAAACCATTTTTTTGCCTCGCCTTTATTGATTCCGCTGCTGCCGGACGCGTCGCATATTCCAAACTCCGTAACAAACAGCGGAAGTCCAGAATCAAGCGCCTTCTGTGCTTTCTGCCTTAAAAATTCCCCGTGCGTAGCCGCATAGAAATGAAGAGAATACATTATATTGCCAAACTTTGAGGATATCCTGTCGGCCGCCGCTGCGTCCACGTCCTGCGACCACGTCGGCGTGCCTGTAATAATGACGGCGTCTTTGTCATATTTTCGAATCTTTTTTATAACCTTGACCGCATATTTTTTTATGTCCTTCCACTGCACGCCGCCGTTCGGTTCATTACATATCTCATACAGCACATTACTGTTGTTTTTATACTTTTTAGCCATCTTCTTAAAAAAAGAAACGGCTTCTTTCTGATGAACCGCCGGACTGCCGTCGCTTAATATGTGCCAGTCAATAATAACATACAGCCCTGCGTCATCTGCATATCTCACGCCTTCATCAATAAGTTTTTCAAGCTTCTTTTTATTTTCCGCGTCGCCCGTGCAGTAGCCGTTGTATTCGGCAGTGTACATTGCAAGCCTGACTACATTGATTCCCCACTTCTTTTTCATATAGCTAAACGACTTCTCATTGACATACTCCGGAAACCAAGACAGTCCGTGTGTGCTTATTCCCTTTAACTGAACAGCTTTTCCGCTTCTGTCAACAAGCTCGGTTCCTTTCACGCTAAGCGGCGAAAGACCTGCTGCCGACGCGTCTTTATTTAAGACAAATAACATTGCCGATGCAAACAGCACGGCGACCAGTACGCCTGACGCATACTTTTTTAATTGTCCAATGTTATTTCTGCCAAAATACTTTTCTAAAATATCTTTCATATCAGACTCCTCTCAGCATCCCATTCACCCACACAAAACGGACATTATTTATAAGAACTCTTTCATCTTGTTTAGAACGGCATAGTCCTCGTCTGGCAGAACCTCATGTGCCGCATCCTTTACTTCCTGCCTTGCGCCATAGACCGCACAGCCGTATTCGGCACATTTCATCAGACCGATATCATTTAGGTTGTCTCCAAATGTCATTGTCTCATACCTTGTAACGCCAAGTTTTTCCTGTAGCTTGACTACCGCATTGCCCTTGTCAACGTCATCACGTATAAAATCAACCCAATGCTTTCCGGCCCCCATTATGCTTATATTACTTCCAAAATGTTTTTTTGCCGCCTCTGACGCGACAGCCGCGTCAACTCCGCTAATAAACATTGCAAGTTTTACAATCGGCTCATCAATCCCAAGGACATTTTCAACACACTGAAGGTCGATGCTGTATCCGTTTCTAATCCAGTCTATAAATTCCTTGTCAGTGCTTTCAGAATAAGAATATTTTTCCGTAGTCACGAGAATATTGCTTCCCGATACGCTTCGTATATAACTTACAACATCGGCGACGGTTTCTTCGTTTATCGCATAACTTACTATAGTCTGCCCTTTCTCTGTCACACACGCCCCATTATTCGATATAAACACGGCGTCATTTTCAAGCTCCGGAAATACACCTAATATGCTCTCGTAAGACCTTCCGCTAGCAATTGCAAATGTTATTCCCTTTTTTATAAGGCTTCTGACCGTTTCCGTAATCTGCGGCTGCGGTTCTGAAGTTCCCTCAGTCAGAAGCGTACCGTCAACATCCGTTACTATAAGCTTAATCATAATACATACCTCATTTATCATTCATCTTTTTTTAACCATCCCAAAAAAATACGTACATAAATTTAATAGGCTCCAATTACACTTTTTTTAAGTTAAATCCGAAATAGTCCACAGCGTTATTATAAGAGATACCTTTTATTATAGTCGACAAAAGTTTATCGTAGTCAGGATATTCCCCGTTTTCAACCCATCCTCCGATTACACGGCACAATATTCTTCTAAAATAGTCATGCCTCGTATATGAAAGAAATGATCGGGAATCGGTTAACATTCCGACAAAATTACCAAGCGCGGACGTACTCGCAAGTGATTTTATCTGGTTAACCATTCCGTCAAAATGGTCGTTAAACCACCACGCAGAGCCGTGCTGTATTCTGCCCTTTAATCCTCCCTGAAAACAGCCTATAATAGTTCCGATTACAGCATTGTCAGCGGGATTTAGAGAGTAGAGTATTGTCTTTGGTACCGTCTCCTTAACTGCAAGAGCGTTCATAAAATCCGCAAGCTGGTCCGCCGGGGTGTAATTACTTATACAGTCAAATCCGGTATCAGCCCCAACCCTGTCAAACATATACGTGTTGTTGTCTCTCTTACATCCGTAGTGAAGCTGCATAACCCATCCACGCCTGCAATACTCTGCCGCCATCCTGAGCATAAATGAAGTTTTATACTTCATACATTCGGACTCACTGAGCGCGCCGCCGTTTAAAGCCTTTTTGAATATATCGCTTACTTCGTCCTCTGCCGCAGGATTATACATAACATACAAAAGACCGTGGTCGCTCACTGTGCAGCCATTTTCTTCAAAATAATCCATTCTCTTATCGAGCGCCGCGTACAGTGAATCCATATCCTTTATTTCTATACCGGCCGATTCGCCAAGCATACTAAGATATTCGGCAAAATCCGCTTTTTCAATATTCATCGCCCTGTCAGGCCTCCATGCAGGCAGAACCTGCACGTCAAACGTATCGTCGTCCGCAAGTTTTTTGTGCCATTCAAGCGAATCGGCAGGGTCGTCGGTTGTACATATAAGCTTTACATTTGACTTTCTTATTATATTCCTTACAGAAAAATCCTTTGTCCTAAGCTTTTCGTTGCAGAGATTCCACACTTCGTCCGCAGTTTCCTCATTTAGATTGCCGCCGAAACCAAAGTAATATCTCAGCTCAAGGTGAGACCAGTGGTACAGGGGATTTCCGATAAGAAGCGGCATTACTGAAGCCCACTTCTTAAATTTGTCGTAGTCTTTCGCATCGCCCGTTATATATTTCTCAGCTATACCGCATGTTCTCATCTGCCGCCACTTATAATGGTCACCGCCAAGCCAAACCTGCGAGATATTGTCAAACTGCCTGTCCTCGTATATCTCCTGCGGGTTTATATGGCAGTGGTAGTCAATCACAGGTATTACTTCCATATCGGCATAATTTTTATATAACCGTTTTGCAGCATCGGAATCAAGCAGAAAATCCCCGTCCATAAATGGTTTCATAATATATATTATCCTTTCTTGCATTTTTATTTCGCCATTTTTTGATTACAGCTCTTTTTTATATAATAATCTTTATATAATCACAGATGTTTTTTCAGCGTCGCCCTCACTGCGCCTATTCCCGCTATCTCCTCGGCAAAAAGTTCTTCTACTCTCTCGCCTATTCCCGCATCGTATAGGCTGCAGCCAAATATCGCCTCATTTGACAGTATACCACGAAGCTTATCTCCTACGCTTTCAGGCTCGCCGAGCTTTACGCCGTCAAGACCCTCTCTAAGCTCGTCAAGCATTGGGTCGGGCGAGAGCTCAAAAGGTCTGCCGTCGTCGTCAACCGCAAGCAGGTATCGAAGCCATCCCGCTATTGCAAGCGGTATATAGCGCAGGCTTTCCGCAGTGCCGTATTTTTTTACATAAGATTTTACAGTTTCACCGTATCGTATTCCAACTTTCTGTGAGGTGTCGCAGGCGATTCTCTGAGGCGTGTCAGGTATAAACACATTAGTAAGCCTCTCCTCAATAACCTCCCTCACAAAATCTTCAGGCGACAGTATTCCCGGGTCGCACACCACTTTCATTCCCTCGGCAGGTCCAATTCCATCTACAAGCTTAACAAGCTGCTCATCTTTCATTTCTTCGGCAATAGAAGTATATCCGAGCATACATCCGTATACTGCAAGCGCAGTGTGGAGGGGATTGAGGCATGTCGTAACTTTCATCCTCTCGACCTCATTTACCGTATTCCTGTCCGTCATATATACGCCGCCCTTTTCAAGGGCAGGCCTTCCATTAGGGAAATTATCCTCAACCACTAGATACTGCGGGCCCTCCGCATTTACAAACGGCGCGATATATGTATTTTTTGCCGTTATTACAGGCTGCATATCCTCAACGCCAGACTTCTCAAGCATATCGGCAATATCGGTGCTTGGACGAGGCGTAATTTTGTCTATCATCGTCCAAGGGAATGAAATAATGCTCTCGTCAGTTATATAATCGACAAATTCCTGCGGGACATATCCGGCATTTTTCCACTCATTTGCAACAGTTAGTACTGAATTCTTAAGCTTCTCGCCATTGTGCGAGCAGTTGTCCATGCTGACAACCGCAAGCGGGGCTGCGCCGCTTTTGTAGCGCTCATACAACAATGAGGCAACTACGGCCATCGCACATGCCGGCCTGTCAGGACCGTTTTCTATATCGGGCTTCACAAATGGAAGATAATCGCCGTCGCTTCCTCTGAGTGCATATCCTTTCTCGGTTATCGTAAATGAGAGCATCTGAAGACCGCCGTCTTTAAATATCTCAACAAGGCGGTTCCACGAAGCCTCGTTATTCCTGTCTGCCGGAACAGCCTCCGCAAGCGAGCCGACAACCTTTTTCTCAGTTGTTCCGTCTGCTTTCAGCGTGACCGCAAGCACCATGTTGTCATAAGGCTTATATATTCTGTCAATTATCTCATAGTCAAACGTCTCCGCACAGATTATTCCCGTATCGGCCTCCCCGCAGCTTATAAGCTTATCCTGTATTCCGCCTATAAATATTCGAAATATATTTCCGACTCCGAAATGTACCCATTTTGGAGCTGCAATCGTGTTTTCCCTTATTTTTTCTACATCGTAGCCCGGTATCTCTATTCCGGCTTTCTCCCATTCAGACTTATTTTTTAGACCGTCCAATGTTAATTTCATTCAGCGCACCTGACCTTTCATATATAAAATATATAATTTTATCTATAAATATTTATCACATTTATATTTTAATAAATATACCACGAAATCAACTATAACATATCTGATGCCAAAACCACATTTATTCCTATCTCTGAACACGGCCCGAACCGTCGCCGTCTGCCAAGTTCTGCACCTCTTCCCTTGTGACAAGGTTAAAATCACCCGGAATCGTATGTTTCAGCGCGGATGCCGCAACACCGAACTCCAGCGCCTGCTTCATATCCTTTCCGTCAAGAAGCCCGCATATCACTCCCGCTGCAAACGAATCTCCTCCGCCTACCCTGTCTACAATAGGATGCACGGAATAAGTCTTAGAGTGATAAAATTCTCTCGAAGCTCCGTCCATAATACATGCCGACCATCCATTGTCTGATGCAGAATACGACTGTCTGAGAGAACTTACTATATATTTGAAACCAAACTCATCCGCCATGCGGTTAAAAATCTCCTCATATCCCGCAAGGTTAAGCTCACCCTTTGTCACGTCCGTTGATTCGGCTTTGAATCCCAAAACTTTCTCCGCATCCTCCTCATTACCTATACATACGTCAACATACTGCATAAGTTCCGTCATAACCTTTTTTGCTTTCTCGCTCGACCATAATTTCTTGCGGAAATTTAGGTCTACAGATACCGTTACCCCGGCTTTCTTTGCCGCCTTAAGCGCATATCCGGTAAGCTCTACGGCGCTGTCCGATATTGCAGGCGTTATCCCTGTGAAATGAAACCACTCTGCGCCGTCAAATATCGCTTCAAAATCAAATTCCTCCGGCTTCGCCGTAGATATTGAACTGTGCGCCCTGTCATATACTACGTTGCTCGCCCTCATCGCCGAGCCTGTCTCAAGAAAATATATTCCAAGCCTCTCCCCGCTTTTAACTATGTACTCACAGCCTACGTTATGTTTTCTCAATGCCGCTACCGCACACTCCCCAATCGGGTTGTCCGGAACCGCGGTGACATATTTTGCATCGTATCCGTAGTTTGCAAGAGATACCGCGACATTTGCCTCCCCGCCTCCATAACACACGTCAAATTCATCCGCCTGAATAAACCTCTCGTTACCCGGTGTAGACAGACGCAGCATAATCTCGCCCATCGTGACAACTTTTTTTCCCATAACATAACTCTCCTAACTTGTTTTTATATTAAACCATTCTTCCATGACGCAAGCGTATAGCAAGCCGTCACACTTCTCCGCAAAACCCTCTGTAAAAACCTGACAAAACACAGCGGCATAGTACAATTGATTACCACATTCAGCTAAACACTATTTGAACACGTCAGCACTTGATTTTACTCAGTAAAATCTTAGTACTGCTACGTGTGAAATAAGCGAAAGCGGGTGTTTTGATGAATGTGGTAATCAATCACCTCCCAAACTCACTCAGCTCAAGCCCTTCGTTGCGCTCAAGCACTGTCTTTATGCTCCAAGGGTGGGTGAACAAAAGAAGCGGGCGGCCTTTGAGGTCCTTTATTCTCTTCGTGTCCGAGGTGACCGAAAGCGAAGATATGTCAATTCCGTCATTTTGTATCCATCTGATATGTTCATAAGGGAGCTGCTCCATCCTTATGTCAACTCCATACTCATTCTCAAGGCGGAATTTAAGCACATCGAATTGAAGCACTCCCACAACCCCGGCAATTATCTCCTCCATTCCGGTATTGTATTCCTGAAATATTTGGACGGCTCCCTCAAGGGCAATCTGCTCTATTCCCTTTATGAACTGCTTGCGCTTCATCGTATCAACCTGCCTGATTCT
Organism: uncultured Clostridia bacterium; assembly: GCA_948472945.1. Taxonomy (GTDB): domain Bacteria; phylum Bacillota; class Clostridia; order Lachnospirales; family Lachnospiraceae; genus V9D3004. The sequence goes on from CAOKVX010000011.1 coordinate 41,417, forward strand.
CGCAAAATGCTCCGGCGCAAATGTCGGGATGCCCTCATACGCAAATTTCTTTTTAGGAGAACAGACCGTATCGCCTATCGCAAATATACCGGGGTCAAACACTCCGATAATATCTCCCGCGTAGGCCTCCTCAACATGCTTTCTCTCCTGAGCCATCATCTGCTGAGGCTGAGTAAGCTTTATTTTTCTGCCGCCCTGAACGTGATAGACCTCGTTTGAAGCGTCAAACCTGCCCGAGCATATCCTCATAAACGCTATTCTGTCGCGGTGCGCCTTATTCATATTCGCCTGAATCTTAAACACAAACGCAGAGAAATCCTCGTCAAACGGATTGATAATTCCCGCGTCGCTGCATCGGGGCAGCGGCGTCGTTGTCATCTTTAGAAAATGCTTGAGAAAAGTCTCCACTCCGAAATTGGTCAGCGCCGAGCCAAAAAATACAGGCGAAAGTTCACCGTTTTGTACCCTCTCAAGGTCAAATTCATCACTGGCCCCGTCGAGAAGCTCTATATCCTCCAGCAGCTTTTCATGCAGAGGCGGCGTGAGAAGCTCGTCGAGCCCCCCGTCGCTAAGACCTGCCTCGACCGCCTCGGTCTTGTGGCCGTTGTCGCCCTGTATGAACCTGGATATTATTCCGCTCTGCCTGTCATAGACACCTTTAAACGCCTTTCCTGAGCCAATAGGCCAATTTACCGGGCAAGTCCTTATTCCAAGCACTGTCTCAATCTCATCAATAAGTTCAAAGGCGTCGTTTGCCTCTCTGTCCATCTTATTAATGAATGTAAATATAGGAATCTTTCTCATCACACAGACCTTAAAAAGCTTGATTGTCTGCGCCTCAACACCCTTGGAACCGTCAATAACCATAACTGCCGAGTCCGCCGCCATAAGCGTGCGGTAGGTATCTTCCGAGAAATCCTGATGCCCGGGGGTGTCAAGTATATTGATGCACATATCGTCATACTCAAACTGCATGACGGACGAGGTTACGGATATACCCCTCTCCTTTTCAATCTGCATCCAGTCTGAAACCGCATGCTTTGCGGCTTTGCGGCCTTTTACACTTCCCGCAAGGTTAATAGCTCCTCCGTATAAAAGGAATTTCTCCGTGAGCGTCGTCTTACCGGCATCCGGGTGCGATATAATCGCAAATGTTCTTCTCCTGCTTATTTCACTTTTTAAATCAGACATAACCAACCTCTCTCAATTATAAAACATTATTATATATTCAGGCCCCGCTTATATTATTTTATTCATAAAACCAGACCCGGAGTTCTCAAACCATGCTGCCGATATAATAAAATCCCCTGCACTCGTCAAGCTTTACATCAACTATGCTTCCAATCAAATCTCTGCCGCCTTCAAAGTGTACAACCGTATTATTGCCAAGCCTTCCTGTCAACATTCCCTCCTCATGGCTGTCAACATCTTCGACAAGAACCGGCATTGTCTCTCCCTCAAAGCGGGCCGTGCGTTCTGCCGCAACCTCCTGCACAGTCTTTAACAGCCTGTCAAAGTTTCGCGTAACAGTCTCCTGCGGAACCTGATTTTCCATCTTTGCCGCAGGCGTTCCTGTTCTCTTTGAGTACTGGAACGTGAACGCGCTGTCATACCCCACTTTCTTTACGACGTCTATCGTCTCGTCCACGTCCTCGTCTGTTTCTCCCGGAAAGCCAACAATCAAATCCGTAGTTATGGAAATATCAGGCATAGCTTTCTTAATCTTATAAACTAATTCAAGATACTGCTCCTTAGTGTATCGCCTGTTCATACTTTTTAAAATACGGCTGCTGCCCGACTGAAGCGGCAGATGTATATGACGGCATATTTTCTTTGACGCCGCCATGACTTCAATCAGCTCATCTGACAAATCCTTTGGGTGCGAAGTCATAAAACGAATTCTCTTCAGTCCGTCTATCTTCTCAATCTCCTTTAGCAGCCCGGCAAATGTCAGAGCCTTGTCAAGATTCTTACCATATGAGTTGACATTTTGCCCAAGAAGCATTATCTCAATAACGCCGTCGTCGACAAGACGCTTTATCTCTCTTATTATGTCGTCCGGTTTCCTGCTCCTCTCCCTGCCTCTCACATAGGGAACTATACAGTAGCTGCAGAAGTTATTGCAGCCATACATTATGTTGACGCCGCATTTAAAATCATACTTCCTGTCAACCGGTAGCTCCTCAACAATCAAATCAGATTCTTTCCATATATCAATAATCTGCTCCCCGGACTTAAGCCTTGCATATAAAAGCTCGGCAAACTTAAATATGTTATGCGTGCCGAACACAATATCCACAAATCTATACGACCGCCTTATCTTTTCTATGACATGCTCTTCCTGCATCATGCAGCCGCAGATTCCTATTATCATTTCAGGATTATTTTTTTTAATTCGCTTTAACTGCCCCAGACGGCCGTACACCCTCTCGTTGGCATTTTCACGCACAGTACACGTATTGTACAGGACAAAATCGGCTTTCTCACTATCAGCCTCAACAAACCCAATTTGTTCCAGTATCGCAATTATTTTTTCAGAATCATGGAAATTCATCTGACAGCCGAACGTCTGTATAAAAAAAGACGGTTTTCTTCCAATACGCCCTCTCAGCTCATTTACATACTCCACGCATTTTCCAATGAAATAATACTGCCTTGCAGGTTCTTCAGCCGGCGGTTCACAATTTAATTCTATATTTTTTAATATATCAATATCATCATACATTTTTATTAATTTTAGTTCCCTTCTACTATATGGTTCTTGTATATGCCTCTCAAAACATATGGTTCTAAAAATTTCTGCGTTTTTACAGAAAAGATATAATAATGTCGTGCGAGATATATTATACTGCAAAATAACATTATTTTCATCTATATTTGGATTTATTAATAATCAAGCGTCCTCTTTTCATAGAGAAATACGGCGCAAACCACTGAAACGCACGAAATTATAAATGCCGCCAAAGTCAAGGTAATCCATTCTCTCATATTATGTACCACAAAAGGATTAGCCCACGACAATGGCGAGAACCATCTAAACCCGTCTAAAAATTCAAAATTTTCAAAAAGGCCCGGGTGCGGCTTTTTTAAATAATCCATTATCCACAAAACAACATTTTTTAGTTTGTACAGACCGCCTGCTATCAGAGTTCCGAAAATAATAAAATTCACGAACACCGAAGCCCTGTATTCGCTCTTTTTTCTCTTGTAAACAGCATATATATACGTAAACGACAACAATAAGATTCCGATTATAATTCCCCCGCACATCATAGGCAGCATTTCTTTTATATTACCCGCAATATTGCGTGTTTTCATTCCCGCGGCGACACCCATAAGCATCATTCCCGCAAACCACAATATGTATGTTGTTACAAAAGATACAGCTGAAGCTATGTACTTTGAAATAATAATTGCCTTTCGTGAAAAAAGCTGGTTGCACATATAAAATATTGAGCCATTTTTTTCATCCCGGTCCACGTCAGAAAATACCCCTTTGCACACGTTCCACATTATATAAATATTTGAAAACATTATAATCACTTTTATGTAAAACCAATAGTTGTAATTCAGTTCTTTTTCAAGTCCCAGCAGCCTGTACGCCGGCTCCGGCAGCATATATATATATGCGCCAAAGACTTTCAATGCGTCCGAGGCAAAAATACACGCCGCCATACACAGCGCGGGCGCAGCCAGCTGCACAAGTACATCCCTGATTACATCACGCCTTTTGTACCTAAACTCGCGTTTCAATAAATAACCCATATTTACTCCCATCTTGAATAATCAGAATTAATTTCTTCCTCAAGCGTCAATTCCTCTACAAGGTAATCGTCGCAGCCAAGTTTACTAAGAATATAAGGAATACGTCTTATATCATAATCGTACAGGTATGAAGACTTTCCGTTCCTTGTACCGATATAATGTCCAAGCACATTGATAAGCGTATCTGATTTGTGTCCCTGCACCGTTATTACCCGTTTCCTAATATCTTCTTCAGATACATATCCGCAATCCTTAACAATACCGTCCTTAATATATATATATCTGTTACAGTAAGTCTTAAACTCCTCATATGAATCACCCACAACCACAATTGTCGTACCGGCACCGTGAAACTTTTTCAGCATTCCATATATTTTCGTTTTAACAGCGCTGCCAAGAAAGCTTTGCGGCATATCAAGAATCAGCAGTTCCGGCTTTGAACAGAGCGCCGCAATAATCTGAACAAGCTTATTTTCTTCAAAAGTCATGTTAATGAGCTTTTCATCTAATGTAATATCCAGCTTGTCGCAAAACAGTTCCTGCATATTTATATCATAATTTTTAGAGATACCCGACATCATATCCAGATATTCACGCGCAGTAGAATATTCTTCCCAAAGTATGTCATCCGGCACATACCTCACACTCCCCATACCGCTGTTTACCTTAACACTACCTTTGTAGTCTTTACTGTATGCCATAATAGAATGAATCAGTGCATGTCCCGCCTCGGCATCAGAAGAAAAAATTACCGAAAAATCTCCTTTTTCAATATGGATATTTACGTTATCAAGAACACATTTACCACCCGACACCACTGTAAGGCCGTTTATATCTATCATTTAATTCACTCCGTTTTATTTAAGTTTGGTAACAGAAAAACTTAATGGTATTTTCTGTTGCATGTGCGCGCTATAAGCCTGCACATTGTAGTGACGCTCTTTATCATGAAAGCCCATGTAAACGGCGCGAAATAATCCGGTCCCGTATACTCGGCTGACATACGCTTTCGGATATCTCCCCTGTAAACAATTTTTTCATCAAGCTCTGTGAGAAGGTCGTCCGGTTTATAACGCCAGTAAGGTTTCTCCTGAAGATAACCAATCTTACTCATTACATACGCCACAAACTCTATACATGTAAATGCTTTATATGTTGCAAATCCTTTCGTTACCGGATATGTAAGAACCGAGAACAGATTGTACATATAATCGGGATTATCCAGCATGTTCTCTATAATGCGGGATATACTATAATATTCCGACTCGGTAACCGGCACCCTGAAGACAACTACCGGTACTTCCCCGTCCCTTCCCAGCGTATATCTCTCAATCGATTCCCTGACAAGCCTGCCAAGCAGTACGGCATTATGCTGTGGTCTTGAAAATGCATACACCGCGCTTAAATCATCGTCAAGGCTGACCGCCGCGTGATTATACTCCTGTCTTCCTATCTTTCTTATGCATTTCGCAAACTTTGTCTGTGTTTTTGAAAGCATAATATAGATATATCTGTCTCCGTTTTCCCGATACTTAAAATTATGGTTATTACGGTTATACATGCTGCTAAAACTGTATTCTATTTTTTGATTTGATGCGTTTTCAGATAACCTCATTAATATAATTACCCCCAAACTATCAGTATCGTGTCTTATAACCGATATGCGTTTTATTATACAACCGGTATACCTTCAAGTCAATGTTGGGGGTAATTATTATAATTTGATTATTTATCCGAATCTGTAAATGTAACAATATCCGTCAGGTCGCAGTGAAATAATTTACAGTAACGCTCAATACTTAAAAGGGTATAGTTATGATTATGCTTTAGACGTGAAATTTCTGCCGGATTAAAATTATAAGTATATTCCAAATCATATGTACTTATATTCCTAGATGCAAGCATTTCCCAGAAAGGCGAGTAATCAATCATTTATAATCCTCCGTATTTCTCCGGATATAAGTATGTTCAAATTTCTAAAAGTAATTAAACAACCGCTAAATAATTGTATATTTTTTTGCAATTATTCTAACTTACATATATGTAAGTTACCACTAATTAAAATTGCTGTTATTGTAATATTGTTACAAAAAATATTTATAGGAGGAATAAATTATGCAGGGATTTAAAGAATTTTACGAGGAGGTCTCGAAAAATGAGACGCTCAAAAAAATGCTGGAAAAAACTGTCGAAAGCAGAATGGAGGATGCAAGAAAACTGATTATAAACGACCAAATCTCCATTGCCAAAAAACATAACTTCGACATATCTGAAAGCGACTACATGCAATCCGCCGAATCCGGCATGGTAGGTGTAGGCGGCGGCTGCCTCCTAATCGACTCCGGCTGTTTCGTATGCGGCGAGATAAATGAACACGGCGGCTGCATCGTTATAGGCGCACGTTAGTCCGCACGCTGATATTATGAACTACATAATAAAACAGCCCTATCTTCTACGCAGATGGACAGACCTTTCATGCGGATTAGTAAACCGGGATACGGGAGTCTGCCACAGTATATTAGAAAATATGTGGAACATCCTTAATTGCTGCGATGGAACGGTAAATATGGATTATGTGTTTATGCTTCCCGGACAGCGCAATGTATTTCAGACTCTTTTAAAAGAAGATTTTATCACCCCTGCAAAATCAGGGGAGAAACTGAGTGAAGACCAAAAACCCCGGTCACTTCCTTTTGATTATGTCCGAAGCATTCACTGGTCTGTCACAGGAAAATGTAATCTTCGGTGCAGGCACTGTTATATGAGCGCGCCAAGGCAGAAATACCACGACCTTTCACCTGATGGGGCGGAAAGCCTCATCAGGCAGATGGCAGAGGCCGAAATACATCAGATATCCCTGACCGGCGGGGAACCTTTACTAAGAAAAGATTTCTGGCAGATAGTTAATAAACTTAAAGCCGCAAACATCTATTTACGCCAGATTTTTACAAATGGACTGCTCGTGACGGATGAGTTTCTCAAACGTGCAAAACATGAAGAACTGCGCTGTGACTTTGTTTTAAGCTTTGACGGATTAGATATGCACGACTGGCTGAGAGGTATTGAGGGCACGGAAAAAAGAACCATAGAAGCGATAAAACGAATCAAACGGCATGGGTATTCCGTGTGTATCGAAACAGCGGTGCACAGTAAAAATTTATCCTCACTGCCGTCGACATACGACCTCCTCAGGGAGCTTAACATAGATTTCTGGAAATGCTCCTATATCACGCAGAGCGGTGAATGGAAACATGAAAACGAAGCTGTTCAATTACCGCAGAAGCAGCTGTACAAAATGTATGACATGTTAATCTCAATGAACAAAAATGACGGCTTTCCGCTGAGTGTGCAGCTCGACGGATATTATGCCTTTCATAAAGGGACGCGCCGAGAATATATTCCCTATCTGGAAAAGGGAAAGGAATATTATTCATGCACATCCTGTATAACGGAACCTTATCTGCTTCCTGACGGAAAGCTGCTCCCATGTCCGACATTTACAGATACAAGTCTTGAAGAAAAAATGCCTTACATAACGAAGCAGAGCCTTACCGAAATATTTCAGGATAAGGACAGTCCGTTCTACCGCGTAACACATATACGCGCAGACGACATTGCGAAGCACAACAAACAGTGCCGCAGCTGCATCCATCATACCCGGTGTAAAGGCGGTTGCCGGGCAATGGCATTGCTTGGGAGCAAAAATATATATGGCAGGGACATGATGATATGCAATTATTTTAATCAAAAATAATTTGGAAGGAGACATATTACAATGAAACTTTTAAAAACCGAGTGGCTCCCCCTAAAATCAGATACTTCTAATTCTAATATTGATATTGCAAATACTGATATTAATATAGGAAAAAAAGCGGATAAAACAATTGTCCACTCTGACTTTCTCGAATCACCCCGCAATGAAACCGGAGTAATATATCTGACATATGAGCCGCATGGATATTGGCTGAACAGAATGGACAGCGGGGAAGTGTCGATAGATTTTCCCGGCGCCGCACATATGCAGCAGACCGGTGTGCCAAAGCTTGTACAGGAGGGACTTCTTGTAGCCATACCCCGCGGCGCGCAAATTTTATCCGTAGAGACAACAGCTGTAGAAAAAGAACTATGTCCGGAGGAGGTACAAATCTTACCTGTTCCCATTCCTGCCAAAAATAATGAGCCATACATATCCGAGCCGGACCCGTTTATATATAATACTGATTCATTCTATCCGGCGGCACACATAGTACGGCTTGGAGAAAAAGAATTTATGGGCGTATACTGCACGCATCTTCTTTTATGTCCTATGGAATATAATCCGCACAGCAGAAAACTTAATCTCTTTAAGAGCGTAACGATAAAGATTACATACCGTAATACCTCTCTTCAGGCTAATTCTGAAAAAAAGGGCGGCTTTGGCTGTTTCCGCGGTAATCCCGCAATGAGGGATTTCATACTTGGATGCCCGGCGCAGTCAAAGTATGATGAAAGTCCGCGCATGGTCATAATCACCAGCAAAATTTTCAAGGGTAATATGTCAGCATACCGCAGTGCAAAATCGGGAGAATACCAGATTGACGACGAGATAACTGTCGAAGATATCCATAGCAAATACCCGCAGTTTGAAAAACAGGCCGCAATACGCACCTATCTTATGAAAGAACATGCCAAAAATCCAATACATACGGTAATACTGGCCGGAAACACGGCGGAAGTCCCAAGTTATAGCGGGTACGGGTGCATGAGCGACAGTTATTACGCACAGACTGCAGAAGATAATTATGCGCCGTTATTTTCCATATCGCGCTTTCCGGCCGCTACCGCCACCGAGCTTAGGGAAATGACCGAATACGCCTCCGTTTATAATAACAATAAGCAGAATCTCCGAAATAATGCAATATTTATAGCGTACAACGACTCCGATTTCACTATCTGTTCAGATGAAATCATTTCAAATATAGATTCCCGTTTCCATCCAATCAAGCGTTACGACGGCGATTACGGGCACATAGACGTAATACGCAGTATAAATGCGGGAAGCGGATTCATCAATTACCGCGGCCACGGAAGCTGCTCAAACTGGAGTACGGCAAACGCCCCGCTGCTCAGTGAAATTCCACGGCTTAAGACGGGCGGCAACGCGCCGCATGTATTCAGTATTGCTTGTCTGACTAATTCAATTGAAACAGATACATGCTACGGCTCAGTCTGGCTGCGAAACCTAAAAGCCGCCAGTTTTCTCGGAGCATCACGGTCATCTTGGCGAAATACAAACAACACTCTTGACAAATCCCTTTGGAGGCTTATAAACGAAAAGAAATACAAGACTATCGGTGAGATTTACCAGGCCGCCAGCAATGAGCTTGCAATAAACTCCCCAAGCAGATATACCGTTGAAAATCTGCAGAGCTATCTTCTTCTCGGCGACGCCACGGCTGAGTACGGGGCGTAGATGGCTCATCAATATCCCTGCAATTCGAAGCAATACGAACAATATGTTGACAATAAGTTAATAAAGATATAATATGAAAATAAATTATTAAGTTATTATTTTAATAATGTTGTACATTTTATTTTTAAGATGTTTTTAAAATATTATTAGAAAACTGTTTTATTAATAATAATTTAGGGGATGACAGGATGGTATCTAATAAAATCGCACAGTATGTCGTAAACAAAAACGAAACAATTGCAGACGCATACTGGAAATTCAGCAGGGAATATAAAATAACCATTGTAGTGGATAACGATAATAAATTTTTAGGCATAGTAGGAAACGCAGAATATGAAAACGCAAAAAAAACTACATCTCCTAAGGAAAAAATCGAGACTATTACGAATAAAAACTGCAAAAAAATTGTTTACAATGACGGCACTGATATATATATGGAGGCAAGAAATATTTATGCCGAATGTAACCTAAACTATATACCTATTGTATCTGACAATGACATTATAGATATTTTCAATCGTGAAAGGGCTTTTTATAAACAATATTTTTCCGAGGGCAGACTTCCACGTATGCACTATTCGGTATGTATGTGGGCTGCGGCAGAGGAAGCAAAAAGAATGGGGTATGATGCGATAAGCGTTATAGAATTCGGCGTAGCTTCAGGAAACGGCCTGCTGGCGGCGCAGGCTCACGCAAAAGAAATATCAAGACTGTTTGGTATCAGAATAGAACTTTACGGATTTGATACCGGCACCGGATTACCTGAATCCTCAAATTTAGTCAACGATATGGGCAATATTTTTGCTCCCGGCTGTTTTACCATGAACCAGAAAACTCTGTCAATGCAGCTTGAAGAACATACTCATTTGATTTTAGGAAATATTGAGGATACGATTGGGGATTTTGCAGAAAAATATAATGCTCCCCCGGTCGGTGCAATGTTTGTGGATGTAGACTACTATTCTTCCACTAAGCCGATTTTAAATTGGCTTGGACAGAATGACAAATATTTTATGCCACGTATTTTTATGTATTTTGACGATATTTCAGCGCTGCAGGAAGGTCTTGGAGAGGAAAAAGCAATTATTGAATTTAATGCAGAGAACGAAGGCAATATAAAAATATCACCTGAAAAAGTATCAGGCAATATAGACTGGATTGCAGCAGGATATTATGCCAATTCCTCATGGATATATAACTGTACCTACGATTATGCACGTCCACGTTTAAAAATATGCCACAGATATAATCATAAGGATTATACAAAATACAGATTCAGCGATGACGAAAAGGCTCAAATAGAAGCAAGATATAGTCTTTAGAACTATTTCATAACAGTTTATCTGAAAAGAAAGGATAATATTTATATGATATCTTTCATAGAAAACAGGAAAATTGTTATATTTGGATTTAACAAATATCAAAAAGCCTTTCAATTTATATTTGATACAATGAAAGTCTCATATTATATAGATTTTTCTGAAAATATAAATAACAATGTATATCTTCCGGAAGTACTGAACAAAGAAAATGCAGATGATATATTTGTTATCGTTTGTGCAGAGCCGCATTTAAAGCAAAAAGCCGCGGACTTTCTCGAAAATGATATCGGATTAATTTATAATAAAGAATTTTGTATAATGGACGACCTTTTTCCGTATCTGGATTATAATATCGAAAAACAAACACAAAATAAAAAAGTGATTCTGTGGGGAACCGGTGATAACAGCAGATTTTTTATGGAAAATTACAAAACAATTTGTCCTAATTTACATATTGACTGCGTTGTTGACTCCGACCCTGCAAAAACAAATCAAGAATATTTTGGTTATAAAATAAAATTATTTGCCGATGAAATTTTTGATGAAAACTGCTTTTTTATTATAGGCATTGCCGAACACAAACTGGCCGGACTGCTTAAAATTTTAAAATCCAAAACGAATGTGGACAATAATTATATTGTATCAAGCCGGTTATTCATAAATAAACCGTCTGAATTACTATATAAAACAATATACGACAACTCCAATTATAATAATTCCAAATGTTCAAAATATAACGATATTAGAATCACATCAGCCGGATATATTTCACCGTGCTGCATGTCGCGCTATATCACTATAGGAAATATATTTACAGATGACTTTGAAAAGGTATGGTATTCCATATACGAAAAAATATTCAGGCTTTCGGTAATAAACAAGACGTTTACGTTCTGTGACAAAAATATATGTCCGTTTCTTATAAACTGTGAATCAGACATTGAACCAAGCGCAGAGGAATCTGTAAATTATGTAGACACTCAGCCTCAAAAACCACGTCTGCTTCTTTTAGAGACAGACCCTTCATGTAATATTAGATGTTTTTCATGCAGGGATGAAGTATACGTTGTTGAAAATGAATTTTACGAAAATTTCACTCAAAGAGTTATAGAAAACTTTTTAGAGCAGCCTAAAAGAATTGTGCTGTCCGGAAACGGCGAGGTTTTCGCAAGCAAATATGCCAAAAGAATTATTGAACATAAAAACTGTGTTGACAAAACCGAAATTTCCATACTGTCCAACGGGCTTGCTTTCAATGAACATAACTGGAATAAATATTTATCAAAATATAAAACCGTCAATGCAAGTATTTCTCTCGACGCTGCCACTGAAGAGACATACAATAAGCTTCGCCGTGGCAGTAATTGGGAAACTGTTTTAAAAAACATGAAGTTTCTTTCCGGGAAAAAGAAACAGGGAATAATAAAATATTTTCAAATTAATTTTGTTGCCCAAAAAGATAACGTGCATGAACTGAAGCAATTCGTAGAACTAGGTAAAAAGCTTAATGTAGACCGTGTTTTAATAACTATGCTGGAGGACTGGAACCTTCCTGAAAAACGCTATGAAAAAAACAAAATAACAACAGATGATTATAAAATAAAGCGGGAGTACCTTAAATATTTTAATGAAATAATAGATGAGGATATTGTTGACTTTGTTAATTTTGCCCATGCTTTGGGAAAGAAACCTAAATCGGCTTATATGTATTAGATTTATCAATATAATTTATTGGTATTTTACACACATTGAATGTAAATTTAATCATCATTTTATTCTTTATTCATAAAAAGCTTGTATAAATTTTTAAGCTATGCTATAATTTGCCTATGAATTATACATACTAAATTGTTTATATTTGGTTTGCGTTCTTTACATTTATCAGGCAGTGTTTGTAAAAAAATTTACTGTTTTGCAAGTTTATTCCTATTTATATAGATACTATTCTGATATTAAAAAAGTTATATCAATTTCATGTTAAGAAATACATGAAAGCAGACGATATAAACAATGGCACACATGAAAAACAAGGAGGTTTCATTCATTATGGCAAGTATTAATTCACATGACCGTATCAATGATAGGTTATCTCCGTCCAAAAAAAAGAAAGGAGGAAAGGGATTTTTAATTGCTTGTGTCGCGTTTGTCGCCGTTATCATTTTAATAGTGATTGCCATTAACGTGTTTGGAAAAACAGAAATACAGCCAAACAAAGTTGTTACTCCTGACAATGTTGACGATATTATCGAAAGCATGGAAAAGGATAAAGTATCTTCAGGCAATTACAATGTAAGAATGAATCCAACTTGGACATTTGAGGAAGGTAATCTTACCTCCAAGGATGCCTATGTTGAAAATCCGGCTACAAATAACAATGATGTCTATTTTACAATCGCTCTTGCCGATACTGAAGAAGTTATATTAACATCTCCGGTTATTCCTTTAGGCAGCAGTTTACAGGACATCACACTTGAAAAAAGTTTATCTGTAGGAACACATGACTGCATTATAACATACCATCTGCTTGACAGTGATGGTGATGAAGAAAGTTCAGTCAATCTTACTCTTACAATTATGGTAAACAACTAATTATTTATAAAATTCAGGGAGGAATTCAATTATGAAAAAGACTTTTAAACAAGCAACATCTGTTGCTTTAGCTGCAGCTATGGTTTTAGCAGTATCACCTGCTGCATCAGCTGCTACCGATACTACAGGAACTATCACACCGGGACTTGATTTTGAGGGTTATGTTAATAAAGATGTGTATGATATTACCGTTCCAACAGTAACCGATGCTGATTTTGCATTCGTTGCTGACCCGCAGGGGCTTTTGAATATTGCAGATTCTGCTACATATGCAGGTCCTGCAGGTTCAGTATATTTCAAGACAACAGACGCTTCTGACGACGGCTCAACACCAGCCACATACACTAACAAGTCAAAAGCTCTTACAATTATAAACAATTCTTCATATGGAGTGGATGTTGACCTCGCAGTTACCGTGGATACTGCAAACGGCGGAGACTCAAACATATCTTTAGCTGAAAAAGATGCTCTCAAAGATGCTAAGACTCCTTCTCTTTACCTTGGACTCGTTTCAAAGAAGGGTGCAGACGCAGAAAACACTACAGCAGTAGAGGCTGACACTAAGGCAGATACAGCATCTCTTGCTGCAGTAGCTGAAGGTGAAGATGGATATAAAGTGTTTGCTATGACCGCTGACGCTTATAACGCTGAGACGGACGCTGACAAAAAGGCAGGCTATTCAACAACAGCTTCTCCAAGCGGATTCCACTACAAATATGGATTATCTGATACATATGACTCAGCTACAAAGGGAGACAAAGTAAGCTATGTTCTTGAAGGTGCTTGCGACACAACAGCTGACTGGTCAAGCGTAGATACATCAAAAGTTGATATCAGCTTAGTTTGGTCAGTTTCTAAGACTCCTACACCGGCTTACGTAATTTTACACGAAGCAGCTTTCTGGTGCTGTTCAGGTGCTGAAGCAACAGATGGTTTTGAGGCTGGTGCTCAATTTACAGATGTAACAGTAAATGGCGTTTCAATTCCTGACTGCGAGGCTACAGAGGGATTCGGCAGCAACTACCTTGTTATAACATGGGCTGACTGTGAAGCTGCAAGCGGTGACGCTCTCGGTGTTGCAACTGAAGACGGAAAAACAAAATGGGATGTACAGTATACATGCAACGGTGAAACATATAAAGGTTCATATGCTCAGTAATATATCTCATTATTAGTTAAACGGCATTATATAATCAATAATTTAAAAACCCCTCATAAACATTTATGAGGGGTTTTTTACGTCTTTACGTCTATGTATAACATATGTTTAAATAATAAAATCTGTTATATTATTTTCTCTCAAACCTAATAATAAGGTCATTTCCATAACACATTCTCTCTTCCACAGGCTCAAATCCATTATCCAAAAACATCCTGCACAAATCCATTATCATCAAATTATTTTTCCATCCCTCGTGCTGTCTGATAAAATAATCACCCATTTTCTCAATAGGAATATAAGAGATAACCGCAGTATCACACACCCCGCATATACTGTCTACAAACCACTTGACATCCGACATATATTCAATAATCCCACTTGCTACAATACAGTCTGTCTTTATGTCAGGAAACTCATGATTCTCCATATCACACACAACAGTCTCCTCACTTCTTTTGCAGTAGTCAACAGGAAAGTATTTTACATCTTCACCAAGATACTGCCTTATTGACATCGCCCCTGCTCCAAGGTCCATAACCGAAGAAACTTCCTCCGGTATTAGTTCGGCTACCGTCTTAACTCTATAATCCCATCTTCCATAAGAAAAATCAATTATATTATCATATGCTTTCCACTCTTTATATCCGTATGTGGACGGCAGCGTCTCATTTCCGTACCAATTTGGTCCCCACACAAAATTACATCCTTCAATAAGACCATACCCTGCCAATTGGCGTTTTATCTCATTATAACACATCAGGCTGCTGACTATTATAAAATTATCCCTGTTGAGAAGCTCCTCCGACGGCTCACATACCGGCTTCCCACAATAAATTTTTCCCCATTTTGCTTTATCGTTATCTACAAAACAATCTATTTTTTCTATAAAGCTGTTACTATATTTTAGCCTTACCTCATCACCTATACCAAAAACTATATTTTTCAATTTGTTCCCTCCGTCAATTCCCATACCAAACACTCAAAATTATCGGTACTATATTTTTCAAAAAAAGATTCCCTCAATTTAATTCTGTCGGACGATGCGGCTATAGATGGATTATATTTGACAACATCAGAATATTTCAGCGCTGTATAATCAATGCTATCGCATATTTTATCAAAGAACCGTTTACCTTTATTGGACTTAATGACAATAACAGAAGTTCCTATGTCATCATCAAGCTCTTTACATATATTCTCTATTCCCCAACAATCGCCCAATTCTATATCGGCAAAAGAATTGTTTTCCTTAAACATGCAGTTATAACAGGACTTTCTCAGATATAAATCCGATATAAATCCTTTCATATAGGCATCATTTAAAAAAAACTTTGAATCGATTTTGCCGCATTTATAATTAAAGGAAATACTATAACTTTTCCAACTATCTTTTTTGTCCCTAAAATTAATATAGGAAATTACACCGGCTGATTTTTTTGATTTTACATAATCTCCCCAAACTTTTGGCGACGGTGCGCCGTGGCATACCACCTCTACACTAATGAGATTATCATATTCTTTTCCAAGGAACGAACCCAGACCTGCAATCTGACAAGGCGTTCCTGAAAACAAAACCGGCTTTCCTGTCTGTAATTCTTTTTCGATAACCGGAAGAATGTCATATATTTCACTTTGGACGTATTTTGAACCTCTCATACCTTTAAAGCTTTCTATATCATATGCAACAGTATGATGTACATTAAACTCTTCGTCAAAGACTGCGCCGCATACACAACCGCCGCTATCTATTACTATTTTTGAAAGAAGTGAAAAAACCGCACCCGATGAACTTTTTTTCCTCAGTGCTGCATCTCTGCTTTTTCCGGCATAAACACTTAAATGTTTTTTTTCAATAGACGTATTGTCAGTGGCTGAGCCACAATTACACGGACAATTTTTAATACACGACATACAATTAATACACCTGTCCTCATCTATGATGGGATATATAAATCCCTCATTATCACGAATCATAGATATACATTGCTGAGGACAAATATTGTAACATGCCCCGCATCCCGTACAGGCCGAACCGTCACATATCATCATGAAATCACCTCTTTAAGAATTTAATCAATATACGCATATAAAACCGTGTCATAGAAAAACGTAGAATAATGTCTTAGCTTAAATTTGTATTCCGGCACTAATTTTTTAATATACAACGGAATATCAAATATATCCTCCGGCTTATGATATACACATATTGCAAGGCGAGGTTTATATTTTTTTATTGTTTGAGATGCACCTTCCAACGCCCTCATCTCGGCGCCCTCAATATCCAGTTTAATAAACGAACAAGGGCCGCCTCCCAAATATTCGTCCAGCGAGCGCACATTAACTACATCCTCACCCTGCTCCGACAAAAAAGAGCCCGCGCCTAAATCTCCCGAATGTTCAAAATGAAGTTCTCCGTCTGTGTCAGATAAACCGGCGTTAACAATTTCAATATCGCTCAATTTGTATTTCTGTATATTTTTTTTACATAAAGCAAAATTATCAACATCAGGCTCAAATGCAATAATTTTCTTATAAGAATTATTACACCATTCAGCAAACAGCGCAGACGAATAAAGGTTGTATGATCCCCCGTCAATAAACACTAAATCTTTCTTAGGTTTCCAAATAGATTCATCAAAATATACGTTATCTCCATACGCAATAAGCGCATTGTCATAAGGGATAAAAATCCTCTTTCTGTCAACACCCATCCTTATAAGCTGTTCTGTCATTTCCTCCCTGTAAACTGTAGATGTTATTACAATAAAATTATTTTCAAGTAATTCCCTGTTTTCCTCAACATTATATACGTAGTGTCCGTCTATATCAAATCCATAATTATTGTTGTCAATATAACCCTTATAGGCTATACCGAGCGCATTAAAAAGACTTCTGTAGGCATATGACGCATTACCTGTGCCAAAAAGCAGTATATTCCCGCTGCAATTCCTGCTTGCAATCCAGCTGAGCACGTCCAGATTCTCATATATGCCATAATTATCATCAATTTTATTATATACCTCAAGAGCCCTTGAAACATCATATGTATCAGACGCGCCAATCATAGAGTGAACATGTTTTATATCGTTCGTTATGTTGGCTAGAACCCTCATTCTGAAAATCTTTTTTGATAAATCATCCTCAAAATATTTTTCAATCAAACTGACCTTATCAAAAATTTCATAATTTATCTCTAACATAAATTCTCCCTCCGGACAAATATTTTAACATGGTTATAATAAACTAACATTTTCACTTCATAATATCATATATACGTTTTCCACAAGCTTCTCTTTTAACAACTGCAGATTTGCTCGTTTTTTCTATCAAGTCAATATACTCTGTTAATGAAATATATTTATTTTCATTAATCGTAAAATCACAAGTATATTTCGACATAAACTCACGCCTATCAATAGTTATCTTTTCACTACTGCTAAAAATAATTTCATTATCTGTAATAAGGGGAAGATAGCATATTTCTCCTTTACATGCTATCGGAATACCTGTCTTCAGCCCATCTTCCACAAGCTCTTTTTTGTAAATACTGTTAGCGGTTACGTCAATAAATACACCATACTTACAAAAATAAGGAATAAGAACTGCCTTTTCATTTATACTCAAAAGCTCAAAACCATTCTCTCTGTATTCAGGCTCTATCAAATCACTGTACATAAATGTGACTTGTCTGCCATTTCTTAAATCCACATATACCGCGCACGGCTCATCCATTGCCGCAGCAAGAAAACCGTCTGCTGCTTTTACAATCTTTGCAAACTTTAGTTTTTTATTTATTTTAATTGTACTGTAATTTTGTTCACTTATGTTATACGCAAAAACCTTATTGGTTGCCGATATAAGGCAATACATTATACCATTATCAAAAAATATGCTTCTGGATATTTCCCTGTCCTTTTTTATATAAGGGAGGATTGTCATGTCTATCAATGTAGATATTGTTTTATCTTTAATATTATATGTTTTAATCTCATTAGTCATTGCGGGTACCATATATACATTGCCGTCATATAAAAGCCCGGTATAGTAATTTGCATTTCCATTATCAGAAACCTTATAACTTTTTAACTCACCGCTTAGAATATTATACTGTATCAGATATAATGAATTATATGGAAGAATAAATATATAATCCCTATCATGTAGGATTTTAACATATCCAAAATTACTGACGGAATAAGGCAGCTGTCTGGCAAGCTTAATCTTCCTAGTTTTAATATCAATACTCACAAGACAGTTGTAATAAGTCACAAACCACACACAGTCATCTATAACGCATCCGTCAAATGTTGTGTTTAAAAGGCATCCTCCATTACAGTCGACAAAATCTTCTGCCTCATATTGTATTTCGGGCATACCTATTATTTTAATTTTTTCTTCTCGAAGAACACTATCCATCATGCACCCCCTGTCATCCCTCTACAGCATTTTTTAAAAATAAAAACGATTTTTCCGATTCTTCCTCCAGCTTTTTATTCACAAGCTCATAATCTATTCTCTCAAGCCCTATAGCATCTCTCACACAGCTGACTTTCTTTCCGGCAATCCCCAGTTTCCTAAGGACATTGTTTTGACGCTCCTCACTAGCAATTACATCACTGCCGACCTGTGCCCTTCCCATAATGCAGAACTGCTTTTCAAATTTTATTGAAATTGCCATGCCGTGAAATGAATCCGTACATATCATATCGGCATAATATATAAGCGAGAGAAATTCGGCAGGCCCTGCGTCAGTACAAGCCTCAAACACACCCAAACTTTTATTCTGGCTGTCAAGTATGTTCGTCGGAATATATATCACCTTAACCGCCCCGCAATCTTTCATAATGCGTCTTACTGCCGGCTTATATTTTCTAATATCGCCTATCATGTAACAGAATACATACGGTTCGTCAACAAGCCTTTTTGACATAACTTTTTTCCATTCTGATACATCAAGGAGCAATGTCGGGTCAAGAACTGAATATATTTTTTTATCTGTATACTTATTTAAAATGCCTACGCTGTATTCTTCCCTTACAGACACAGCGTCAAACTTTTCAATACACGCAGCAATCTGCCTGTATACGCTATTACAATATTCATCCTCATAAAAAACCCCGCTCGGAGCGTAGGCAATCTTTTTCTGCCCATTAACACCCATCCCATCAATCGCATACACAGGGTTAAACCAGAGCGGATTCCATATCTGGTCGCTTCCGCATATAAGTATATCAATATCCCTTATGCGCTTCTCTATATCCTCTTTACAGTAGCAGGGGCCCGAGACATTAATATTCCTACGGATAAACTTTCTAAACCTGATTATTCGCCTGTCAAGTTTTTTTTCAATCTTCAACAGCTTATAAACAAACTCGTACATCTTGTCAAACAAATAAAAAGAAGCGTTACGCTTTACAAAATCATTATCGTCGCGCTTTCTAAAATAAATGATTTCCGATTCTATTCCCATTCGGCCGCACAATTTTGTCATAGCGTAGCACTGAAATATCTGACCATAGTTAGTAACGCCATTATTATCACACCAAGTAAAAATAGCCGCTTTCTTCATACGCAATACTCCACAACATCCTCAAGGGAAATAATATCCGCATCCGTCTTTCCGTCAAGGTCACACTCAATATCAAAAAAAAACTGAACCGGCGTTATAATAATTGCATCCGTCTCGGGCAACTGCTGTTCCAGTGTATATACTTTTATTCCTTCAATATGAATATTTTCCGCATTTCTGTCAATAGCATAACTCACGCTGACATCCAACGCCTGTAAATCCTCATACAGCCTGCTTCCCAACGCGCCAAGACCGTATATGGCAACCGTATCTATGCAGTTATCGTCAAAATATTTCTGCAGGCTTTTACCTTCATATTTAAGCTTCATCCATTTATCGAATATATGAAATCCCAGCTCGAAAATAGACGGCCTATAACTTTTTTTCTTCATTAAAACACCTCATTAAATATATCGGATTATCTTGAGCATAAATCAACCCAGATAATCTTTCCTGCATCAATTCCCTTATTAAGTAAATCAGCCTTTATCGCCTCATATGTTGACCTTTCAACAACTGCAATTATAATATAATCGTATAAAACCACCGAAATATCTTCGACAGGAGAAACATTCAGTCCCCTTTCTTTAAGGCTTTTATAATTATTGTCGACCCATAACTTAACATTACAATAGCCGGATTCGGTAAACTGTGCGTAGAAATCTTTTCCCGCGTCTCCGGCCCCGTATAAAACTATATCAGAACCCTTTGGTATTCTGCGAAACGGAAAATACCACCTTTTATTTTTTGCATAGTACCGGTTTGCTTCTTCCAACAGCTCTGACGTTTTATAGAAAAGCTTTTCATATATATGCATGTACATGTTGGCCCTCTCCTCATTACACCTCCTGCTGCACAAATCCCTCATTATAAATTCATCAGCGCTGTATTTATTCATGTAACACAGCCTGTCGTACCAATATTTTTCAAAATAATAATCGGCGTCATGCTCATTAAGTCCGTACAAGGGTATTACATACTCTTTCAGCTTATTATACATCCGTCTGTAAGCATTAATATCCCCAAGCATTGACAGAACCGCTATCATATGCATTGCGATAAAGTTATCATAACTCTTTCGCAGTAATATATCTAATTTTCTTATTTTCAATTCTTCAAGAAAACTTTCAAACATTTTTATTGTACTTTCCCAATAATCATCCCTGCTGTTTTCCAAAGAATTAGGGTTATATTTTCTATAGTGGATCAGGGCGTTTTCAACGGTAGTAATTCTCTCTGCCACTGCCAGCGCCACAAAAACAAACTGTACATCCTCCTCCGTCCTGTCGTCACCATAATGTAAATTGTTTTTCAATATAAACTCGCGGTTAAATAATTTGTCCCATGACCAAGCGACACATATCCAAAAAATATATTCAGGTATATCATATTTTGAAAAAACTTCATTTGATGGCATATATGCAGGATTATACGACATGTTCCATTCAATATCGCACTGATTTTCATCATCGTAAGCAAAACTGTTACATACGACTATATCAGCTCCAACAGATTCAGCCCGCTCGTACATTACACACAATGCGTCAGGTTCAAAGAAATCGTCCGAGTCCCAAAATATGACGTATTTTCCTGTCGCCTTTTTCAATCCATTGTTCCTTGCCACTCCGGCAAACTGATTCTTTTGGTTATAAACACGGACCCTTGCATCCTTTTTTTGATATTCTTTTAATATATCCGCCGAACTGTCTGTCGAGCCGTCGTCCACACATATTATCTCAATTTCCCTTAAAGTCTGATTTACCACACTGTCCAAGCACTGCCTCAAATAAGGTTCCGCGTTGTAAACCGGAATAATAACCGAAACTTTTGGATTTGCTTTATCAATATTTATCATAGTAAAATCCATCCTTTAACAAATCGCGGCATGTTTACAAGTTCTGCACTTTATCAGCAACATTAATGACTTTACGTTGCTAAAGCCGCCCTAATATGTTCTGTATTCAGCCCATAGTACTCCATCTTATCCTCGTACGTTCCATAGTTTCTGAATATCTCCCTTGGAAACCCGATATGTTCAATCTGCACGCTCCGTCCGGCCAGAGCGTCAATTATGTCGTAGTCAAGCGTTCCCGAGTAGTGCGGCTCGCAAACTACAATTTTCCCACCGTTATATTCTCTCTTCAGCGTATCCGCATCAAACGGAGCCAGTGATGTATAGTATAATACTGTAACATCTAAGTCGCTGCACGCCTCCATAACCATGTCAAGCATTACCGATACAGCGATTACGGTTGCTCCGCCGCCTCTTTTAATTACATTAGCCTTACCAAGGGTTACGTCTATATCATACTCTTTATTCGGATGGTCGCTAACCCTGAAAAATGTCGGCTTGCCGTCACGGTACGCCTGATTAAACAGGCTTATAAATTCATTTGCAGTTCCGGGAGTCAAAACCTCGACGCCCGGAATCATTTTAAGTACCCCCGCGTCCTCCGCACAGTAATGCGAATATCCGTATTTTGGATAGTCTACGGCCGCCCCGGTACCGATAACATTGACTCCAAGCCCCTGATAGGCAAAGTCCAACTTAATCTGTTCCAATGTTCTTTCAACAAGATATGGCTGTATACCGAATATTGTCGGAATGTATCCGCCCGCAGCCAGACCCGCAGCTATACCAAACATTCCATCTTCATATATTCCGACATTGGTCGCGCGCTCAGGGTATTTTTCAAGCAAATCCCTGATTGCCCACATCCCTATGTCAACTGTGAAATAAACCGTGTCCTCTTCCTCGCGTATCATTTTGTCGACACGGTTTAGAAACGCTCTCCTCAAAATTCCTGCACCTCCCTGCACAGCATGTCAAGTTCACCATCATCGGGCGCCTTGTGAAACCATATATCATTCTCGGTCAGCGTCCCGCTGCCATAACCCCTTACGGTACTCGCTATAACCGCTTTCGGCCTGCCGTTATCTTCAAATCCGTTAAATGCGTTTTCAAGCTCCTCAAGGTCGTGTCCGTCCGCCATATGTACGTCAAAACCAAAGCTTTCAAGCTTTGCTTTCATATCTCCGATATCAATCATAGCGCCGACCGAGTGATTGTCGTCGATAATCACACACAGGTTATCTAATTTCTTTGCCGACGCAAAGAGACAAGTCTCCCACATTGTCCCCTCGCAGAACTCACCGTCACCGGTAAGAACGTACACTCTCGAACCATTTTTCTTTAGCTTGGCCGCATATGCAAGGCCCGCAGCAAACGGAAAGCCGTGTCCAAGCGAGCCCGCGGAGTTTTCAACACCGCCCTCCGGAAACTTTGTAATGTCCGTCTGAATACAGAATCTTGAATTAAAACTGCCCATCTGTTGAAAATCAGACATAGCAAACATTCCCTTTTCAATAAGTACCGCATATAATGCAAGCGTAGCCTGTCCCTTGCTTATGACAAACCTGTCCCTTGCATCGTCGTCAGCAGTCTCCTTCGACCAGTTCATTATCTTATCGTAAAGACACCATATTGTGTCCATACATGAAAAAGCGCTCTGCAGATTGCCGTCCTGACATATATTTGATAATTTCAGGCAGGTCTGCCTCAAAGTCTTAAGTTTTGCTTCCATTCTATTACCGCCTTTTTAATATGTACTATAAATATGCGCCGAAAATTATATCCCTACAGCGACTGCCCTCCGTCCACAGGGATAACCGCGCCATTTATATACCCCGCGTCGTCTGAAACTAAAAAGTTGGCAACCTTTGCAACCTCCTCCGCAGTTCCGACCCTGTGCATTGGTATTATATCGTGAAATCTTGAAAAATCCCTGTTTACAAAAATAGGCGTATCAATAACTCCGGGGCATATACAGTTCACGCGCACATCCGCTCCGTATACCTTTGCTATAATTCTCGTAAACTGTATCACAGCCGCTTTGGACGCGCTGTACGCATATGTCTTTCCGCTTGCAAAAGACTGCATTCCGGCCACAGACGCATTATTGAGAATCACCCCTTTTGTTTTCTGCAAAAAAGGCATCGCATGTTTTGTTACCCTGACAACACCGGAAGCGTTTATATCCATTATATTATCCCAGTCAGACATCTCCATCTCCTCCAAAGATGGCGTGACCGGAAATATACCCGCATTGTTAAACAAAATGTCTATTTTATTATATCGCTCATTCACAAATGCTGTTAAATCTATAATTTCTTTTTCATTGGAAACATCAGCATGAAAATAAACTGCGTCCCCATTATTCTTTAATATATCTTCAGCTATTTTTTCTCCTCTTTCGTTATTCCTGCCTGCAATTACGACACGGGCTCCCGCCTCCGCAAATCTCTTAGCGCTTGCTTCACCCATACCTGACGTTCCCCCCGTGATAATTGCAACCTTTCCGTCCAATCGGTTCATATATATTCCCCCTCTTTTTGCATACCATGTTTAGTATACACCGTTGTATTTCCCTTTTACATCCCGCTTTATATTTCATTTTTGCGCTTAACTAAATTTTTAACCCTATTTACAATTTCTTCAGTTGTAAGTAAATACTGTTCCCTCAAAAATGCTTCGTTTCCAACTTGTCCGAAACGGTCATATACTCCTATCCGCTCAACAGGCACAGGATATCTTTCAGACACAGTCTCAGCAACAGCGCTTCCAAGCCCCCCTGTTATGCTGTGGTTTTCTACAGTCACAATC
This sequence comes from uncultured Clostridia bacterium, assembly GCA_948472945.1. Classification (GTDB taxonomy): domain Bacteria; phylum Bacillota; class Clostridia; order Lachnospirales; family Lachnospiraceae; genus V9D3004. The sequence continues at coordinate 65,939 of CAOKVX010000011.1, forward strand.
GCCTTTGTCTTTCTCGCAAACATTTCTATAAGATCGTAGTCTAACGGCTTTACAGTTACGGGGTCTATCACACTCACCTCAATACCTTCTTCATGCAGAAGCTCCGCCGCCTGCAATGCGCTTGAAACCATAATACCCGAGGCTATAACAGCCGCGTCATGCCCTTCACGCAGTATCTTTCCCTTTCCAATCTCAAAAACCGTTTCCGGCGCATATATATCAGGGAGACCTCTCCTAGGCGTCCTGAAATAGGTCACACCTCTCCTATCCTTAGTCTTTTTAAGCAGCTGGCGAAACATTCCCGCATCGCTTATATCAATAACACAAGCTTCAGGAATTGTTCTCATCAATGCCATATCTTCAAAGGTCATATGCGTTCCACCGTTGTCCGTCGCACATATTCCGGGTTCACTTCCTATAATACGGACACTCTTATGTGCATATCCAACCGTAACGTATATCTGGTCGAAGCATCTCCTTACCGCAAACGGCGCAAAAGAATGAATATACGGCTTCAATCCCGTCAGATTCATTCCTCCTGCAACCCCAACCATGTTGGCCTCCTGTATTCCGGTATTAAAAACATTTTTGGGATATTTCTCCCACAAATCTTTCGTACGCATGGATGCCATCAAATCAGCATCAATATAAACTACCGAAGAATCTTCATGAAACAATTCCTCCAGCGTCTCCGAAAAAACTTCAAATATTTCTTTTACCGGCTTATCCCCGGTATATATAATATGTTCCATATAATAGCCTTTCCCATCGCCAAAACACTATAAATTAATCAATTAGTTTTTCAAACATATTCCCTGAACTAACGACAATTCCCCCAAACATTCTTTCACCAATTTTTCGGGCAGTCCGATGCAATGATTATTTTCTATCTGTTCGATACATGAAATACCGGCTCCTTTTACCGTATCAAGCAAAATCATTGTCGGTTTGCCATTCTTGTCTCTTACTGCTGTATATATGGTTTGACGTATCTCCTCTACGTCATGTCCGTTTACCCTATGGCTGTTCCAGCCAAACGAGCGGTATTTCATCGCCAAATCTCCCAGCCGCATTACGTCTTCATTCCGTCCGTCTATCTGTTTTTTATTCCAGTCAAGAAACATTATAAGATTGTCAAGATTATAATTTGCGGCGTAAGCCGCCGCCTCCCAAATCTGTCCCTCGTCATTCTCACCGTCTCCGGTAATGCAAAATACACTTTGTCCTCTGCCCTGAACTTTCAGCCCGTGCGCGATTCCGCAGGCAATTGACAGACCCTGTCCAAGCGAGCCTGTTGTAGCGTCGATTCCGGGCACCTTACGGTCGCTATGACCCGGAAGACGCGTACCGGGCCTGTTTAACTCCTCAAGCCATTCCATAGGGAAAAAACCTTTCAAGGCCAACGCAGAGTAAATGGCCGGGGCGGCATGTCCTTTGGAACAGACAAGATAATCCCTCTCCTCCCAATCCGGATTTTCAGGGTCGTACTTCATTATCTCCCCATAAAGGACCGCGAGCAAATCACATATAGAAAGACTTCCTCCTATATGTCCTCCGCCCTTTTTACCGATGGCGCATACCACGTTTCTTCGTATATCGTTTGCAAACAATGCAATTTCTTTATTGTTCATAACATTTCCCCTGATATCTTTTTGCTAATTCATCTGAATACAACACTTTGTCATCCGCTGACATATTCTGATAAGCTTTCTGCATCTGTATCGCCGATAATTCATTACGGTAATAGGCGGCATAGTTGGGATTCGCCCCATACGACGCCGAAACCATATACGGCATACTGCTGCCCCAATCATTCTTATTTTTTAAATCAGATAAATACTTATCATATATTTCAAACATTGGCTCAATATTATAATTACAGCCGTACATTTCATTAAGGTATCGGGTTATCAGTTCAAGGTTAAGATTCCCCGCTCCGCGTCCAATTCCATATACGCTCGCATCAAGAATTATATTTCTGTCATATTCCCTCTCAACAATCTTCTCAGCTGTGCTGAATGCCTGCATCATATTGTTGTGTCCGTGAAATCCAATCGAAATATCTTTCCGAAGCAGCTTGTCGGCCATATCCATATAATGAATCACCTGATTTGAATACATGGTTCCCCAACTGTCCACAACATAGATTGCCATTGGAGATAATTTACCGAACATTCTAATCATATTTTCAAATTCCAAATCACTGTACTGGTCTGTACGATTTGGCTGTATGCATAGTTTATAGCCTTTCTTGACTATTCCTTTGCAATATTCAAAACTTTCCTGCAGCGCGTCTACCGTTTTTTGGTTAATCTTTTTTGACTTCCAAACTATCACCCTTACAATGTCAACATCATTTTTGTCTGCAGGGGCTATCATTTCAAGGGGAATCGGACGTGAAATCTCCGCCATCACAGCCAGCTTCATATTTTTATCCCTGTCAAGTCTATCGGAAATGCCCTGCACCTGCTGCATTGAATTAAATACAACACGGTCAGACAGGTAAGGCTCATTTCTTAAAAATCCAATCTCCAAAATATCCACGTTCGTCCTGCAGAGTTTATGCAGCATATCCTCTATAATGTTTTCTCCAAACGACCAGTCATTCACGTAACCGCCGTCCCGCAGTGTACAATCCAGTATACTTATATTCTCCATAGGAAAATCTCCTTATATTCTCAGCATATATATCCGCCCTTACCATTAATAGAGATATACTTCGCCCCGCAATCGTTTTTTATCGTTTCAGCCATCCCGCTTTCATAATCAGGATTGGTCGTTGCAAGGACAAATACGCTTTCTTTCCTGTCTTCTATCTTATCAAACTGAATAATAGGATATCCCATGTAATAACATTGAACATCGTCGGCACAGCTTACCGCAAACCCGGCAATCGGAACTGCCCGCTCGCCCGACGTAAGCTTCTCCAATAACATTTTGCCAATCTTCCCTGCCCCAAACAAATATATTTTCTTATCTTTATATTCATTTAGTTCTTTTTCCAAATCACTAAGCGCCTCGTCAACATATGTCTCAAACTCCCTTTCCCCTTCTATCTGACGTTTCATGGCGAGCGTCGGGAATGATACAGCCTCCTGCTTTTCCTCAAATCCCCAGTTGAAAACTCTGGGGTCGCGGCATAAAGGATGTTCAATAATCTCAAGATATTCCTGATAATATGGATGGCATGGATTTAACACGTTCTTATATAAGACCTCATCCTCATTCATTCCAAACCACTGGAATATCGGCCTGAGAACAATATCATCCGCATCATAATCTATACATCTGCTGATAAACTCAGGAATCTGTCTGAAATTGCTGTCCTGAATTACCATTATCATTCGTATTCTTGATATCGCACCCTGATGCTTTAGTTCTGTTATGAACTCCATGCTTTCTTCAAATTTTGCCAAATCATCTTTTCCTGCAAGATACTTATATGTCTCTCTGTCAAAACTATTAGGCGTAATAGAAACCGTTATATTTTTCCCCGCAAGGTTTTTAATTTTATCCCAGTTCTTTTTAAACAGAACGCCGTTCGTCTCTATAAAAATTGAAAACTCAGGATTCTTTGGTTCCAGACGCGAAAGCATATCTACAATTTCAGTAGATACAAATAGGTCTCCGATTCCGTTCGTAGCTATACCTTTTACATTGCTGAGATAAGGCTCGATATTTTTTGTTATAATATCAAGATTTTCTCGATATTCTTTGTCTGGGACAAAGAAACCGTGCCTGCATGAAGGACATGCATGATTGCATCTCTCATCATATGCCAGACTTATCTGAACCGGGAGGTCCGGCATTTCCTCATACATCTTCTGAAGCTCCGCCGGCTCTATTTCAAGAGTGGTGCTGTTTTGTATACAATCCGGACAATATCTCTCGCTGCACCCCAGCAGCTCCCCTCTCAAAAATGCCTGCCTTACTTCTTCCGCCCGCGGGCTTCTCCATATCTCTTCAAGCGTATTCTCACGGAGATTACCTATAACTATTCCGTTCCAAGGACACATACGAACGTCACCGCCCACAAAAACATACGCATACTCAAAACATTTTCTGCATGACCTCATTTTATTTTCCTCCCTGAATTAAAATTATTTGTGTTTATCCTATTGTATTTTACAATAAATTAACAACAGATGCGAATCCTTTCTTTTCCAGCGTAGTATTCATTTCTGATTGGTACTGCCATATCTCAGTGGCGGTAATGACCGTTATCCCCTCAGATGTGCGCTCTATTTCGTCAACACATCGAACCGGAATTCCTTTTACTTTTCCACGCGCATCGGCCGGATTACTTACGATACAGCCGCTAAGTTTTATTTTTCCATAACGCTTTTTCAAAAATGGAATCATCACTTTTGAAACTCCTCCGGCGCCAAATATAAAAATATTATCTCCTCTTCCAACCGCATCTTTGATTCTTTCATCCTGTATTTCTACAAGACTCTCAACCATTTCCCTATATCCTCCGGAATGTTCTTTTATATTATAAAATCCCATTATTATAGTAAACAAAAAAAGTTTTATTCCTTTTGTATCCTTTGGTTTATATATATCATCACAATCATTCGTTTTCATCTTTTTATCACTAAATCTGGAAAGACCGATACAGTAATTTCTCAAATTTTTATTCAATAAATCTCTGGCTATACAACCCCAAATCCTTGAGAATATATTTTTGCTGTACATATATTCACGAAAGTCAACCATCGCAGCATATATTTTTAAAATAGTTTCTCTCTTCATAGATTCATTATTATTAAACCTATAATATCCCATTACCTGCGGAGCCATATATACCCCATACTTTCCGGCAAGCTTATATGGGGTGACAATGTCCTCACATATTCCTAAGTCTTTATCAAATCCCCCCTCTTTCATCATAATTTCCCTGTTCATTATTGTTCCGAAAGAAGGAACCGCCGCATAATAGCCTGTAAGTATTCCTTTTCCCTGTGTCTCCCTCATAACTTTTCTTTTCGTATATTTATTCTGAAAGGCAATGCTAAACTTTTTATTCATTTTTCCTGCCTCTGCCCTGTCAAGCCGAATTTCCTCATCATCAGAAAATTCCAAATATCTCTGACAGATATAGGCGAGTGGATAATGTTTATTTCTTACATCTTTCGAGCATATCAGTTTTCCCATCTCATAAAGATGGTCGTTAATTATCAAATCATCACCGTGCAGCATTGCAACCCACTGCCCGCGTGCCGTTTCGATACAGCGGTTATAATTTCCGTCTACACCAATATTTTCTCTGTTTCTGTAGTATAGTATTCTGGGATGGTTAAGTCTTCGTATCAGCCTTTCCGTGTCATTTTCCCCTCCGGCCTCATTGTCAACAACAACGATATCCCACTCAAAATCAACTTCATTCTGGCGCAGTACGCTGTCCAGTGTTTTTTCAAGTAAATCCGCCCTTTTATATACGGGAATAATATAACTTATAAAAGGATTCTTGACAAACGATAAATCTCCATATATCAAATCTGTTCCGATACCGCTGATACATGCAAAACAGTCCGTTTGTTTATCATAATCAGTTTTGTACCTCTTCTTCATGGCTGCTCCTATTTTCTCGATTTTTTACACGCCGCCTTAAGCTCCCTCACCATCACGTCGAGCTTCTCCCTTGTCATGCCCGGATACACTCCTATCCAAAATGCATTGTTCATTATATAATCCGTATTCGTAAGCTCTCCGACAACCCTGTACCCAGAGCCGTTTTCTCTCATCTCGTCAAAACACGGATGCTTAATCATATTTCCGGAGAACAGCATTCTTGTCTGTATATTATTCTGTTCGAGATGCCTTACTATAACATTTCTGTCCACCCCATCCCGGCAGAATATAAGGAATCCAAACCAGCTTGGCGCGCTGTTTTCCTCGGCCTTAGGTAAAATAAACCAATCTTTTAGCTCCTCTAGCTGTTCATGAAGATACTCCCAGTTTGCCTTACGCTTTAATCCAAACTCAACTACCTTCTTTAACTGCTCGCATCCGATTGCCGCCTGCATATCCGTCGCCTTTAAGTTATAGCCAAAATGTGAGTAAACGTATTTGTGGTCGTATCCGGCCGGGAGTTCACCGTATCTACCGTCATATCTGTGACCGCACATATTGTCCTGACCTGAATCACATGCGCAATCCCTTCCCCAGTCGCGCATGCTCTTTGCAATTTTATATAATAACGGGTTATCCGTATATACGGCGCCGCCCTCGCCCATTGTCATATGGTGCGGCGGATAGAAACTTGATGTTCCTATGTCTCCCCATGTACCTGTATATTTCTCCACTCCGTCTATTGAATATTTTGAACACAGCGCATCACAGTTATCTTCCACAAGCCAGAGACTGTGTCTGTCACAGAACTCTTTTACTGCTTTAATGTTAAACGGATTGCCGAGCGTGTGTGCAAGCATCACGGCTTTCGTCTTTTCAGAGTAAGCTTTTTCAAGCATCTCCGTATATATGTTTGCTTCAGGTATAGTCACGTCCAAAAATACAGGAACAGCTCCATACTGAAGCATAGGCGTTATAGTTGTGGGAAATCCTGCCGCGACCGTTATAACCTCGTCCCCGCGCCTTATACAGCGTTCTCCAAGCTCCGGGGCCGTCAACGTCATAAACGCAAGCAGATTTGCGGAAGAACCGCTGTTCACAAGTAACGTATGCTTTACGCCAAGCAGCTCACTCATACCCTTTTCAAACTCTTTTGCGTATTTTCCCGCTGTTAGCCAAAAATCCAACGCACTGTCAACCAACGCGCAAACCTCTTTTTCATCAAACACCCTAGAGGCATATGCTATTCTGTCGCCTTCATTGAACTTATCAGATGATTTGTCCATATAATTGTCATAATAATTTTTTACGAGGGAAAGTATTTCTTTCCTAGCTTCATTTTCACTCATATTTTTTATCAAGCCTTTCTTATATTGCTTTTTTGCACTCGCAATTTACTTTTATTCGGATGTACATTTCGCTTACCAAGCATTGTCACATCCGCAGCACTGCGCGAATCATATCACTTTTTACATATATCACATTATGTACTGTTGAAAAATATCTTACATATCCCTGCGATAACAGCTGTTCACAAACCGGCTCGCTATGAGATTCAACACATATTATCTTTGGACCGTTTTGGGTAAAATCATAACTTGCAATTACCTCATCATCCAAGCCTTCAACATCCAAATCAAAATAATCCGGAAATACGCCGTCACAATAAGTATCAATTATATCTTTCAGCGAAAGACATTTAACCTGAATTGTCCTTACATCATCCCGCTTTATCAGCAAAGTATTAATGTAATTATTTATATACTCCTCATCAAACGAATTCAATCCGTCATAATCACTCAGTAAAAAGAAATCCTTTTCACATGCGTCTCCTCCGCACACTCCTACACATACATTGATATCATCCGGACGTTCCGCCTCCATTAATTGTATACAGTTGTAGTTAGCGTCAATGTTAACCCCGTTGGAGCCTTTCAGATACAAAAGCGCCGTGTTGTTTCCCTCATAAGGATGATTACATCCCACATCCAGATACGACGGCCTTTCTATATTCATCTCCCGAAACAGTCCCGACACAACCAAATCCTCACCAAACCAACTAAAGGAAGGTTTGTACCATCTATACAATTCGTCCGAATACAGACATTTACGGCTATCATAGTAATTAATAGAGTATATAATCTTTTCTTCCGTTATGCCCATATTAATGATTGAATCTTTAATATATTGTGCATCGGAATCATTGTTGATTGAAATCACTATATAATCGAATTCTTCTTCGTTTAATTCCCGAAGTATTGTGGGGTTATATACCTGAATATCATGCATTTCAACTATAGGAAGCGTACTGTTGGCATCTATTGCAAACAGTATGCTGATGTTAGCGTCAGGCATACACTGCGCCAAATACTGCCTGCCTACATCCCCCATGCCGTACAATATTATTCTGGCATTATCTTTTTTTATCTTTTCAAATGGAAATCTGTATATTCTCATTATCAAAATCATCCTTTCAATTTAAAATGTATTATCATTCTCTCATATATTTTTTTATCTGGGCATCCATTATATCCTTTACATTACATCCGCCAAGCCACTCCTTTGTCCACTCTACCGTAGCTCCAACCGCATCGCTGACATCCCATAGCGGAGCCCAGCCAAAAACGCTTTTAACCTTGCTGCAGTCGAGCTTTAGGAAATTAGCCTCATGAAATGCGTTCTTGCCGTCTGAACAGTACCAGGAGATGCCGCCCCATTTATCGCAGAAAAGTTTCGCTAGCTCCCCTGTCGTTATACACGAGCTCTCGTCAGGCCCTATATTGTACGCACCTGACGCCTCAAATCTCTCCATCTGTACTATTCCGATTAAGAGATATGCCATCAGAGGCTCCAGAACATGCTGGTATGGCCTTACAGAATACGGATTTCTTACCAATATTTTTTTGTTTTCCATCGCAGCCCTGACACAGTCAGGGATTATGCGGTTGTCCGAAAAGTCGCCGCCGCCTATGACATTTCCGGCCCTCACCGTCGATACCGCTATATTCTGCTCCCTTAAAAAAGAATTTATATAACTGCCCGTCACCAGCTCGGAACAGCTTTTGCTGTTAGAATATGGGTCATATCCGTTGAGCGCGTCGTCTTCCCTGTAACCCCAGAACCACTCTTTATTTTCATATACCTTATCAGTTGTAATATTAACTACCGACCTTACGCTGTCAGTTTTTCTAACTGCTTCAAGCAAATTTACGGTTCCCATTACGTTTATCTCAAAAGTATCTCGCGGTCTCTCGTAGCTCTCCAGAACGAGCGGCTGCGCCGCAAGGTGAAATACTATGTCAGGCCCGGCGTTTTTTAACGCTTTCCCAAGCGCCCCTATATTCCTTATATCGTCGATTACCGTGTCGACGTCACATCCGATGTCCGCAAGACTATAAAGGGCCGGTTCGGTATCAGGACTGAGCGCATACCCGGTAACCTTTGCCCCAAGGTTTACAAGAATCCTGCACAGCCATGAGCCCTTAAAGCCCGTACATCCGGTCACAAACACTTTCTTTCCTGCGTATTTTTTTAATTCATCCATCCATGATGGCGTATTTTTATCTAATTCCATATTTTCCACGGCGCATTCCCTTCACTCCACAATTGTTCAAGTTTTTCACGGTCTCTCTGCGTGTCCATGCACTGCCAGAAACCGTAGTGCCTGTATGCCGCTAATTTTCCGGCTTTCGCAAGACGCTCAAGCGGCTCCCTCTCAAAAAATGTGCTGTCGTCGTCTATATAATCAAACACATCAGGCTCGGCTATCATATACCCTCCGTTTATAAGGCTCTCGTCTGAATCCTGTTTTTCCCTGAACTCGCAGACATAACCGTCGTCGTCCAAATCGAGAACACCGAACCTCTGTCCCGGATTGATTGCCGTAATCGTAACAATAGGTTTTCTCTCCTGATGGAATTTAATCAGCTTCCCTACGTCAACATCCGCAACCCCGTCTCCATAAGTCAGCAGAAATGTTCCGTCAACGTAACCTGCAATTCTTTTTATTCTGCCTCCCGTCATCGTGTCATATCCCGTGTCCACTATAGTCACTTTCCACGGCTCAGATACATTATTATGTACGGTCATCATACCGCCTTCCCTAAAATCAAAGGTTACGTCGCTCCTGTGAAGATAATAGTTTGCAAAGTACTCTTTAATAATCTGCTGTTTGTAACCGGCGCATATAATAAAGTCATTAATTCCAAATGCGGAATATATTTTCATTATATGCCACAGAATCGGCTGGCCTCCTATCTCAATCATCGGTTTCGGTTTCAAATGGCTCTCCTCGCTTATCCTCGTTCCAAAACCTCCTGCGAGAATTACTGCTTTCATAATATCCCCTCCTTGTTCTTCCATTGCGCCTCCTTGCGCCAGATGACGACATAACAGAAATATCAAAGCAATCTATTATATCAAAAACGTCAGCATCCGAGCAGTGCTTCATAATATTTAAATCCTTTTTTCCTTAGACCTCTCACAATACATCTGGCCGCGGCAGGTAAAGTGGCGACTATAATAAAAGCATCCCGCCTGTACTGTGCAAGCTCATCTATTGAATAAACATCTATTCCGTTGATTTGTTTCATGTTATCAGACTTGTCCGTAACGGCTATTCCAACAATCTCATTTTCCCACGTTCTGCTGATAACACCTGAAACCCTTTCTCCGTACAAACCTGCTCCGTATACGATTACATTCCGGCCTTTCACCCTGCGACGAATATCCTCAAGGCTCTTATCCCATTCACCCTCTGTATATTCTTTTATCATATATAATTTTTTAAGAAGTTTATATGACGCCGCAGAGATAATTAAACACTTCCACAGTGGTTCGTCCGTAACTAAGGGAAAATATTTCTTATATTTTTTATATACCCTGTAATCGTAAATTCCCCCAAGCCTGTATCTTGCCAGCATACTCGCCGAAAACCTGCCAACCATAATATTGTCCGACTGTCTGATTACCTGTTCTTTATTCTTATATGTTTGCGGAAGTGCGAGCAGCGTCTCACAGTAGCTTCTCGCCCATACGTCAAACAGTTCATTTATCCAATATGAACGGTTTCCCTTTAATGGGCTGTCCCTTCTCCACTTCACCCTATTTCCTATCATTATACCCCTGAAAGAATCAAGCTTTATTATGCGCTCAAGATAAAATGCCACGGTGAAAAAATAACCGTGCCTGTCGCACAACTCATTGCAGCATATATATTTGTCGCAAAGTCTTGACCATTCGCACTCGTCCTCCATAAGTAAAGTTGTCCTCATCACAGTCGGGGCCATATGCGCCATGCTCCCGGAACACCTCTCAAACCACTCCTGCGGCGAATCGCATATTATATCTTTTTCAGAACCCGAGCCCGCCAGTGGAAGACGTATGAGGTCGTATTTTTCATCCATCGCTTTGGAGACAATGTCAAGAGCCTCCTTTGAAATTGAAACCGAATCCCCTATAAACCATATATATTCATACTTTATTTCTTTATCTGAGGCTAATGACTTAAATATATCCACTATCTTATAATCAAGGCACTGATTTTTGTCCGTGCGGTAGTAGTTTATTCTTCTCCTGAATGTATCGTCCACATTTTCTATAACATCCTTTACGGCATTGTCACTGCCGGAATCATAGTACGCAATATCAAAGTCATAGTTCGTATAGTACTCCGATTCATAGCGAAGCACCTCCTCCACGATATCCGCCCTGCCACATGTAGGAGTACATATAAGCAAATTTTCCATCATAGCAATATCCCCGCAGTCTCACATATTTTCCATTATATACTCGGCGGCGCCCCAGTCGTCAAAATTCCCGTCCACGCCATACGACATTGGAATCACAATAATTTTGTTATCAATGAAATCTATTTTACGGCGCGATATGACATAGTCAGCCTCTTCCGCATCCCCTGTAAACTGCGAGCCGTCAACCGCCACATGCAAAACTGCTTTTTCCAGATCCGTTTGTTCTACATAAAACTTTTTTTCTGCAATTCCCCCTGCGCCGGGATAATATTTTTCAACAAGCTTATTAATGTTGTCAAGCTCTGTTTTATCTTTTCCACCGTTTCCTTTACCTTGTTTTCCCCATCTTACATAGGCAAACCTGAGCTGTCCAAGCATAAGTTTTTTTATTTCCAGATTTACATCATTACACATTCCCGTCTCCGAAAACCTTTTATGTAATAGTTCAAGAGCTTTAAAAATATCGCCTATGTTATCAGCGTCAGCTGAAAGACTGTGTTTCATATTTCTAAAATAATTATACATAGGTTCTCCGACATACGATATAGCGCTGGCTTTGTAGGCAATCATCGCCGATACCGGAATATCTTCAAACGTATGTCCCGGAAACATGCATCTTTCGTCAAACAGGCTTTTTCTGTACAGCTTTCCCCATACAAACGTCCTAACTTTGTTAATAACGGTCCTGTCTGATTTAAATGATTTTACAGTCTCGTCAAACCTTATCTTTGAAACGGTTTTGTCCCCGGTAAGCCTGTCACAGTAATACATATCGCAGAGGGCCATATCCGAGCCATTTTCTTTAATGCTTCGCATCAATTTTTCAACAAAACATTCCTCAATAACATCATCAGAATCCACAAATGTTATATATTCCCCCAAGGCCGTTTTAATTCCCAGGTTCCTTGATATGCCCGGACCTTCATTTTCTTTTTCAATTATCTTTATTCTGGCGTCTGTGCAGGCCATCGACCTGCATATATCAAGACTTTTGTCGGTAGCCCCATCTATAATAACCAAAATCTCCAGATTATTATAAGTCTGTCCCAACACGGAGCTTATGCACTTTTCAATATATTTCTCACTGTTATATACCGGCACAATTACGGATACAATGTCCTTTTCCATTAATCTAACCACCCCGACAATTTTTTTATCCAAGCAGATACGGGTTTTGCAGCATTACAGGCTTTCCTGTATTCTCATACAGCACCCGTAACGAACCTCCGTCGCCATAATATGCGTCCGAAAAAGAAATCGCCCTCTCAAGGTCAGCCGTATCGTCATATATTCCGATTCCGGATTTTTTATACCACTCAACAACTTCCATATACCGGTCGTAATAATCTGTCTTCATTGACTTTAATGTATATTCGGTCAAGGGATGCGGTCTCCACCAAAGTATGACATCATTTCTTTTTGATATTATATCAATCGTATTCTTAATCTTATCTATCACCTTTTCGGTATAATCTAAAAGGTTTTGTATGCTCGTATTGTAAAGTATGACTTTCCGGTTTCCAATAAGGTTACGCCATTCATCAGGCAGTACAAAATCATCCCTGTCAAGTCTCGCAGCCCTGTCAAACTTTGGTGAGCCGAGTGCAATAAACTTATCCCCCGTTCCTTTTTTACCGGTTGCTTTCTCATATTCCTTGACATATATTTCACGTACCGTTTCATTTTCAACAATAACACAATCGGCATACGCGGTTCCCGGCAATACGCAAAAATGCTCCGGAACGGCGTCGCCTGATACAAAATAAGGAATATATACAAGCTTATCGGTATGTTTTTTGAGTTCTTTTGAATAATACTGCGGCGGTACGGATGTAACCTTGTTATACCCGTCGTACGGATTATGTATATATATCACATCCGGTTTTCTTTCCTCTATCGAATAGTCTTTATATGGTACAACCGGAACATACTCCGGATAGTCGTCAATATCATAATGAATCTCCCCAAATGTTCCGTCAGGATTTTTATCATAATAAGGTATAGGTATCACATATGCGTCACATCCCTCATCTTCACAGGCCGCCATCCACACACTCTCAAGGCTGTCCCACATAGACGCGTTGTACGGAAGAAATACAACCTCCCTCTTCTCGGGAATGTTTCTCACGCAATTTATAATCTTATTAATCAGTTTATTCAAGTTTATTACAATATCATGTGATTTATTACAAGACGTGCCGTCCTGAATAACGACACTGATTTTATAAAGCTCTTCTGAGTATATTTCAAGCAGCGAAACAGCTTCTGTTCCCTCGCCCTCGCTATTCTCAATATTGTTTCCAACAGATATGGCCGCACTCTGACATGCCGTCAGCAAATCAACAGCATTGTCCGTTTCACCGTCCATTATGTATTGTTCAAGTTCACAATGCGCCTCGGTTATTGTATCTAAAAGGCCGTACAGCTGTTCCTTTAAATGTCTTCTCATTTCAGCTTCATCATCCTTTTTATTCTCACAATTCCTCCAGTATATCCCTGTACATCTGTATGAGCCTTTTTTCCGGTTTCCATCCAAGTCCCCTAAGCTTTTCAGACGATAATCTAAGTTCTGTATCCGGTGCGTATCCGGTTTTTGTGTTATCTTCTATATCATATATTACGCTTATCCCATGCTGCTTATCTTCCGCACACGACAGGACGCCTGCAACAAGTTCCGCCATATCGCGTATTCGCATAGTATTAGCTTCATTCACAACATTATATGCCTGTCCGTTCTCACCCTTGCGGAGTATCAGAAGTATACCCTCAACCGTATCCTCTATTCCACAATAATTGCCGTAAGACATTCCCGCAGTCTTTAGAACAATGTCCTTTCCGTATTTTGCGGCTTTAGCAAACTGCATAAATACCCTTGTGTCGTTTTTGTCTGTTCCTTTTCCAAACGTCTGCGCAAGTCTCGCAATTTTTACCGAAACTCCGTATTGCGAATAATAACCGTAACAGTACTGCTCTGCCATCCTCTTTCCAAGGGGGTAACAGCTCCTCGCACTGAGTATGTCAATATCGCCGAGAACATCCTCCGTGACAGGCTCACCGGTATCTTTCAGCTTTCCATACACTTCCATCGAGGATATGTATACTACGCTTTTGGCTTCACATTTCTTTGCAAGCTTCAGCACATTTCTCGTTCCTATGACAATACCGTCCGCGACTTCAACCGGGTTGGATATCATTATATCAGAGCGTGTAACCGCGGCACAATGGATAATATAGTCAAACGAACTGTTAATATTGTCCATTCTGCATGTATCTGTTATATCCATCTCATATACTTTTATGTCTGAATCATCTGCGTATATGTCTGATATTCTTTTTTTATCCCTCGAAATAACGCTTACCATACAACCCTCTGACAACAGCCTGCGGCATATATGCCGTCCGATATAACCCGTAGCTCCCGTTACAAGATAGCTCTCTTTTCTCTTTTTCATTCCATCCTCACAAATTATGCATTTTTGCGGATAATTATACCCTATCCATAATAGACTGACAAATCATGCGTTTTTTACCTTAGCCCCAATTATTGCTATGCCGGATACATACTATCATCATTTACAATCCAAATATCTGCTGCCCCTCAATGGCTTCATATAAAGCCCTGAATATGTAATAGTCCGCAGGTGCGGTTATCTTGATATTATTGGGCGTACTCTCAACCAGTGACATCCTTACGTTGTACAGGTTGCAAAGATAGGCGGAATCTACAGTCTTAATGCCATCCTTTCTCGCCCTGAGGTATAAATCATATATCTCGGCATACCTGAAAGTCTGCGGCGCTTTTGCGATATACATCTCGTCCCTTGGCGGCATACTATCAATAACCATTTTATCAGCGCTCCTGACAACGCTTTCCCTGACAGACTCCGATGTAATCGCGTTGCCGCATTCCCTTGCCGTCAGGATATTTTTAGTTATAAGTTCTTCGGTTATAAGCGGACGTACGCCGTCATGTATAAGTATTATATCGTCAGGTTTACAGGTTTTGTTCATAGCCTCAAGTCCAAGATATATGGAATCATGCCCGGTCTCTCCTCCCTGAACAATTAAACTAACCTTAGTAATGCCATATCTCTTTAAAATACCCTGAAGCTCCTCTATCCATTCTTTAAGACAAACAACTACTATATCGTCAATCTCAGGATGATATTCGAAGTGCTCTATTGTATATATGATAATAGGTTTTCCGTGCACCTCAAGAAACTGCTTTGGTTTAGACCTGCTGTTCATTCTCTGCCCGGTTCCACCGGCAAAAATAAGTGTCCTAATCATAGTCTGTTCATCCTTTCAAGATTGTACATAAACTATTCTTATTGTAGCAAAAGTAAAGGTATAATGCAATTGTCACTTTATTTGTACCCATCCCTTGACAACCCCGTACATTCTGCATATACTTATCAGCAGAAACTTAGGAGGACGAACAACAATGCCATCAATGACCAGTATACTTGGATTTTCACCTTTTATGCCATATATAGTTTTGATAGTTGGATTTATTCTATTGATTAAGGGCGCTGATTATTTTGTAGACGGATGTTCATCCGTCGCAAAAACATTTCACATACCTACAATTATTATAGGACTTACGATCGCCGCATTTGGAACAAGCGCACCCGAGGCGGCGGTTAGCATAACGTCCTCGCTGAAAGGCGCCAACGACATGTCGGTAAGCAATGTCATCGGCTCAAACCTGTTCAACCTGCTTATGGTTATCGGACTGTGTTCGATTATAAAACCGCTGAAAGTTTCCGGCCCAATTATAAAACGCGATTTTCCAATCTGCATTGTCGTAACCGCAATTATGCTGCTTATGGCGGCGGACTGCTTTATGAATGGATTTACAGCCTCGGTTATAAGCCGCATTGACGGTATATTTTTACTCGCAATATTTACATGCTATATATTTCTTCTTATACACAACACAATGAGCGCAAGAAAAAAATACTCCGCCGACACACATGACGGCGAAGACGGAGAAATCAAAACAATGTCCACCGGCAAAAGCATTATATGTATCGTTGCCGGAGTCATCGCAGTTCTTGCAGGCGGCGAATTCGTAGTGGACAGCGCTTCGCAGATTGCATTTTCTTTCGGATTGTCCAATACATTTGTCGGACTTACAATTGTAGCGATAGGAACTTCCCTCCCTGAGCTTGTGACTTCAATCATAGCGTCATTTAAAGGAGAGAACGACCTGGCCCTGGGCAATGTTGTCGGTTCAAACCTATTCAACATTCTTTTCGTTCTCGGAATCGCCTCAACAGTAAGCCCAATTAACTTATCGGGTATAACGGATTCAGAATTCATCTTATACGACATCATTGTTTTGACATGTATCACCATACTGGCATATGTCTTTTCACTTGTAAAGAAAAATATTACCAAGGCCGAGGGTTCAATTATGGTATTAATATACGTATGCTACATGATATATATTGTCATACGTTAATCGTTTTATATTTTATATTTATTAATTATAATTACTAAACATTTAAACATTAAATTCAGTGTCCGATATAGTGCGAACACTGAATTTCCGGAAAATTAGAATTTTAACTACTTATCTAATATCTCAAGCTTGAATATTACCGGCCTTGTGCCGTCATTACAGCATGCAAGCATGACTTTATTATTCTTACACCCCTTTTTAAAAGAGCCTCCAAGCAGCCCGGCATAAATGTATTTGTTCAACGCATCCCATGCATCGGCACAGAATTTGCCGTCCATACATCTGGAGTAACTGTCCATGTCGGCTATAAAAACCTGTCCCTCCTCAAACAAAGGGCATACCCCCGACTTGGAATTGCTCAGATATTCTTTCTGAAGAGCAGGAAAACACTCCTTTTTCAAAACCGTAATGCGCACTTTCGGCTTTGATCCTTTATCGTTATTGATATTGGAACAATTTCCGTATTCCCTGTCATATTCATCCCGCAGCTTTTTCTGCATGTCAGAGGACATACTGTTAAATATAGTCATTGCAACATCCATAGTAGTTCCAAGACGTTTAATCGTAAATAACCACAATTCAAAATTCATAACTCTTCTCCATTATAACCATTTTTTTATAGTGTCAAAAAACTTATTCTTATCAATTGGCTTTGAGATATGGTCGTTCATACCCGCTTCCTTTACTGCGATTACATCCTCCGAAAATGCCTTTGCCGTCATTGCAAGTATCGGAACCGTTCCTGCGTCCGGCCTGTCGAGCCCCCTTATAGCCTTGGTTGCCTCCATTCCGTCCATAACCGGCATCATCAAATCCATCAATATTACATTTATCTCATTAATATCAGACCTCATAAACGTATTAAGTCCTTCCTGTCCGTTTTCTGAGGTTATTACATTTACACCTTCTTCCTCAAGCATGAACTTGGCAATCTCCATATTAATAATATTATCTTCCACAACAAGTATATTAGTTCCGGAAAGTATATCGCATCCGGCAACATCACTGTCCGTCTCCTCATTTTTTCGTTCATAATTATTCTCAGCCAAAGGCAGGGTAAGTATGACGGTAAACGTACTGCCTATGCCTTCCTTGCTCTGAACCTCTATTATACCGCCCATATTGTCAAGTATCTTTTTTACTATGGACATGCCAAGCCCCGTGCCCTGATAGGTGGTTCGCGCACCGTGGTTTTCCTGTGAGAACGGTTGATAAATATTCTTCATAAATCTCTCGCTCATACCTATACCGGTGTCCGTCACAACAAATTTATAAGTTGCGTTTGCGCCGTCGCAGTCAATCTCCTCGGAGACTATTTTTACATAACCACCCCTTTCCGTATATTTAACGGCATTGCTATATATGTTAATCAATATCTGCCTTATATGCAGCGGACTTCCCACCACATAGCTATGCTCAAACGTGATATCATGCTTTCTAACGCTAATCCCCTGTTCGAGAGCCTGCGCCATAATATCGCTGACACACTCGTCAATTAATTCTTTTAAATCAAACCTTTCATCGGTAAATTCTATATTGCCGCTCTCTAGCTTGCTCATATTTAGAACATCATTAATTATTTTCAGCAGGTGGCTCGACGCATCTCCCATTTTATCAAAACAGTCGACAATCTTCTGCTCGTCGTT
>CAOKVX010000012.1 GCA_948472945.1 uncultured Clostridia bacterium
TCTACAGTTTTCAAAGTACAAATTTGCCCTTTTTCTTTGTAACATTTTTTCATACGTCACTTGACACTATCCCGCCTGATAAAAAAGCTTTATAATCTCCTGCATACTCTTACCCGTTTTTCCGGCAAGCTCCGCCACGGTCTCGTATTCCGGATACTTGCGCACCGTCCCGTCAGGAAGAACACATCTCTTTGCTTTCATCTCACCAACCGGCAATAAAATAGATTCAATATTTCTCTCTAATACCGTTCTCTCCATTTTTATCTTGCGGATACCGATAGTCGTTGTCTCCCTGAAAATAATGCTTTCCAATCTGTCTGCGGCCTCCTCGGTACATATAACTGTAAGCAGATAGGCCGGACGGTTCTTTTTCATGAATACCGGCATATAGCTTACGTCCGCCGCGCCGTTTTCAAACAAACGCTCCATAGCATGACCTAACATCTCTCCCGTACAGTCATCAATATTTGCCTCAAGCTTATAAATCCGGTCCTCTATTTTCTCCGGCTCCGTATGAATCTGCATTATCCTTAAAATGCTGGGACGTTCGTAATTTCTCTTACCTGCGCCCATGCCGATTCTATTTATAGTAAACTGCCCGGGCAGTCTGTCTTTGCTTTTTATTGCCGCAACAATCGCAGCGCCCGTCGGGGTCAACAGCTCGCCATAAACATCAATTAAGCGCAGCGGCAGGCAATTCATCTGTACAATATTTGCCACGGCTGGAACCGGAATCGGAAGAATCCCATGCTGACACCTCACAGTTCCGCGCCCCTCGCACAGATAAGGCACAATAACTTCCGTCACATCCAGATTATCAATGCATACCGCGGCCGCGACAATATCAACAATTGAGTCGACCGCCCCAACCTCATGAAAATGTACTTTATCAACACTGGTTCCGTGGGCCTTTGCCTCTGCCAGTGCAAGAATTTCAAATATTTTAAGCGCTGTCTTCTTGGCGCCGGCACTCATATCAGTCTGCTCAATAATTTCCCTGATTTCAGGCATCCCACGGTGTTCATGTATATGATGATGGCCGTGTTCGCTATTATGTTCATGTCCATGATGACGGCCATGTCCATGATTGTGCTTATGTTCATTATTCTGCACGTTTCCGTCATGATAGTCATGTCCGCCATTATTTTCATGACCATGCAGATATTCCATGTCATGGTCATGGTTCTCATGTTCCCCGCATAGCTTTACATTAAAATCACATACTTCAAGCCCTGCTTTTTTCACCCTGCTGATTACTATTTCAAATCCGGTAAGCGGCATACTGTCAAGCGCTTTTCTTAGTATACCCTCATCAGCGCCCAAATCAAGAAGCGCCGCCACCGTCATATCTCCGCTGATTCCTGAATTACACTCGAAATATAGTGTCCGTCCCATTGTTTTTCTCCGTTTCTATCGCAATATTATTCGAGGAAAAATCACCGCTCCGCCAGCCTGTTTATCTGCGTCGCCAAATAACCGGCACCATAGCCGTTATCAATATTTACAACGGCAACCCCGTTGGCACAGGAATTAATCATCGTGAGCAATGCTGATAAACCGTTCATGCTTGCGCCATAGCCAACTGAAGTCGGAACGGCTATTACAGGTTTGCTAACCAGACCGCCAATCACGCTGGCAAGGGCTCCCTCCATACCGGCCACCGCCACTATACAGTTTGCCTCCTGCAATAGTTCAAGGCTGTCAAAAAGCCTATGAATACCGCTGACGCCCACATCGTAAACACGCTCCACAAATGAACCAAAATATTCAGCCGTCTGAGCCGCCTCCTCGGCAACCGGAATATCAGCTGTCCCTGCGCTGCATACAACGACCTTTCCATTTAGTTCCTTGTCTTTTTTTTCTGATTTCAGTATATGTGAAATTTCATCATAGACAATGCCCGGCACTGCTTCACGAACAAGTTCATATTGGCGTTTATCAGCTCTGGTTCCAAAAACCTGTCCATTTTCTTCATATAACTTACGGTAAATTTCCGTCAGATAACTGTCAGGCTTTCCACTGCAGAAAACCACTTCCGGAAACCCTGAACGTGTTTCCCTGTGAGAATCCAGTTTAGCAAACCCCAGTTCCTCAAAAGGTTTCTTCTTTAAATACTTTTCCGCATCCTCCGGAGACAACTCACCATTCTTTACCTGTTCCAACATGTCCCTGATTTCCATCTATGACACCTCATTTCAGCATTTTCTCACTGATTTCACCTAAATGTTCCCTGATTTTTATATGCTGAGGGCATGCCTCCTCGCACTTGCCGCACTTGATACATTCGCTCGCAGATTTGAAGCCGTGCCCTCCCACAAGAAAGCTTTCCTGCTGCTTCGCCGCAGCCTTATCACCGTAAAGCGTAAAGCAGTTCATAGCAGTAAACGAGCCTGAAATGCCAATGTTATTTGGGCATACTTTTGAACAGTAATTACATGTGGTGCACGGAATTAACGGGATTTTTCCAAGCTCCTCCTGCGCCTTTTTCAATGTCTCCCTCTGCTTATTAGTAAGTCCGTCAAAAGATTTCATATAGGAAAGATTATCTTTCATCTGTTCTATATTGCTCATTCCCGAAAGCACAGTGATAACCCCGTCAAGACCGGCTGCAAAGCGTATACCCCATGACGCCGGAGAAGAATCAGGTTCCGCTTCCTTTAACACCTTTACAACCGACTCCGGCGGCGTTGCCAACATACCGCCCTTTACCGGTTCCATAATTACAACAGGTTTCCCGTGCTTTCTCGCCACCTCGTAACAGCGTCTTGACTGTATCGCAGGATTCTCCCAGTCCGCATAGTTAATCTGCAGCTGGACAAATTCCATTTCCGGATGCGCAGTCAATATTTCTTCAAGCTCCTCCGGGGTAGAGTGAAACGAAAATCCAACATGCTTGATAAGCCCCTTTTCTTTCTTTTCCTGAACCCAGTTCCACATATTAAAATCATCAAAATATCTTGTTCTTTCCTCTCCAAGATTGTGAAGAAGGTAGAAATCAAAATATCCGGCTCCCGTCTGTCTCAGCGAAGTATCAAACTGTCCATAAGCCTCCTCTTTCGTCTTGCACTTAATCCACGCCGCATTTTTTGTGGCAAGTTGAAACCGTTCTCTCGGATATCGCTCTACAAGCGCTTTCCGAATCGCATCTTCACTGCCCTCATAAGCCCACGCAGTGTCAAAATATGTAAAGCCCGCCTCCAAAAATAAATCTACCATTTCTTTTGTCTGTTCCACATCAATGCTTCCATCTTTCTGCGGAAGACGCATCAATCCAAATCCCAATTTTTTAATAGTTTTTACCAAATCCCCCATACTTTTTACCGTCCTTTCTGTTTAAAATGAGTCTTACATAACATACTTATACCATTAGACTTATAACTCTTGTACTTTATTATATTTTTAATTCTTCCGACAAAACCGAAACCAGTTCCTCAGGCGTCGACGGTCCTCTCCGCGTCAATGTATCATCCATTATCTCAATTATCTTAACAAGATAAAGACAGCTTTTCCCCTCTTTCATTATTTTTTTCAATACATTAGTCAAGAGCCCGTAAGAAATTTTTGCCGGTACGGTTTCGGAAATAAGCGCCGGATATTTTTTTGAAAGGTTTTCAACCATTTCCTTTACAATATCACGGTTAATAATGTCTGCATATTGTTCCCTCACGGTTTTTTCAAGGCATTCCATTATATACCCACTGTCCGTGACTTTTTGCCCTGACAAAATCTCACTGTACAATACGTTTCGATAGGATAGAACCGCAAATTCACAAGACGACAAATTCAAATCGTCTTTAACACGCACGAGAGGCATCAGTATTCCTTCCTTAGACAGGTTTTTCCTCACCTGAACCACCTGTCCCACACAAGAGTCGTCCGTAAATAATGGTACAAGCCCTTTACCAAATGTAAGCTCCAAAGGCTCCACGCAGTTTCTAAGATTTAACCATATTTCTTTTTGTGCTTTTTCATCGTTGTTCTCCGTTATTTTTACACCGGGTATTCCCAAAAGATCGTCCGCACTGCACCCTAACAATCGGCACAGGTCTGCAATTAATGTGACATCAGGAAGACTGTGTCCGCGCTCCCACTTGCTGAGCGCCTGCGGCGTAACGCCAATTTTTCCTGCCAGCTCTTCCTGTGTCAATCCTTTATTTTGCCGATACTCTGAAATTTTACTTCCAAAATGATTTTGGTTCATATATGCCTCCATTCTGTCGAATTGCCGGATAAACGATTTCTGCTTAATACGGCATTTTACTTTATCTACTGTCTGCTTCACACTTAAGTGAGTCCAATAAGTACAAATAAATTGTATCAAACAGCAATTAAATCGTAAATCAACTGATTGTGGAGGCATGACTCAACCGTTTCAGTGATTCGTGCACTACAGACACGACAATAATTTCAACATCTACTTAGCAAAAATATCTTTCAATGTCTCCATAAGTTTTTCGACGTCAATCGGTTTCGCAATATGTCCGTTCATTCCGGCATCAATAGCATTTTTTCTGTCTTCTTCAAATGCGTTTGCTGTCATTGCAATTATAGGAATAGACGCGCGCAATTTATCATCCAACGCACGTATTTTCCTTGAAGCCTCATAACCGTCCATAACAGGCATCTGTATGTCCATCAGAATCAGGTCATATGAATCAGCCGGCGCCCTTTTTATCGTATCAACGGCATCCGTTCCATCATTTACAATATCTATTACAAAACCCGCCTCCTCAAGAATAGCTTTAGCAATTTCCTGATTTAACTCGTTGTCCTCAGCCAGCAATATTTTCTTTCCGGCAAAAAGCTCGGCTGAAACTTTACTATCTTCGTTATCCGCCCGTTCACTTTGTAAATATTCAGGCTTCACCGATGAATTAGTTGTACGGAAACGGAAAGATACAGTAAATTCAGTACCTTTACCCTCCTCGCTCTCGACCTCAACGCTTCCGTTCATCATATCTATAATATTCTTAGTGATGGTAAGACCGAGACCGGTTCCCTGAATACCGCTTATTGTACTGGTCTGTTCACGCTCAAACGGCTCAAATATATGTTTGAGGAATTCCTCGCTCATTCCTATTCCGGTATCTTTCACCTTAAACTGGTACGAGGCGTAACCCTCCGACTCTTCAGAAGTCTGGATTATACGCGTACTTACAGTACCTCCCGGTTTTGTATATTTTACTGCATTACTCAAAATATTCAGTAGAACCTGATTTAATCTAAGCTTATCGCATATAACCGTTTCATTTACCACATCGACCATATCTATATCGAACTTAATCTGCTTTGCCTTGACATCGGACTGTACAATTGTATTTAAATCGTACATAATTTCCGAGAGAGACGCTTCTTTTTCCTCAAGCATTACCTTACCGCTCTCGATTCTGCTCATGTCAAGCACGTCATTAATCAGGCTAAGCAAATGCCTGCCGGAAGTCATAATCTTGTCCAGATAATTTTGTACCAAATCTTTGTCGTCAATATGCTTTGCAGCCAAAGTCGTAAAACCTATAATGGCATTCATAGGCGTACGTATGTCATGAGACATATTGTTAAGGAAAATTGTCTTTGCATGATTGGCATACCGCGCCTCCTCTAAAGCCTCGGCCAGCATCTCTTTCTGCTTCTTCTCCTCGCGCACTGCCTCATCAATATTTCTGAATCCTGCCAAAACCCTAAAACCTTTCTTCACTCCCTCACTCTCAAGTTTTACATATGTAAACTGAAAATTATGAATCTCATCGCCAATCATTACACGGTAACTTCCCATATATTCCGAATTGGAGTCTAATTTCCGGGTTACCTTTTCAAGCGAGAGAGCTTCTTTTAGATTCTGCCGGTCATCAGCGTAGACGCGGTCCTCGATATACCGATGCAAAATGATATCATATTGAAACACTTCGTCTGAACCCTGTTTTAATCCCAAAGTCACATATCCGTCCATCTTCACTATTTTCGCAATATTTTCCTTAGTATTAATTGCAAACACATTAAGATAGTCACGGCTTAAAGCATCTACAATGGCAAGCTGTTCGCCAAGCTCTTTATTTGATTTTTCAGCCGCGCATAAAATCTTTTTATTCCATCTGGCCCTAAGACATAAAACAAAAATCATAACCATTAAAGAAGCTATAACAAAAGTTCCCAAAAATACCATGCCGGGATGAAAGCGCATGTATTCTGCAAAAGTCAAATCTCTCGGGGCATTTGTAGTATATTCTGTTATCAGACGGCTGATCACCTCGTCAGGTATATTTCGTATACATTTATTCAATATAGTTACAAGCTCATGGTCGCTGCTGTCCCTTACATACATTTTAAATTCAAACCTTACGCCGTTTACTATGCTGTAGTTAAGCGTACCGGACAAATCATTGTTTACAAACTGCTGGGCAGTATATGTATATACGTAAGCCGCGTCAGCTTTTCCATCTAAAACTGCCTGCAGGGCCTCCTCCCTCGTCTTGCAGATTAATACGTCGGCATCCCCTAAAAGCTTTTCCTCAAGCGGAACATTGCCCTGTACATCTGCTATAGCTACTGTTTTTATATTACCCGAAAAATTTGCCCGGGTTACTTTTGCGACCCCTACAGTAATGTATGCATCTGTACTGAACCCGTTATACAAGTTATCCTCGGAAGTTACATTGTCAGTCCTTTTGTCAATTACTACATCTACGCCATTGCTGCCTGCCAGCTTATAATAGTCAGTTCTGTCTTCCGGAACAATCATTTCATACTTCATGCCTGTCAGTTTCATGACTTCATCAAAGAAATCAGGCATAATTCCCTTTAATTCTCCGTCTTCCACATAAGAATACGGACACCTGTCGCCCAATGCTGTTACCGTAATACTCTTATTACCAGAAATCACATCCTGAATATATTCGTTTTCGCGGTCTGTAAATGTAAGACCTGACGAGTAAACCGGTCCATAATATTTATACAGCAAATCATTAGACCAGTCGCCTTCATTGGCATCTATCTGGGAAATCGCATAGTTTATTTCATATAAAAGATCGGTATCTTCTTTTCTGACGATTGCGTAAAAGTCTTCCGTTACAAGCGTATCAAGCGTTCTTTCATCCTCCGTCTTTCTAAGGTCGCTTGTAAGTATTGCGTCAATATTCCCTCCTTTAAGAGCCAGAGCAAGCTGATATGAATTTTCATACTCTATAGCTTTATATGAGAAGCCTTTTTCATCAGCAAACTTTTTAAGCCTCTGATTCTGACGGCTGCCCATCAGCAGGCCAATCTTCATTCCATCATACGTTTCGTAATCTTCACTGTGAAAACGCTTATTTTCCGCCTTTACAGACAGAACTGTGCTAGTCTTTCCTATAGGAAAGGAAAATGCATATTTTTCTTCGTGTTCGGGAAGCTTTCTCGCAGATGTAAGAACATCAATCTCGCCTTTTTCCAACATTTCAAGCATTTCATCCCACGATTTATCATAACCCACATATTCAAAATTTAGATGCGAGTATTTAGAAGCCATGTTCAGAAAATCAATTCCATATCCGGTAAGATGTCCTTCGGAATTTCTCATATGATATCCATAATGACTAAAGATACCCGCTCTAACCGTCTTGTTTTGCGGTTTAACCTCTGCATTTACAATCGTTGCTCCTAGTAATATGAACAACAGGCAAAGCAATAACATTACAATTCTTCTCAAATATATTCTGCTCATACCAAACATTATTTTTTCCTTCCTATCATTCATTAAAATAAAGAAACGGGCAGTGCCATCTCGAAAGCCTGCGGCTTTCTCGTTCACGGGCATTCGCCCTATTCTGCTCTTTCGCAGTGCTATCTCGAAAGCCTGCGGCTTTCGTGGACATTATATCATATAAATTATATTTTGGAATATGTAATATTTAATAAAACCACGCCAAACCATATTTGACTGTATATTCACTGTCAACTGTTTTAACTTTATTTGTATAGAAGAACCGCACTAAAACAGTGCGGTTCTATTATATTGCTATAAATTAATTTATCATTTACCCTTACGTAATTCTTTTAAAAACCTATCTGGAACCATCACATGTCAGGTAATCAATTTTATTTGCTATCAGACATCTTTTATGCTGAATCCCATTCGGCCCATATTGTCAAGCCCCATGCATTTCACCTTAACCTTGTCACCAAGGGTTAGAACATCCTCCACATGGTTAATGCGGTGAGGCGCTATCTTTGATATGTGTACAAGGCCCTCTTTGCCCGGCGCAAATTCAACAAATGCACCAAAGTCCTTAATTCCGACTACTATGCCCTCAAGTATCTGGCCCTTTTCAAAATCGCTGACTATGATATCAATAAGGCGAAGAGCCTCCTTAATTCCGTCTGCGTCTGTTCCGCAAACCGATACAAATCCTTCCTCATCAATATCAATCTTAACATTCGTTCTCTCAATAATTGTGTTGATTGTCTTTCCTCTTTGACCGACAACTTCACCGATTTTTGAAGGGTCAATCTTGATTCGCTCAATCTTAGGCGAGTATGGTCCTACCTCAGGCCTCGGCTCGGCTATGCATTTTGAAAGCACTTCATCAATAATGTATGTCCTTGCCTCTTTAGTTCTTGCGATGGCTTTCTCGATAATCTCACGTGTAAGTCCGTGAATCTTAATATCCATCTGTATAGCAGTGATACCTTTATGTGTACCGGCCACCTTAAAATCCATATCTCCAAAGAAATCCTCAAGTCCCTGTATGTCAGTCAGTATTATATAATCGTCATCTGTTTCCCCTGTCACAAGACCTACCGATATACCTGCAACCGGCGCTTTAATTGGAACTCCGGCAGCCATAAGCGACAGCGTTGACGCACATATACTTCCCTGTGAGGTAGAGCCGTTTGACTCGAGAACCTCTGACACCGTACGTATAGCATATGGAAATTCCTCTTCTGTAGGAAGTACAGGCACCAAAGCCCTCTCTGCAAGCGCACCGTGTCCTATTTCCCTTCGTCCCGGTCCTCTTGACGGCTTAGTCTCGCCTACTGAGTACGATGGGAAATTGTAATGATGCATATATCTCTTTGTAGTCTCTTTTATATCAAGTCCGTCAAGTCTTTGAATCTCGGCAAGCGCACCAAGTGTAGTTATAGTAAGAACCTGAGTCTGCCCGCGCTTGAACATACCTGAACCATGTGTCCTTGGAAGTATGTCAACCTCCGCCGAGAGAGGACGTATTTCATTAATCTCCCTTCCGTCAGGACGCTTATGGTCCTTAAGAATCATCTTGCGAACCGTCTTCTTTTGGAATTTGTATACAGCGTCGTCAATAAGCTCAAGCCATTCCGGATGCATATCACAATAGCGCTCCTCAAGCTTCTCCTTAATCTGCCTTATATTTTCTTCCCTTACCTGCTTAACGTCTGTAAATACCGCCTCTTCCATTCCCTCAGGCGTAATAAATCCGACCATGTCCTCGTACATATCTTCAGGAGTGTCAACATGAATATAATCATGCTTTTCCCTGCCGCACTCGGTTACAATCGTGTCTATAAATTCAATTACTTTCTGATTTACTTCATGGGCTGCAAATATCGCCTCAATCATCTTATCTTCCGGAATCTCATTGGCGCCGGCCTCAATCATTATAACTTTCTCACGGGTTGATGCAACCGTAAGCGCAAGGTCGGACGCCTCCCTCTGGTCGCTTGTAGGATTAAATACGAGTTCACCGTCTATAAGTCCTACCTGAGTTGTAGCCGTCGGTCCGTCAAACGGTATGTCCGAAATTGACGTTGCAATTGCAGAACCGATCATTGCAGTAAGCTCCGGGCTGCAGTCCTGATCCACACAGAGAACAAGATTGTTGAGCGTTACATCATTGCGGTAGTCTTTAGGGAAAAGCGGTCTCATAGGGCGGTCAATAACACGCGATGTCAAAACCGCATTCTCTGACGCTTTTCCCTCTCTTTTAATAAATCCACCGGGAATTTTTCCGACAGAATATAACTTTTCCTCATACTCCACGCTTAGCGGGAAGAAATCAATTCCCTCCCTAGGCTTTTCGGAAGCAGTAGCAGTTGACAGAACGACCGTATCCCCATAGTGCATTAAAGCCGCTCCGTTTGCCTGAGCGGCAACTCGTCCAACATCAACGGTGAGCGTTCTGCCGGCAAGTTCCATTGTAAATGATTTGTACATAAGTTTGTCTCCTTTTATTTATTTGATAACGCGGAGACGCCGAAACAACTTCAAAACCTGCTGTAGCCAACAGGCTTTGAAGTAGTCTCGAAACAATCTCCATAAAACTATCCAAATATCATTATCCTATTTAGAGTAACACAAATGCTAGTATTTAACAAGTGCAAAAAGTAAAAGGATGCCGGGTAACTTATAATTCAAAGTATAGGCATCCTCTTATGATTTAATATTAGTTTGGATTATTTACGTAATCCAAGCCTCTCGATAAGTGTACGGTATCTTTCTATATCACATTTCTTAAGATACTCAAGCATATTTCTTCTCTGTCCAACCATCTTGAGAAGTCCCCTTCTTGAATGATGGTCCTTTTTGTTCACTTTGAGATGCTCGGTAAGGTCACGGATTCTCTCTGTAAGCAGAGCCACCTGTACCTCAGGTGATCCTGTATCTCCCTCGCTTCTTCCATACTCTTTAATAATCTCTGTTTTTCTTTCCTTAGTTGTCATATTGACATCCTCCTTTATTATTATCCGCCATTACTAAGAAACGGTCGGAGCGTCCTGTTTCCCGGTAACAGTATATTTGACGTTGATACTATAACACATGTCATTTTGTTTGTAAAGGATTATTTTAGTATCTCCAAATTAAACGGATTCATTCTAAAAAATGCCGGATCAATGTCAAATCCGTTATCATCACAAATACGGATTTTATCTCCCGCTTTTACAATGGTCCCCTTATCCGCAGGCGTACCGTCCGAATAAGTAATATTTTTTACATCGCTTTCGGCATATATTGCAAACTCGTTACCGTTTAAAATAATATAAATATTACCGCCGTCTTTACGCAACACGTCATAATAATATTTTATCTGTGCATATTCCGGCTTTCTGTCAGTAACCTCGATTGATGTTATATTCTCAATCGGACATGGATATATACATTTTTGAGGATAACTGAAATTAATCTTTAACACATCTCCCGGCCTTAAATCTTCAACGGATAACGGCGCGCCGTTATAGGTAATCGCCACTCCGTTAATGCTGTCTTTATTAATATGGTAAGGACATGCGGCGGTCGTTCCATCAGAAAGACGTAAAATATTATTAGTGTCTTGTTTTATAAAATAATTACACAAACTGCCGTCGCTGTCATAGTAACCCTTATTCTGATTTCCAAGCGGTGGATTCACCTGAACAGGCGTTTGGTGATAGGTTGAATTATGAGACGAGTTTCCGGAGGAAAGCTTTGCAGCCCGGGAACTGACCTTTACTTTGCATTTATACACTTTTTTCTTATTTCTGCATTTTACGGTACAGATTCCCTTTCCAACTGCTTTTATCCTGCCCTTTTTTGTGACAGTGGCAACCGATTTGTCCGATGATGTCCACGAAGACTTCCCCTTCGCTCCCTTTAGCTTAAGCGCAAAAATTTCCCCGGTACACAAATCAACCTTTTTTTTATTGAGATAACATTTGCCATGATTCTTTTGAGAATGTGCTCCGCGGTGCGCTGAAACGACAGAACTGCTGCCAAAGTATGAAAACACGGCAGCCATCACAATTATCGCTGCTGATAAAACCATTGTCTTCTTTTTAATAATTTTTTTCATTCAACACCCCTCCATTTCTAATACTTTAATCTTCGCGTGCGCAACGGCCCCAACGTAACATTGCCCTCTTTTGTATATATTATAGACAATATTTATGGAAAACACAACTTAAATTTGAGTGATTATGACCTGCCACGGAAATGAATCCTTATGTAATATGCGTTGTCTTTTGGGAAGTTTTATTTTAACAAAAGAATCATCTCTGCTGTCTCGCTCATGGAATTGCCGCTATCCATGCTGATTTTCTGGATATATCTGTGAGCGTCCTCCTCAGACATATTTTGCGACTCCATAAGTAACGCCTTTGCCTCGTCTATAACTTTCTGCTGTTCTTTTGTACAAGGCCTCGGCTTACTGTTTTTCTTATATAGCTTTCTCTGTATTGATATAACTTCCTTAATTGTGTGAATCAATACATTTATTTTTAGCGGCATGGGTACGCATATAACTCCCCGCTCGCTGTTCTGCCTGATTTTTGATGCTGATGCGAGAAGAACCATAATGAAACCGTTTGGAAGGCATCTGTACAGTTCAAGATAAAGCATATCCGTAAGCTTGTATCCGCACAACACAACGCCGCCGTCAAGCTTATTTGCCATGTCTATAACCTGCGCGGCATTTGTACAAACCATAACGGAATCATATCCGTTTTTTACAATCAGCCTTTTTATATTATTTGCATCCTCCAACCTTGGAAATGCGATAATAATATCTATCAAATAAAACCCTCCGCAACTAAAACGAAAATAACGTCACCGTCCCAAGGAAAAAAACCTAAATCCTGTCAAGATATCTCTCAATCTCCCATGAGGAAACCTGCCTGCAGTACTCGCTCCATTCACGCGACTTCTGCATAAGAATCTTGTCTGACATGCATTTGCCGAAAATCCCCTTGATATACTCGTCGCTGTCAAAGGCCTTTAACGCTTCCTCAAGCGTCCTTGGAAGTTTTTTTACATATCCGTCGTCAAAATCAAGCTTCATTTTGTTTTTTATCCCGTCCATTCCGGCTGAAATGATCGCTGCAAACATAAGATAAGGATTGCACGCGGCGTCAGGGCTTCTAAGCACGATTCCCGCTCCCATCCTGCCGATATCCGTCATCTGCAGGAGCGCATACCTCTCGCCCTCCGAACAGTTATAGGCGGTCATTTTGTCAAGCATGGTGTACAGCCTTTTATATGAATTAATTATAGGGTTGTTAATTAGCATCATCCCCGGCAGATGCCTGAGTATTCCGGCCATAAATGAATATCCCGACATACTGCATCCACCGTCCGCCCCGCCCGTAAATATGTTGTTGCCGTCCTTGTATATCGTAATGTGCGTATGGAGTCCGGAACCGTTTAAATCAGTTCTTGGTTTCGGCATAAATGTGGCGTGCAGCCCATGTCTTTTTGCAACGGTATGAACGGCCAGTTTAAATGTCATAATATTGTCGGCAGTATTTAACGGCGATGCATATTTAAAATCAATCTGATGCTGCGCGGCCTCATCTGAATGATAAGATGCCTCAATCTCAAATCCCATGTCTGAGAGCGACAAAACCATGTCTCGCCTTGCATTTTCTCCCTGGTCAACCGGTCCAACGTCAAATATGCTTCCTTTCTCATTCGTGCTGCATGTTGCTCCGCCGTTTTCATCAGTGTCAAACAGGAAAAACTCAAGCTCGGGGCCAACATTAAAATAATACCCCTCCTTGGCGGCCTTTTTGAGTACTGTCTTTAGAACATTCCTTGAGTCCTTTTCAAAAGGACTCCGGTCTAAGTTTTGTACATCGCAAATAAACCTCGCAACCTTGTTGCTCTGCGGACGCCACGGAAAGATAGCAAATGTGTCTAAATCCGGTGCAAGAATCAGCTTTGAAAGATTCTTGTTTTCGAGTCCCTCAATCGCTCCGCAGTCAAACGTAAGCTCATTGTTTAAAATGCGCTCAAGCTGGCTTGCAGTGACCGCTACGTTTTTTAATATCCCGTATATATCTACAAACTGCAGCCTGATAAATTCGACGTCCTCCTCACTGACGAGTTCTTTAATATCCTTGCGGGTATACTTTGCCATAATAAATTCCCCTTTCGGTAATATCATCTCAGGATTGCGCGTATTTTCCGAATCCATTATAAGTTTACAACTCTATTTTCACATATACAGTTTTACATTTACAGTTTTATATTTAGTTTAACATAGTCAAATACCCCGCAGCAACTACGGGGTATGCTAATCACTTACTCAATAATACGCTAAATATATCCTTTATTTTAATATATTATCACATTTTTAATAATACCGAAAGTGCATCCTGCTGCCTAACACTTCTCAAAGTTTTTTATACCGCCTGCGGTAAAGCTTTGCAAACACAATGGCAGCAATCAAAACAATTGAACAAATGCCATATAAAATCAGATTACCTGCGACTGTTTTACCTGCGCCACCTGTGTCAAAACTTATATTAGATTTATTACCCATACCGTCTCCCGGCGGAAACTGACCGTCTTTTTGTATTCTGTTCTCAACTTTAGATTTATCAAAATCTTCCGGTAACTCTCTTTCATCAAGTTGGGGCGTATCATCTCCATCATTCCAATTACGCATACCGTCATCCATGCTCATACTTCCCATAACGCTCAAATCAAGATGCGAGGCATCAATCAGCGAATCAGAATCCATCTGCTCCTTTTGCGTCGATGGAATCGTTCCCTCAATCTGATTATTTATGGACTGTCCGCGCAGCTCTACTAACTTGTAAAGAGTATCCGCTGCTTCTTTATATTCCTCATATGTATAAAAATATGTAGGATCACTTTCTATCAGTGAATCAATCAGGCTGCGGGTACGATTATAAAACTCTTCAAAACCTCCCCCATAAATATATTCCTCTGTAAGCTGCTGCAGATAACTGTAATATTTTGCTTTATATTCTTCAACTTCCATAAAAATATCAAAAAATTCCGTACCGGAAAAGGCATAGTCAATGGCATCGTTAACCGTACTTGTCGCACTGTTACCTCCATTTCTTCCCCCCATCCCTTCCATCCCGCCAAGGGCTAGATTATAATCCCAGGGGAGGATATTAAGCTGTCCGTCAGACTCATATAAATAATAATTATGCGCCATATTTCCTAAAAGGCTGTCTTTATTGACAGAAAATACATGAACCGCCATATATTTGAGAATATTGTCTACATCCATATATTTTTCAATATCTGTGCTTTCCGAAATATTCTTCAGCGCTTTTACTACTCGTTTATGGTCCGAATTTGTTGTGTTAGTCACCTCTCCTTCCCAGATAGTCGAATAACTATCAGTATCTTTATCTATGTAATTCAGATTGGCGCCATTGCCGCCCATTGAGAAACCTCCCCGCTTCTGATTTTGTATACCGGCAATTTGGGAAGTTTCAAAATCCTGCGGCGGTTCCATATTTTTAAAGTCCTTACCGCCAAGGTTTCCTCCTCCCATTTTTCCCATATTCATACTTTCCGGTTTATAAAGATTTCCTTTTTCTGTACCATAATTGCGCAGCATAAAACTGTCCTCTACCGCTTCCAGCGCCAGATATACTCCCCAGTATTTGCCATTTACAGATATTTTGGCATAATTATAGAGCGAGGCATCCGTGCCCAGATATTTATACATATCATAAATCAAGGCCTCTTTCATACTGGTCGCATCGGCATAATTATTATTCAAGACCAATTTATCTAACCCATAACATGTCTGGCCGTCCACATACTGGTCAAACTCCATCTTAAAACTATATCGATCAGTATCCGGGTCATTGGCGATAGATGTAAGGCTGGTATTACCCTTAGGACGTATGCCAACGCGGCTAAACATCTGCCCGTTAATTTCTACGTCACACTGATAGTATGTTTCCGACACAGCATTTGCAAGCATCTCCTCCCAGTCGGCTTCGTCCATCACAATATTGATGCTTATGATTTCCTTTGTATCAAAGAGTCTGGATTCATATTCCATCGTGATGCCCGGACCGCCAAGAGCATCTTTAACGGTTTCTTCAAAAACCATTGCA
Source organism: uncultured Clostridia bacterium (assembly GCA_948472945.1). Lineage (GTDB taxonomy): Bacteria > Bacillota > Clostridia > Lachnospirales > Lachnospiraceae > V9D3004. Next base: position 15,811 of record CAOKVX010000012.1, read on the forward strand.
GCCAAACATAGGCATACAGCGACGGCCATGATTACAGCTGCGATTTTGGTTATATTTTTCTGTGCAATCATGCATCTTTCCTCCGTTAAGACATATATTCACCGTTGTAGCTCACCAGAGTTACGTTATCTACTCCCGGTACATCGTGAATTCGATTAATAAATGCCGTAGCGGCATCTTTTGTGCGAAGCTCCGCCGTAAGTTCGATACCTGCGGCATTTACAGTTTTGGATTTTACCGCATACTGTTCAACGCCTTGTTTCATAATATTTAGAGCGGCCTCCTCCGCCTTTTCATCCTGTAAATTTAAGACAAGTATATATGGGTTATTATGTCTCTTGCGGTTGGCAAACAACAGCAAAATTACGCCAATTATTGCCGAGCCAATAATAGCCAGGGGAATCATACCTGCTCCAATTACAATGCCGGTGGCCAGCGCCCAAAACAAAAAAACTATTTCTATCGGCTCTTTGATTGCAGCTCGAAAACGGACAATGGACAGGGCTCCCACCATACCAAGTGAAAGTACAACATTGGATGTAACCGCCATAATAACAAGCGTTGTCACAAGTGAAAGCCCTACAAGGGTCAGTGCAAAACTTTCAGAATACATAACGCCTGCCAACGTCTTTTTATATATAACAAAAATAAACATACTGATTATTAAAGCAACCGCTAACCCTAAAAAAGTGTCAATTACCGAAAATTCTGATACGCTCTCCAGAAAACTGGATTTGAAAATATCGTTAAAGCTCATATTTTTATGCCTCCTTTTTTTTCGTTCAACCAAATCTACGGCAGACGCCGTATTTTGAATAAGACTGATGCCTGATACACTCCGTCTGCAAAAGTAATTGTATTACCTCCGGGAGAAAAGCATCATACTTCACTTCCAATATAATATCATCCGGTTTGTCAGTCACGGCAATGTCCGCCACTGTTTCTTCTAAAAATCCCCTGTGAAAAAGAGTACTTCGGATTTTAGAATCAAAAGTTACACGAACATTACCGGCCGCATATATATACGGTTCCCTGACATAAGAAACCATAACTTTGGGGCGCAGCTGCTGACTGTTCATCTTACAATACAGCTCCTGAACAAGACCTGAAGAATGATTTAACATCCACCCATTATCCCCGGTTAAAACTGCCCTGCACTCTCCTTCCGTAATTCTTGCGTCAACTTTCATGCATAAACTGTTAAATTTCATCTTTTTCTCCAGCTTAATAAAACAAAAATCATCATTATAATAACGTATACGGAATTTTTCTCTCTTTTGCACGCCATTAATTTTTTCACGCAGCGCTTTGTCATCCATATTGTCAAAGTAAATACTCCGTATCACATACCGCCCGTTCGCTCCGACATGTTCATCTGATTTCATAACCTGTCGCAGCCTTTGACGAATGGCATAATAATCAATCGGACAGATTTGATATTTCAGCTCATGCCGGTACATCCCTTTTTTTGTCATCTGACACTACTCCTTTCAAACTATTTAAGATGCATTTTAAGATATATCGCTAAAGACAGACTAAAGAAATCTGTGACAAAAACATGAACTATAATTTTGTTTGTTCAACAAATACCGGTTTCACCGAATTACATCAATATAAAACTTTAAATAATTTAGTCTGTCTTTAGGAAGATATGATAAAATGTTATATAAAGGAGGAGTAGACAAAATGAGACTTCTGATAGCTGAAGATGAACCAAGGCTTTTAAAAACACTGATTCATGTTTTCGAGAGCAATAAATTTATTGTAGACGGCGTATCAAACGGAGAGGACGCCCTAGCCTACGCTGAGACCGAAGAATACGACGGACTGATATTAGATATTATGATGCCCGGCTTTGATGGGATACAGGTATTGAGGAGGCTGCGCAAGAAAAATATTACAACCCCTGCTCTTTTTTTGACTGCACGGACCGAAGTAGAGCAGAGAGTCGAAGGTCTCGACGCCGGAGCAGATGACTATCTGCCAAAACCCTTTGCAACATCAGAGCTCCTTGCGAGAACAAGGGCAATGCTTAGACGGAAAGACAACTATTGCCCTGACTTGCTGTCCCTTGGAAAAATTATTTTAAACCGTTCCACATACATCTTAAGTTACATGGAAAATACTTTGGCATTAAGCGGCAAAGAATTTCAAATTATGGAGATGATGATTCAAAAACCGCATATGATTATCCCAACAGACCAATTTATATCGCATATCTGGGGATGGGACAGCAAAGTGGACACCAGTGTAGTGTGGGTGCACATTTCTAATCTTAGAAAAAAAATCTTGGCTCTTCACGCACCTTTTGAGATTCGATTTGTTCGGAATGCAGGGTATGTACTGGAGGAAATAACATGATTTACAGTTTACGCAGGAAATTTATTTTAATCTCTACAATTTCAGTATTATCAGTGCTTATCGTTATTTTTGTAATTATGTGTGTTATGAATTATATGCAGCTAAACCACACAATGGATACGCTGGTGGATGCGATTGTGTCGAATGACGGTGTTTTTCCCAAACGCGATAAAACAGGACGTCCATTTCCGTCGGGAGACGCGCCGCATAAGGACATTATTACAAAGGAAACCCCATTCAGCACACGTTTTTTTACGGTTTGGCTTGGAAGTGATAACAGTATCATAAATGTAAATGTAGACTCCGTTTTTTCTATTACCGAGGCACAGGCACAGTCATATGTAGAAAATGCGCAGAAAAAAATGCGTGAAAGGGGATGGGTATATAATTACCGATTCCGCATTTTCCGGTCAGGGGATGGGACGACAATCGTTTTTGTAAATGGTGAAATGAACCGGATGATGTCAAACCGTTTTTTGCTTACCGCATTTCTTGTTTTAATGGGAAGCGGCATTGCCGTACTGGTTTTGATTATTATTATCTCAAAGAGAGCCGTTCATCCCATTGCGGAAAGCTATGAAAAGCAGAAGCAGTTTATCACAGATGCAAACCATGAATTAAAAACGCCCCTCACTCTTATATTGTCAGATTTGGAAATTGTGGAATCGGAAATCGGTAAGAATGAATGGCTTGACGATATGCGATGCGAAGGCGAGAGAATGAGAACGCTAATCAATCAAATGGTCACCTTATCCAGAATGGATGAGGACCACGCAAATCTGTGCATGTGCCGATTCGACTTTAGCAACGCGGCGTTGGACACGGTTTCCGAATTTCAGGCGCTGGCATCCGAACTGAATAAGGAACTGACAGCTAAAGTGGAACCGTCAATTGAGTATTATGGCGATGAGGGGCTTTGCCGCCGCCTTATTGCCATTCTATTGGATAACGCCGTGAAATATTGTGACGACGTCGGCGAAATAAAGGTTACTGCCTACAGAAAGCGCCATCTGATAATTAAAGTTGAGAATACATATAGCGGTGTGGACAACCTGGAGCTTGAGAAACTGTTTGACCGGTTTTATCGTGCGGATAAGTCACGGACTTACGATGGAAGCTTTGGTGTAGGACTATCCATTGCCAAAGCAATTGCCAAAAACCATAATGGAGATATTTTTGTATATAAGAACGTACAGTTAATTGGATTCAGAGTGGAGCTAAAATAAATTTAAACGCCGTTATTATATATCAAGCTTCATCTGCATACTGTCGTCAATTTCCGTCTCCGCCTCTTGTTTTATTTCCTCAACTATGTCAGTGTCAAGCTCCGGGAGTTCCTCCGTAGACTCTATTCCAAAACTTCTAAGAAATTCCGCGGTTGTTGCAAACAAAATCGGCCGTCCGGGCGCGTCTTTCCTGCCCGCCTCGCACACAAGGTTGTATTCTACAAGTTTATTTACCGTATGGTCGGATTTGACGCCTCGTATTTTCTCTATCTCAAGCTTTGTTACAGGCTGCTTGTACGCAATTATGGACAGAGTCTCTAACATTACGTCGGTAAGCTCTTTCGGCTTCGGAACATGCGCAATCTTTACAAGATAGTCGTAGAACTCTTTCTTTGTGCATAATTGGTATGCGCCCTCAAGCTCTATAAGCTGTATGCCTCTGGCTTCATTATTGTAGGCTGCTGCAAGCTCGTCGAGCACTTCTTTCATATCTTCCCCTGACAGCGACAGCGCCTGTGCGAGATGCGGAAGTTCAACCGCATCCCCCATAGAAAAAAGTACCGCCTCCGCCGCGGCATAAAGTTCTTCCCTGCTTCTTTCATCCTTTTCTTCCGTAAAGCCGGCGCAGTTTTCACCATTGTCAATTTCACCAACGCTTTCTGCCGTTTCATCATCAGCAGATGCATCAGTATATTCTATTGAATCAATCTCCGCCTCTTTATTCTCAAGCATCTCCTCAATCAGCTTGGATTCTTCGTCAGAGAAAGCTTTTTTTACATCGTTAGACATTATGTTTCCTCCGGTTACAAATCTATCAATTTTAATTTATTATTCTTTATATGATATAATTATATCGTCAAACGGCTGTTCCTGCTCTATGCGCAAAACGCCTGTCTTCATCAATTCCAACACTGCAAGAAATGATACTATGATATATGTCTTTGAATTCTGAGATTCAAGGAGACTGGCAAAACTGAATTTTCCCTGCGAGGCGGCAAAATCTCTTATAGAGACAATCCTGTCTTCAAGGCTTACTTCCTCTTTCTCAATTTTGCCAAATTTACTTCTTATAGGGTCAACCTTATCCTCCCGTCTCTTGATTACCATCTCAAATATATCCTGAAGCTTCTTCATTGTAATTCCGTCGAGCAGCTCCCCCGTATCTACATCTTCCTCCCAATCGGCAACCTCGTCGGGCAGTTTCTGTTCCTTAAAAAGTATGCGCGATGCTTCCATATGCCTGTCCTTTAGCTCAAATGAGGCGTATTTATACATTTTATACTCTATAAGTCTTTCTACAAGTTCCTGACGCGGGTCCTCGGCCTCATTTTCCTCACTTTCCGACTCATCAGGCGGAAGAAGCATTTTTGATTTTATTTTTATGAGCGTCGCGGCCATTACCAAAAACTCACTAAGCGTATCGATATCCTCAGAGTGTATAGACTCAATGTACTCTAAGTACTGGTCGGTAATAGTAACTATCGGAATATCGTATATATCTATTTTATTTTTTTCAATTAAATGAAGCAACAGGTCCAGCGGACCCTCAAAAACCTCAAGTTTAACGGGTATTCCCATAGGTTACTTCCTCACAGTCTATGTACAAGCATTTACTTTTTACTCACGGATTAACATTATATAGCCTCGGCATATTTTTTGCAAGCGGGCTTTTGTGACGACGACTTTGCGTCGGCATTTTTTAACTTTTGCAATAAACCGCCGCGCCTTACAGCGCATTATTATTTAACGCTTTTTAATTCAACCACCATAATCTCGGGCTTATTGTTAATCCTTATTGGAATTGTGTGTGCGCCAAGCCCCCTGCTGAGATACATTTTTGACACATGTCCGTCAGCTTTTCTTTTCATTCTGAACTCACCGAAATCATACTTAGGAAAAAGCTCCAGCGCCGGCGATATCACCCCTCCGATAAACGGAAGGACCATAATTCCGCCATGCACATGTCCCGAGAGCACAATATCAGCTCCCCATCCGGCATACTGCTCAAAATAAACAGGATTGTGAGCTATCAATATTGAAAGCCCGCCGCCGTCTGCGCCACATACCCCGTCAGAGCTTACAAGCCTTTGCAAATAACTGTCGGGCATATTCCTTTTTCCAAATTTTTTGTAATATTTTCTTTTTATATTAATGCCTGTAACAGAAATTTTACTTTCACCCCTGGATATATGGCATGATTTGTTATTGAGATAATGAACGCCTATTTTACGCAATGCCCTCCTGTACTGCCGGTATTCCTCCCTCGTCACGGGATTGAGCGCAAGCTTTAGCTCATGGTTTCCGCAGCCATAGTATATCTCATACGATTTTGACAGAGATTTGAGCAAATCATATGTAATATGCATATTTATTGCATTATCGCTTACCATATCCCCGGCAGTCATTACTGAATCCGGATTTATCTCTCGTATCTTTTGTAAAATCAAGCTGTTGCCCGTCCCGACCTCATTAGCATGAAGGTCGGAGAGGACAGCTATTTTATATCCGTCGAAATCACCGTTAACTTTAGGCGAGCTATATATGTATTTTGATATTGAAATTCTATTTGACATGATTTATATCTCCTTTTTTACCCTAGCGGCGCATAATCTCGGCTGCAATTCCAATTATAAGCAGGTGGGCGGGATAAAACGCATACATTAAATATTTTAAATTAATCCCCCTCCTGCCATTGTAATTCTCGGTAAAAAAAAGCGACGCCGCGCCCGCAGGCTGACCCATAAACATATTTATTAGTATAATTCCCGCTATTCTGTAAAGCCTCACATTTCTGAAATAATAAAACATTATTATCTGTATAACTCCAAAACAGCTGTAATCTGTCTTCAACAGCATCGCTGCGACACAGCCAATCCAGATTGCAAGGCAATGCATAATCATATTATTCTTATTATTGTCTATAAGCCACACAACCATAAGACCCAAAAGCAGTGTAAAAAATACGTTCTGATGCCCCATATAATCTCCGTCAAAGCTTCCAACAGCAAGGTCAAAAGGTACCTCCGACATAATCCCGAAAACAGCAAGTCTGAACATATATTTTTTTATATCTTTCGTGTGAAAATATCCCTCCACTATCAAGAAGCAAAATATCGGAAAAGAAATTCTTCCAATATAGCGCATTGTGTAATAAACTGCAGGATATCTGTTAATATCAATCAAAAACGCCGCAATATGGTCTGTGAGCATTGTAAGGAGCGCAATTATTTTGAGCGCGCTTCCTGTTAATTTTCCAAAAACAATCCTATCCTCCATAATATAATACATCCTTTTCAAAATATAAATATAATTAAGTTGAATAAGCGTAAATTAAAGGGCTTGACCTTTTGCCGCTTGTATCATATTATTTAAAAAGCAATTAAAATATATGATATATATACTTTGCATATACTTAACAATTATAACACTAAAACGTGGGATATCAAGTATGAAAGAAAAACAGGAGAAAGGAAAAATGCATAATATGTTTTATAATATACCAACAAAGTATTTCTGTGAGTCTTCATGCATTGCAAACCATGCCGCAGACATAGCCGGCTATGGAAAAAAAGCCTGTATTGTTACAGGAAAAAATTCTACTAAGCAGAACAATTCGCTTAACGACATGATTAATGCACTCGACGCAATAGGAACAGAGTATACATTGTACGACCAAATTGAGGAGAATCCATCCGTAGAGCTTATTATGGACGCCGTATCGTGCGTGCGCGATTTTGAACCTGATTTCGTCATCGGAATGGGCGGAGGTTCACCTCTTGACGCTTCAAAAAGTATTGCGCTGATGCTTGCAAATCCGGGACGCGACAGAACGCTCTTATTTGATATTATGTCAGATTATAACGCAGCCCTTCCTGTTATCGCAGTTCCTACGACATGCGGTACGGGCTCCGAGATTACACCGTATTCAATATTAACTCTTCACGATAAAAAAACAAAGTCAAGTATACCGCACAGCATATTTCCTGTTCTTGCTCTTGCAGATCCCGCGTATCTGAAAAGCGCTTCAGACAATTTATTAAAGTATACCGCCGTCGACGCTTTGGGACATTTTATTGAGAGCTATATCAACAGCCGCGCAACTGTTATTAGCAGGATGTTTTGTGAAAAAGGTATGTCAATGTGGAAACAGGTTAAAAATATACTGCTGAAAACTGAGCGCACCGACGAGGACTACGAGACGCTCCTCATCGTATCATCATTTGCGGGCATGGCAATATCGCACACCGGTACGTCCCTTCCCCACGGAATGAGCTATTCTCTGACATATGACTGCAAAGTACCGCACGGCAAGGCGGTCGGAACATTTTTAGCCTCATATATCGCTAACTCCGATGCCGTAAACAGGCACGAGGTATTGATGTTACTCGGATATTCCGACGTATTCGGACTCCAGAATGATTTAAGAACCCTTATAGGAACAGTCGAGGTTTCAAGAGAAGACTATGAATCTTATGTTAACGACATGTCGCAGAACAAAAGAAAACTCGCAAGCTGTCCGTTTGAAGCAGACAGCGAAAAGGTTGCGGCAATGTACAGGGAAAGCCTTATAGAGATAAAGCGCTAACTATACTAATATTATCCAAGCATTTCATACAACGGCTTATGCACTTTCTTGCGGGTGAGTTCAACAAGGCCCAGCCCCGTCATGTCCACGACAGTCGTCTTTACAGGGTCGTTCGACGCCAGCTCCGCAAGAAGTTCAATAAGCCCTTTATTGTCCTTTTCAGACTTCATGTCTATAAAATCTATAATAATAATTCCTGAAAGGTTTCTAAGCCTTATCTGGCACATCGCCTCCTCTGCCGCCTCACAGTTTATTTTATAAAAATGCTTTTCCATATCTTTTCCCTTTTTTACTGCTTTTCCGGTATTGACGTCAATTACCGTACAAGCCTCCGTAGGCTCTATTACAAGATAAGCCCCCGAATTAAGCCATACCTTTTTTGCAAGCGCCTTTTCAATCTTTGGGACGAGCCCGTACATTGCGTTAAGCGGAAATGACTCGTCTTCGTAGAATGACAGCTTCTCCTTAAGCTGCGGACAAACGCAATCTATATATCCTCCTATTGTTTCATATATATCCGCATCGTCTGTCACTATCCTGTCAATACGCTCGTCATAGCAGTCCCTTATCTCGCTCTCGGCAAATGAAGTTCTGAATAACAGCGAATGTGTAGCCGAATACTCAGCCTTTCGCATTATGTCAATATACAGTCTTTCAAGATATTTATATTCTCTCTCAATTTCCGCTTTCGGGGCGTTGCCTGCATTGGTCCTTATAATATAGCCGCAGTCCTTTCCATCCGCAATTTCCGCGAGCCATCCTGCCAGTTCCTTTTTTCTTGCGGCTCCCTTTATTTTCGATGAGACTGCAATCTCTCTCTTATGTGTTTTGATAAGATATCTGCCCTGAAAATTTATGTTCGCCGTGACGACGGCCTGCTTCGTCTTAACGGCCTCTCTTACGACCTGCACAACGATATCCGTCTCATTATGAATACTTTTTAGGTACGTCTCGTCGGAAAACTGCATGAAACAAATCTGTCCGTCAGCAATCTCCACAAATGCGGCCTTAATATTTTTAACTACGTTTTTTACCCTGCCAACATATATGTCTCCGACTTGTGCGCCTCCGTTTCCATCTCCGCATATTTTTACGTTTATTAGCCGGTTGTTTTTCTCTTTGTCAAAATAAGAGGCGGCAACCCTGCCGCCGTAATGTGAAAATACTAAATCCATAGATACTCCTCTAATTTTTTATATTAATCTATCACATCGACATAGATATAAGCTTTTCATCACCATAGAACATATCCGTCCTGACTATATCGTACTTATATCTGTTATACTCACAATCAGACCCCGTCTTCATACTATAACTTTCAAGAAACATGTCAGGTCTTATATTGACGTCGCTCCCTGATTTGCAGAGCACATAAAGGGCGTCCGCACTATACGCCATCTTTTTCTCATAATCATTGTCACGTACCGCAATACTTTCTGCAAGGGCGCAGTATTTTTCATATCCTGCTGCTACGGCGTATATACCTTGCTTTAAATCTAACTCTTTAACAGATTTCTTTGTCTGTTTTTCATATTTTATCTCATTCTCGCTATTAAAAAATTCTTCCACTAGCGCTGCCTGCTCCGGCTCCATTCCATATATTACATATGACGCCGCGCTAAGAAGCGACATTGACGGCTTCGCATTGTCAGGCTGTCTGTATATACCGGTTACAGTTACCATTTCGTTGGAAAATAAATTTATTCTTTCAATCCACTCTTTTACGTCCAGAGTCCTGCCGATGTAATCGTCCCCTGCAAGCGACGTCACCTTATATGACTCAAGCGATACGTTCAGGTAATCCGCCACAGTAGTCACGCCAAGACCCAGCGGGGATGCAAACGACATGATCTGGTGCGGATTAAATCCCTGAGAATAAGATACGTCAAACCCGCATCTTCTAAACAGCTTTTGAAAATATCTCATCAAATCAAGGTGCCCTATATATTGCATCGAGCCCGTCTTAGTAAATCTGATTCTCACTTTCATTAAAATTTGCAGCCTCCTTTCAGATACACAGACGCCCCGCATCCGCAGCAGTTAACAAAACAATTATCTGTCGTCTCCGCCCTCATGGACTTCTCATATTCTGATATCAGATGACGCTTAGTAACGCCTATATCAATAAAATCCCACGGCAAAATTTCGTCTAAGCCACGTTTTCTATGCGTATAGAATAGTGGGTTGACACCGTTCTCCTCAAATGCCTCGTCCCATTTGTCCGCATCAAAATACTCAGACCATGCGTCAAACATACATCCCTTTCTATATGCGCTTAGAAGAACCTGCGCACACTTTCTGTCGCCTCTTGCAAACACGCCCTCAAGGACTGACAGCTCGGAATCGTGGCTGTTATACTTTATACTTTTCTGATTAAGCTGTTTTCGTATGCAGCTCATAAGATATCCTTTTTTAGACGTAAAATCATCCGCCTCGTTCATGGCCTCCCACTGGAACGGCGTAAACGGCTTCGGCACAAATAGAGATGTGCTTACCACTACATTTACCTTACCGTTACGTTTATCTTTCGGAATACTGTAATATTCCGCGGCAATCTTATTTGCAAGTTCTGCGATTGCCGCAATATCATCCTCCGTCTCTGACGGAAGCCCAAGCATAAAATAAAGCTTGACCCGGTTCCATCCTCCGTCAAAGGCGTCCTTCGCCCCCTTTAAAATAATCTCCTCGGTTAAGCCCTTGTTGATTACATTTCTAAGCCTCTGCGAGCCTGCCTCCGGCGCAAACGTCAGACTGCTCTTTCTCACATCCTGCACCTTGCCCATAACGTCCAGCGAAAATGCATCTATCCTTAGCGAAGGCAGCGATATATTTACCCTTTTATCCTGAAACTCTTCTATAAGGAAATAGACAAGTTCCTGAAGATGTTTGTAATCGCTTGAGCTTAGCGAGCTTAGCGATATTTCCTCATAACCGGTCGATTGTATCATTTTCCTTGCAAGCGCCTTTAGATATTCGACATCCCTGATTCTTAACGGCCTGTATATCATACCGGCCTGGCAGAAACGGCATCCCCTCACGCATCCGCGCATAATCTCAAGTACGGCCCTGTCCTGCGTCGCTTTTATATATGGTACAAGAGGCTTGTCCGGATAATACTTTTCAAGGTCAGTCTCAGCCTGTTTTTTTATCTTATCGGGAATCTCTTTTATCTTTTTCTCAAACGAAGCAATAGTTCCGTCTTCATTATACGCCGCTTCGTACAGCGACGGAACATATAATCCCTCGATACACGCCGCCTTTTTTAGAAATTCTTTTCTGTCATAACCTGATTTTTTCATGATTTTATACAAGTCAAGAAGCTCGTCGTACACGGTTTCTCCTTCTCCTATATAAAATATATCAAAAAACTCATGCAGGGGTTCAGGGTTATATGAACACGGGCCTCCGCCGATTACTATCGGGTCGTTGTCAGTCCTATCATGCGCCGAAAGCGGTATCTGCGACAAATCAAGTATCTGCAGCACGTTAGTATAGCACATCTCATACTGAAGCGTAATACCTAAAAAATCAAATTCCTTTACCGCATCCTGTGATTCAAGCGCAAATAAAGGTATATTTTCCCTGCGCATTATTTTATCCAAATCATGCCACGGGGAATATACCCTCTCACACCACGTATCGGACCTACGGTTAAACATATCGTACAGTATCTGTATTCCAAGATGCGACATTCCAATCTCATATACATCCGGAAAACACATACAAAATCTTATATCCGTCTCATTTAGGTCTTTTACGACACTGTTAAGTTCGTCTCCTATATATCTGGCCGGCTTCTCAACCGACATAAGTATCTCTTTGCTTAGCGCTAGTTTCTTTGCCAAAATTAACCTCCGATTTATAATTTTATTACACTTTCTCGTTCACGGGCGGTCGCCCTATACTGCTCTTTCGCAGTGCTATCTCTAAGCCTCTGGCTTTCTCGTTCACGGGCATTCGCCCTATACTGCTCTTTCGCAGTGCTATCTCGAAAGCCAACGGCTTTCTCGTTCACGGGCATTCGCCCTATACTGCTCTTTCGCAGTGCTATCTCGAAAGCCAACGGCTTTCTCGTTCACGGGCATTCGCCCTATCGGTAAATATAAAAGCGGATTAGGCTGTAAACAGCCAATCCGTCTTTTATATTTACCGGCACTGCTCATTGCTTTCGTGGACATTATATCATGTTGCGGCAGTTTTTGCTACTATCTGTATGATGTGTCATCTTGGTTTTTCCTATCCAACAAGCATTTCCAGCATATCTGTAATTCTTTCCTTTTCGCCGCTGCCATTTGTTTTTAATCACAGTAATGATATTTCGTACTATTCCAATATATGATTCTTCATCAAATCTCTTTAAGCCTGCCGGTCTTTGTGATATTTGTATCCGTCAACTTCGATTGCCATCACCGGCTTTTTACTAATTCTATTATATATCAAAAAATCCAAATGCATAGCGGGATTTTTTGCATATTGTGATTCTTTATAATTTATTAGTTCATAGTTTTTAATCAATTTATTTAATGGTATATGGGTATATGCCAAGTAACATCCAAACTTGAAAATCTATTATCAGCAATAATTTCCTCTATTAAGCGCATTTATATCATCACAGCCGTATTTCATTTTTCTTTTAATAAATCATTTTTCGCCGTGATAAGCGTCTCCTCAAATTTATGTACTCCGCTGCTGTTCTGCAGAGCCCCGTATATTTTCTTTGCATCGTAAAAATTCTCAGGTTTTTTGGAAAACTCTAACGCCATGAACGTAAAGATTATACACAGGACAATCTGGGCGCACAGAAGCATCTTCATATTAAAAGTAATAATTTTGTCAGAATGGATGCAATGTTCTAATTTTAGTTTGTCTGTTATATTATCCGTACTCCCACTAATTCCCAAATTATCATACTCTTCTATATTATCTGTATCCTGATCCATTTCTACGCTATCCCAGTCGGCTTTCTTTGACGTTTTATAGCTTACGGACGCATACCTGCTCGTATTTTTTATTTCACCGATTCTAAAATCCTCACCATATAGATTACTCAATATTAGTCCCCCTTAATTGAACAAATTGAACAAATAAAACTTTATATCACCCAAACTCGCACTTACATATATTATTCAGCCGCAAAGCTTTAGTATATGAAACATGCCATATTTACTTATATGCGGAAAATATTTAAATAGTACGGTTATGATGACAATTATCAAAAATAGCTATAATTTCACCGTCAATAAGTTGCCACGCCGGCAATCAATTTTACTGCGTGAAAATTAAGTTAAATTGTGATTAATAAATTGCTTAATGGCAAATTATTGTCTGCATATGCTTGAACAAAACCTTTTTTTATGATACATTAAATATAATTTCTGCTTAAATCCGCATTCATTTTGAGGATTTAGGTTTTAAAAATATAGGAGGTAAAAGAACATGTCAACAAACGTATACGACATACTCATGGAACGCGGCTTCATTGAGCAGGCAACACACGAGGATGAAATCAGGGAAATGCTTGGAAAGGAGTCCGTAACATTTTATATAGGCTTTGACGCCACGGCAGACAGTCTTACAGCCGGACATTTTCTGACAATAATGGCTATGATGCATATGCAGCGGGCCGGACACCGTCCTATTGCCCTGCTCGGCGGCGGAACAACAATGATTGGCGATCCGTCAGGAAAATCTGATATGAGAAGCATCATGACAAAGGAAAAAATTGATTACAACGCAAAGAGGTTTGCAGAACAGCTTTCAAGATTTATAACATTTGACGACGACAAGGCGATAATTGCAAACAATGCTGACTGGCTGCTTGACATCAACTACGTTGAATTCCTTCGCGAAATCGGCGTACATTTTTCAGTAAACAGGATGCTGACCGCGGAATGTTACAAGCAAAGGATGGAGAAAGGCCTTACATTCTTTGAGTTCAACTACATGCTAATGCAGTCATATGATTTTCTAAAACTTAACCGGATGTACGGCTGTAATCTTGAGCTTGGCGGCAACGACCAGTGGTCAAACATTCTAGGCGGCGTGGACCTTATAAGAAAAAAAGAAAACAAACCTGCATACGGACTAACATTCAAGCTTCTCACAACAAGCGAGGGCATTAAGATGGGTAAGACTATGAACGGAGCGGTCTGGCTTGACCCTGAAAAGACAAGCCCATATGAATTTTTCCAGTACTGGAGAAATATTGAGGATTCAAAGGTTGAGGAATGTCTTGGACTTCTAACATTCCTTCCTATGGACGAGGTGAGAAAGCTCGGTTCGTTAAAAGACGCAGAAATTAACAAGGCAAAGGAAGTACTCGCATACGAAGTTACCAAAATCGTACACGGAGAAGATGAAGCCCAAAAAGCGCTTGACGCCTCTAAGTCATTATTTGGAGGTTCAATGAGCACAAGCGATATTCCTACTACAACTTATCCTAAAGCCCGTTTTGATGAGGGAATTGATATTCTTACCCTGTTGTGCGACGGTAAGCTTGCAGGCAGCCGCGGAGACGCACGCCGCAACGTAACGCAGGGCGGAGTTACAGTCAATGATGAGAAATGTACCGATTTTGCCAAAATATTTAAAACAGACGATTTGAGCGAAGACGGAACTCTTTTAATAAAAAGAGGAAAAAAAGCGTTCCATTTATTTAAATGTGAATAAAATATAATATAACAGGGCTTTAAGGAGGTATTTATACTATGCCGTGGTGTCCAAAATGTAAAAATGAATACAGGGAAGGCATTACAATCTGTTCAGACTGTAACGTCGAGCTTGTAGACGATTTAAGTGAAGTCGTCTCCGACAGCAGAAGTCTCGTATTCACAACTGAACATAAAGAAAAGACTGACGACTTCATCAAATATCTTGCATACTCAGGTATACACTCATATTCGGTTGAACCGGACGAAAACGAATTTATTTGGAGTCTGTATGTTGCCGAGGAGGATTACAAGAAAGCGTCAAAGCTGTTTACGGGCTTTGCACTTACCGAAAGTGAACGCGCAATCGAAAAACAGCTCTCCGCTGAAAACGGAGACTCAAACGCTGCTAAAGAATCGAGTGATTTTTCTGAAGATGATATTATAGGTAAAACCGATATCGACTCTGTGGAAGTTCCCGACGATATCATAATGCCGGACAGTGTGATGGATTCTGAAGAGTACGCATTATCTGAATCATTGAACGACGATAACTCCGATGACAATTATAACGCCGTCGATGATGAAGATAATCCATATACAGAAAAACAAAATGAAGAAATTGAAAAAATTAACGCAAAAAGAGAATTTGAAGAAATAAAAGAATCTCCGTCAACAACTTATGTAAGAAAATCAGAGAGGGCAAAGGAATACCGTTTCAGCTCTTACACATGCATTTTTTGCGGTATTGCGGGAATTATTTTTATAATCCTGAATATGATTGGCATAATTAATATTGTGGCCGTCACATTTACTCAATATGTAATGCTTTTTGTATTTGCCGCGTTCTGCGTCGGAGGAATAGCGCTGTACATGAACTCTAAATCAATAGAGTCCGAAGCGGGCGACGAGGAAACTCTTGAGAAATCAGTTTTCGAATGGCTCAGACTTAATGTGACGGAAGCATATCTCGCAAGCATACACGACGACGACACGCCAGAGGAAGTTAATTATTTCAAATATTGCGAGACAATAAAAAATTCTTTGTCTAAAGAA
The DNA here is from genome assembly GCA_948472945.1 of uncultured Clostridia bacterium. Lineage (GTDB taxonomy): Bacteria > Bacillota > Clostridia > Lachnospirales > Lachnospiraceae > V9D3004. The sequence continues at coordinate 31,686 of CAOKVX010000012.1, forward strand.
TTTCCTGAAGCCCCGACTTCAATGCTCGACGCATTAATTGATGAACACTTGTCAAAGATATGCTAATATTTCACATGCAATGATATTTAAATATTTTGTCCAATAATATAGGGACTGCCGATAAAAACAGTTATCGCGCAATTGACGTTTAAAACTTCTGAATGTTTTAAACACGTATTGTGTAATAGCCGTTTTTACGACAGTCCCTTACATATTAAGTTTTTGCGTACTATTTTCAAATAAGGCGAAATTTTGCTGCAAGCCTTACAATTCTCACTCCCATCGGAAAGTTGTATATTTCCTCCTTTGTAGCCCCTCCCAACAAAAAATAAACTACAAAATACACTACTACCGAGACTGCAACCGACAATATTACTAATATTGTATTGTATGGCAAAACACTGCCTAATCCGTAATACGAAGCAAAACACGCCGCACTCATAACAGCGGCCGCTATTATCGGAACGCCAAACGTGCGTGTGTATTCCTGCCTGTACGTTGTATACTTGTAAATTGACAACATATTTAGCAGTCCTGTCACCGCCGGAAATACGATGTTGCCAATAACTAAGGCAAGTATTCCCATATCGGTTGCGTAAAGCAGTATCACTACCACTACAATATGTACGCCTAGAGCAATTGCGGAGTGAATGACAGGCAGCCGCATCTTATCTATACCTTGAAGTACCGCACCAGTTATGTTTGATATCGCATAAAATACTACTGCGATACTACCTATTGTGAGCAAATAACCTCCGGTAACATAATCCTGCGAAGGGTATAGCATCTTTAAAACCGGCTGTGCAAGCACGGACAGTCCCGCAAAGCATGGAAACGCTATCAAAAGGTTAAATTTCAATCCGAGGCTTATTTTTGAATTGAGACCCATTTCATCCCCAATCTCATATGATGCAACTACACTCGGCAGTATTGACGACGACATCGCCGTTGTAATTGCAATTGGCACGCTGATTAAAAGACGGTACTTTGTGCTGTAAAGTCCTGTTGCGGTCTTTACGGCAACATCGCTTAACCCTCTAGACGACTGAAAGCTGCCGAATATTGAATAGTCTATTATACCGCTTATCTGGTATACTGTCTGACTGAGTATGATTGGTACCGACGTATATAATATCATTTTGTAAATATAACCGTATGAATCCCTCTCTCCTGTGGCATCCTTTCTGGCCATCTTCGAAAGAACTGGTTTATAACATATATATATGAATAAAAGGAAAGCAAGACCCGAAACAGCTCCAAAGAGCGTTCCCATAGTTCCTCCAGCTGCGCCCCATCCGGCTATCTCGGCAGACAGACTATGTGCCTGTATGAGCGAGTAAGCAGCATATATACTCACAAAGGCATTGACAACCTGTTCTATAATCTGTGATATTGCAGTCGGTATCATTGAGCCCTTTCCCTGATACACACCCCTTAGAACTCCCATAATTGCTACAATAAATACGGTAGGTGCAAGAACCCGCAGCGGTAGGTACAACCCGGTATACTTGCCGCCCGCAATATTTTTTTCAAAGAAGCCTGCGCCAAAAAAAAGAACAAGAGCCGCAATTCCGCCTGAAAAAAGTGCAAATACCATCGAACATCTGAATATGCGCAGTATATTTCTGTGCTCTCTGCGCACGCGTTTCGCGGAAATAAGTTTTGAAATTGCAAGCGGCAGACTGTATGACGATATAATCAGCATTACATCATATATTTCAAACGCAACGGAATAAATACCGTTTCCTTCCTCGCCGATTATATTTGACATTGGGAAACGATACAGCATTCCTATTATGCGTACAAGCAGGGACGCACCTGCCAGTATGCTTCCCTGCTTTATATAGTTGTCACCTTTTGATTTCTTTGCAGACATATAATATTTCCTTCATATTATGCCGGCTAAAACGGCATTTAAGTTTACTTTGCTTTTTCAGATATTGTAAGTTTTGAATTTTCATCCGGGAATAGCGCTACATAAGTTTTACCCGGATTAATTACAAGCTCCGTGCCATCTTCATAATAGTATTTCATGAATCCCTCGGATTCATTTTTCTTCCATGTAATCTTTATGGCTTTTCCGTTCGTAATATACCATCCCTTACCGGTAGCTTTCTCAAAATTTATCGTCCTGTAATCTTTTATGTGTCCGGGAACAATCGGTTCGTCGTCAACTCTCTGTACTATAAGATTCTTAAACGCAAGCTGTGTTTTGCTTGCCACATCCATGTGCTCTCTGCCATACTGATATCTGTAATACAGCTTATCATCCGCATTGTAAATAAAGTACGGTGATGTATATCCGGAGAATTTTAATGTCACCTTCTTTGCTTTTTTATCGCTCTGAAGATCTGTATCCGTCTCATAGAACTTAAAATGTCCCTCATATCCGTCTTTATAATTCTTTCTATATTTCAGGGCTTTTCTTCCCGCCGAAAGTCCCTCTTCACTAGTAAATGCATTATGCGGTGCAGATATGCTGTTATCCCTGTAAAATACCTTTCCGCCAATGCCGGAAAGTCCGCTTATATTGTCAACGTCAAGCTTGTCTATCTTTGCGGTTGCAAATTTCGTATGTCCGAAATGTACAAATATAGCATCATATTCATCGGCAACGCTTACATAATAATGTCTGGCACTTCTCGCAGAGCCTATTTTTTTAAGCTTGCTTACATCCTCAAATAATGCCATAAGACGCGTAATTCCACCCTCAACCTTCGCCTCATAAAGAATTGACGCCTGTGACACCCCGCTCTGGAAACGCGCGGCATATTCTACATTATTTATCATCATGGCGTACGGCCTTCTGTTTGCCTTTTTTTCCGGAATGTACTCTCCGGTAAGCTTGCTCAAAGCCTGTCCCTCGTGCGGGTCAACCGTCGGCTCCGGCACAGGGGTAGGCTCGGCTGTCGGCACAGGAGTAGGCTCGGCTGTCGGCTGCGGTGTTGACGTAGGAGTCTCGTCTTCGTCCGAACCGCCACAGCCTGCCATAAAGACAATAACTAATGTCAGTGTAAGTAATAGTTTCAATTTTTTCATAAGTTCATCCCCCGCGGATTTTTTGATATATTTAACCTATTAAGAATAGTTCTCTGCATACCCTCCATATCTTGCCTCTGATTATCATCTATATGGTCGTAGCCAAACAAATGCAGTATACTATGTACGATCAAAAATGCAAGCTCTCTTTTTACAGTATGTCCATATTCCTCAGCCTGTCTGAATACCTTGTCACGGCATATGACAATATCACCGAGCATAAGCATACCCGTATCCGGATTGAACATTGTAAAATCATTTTCGTCGATGCATTCGTAATCGCATGGAGTTTTAAAATCAACAACCGGAAACGACAGGACATCCGTAGGCCTGTCCATACCCCTGGTTTCAAGATTCATTTTGTGTATAGCTTCAGTTGTAGTGATAAGCAAATTACACTCGCACTCGTAATCGCATCCCAGTATTTCAGCAGCAGCATTGAGAAGCTCCTGCGCAAGCTCCGCCGCATTTATATCTTTGCCAAATTCTTTTTCACATTCATTATCATAGTAAATCGTTTCTATCAGCCCTTTTCTTAAAATCTATATTATATAATAATCAGAACACAAATTAGAATATTACAAAATAACTTTATACACTGCTTGTAACATTTTTATATTGAATTTCTTTTATCCGCCGTTCAATTACGACCCCTGCGGTTCTTTGTCTGAGCCTTTTTCTCATATTCGTCATAAGCTTTTACAATTCTCTGCACAAGCGGATGCCTTACGACATCCTTTGACGTAAGATAGCTGAATCCAATACCTTCAACTTTTTTTAATATTTTCACACTCTGCTCAAGTCCCGAAACAGTATTGACAGGTAGGTCTTTCTGTGTGAGGTCTCCTGTTATAACAACCTTTGAGCCGTACCCGATTCGCGTGAGAAACATCTTCATCTGCGCTGGAGTTGTATTCTGCGCCTCGTCGAGAATAATATATGCATTGTCGAGGGTCCTTCCCCTCATATATGCAAGCGGGGCGACCTCAATAGCGCCCTTCTCCATGTTGCGCATAAAGCTCTCGGCCCCCATTATCTGATAAAGAGCATCATAAAGAGGCCGAAGGTACGGGTCGACCTTGCTCTGGAGATCTCCCGGCAGGAAACCGAGCTTTTCCCCCGCCTCAATAGCCGGACGCGTCAGTATAATTTTATTAACCTCATTCTTTTTAAATGCTTTAATTGCCATTGCCATTGCAAGATAAGTCTTGCCCGTTCCCGCCGGACCTATACCAAATACAATCATTTTATCTTTCATCTCGGCAATATACTTTTCCTGACCAAGTGTTTTAGGTTTGATTGGCGTTCCCGATATCGTCGTACAGATAACCTTTGAATCGAGCTCGGCTATTACGGTGTCGTCATTATCCATCTCAAGTGAAATGGCATATCCAACCGTCTGGTCTGTAATGGCACTTCCCCTTACCGCAATGTCGGTAAGCTGCTTCATCACCCTTGAAGCTTTCTCAACCCCTTTTCTGCTCCCAAGCATCTTACACTCGCCGTTTCTCGCTATAATTGTTATTCCAAAAGCTTTCTCAATCATTTTAATGTTTGAGTCATATTCCCCAAATATATCGCTCTCATGATGAGTGGGTATCTCAACTATCATCTCCATCGTGCTCATTACTTTTGTCCACACTCCAGTCTCTCTCTGTTATTAAGCTTCTTTCTTTCTGAGGCACAAGCATATCAAGCCATCCGCTTGATGTACATTTCCCGTTTTCAACACCGGCCGTTACTTTTCTGTCTATAATTATAATATCATTTTCTGCCAGCGACGCTATATATTTTTTCAGGTTATAGGCAGCTATTTCGGCCGCCTTTTCATTAGTATATGTCTTACCTGTAATCTCATACTCATAAATTGTTTTTTTATGGAGCAATCCCCCGCATATATCTTCGGTTATTATATCATACTTTTCAAAAGTTTCCAATTTATTTAGTATATTTTCAACAAAAAACAAGTTGTTATTACAACATATTGTGTAATCCGTCTGAGTTCTTCCCGTGTACTGCTTCTCCTCATGTATTAGGGGAAATGTATCTCCATAATTCTGCCTAACCTGAAGTACTATGTCCGCATCGGCCATGACAGGCATCTTATGATACACCTCGCCTCCATCGTCATGCAGCTCCACTATACCGCTCACCAGCACCTGTCCTTTTTCCACGGTGTCCCCAGGCTTTACCTTAGGCGTTCCCGTCCTTGTAATAATTGATTCTACAATTCCGTCGTCCGACGCTATAATATTTGAGTTTATTTTTTCCTCAGACTGTACGTCCGGCATATCTGATTCAAGTATTTTTACATATATATTAGTACCTACAAGCGATACGGAAACCCATCCAATATCTTTGTATTGATTTCTTATTGTTTTTTCAACCATATCCGCGTCAAGCTTATTTTTTCTCATATATTTTTTGACGCCGATTGTCTCAAGATATTCTGTGAGCGCCTCTTTCGTATACCTGTGCTGTCCCGATACGTTAATATTCCAAACAAATCCCGACAGGTATATTAGAGTTGCCATAAATAGGACAAAGCACGGCAAAAGCGTCTTCATTGACAATACCGCCTTAATCGTGAAAGGCAATCCCGTCCTATGTCTTATTTTAGGATACGTCCTGCACTTATGCGCAGTCTCATTTAAATTGAGATAATCTTTTAACAGAATACAGAACGTATACGTGCTGTCAGTCTTGACAATATTCCAGACATATACGCCCCTATGCCTGCACAGGTTGAAAAATCTTTCAGGAGAGCCTTTGTAAACTTCCACAAGAAGATATCCCCTAAGCCATCTTATAATTCTGGTCAGCAATAGTCATAACCCCCGATTATTAATCATTAAGAATTACATCTGTAATATTGCCGTCAATGCGCATATCCGTTTCCGTGTAAAATGCTATGCACAGATTACTGCCTTTTACAGATATACGGCCTCTCTTTCCCTGAAGCCTTATCATATCCTTTGTGTACTCAATTATGCTTTTATAATTTTCAATGACAACATATTCCCTGCCATATATCTTTATTATGCTTCCGCCATCAATTATATCCGGTGAAATACCAAGCTTGTTTGTCACATATCCCGACATTTTATTAGCCATTTCACATACCTTCAAAAATAATATCATTTAAGTATATGTGCGCACACAATGAAAAAGAATACCGCCTATAAAATCTTATAAATTGAAAAAAGACCCGATACATAAAGTATCAGGTCTAAACAGCACAATAAAATTATTTATACTTACGTTTACGAGCTGCTTCAGATTTCTTCTTACGTCTAACGCTTGGCTTTTCGTAGTGCTCTCTCTTACGAATCTCCTGCTGGATTCCGGCCTTTGCACAATTTCTCTTGAAACGACGTAAAGCGCTATCTAATGTCTCGTTTTCTTTTACTATTACATTTGACATAGTCTCACACCTAACCTCCCTCCAGTTGTAGATTGTGCTAAATACAACTGTTTGGGTTTATTTTGCACAATTAAAATTATAACATATAAAATATATACGTCAAGGAAAATTTTTCTTAAATTAGTTGAAATTAGTTTTTTATTATTTATTTAATTATTTGCTTGCCGAAACTTTTCATATATTATGAGAGCTGCCCAGCCAGCGCCTTTGCCGCCTCCTCAAGCGCCCGGTCAACGCCTGACGGGTCCTTTCCTCCGGCCTGAGCCATATTCGGGCGTCCGCCTCCGCCTCCGCCTACGATAGAAGCAATGGACTTAATCAGGTTTCCGGCATGCGCGCCTTTCTTCACAGCCCCGTCCGACGCCATTGTAAGCAGGTTGACTTTCCCATCAGAAACTGAGGCGATAACAATTACGCAGTCACCTGACTTTTCCTTTATTGAGTCTGCCGTATTCCTTATCGAGTTCATATCGGCTCCCTCAAGTTTCACCGGTATAAATGACACTCCGTTTATATCCTGTGCATTTTCCATAGTATTGTCAAGCGAGCTGTTAATAAGCTTCATTTTGAGGGACTCATTTTCAGAGCGCAGGCTGCGAATCTCCTCATATAAAGCCTCCGCCTTTTTGACTGCGTTTGAGAAATCCGATTTTAACACAGCAGCCACGCTGTTAAGTTTGTCTTCAATCTCGCTGTAGTAATCAAATACTGCCTTATCGGTAAGCGCCTCTATTCTTCTTACTCCCGAAGCTATTCCGCTCTCCGATATTATCTTAAACGCACGTATACTGCCCGTCTCGGACACATGTGTTCCTCCGCACAACTCAATGCTGAAGTCACCCATGCTGACAACCCTTACGGTGTCGCCGTATTTCTCGCCAAACAGTGCGGTCGCGCCTGTCTTTCTGGCCTCATCTATACCCATCTCTTTTATATCAACCGAAAGATTCTTTGATATCATTTCGTTTACAATATTCTCTATAAGAGTTATCTGCTCGGGCGTTAACGGAGAGAAATGTGTAAAATCAAATCTAAGCTTTGTAGAGTCAACCATTGAGCCCGCCTGCTGTACATGATTTCCCAGCACTATCTTAAGGGCCTTCTGCAAAAGGTGCGTTGCGCTGTGATTCTTTGCGGTAAGAATACGATTGGCCTTGTCAATGCTAAGCCTTACTTTATCTCCTGTAGAGAGTTTTCCCTGTACAACCTTTCCATAGTGCCCAATTTTGTCACCGTTAATTTTAATAGTATCTTCAACCCTGAACACCGCCGTATCCGTCTCAATAAGACCGATGTCGGCGCACTGTCCTCCCATAGTTGCGTAGAACGGTGATTCCCGGGTTATAACCGTTCCGTACATTCCCTCGGAAAGCGAATCCGTTATCTCTGTATTAGTCGTAAGAACCGTTACCACTGAGTCAAACGAATAATTGTCATAACCTACAAACTCTGATGAAATGCCCGCGTCAACCGACTGGTATACTGTCACATCCGCCCCCATAAAATTGCTCTCCTCACGCGCATTTCTGGCAGTCTCCCTCTGAACCTCCATCGCAGATTTGAAGCCATCCTCATCTACACATAAGCCTTTCTCAAGAAGGATTTCTTTTGTAAGGTCAAGAGGAAAGCCGTATGTGTCATACAACCTGAACGCATTATCCCCTGAAAGAATTTTCGTGCCCGACTTTTCAAGTTCGACCGTCATATCGGAAAGTATGCTGAGTCCCTGGTCGATTGTTTTATTAAAATTGTCTTCCTCAGTTTTTATAACTTTGAAGATATAATCCTTTTTCTCAGGCAGCTCTTGATATGCGCTCTCAGATTCACGTATCACAACCTCGCATATCTGCGTTAAGAAATTATCTTTAATCGAAAGCAGCCTGCCGTGTCTTGCCGCGCGCCTCAAAAGCCTTCTAAGCACATATCCTCTTCCCTCGTTTGACGGCATAATTCCGTCCGATATCATAAATGTAACCGAGCGTATATGGTCTGTTATTAGCCTTATTGAAACATCAGTCTTTGGATTTTCCATGTATTTGACCCCGGCCATATCGCATACCTTGTCGCGGATTGCCTTTATCGTGTCAACGTCAAATATCGACTCAACGTCCTGTACTACCGTCGCAAGACGTTCGAGCCCCATTCCCGTATCTATATTTTTCTGGACAAGCTCAGTGTAATTGCCGTTTCCATCATTGTCAAACTGTGAAAATACGTTATTCCATACCTCGATGTACCTGTCGCACTCACATCCGACCGTACATCCCGGCTTTCCGCAGCCGTACTTTTCCCCGCGGTCATAATATATCTCCGAGGACGGGCCGCATGGGCCTGAGCCGTGCTCCCAGAAGTTGTCCTCTTTTCCAAACTTAAATATCCTGTCTTTTGCGATTCCTATTTTTTTATTCCATATATCAAACGCCTCGTCATCCTCCAGATAAACGGACGGGTACAGCCTGTCAGCCGGCAGCCCCACAACCTCAGTAAGAAACTCCCACGACCATTCTATAGCCTCGTTTTTAAAATAATCGCCAAACGAGAAATTGCCGAGCATCTCAAAAAATGTTCCGTGTCTAGCCGTTTTTCCGACATTCTCAATATCACCTGTACGTATACACTTCTGGCAGGTAGTCACCCTTTTTTTCGGCGGAATCTCCTGTCCGGTAAAGTAAGGCTTTAAAGGAGCCATACCTGAATTGATAAGCAAAAGACTCTTATCATTATTGGGAATGAGCGAAAAACTGTTCATTCTCAGATGACCTTTCTTTTCAAAAAAGTCCAAAAACATTTCTCTTAATTCATTAAGCCCATACTGCTGCATGACTTTTCCTCCTCGCAAAAAACTAATTCATACATATCGTATTATTATAAATAGTAAATAGATTTTTGTCAAATATATAACAGGGTGCAGACACATCCATTCTTGTATGCTCCATACTTGTATATGTATCTGGCGGCACGAAACATCGCGGTATGTTTTTGCGCTGAAATAAACATAGTGCAGACGCCGCTAGGGTGGGTCTTATAAAGTCTATATATTCGTGAGCGTCTCAAACAGCAGCTCAAGATGCCTTATGACATCATACGAATATAATGAGTCTATGGGAAAGTCAACATTATCAGGCAGCGTCTCTATTGTTAATGCAGGAATACCGTATGTCTCAGACACATAATGGACCGTATTTCCTCCGCTGTCTTCCTCCGCAATCTCATCTTCAGGCGGGACAAGTTCATAGCCTGTGACTTTTGAGAGCCTTTCAGCTATTACAAGCTGCCTTTCATTGTACTGTTCAGACATTGCCGCCCTGTAATAATATATTACTTCACCCCTTGAATGGATATCTATATATATCTGTGACGGGTGGCTGCCAAGCGCAGACATAAGCGCCCTTGTCTCCGGCTCGCTGCCCGCATATTCACCCCCGGTACCGCCGCTTTTATAGTGAACCGACGGAAAATTTCTATTGATATCTACTCTTTCAGCGTTAAGCTTGTAGCCGCTAAATTTACTGTCGGTCAAAGCCATAACATACCCGTCGGGATTGAGAAGCGGAACAACATAAAATGAATAGTCGTTGAGAATTGAATCATCCCCAAAAGAATACGCATATTTTTCAATCATTCTCATAAGCGCAGGCGTGTTGACGCTCTCCCTGCCATGCACCCCCGCGCTTATGAAAAATGACGTCTGCCCGCATCCGAGCTTTAAAAGAATAATCTTCCTGCCGCACACGGAGTACCCAATCGTCTCACATTTTATAACGTCGCAATACTCTTTCTTAATCCTTACGGCATCCTCGATAAATTTTTCATAGCTATACATATATCACCCTCCAATGGTAATATATATTTAGCGCAAAAACATTATATTCATGATTAAATGTAAGCCGTTTAATTTACCTTACCTGTCCGCCGCCATATATGACATACTTGGTCGTAGTCAGCGCGTCAAGCCCCATAGGCCCCCTCGCATGGAGCTTCTGTGTGCTTATCCCTATCTCCGCTCCAAAGCCAAATTCAAAACCGTCGGTAAATCTTGTCGATGCGTTTACATATACCGCCGCCGCGTCCACGGCTGACAGAAAACGCTGCGAATTATTGTAGTCATTCGTTATTATACTTTCCGAATGTCCGGTATTGTAGCGGTTGATATGCTCTATCGCCTCGTCTATACTGTCAACAGTTTTTACTGAAATAATAGCGTCAAGATATTCCGTACCCCAGTCTTCGCTGCTCGCAGGAACAGTGTCCGGACATACTGTCATTGCCCGCTCGTCGCTTCTAACCTCGACTCCCTTAGACTTCAGTCTCTCAACTACGGCAGGCAGAATTCTTTCGAGCGCCGCGCTGTGTATTACAAGAGACTCGCAGGCGTTGCACACGCCGAGCCTCTGCGTCTTGGCATTTTCAATTATATTGACAGCCATATCCCTGTCAGCACTCTCGTCAACATATATATGGCAGTTTCCCGTGCCTGTCTCTATAACAGGTATGGTCGCGTTTAAGATGACGGACTTAATAAGCCCGGCGCCTCCCCTTGGTATGAGTACATCTATGTAATCGTTTAATTTCATAAACCTCGCCGCCGTCTCCCTGCTCGTATCCTCCAGCAATTGTATGGAGTCCTCAGGCAGTCCGCATTGTGCGAGAGCGCCTCTTATAATACGTACAATCTCAATGTTTGAGTTAACCGCGTCGCTCCCTCCCCTGAGTATTACTGCATTGCCGGTCTTGAAACAGAGCCCGAACGCATCCGCAGTCACATTAGGCCTTGACTCATATATTATTCCTATTACGCCGAGAGGCACAACCCTCCTGCCAACCTGAAGACCGTTAGGCCGTATTTTCATTTCCTCTATCTTTCCGACAGGGTCGTCAAGCGAGACAATCTGCATTATTCCCTCGGCCATACCCTCGATTCGCTCTCTTGTAAGGCGCAGCCTGTCAATTAAAGATTCCTTCATATTATTCTTAACCGCATTATCAATATCCCTGTTATTGGCCTCTAGCATAGAGTCAATATTATCTTTTTTTAAAAGCTCCCCGCAGACCTTAGCGAGGCCTTCATTCTTTTTTGAAACGCCGAGGCATCCTAAAATATACGACGCCTCCTTAGCCCTTTTCCCAATCAATTCAAGCTCCATATAATATCCTCCTCTTTTATAACAATCTTATAGTATAACAGGTCTATGCATCTATAAAAGCGAAATCTTTGAATCATTTTATTAATAATGCGTCCCTGTCGGTAAATATATAATCCATTTTAACATCATGCGCGCTGCTGCTTATGGCATCTTTACTCAACTGGAAGTCGTAACAAACCGCAGCCTTAATAATATTTTCATTCTCCCCGTAAGGCTGTAAGTATCTGTCATAAAATCCGCCGCCGTAGCCCGTCCTGTTTCCATATATGTCAAACGCAAGTCCGGGAACTATTATCAGCGCCCTTTTACCATTTGATAAAAACAATGATAAATCAACCTTTTTTACATTTCCGGCCGCACTGTCCGCATTTGGTTCCATTATATTCATATAACCGGGCTCAAGCTCACTTTTATAATCTTCAACAATAAAAAAATCCATGCTTTTTTCGGCATTTTCATTAATAAATACTTTCGGATACGCCGCCGATACATGGGAATACTCCCCTTTTATCATATCATGTGCAAGGAACATATCGGGTTCATTTCTCACCGGAGCAAATAAAAGAACAAGCCCTGCATTATTTAAAATGCCTGACTCAAACAAATTATTTATTATCGCAAGTGATTTTTCACGCACCTGTCCCGCTGTCATTGCATTTCTTATATCAAGCATTTTTTTTCTTATATTTTTTTTGCAATAATCCATATAAAACCACCCGTACAGCTATTTCCCATTTTTTTTATTCTTAATGTCTTTCAATTCGGTAACGGTGCCGTCGGGTTCCACTATTGATACATTGTCAAGCGATGCGCGTATATTACTCTTTATGCTTTCTACATACTGTTTTCTGAGCGATGCCTGCTCTTTTTTTTCCTCTTCAGTGAGCCCTTCCTTTTTCGACTTATGGTACAGCTCATTTATCCTTTTAATATCATTTTCATTCATTACTTTTTACTCCCGGTTAAAATTCATATATAACAGTGGGTCCGGCCTGCAAAACTATTGCGTCAGAGCGGTCCCCTGCCGTCAAGATTAAAGTATGTTCCTACATTTCTTCCCGACATGATATCCTCAAGTATATATATATCTTTGCCGTTTGCGATTATCATGTCGGCCCCGGCGTCCGAACAGATACCGGCCGCAGACAGTTTACTCTCCATTCCTCCCGTACCAGAAATAGTACTTGGCCCTTTCGCCATGCCAAAAAGCTTATCGTCGAGCCTGTCCACATAGCTTATAAATCCCGCGTCAGGGTTGCTGTGAGGGTCGTCGGTGTAAAGGCCGTCAATGTCCGAAAGCAGAATGAGCAGGTCTCCCTCTATAAGCTGAAGCACAAGCGCCGACAATGTATCGTTATCGCCAAAGTCGAGCTCATCTGTCGCAACCGTGTCATTTTCATTGACTATCGGTATTACGCCCATATTGAGCAGCTCCATAAATGTAGCATGCGCATTGTTCCTGCTGTCCTCATTTTCAATTGTATACTTTGTCATAAGAACCTGTGCGGTCATCTGATTGTATTCAGAAAATATTTTCTGGTAAACCATCATCAGCCTCGACTGCCCAATCGCCGCGCAAGCCTGCTTAACCGACCTGATTTTAGGTTTGTAGCCAAGCCCTATGGCCTGTCGGCCGACTGCGATGGCTCCGGATGATACAAGTACAACCTCCCTGCCCTGATTCCTTATATTTGTAAGGACCCTGACGAGTTTCTCCATTTTGAGCAGGTCCAACTCTCCCGTATCTCTATGTGTAATTGTCGTGGTTCCAATCTTTACCACAACTCTTTTTTTATCTTTAATGCGTCCTCGAATGTCGTCCATCGTAAGTGTACCAAGTCCTTCCCGTCATTATGATATGTATATTATCCTAACGGCCGCCGTACGTCAACATATTTTATATTATGATAAATCCGTTCACCGCTTTAATATAGCATGAGCAACTTTTATACCGTCAACGGCCGCCGACATTATTCCACCCGCATAGCCGGCTCCCTCGCCGCAGGGGTATACCCCCCTGATATTAGACTGGTACGTTTCATCCCGCAAAATCCTAACAGGCGAGGAAGTTCTGGTCTCGACGCCGCAAAGTACTACGTCATCATCCGAATAGCCCTCAATGACCCCGTCAAAATAATCCATCGCCTCAATGATGGCTTTGTTTACAAACTCCGGCAGCGTATTTCTAAGATTCGCAAATGAATACCCGCCTTTCACTACAATTCCGATTTTGTCCAAATGCGTAGAATTAACATTTTTCTTATAATCACCGAGAAGCTGAACCGGAATATTGCCGCCCGCCTCGTCGTACGCTTTTTTCTCCCATTTTCGCTGGAAATTCACTCCGGCCAGCACGTCGTCACCGTCAAAATCATCCTTAGTGACATTCACAACGATTGCGCTGTTGGCGTTTTCACTGTCACGCCTATGGTTGCTCATACCGTTTACAACTGTGAATCCATCCTCGGATGACGAATTAACCACATACCCGCCCGGACACATACAAAACGAATATACCGCCCTGTTATTTTTTGTATGATACCTAAGCTTATAATCCGCCGGAGGCAGAACCGAAGCCGCATCTCCATACTGGGTGCGGTCAATGAACTTCTGCGGATGCTGTACCCTAAGCCCTACCGCAAAATCTTTTGCCTGCATCTCAACAATATCTTTTAAATACTCATATGTCTCTCTAGCGCTGTGTCCGGTCGCAAGCACAAGGCTTTCGCATCCAAATTCACGTTCATCCGAATTGCATGTGCTAACCGCCTTGACTGAGACCACCCTGTCGTTTTCTATGACGATGTCTTTCATAAATGTATCAAAGTAAACTTGACCTCCAAGTCTCTCAATCTCTCTTCTTATGTTTAAAATCACATGCCTGAGTTCATCAGTTCCGATATGAGGCTTGTCAAGATATATTATCTCCTCAGGCGCTCCGTGCTCAACAAAAACTTTTTTTACGTACGCTATTACACCAGACTTATCTTTAACCGCCGTATTAAGCTTTCCGTCAGAAAATGTTCCGGCTCCCCCCTCACCGAAAACTACGTTTGAATAATGATTAAGTTTTGTGCAGTCGCTAAAAAAACTTTCGGTCTGAAGTACTCTTTTTTCCATACACGAACCCTGTTCAATAAGAACAGGCCTCATACCGTTTAACGCAAGAATGTATGTACAAAAAAGCCCTGCCGGACCGGCGCCTGCGACGACTACCCTCTTTAAACCGACATTGTCCGCAATGACAGGCTCAAATTCTTTCTTGACAAGAGCATTGTCAGAATCTCCAATAAATTCTGAAAAGCCCTTAACCCTGACATCCAAATTATAAATCAGGCAAAGATTATGTTTTTTTCGAGCATCTATCGACTTCTTGAGAACAATGACACTCTCGATGTCATCATCCCTAACTTTCAGTTTACTGCAAAGTTTCCGGCGTATCAGTTTCATCTCACTGTCTGATACTTTCCCACTCCTGTCAGAAGTCTCCAATCTGTCAGCCGCAATTCTCAGCTGGTTAATTATCATATGTCCAAACCCTCTATCCTCTCCGCGATGGCTTTTCCGGCTGCGGCGCCGCTCGCAAACGCAAAATGAAGGTTATATCCCCCGCAGTTTCCGTCTATGTCAACGACTTCTCCCGCAAAATATAAACCTTTCATCAGCTTTGATTCCATTGTACTGTTCTTAATCTCCTCGGTACTTACCCCTCCGGCTGTCACCTGCGCCTTGTCAAATCCGCAGTCTCCTGTAATATTAATCTTTAACTGCTTGAGTTCAGAAGCAAGCGCAATGATTATTCCATTATCAATCTGTTTAAAACCGCTGTTTTCATCAACTCTCTGCCTTTTTAAAATTGCCCTTGCAAGCTTAAGGGGAATAAATGCATTCAGCGCTCCGAGTATCGTCTGTCTGCTGTTTGATTTCAAAATATCGGCAATTATCTCTTTTATATCAATCACGTCATATTCTGTGGCAAGGTCTATAATAGCAGTCACTTTATTTCCCTTTGCAATATTTTGCGACGCATATCTGCTAATCTGGAACACGGGTATGCCTGATACTCCGTAATCCGCAAACTGCAGCTCGCCCTCCGCATGACATACAGTGCCATCCTTTACTATAAGGTCAATTTTTCCTTTGGCCCTGACTCCGCTGCACATTTTAAAGTCAAGCCCTTCGGCCCTAAGTCCTATAAGCGAAGGATGCAGCCGCGTCACAGTATGTCCGAGCGCTTTTGCAAGCTTAAAGCCGCTGCCGTCAGAGCCGAGGCTTTTATAACTTTTACCTCCCGACGCGATAACTACGTATCCTGCGCATATATCCAACTTGTCAGCGCCGACGATATACATATCTTTTTTCTTTTCTATTCTTGTAACATTTACTCCGCATTTTATGCTGACTCCAAGATAATCGAGCTTTTTATTCAATGCGTCGAGAACAGATGCGGCCTGAAGCGACCTCGGGTAATAATACCCGTTTATAGATGTATGTAAAACACCCATCCGGCGCATATATCCAATCAATGTTCCTTTATTAAACCTATCTATTATTTTGTAGGCAAAGGACGGATTATTTCCGCGGTAGCTCATATCATCCAAAATGTCATTTGTAAAATTGCACCTTCCATTGCCGGTTGCAAGTAGCTTCTTCCCAACCTTGTCTTTTCGTTCCAATACAGTTATGTCTATATTCTTTTCTGTATTTTCAGCAATAACGGCCGCAGCCGTTAACCCGGCAGGCCCTCCGCCCACTATGAGTACATCTGTCTTTTTCAAATAAAAGCCCCCTTATGACAGGTAAATCAGACATTTAAGGCCAAATAAACCTGCGGCAGCCGCAAAGCATCCATTACGTCACGGCTGTTCGTACCTTTGCCGCCAGGGATATATCGGCAGTCCAAACATATCAAATATGTCAGCTTGAATAACTCTCTAGCAAAGCATATAATTCTTCCTCGTCAGCTACAAAATATCCTATTTTTAATCTTATCTGTTCCTCATGCCCAAGGTTAGCAGTCTTTATACCTGTGTATTCAAATACGGTATCTTTGTCACTGTAATACACAACAACCTCGCCCTCAACATCACAAAGATAAAATTCGTGCTCATTCCAGTCCGAGGCATACGTCTTTCTTAAAATAACCTTGTCGCCTGAAAAATCTATAAGCTCATATGAAAGCAGACCGTTGAGATATTCGTTAAGCGGAATCTCCTCCATATATTTTTTCAGGTAATCTTCAAGTTCCTCACGCGTCATCGCAATAATATCAGACGGAACATTTTCATTCTTCTCTTCCAGCTCGTCATGATTCCTGGCGTCAATATAATGCGTCTGCAAAACAAATTTTGTATTGCTTGTAATAACCTGCGGCTTTGGCTCGTCAGTTGCCTCCAAAACAGCTGCCGGCGTCTGGGTTGGCTCAATTTTCATTCTGACATTCTCGGGATTGATATTATTGTTATTGTTGTTATTACCCGCTGAGCCGTCGTATCTTTTTAAAAATACTACAGCCATAGCTATCAGTATAATACATACAGCTATTCCGACAGCACAAATAATCTTAATTCGCCTGTTATTCATATAAGCACCTCATTTCATTACATGGGATGCTTATAATTATTTACAGTTTTTCAAATATTATACATTTTGTATGATATTTTAAATACCACTTAGCAGGCTGCTCCAGCTGTTTTCCCTCTCAAATGTCTCCGCCATCTCTGTGGCCTCAGCGACAATTTTCTTGTCATAACCAAGCATATTAAGCAATTTAATTGCATTTTTTGTTTTTGAGAATCCCTCATAAATCTTATAATCAAATATAACATCCTCATTCTCAATTTTTTCCCTGAAATGGTAATTAGAAAAGGATTTTTTCAAAATATGCGCGAGCTCTATGTCATGTGTAGCAGCAAAACAAATCGTATTGCCCTCGGCAAGAGTCTTTAATATCCTGCTGGACGCAGCTATCCTCTCAATAGTATTAGTTCCACGCAGCACCTCGTCTATACAACATAGTACCGACCCATCCCCACTGTTGTCAATAATTCTTTTTAGGGACATTATCTCAACAATAAAATAACTCTCGCTTCCAAATATATTATCATTTAACGCCATTGAAGTCATAATTTTATAAAATGACGTTTTGTAGCTCTTTGCAGCGGCTGTTGCAATAGTCTGCGCCAAAATTGCGTTAATCGCAACCATCTTGAGGAATGTTGATTTTCCGGATGCGTTCGAGCCGGTCAAAAGAACCGAATTCTCTGCCAAAAAGCTGTTATACACAGGGGTTTCAAGAAATGGGTGGTATGAGTCCTCAAATTCCAGATATTTCTTCTCTGCGACAAACTCCGGCCTGCACCATCCCCTGTCTCCAATCAACTCCCTGAAAGAAGCAATAGCAATCATTGAATCCATATATCCGATATTTTTGTGGATTACAAGAAGATTGTCTCTGTTTTCCATAACAATCTTGTACATATTGTTAAATTTAATAAGATCTATATGTGTAATCATTCTTACATAGTCTAATATTATATCGGACAGATTTCCTCCGTTTTGTTTGAGTACCACGCCCGAGCCCCGTTTAAATCTTCTAAAACTTTTAATAGACTCCCTTATTTCCCCAAGCTGTTTTTCAAATACAGGTATATTATGCTGCGCTATATCCGAAGTGTTATAAATCATTTTTAACACGCTGCCAAATATATAGTAGTATGCTTCAATTTCAGATTTTCGCTTATAATAACTTGCAATGGCTAATATAATTGACGGAATCAGAATAAAAACAAACACTTTATAGTTAAGCAGTATGCCTATTATACTGCCTATTGTCGCAACATTTAATATATAATGCAATAAGTTGCTCTGTGTCTTAATGTCCTCAAGCCTTATAAAATATTCATAAAATGAGTATTTTTTATCAATTCCTATTTTTGAAAAACTTCTCTGAAGCTCCAGCCTGTGTGATTTATTTTCGAGCAGATAGTCGATAGCCCTGTTTCTGTCTTCAATTTCTTCTTTTCCTTTAAGCGGTTTTCTGAGAATATTATACAATATCTCCTCTCCCATTGAAGATTTCGTATAATTGAGCATTTTATACAGCTCGTCCATATCAAGGTCATTCCATGTTATATCGTCAACATCCCCGTCTTCGGCGTTTTTCTCGTAAAACAGCTTTATAGAATCAAGTTTACCCGGAACATATTCCTTTTTGGGATATCTTCCAAATCCATTAATTAACAAAAACTCTAAAATCCTCTCATCATTACTGTGGTCGAGTATACTTTTTACAATCAAAAAGACAATACACGCCACAACAGCAATTAATACTCCTATGTTCATTTAAAATACTTCCTCCATATTATTTTATTTCCGCAAGTAACGCTCCCATCATATGAATACCTCCATACGACGCTTATATCAGACGCCTGACGTACTCTTATTAAGCGCTGGGTAAAGCAGTTTTCCACCTATTATACACTAATATAATTTTTATAGCAATTTTCTATTAAAATATTTTACCATATTTTTTCACAAAAAGCACCTATAATTAGCAAAAAATACATGTAATATCCAATATGGGACATACATGTATTTTTTTATGATAATAACTGTATTAAATTCAAATAAAAACCGATACTAAAGTTAGCATTTTTAATCTAAATATTAGATATCGTCATTACACTGCCATTCAAGATATATCTTTAGTCGTTAATTACCCTTGCAATCTTCACAGGTGAACGGTAGTAGGCGTTGGAAATCTTAATGCCTGTCGTAGGGTTACTTGCGTGGATAATCATTCCCCCGCCGATATACATAGCAACATGGTTTACTCTTCCGCCGTTTGCATAGAAGAACAAATCTCCTGGCCTTGCCTCAGAGCTCTTAATTCCGGTAAATGCCGCCGCCTGACTTCCTGACGTCCTTGGAAGTCCGTAGCCGAAATGCTGGTAAACCCTCATAGTGAAACCTGAACAGTCGGTTCCGTTCGTAAGGCTTGTCCCACCGTATACGTAGCGGTTTCCAAGAAACTGCTTCGCATACTCTACAATTGACGCCCTTGTGGATGATACCCCGCTTGAGCCGTCGGTTGCAAGCTCACCGGCTGCAACAGCCCTGTTGAGCTTGTACGAAATCTCAACATACTCTTTTGATACGAAAGCATACTCATTATCTATGGCAATGCATACCCAGTTGTCAAGGTCATTTATCATCGCATCATAGTCAACTCTTTTAATCTGTTTCTTCTTTATATGTTTCTGTATAAATTTGTCAAGCCAGTCTTTCTTAATATGCTCGCGGTGAACCTCAAAATCCTCATCCTGTCCAAGCACGTCATAAATTGCCGCGTCAGTAGATGGAAGCGCGCGTACCCTAAGACCGCTTGTAAGAATCGTTGCCATCTTTTTTCCGACTTTCATTGCCATATCTTCAGCCTTTTCGTCCATAACAAGATATTCAGACTTAACATAACCGGTAACTTTACCCGAAACAATCTTTGCCCATCCTTTTTTTTCTTTGTAAATATGGCATCCCGCATGCTTTATCAGTTTACCTACAATCTTACTGTCAGTTGACGGTTTTTTTCTGACGTTAAGATATGTATCAACCTTAGCAATTCCAAGTCTGTCATAGTTCAGATTGAGTTTTACATGTTCGTCAATCTCCTCCGCTGCGTCAACGTCATCAACAACAGGCGCTGATGCGTCTGCCGGCAAAGCTGAATCCGCCGGCGCTCCCTCGGTTCCGGAAACTGCTGCCATACCGTCCGCACCCGGCATTTCTGCTACAGGCTGTACGTCTGCCTGAGTCTGCGAACCGGAAAGCGGCAGGATGGCTCCCGTCTGAACCTCGGCCACTACAAGTTTATCTAATGAAAGGTTAATTCCCGCCAGCGGTTTTTCAGTGGCAATCATTCCTGCCCTTACAGAAGTGATACACCATGAAATCGCAAGGGCACCCGTTATACTCACAACTGTTATCTTTTTAATTTTGGATATATTACGCATATATTCCTCCCTAAAATTACTGTATATTAAGTCAATTGTTACAAAACTATTACGTTATGTAGTTCAGTATAACAACTTGTTTATGCTTTGTCAACACAATAATTACGAAATTGTTAACTAACGGAAAGCTTTGATTTATCATGTTTTAGAGAGAAAAAGTATATCTTTTGTTAATTTTTTCTTTATCTTTTGTCTACTAAAGTAGTATTTGACATCCGATTATCAGATTATTATGCATACAATGCCGCCATTGCTGTCATTTATAACTTTCTGAAGCGTCTCCTGAAGCTTGAGCTGGCTCTCGTCCGTAAGCTTGTTAATCTTTCCGTCAACGCCTTCCTCGACAAGCTGTTTAATTGTCTTTCCAAATATATTTGTCTCCCAGATTCCCTCAGGGTTATCTTCCTCATTTGAATTCATATACTCTATCAAGTTCCTTGCAAGTTCCTCGTTGCCGACTATTGGAGCTATTTCCGTCTCAATGTTGGCCTTTATCATATGGATAGACGGTGCAACCGCTTTTATCTTTACTCCAAATTTGTTGCCATGCCTTATAACTTCCGGCTGCTCTATGCTTATATCTTTCATCGACGGTGCAACGACGCCGTAGCCTGTCGCATTTACCCTCTCAAAAGCATTACCAAGCGCTTCGAGCTCTTTTTTCTTTGACGCAAGCTCTTTTAGTGTTGATATGAGCTGGTATTCATCTTTTATTGTCATGCCTACAAGCTCGCTGATTATCTGATAGTAGTATCCCTCGTCAAACGATATATTAATCTTAGCCTTTCCGTCTTTAGGGCTGTAGCCGTCAATCTGAAATGATTTTATGTAATCGCTTTCACATTCAAAATCGTTTTCCTCAAAATCCCGCAGTACGTTTATCCTGTCTATGTAGTTTCGCACATTTAAAATGAGGTTCTTTTTTACATCATGCTCAACCGACAGCATTTCCACCCACTTAGGTATGCAAAAATCAATGCGCGTAACGCCAAATTCCATGAGCACGCTCTTCATAATTTTCGTTATATCGTCTTTTCTGAGCTGCTCGCAATTTACCGTTATAACTTTCACTCCGTGTTTCCTGCGTATTTCATCGGCGATGGCCAAAGTGTCCTCAGAAAATGGTTTTGTGCTGTTTACCAGCACGACGAACGGCTTATTTATCGCCTTTAACTCCTGTATCGCCTTATCTTCCGCCTCAACGTAGTTGCCGCGCTCAATATCTCCAAAGCTTCCGTCGGCCGTTATTACTATTCCTATTGTCGAGTGGTCGTTTATTACCTTTCTCGTTCCCTTTTCAGCAGCCTTGGAAAACGGTATGCTCTCCTCCGACCAGGGCGTTTTTACCATGCGCTCCTGTTCATTTTCTATATGCCC
Source organism: uncultured Clostridia bacterium (assembly GCA_948472945.1). GTDB lineage: Bacteria > Bacillota > Clostridia > Lachnospirales > Lachnospiraceae > V9D3004. The sequence goes on from CAOKVX010000012.1 coordinate 53,681, forward strand.
CGTAGCGCCGTTTACCATAAATCCCACGCAGTCTATAAGCCTTACTTTCATCTCACAGTCGTCGTTGAGTTTCACAACAGCCGCTTCTTTCGGTATGAACTTAGGCTCCGTAGTCATTATCGTAGTGCCCGAAGACGACTGCGGCAGTTCGTCGATTGCCCGCTCCTTACTATGTACATCTTCCATTCCGGGTATAACCAGAGTGTCCATGAATCTCTTAATAAATGTCGATTTACCTGTCCTCACCGGGCCGACAACCCCTATGTATATCTCACCTCCGGTTCTCGCCTTTATGTCATTATACACATCATAGCTATCCATATCTGCTCCCCTTTCCAGACGTTACATGTCTGATATATGTATATGAACGATTCCTGAAATAATTCATATATTATTATGAGAAAGGGGATAACTATATGAAAAAAGTTTTATGTACAACAACAAGTGCTATCAGAACAAAATAAACAGATATGGAATATAAAATTAACTGTCTAAATATTTTTTTAGCGCTTTATACAATAATATTAATACATAAAATCCGAAACCAAAAAATATTATTCCAAAAACATATAATATAATTGTCAATATTCCGGTTAGTAACAACATAATTATTCCTCACTTTCAATTTTATTTATTAAATCATCCTTATAACGGTCACTAACAAAAATAGTATTCTTTATGTCATTAAATTCTATTTCATCTTTATTTATCAATAAAATCTTTTTACAATTAACTATATATGATTGATGACATTTAAAAAACGAATTTCGTTTTAAAATATATTCTAATTGATATAATGAGCCATAATATTCAATTATTTTATTATATAACATAATATAAACCTTTTTACCTTTTTTTTCTATAAAATAAATATCATTAAAATTAATAGAATAAAACAAATATTTATTTTTTATAATTAAAAAATATGCATCATTATTTTTTCTTAATACTAAATTAGTCATTATAATTACCTTCCCATTAAACTCTTTTTTCAGATTAATTATAAATAATATAGTTATTTTTGTCAATAAATCTTATATTTCATTCCAATTATTTATCTATATATTACAATTTCAACCTTATATTGTTTTAGATATATATAATAATTTCTAGAAATTTATTTCTATTGTTTTTGTCAAATATATCATATGTAGAACATTGAAAAAAGAATATTTTTGCGGGATTAGTCAAGTGATTTGATATAAGGTAGACATGATTTTTTAATAAAATAAATACTGAAATCTTGAGCTTTAAGATTCTGAAAGATTATAAAATTAATATACAAGGGGGAATGTAAATGAAATCATTTAAGAAAACAATATGTTTGATAATGTGTATAGCCATATTAGGCTCATTATCATCAAAAACTGCATTTGCAGCTCAAGTAACACTTACAGGAAGTGCAGGTTATCCATTTTGTACAGTTAATGTAAATGTACCAATTACATATGATGATGGTACTAAAACAATAACAAAAGTTGGAAAGCCCAAAGTCTTTTTAAATGGATTAAATTTAATCTATAGTGTTAAATATATTTCTAAAGATGTAAATTATTCTAAAGATAAAAAAACCGTATATATAAATGTTTATTATCAATTGTCTTCTCCTATGTGGAATACAACAAATACTATATCATTAAAATATGGTAATCATGGTGGAGGTGGCGGAAAATTTTAAAATTAACAGAAAATATGTACGTATTTATATGTGTTCTTAAAACTATTACCACTCTACCGTGAGTCATTATACCATACATGTAATGTCAAGGTCAGGAAATATTCTATCTCAGAATCTTTCTCCTTTTTCTTGACAATAGTATGGAGGTAGTGTATAACAAATCCTTGACATCCTTACAAAATAGTGCCCATACAATTGGTACTTGCATTCCATTATGTATGGGCTAATTATTTATAGGTTTTTGCTTCTAAAATGAGTGCATCTAATTATTCTTTATACTCAAATTAAACATTCAAGATTTACCGTTTTGTTTATTGGCTCTGCGTCTATTTCCACGGTCTGGTTTTGCCAAGCCAGCCTTGCTCTGCCCAATACTTCCCATCGAGATATTCAGGGTCATTTTTATGTAGTGTTTGCTGCATCAAACGGCAAACGGAAAACTTAGTCTTTGTAATCAAATTTGTGTATGCAGGTTTTGTATAGTCTATCTGCGCGAACTTATGAGATAGCTTTTTCATTTTTCCGGTCAGTTTCGCCCGCTTCTTTTCGGAAAGTCTTTCCCAAACAATATCGCACATCAATGCACCGGTGAATATTCCCATTTTAGAAATTCCCCACCAAGATAAGCTGTGCTTTATATCCTTTGCCGCAGATTTTGCCCCTGCGCCTAAACACTGTGTGATGATAACCGCCCGTTTTCCAAACATTTCGGGGGCGGGACGGTGGTTCAGCCATCGGTAAGCAAAATGGTCAAGAAACGCTTTCATCGCTCCCGTAGCGTGAAACACATATGCAGGAGAAGTCATTACAATTAAATCTGCTTCCAAGAGCGATTTGTCAATTTTTCCGATGTATTCTGCGTCTTTGCAGATGTTTTCGCCTTTTATCATACAGTTTACACAGCCATTGCAGAAACTGGGACAATCTTTTGGAAGATAATATTCCGTAATGTTTGCATTTTCCCTAAAATCGGTTAAAAACATTTCTTTTAACCGATAGGTTACACCGTGCTTTTCTGTTCCGTTTATAACCGTTATGTTCATCATTATTCCCCCAAAATATCGTGTAAAATTTGTGTGTGCCACGCCCGGCGTTTTTCTTTTTGAATCAAATCAACATCAAGTATTTCTGATGCCGTTTCATACCGAAGAAAAGTCTGCTGCATAACCGAAATCAGGCAAAAAGTCTTTCTTTTTACGGTATGTTCATCCCAATCCGGACGGCAGGCGGCGACAAGAGGAAGATATGCAGCGTAAGTTCTGTGAGTGTTGTCGTCTGGCTTCGGATTTTTCATATCGGTAAGCGCCGAAATTCTGGAAACTGCATAATGCTCGAACAGAAAATCAAAAGTCATGCTGCCGAGATATTCTAATTTTTCAAAAGGCGTAAAGCCCTCTGTTTTCTCTTGAATACTCTGAAATTGCTCAACAATCCTATTTATGATACGCTCAACGCATATTTCAATAAGTTTATCTTTGTTCCCAAAATGATAATTCACAAGACCCAACCCGACGCCTGCCTTTTTGGATATTTCACGGACGGTAATTGTATCTAAATCTTCGCCTTTTTCCTCGATGAGTGCAATCGTTGTCTGTATTATTATTTCTTTATTATCCATATGCACACGCCTCCTGAACATCGTTCAACACAATTATACTGAACAATGTTCAAAAAGTCAATGGGCAATGCAAATGTATGAAAGGTGTTAAAAATTTATTTAATACTATCAGCGTAAAAAATGAAGCTGATGTTTCAAAATCAGGGGCTGTAGTCAAAATGAGCGAAAAGCGTAATTTCGCCTTTCGCCCATTTTCCTAATGTAAATTATTTAATTTACTTTTTTAATACTCCTCATTATATCCGGTCCCGTTATTCTGCAAACTTCTCCGTTTTTCTCAAGGGTGTCGTAATTGAAGTTTATATATGTGCTTACTCTATCTCCTACAAAAAATCCCTCAAGTTTTATATTGTAAACTTCCGTTTCAATGTATTTTATATTTTCACCAAGAACAGACTGCGGCTCATTTACTTTTAATCTGACAATTGAAGTATCATCCGTTTTTAATGTTATGCTTTCTATTGAAAGTTTATTTATCATTATTATACCGCCTGGTGTAACTTTATTAGCATAATTTGGCGGATTGTTATCCGGTGTGTTAGTTGGCTGTGTATCAATCGGCTGCGGTGTGTCAGTAGGTTGTGGTAAACTTTCACTATCTTTGTTGTCTGGCTGCTTCTTATTCATAACAACAAATTTATACTTAACTGTCTTTTTTCCTCTCTTAATTTTTACAACACATTTACCTTTTTTAACAGCTGTTATTTTACCTTTTTTTCCGACTTTAATTATCTTTGACTTGCACCTTATGATTTTACTGTTTGAATTTAATTTGATATGGTATGATTCCCCCTTTTCAAGTTTTATCGTCTTCGCATTACTTTTTTCAGAAAAAAACATAACAAGCAGACATATACAACATATCACCAAAACATTACATATCAACCTTTTCTTCACAATAACATACCTCCCTGATTTTTAGGATTTTATTGCTTTAAGTATCTTAAATATATTGTAACATAACAATATATTATCTTTCAACATACATCTATTTTTTTATACAACAAATTATACGGGTATAATTTCACACATAATAAAATCCGGTTTGCGCTAATAATAGTAATATTTATCCCCGCTATGTACTAAAATGATAGTAAGTACCTAAAATATAATAGAAAGGAAATATATGAATCAAAAACATATACTAATCAGAAAAATATCCGCAATATTAATTATCTTTGCCATCGTTATTACATCCGTGCTAAGCAGTCCAATAACTGCAAGCTGCGAGGAGACGGGCCTAAATGTAACGTCTGACGCCGCTGTTGTAATAGAAGGCTCGACCGGTGCCATCTTGTATGAAAAGAATAAAGATAAGGAGCTGATTCCCGCAAGCATAACGAAAATCATGACTCTGATTCTTATATTTGAGGCTATTGATTCAGGCAAAATCAGCCTTACAGATAATGTGACGGTCAGCGAATACGCCGCTTCGATGGGCGGTTCGCAGGTTTTTTTGGAGCCGGGCGAGACACAGACGGTAGATACAATGATAAAATGTATATCAATAGCAAGCGCAAACGACGCATGTGTTGCAATGTCAGAGCTGATTGCCGGGAGCGAGCCCGCGTTTGTCGAGATGATGAACAACAAGGCGGCAGAACTTGGAATGGAACACACGCACTTTATGAACTGCAACGGACTTGACGATACGATTGAGTCGGGCCATTACACAAGCGCATACGACGTCGCCCTTATGTCAAGGGAGTTAATAATGAAACATCCGCAGATTTCCAATTATTCTACTGTATGGATGGACACGATAACTCATGTAAACAGAAAAGGTGAGAGCAAGGAATTCGGCCTGACCAATACCAACAAGCTTGTAAGGACTTACGATGGAATTACCGGACTTAAAACCGGCTCGACAGCCAAGGCAAAATACTGTCTCTCTGCGTCGGCAAGGAGAAATAATATGGACATAATAGCCGTTGTCATGGCTGCGCCTGACCATAAAACGAGGTTCAGCCTCGCCGCCTCCCTGTTAGATTTCGGTTTTGGAAATTGTAACCTGTACACTGACAAACATGAAGATTTTGTCTGTACTCCCGTAAAGCTAAAACAAAGCCTTGTAAAAGAATTGGAATACGAGCCCGAGGGCAGCTACTCGCACGTGTTTGTAAACGGCGAGGACGAGAGCCAGATTACAAAGGAGATAAAAATACCAGAAGTATTGGATGCTCCGATAGCGGCAGGCGAAAAAATAGGTTCGATAGAATATTATTATTCAGGAACAAGTATAGGCTCGGTAGGACTTGTTGCAAAAAATGATGCTCCGGAGGCGTCATTTACAGACTACTTCGGAGCACTGATAAAATCCTACATATCGCTCAGATATTTTTCATAACCGCAGCTTTCAAGCTTTTCACATTTGGACGCAACGCTGTCTTTCATGGATTCCGAGTAATTCTTTAACTTTTCAAGAAGTCCGGAATCTGTGATTGCCAGCATTTTGAGCGCGAGAAGCGCAGCATTTTTCGCACCGTTTATTGCAACCGTTGCAACCGGAATACCGGACGGCATCTGCACAATCGAATAAAGCGAATCTACTCCGCCAAGAGACTTCGTGTGAATCGGAACTCCGATTACCGGCAGCGGGAACAGCGCCGCACACATTCCCGGCAAGTGGGCCGCTCCGCCAGCGCCCGCTATTATTACCGATACGCCCCTGTCTTTAGCCGACTTCGCATAATCAACAAATATATCCGGCATACGGTGAGCCGATATTATTTTCATCTCATAATCAACGCCAAACTCCTCAAGCATCTTTGCAGCCTGGCTCATTATCTGCAGGTCGGAATCGCTGCCCATAACTATACTTACTTTAGACATATTTTCTCTCTCCTTTGTTCACATCATATTATTAAGCTCTGTAGTCCCCTCAAGGACAAAAAGCCCGTTTTCTATTATCACGGTTTCCCCTCCGTCATACCCTACGGCCGAAATGGAGCCAAGCTCATCGTACGGAATCGTAATATCCGTATGACATCCGTTGTATGCTTTATTCATGTCAACATTCCTTTTAATTGACACGCTGTTGTCTTTCGCAATCATCTCCCTGCCGTCAGGGTTGTATACTTTAAGCTCCTCGCTCATACTAAAACATGTATCGCCTATTGCAATGTGAGGCCCGGTTTTTTCCGCAATCAATATCGGAAGCCTGTCGGCTATGTCATAATCCCTGCCGAGCTTATAAGCGGCTGTATTAGTCCCAATTGCAAATTCACCCATCGGCAGCGTTTCAAACTGATTCATAAGGTTATCCCTGATGTAATCAGTATTATCTTTATCATCGTCATAGTTGGCGCACGAATACGCGCATGTCATGCCGTCCTTGAATTCAATTTTCAGGTTCCTGTATTCAAGGCCGTTAATAAATACTTTGTTTACATTCAGTATTCCGTCCGTCCCCTCAAGCACAGGGGTTGTGTACACTTCTCCCACCGGTATGTTGCAGTCCGCAAGACAGTTGTGGAAAGTTGTCTGCGTACTGTAATCGTTTATAGCCGCCATCTTAATATACAAATCAGTGCAGTTGCCGTCTCTTCCCTTAATATGGACTCTGTCAGCCCTGTCAAGAACTTCAATCAAGGCCTGCTGTATGCGCTCGAACATATCGGTGTCAAGCGTGTTTATTTTAACGCACTCCCTAAATATATCCATGTACGCATCTCCAATTGACGGAACAGGAAACGCTATAATTGTAAAGCTATATGAATCTTTCTTTATATAATTGTTCACAAGGGCTGCCAGCTCTATTCTCTGCGACACATAGAGTTTTTGCTGTTCATCATTTAACGCACAGGCCGAAGCCTTAACAGCCGGCTCAAATTTTTCCTCGCCAAAGTACTCAAACACGGCAGGTCCGGCGTAGACGTCCGCCTCTTTCACATACTTATCGTACGCTTTCTTTGTCACGAGAATTTTACGCTCTTTCACCGCCTTATTATAATACAGGGCTTCGTCATATCTGTGGTCATATGCAAACTGAGGGTTAATATCTATGCTGCCGGTCTGCGAAGAACCGCGAAGTATGAGCGGCTTTAGGTTGTTCTCTTCAAAAAGCCTTAACGCCCTCCTTATTATCCTCTCAAATCCTACCGGAAACCTAATCTGTACAGTCTGCTTCTTTGACAAGTCAATTCCCGCAAGCTCAAAGCTCTTTATATATCCGTTTACATATGCATTTGCAATCCTGTCTATATCCTCCTCGGACAGCGAGCCGATATACTCGAAAGACTTTATCTCATTATAATCTACATTCTCACCGTAGAGATACAGGCTTCTCGCATCATCCAAATCAGCGCCGCTTACTATGTCTGTAAAAAATGTGTAAGAGACATCAAGGCTGTCTCGTATTTTGAACTCAGTCAAATCCTCCATGTAATCATATACATGGTAGTATAGCGCGGATTTTATGCAGCCCTCATACGAGTTCTCCGGCTCGTTTTTATATATGTTATATATCTCCAATACCAACTCGGCATATATAGTCAGTTCAAAGAATCTTCCCTCAAAGCAAAGCGGGCCGAGCGAACACACCGACGCTGCGATTGACGAGAGAATCCGTCCGAGGCCGTCCCCGAAATCCTGTACCGCGTTGTCAGGATTTGCGTATGACGTCCTATAATATTCCCTGTCATACCGGAATCTGTTTACAGCCCCATTCCGTTTAGACCACTCCGAGAGCGGCACATCTTTATACCATTTAACGGATTTTCCGCAATGGATACGGCACATTTCGTTCATCCACGTAAAACATTCCTTATACGCACAGAGAACTTCGGACATTTCCCGGAAGAACCGCCCGTAAGCGCCCTCTATATGGGAGCTTTCATCCCGCAGGGACTCTATGCCCGTATATGCGAGCGAGAGTCTCGACATGTCAATATTTTCTATATCATTGTAAATGATTCCGCTGTCCACATTCGGAGCGATATAGTTGTACAGAGCATAGTCCCAAAGCTTCTCGGCGCCCTCCGCGCTTATACCGTTTCTTTTTTTAATCTGGGAAACTGACACTCCATGTTCGCTCCATGATTTTCCCCCGGACGCATCGTTTAACATAATAGGCTGAATGCGGTCTACAGCTGCCGCAAACTTTGCTTCCGGCGTCTGCCTATCCTCAAACTCTGTCCACAGCTTCATAAGCATGTCGGCCTGATCTCCCGGCAGTATATTAAACAGCCTGTCCGCCGCTGCCCTCTCCCTCTCGGCCTTAGTCTCGTTTGCCTCGCTGTCGTACGCGTACGTATCTCCCGCGTCTATCTCTATGATATCATGTATAATAACCATAGACATTGCACGAAAGGCGTCTATATCTTCATTGGCGTATTCTGACAGAAGCAGACACATCATGGCAAGATGCCACGAATGTTCGGCGTCATTTTCTTTACCTGCTCCGTCTGACAGATATGTCTGCCTTTTTATTCTTTTAAGCTTATCTATCTCAAGCATGAAATCCATCTGCTTTTTTAAGCGTTCATCCACCAAGATATCTCTCCTTAAAAATTATCATTTTTTAAATAATACTTCTATTCTTCGTCGACAAAAATCTCCAAATATGATTGAATTCTTGCTTTTTGATTTAATTCTTCCATCACTCCAAATTCCGGGTCATAATATTTCCCATCATAGTATAAAATCCAATGACCGTATTTGGGCAAGAGAACTTTAAGAATACACACTTTTGGTAAAACAGAAGTGTTATCTGCTTTGGTCATCGTCTTTGCCTGACTTATTCCATAATAGTCCAGCGCTTTCTCAATATCTTTTTTCCCCGTACCCGTTTCATTTTTCATAACAGAAACTACTTCTTCTACCGTTACATCTGCGAGCATAGCAACACAAGCCTGTCCACATAAATAATCTGTAGGTTGCTTAATATAATTAATTTTTTTCACTGTATATTATTCCTTTGTTTTATCTGATACCCATTCTATAAAAATTTATTGTTTATCTTAATCATTCGTCAAATATTCATGAAAGCACGGATGTTTTCCTCATTGATTTGCATGAATAGAAAATTAAATTTTCATTTTATTTTTTTCAGTTAAAATATATAATGAGCAGCGCTGTAAGCCGGGTTCTGTCTTGGGTAATCATCTATCTAATCCTGCTGTTGCCAACAGGCTTAAGCGACCTACCCGAAAGCACGACGGGCCGCCGTATAGCTTTCTGTTCGGTCTTGCTTCGGATGGGGTTTACATGTGCCTTTGCCGTTACCGACAAAGCGGTGGGCTCTTACCCCGCCTTTCCACCCTTACCCGCCGTAGGCGGGCGGTTTATTTCTGTTGCACTGGCCTGAGAGTCACCTCCACCGGACGTTATCCGGCATCCTGCCCTGCGAAGCCCGGACTTTCCTCACCTGCTGTCTTTCGACATTGCAGCCGCGATTACCCGCGCTGCTCAGTATAATCCACTATATAACAAAAAACAAAACTTTTACTCTCACAGATTGTATGATACTTAACTCAAGAAATATCTTTCGCACATATCATACCGGAAATACGCTCTTTCCCACAAACTCCCTTAGAATTGAATTGTAGGCTATATTCTCACTGCTGACCCCTAAGAAATAATCGAGGAATTTGAGAAGTCTCTTTGCCTCCACATATTCCGGGGAATTCCTGTCAACCTTGAACAACAGCGGCTCCGCATACTGTTTGAGAACGGAGAGCTCATATATTAGGACCGAGTTGAACATTGCGTCGGCCTCCTCCTGAAACGGAAAAATATATTTGTCCTCCCCGTTTCTTACCGACTGCCACATACCAATTGTCTTTGTCGCGTCTGCTCCCCTTGTTCTGGCGTCTCTCACTATTCTTCTCAACAGCCTTCCGTCCGTCGTGGGAATTCTGTTGTGCTCGTCTATGTTAAGCTGGGTAAGCGCGCTTATATATATTTTAAATTTGCTGTCCCTCGGCAGCGAGTATGATAGTTTATCATTCAGGCCGTGTATTCCCTCAATAACAAGTATATCGTCCTTGCCAAGCCTTTTTCTGCGGCCCTTGTACTCGCGCTCTCCTGTGATAAAGTTAAATGACGGCAGCTCTACCTCCTCGCCGTTTAACAGCGCTGTCATATCCCTGTTAAAAAGCTCTACGTCAATCGCCTCAAGACACTCGAAATTATAACTTCCATCTTCATTAAGCGGGGTATCGCATCTGTTCATAAAATAATCGTCGACCGGAATCGGGTGAGGCGTAAGTCCGAGTGTGGAAAGCTGAACTGAAAGCCTGTGCGAAAACGTAGTCTTTCCCGAGGACGATGGTCCGGCTATCATTACAAACTTCATTCCGTCTTTCCTCGCAATACTTGCCGCTATATCTCCTATTCTCTTTTCGTGCAAAGCCTCCTGAATCATAATTACATCCTGTATCCTGCCGTCCGCTATAGCCTCGTTGAGCGCTCCTACCGTCTCGATATTCAGCGACTTTGCCCACTCGTTCGACTCTTTTAACACCGAATAAAACTTCGGACTTCCGACAAAAGGCTTGATTACAGAAGCCTCTTTTCTGTCAGGCACGATAAATACGAATCCGTCGCCGTACATTTTCAGCTCAAAGTATTTTAGTATGCCCGTACTGGCAGGCATAGCTCCGTAGTAATAATCATAAAATCCGTTGAGTTCATATACGTTGACACGGGAAGCCCTTCTGAATGTAAACAGCTTTTCTTTGTCCCTCATGCCAATCTCCGCAAACATTTTTACGGCATCGTCGGTTGACATAGACATCTTTTTAAACTTAATGTCACTACTTACATATTCGTGCATCTTTTCGGAAACCTTTTCGAGCAGCTCGTCGTTAAGCTCCGCTTTTCCCTCAAATTCACAATAATATGCGTTGCCTATAGTTGCCTCTATCGCCACCTTATCTACATTATCATGGCCGGCAACATTGTACATCGCTTTTAACATAAGCATGGAGAGACCCCTTATGTATATGCTGTTTCCAATTACAGTGTCTGTCGTTATAAATGACAATTTGCAGTCCGTCTCAATCCTCTTGTTAAGTTCGGTAACTTTACCATTTCTTATAGCCGCAATTATATCATATTTATACAAATGCGAATATTCCTCCGCAATGTCCTTAATTCTCGTACCGGCATTATATTTTTTTGTCTTTCCCTCTATAGAAACCCTTACATCGCCCATATGTTTTTGCCTCCTCATTCATGTGCAGCAAGATTCAATACATGTTCAATTATCCTATTCTTCTTTTTTATTGATTCTATGCATTCAATCTGTGTCTGTGTCTTATTTTCAGCTTTCTCAAGGTCATTTATAATGTTGTCGTTCTTAATGAGACTGTCAGCCAAATATTTCATAAAAACTTCGTTTTTATATTCCACAAGCTTCCTGCCATATAAGTATTCCCATTCTTCCCCGTAATGTTCAATTCCGTGGACAGCTTTTATTATTACGTAATATTTTGAATCTTCATATAACATGTCCTCATGAGAAATTGCATAGCCGTTATCATGAAGCCACCGTCTCACTTTCCAAACGTCAGACTGAGGCTGAAGAATCAGCTCCCCGCAGCCGTCATGTGCCCAAGGTGAATTTCCAAGGATTTCCGTAATAAGATTTCCGCCCATACCGCTTATTATAATCGACTTTATTCCATACTCCGGTTTTACCATCTTAAGTCCGTCAGACTTAATTACAGTAATCTGATTTTCACAGTTATACAGCCTGATATTCTTCTCCGCCCTTGACACCGGGCCGTCATTTACGTCGAGCGCATAAACATGGGGCGAAATATCGTTTTTTATAAGATAAATGGACGCGTACGCATGGTCGCACCCTACATCGGCTGCAATATTTCCGGGACTTACACAGTCTGCAATGCATTTTAACCTCCCTGAAAGCTGCATTGTTTTCTCCTCCGGTCAAGAAAATTAATACGTATTGTTTTCTATTTAATCAAGATAATCCCTCAGTTTGCGGCTCCTGCTCGGATGTCTGAGCTTTCTGAGCGCTTTCGCCTCAATCTGCCTGATTCGTTCCCTGGTGACGTCAAATTCTTCTCCAACCTCCTCAAGAGTCCTGCCTTTTCCGTCGTCGAGCCCGAACCTCAGGCGCAGAACTTTCTGTTCCCTCTCTGTCAAGGTGTCGAGAACCTCGGCAAGCTGTTCTTTCAAAAGCGTGAAAGCCGCAGCCTCCGCAGGAACAGGAACATTTTCATCCTGTATGAAGTCTCCAAGATGGCTGTCCTCCTCCTCTCCGATAGGTGTCTCAAGCGATACCGGCTCCTGAGATATCTTCTGTATTTCCCTGACTCTGTCGACAGGAAGCTTCATTTCCTCCGCAATCTCCTCCGGATAAGGTTCCCTTCCGAGTTCCTGCAGAAGCTGTCTCTGAACCCTGATAAGTTTGTTAATCGTCTCTACCATATGGACAGGAATACGTATAGTCCTTGCCTGGTCCGCAATGGCCCTGGTTATGGCCTGACGAATCCACCATGTAGCATAAGTACTGAACTTGAATCCCTTGTTATAGTCAAATTTTTCAACGGCTTTGATTAGGCCGAGGTTGCCCTCCTGTATAAGGTCGAGGAACAGCATGCCGCGTCCTACATACCTCTTTGCGATACTTACAACAAGCCTTAGGTTTGCCTCCGCAAGCCTCTTTTTTGCATCTTCGTCTCCGGACTCCATCCTCTTTGCAAGGTCGACTTCCTCCTCAGCCGTAAGAAGGGGTACTTTTCCAATTTCCTTGAGATACATTCTTACAGGGTCCTCGACACTTATTCCCTCAGGCACCGACAAATCTATGCTCTCAAGGTCCTCCTCTTCCTCGTCGCGCTCCATCTCAAGGATAAGCTCGTCCGTTACGTCGGCGTCCTCCGTAATACGAAGGACATCAACGCCGTTTTTCTCGAGATATGCATATATACTCTCGATTTTTTCAGGCGAAAGCGACATATCCTTAAAATAATTATTGATTTCCTCCTGCATCAGGACATTCTTTTCCTTTTTTGCAAGCTCAACCAATTCTTTCATTTTTTCTGTAAATTTAACCATACTTTCGTCCATTACAGTACCTCCTGTCTTATAATAACTTAACCAACCTACAAAGAAATATGCAGTTTCTCTAATTGTGACATCATAACCATCAGCCTCTGCAGTTCCTCCGGCTTTGACGCAGTCCTCGCCAAACGGTCTATATTCTGTTTCCTGATTCTCTTTACAATCTCGTTTAGAACTTTCTCTTTTTCAGTCTTGTCAAAATTCTCTTCCGGCAGATGGCGGTCAAACAATCCTGCAACTATCGTCTGTTCGCCAACATCCTCAAACCTGTTAATTATCCTCGCCGGACTGACCGTCCTGCTCTCCTCATATTCGTCAAACACATACTTTGCAACGGTATTATACGGCTCATCAAAGAAATCCTCAGCGTCAATCCACCCCGAAAGCCTGCTTATCAGTTCAGGTTCGTTTGAGAGCCAGGTCAGCAGTAACCCCTGCGCCTGTCCGAGACCGTCCTCTTTAACCCGTTCCTTTTTCTTAGTGTAATTAATACTCTCCTTAATACCGGCCATTCCTGCGCTCTGTTTTGCCACAAGTTTTTTAAGGTCGTCAATTCTTATGTTATATTTTATGGCAAGAGCTTCTATATAATTATTTCTCTCAAGCTCGTCCTCAAACGAAAGAATCTTTTTTGCCATTGCATTGTAAAACCATGTTTTCTGCTCGGGGTCGGAAAACTCATAATCCCTCTCAAGAATCATTATCTCAAACTCAAAGCTGCCGCATGCTTCTTCTATTCTTTTGCGGTATTCATCACTTCCAAGGTTTTTAATAAACTCATCAGGGTCTTTGTACGGCTGCATACTTAGCACTTTAACCGACAGCCCCGCCCCCTTCAGAATAGGAATGGCTCGAAGCGCCGCCTTTACGCCGGCTCCATCACTGTCATACGTTATTATTACCCTGTCAGTGTATCTTTTAATCAAACGGGCCTGAAATCCGGTCAGAGCAGTTCCAAGAGAAGCACACGCAGACGTAAATCCGGCCTGATACAGCGCTATGACATCCATATACCCCTCGCACAGAAGAAAATACTTCTCATTAGTACGCCTCGCGTAGTTTAGGCCGTACAAATTGCGGCTCTTATCAAATATTGTAGTTTCCGGCGAGTTCATGTACTTGGGCAGCGCATCTCCCAAAACCCTTCCTCCAAATGCAATCACACGGTTATTTACATCCATAATCGGAAACATTACCCTGTTCCAAAATTTTTCCTTAGCGCCATATTTCTCGTCAAAGCTTATGAGTCCCGACGCTTTCAGCTCGTCGTCGCTATAACCCTTGTCCTTTAAAAATCTATATAATCCGTTTCCCTTACCTGTGAAACCAAGGCCAAACTTCCTGATTGTCTCCGGTGTAAGCCCCCTGCCTGAAAAATATGAATACCCGATTCCACCGGCCTCGGAAATAAGTACGGAATAGTAGTATGTGGCAGCCTGCGTATGTATGTCAAGCAGTCTCTTTTTCCTGTCGGCCGCCTTTCTTGATTCCTCGCTCTCTCCCGCATCTGGAAGAACTATTCCGGCCCTTTCCGCAAGAGCTGATATCGCCTCCCTGAACGAAACACTGTCATATTCCATAATAAATGTATATGCGTTTCCGCCGGCGCCACAGCCAAAGCAGTGGTATATCTGTTTTTCGCGGTTTACGGAAAATGAAGGTGTCTTTTCGTTGTGGAACGGACATAATCCGACATAACTGCCGCCCTGTTTTTTCAGATTAACGTATTGTGATATCAAATCAACTATGTCTGTTCGTTCTCTGATTTCCTCTACCAATTCATCAGGATAGTACATCAACATCCTCCTGTTACAAATCTTAATGTCGCTTACATTTTTAAAATGACGCTTTAATTAATCAACAGTTTATCTAACGCTCACAGTGCGCTTTCACATAATATTCCATGTCCTTGGTATCGTCAGCTTTTTAAACATATTTGTTGCATAGCGGTCAGACATACACGCTATGTAATCACACACAGCCCTCTGCGCCGAATCACCTTTATCAATAAGCCTGATAAATTCTTCAGGCATCTTTTCAATATTTTTCATATAATATTCAAATAATTGGTTAATTACATATGTGGCCTTTTGCTCCTCACCCTTGGCTGTAGGGTTTGTATATACATTTTCAAACATATATGTCCTAAGCCCCATAAAAGCCTTATATAGATCATCCGACATACATATGTCATTTCTTCCGTCGCTCGTCAAAATAATATCGTGGATTATCGTATTAAGGCGTTGTCTGGTATCATTTCCCAAAAGGTTTGCATACTCTTTTGGAATGTCGTCCTCGGACAAAAGATGAGCTCTTATGGCATCGTCAATGTCTGAGGCAATATATGCAATTTTATCCGACAGCCTTACTATCTTTCCCTCAAGGGTAGCCGGCGTACACGATGTCTGGTGGTTTCTTATACCGTCCCTCACCTCATATGTAAGATTCATGCCATTTCCGTTATTCTCAAGAATTTCAACAAGCCTAACTCCCTGCTCGTTATGCGAAAAACCTTCCGGGCACAACTTGTCAAGCGCTCTCTCTCCGCAGTGACCGTAAGGCGTATGTCCAAGGTCATGTCCGAGCGCAATCGCCTCGGTGAGCTCCTCGTTGAGCCTTAACGCCTTTGCGATTGTCCTCGCATTCTGCGAGACCTCAAGAGTATGTATAAGTCTTGTCCTGTAATGATCGCCCTGCGGCGCCAGAAACACCTGAGTCTTTTGTTTCAGCCTCCTGAAAGCTTTACAGTGAAGGATTCTGTCGCGGTCCCTTTGATATACAGGCCTTATGTCACAAGGCTCCTCATATTTATCGCGTCCCTTTGACTCGTCGCTGAACGACGCATGCCGGCACAAAATCTCATGCTCTCTCTGCTCAAGCCTCTGCCGTATATTCAACGTGTTATCTATCGTACGAACCCCTCCTGTCGAAATTTCTGAAAACGCTGATTAAAGCATTATAAAGTACTCCACATATATATAATTACAACAAAAAAAAGGGGAATCCTTTTTTTTGCGGTTAATTAACTGTTTTTTTATTATTACCAGACAAATTCAGCGCTTAAAATCCTAGCTCATCGAAAACACGCATCCGCAATAATTCTGCCTGTACAAATTATACTTTTCAGATAATTCTACACTTGTCTTGAATCCGTTTTTTTTCTTAAAATCTGACGGCAGCCATTTTACACCGTACTTTTCCGACAGCATATTTCCAATCTCGTTTATTTTTGCGGCATTTTTCAACGGGCTGATTGACAGCGTCGTGCAGAAATAGTCATAATTCCCAGCGCTTGCGCGCTCCGCTGTCCTCTCAAGACGCAGACAGTAACATTTAAAGCACCTCTCGCGGCCTTCCTCACATTCCTCAAGTCCTTTCACCTCACTGTAAAATTCGCCCGGGTCATAATCAAGGTCGACATAATCGACTTTTTTCCGAAACTCCATCTCCGATATCAGCCTTTTCAGCTCTTTTGACCTTTTTATATATTCATTTTCAGTATTAATGTTAGGGTTGTAAAACAATACGGTAATGTCAAAAAATTCAGACAGATATACAAGACAATAACTGCTGCACGGTGCACAGCACGCATGCAGCATTAACTTTGGCGTTATGTTTTCCCTACTTATATAATCTATAAGTTTATCAAGCTCTTTCTGATAATTTATATTACTCAATACATTTCTCCCGGTGCAGCTTGACATCGCTAATACATTGTAGATTTACTTCTCCGCAATAAGTTTTCTAAGCGTTACAAGCTTAACACATATAGTAAATAATTCGGTGGCCTTTTCAAGCTCGTCAAGCGATGGGTATGAAGGCGCAATCCTTATATTTGAATCCTCAGGGTCCTTTCCATAAGGGAATGTGGCTCCGGCTCCGGTAAGGACAACCCCCGCTTCCATTGCAGTCTCCACTATGTCTTTCGCACAGCCTTCCAAGGAATTAAAGGAAATAAAGTAGCCGCCCTTAGGATTGGTCCAATTTCCTATCCCGAGTCCGCCAAGCTCCCTTTCAAATATATCGTGTACAAGCTTAAATTTCGGCCTCAACAGTTCGGCATGCTTTTTCATATGCTCAAGTATTCCGTTATAATCCTTAAAAAATCTTACATGTCTCAGCTGGTTAATCTTATCAGGACCTATTGTCTGCCATTTCAGCTGTGACAATATATCATTGACATTAGCCTTTGATGCCGCAAGCGCTGCAATTCCCGCTCCTGCAAACGATACCTTTGAGGTTGAACAGAACATATATACCATGTCCTCAGAACCATTTTTCTTACATTCTGCAAAGATATCAAGAAGCTTATCCTTGTCATCCGGAAACAAATCATGAACGCAGTATGCGTTATCCCAATAGATTCTAAAGTCTTTTGCCGCAGGTTTTAGCGCAGCCATCCTCTTTACAACCTCGTCCGAATATGTTATTCCGTCCGGATTAGAGTATTTCGGAACGCACCAGATTCCCTTAACGTCGGAATCATTGTTTACGTACTCCTCAACAACATCCATGTCCGGGCCATCGGCCGTCATAGGTACATTTACCAATTTAATTCCGTGATATTCAGTCACCGAAAAATGTCTGTCATATCCGGGTACAGGGCAGAGGAACTTTACATTTTCATTTTTAACCCAAGGCTCGCTGCCCATAATTCCCTTTATCACTGCCTTTGTGACAACGTCAAACATTATATTTAAACTCGAATTGCCAAATATAATAACCTCGTCCGTGCTGACTCCGAGAATTCCTGCAACCAGCTCTTTCGCCTCAGGTATACCGTCAACTACTCCATAGTTACGGCAGTCTACCGAACTTGTAAAGTCTGATTTGCTGTTAACAACGTCCATCATCGGAAGAGAAAGGTCAAGCTGTTCCGGCGACGGCTTTCCCCTAGACATATCAAGTTTAAGTCCGTGAGCTTTGAACTCATTATATTTATCTTCAACAAACTTTAGTTCTTCTTCTAACTCATTTTTGCCCATACTGCAATATTCCATGCTCATTAGTTAGCCTCCTTAAGTCACTTACGTATTACACTTATTTGCATTTTCCAATGTATTATACAACTTTGACAAAAAAATATCAAGAAAAATTTTTCATTTCCATCAAAAATCTGCAAACAGGAAAACCAACTATATTATAAAAATCACCGGAAATTCCTTTAATATATTTGGCGAACAGCCCCTGTACCGCATATCCCCCGGCTTTGTCGTACGGCTCCTCACACGATATATATTCATTTACCTCATCTTCATCCATCGGCACAACGCTGACTGTGCTCCCCTCGACAAATGTTTTTACAGCGTTGATTTTATATTCTCCATCGCCTCCATATATAAGTTTCGCGATGCTGACCCCCGTATTGACGGCGTGGTCCCTGCCCTGAATTTTTTTTATCATTTCATAAGCATGGCCCTTATCCCGAGGTTTGCCCATAATTATACCGTCGACTGATACCATTGTGTCTGCGCCAATGACAAATATGTCATCTCCACCTGCGATGACGTCAATTTGTCCAGCTATAATTTTATCTGCAACATCCAGACATTTCTGCCTTGAAAGCTCGCCAACAATGTTTTCCGGCTCACTGTATGACGATACTTCCTCGCAGTCCGACTTAATCACTTTAAAAGAAATCCCGACTTGCGTCAGGATTTCCTTTCTTCTCGGAGAACCGGAAGCTAATATATATTCAGCCATTATAATACCGAAATATTTTCTCCCTTAAGTCCGTTGAATGCACCGCTTATTTTAGCGTCCGGATGTGCAATAAGCCACTTATTCTTTGCAACAAGCAATGAATCCTCGCCGCGCTTATCTATATTAGCCTCAAGGTCAAGATTTGTGTCCCTAGGCAGAACGATTACACACCTGAATCCGCCTCCATCAACACCGCAAGGCGCATAGTGCAGAGTCGTGGCATAACATTCAATCATTGTACCTGCCGGCAGCTTGAAAGCTTCAATTTTAGAAGTGTCGTACGTAAAATCGTCGTTTACGTCCTGCTGCTGTCCCAGAAGCAGAATTAAATCATCGCACGCTATATTAATCTCCGACGAACGGTGGTACTCAACTGCGTTGAGCAGGCTGTTGTGCCCGTTGCAATATCCAATCTGAATAGGAAGTTCACCGTACACGCTGTCGGTAAGTACTTTGTATACCGGGAGCGCCTCAAGCTCAGAATCTGACGGAATATATATCACATCGTCAGGTAATGGGGTTTTACCCATTTTTTCGATAAGCTCGGAACAGTCGATTCCGGTTATAACCCTTCCATACTTTCTAAATGCGGCGTCTTTAACGCTCTTAATTTCAATTGCCATAATAAAATCCCCCTTATAATAAATGTTATTTAAACAATATTTTTATACATCATATTTATAAATCATATACAATTTTTTCAAACTCTGAGACGTTTACAGGTTTTGAGAAGAAAAATCCCTGAGCTATATTACAGCCGGATTCTATTAGTACGTCAACCTGCTCCTCAGTCTCAACTCCCTCCACAACTACATCCATGCTCTGCATGTCAATCATTGATATTGTGCTTGCTACCAGCATTCTGTCACGCTTGCTTTCTGTGACAGCGCTTATAAACTCCTTGTCAAGCTTTACGATGTCGAACGGAGCTGATTTAAGAGTGTTAAGCGACGAATAGCCAGAGGCAAAATCATCCATCAAAAGCACAAAGTTCTTTTCCTTGAGCTTATACATAAGGTCGTAAAGTTCGCTCGAATCCTCAAGCAGGGCGCTCTCCGTAAATTCAAGCTGCAAAAGTTCCACGGGAATATCATATTTTTTGACAAGCATACACAATTTTTCCACAAGATGCTTGTTATATACATGTACTCTTGAAATGTTTACCGAGACCGGAATTTTGCTGTATCCCATTTTGTTCCATCTGCTCAGGCACTTACATGTTTCCTCCCAGACATATTCGTCAAGCTTTAGGATATTGCCGTTTTTCTCAAATACCGGAATAAATGAATCAGGCCTTATAATTCCTTTTACCGGATGTTTCCATCTCACTAGCGCCTCCGCCCCGACTATTTCATTAGTGTGCATATTGTATTTTGGCTGAAGCTGTATAAAAAACTGATGCTCATCGAACGCGGCCTGCGTACTTGTCTCAATAAATTTAATATCCATATTTATTCTGTTTACAACAGTATCGTAATACGAAAATGTGCTAAGCATGTTTCCTTTAATTAAGCTGAGTGCAATTCCAGCCCTGTCACACATAAGATAAACGGGCAGTTCTTTTTCGGCGTCAAGGTATATTCCAAAATGCGGTATTATGTTAACGGCAATATCATATTCAATTATATCTTTCTTTATTCTGTTAAGCATTTCCTCTATATCCATTACAGACGAATACTTTACGCACATTACGAATACGTCTCCGGATATCCTGCCGCATATGCTGTCCTCGTTAATATTCCTTTCAAGCGAATTTGCAATGTATCTTAGCACATTGTCCCCGACCTGCCAGCTGTATATATCATTAACAACCCGGAAATGGTCTATGTCAAGACGTATAATTGCATATCTTCCGCTTGCAGGGTCATTATTTTTAATAAGTTCCTGCGCCTTAATATAAAATGTCGTTATATTATAAATATTTGTTACTCCGTCATGTTCTGCGGTGCGTTTAAGGAAATCAATAGTATTGTTGAAAGCTACTGCGAGCTCACCAAATTCGTCGTCACTGTCAACTTTCATCTTGTCGTCATAATTGCCCTCGGCAATACCTATTGTATTTTTCCTGACGCTGTTAATCTTGTGTACAAACCTTATAATATATGTTATCAATATTATACTGATAACTATACACGCCACGATAACCGTAATAATAAGCGGGAATGTTATAGCTGCTATATTATCATTTATCTCATCTTTGTTAACCAGATATATAACCCTCCATCCGGTCATCGAAAAAGTGGTGTCGACGGCATAATATTTTCTTCCATTGTATGAGATATTTTCGGATTCATCAAACACAACACTTTTGGCGGCCTTTGTAAGCTCATTGTATTTGTTCAGCAATACCGCATTTTTACAGTAGCTGAGTCCGCCTTCAGGGTCTACTATAAGCGCTATTGCGTCCTTATATCCGCTAATAGTCATAATTGAATTCAGGTAATTCATAGTTACTTCTATTCCGTAAGCGCCGATAAGCTCATTGGTCCTCCAGTCAAGTACCGGACATACTACACTCACAACCTTGTTATTGCTGTATTTGTCCGATATTTCAGTCTCGTATATCTCAGAAAAATATACGTCTCCCTTTGAAAGCGCCGACTCCTCATACCAAGGTATGGAGTTAAAATCACTGACATTTATAATTCCCTTTTTATTTATTTCATCCGTCACAAGAATTCCTTTATCAAACACGGCAAGCCACGATGATACAATATTATCGGGATTGTACATAACATATTCGTTTAAAAGCCCTAAGGTATTATTGTAAAAAGTCTGCTCCTTATCCGGTTCAATATTGTTAATATAACTGTATATTACGCTGTAGCCTTTATCAAAATCAAGAATATCTTTAAATGAATTCAGATTTTCAAAAACATTTGTATCGTTTCTGTATGACTGCTCAACTATTTCCTGCCTGATAGAGCCGATTTTATTTTGCGATACCACAACAAAGCACACTGCTCCTACCATTATCAAAACAAATAATGCAGGAATCAGTGTACTTACAATAAACTTTAAGCCTAATTTACTTATTTTAGCTTTTTTCATATAAGCGACCTACCATATAACAGAGTATTAATATAAGGTGCGAAATCGAAAGCCGATGGCTTCCTCGTTCACGGGCTTTCGAACATTGCTGCTCTTTCTCGCAGTGCACACTCGAAAGCCGATGGCTTCCTCGTTCACGGGCTTTCGCCCTATCGGTACATTCATAGGCAGATTAGACTGTAAACAGCCAATCTGCCTATGAATGTACCGGCACTGCTCAATGCTTTCGTGGATATTATACCATTTGATTCCAGTTCGGTCAATAATGCAAAAGCAGCGCCGGCCGGACCGAAATTCAGGGAAACGCCGAATAAAGCGTTTCCCTAGATTTTTACCTTATTACATCTTTCCCCCCCATATATGGCCTTAACGCCTCCGGTATATTGACCGAGCCGTCCTCATTAAGATTGTTTTCAAGGAACGCAATCAGCATCCTTGGCGGCGCTACAACCGTATTGTTGAGCGTATGTGCAAAGTTCTTGCCGTCAGTGCCCTTGTACCTGATTCTAAGCCTCCTCGCCTGCGCATCCCCAAGGTTTGAACAGCTTCCGACCTCAAAATATTTTTTCTGTCTCGGTGACCAAGCCTCCACATCAATTGACTTTACTTTGAGGTCCGCAAGGTCTCCGGAACAGCACTCAAGCGTGCGTACAGGTATATCAAGGCTTCTAAACAGGTCTACAGTGTTCTGCCAAAGCTTTTCAAACCACATCCTGCTCTCGTCCGGCCTGCACACTACAATCATTTCCTGTTTTTCAAACTGGTGTATTCTGTAAACACCCCTCTCCTCAATTCCGTGCGCACCTTTTTCTTTTCTAAAACACGGCGAGTAGCTTGTAAGTGTTTTTGGAAGTTCCGACTCAGGTATCATTGTATCAATAAATTTGCCAATCATGGAGTGTTCGCTTGTACCGATAAGGTATAAATCTTCCCCCTCAATCTTATACATCATTGCGTCCATCTCGGCAAAACTCATAACGCCGGTCACCACATCGCTCCTAATCATAAACGGAGGTACGCAGTACGTAAATCCCCTGTCAATCATAAAGTCCCGCGCATATGAAATCACAGCAGAGTGAAGCCTTGCGATATCACCCATAAGATAATAGAATCCATTTCCCGCAACCCTCCTCGCAGAGTCAAGGTCTATTCCGTTTAGCTTTTCCATAATTTCGGTATGATAAGGAATTTCAAAATCAGGAACCACCGGCTCGCCATACTTTTCCACCTCGACATTTTCGCTGTCATCCTTTCCGATTGGAACGTCAGCGTCGATAATATTAGGTATAACCATCATTATCTCAGTGACCTTTGCCTGAAGCTCCTTTTCGTTCTCCTCAAGCTTTGCGAGATAATCCGATTTCTCGTTAACCTTTTTCTTTACTTCCTCAGCCTCTTCCTTTTTGCCCTGTCCCATCAGCGCGCCAATCTGCTTTGACAGCGTATTTCTCTCAGCGCGCAGATTGTCCGCCTCCTGCTTGACCGCACGCGACTTTTTGTCAAGCTCTATAACCTCGTCGACAAGCGGCAGCTTGTCATCCTGAAACTTATTCTTTATATTCTGCTTTACTATGTCGGGATTCTCCCTGACTAATTTCATATCCAACATATATTTATTCCTCCTAATATATTTAAACATTATCGCGTGCAGGCACGCAATGCCTGACCTTTTGCCCTTGTAGTATTTATTTAAGAAATCCGCTTATAATCTGTTCTTCTGCTTCACTTTCCGTGAGTCCAAGCGTCATCAGTTTAATAAGCTGTTCCCCGGCTATCTTTCCGATGGCCGCCTCGTGGATAAGGCTTGCATCTATATGGTTGGCGGTTATCTCCGGTATTGCGCTGACACTCGCCCCATCCATAATTATTGCGTCACATTCCGTATGTCCCGCACATTTGTTGTTTCCGTTAATCTTTGAATAAAATATCTGATGTGATTCATCCCTTGCAACTGACCTTGATATTACATCCGTACTGCAGTTCTCACCGTCCATGTCGACCTCAAAATTAGTCTCCGCAGTCTGCTTTCCGTGAGTCATAATCTTTTCTTTTATTATCAGCTTTGCCCCGTCGTCAAGCTTGGCGCTAGTCATTCTCTTAGTGGAATCCACTCCTTTTATCTGGACTGTATCCATTTCCATGTAGCTGTCGCGCCCAAGTTCTACAATAGTAGTTGGATTCATTATGTTCTCGCCGTTTCCATCACCCTGTCCGTAATGCTTCTCGACATATTTTACCCTTGAATTCTCTCCAACAAAAAATGAATGAATTCCGTCATGTCTTGATGTCCCGTCGCCGCTGTTGTGTATACCGCACCCGGCCACTATTGTCACATCGCAGTTGCTGCCGATATGGAAATCGTTATACACCATCTCCTCAAGCCCTGACTGGCTGAGCAGTACGGGTATGTGCATGCTCTCATTGCGCGTGCCGTCTTTCACATATATATCTATTCCCTGCTTGTCCGTCTTCGTAACTATATCAATATTATCCGTTGTCGAGCGCCCTGCAAGCTCGCCGTTGGAGCGTATATTGTAGGCGCCGACAGGTATTTCATGAAGGTCTGCGACCGCCTCCAAAAGGTTTTTCTGTATCTCATCCATATATCAGCTCTCCTTTACTTTTATCTATCTTATATCTATTTCTTTATTTCCTCTTTTCAAAAAATTTACAGCTGGCTCCTCCGCTTAAAACCTCCGGGAGTATGTCCGCCTTTCTTCCCTCGGCCGCCACCCTGCCGTCCGATATTACTACTATTTTATCCGCAATATCCAAAATTCTCTCCTGATGCGATATTATCATAATTGAACCTTTTATCTTCTCATGCATTTTCTCAAATACTTCAATCAGATTATGAAAACTCCACAAATCAATTCCCGCCTCGGGTTCGTCAAACACAGTAAGTTTTGTGCTTCTGGCAAGCGCCATCGCAATCTCAATCCTCTTAAGCTCGCCTCCGGAGAGGCTTGCGTTTACCTCCCTTGTAATGTAATCTCTTGCACACAGACCGACCTCCGAAAGATACTCGCACGCCCCGGCAACCGATATGTCCTTGCCGGCCGCAAGCTTTATCAAATCCATCACAGTAATTCCCTTAAATCTCACGGGCTGCTGAAACGCGTAGCTTATTCCCATATTAGCCCTGTCCGTAATCGACGCGTGCGTTATGTCCTGCCCGTCAAAAAGAATTGTTCCCTCCTCCGGCTCAATAATACCTGCAATCAGTTTTGCCAGCGTCGATTTGCCGCCTCCGTTAGGTCCTGTTATCGCAACGAACCTGTCATCTATTTTAAGATTGATATCTTTTAAAATATCGATTTCCTTATCACCGTCTTTGACCGTGTAGGATACATTTTTTAATTCTATCATAACTTACACCCGCCTCAAATTAACATACATACGTTATCTTCTGAGGTACAAACACATTATAAGTAATCAGTGTCTGCATTATCCTTTCTTTCATTTTCCTTTCTCCAGTCGGCACAGGCCACAGAGAATGTATCGTTGGAATAAAGTATAGTATATATTAATCTTTATTGTTATTCAAGTTTTTTATGTATGCGCCAACAATTCACCAACAATTTATAACCGGCTAAAATAACCGAATTTAGTGTACCACATGTCTTTTTTTAAGACAACAAAACTTCAGAACATGTTCTATGTACCGGTATTTATACGGTATTTATTCCGGATTTTTTCGTATTGAATCCATTTTGAATTCGTATTGAAATAATACATTCAAAATGTTATACTTTTTATATTAACTAAGTAACAGGACGATTTGCTATGAAAAATATTTTGGTTAAATTATTTTCACAGGTATATGGAAAGAATCAACATGCGCGGCAGGATGCGCTTAAAGATGAGCTAATACACGATTTTTCATCCGGCACTGAGTATACTCTTCAGTTTTTAAAGTGGCTTGCACTTGCCTCCCTTTCAGGTACCGTGTGCGGCCTGCTCGGAACTTTTTTCTACAGCTCAATCGAGGAAGTCACCTCATTCAGGCTCACGCACCCTTACATAACTTTGTTTCTTCCTATATCCGGACTTATTATTGTATTCATATATAAAAGGCTTGGAGTTTACAACGACAAGGGAACTAATCTTGTTCTGGATTCAATTCATTCACATGAACAGATACCTGACGTAATGGCGCCGCTTATTTATGCGGGCACGGTTCTTACCCATCTGTTCGGAGGTTCGTCGGGACGCGAGGGCGCCGCGCTTCAGATGGGGGGATGCATTGGTGTATTTCTGGGAAAAAAACTTAAGATGGACGAGAAAGATATAAATGTTCTCACAATGTGCGGAATGAGCGCCGTTTTCACAGCCATGTTCGGCACTCCAATAACCGCAACAGTTTTCAGCATGGAAGTAATAAGCGTAGGTATGTTTCACTACAGCGCATTTGTCCCGTGCATAATTGCTTCGACTATTTCGCTTGGAATATCAGGTTTTTTTGGTATTGGCAGGGAAACTTTCACAATATTAAGAATTCCCGAACTATCTATAGTCAACAACTGTAGAATAATAGTGCTGTCAATAACATGCGGACTTATCGCAATAATATTCTGCAAATGCATTCATTCAGCCCACAAAATATATTCAAGAATATTCAGCAATAATTATTTAAAAATATTCATCGGAGGAACAATAGTAAGCGCATTTACGTTTATAGAGGGTTCCCAATACTACTCTGGTTCGGGTTTTAACATCGTACGCGACGCATTTAACGGCCATACCGGTATAGAAATATTCATAGTTAAATTGCTTCTTACGGCGCTCACGCTCGGCGCCGGATTTAAGGGCGGAGAGATTGTTCCGGCCTTGTGTATCGGCGCCTCGTTTGGCAGCGCTATAGCTCCGATTCTAGGGCTTGAGCCCGCTTTCGGCGCCGGAATAGGTTTGGTCTGCCTGTTCTGCGGTGTCGTAAACTGCCCCATAGCCGCCATTCTTCTGGCAATGGAACTGTTCGGACAGCATCATCTTGTCCCGTTCGCTATCGCAAGCGGGGTAAGCTATGTGTTTTCAGGATGCTTCGGGCTGTATGACAGCCAAAAAATATTGTACTCAAAACTTCACGCCCAATATATTAATACGCATTCGCACTAGAATAACCAAAAAACTATTTTGCAAATTCCTTAACCGTTTCAGACTCTCCGTATACAACATATCCGCAAAAGCTCTGTTTTTCAAGCTTATCAAGAAATTTACCGAGCTTTTTCGGTCTCTCTATCATTGACACGTTATATGATGCCCTCAATTTTTCAGCAAGGGCAAGGGCGTCCGTATACTCTTCGGCATTATAAAATACCGCAACCCTGTCGGCCGTATCTTCCGGCAAGTATTCCTGCTCGCTCAGTATTGAAAATATTCTTTCAAAGCCTATTGAAAAGCCTACCGCAGGAATATTCTCATTCGTGAACTTGCCTATGAGGTTATCATACCTTCCTCCCCCGGCTACGGCTCCCCTGAACTTCGTGCTCTCCACCTCAAATATTGTACCGGTGTAATATCCCTGTCCCCGCACAAGAGAAATGTCAAACTCAACCTCGTATTTTCCATCCGCAGCCTGTGAAGATTTGTCAATAATATTTTTAAGCCTCTCAATATATTCCATGCTGTCTTCGCTTACGACAGACTCAATGTCATCAAATGTTATGCTGTCCCTGCTAATAAGCTCGGCAAACTTACTTATAGCCCCGCCTTCAAATCCTTTTTCCTTTAATTCAGCGCATACGCCGTCACTGCCTATCTTATCAAGCTTGTCAAACACTATGCATACGCTGTCAAGCTCATCATTGTCAAATCCGACGCTCTTAAGGACGGCCTTTAAAACCCTCCTGTCATTTACCCTTATCTTAAAACTGCCTATATTGATTGCGAGAAGCGCCTTTGCCGTAGTATATATAAGCTCAATTTCACAGTTAGGGGACTCGGAGCCAATTATATCTATGTCACACTGTACAAATTCTCTTAGACGTCCTTTCTGAGGCCTCTCAGCCCTGTAAACCCTGTCAATCTGTATAGTTTTAAACGGCAGAAGCAGCTCCGACTTGTTATTCGCATAATATCTTGACAGAGGAAGCGTGAGGTCATATCTCAGTCCCATATCTGAAAGGCTGTCGCAGTCCCCGCTGTCAAACGCTTTCGCAAGCTTCTCACCGCGCTTTAATATTTTAAATATAAGATTGAGGTTTTCTCCGCCCTCGCTCTTATCAAGGTTATCTATATCTTCAATTGCAGGGGTGACAATATGCTCAAAGCCGCTGTTAGTATAAATTTCCGTTATTTTTGACTGAAGATAATCACGGAGCCTTACCTCTTTGGGCTTGTAATCGTTAGTTCCCTTTACTGTCGTTATTTTCATTGTATTACATCTCCTTGGAATTTGATAACAAAGAATAAGATAACATATTTATAGTGAATAATCAATTATATGTTTAACCGGATATATACTTTTATGAATACCGATATAGCTAAACTAAAAATTAGGTTCATCATTTATATTACAATTGTCATTGTTGATTGATATTAGATAAGGTAAAATTTTAGATTGCCAAAAGTATATTGAAAAAAGTTTTTGCATATGCTATAATGCCGATAGGCAAAAAGATATGACAGTTCCATG
>CAOKVX010000013.1 GCA_948472945.1 uncultured Clostridia bacterium
AAAGCCGTTGGCTTTCGAGGTGGCACTGCGAAAAGAGCAGGACAGGGCAGCGCCCACACTGCTTTTAGGAGTGAATTAAGAATGATGATTTTTTATAAAAAGGGAATTAATACAGTTTTTACATTGATGCTGGCAGGTATATTAATATTACTGCTGTTTTTTTCGTCAATAAATTTCATCTGTAAAACAGAATTTCTCCTTTCAAATATAATATTATCAATATTTAATTTACTCTTATTTGTCTTTATGTGGATTATTTGGAATGCTTACGGTAAAGTAAGTCGGAAGCTTAAGGATTTTCCATATTATAGAATCATTAAAATCAGTGCGGTATGTCTGTTTATCTGGCAGCTATATCTGTCATACAATATATTTTTTGCAGCGGGATGGGATGCAGGTACAGTGTATAAAGCGGCTGAAACCGTGGCTTTTGGCGATGTGTCGCGGCTAAACAACAATTATTTTTCCACATATCCTAACAACCTTTTTTTGGTGTCCGTATATGCGTTTGTTTTAAAGATTAACAGGGCTGTGGGAATTTTTCCAGCGGAATATCAGCTTATGTCGATTATATGCCTGAACTGTATGTGCAGCGTTGTTTCATGCGTGTTGATTTATAAAATATTAGTCAGGTTTTTGAATGAAAAATATGCGTTTGTGGGATTCGTGCTTGGTGTAATCACTTTTGGATTTTCTCCGTGGATAACGGTCTGTTACTCAGATACGACAGGCCTGTTATTTCCGGTCTTGCTGCTTTGGTTTTTTGTACTGCCTGAGAATGGCCGGAGAAATATGATATTGCGGTTTTCAGCTTTAGTTTTGGTCGGCGTGGCCGGTTATTCCGTAAAGCCGCAGATAATAATCATAGTTATAGCGGCTGTATTAACGGAATTTATTTATATTTTAAATGAGGAAAACATAAAAAAATTGGCTCTGAAAGCAATTATGCTTCTCCTCGGTATATTGATGGCATCGGCGCTGTTTCACGCATTTGATAAACTTTACGAGAGGGAAGGCTTTGTGTTAAATGGCGATGCGGCTTACGGTATGTCCCACTTTTTCATGATGGGACTAAATGAAGACAGAGACGGGGTATTTGCCGAGGAAGATACATTATTTTCAAAAAGATTTAGGACGAAAGCGGAGCGTCGGAAAGCTAATCTGGAAGTCTCTCTTGAAAGACTTAATAATTTTGGGGTAGTAGGCTATGTAAAACATCTTGTTAAGAAACTTCTTGTAACATATCATGACGGTACATTTGCGTGGGGACAAGAAGGCAATTTTTTTAAGAAATATTATGACGAGATAAATACAAAAGCAGCACCTTTTCTGCGGAACGTATATTATCCCGACGGAAAATATTATTATATATGGTCAACGGCAGCGCAGGCTGTATGGCTTATGATTTTATTATTGTGTCTTCTGTCCGGTCTGTTAGTTAATGGAAGTAATAGTGATAATATTAACATTATAAACATATTACATTTGTCTGTCGTAGGTTTAACGGTTTTTGAGCTGTTGTTTGAGTGCAGGGCAAGATATCTATACACTTATATACCGATATACTGCATTACCGCAGTATTTGGAATCAGTCCGCTAATGAGTAAAACAGTTAAGATAACAGAAACAAAAAAATTTCTAAAATAATAAGTAAAAAATTAAAGGAGGAAAATAAGCAATGCAGATGACATTTCGATGGTACGGTGAGGGAAACGACAGCGTTACCCTTAGCCAGATTAAGCAGATACCGGGAGTGGAGGGTATCGTTTGGGCATTACATGACAAGATGCCGGGTGAGATATGGGAAAAGGATGAAATAGCGGCTGTCAAGAGACAGCTCGACGAATACGGATTTAATATGGATGTGGTTGAGTCCGTCAATGTCCACGACGACATTAAAACGGCAGGACCTGATCGCGACAAATACATAGAAAACTATATACAGACAATACGCAATCTTAAGGAATTCGGCGTAAAAGTAATATGTTATAATTTTATGCCTGTATTCGACTGGACGAGAACCGATTTATTCCATCCGCTGCCTGACGGTTCGACAGCGCTGTTCTATGAAAAGGAGAAGATTGTTGACGACCCTGAGGAGATGGCTCGGTACATACTTAAAAACTGCGAGGGATATACAATGCCGGGTTGGGAGCCTGAGAGAATGTCAAAGCTTCGGGAGCTTTTTGATATGTATAAGGATGTGACAAAAGAAAAGCTTTGGGAAAACCTTAAATATTTTCTTGAGGCGCTTATGCCGGTATGCCGCGAATGCGACATAAAGATGGCTATTCATTCGGACGACCCGCCGTGGGATATATTTGGTCTGCCTAGGCTTATAGTGGACGAGGAGTCTGTAGATTACTTCTGTAAACTTGTGGACGACCCATATAACTGCCTTACACTCTGTTCCGGTTCACTTGGCTCCAATCCAAAAAATAACGTGGCGGATATAGTGAGAAAGCACTGTGACAGAATTGCATTTGCGCACGTGCGCAACGTAAAACATTTTGACAACGGTGATTTCAGCGAGGCGTCGCACAGGGACTGCGACGGAGACGTAGGAGTAATTGAAATAATGAAAGCATATCATAAGTGCGGATTTGACGGATATATGCGTCCGGACCACGGCCGCCATATCTGGGGGGAGAAGTGCCGTCCGGGTTACGGTCTGTATGACAGGGCTCTCGGCGTAATGTATCTGCTGGGATGCTGGGATATGCTTGAGAACATTAAATAATTAAACCTATAATGATATAGCATTGAATCGAACAACATATTGTATTATAATAGACAATATTAGTACAAAATGTGACACTTTTTTAACATCAGTGTTGTCTAATTTATAAGTAAAGATTGTTGTGAAAGGATTTGCTATAATGATATTAAATATAAAAAGAGTAAATAACAAAAGAATATTATTTATCGGGGCGCTGTTATTACTTATGTTTTTTTCTGTCGTAATCGGTACAAAACACTCCCAAGCTGCACTGAAAGTCAAGTATAACGGAAAATCGAGTAAATACTATGGGAAACAGGTAAAATCATATTTGGACGGAAAAACCATAAAGGCAGACGGGACAAAAGGACTTGTCCTTAACAAAACCCTTATGGTTTCATATAAGGACGTATTTAAAAAATCCTGTAAAGCTAAGACAAGCTATAATTCCAAGACCGGAAAGATTGTTATAAAAGACAACGGCGTCACTGTCAAACTGAAAGTTGGCAGTAAAAATGCGTCGATAAACGGTAAAAAGACAAAGTTAAAACAGGCTCCAATCAAAGTTAAGTATGTCAAAAAGAAGAAGACAAAAATTCTTGTGCCTGCGAAGTATGTTGCAAAGGCTTTAGGATATAAATATACTTATAATAAAAATGACGCAAGACTTGACCTGACAAGTCCTTTCGTACTCATATACAATAAAAAATATAACATCTATAAGAGCTACTTCGGCGGACTTGTTTATGATAATACTACAATAGATATAAGCAAAATGCCGATATTTAAACTTAACGGCTCCGTGATGATGCCTGCAAAATATATTTTCTCTGATATTATGGGAATAGGATACTCGTATGATGAGGGTAATGGTAATATAACCTTATCCAACGACTTTTTTAAGGTTACTCTAAATATTAATAATAATATTGCTAAAATAACTGATTTGAGTACAGAAAGCACGTCCGAGCTTGCTTTGAGCACAAAACCACTGATAGTTAAGCGAAAGGATTCCGGTTATACCGATATCATGGTACCTGCTTCGGCCATTGTGCAGGCGATGGGTTATTACTACAAGTGGGATTCGTCATTAAAAATATGCAATATACACACCGAGACCTATTTTGACTGGAAACAGAAAGATGTTGTCTATGACAATGCGCTTTACAGCAACGCTCTGACAGGTGTTAAGACGGCGTATGACATTACGAACAACACAATAGTTTTGTCTGTGACATTTGCAAATAATATTGAACAGTCTTCATTTGCAATAACCGAAGATGATATAAATAATATGCTTTATATCGATATACCGGGATGTGTTAATCTGCTGGCAGACAAAAATTATACTATGAGCGGACAAAACATAGACGTAATCAGTTCCGATCAGTCGTCAACCGGAGCCCGTATAACTTTGACGCTTCACAACCCAATATCACAGTATCACTCTGTTTCAGGAAACACCCTTAACATTTATATAACAGAGGGGTGGAAGACTGATTACGGACTTAGAATAAAAAAACCGGATTATGTGACATTTGAGCAGTTTTCGTTGGACGACAGATATTATGAGAACAAGTTTATAATTTCTGTTCCTGGCAATCTCACAGAGTTTTTTGCGGCTAATCCTATAGTAAATAAATCTGCCAACATTTCGTCATACAATGTAGAGTTCGTGAACAATATGACTAATATAGTTGTGAACACAAAGAAGCTGCAGGGCTGTAAACTTGTTAATCTCGGCAATATTATAGGTGTAATTGTCGACGAACCGCACAATGTTTATGAAAACATTGTAGTGCTTGACCCCGGACACGGCGGTAAAGACCCCGGAGCTCAGAATAAAGGTGTTAATGAGAGCGATTTAAATTTTACAATATTATATGAGTATGGAAAAGAGTTTTTCAATTCGCCTGAATCGCCTGTAAAGGCTTATTGGACAAGAGTTAACGATACATATATAACTCTTGATGACCGCGCAAAATTTGCGTCAAAGATTGGGGCGGATATGTTTGTCAGCCTTCACATGAACTCAGCCACAAACACTTCGGCCAAGGGCACGGAAGTATATTACTCCACTTCAAATAACAGCGCAAATGCATTTGGTCTTACGAGCAATAAGCTTGCATCAAATTGTCTGTCTAAAATTACGCCGGCGATATCAACGGAAGTCAGGGGAGTAAAATCGGCAAATTATTATGTAATAAGATATAACAGCGTGCCCGCAGTTTTAATCGAGCTCGGTTTCATATCTAACTCAAGTGATTTTAAAATATTAACGAATGCCAATTCTCAAAAAAACGCGGCAAAGGCCATATATGAAGCGGTAGCAGCATCCTTTGCCGGGAGATAAGCAGGGAGATAATTGTTTGTTCAGTTCGGTTTTCTTAATGATACCGCATTTGCGGCGCTGCGCTTTATATCCTCGTCCAGCGCCGCATAATGTTTTCTGGTTGTATTGACATCGTTGTGGCCTAAAACTTCCGCGACAAGGTATATGTCGCCTGTCTGGCGGTAAAGGTTTGTTCCGTACGTACTTCTCAATTTGTGGGGCGTGATATGTTTGAATGTTGTTATCTTGCCGGAATATTCGTTTACAAGGTTTTCTATTGCCTGTATGCTCATTCTTCTTTTCTGAATGGATAAAAACAAAGCGTCCTCGTGGCCCTGAACAGCCGTAACCGTCCCCCTGTCCTTTAAATATTCCAACAGTGCATACTCTACCTCATCTCCAAAATATACGTAGTCTTCCTTTTGGCCTTTTCGCATAATCCTTATGCGGTTATTTTTGAAATCAATATCATTAATATCAATTCCGACGCATTCGCTCACACGTATTCCTGTACCAAGCATCAGTGTAAACAGGGCAAGATTACGCGATTTATTCTTTTCATAATATACTTTTTTCATCCCCGATAAATTGTCTCCGCCTTTTTCGACAAGGTCTAAAAGCTCCGCAACCTCATCGGCGTCAAGCCTTACAATTTCCTTATTCCTAAGCTTTGGCATATCTACCAGCAATGTCGGATTGCTGCTTATCATCTGTTTTTTGTAATAATATGCGTAAAAGCTCCTTAGTGAGGACAATTTCCTGTGTATGCCGCGAACCGAGTTTTTGCACTGCCTGCCGTAACTATTTACATATACTTTGAGGTATTCGGCAAACTCCTCTATATCAATTGCCGTTATGCGCTCCAGATCATTAAGTTTAAAGTCTGACGTTTCATAATTTTTATATAAGGGATTTGTCTCTATCAAAAAATTAAAGAAAAGCCTTATATCATATACATATGAAATTCTTGTCTTAGCTGTAGTCGTGGTTTCCATAGCCCTGAAAAATTCCCGGCAGAAAGAGGGCATAGTGAGCATTACCTCGCGCAGCTTTAAAGTGTAATTGATTTCGAGCTGTTCGTGGTAAGTTATTTTTTTTGCCTGACTGACCTTTTTGTTATCCATAATAATTCTTTCCTTTATCTATTAATATTAATTATAATAACTAACTTTTATATATTATAAAGCCTTGTCATCCATATGTCTATACGCTTAACTCTCTTTAAAAAACTGGAGTTTGTCCAAGAGAGTATTTGTAGTCTTATAATATACTTAAATACATTGAGACTTTTAAGGCTGCAAAATTTGCAGCCCAAGAACCGATATGTTTAAACTATATCCAATTAACCATATAATGCACTCAAGATTTAATTACATCTGATTTTAATTGAATCTTAATGAACCATTTTTTTGTTCGTCAATTATCCTTTCGAGCTCAAATAATTCCGCCGATGTCATTTTTCTGTTGCGGAGATATTCGATAAAAAAGTTGTTCAATGATGAATTGTAAAGTTTGCTGAATAAAGCTTCTGTTTCAATACTCTGAACGGTTCTCTTGTTAATTTTGGCACGACACAAAAACCCCGGGTCAATACGTTCAATGGCCCCTTTGTCTATCAGTCGCTTGATTACAGTGTATGTAGTGTTTTTTTCCCATCCGATATATTCCTTGATTATCTTTGAAATATCTTTTGCGGCAAGCTCCCTGTTTGACCAAAGCAGTTCCATTACATTTAATTCACCCTCATGAAGGCGTATTTCATTTTTTTGTGTTTCCATAATATAAATCCCCCATAACAACTCGCATTTTACAGCTGTAGAGCGCATTTCTATAACTGTAGAATCGCCAAAAATACACACCCAAGAACATTCTACAAGACGAGCAACTCTATTCTACATAATTAGAAAGCGTTTGTCAACCTTAATTATCAATAATTTACCAGTTAAAAACGGACTTCTGCCCTTATTAAACCCCATAATAATACTTCAGCATCTGGTCATGGACATTAAAATATCCGTAAAATATTCAGGCAGTTCGGAATCGTACTCTACATACTCATTTGTTGAAGGATGAATAAAGCCTATAGTCTTTGCGTGGAGAACCTGGCCTAAAGTTTGGATTGGCTGCTTACAGGACCCGTATACCGTATCACCCAATAACGGATGATGTATACTCGACATATGTACCCTTATTTGATGTGTTCTGCCCGTCTCAAGGTTACATTTTATATGAGTAAAATATTCGTGTTTGTTTGGAAAGATATATCTGTCTATTACGGAATAATGTGTTATAGATTGTCTTCCGTTCGGATTTACAGACATTTTTTTGCGCTCTATGTTGTCTCTGGCAATCGGTTTGTCAATGGTTCCCGAGTCTTCTTTAATTCGGCCTGACGCAATTGCCTGATATGTCCTTGTAATGGAATGTACGGCAAGCTGCCCGGCAATAATATTGTGTGCTTTGTCGTTCTTGCACACAACAAGCAGGCCTGTTGTGTCCTTGTCGATTCTGTGGACGATTCCGGGCCTAAGTATGCCGTTTATTCCCGAAAGCTTGTCCCCACAGTGGTACATCAGCGCATTTACGAGCGTTCCGCTGTAATGTCCGGGTGCGGGATGAACTACCATGCCCTTTGGCTTATTTACTATAACGATGTCGTCGTCCTCGTGTACTATGTTCAATGGAATGTTTTCCGGTAAAATATCCGGCTTTTTCGGAGATGGAATTATGACGCAGAGTAAATCGTCCGCTGAGAGCTTATAATTTGCTTTTACAGCTTTTTGATTTACCGTTATGCTGCCGTCTTTTATGATTTTCTGAATGTAGCTTCTTGATATGTCGGGCAGCATTTTGGATATAAATTTATCTATGCGCTGCCCTTCATTATCTATTGAAATAATTATGTTGAATTGTGTGTCTTCTGACTGTTTGCCAGCGTTTAATTTTTCCGACATCTATCCGCCTTTCTATGTTTTTTGTCAGTGATAGTATTTATATATCTTTTCCTTTAAATATCGCTGAGAGCTGCTCATCATTATAATAAAAAATAGTCAATACGAATAAAAGCAGTGCGGCGCTGCACACATAAATATCAGCCACGTTAAATCTGGGAAACGAGTACTTGCCAAAATCAAAAGCAATAAAGTCAATTACATAGCCGTTATTGATTCGGTCTATAAGATTCCCTATAGCTCCTGAAAATAATATGATAAGAGTTACCCTGAGCGGCCTGTAAAGTTTTTCATCAGGCAATTTAATATTTACAAATATTATAATCATTGCAAATATTATTGTCACGATACAGAAAAAGATTCTGGAGTCACTCAAAATTCCGAATGCAGCGCCCCTGTTATGTACCAGTTCAAGATAAAAGAAGCCTTCTATAATATCTTTGTCATCGCCTATAAGAGATGCAGCTGCAATATATTTTGTTATCTGGTCAATTGCAATTAAAATAAGTGTAACTATAATAAAAAATACTATGTTTTTGATTTTTCTTTTACTCATGAAAACCTCCAAGTTCGTTGATGGCTTTAATTATTTCTTCGTCGGTTACTGTAGTGTCTATAACTGCGTTTCCGACAGAATCAATCAGTACAAACTTAATGACTGCGCCGTCGGCTTTTTTGTCACTTTTTATAATTGATAAAATTTCATCCATATTATTTCCTATATCAGCGGATTTAGCTGTATATTGTTCAATGTCCGCAAAGCATAAGGGCAGTCTGTAAGCTTTTACAAGCTTTCGTATTGCTTCATAATCTTC
Organism: uncultured Clostridia bacterium; assembly: GCA_948472945.1. GTDB lineage: Bacteria > Bacillota > Clostridia > Lachnospirales > Lachnospiraceae > V9D3004. The sequence continues at coordinate 8,818 of CAOKVX010000013.1, forward strand.
AAGGCTTATAAGATTACGGCTGTGTGATATGTATGCGGCGGCAATTATGCCGAGTGATACGCATTCACCGTGCAGTAATGAAAAGTCCATATACTTTTCGATGGCATGTCCGATTGTGTGCCCAAAATTTAAAAATGCTCGTATGCCCTTCTCGGTTGGGTCGTTTTCGACTACGGCCTGCTTTATTTTACAGCTCTTATATATAATATCTTTTACAACGGCGTTATCTTTTGATAACGCCCCGGCGTTGTTATTGTTAAGATATTGAAAATAATTTTTATCGGCGATTACCGCATGCTTTATAATCTCTGCATAGCCTGAAATATATTCCCTCTCAGGGAGAGAATTCAACGAAGATGTGTTAATGAATACTCCTGACGGCATATGGAATGAGCCGACCATATTTTTGTAGCCGTTAAAGTCAACGCCCGTCTTTCCTCCTATGCTGCTGTCTACCATCGCTAAAAGGGATGTAGGAAGCTGGTAGAACTTTATACCGCGAAGATATATAGCCGCGGCAAATCCGGTCATATCGCCTGTGACGCCGCCGCCAAGCGCGAACAAAAAGTCATTTCTGTCAAAATGCCCTGCAATAAGGCGTTCTATTATTGAAAATATTGTAACTGTAGTTTTATTGTCCTCACCCGCTTCAAAAACAAATGAAATGCACAGCGACGCTCCGAGTGATTCGATACAGCGCTTAACTTCCTCATAATATATTTTTGATACGTTTGAGTCCGATACTACGCATACTTTTCTTCCGTTAATTCCGGCGTCTTCTAATTTTTCTTTTATGATGTCATAGCTTTGTGAAAATTCTATATTATATATAGGTTTGTCGTTTCTTTTTACTGTTATTGTATTCATATTCTGTTGTACCCCATATTTTATTCATTATCAAAAAACTCAAAGGAAGAGCTTGCTGCGGATGATTTCCTATCTTTCGCAAGCTGCGACCTCAGCTTTCTTATTGAACGGTTTAAATTTTCGTCGTTATCTTCAGCGGTATTTTCTTCTGTTTCATTAGAGTTTTCTGTTTTGTCAGAGTTTTCTTCTTCATTTATTTCATTTTTTCTGTCAATATCTTTTGCCGCCCTGTCTATAGCTTCAGTCTCAAAAGGTGTAAATTCCTTAGTATCGCCGTTTAGAATATCATCCGCATTAAAATCGTCGCTGAAATCGACTTCACCATTGTTCTTTACAGTAAAGTTTACCTGCGATATAACTTTTTTGTTTGAAGAGTCTTTAAATTCTGTCATATCGGAGCCTATTTTTATGGCACGCTTAATATGTTTATTGAGTGACGTTTCAGTGCCGCTTACATTGTGTGCTGCCTCAGATATTTTTCGTTCATTCGCGTTTTTTGTATCAGTAGCTTGTTCATCGGAATTCTTTTTAGAACTTTGAAAATGACTATCTATATGTTCGGTGCGCTTTTCTGTCTCAAATTTATCAGCTTTAGCTTTAGTTTTATCGTTATTATCAGCCTTATTATTTTCAGAAGTTTTATCATTTATAATTTCAGTATTTTTAATTTTATTATTTTCATCGGTTTCTTCATCTTCAATTATTTTCTGCTCAGATTCATTTTCAGTCTTAGATAGTTTCTTTTCAGCATTTTCTATATCATCAGCTATTATATGTCCGACATGTTTATCAGTATTTTGATCTTCGGGAACAATATTATCGCCGCCCTTTGAAGCTTCGTTTACGGCGTCAATCAAATCCTTAGAATATATCTCATAAAAGTCGCCGTCCAAAAGTTCAATCTGTTTTAGGGCAATCTGTTTATACTGTGCCTTAAACTGATTGTACTGCTTCAAAAGCAATATACACTGTTTTTTAATTTCCTCACTTTTGCTTAGCGCGTTATTTACAATAGTGTCGGCTTTAAGTTTTGCCTCTTTCTCCAACAATGCGGCTTTCTGGCTGGCGGACTCTATTGTGTCCTTGGATGTCTTTTCCGCGAGAACGAGCGCTTTTTGAAGCGCGGTCTCCATTGTTTTGTACTGTTGTACTCCGTCGCTGAGTCGCGATATTTTATCTTTTAATTCGACATTTTCCTTGTAAAGCTGCTCATAGTTTTCAAATACTTCCTCTAGAAATAAATCCATTTCTTTTTTCTTATATCCGCGTCCGGCTTTATGCTGTCTGTTGTGTAGCTCGATAGGTGTAATCATTTATATTGTCCTCCCTTTAAAAAAGAGTCACCGATATCCCGGCAACTCTCCGTCATATATTATATTAAAAATCGTCTTTAAATGTCGGGATATTCTCGCCGTCAGGACTGATGTCGCCAATTAATTCTATTCCTGTCGGTGAAAATATGTACATTTCCTCTTTTTTAATTATTTCCATATTGCCGTCTATAGAATAAATACATCCGCAGACAAAATCCATTATACGCTGCCTGTCGTTTCTCTCTACTCCGCAAAAATTTACAACCACAGGACTTCCTGACAATAGTGTGTCACATATAGATTCGGCGTCTTTTTGTGAAGTCGGTTTCCTTATACACACTTCCGATAATTTTATATTTTTGCTGTATGGAACTACCTTAGGAGAATTGCCATATTTTGCGGCGCGTTCCTTTCTTGCTGCCTCAAACGGACTGGAAGCCTGAGTTTCCTTGTCACTGTAATCTCTGCTTTTAGATGATGAATATTCCCTGCGCGATGAGCTTTTAGAATATGATTTTTTTTGAGGTGTCTCCTCAGGTTCATCTTCGTAGTAATCCTCATCATAATTATCTTCATCATCAACATCATTAAAATTCATCATTTTAATAAAGCCACTTAAAAATTTATTAGACATATATAATAATTCTCCTTTATATATTGTAAATTCTTTCACCGAAAATGCCTGTCCCAACTCTAACCATAGTTGCGCCCTCTTCTATAGCAACTTCATAATCTCCTGTCATACCCATTGAAAGAACATTCATATTAACATTATCAATGTTTTTGCCGTTAATGTCAATAAGTAATTTCCTTAGTTTTGCAAAGTGCGGACGGTTTTTTTCGGGGTTGTCAACATATGGTGCTATCGTCATCAGACCTCGCAGACACACGTTTCCAAGAGTCGATATATATCTTACAAGTTCGACAGTTTCCTCGCATGTGACACCGAATTTGCTCTCTTCCATCGCTACATTTACTTCTATTAATATGTCGCTTATAATGTTTTTCTTTTCGGACTGTTCATTGATTGCGTCCGCCAGCCTTTTTGAGTCTACAGAGTGGATTAGTTCTGCGCTGCCGACAATATACTTTACCTTGTTTCTCTGAAGATGTCCTATGAAATGCCAGTGCAGGGCATCGCTGTCTTCTATAACGCTCAGTTTTTCTGTAAGCTCCTGCGCTTTGTTCTCCCCAAAAAAAGTAATTCCGTTTTTTACACACCGCTCAATCATTTCCGCCGGTTTTGTCTTACTTATGGCAATTAGCGTGACTTCATCCCTGCGGCGTCCGCATCTGTCACATGCAGCGGTTATTTTTTTCTCAATTTCTTTTAAATTGTCATCAATAAAATCAACATTCATTTTATACAGTCTCTCCATATTTTTATAAATACTTAATTATAAGTATCAACACAGATAAATTTGCAAAAGCTTTAATTATTTTTAATATATTATATCATTCTCATTTATCAATTCAGGATTAATAAGTATGTGGTCGTACAGTGACAGACCGTATGGAGTGTCTTTGCTTATTATGCAGTACTCCTGATTTTCATATAATATATCGACATACTTAAACTGACAGTATCCCTTGTTGACATTGTATACTCCCTTTAACAACTGCATCTCACCTGACACAAATGTATCAGCCGTTTCTCCGGGCTTAATAAATACGGTTCCCGGTTTTATCGCGTTCGCGTCAATATATACAAAATTTTCATCTATCATACAGAACGAATCTATTTCAGCCAATGCAGGCGTACCGTCAGATTCTGATTCGCTGTTTTCATAAGGTATATATACGAGTATATCTTTTGTCGACTGCTGACCTTTTGTAAGGAATTCTAACGGAACTTTATAACAATTCTTTTCGATAAGTGATGATTTTGGTATTTTCAATCCCTCGACAGAGTTTAATATTAACTCAATTTTTATAAATCGTTCATCAATATATCTAGCTAGATAACCGTTGAAATTGATACTTGCATAATAATCGGTCCCCGATGTGTACAAGTCATAATTAGCGTTAATCTCAAGGTTGTCCGAACAAAATCTGATTTTAACATAGTTCATTTTTTCAAGTTTGGCATACTGTTCGCTATCAAGCTTTACTATGATGCTCCATTTTTCACTTGTGGCTACTTTGCATACAGCCTGTCCCGAATCTACTGTATCTGATGTCTTGACAGATATCTTGCTGTAGTTTTTCTGCTCAAACGTCTCCGGTGTTATATCCTCTTTTTTTAGATTTTCCAGTCCGTCCGACCAATATGTAACAATACCGCTCTCAACCGCAGTTCCGATTGTGCATTTACTGCCTGCCTGATTAATCTGTTGTAAAAATGCATCAATTGATTCCTGTGACATGGCTGACAATATTGAACTCTCAAGCGTATATTTAAAGTCCTGCACTGCTGTGTAATCAGCGTTGTTATACCCGAGCCTGTAATTATGTATTGCGTTTCTCATGTAGTCTATATCGGACTTTAAGAGATTAGTGTCATTTGTCAGGTCAGATATGTAATTGCTGAAAGCCCCCGTTGAATCAATTGAAAATAATGGAGAGCCCTTTGCAACTTTTTTTGATTTGCTGTTGTACAGTGCGATTGTACCGCCGGTGTCAGCATTGTATACTGTCTCCTCCCGCAGTGCAATGCCTGTAATCGAATTGTCATCAGACCTGTTTTTTTCAGTAACCTCGTAAATGCTCAGAGGTTCTTTTTGCAAATATGTCACGGAAACCACTATAATATATACAAGAAGCATAACAAAAAGGATTGTTCCAATATTAAAATGTGTCTTTCTGTATCTAACTATTTTGGTATTGCGTCTGTTATATGAAGCGCACATATAAATCCTCTTTTCAAAATCACCCTGATAGGGCTGGTATAATATTTGCATATAAAATATTATTTTTAGATAGTATAACATTTATCTTGAAATTATTCAATTGTATTGACTTATCTTTACGCCGTCACATGAATACCGATATACTTTCACATGGGACGCTCCCGCTTCGTTACACACATAGCGAAAGCGGCCCGGCAAAACATAAAAATAACAGGTTCACGGCGTCAAGTTAATAATCCTCCCCAAAAAATCTGTAAAAAAATACAAGTGCATAAAAAAAATTTAAGGTGAAATAATAATAGCATATAAAAACAAAGGAGGTATATACCATGAAATTATTAGATTATACTATTCTTGCTCTTGTTATTATCGGTGCAGTTAATTGGGGATTAATCGGATTTTTCGATTTTAATCTTGTAAGTACATTGTTTGGGAGCATGTCAGTCTTTTCAAGAGTAATATATGCCGCCGTAGGAGTATGTGGATTGTACAGTTTAAGCTACTATGGAAGAATAAGAACAGGCACGGCATGACGGTAAGTTTTTGAAAACCAATTAAAAGAACTGTGCTGCAGATGGCAACATGGTTCTTTTAATTATACGTCTAAATCACTTCGTATGTTCAAGAAGCTTACTCATTTCGCTGTATAAAATATTGGAGTCGGAGGCTTTCATTACAACGGCGATGTAACGGTTGTTGTCAATACCGTTAACAGCCATTACAAGACAGCTCCCGGCTGCAAGCGTAGTTCCTGTTTTGCTTGCTATAATTGATACGCCTGAAGGCAGGCTTCTCTCTCCTATTAGGTATTTGTTTGTATTCTCAAAAACTTTTTTGACCGGTTTGCCTGTTGCGTCATTAAATTGTGCGGTAAATGAATCAATTGAAGCTATGCTGTTAAATTCGTCGTATTTAATTAATTCGTTCATGACAAGATACATATCATACGCCGTAGTATAGTGGTTGTCATTTGGCAATCCGTGAGAATTGACAAAATGTGTGTCCACGGCTCCAAGTCCTAAAAGCTCACTGTTCATAAGCTCTGCGAAAGCCGGTTCAGAACCTGATATGTGCTCGGCGATTGCTATTCCGGCGTCATTTCCTGAATATACAATAAATGCAGTCAGAAGAGTCCTCAAATCAATCTTGTCTCCCTCCTGCAGAAAACACAGTTTTGCACCGGGCTCCGTAATATGCGAGGCTGCGTAGCTGACTGTAACTATATCGTCAAGGTTTCCATACTTTAGGCATACAAGCGCAGTCGCAAGTTTAGTCAGACTAGCAGGATATAGCTTGTCATATATTTTTTTTGACATTACCATCTCGTTCGTATCTGCGTTTACGAGCAGAATTCCCTGTGAACTTAGGCTTACTCCAGATGGCAGGGATACTTTGTTTTCCGGAATTACACAAATACCGTTGCTTAAAAAACCGCTCTGATAAGTATTACTGTCAGATACAAATGATGTGATTTTATGCATATTATTATTTTTACTGCTGTAAGATAGAAGTAGCGTTTCGTCTGAGCATCCGGCTAGTAACAGTGATGCCGCCAACAATGCTGAAAGAGTCTTAATTTTTTTAATCATATGACCGTCTCTCTCCAATCAAGGTCTCCTCTGTCAAGAGCTTTGATGAGTAACTCCGCCGACGCGAGGTTTGTTGCCAGAGGAATGTTATAAGTGTCGCACAACTGGACGACATTGTTCACATCGGGCTCATGCGGTTTTGGTGACAGCGGGTCTCGCAGGAATATTACAAGGTCAAAACCGCCGCTCTCTATCTCGGAGCCAAACTGTTTTTCGCCGCCAAGATTGCCGGCGTGGAACTTATGGATGGAAATATTGGCCGCTTCCTCTATAAGCCTGCCTGTAGTACCAGTTGAATACAACTCGTTTTTTATGAGTATACCACGGTACGCTATACAGAAATTCTGCATAAGAACCTTCTTTGCATCATGTGCAATTAATCCAATCTTCATAAAATACCCCCAATTATTATACCACGTTTCATAATCCCTAATTATATTTTCTCTCAGTCAGATTTCCCGGTTCATTTTTAACCAGAAAACCGCGGCCTAGCATTTTGGACGCAGGCTGGATTCCAATATTGATAAGAACCCCGACCGCCATCATGTATGTGAGCAGGGAGCTGAGTCCCGAACTTACGAACGGAAGCGGAAGTCCCGTATTTGGCAACATGCGCGAAGCAACGCCGATATTTGCAAATACCTGAAACATAAACATAGACGATATGCCTATTGCAATCATTTTTCCCAGATAGTCGACAGCATTCCGTGCAACGAGAACACACAGCATTATGAACACTGCAAGTACGCATATAACGAACACGCAGCCGATAAATCCAAACTCTTCCCCAATTGCAGACCATATAAAATCGCTCTCGGTTACGTCTACTTTGTTATAATTGCGTATCTCAGACGAACCCTCGATAATATATTTGCCGTATAATTTTCCTGACGATATTGAATCAATTGAATGATTCTGCTGAAACATTATGTCCGGATATTTTTCGGGGTTAAGGAAACCAATAATACGTCCAATCTGGTAATCTTCAAGTATATTGCTGTCAGGCTGCAGTATATACCAAAACGCCAGACATATTATAGGTATTCCCGTCAATAGTACGGGAACAAGAATCTTATATACAATACCTGAGGCAAATATCATGACCGACAATATAAATACAATTACAAGGCTTGACGACAGATCCGGCTGATTTAATATAAACAGCAACGGTACGGACGTCACCGCCGTGGAGAGAACAAGCGGCCAAAATGTGTCAAGTTTATTTTGAAGCCGGTTTAAAAGTGCGGCAAGTACAAAAATTATCATAAGTTTGCAGAGCTCCGAGGGCTGTAAATCAAATCCCGGCAGCCTTATCCAACGGTATGCACTCTTTCCGTTATCCGTTCCTAAAGGCGAATACCTCGTTGCGGCAACGAGCATTGTAACTAATATATAGTACACTATTACAAATCTGCAGATAAAGTGGTAATCTACAAGTGCAATAAAAGCCATGACTATTAGACCCAGAGTAACTCCTACGAGCTGCTTTTTAAAATTGGCAGAGGTATTTTGACCTGAGCCGATAACCCATAGAGAAAAAATACTTATTGCACACAGAACCAATACTGTGCCGAGTAACGGTATATTTATTCTTTTCCAGTCATATCCTTTTTGCTCAAAGTAATCTCTTATCTTGTCAAATGTTTTCTGCATTGATTACCATCCCTAACTATTCTTTACTTTCATCTCGCTTATTGGAATATTTGCAATCAGAGCCGGGACAGTGCCGTGCCCCTCTCCGGATTCAGTCTGGGTAATTTTTATGTCAAGACCGTGTATATCTATTTCAACGTATTTTGATATCACTTGTATGATATCGCTTTTCATCTGTTCCATCAATTCAGGAGAACAATTAGCGCGGTCGGAAACAAGGACAAGCTTTAACCTGTCTTTGGCAACGCTTCCGGACGATTTTTTCCTGAAAAAATTATCAAAAATCATATTAGCCTCCAAACTTTTACTTTAGTTCTTTTTTCTTGAACTTAGAAACAAGCTTGCTCATAAAACCATCTTTGCGATATAAATCAAGCATAGGAACTTCTTCGCCGAGTATTCTCCTGCATATATTCATATAAGCCTTGCCGGCCAAAGTGTCAGAACCGACAAGCGGCTCTCCTTTGTTTGTGGATATAACGATATTCTCGTCATCCGGTACTACGCCTATAAGATTAATGCCCAGCACCTCGACCACGTCGTTGCTTGACATCATCTCTTCCTTTTTTACCATGTCCGCGCGGAGCCTGTTAACTATAAGGTCGGTTCTGTCCATCTCGGCAGCGTCAAGAAGACCTATTATGCGGTCTGCATCCCTTATGGCTGATACTTCCGGCGTAGTAACTACGAGAGCCCTTGTTGCACCGGCAATTGCATTTTGAAAGCCCTGTTCAATACCGGCCGGACAGTCCATAAGTATGTAATCAAATTTCTCTTTGAGCTCCTCAGCAAGTTTTCGCATCTGTTCCGGTGAAACCGCCGACTTGTCTTTCGTCTGTGCCGAAGGAAGAAGGTAAAGGCTTGGATTACGCTTATCCTTTATGAGCGCCTGGTTGATTCTGCAGGTTCCCTCAATCACGTCCACAAGATTATATACAATTCTGTTCTCAAGTCCCATTACAACATCAAGATTCCTAAGACCTATATCCGTATCAATAAGAACAACGCTTTTGCCCATTTGGGCAAGCCCTGTTCCAAGATTAGCGGTTGTAGTAGTTTTTCCTACGCCGCCCTTTCCAGATGTTATTACTATTACTTCTCCCATGTTTATATTCCTCCATAAAATATATTAATCTAAATGAATATCATTGAGCGATTCTCTGCTTATCGGCTCAACATATATATTGCCATTCTCAAAAAATGCAATCATCGGTCCGGTTTCTTTCTGGGATTTTGAGTCGGAATCTGAAGACCTTGCGATGGAATCCCCAATTCTGATTTGGGTAGGGTTCATGTTAAGCGCCGCCACAAACACATTCTTACTGCCTCCGGCGCCGGCAAAAGCGTTGCCATAGAGCGCACCGAGCACTATTATGCTTCCCTTTGACACAACCTGTGCGCCGGCGTTGACGTCACCGAGTATGATAATGCTTGTCTCAAAATCTACAACCTGTCCGTTTCTCAGCGTTCCCTTGTAAAACCTACCGGTGTTTGAACTCAAATCCGCCAGTTTATCTTTTAGCGCCTTTTTAAGAAACTCTTCCTTGTCGGCGTTTTCCTCGGTTATGCATACGACGTTCAAATCAGAATTATCCGACACAACGCCTGCAATTGCAAATTTTTCATCATCGGTCAACTTACGCCCCTCAAACGTCAGGGCAACCGAAGCATCCCCAAAAAATTTTCTCGAGCTGGTAAATTTAGTTTTGACTGCCTCAAGCAAGTCTTCTAAAGGCATGTCCGGGTCAAGAACAAGTATTATACCGGATTTTGTCCCTTTAATATTAACAGGCTCTTTCATTATAACCTCCTTCATTTAATCAGAGAACGCATGGCTCTGATTCTCAGGTTTTGTAACTTTGCTTTTTAATATTTTATCCCTGTCTTCTACATTATAATAATATTTGTATATATCGCGCGCAAGCTCAGCCGCATTTCCCGACGTGTAGCCGTTTGGTATTACGGTTGTCACTGTTATTTCAGGATTGTCAAACGGAGCATACGATACAAACAAAGCGTGGTTTGGCTTATAGTCGTTCTCCTGTGCGGTTCCCGTCTTTCCTGCTACCTGTAAATTGTCAAGCTTTTCAAAAAGTTTTTTAGGCGAACCGTCAGTGATTACCTTTCTCATACCCTTATGGATATAATCCCAAGTCACATCTGACAAATTTATTTTCTTGTGTATATTAGCCTTATTTTTTTGAACATTTTCATTTATACCGACTTTATCTATAAGCGTAAGGTCATAGCATGTGCCCGAATTGGCCACTGCTGTTACATATCTTGAAATCTGTGCGGGTGTGTAGTTGTTTTTGCCCTGTCCTATAGCCGAACGAACACAGTCGTAGTCGGATATTTTTGGTTCAGCTTCGGGAAGCTCTATTCCGGAAACTTTGTCGAATCCGAACATTGTTGCATACTTTGCAAGTACTGACAATCCCTTTTCATGGTTTACAATTCCGTTATGTCCGCCGCCCATCCTGTATCCTACCTCGTAGAAGAAATAGTTGCACGAATCCCTTATTGCGCCGGCGACGTCTATACTGCCGTGGCTTGTACTGCTCCAGCACTTTGGAGAAGGATTTACTTCCTTAAATTCATGCTTATCTTTAATCTTTTCGCCGGAGCCGCTCAATATTCCGTTTTCCTCAAGCGCCGCTGCGGACGTCACCATTTTAAATGTTGAGCCGGGAGCTGTTTTCTGCATCGACGGCCTGTTCATAAGAGGCAGCGCCTTGTTATTCATAACCTGATTGTAGTATGCCGAATCAATCTCATTTGCAAATTTGTTGTTATCGTACGTCGGATAAGAAACACAGGCAATAACTTTTCCGGTTTTTACATCTGTAATCATGACTGAACCTGAACACGGGTCAAGCGCAAGCATTGCAGGCGTAAGTTCAAGGCTGGTTATCTTTGCGATAATGAATGAATACGGAGACTGAGAACCGTTTTTTAAGTCGGAAACCGTCCCGTCCGAAGCCTTTACTATCTGTTGGTCAATAAGAATGAGACACACATCGGTTCCCGAAAATGTATAATTGTATATCATGTATTTGTAAATTAACTTATCAAATGAAACATTGTCATCTAGCCTGTCAAAAATATACTGTTTTAGCTTTTCAAACAATTCACTTGTAGTGAAAAAGTCTTCTCCTACTCCGAGCACATCAAGGTCCACCATATTGTTAACAAGTGCAAATTCAAGAAATTTACTAAGGCTTAATGTACCATTCTGTAAGTTCAAGTAATTTTCATTTAGCTTGTCGCTGTCTGTCAAAATAAGCATTTTGCTTTCCGTCAGCATATCAAAAATATAAGACAGATACTCGGAATATTCGTCGTTCAGATCCTCATATCCTTTGCTGTAGCCCATGCTTATATGAGTATTCAGCGATTTTAATACTTTTGTTTTTCTGCTCTTATATTCCTTATATACTTTCTTTTCCGTTAAAGAAGCCTTTTTTGAAGAAAAATGTGTCGTGTCAATAATATTGTTGTCAATAAGCGCATTGTAAACGTCATATATCGGTATTCTTATATCAGATGCAGAATCTCCCTTTGTTCCTGCATCCATGCTGTTGTTAATTTTTGAAATGAGAATTCCGGCAAGCTTTTTCTCAAGAATCGTATAGCAGGCTTTCTGTATATCTGAATCTATAGTAAGATATATATCCTCTCCTGGTACCGGTTCGGTAATATTTTTTGTATCTATTATACGAGAGTAATTGTCTATTACGATTGTTTCTGAGCCCTTAGTACCCCGGAGCGTCTCCTCCATTGAAAGCTCTATTCCGGTTTTTCCTATCTGGTCAGATACATTGTATGAATAACCCTCATACTGACCGGCAAGCTCGTCCAGATTGTCAGCAGATATCTTTCCGGTATATCCTATTATGTTGGAAAAATATTTGCTGTCATAATAAAGCCTGGTGCTCGACTCTTCAATTTTTAATCCCGAAATCTCAGAGCTGCCCTCTTTTATGGCGATAACCGTATCTTCCTTAACATTGCTTGCAACCGTTATCGGTATATATTTTGTATTGCTGTTAATCATCATAGTATATCTCACAGCCATAATCTCAAGCGCGTCCTGAGCTGAATATTCATCCGATATGTCAAATCTCGGGCCGGTAGGCTGCACGTCGGTTCTTAGATATTCAAAAACCTCAGCGGCAGACGCATTTTTCTGCTCGTCTGTAAGTTCATCTACCGATTTTGCAAAGTATGCGTCCCTTTTAAACCTAAGCTCGCTCGTCTTATCTCCGTTAAATACAAATTGATTGTTTTTGTCAATTGATATTTCAAAATCTATATCCAAATGCTCGTTATTTCTTTTTATAATCTGGAGCATTTTATATATCATTTCATTTTTTTCTTTGTTCGTAGTGATTTCTCCGGTGTCCTGTATCGTTACAGAGTATGATATCTGGTTTGAAGCCAAAAGTTTACCGTTACAGTCATATATTTTGCCGCGCGTGCTTTTTATGTCCCTTTCTTTTTCATCGGTTTTTACCGTAGAATCAACAAAATTCTCACCCTCGACTATCTGAAGTGAAAACATTCTAATGATGAGCACAAAAAATAAAACTATATATATAAATACAATAGGCACCAGTCTTGAACTGAATATATTTTTAAGTTTTTTCGCAATTCTGTCAAGCAACTATATTTCCTCCTCGCTATCTGATGGCAGAGTCAGCTTATTTGTAAACCAGATAACTTTGTACAATAACACCGCAACAAGCATTGTATATACCGCTTCGGGAACAATTATTATCTTTAAATATGTTAAAAAATTCATCTTACCCCTTAGAAGAAACTCAAAAACATAAAACATGAAGTTATAGACAAAATCCGCAACGCCTGTCAAAATTAAAGGAACCGAAAAATCGTTGCGCCAGTACAGCGCGTTGGCATATCCAAACAAATAACCCACAAGCATATATATAAGTGCGTGAAGTCCGATTACTGAGCCGAATATCATGTCCGACAGAAGCCCGCACAACAGTCCAGTGAAAAGTCCGTCTTTCTGTCCACGTATATATCCCGTCGAAACCGTAACAATAATCATTAGATTTGGAAAGACACCGGCAAGCTTTAAATGAAAAAATAAAGTGGTTTGCAATAAATAGCATAACAAAATCATTAAGACCGTAATTAACCACTTTTTAATCATAATTAGTCATATCCTCCAATTCATCATAATTACTTACCTGAGTAATGACAAGTACTGTGTCCAGCCTTGAAAAATCAACTACCGGAACAAGCTTTGCAGTCATTGTCATATTGTTTGAGTCAGGCTTAATATCACTGACGTAACCAATCAGAATTCCTTCAAGATATCTGTCGCTCTGGTATGATGTGACAACCTCATATCCATCTTCAATCTCTGAATCTATACTTATTCTCTCTACGTCTATATATCCGTTTTTTAAAGTTGTAAGATTCCCCTTTACATCGCACAAGTCCGAAGTTCTAACAAACATTCCGCTGACATAGCTGTTGTCGTCTATTATTGACCTTACCTTGGAATATGATTTTCCAATTTCAGATACAATTCCGACAAGGCCGTTCCCGGCGATTACATTCATGTTTTTCTGAATACCGTCGTCCGACCCTTTGTCAATCGTGAATTCATTGTACCAGTTGGTGTCGTCGTGGCTGACGACCCTTGCGGCAACTTTCGGATACTGCTTGTACCCTTGGTCAAGCTTGTACAATTCCCGGAGTGTAGCAAGCTCGTTGCGGTCCTCAATCAGTGAAATGTTTTCTGATTTTACGCTTTCAAGCTGTTCCTTGAGTTTCTTGTTCTCATCAAGAATCGACTGCTTTGTCTGAAACAAATCAACAAAATCATATATCTTATGCCCTAATGAGTTTATTCCTCTCTGCATAGGCTGTATAACATTGCCAATATATGTTTTTACCGGATTGATTTTATCCTGATACTTAAAGGAAAATATAATCATTATAAAGCAGGCTATAGTACACAGGGCAAGAATAACCCTTAACGGCATCTTAAATTTGCGCTTCGGTTTCATTAAAAAACTCCTTATCTGTCACCAAACTCTGTAACAAGCTTGGTATACTTCGGATTGCCGATTATGGCGTCAAGTCCCGTAATAACTGTATTTTCCGGCAGTTCACTGAAGTTAACCTTTAGCTTTGTGGCGCCTGTTATAAACTCGGCAAGCCCGGCAAGCCTTGACGAACCTCCCGTGACGTACACGCCGTTTTTATATATGTCAGCCGACACTTCCGGCGGAGTCCTTTCAAGTATAACTTTGATATTGTCCATAATAACCTGAAGATGTTCTGTTATCGCCTCGTTTATCTCGTCTGCGTTAACTTCAAGCTCGCCCGGAAGACCTGATATCGTATTGCGTCCGTATACGGTCATTGCGCCCTCTGCATATGTCGCGGAGCCTATATTTTTCTTAATTGACTCAGCCGTCTTCTGGCCGATTACGAAATTATACTTTCTCTTAATGTGCATGATTATATCCTCGTCAAGGTCGTTTCCACCTATTGGCACGAGCTTGCTGAATATTATGCCGCCCAGTGAAAGTACTGATATCTCGGTTGTGTTTGCTCCGAAATCCACGATTAAAACGCCTGTCGAGTCAAGAATCTCAAGACCCATTCCAAGCGCGTCCGCTACAGGCTTTTCAACCATCCTTATTTTATTTGGTTTTAATTTTGACGATACAATCGCATCAAAATACGACCTTTTCTCAACCTCAGTAATGTCTGTCGGTATTGCGAGATAATAGTCGTATCCTTTTAATTTGTGCTTGCCGGCAGCTATTTTATCCAAAAAAGAAATCATGAGCTGGTGCATATTGCTTAAGTCTGCGATTACTCCATTTTTTATGGGATATGAAACCTGAATGTTGGCCGGGGCCTTTTCATACATCTCGTAGGCCTCGTCCCCGATTGCAAGAATTTCTGTTTTCCTGAATATTGCTATGACATTTTTCTCATCAAGTACGACGCCTTCACCGCCTTTTACAATCTTGATGGTGCTTGTACCAAAATCAATTCCAAGTGTTTTATGATTCATTAATATGCCTCCATAATGTTTTTATACATAACCGGCTTCTTTTAAACTATAATAACAGTTATCGCCAATAATTATATGGTCAGCAAGCGGTATTCCGATAATGTCACCGGCGTCCTTGAGCTTAGAAGTTACAAATATATCTTCCCTGCTGGGCTCAGGGTCACCGCTTGGATGGTTGTGGAGCAGAATTATATTTACCGCCCCGTGCTTTAGAGCCGTGTGGTATATTTCCCTTGATGATGCGACCGACGAATTGACCGTTCCGGTTGATATTACAACATCTTTCATCAGCCTTGATTTTGAGTCCAGAAGCACCATCATAAGAATCTCTGTTTCGAGATTGCGCATGCTCTCCATATAGTGAGATGCAACAAGCTCGGGTGAAGTGAAACTTTCTCCGTACGCTCTTTTAGTCTTTGACATACGTTTAACAAGTTCGGCGATACACTTTAACTGTACGGCTTTCACATTGCCGATTCCCTTAAACTGTTTCAGTTCACTGACGGACATTGTGTGGAGATTCATGAGCCCGGCCCCATCGTTGCAGCACAATATACGGCTCGCAAGCCCCGTTGACTGCTCGTTCACTGAACCGCTTCGTATAATTACGGCCAGCAGCTCCGCGTCAGTGAGTCTATCAGCTCCATATAACGCACACTTTTCATATGGTCGTTGTTCTATGGGCAAATCCTTTACTGTTATGTTGTTCTTATTATCCATAAACCTCTTTTCTTCTTCATAAGAACATAGTCAGCCTCATAAATTATACCATAACAAGCAATATTTGTATATAAACTTTTTAAAAATTAGCGGGGCCTCAGTTTCATTTTTCTACATAATTTCAGATATTTCACACAATTTTCACAGAAGTATTACTGCTGATGGCAGATTGATAGCCTAAGTTTTGCAGTTATGGGTGAAATACGAGTAAATGATTATTATACTCAGCGAAACACACGCTTTCGCTGAGTATCAAAACCGTATGGAATATATGTCAATTACTCCCATTTGTAATGATATGCTGACTCAGGCAGCTTTCTGTATTCATGCAGGGATATTTGCAGACATTGGTACATAAGGCGGCGTATTTTGCCGCCTTATGTACCAATGTCTGCAATTAAAGCGAGAGCGTGCCCGAAATGAATACAGAATGCGCTTGAGTCAATTAAAATAGTTAGGTTCTATGTCCTTTACACTGACTATCCCTGCATTGCATAGATACTGCAGCGACATCATTATGCCGTATTTTGCGTGCTGCCACGTGAGCCCGCCCTGAAAATATACCGAGTATGGCTCCTCAATAGGCGCGTCTGCGCTAAGCTCAATTGACGAACCTGACACGAACGCTCCCGCCGCCATAATAACGTCGCTGTGATACCCGGGCATTGCGTAAGGCTCCGGTACGACATGGCTGTCAACCGGCGCCGCGCGCTGTATTCCTTTACAGAACTCTATAACCGCCTCAGGGGTTCCGAATACTACCGACTGTATAATGTCATGGCGCTCCTGACTGCTGTCCGGAACACACTTAAATCCTATTTTCTCATATACGCCCGCGGCAAAGATGGCGCCTTTGAGAGCCGACGCAGTGACCTGCGGGGCCATGAACAATCCCTGGTACAGACTTTGATTTATTCCAAGCGATGCGCCAACTTCCTTTCCGAGCGCCGGAGTGGTAAGCCTGTACGAAGCGTTATTCACACATTTTTTTGTTCCCGCTATATACCCTCCCATAGGCGCAAGTCCGCCTCCCGGATTTTTTATCAGCGAGCCCACGCACATGTCCGCTCCGACGTCCGACGGCTCAATTGTCTCTACAAATTCGCCGTAGCAGTTGTCCACCATACATATTATGTCCGGATTAATGTTTTTGACAAAATCAATACACTCTCCTATTTCACCGACTGAAAGCGTAGGACGCACAGAATAGCCTTTTGAGCGCTGTATGGCGACAATGCGCGTCTTATCGGTTATCAGGGATTTTATAGCGTCATAGTCGAATGAACCATCAGCCTTTAAGTCGGTCTGTTTATATGATATTCCGTATTCCCTCAGTGACGCCGGACATTCAACATCCTCGTCAATTCCTATAATGCGTTCTAAAGTGTCATACGGCTTGCCGGTAACATATATAAGTTCGTCTCCCGGCCTTAAGTTTCCGAACAGCGCGGCGGTAAGCGCATGCGTTCCGCATGTTATCTGTGAGCGCACAAGCGCATCCTCAGTGTGGAATACGTCCGCGTATACCTTTTCAAGGCTGTCCCTGCCGAGGTCAGTGTATCCGTATCCGTTTGAACCCGCAAAATGTGCGTCGCTAATCCTGTTTTTTCTCATGGCTTTGAGAACCTTTAGCTGATTGTATTCAGACACTTTATCTATCTTTTCAAACCTGTCCTTAAATCCATGCCAGATATTTTCACAGTAATCGTATACTCTGTCAGATATGTCCATTGAGAAATAACATTGTCTGATAATATCGTTGATATCATAGTTATCTGCCTTACTATCTCTTTGGTCAGTTTTTTTGCTTTCCTCATCTATATTATTTAAAATATTGTTCATTTAATCACCTGCTTCTCCCTGAGCTTTTCCAACATATATTCCATAAGAACGTCGTCGTTCATTTTTTCTTTGTCAAGCCATATAACATCTTTTTCGCGTTTGAACCATGTGAGCTGGCGTTTTGCAAAATGCCTTGTGTCACGCTTTAATATATATACCATTTCTTCATATGGGACGACGCCGTTTATATAGTCTATGACCTCCTTGTAGCCGAGCCCCTGCATGGACACCATATCCCTGCTGCATCCCGATTGTAAAAGTCCCCTGACTTCATCTACAAGCCCATTTTTAAGCATGTTGTCAACACGCCGGTCTATTCTCTCGTACAAAGTTTTCCTGTCCATCGTAAGCACAAAATATGTATAATTATATGGAGAGGTTTTTTCAGACTCGGTTTCATTGTGTTTTGAAAACAATTCGCCTGTCGTCATACAGTATTCTATCGCCCTTATTACTCGTTTTGTATTGTTCGGGTGGATTTTTGCGGCGGCGGCGCTGTCAATTGAAACAAGCCTGTCATATAGGGCCTTGTTTCCTTTCTCTTTTGAATAACGTGAAAGCTCGCCGCGAAAACCTGTGTCAGACTCATGTTCAGTAAATGAAATATCATTTAGCACGGCCTGTATATAAAAGCCCGTACCTCCGGCTAGTATTGGTATCTTTCCCCTTGTTGTTATGTCGTCTATGCATTTTTTAGCCAGTTCCTTAAATATAGTGACGTTAAATTCATCACAAGGCTCAAGGATATCTATGAGGTGGTGTCTTATACCGCACATTTCATTTTCCTCAATCTTAGCTGTTCCTATATCCATACGCCTATACACCTGCATTGAATCCGCCGATATGATTTCGGCGTCAGTCCTTTTTGCGAGCGCTAACGAGAGAGCGGTTTTTCCGACCGCCGTAGGCCCCGCAAGGATAACTAACGGCTTTTTATAGTTGTCTTCCAAATCTTTTCTCCAATTCATTTTTTGTAATTCTAATCATAGTAGGTCTTCCGTGCGGGCAGTTAAACGGATTTTCAAGCCCAAACAAATCATTAATAAGGCTTTCAGCCTCGGCAGCAGTTACCGCGCGCCCGCCCTTGACCGCCGCCTTACATGACATTGAGGCAATTTTATCAAGAAAAACTGTCTGTGAGCTGCCCCCCTCAGTCTCTTTCCGCAGCGACACGATTAGGTCGGAAAGCGCTTCCTTTGATGCTATGCCCGGCAAATCGGCCGGAACGGAGCTTACTGCATATTCGTTGCCGCCAAAAGGCTCTACCTCAAATCCCGCATCGGCTAATATGTTTTTGTTGTTTTTGACAAGCTCGGCCTCAACGGCGTCAAGCGTTATTATTATCGGAGGACTGACCTGCTGCATCATTACTTCATGGCTCTGCATTTTTCCGGCTAGACGTTCATATAACACCTTTTCGTGTGCGGCATGCTGGTCCATTATATACATTTCATCGTGATACTGGACAATCCAATAGGTTGAAAAAACACATCCAATAATCCGATAATCCTTTGATGTCTCATACTGCATTTCCTTTCGCTCAAAAAGGCTCATCTGCATATTTTCAGCATTTTCTTTTATATTTAAATTGTCTTTTTTATTTGCATTGTCTTTTATATATTCATTTTGGTGCGCTTCACTGTGAGAGGTTATTTTAGAGTCTGCCCCGTAAGACATGTTCTTAATCCTGTTTTTTTCAAACGGCTCAGGTATGCGCATGTTTCCATTGCTGTTTTCACGGAATTTATTTTCAGTATTATAGTTTTCATTCGGAATATCTTTTTTTGTCCGCCCGCGCGGCTGCAGGTTCTGTTCAGGTATTACGTCTGTTTTCCTTAGAGTTTCTTTTATTTCCCTGCACAGGACCGAGTAGATTCTTTCTCCCTCGCTGAAACGCACCTCCATCTTAGACGGGTGGACGTTTACGTCTATTTTATTGCTGTCCGCGTCAAATAAAAGTACGCAGAACGGATATTTGTGCGACATATGGAATCCGTTGTAACCTTCCTCCAATGCCCTGTATATAATAGGGCTTTTTACATATCTGCCGTTTACAAAATAATTCATAAATGTCCTGTTACCCTTTGAAATTACCGGTTTTCCTATAAAACCGGTAACATTTATGTATTCGTTTTTAAGTGAAAACGGTACTATGTTGGCGGTTATGTCCCTGCCGTATATCTGATATATCACGTCCTTTAATTTTCCGTTTCCGTTTGTCTGGAATTTTAATTTCCCGTTGTATATGTATCTGAACGATATGTAGGGATGCGACATCGCAAGCTTTTCTATAAGGTCGCTTATATAGCTTCCCTCGGTCGTAGGCGACTTTAGAAATTTCCTGCGGGCCGGTGTATTATAAAACAGATTTTTTACTACGAATGTTGTTCCGTCCGGACATCCCACTTCTTTTTTGGAGACCTCCACACTTCCGTTGACCTCGTACCTTATTCCGGTCATCTGGGAGGCCGTTTTAGATATGCATTCGACCTGCGAGACGGAGGCGATGCTGGCAAGAGCTTCACCGCGAAATCCCAGGCTGCTGAGTGTGTCAAGGTCTTCTATTCCGTTTATTTTGCTCGTCGCATGCCTGCAAAACGCTTTTTCAATCTCAGCTTCCGCAATTCCGCCGCCATTATCGGTGATGCGCATCAAATCAAGCCCCCCGTTTTTAATTTCAACGGTTATGGAGGACGCTTCCGCATCTATTGAGTTCTCGACAAGCTCCTTTATTACGGCCATAGGCTTTTCAACAACTTCTCCTGCCGCAATTTTATTGACTGTAATATCATCAAGTATGTTGATTGACGCCATCAGAATTTCTCCTTCATAATTTTCTGGTATTTGTGTAAAAGATTCAGGGCGTCCATCGGTGTGGTTTCATTTAAATCCATGTCATGAATCTCCAGTATTATGTCGTCAAAGCCCTCCGTCTTGTTCATTATGTCAAAAATTGATATCTGGCTTACCGCCCCGCTCATCTCCTCTTTTTTTACGGGTTTTTCCGTAGTCTGTTCAAGAAGCGCGCGAGTCTTTTTGCTCAAATCGTTGGCTGACAGATGCGCTACAAGCTCCTTTGCCCTTGACAGAACCGGCTCCGGTACGCCTGCGAGCCTGGCTACCTGTATGCCGTAGCTTTTGTCGGCCCCGCCTTTTACAATTTTTCTAAGAAACACTATATCGTCGCCCTGTTCTTTTACGGCGATACAATAGTTGTTCACTCCGGGGATTTTTCCTTCAAGCTCGGTAAGCTCATGGTAGTGTGTTGCAAATAATGTTTTTGCACCCTTAGCGCTGCTGTTACATATGTATTCAACTACGGCCCAGGCAATTGCAAGTCCATCGAACGTGCTTGTTCCGCGGCCTATCTCGTCAAGTATGATAAGGCTTTTTGAAGTGGCGTTTCTAAGTATGTTTGCAACCTCTGTCATCTCAACCATAAACGTGCTTTGTCCGCTTGCAAGGTCATCCGACGCCCCTACCCTTGTAAATATTCTGTCGCATACGCATATGTCTGCGCCGGACGCCGGAACAAATGAGCCAATCTGCGCCATAAGCACAATAAGGGCTGTTTGCCGCATATATGTGGATTTACCGGCCATGTTCGGTCCCGTGATAATCGAAAGTCTGTTATTTTTGTTGTCAAGTACGGTATCATTTTCTATAAAAAGCGACCCCGCTATCATTTTTTCTATCACGGGATGTCTGCCGTCTTTAATGTTGATTACGCCGTCATTGTTAATATTGGGACGCACATAGCTGTTTTCATAAGCCACGGCCGCAAGTGAGGCAAGCATATCAACTGCGGCGATAACTTTTGCTACGGACTGTATCCGTTCCATATGTTCAAATATTTTTTCGCGCAGCTCGCAGAACAAATCGTATTCGAGCGAATATAATCTGTCCTCGGCTCCCAGTATCGTATCTTCAAGTTCTTTTAATTCATCGGTACTGTATCTTTCAGAGCCTGCTAGAGTCTGTTTTCTTACCCATTCCTTTGGAACAAGCTCCTTGTACGAATTTGTAACTTCAAGGTAATAGCCAAAAATTTTGTTATATTTTATTTTTAAGTTTTTTATGCCTGTGCGCTGTCTTTCTTTTTCCTCAAGTTCTGCAAGCCACGTCTTTCCATCGGTTTTTGCGGCGCGAAGTTTGTCAACTTCAGCATTGCAGCCGTCCCTTATAATATTTCCTTCCCTGATATTTATAGGAGGCTCAGGGCATATACACTCGTCAATCCATGAAAATATATCGTCGAGAGTGTCAAGCCTATCATTGTATATGCATAACATTTCGCTCTTAAACAGCGACAGAACGCTATTTATGTTCGGTAACATGCCGAGCGAACTTTTAAGAGCAATAAAATCCCTTGGATTGGCGCTTCGGTAACTGATTTTTGTGATTAGCCTTTCAAGGTCATATATGGGTGACAGATATTCCCTAAGCTCCTCTCTTGCTATCATCTCGTCGGCGAGCTCAGATACTGCGTCAAGGCGCGTGTTGATGGCCTTGTCGTTCACTAACGGTTGTTCCACCGCCGTCCTTAAGCATCTTGCCCCCATTGCAGTCTTAGTCTTGTCAAGCACCCACAGCAGGGAGCCCCTTTTATTTTTTTCGCGCATCGTTTCGGTAAGTTCAAGATTACGTCTTGTTGACCTGTCTATGAACATATAGTCGGAAGAAACGTATGTCTTTATTTGATTGATGTGGGAGAGCGCAATCTTCTGCGTCTCAATAAGATATTGCAGCGCCGATCCGGCTGCGTTCATACCAACCGTATATGAGTCAAGTCCCAGCCCCTGAAGTGACGATGTGCCAAAATGCTCAAGCAGGCATTTCCTGCAGGTATCGTCGTCCGCATACCAGTTTGGTATCGACGATACCGATATGCCCAGCCTGCCACGCAAATCCTCTATATCTATTCCGGCCATCATGAATGAGTCGTTGCATATAATTTCGGACGGGCTGTATTTGTTAATCTCATCGAGGACTTTTGCGGCGGAGTTGACCTCGGTCACATAAAAATCGCCCGTTGAGACGTCCGCGGCAGCCACTCCAAAGTCGTTTCCGAGACATATGACGGACATGAGGTAATTATTTTTTCCATCCTCAAGCGAAGTCTGGTTTGTGTTTGTTCCGGGAGTTACAATCCTGACTACCTCGCGCTTTACAAGTCCCTTAGCAAACTTAGGGTCCTCCACCTGTTCGCATATCGCCACTTTGTAACCCTTGTTAACAAGCCTGTCAAGATATCCGTCGACAGAATGAAACGGGACACCACACATGGGTGCCCGTTCTTCCAGTCCGCAGCTTTTTCCGGTCAGCGTCAGTTCAAGTTCCTTTGAGCATGTAACCGCATCTTCAAAAAACATTTCGTAGAAGTCTCCAAGCCGGTAAAATAATATGCAGTCAGAGTATTTTTTCTTTGTCTCAAGATATTGTGCCATCATTGGTGTTAAAGCAGACATTATATTATCTCCTTGTAAATTAAATCATACGCCGTCAGGTTTGGAAGTATTGGAAAGCGTATCTTGGTAATTGTCACTGTCGGTTCCCGTCAAATTGTCTGACGCAGGAGGAACAGACGTTGCTTTGACATCATCTTCAGGCTCAGACGTATCTGCGCGCTCATCTTCATTTTCATCCGGTTTCTTTGTAGCTTTCGGTTTTGATGTTTTTGCAGGTTTCTCAGTTTTTGCAGGGGCCTTAGTTGACTTAGGGTTCTTTTTGTCAGTTGAGGGCTCTGATGTATGCGGGGCCGCAGTTTTGCTGTCAGACGGCTTTGTTGTCAAAAATTCAGACTTAATATATGCCGTATCGCCTTTATAATTAATTTTTGACCATCCGTTTGACAGGCTTTCTATTCTCTCGACAGACGTTCCCGCAGATATTTTTCCGAGACTCTCCGATGATGACGAGGCATCTTTTCGCACGTTGACAGTTGTTGTAGCGTATACAGTATCAGACGAAGATGAAGTATCTTTTCTGTCGTCATCTTTATTGTTGTCATCCTTATCATTGTCGCCATCTATGTCGTATTCATCAGCTTTATCGTTACCGTCGTCTGTATTGTCCGGATCATTTTCATCAATACCGCTTTCAGGCGTCGCACTTGGCGTAGGCTGCGGAGACGGGCTGGCAGATACCGCAGGCGTTTCGGTTGCCTTACTTTTTTCAGTTTCGTCATTCATTTTGCCTGTAAAATGTACTACTCCAAAAATCAGGGCAATTACAACTGCCAAAATTATAATTCCGCTCCACAATGCTATAAAAAAATCATATCTGAAATCCTTATCGTTTTTTAGCCGACCAAATATATTATTCATTCTATTTTGCTCCCTCTCTAAGTAAATATTATTTAATATATAGTCAAACGCTGTCTAAGCAATTATTTTTCATTATACTCATTTTAACTGATATTGTCTACAGAACATTCGTTTGACACATATGTTTGTATGTGTTATACTGTAAACAATTTAATTAATTGAAAGGATGATTTTATGGGTAACGGACGTATAAGTGATAAGCAGCGGCAGATACTTGAATATATCAAATCAGAAATTTTAGATAAAGGATACCCGCCGGCAGTGAGGGAGATTTGTAAGGCGGTGAACCTTAAGTCTACGTCTTCTGTTCATGCCCACCTTGAAACCCTGGAAAAGAACGGATATATCCGCAGAGACCCTACCAAGCCAAGGGCAATAGAAATTATTGACGACGAATTTAATCTCACCAGAAGGGACATGGTCAATGTTCCGATAATTGGTACAATCACGGCCGGAGCCCCTATACTTGCAACGGAAAACATCGAAGGTTACTTCCCGCTTCTCTCTGAAAATCTCCCTTCTGGAGATGTGTTCATGCTACACATAAAAGGTGAAAGCATGGTTAACGCCGGCATTCTCGATGGAGACAGCGTTGTCATAAAACGCCAGAATACCGCGAATAACGGTGAGATTGTAGCTGCGCTCATCGAAGATTCTGCTACAATCAAGACATTTTACAAGGAAGACGGGCACATAAGACTTCAGCCAGAGAATGACACAATGGACCCTATTATTGTTGACGATTGTGTTATTCTTGGAAAGCTTGTCGCATTATACAGAAATTATTAAGTTTACTCAACAGGCAGTTAATTTACAGTAATTAAGCGGAAAATGAAAGCAAGAGATTAGGGCGTCAGTACCACACTATTTATTAACCTCTTGCTTTTTGCAGGCTTACTCTGTGCAAACATATCCGATAAGGCTATTGTACAGAACTTAAACTAAAGGTATAGATAAACGTAAAGCTGAGACTATGGCAGATTAAAACCATAGTCTCAGCTTTTTTGTAAAACAAGTTTCTATGGACAAAACCACTCCTTTTATTGCAGATACTAACCTCTGCAATTTCACGGTTGAGTTCATTATCCTCCACCAAAAGAATCCTCTTTCCGCTGTAATCTGTCTGTGTCCATACGGCTCCTGTATCTGACAGATTTAAGTCACCGATATTGTTTGCAGCCAGCAATGCCGACTTTAAGACCGACATAAATAACGGTTTGGCGCAAAATGCGTTAACACCCGCCTCTTTTGCCTCTTTTTCAATATCGGACCAGTCGTAGGCGGTAAGCACTATAATCGAAGCATCTTTCCCTACAACACTGCGTATTCTTCTTGCAGTTTCAATTCCACTGGTATCATGCATCTACCAGTCAATAATATATGTATGGTAAAGGTCCCCCTCCTCATATGCGGATTTGGCACGATATACGGCCTCCCTGCCGGAAGTGGTCCATTCAGAGCGAAGTCCTATGTTTTTCAACATTTTACTAACGCTGTCACAGACATGAAAATCATAGTCCACGACTAAAGAACGCAAACCCTCAAGTTCCTTAATATGTTCTTCGGTTTTTTCTATATCTTGAAGCTGCAGTGGAATTTTAATCGTAAAAGTACTTCCTTTTCCCACTTCACTTTCTACGGTAATTTCTCCTCCCATCATATCTACAATGTTCTTAGTTATAGGCATGCCAAGGCCGGCATCCTGTATACCGCTTCTTGTTGCGGTTGATTCACGCTCAAAAGACTCAAAAATATGCTTGACAAACTCCTGCGACATGCTATGCGGTCTACCATCTGTCTGGCACAGTCCTCCGCATACACTCTGTTTTGTTCCTGAATTCGCTCCTTGTTCTGCGACGTATATATGTAAAATAAAACTATCACTGTTATCATGAAAATAATTGCATATATAACCGGCTGCCATGTTTTGGTGTGTTGTTTCATTGAATTCGGCACCATATTTGTCAGGTTTAAAAATTGGCAATCTATGTCCTATTTATGTTGTTTATAGACATGAACAAAAACCGTATTAATTGGTAATTTATCACTCTATTTAAAAATATAATAATACCATTTTTATGGCAAGTATATTATATCGATGTTACATACTCAAACTTAATACTGCAATCAAGCCATAGAATATTGATAACACACCAATAATAATACCAATTACTGCAAGCGCCTTTCCGTTTTCATTTCTATGCGTGCAGTTTGTAAGGCCAATGACAGATAATATTGTTCCGGCTATACCTACAAGACCCCAAAAGTTAAGAATAAGCGAGATACAGGATACTACCAAACCGACAATGCACATAGTGTTGTAGGGCACTTTTTGTATCGCTGATTGATTAGATGAATTAACGTAACCTCCTAAGTTAGATACAGGCATATTCACTCTCTGCTGCGCTGCCCCGCATTCAGGACAAAATGCAGAACCATTTTGGATCTCTTTACCACATGTTGTACAAAACATAACTATCTCCTCCTCTGTCCTCTCTATTTTACTTCAATGCTACCCGTCAATCTATTCCACTTAATATTTAAAGTGACATTATCGGTAACATTGATATTTACAATTTTGTTGCGGATGCTACATGAAAATGCAATACTATGTGTCCCTGCCGAAATAGGAATGTTCAGCGTTTCTCCATTATCAATTTTGTACTCAGCGCCTCTGTCAACAACCATTTTAATTGACGGATTTACAGCAAACCACTGCTTAGCCGTGTTTACTGTCAGTGTAAAACCTCCATTGTAGATTTGGGTTAGCTCAACGGCGCCATTAATAGTTTGATTTACCGGTTGGCCGCACTTTGAACAGAATTTTGACTGTTTATCAATTTCGCTGCCGCATTTACTGCAAAACATATTTATCTCCCCCTCTACTGCCTTTATGTTGTCAGAGCTGTTATATTTTAGTTATATTAAATTTACCCACATAAAAGCG
Organism: uncultured Clostridia bacterium; assembly: GCA_948472945.1. Lineage (GTDB taxonomy): Bacteria > Bacillota > Clostridia > Lachnospirales > Lachnospiraceae > V9D3004. The sequence goes on from CAOKVX010000013.1 coordinate 35,990, forward strand.
CAAACTTCACTACAACAATTATACTACTTCTTTTATAAAAATGATAGACACTTTTAAAAACTTTATATTGACCTTTTTATCCATAATCGAATTGTGAGTTGCAATTGATTATACTGGTCAAAATATATAATACAAAACGCCGCAAAACAAGTAATTTTTATGCGGCGTTTCTTTTTTGATTGTTTTACTGCTGTTCATAAGATTTTATCTCACAATCCCCCCAGATGTGTTCTAAGTTATAAAAATCCCTGTCCTCTCTGGAAAATATGTGGACGATTACGTCTCCGTAATCCATAAGAATCCATGAATTGTTCTTTATGCCCTCGATATTTTTGTGGTCGAAGCCCGCCTTAGAGAGAGCCTCCTCTACTCCGTCTACCATTGCAGTTATCTGCGAAGGATTATTTCCATGTGCCACAACAAAATAATCGGCAATCACGGACACTTCACCTACACTTATAATTTTAACGTCTCCCGCCTTTTTTTCAGTAAGCGCTTTACAGGCCTCATTTACCATAATGTCGATATCTTTCAAAGTATTGCTCATATCCCTGCCTCCTCTGCTAATTCATTATTTTAAGACATTCCGATGAATTTGATATATTTATGTCTATTAGTTACAACATATTTTTATAGTAATCGTATGTTTTGAGTATGTCGTCCCCCATATCAACACAGCCCTTGCCTTTAAGATATTTTAAGCAATTGTCAACAATAAGAGCACATGTTTTATCAATATCAATGAACGCAGTATGCCTAATGTGTTCCAGTCCTTCAATCATCTTTCTGTTGGGTTCTATAAAGTCGGCGACAAATACAATCTGTTCAGGCAGAGTCATTCCGGCCCTACCGGTTGTATGGAATATTATCGGACCCAGTATATCAGGCGACTTTATACCATATTTCTCCTCGGCAACGTACGCTCCGGCTTTGCCGTGCAAAAGAAATGGATTGGACAATTCATAATCTGTAATCCCCAAATTATTCTTTCGGCATATACTGATTAATTTGTCGTTACTATATTCTTTCGCACAGTCATGCAATATACCTGCCAGATATGCATCTTCGACAGACGCGCCGTATCTCATCGCAAGACATCCTGCTGTATACATGACTCCAATTGAATGACGCAGCCTTTTGTCTGACATATGTTTTGAAAGGTCATCGATAATGTTTTGTATTCCTCTGTTCATATATATAACCCCTCTCTGGTGATATATTCCGCAACATCGGGATTAAGCATATCAGCCACGCTGTCCGTACTTTTTGTGACGCGGACTGTTTCGCGTATATTGTGCGAAGATACGTCAACACATTCAAAATTAAGAATAGAAACATTAGCCTGATAAAGTTTTTTCAGGCAGCTGCGCTGCATATATAGGAGTCTTTCGCGCACTTTATCCCTTGCACATACGGCGATATGCGAGTATCTGCATATTCTTTCCGGGTGATACCAGTCATTTATGTTTAAAAATGAGTCCGCACCCATGATAAATACATACATTACGTCGGGGTTTTGTCTGCACAGCAGCTTAAGCGTTTCGGCGGTATATATTACGCCCTCTCTTTTCAATTCGAAATCTGACAGCTCAAAATAATCTTTGTCCCTTATTGCAAGCTTTATCATATTACATCTGTGTTCTGCTTCAAGAATATCCTGTTTATGAGGAGGATTACCTGTTGGCATAAACATTACTTTATCTAAAGCAAGCTCCCTGTACGCAGTTTCGGCCATTGCTATATGGCCGTTATGAATTGGATTAAATGTTCCGCCTAATATTCCGATTTTCATCATTACCCCGTCTAACTTACTCAAACTTTAAGCAGATAACCGCACTACAAATTGACCGTGAAGTTTGAGTTACTTATAATAATCAAACTGAAGACCGTACATTTTAACAGTGTCCCCGTCTTCAATGCCCAGCGCTTCCAGCTCGTCCAATATTCCGTTTTCCCTTAAAAATTTCTGAAAAAATTCAAATCCCTTTTCAGAATCAAGGTTTGTATATCCAAGCATTCTCTCGATTCTCGGGCCCTCGACAACATACATATCGTTTTCCTCGTCGAATGTTACTGTATACGGTTCATTAGAATATACAATTTCCTGCTCCGGAAAGTATTCCTGTTCATATATAAGAGGGTCTTTTCCCATCTTATCAAGTTCGGATTTTATATAGTATAATAATTCCCTTACGCCTTTTCCGCTTACTGCTGATATAGGAAATACCTTTATTCCTTTCGGCTCAAATTCTTCCTTTAAAAGTGTTACTACCGTCTCCTCCTCGCTGCCGTAAAAACAATCCACTTTATTTGCAGCGATAATCTGAGTCTTTTTAGACAGACCCTCGTCATAATCAAACAGCTCCCTGTTTATCGCATATATGTCATTGATTGGGTCCCTTCCCTCAGTTGAGGCGGCGTCGACGATATGAACAAGCAGCCTTGTCCTCTCAATATGCTTTAAAAATTCATGTCCGAGTCCCGTGCCCTCGGAAGCTCCCTCTATAAGACCAGGAATATCTGCAATGACAAAACCATCCGCACCGTCGAGGTACGCTACTCCAAGATTTGGGTTTAGCGTAGTAAAATGATAGTTTGCAATCTTAGGTTTTGCGTTTGTTACCCTGGAAAGAAACGTCGACTTTCCTACATTAGGGAACCCGATAAGACCGACATCAGCTATGCTCTTTAGCTCAAGTATCACTTCAAGCTGCTTTGACGGCTGTCCCGGCTGCGCGTATTTTGGCGCCTGCATTGTAGGTGTTGCATAGTGCTGGTTTCCCTTTCCGCCATGTCCGCCCCTTAGCACAACATACCGTTTTATATCATGAGACATGTCGACTATTATTTTTCCCGTATTTGCCTCTCTTATGACAGTTCCTGCCGGAACTTTTAAAATACGGTCATCTCCGTCGGCCCCGTGGCATCTCTTCTTACTGCCCGGCTGTCCGTTCCCGGCTGCAAATTTTCTTTTGTGTCTGTAATCGTTGAGCGTATACAGACTTTCATCCACCGTAAATATAACATCGCCGCCGTCGCCGCCGTCGCCGCCGTCCGGTCCGCCTGCAGGTACATATAATTCTCGTCTGAAGCTGACGCATCCGTCACCGCCGCTGCCGGACATTATTGTTATTTTTGCTGTATCTGCAAACATTTCATACCTCCGTTAAACATTTATAGGGGTTGTTAAAAAACAACCCCTAGTAAACTCTAAGTAAAGCTATTATTATTTTGCTTCCTCTAAAGGATATACAGAAGCCTGCTTCTTATCTCTTCCCTTTCTCTCGAAACGAAGAACTCCGTCAACCTTGGCGTAAAGTGTATCGTCACCGCCGATACCTACGTTAAGTCCAGGGTGAATCTTTGTTCCGCGCTGTCTGTAAAGGATATTTCCTGCTAATACGAACTGTCCGTCAGCTCTCTTAGCACCAAGTCTCTTTGATTCAGAATCCCTGCCGTTCTTAGTAGATCCGACTCCCTTTTTGTGGGCGAATAACTGAAGATTCATTTTCAACATGGCACATCGCACCTCCTTGAAATTTAATTCAAAACATTAACATACTCATTTCCATACATATCCGCTATTCCCTTTATCCCAAGAGATAACGAATCAAGTAACAATTGAGTGGAATCACTGACTGATTCCATGTGCAGCTCAAGCAACCCGTCATTAGTATTAAACTTAAATCTATCGTCAGTAAACTGTTCAATCGAATTAACCGCATTGACCGACAACACAGACACGGCTGAACATATTATATCGTATCCCGGCTCCGCAAAATCTGCGTGGCCGCTTATACAAAATCCACGGATTTTATTCTCGTTATAATAGTATTTGACTCGAATCACTCAATCACACCTTAACTAAACACTATTAAGCGTTAATTTTATCAATCTTGACTTCTGTGTAGGATTGTCTATGACCTTTTTTCTTGTGGTATCCCGACTTTCTCTTATAGCGGTAAACTATAACTTTCCTGCCTCTGCCTTCAGAGACGATTGAAGCCTCAACAGTAGCGCCATCAACCGTAGGATTACCAACTTTCATCTCACCGTTGTTAACAATAAGTACCTGGTCAAATGTGTATGATTCCCCGACAGTACCATTAAGTTTTTCAACTTTAATTACGTCGCCTTCGGATACTTTGTACTGCTTACCACCTGTTGCAATAATTGCGTACATACAAGCACCTCCTTAAATCATTACTCGCCAGTTTCGGTGTCCTTAAAGGAGCTTAAACCTCACTGTGCGGCATATAAACATCCGGCTGGCATATCGCCAGTCAAACACTCACCTACTAACAATACCACATGTGTTAATATATTGTCAACAATTTATTTACTATAAAATTGTAGCCTATATTTTGTCAATAGTTTTGCGACAAGTTTTCTATATAAATTTCTATGCCAACTTTTGTACTTCTTCCTCGAATAGTTCCGCTGATGTTTTGTAATCAAATATTCCTCTTGGATAGTTGTTTATCCATTTTTCTATATAAGCTATTTCTTCGTCTGTGGCGTCCTCAAAATCTACACCCTTTGGTATGTGCCTGCGGATAAGCCTGTTATTATTTTCGTTCGTCCCTCTTTCCCAACTGCTATACGGGTGACAATAAAAAACAAAAGTACGCTTACCATCTTTTAATGCTGACCTCTCAAGTCCGATATAGTCCGAAAATTCCACACCATTATCTATAGTAATGCTCCTGAAGATTTTATAAAACATATCTCCCCACTTACGTTCTAACCTGTCCAATGCCTCCACTACTGATGATGACCCTTGGTCTTTCATCTTTATAACAATTTCAGCTCGAGTTTTTCTTTCCGTCAACACCAGCATACAAGATTTTGTTACCCCACGTTTTCCCTTGACAGTATCCATTTCCCAATGTCCAAATATTTCCCGGTTTTTTACTTCCTCAGGTCTATTTTCTATACTTTCCCCGGCACTTGCCCTTTTCTGCACCTTTACCTTTTTATTATGTCTTTTCTTTTTACATTTTATAGGTAGGTTCTTGTTTGTTAATTTTAGAAAGATTCCATTGTCTATGTATCTGTAAAGTGTCCTTACGCTAATTGTTGTCCGAAACTCAATTCCTGATTTTGAGACTTCCGCCAGTGCTGCTTCTGGACTAAACTTATCATTGACTATTTTATTCTCGATATACTTCGCCACTTCCCTGTCGTTACCAATTTTTAATGACCTGCCTTTTCCCTCTTGCGCGTAATCGTGCGCTTTCTGTCCTAAATCACTGCTATAGCGTTCTTCTTCCGTATAATCCGTATTCCTGTGTATATATTTCCCCTTGTCGTACTCTCTGTAGATTGTACTCCTGTGAAAATGTAACTGTTCTGCTATCTCTGCCTTTGAATGTCCGGCATTTAATAATGCTTCCATTTTAATACGGTCACTATGGCTCATTTGTTTAAAATACTTCCCCATGTTAATTATACCTCCTACGCCCAAAGGGCAGCGGTTTTACATATCCTGCTGCCCTTTGGGTTCTCTATAGTTAATATAGAACATAAATATAATCTATACCGCCCAATGCCTGACTATTTTTGTGGCTGAATCGGTCTATTTGTTCCTTAAAATATATTTGATATATCAATATTTATCTGCTATAATCTATTTGAATCGGGCGGCTTGTGTGTCTGCCGCCCTTTTCAGTTTTGCGTTGGGGCTGTTTATTCAGCTCCTTTTGTTTTTTCTTCCTTGCGTTCTGACTGCTTTATGGCTTTTTCAACAACTCTCTTCGCTCCCTCATAGTTTTCACTATTCAGAAGTTCTTGGAGTGCGTACAGGAAGAAAATAAATTCATCTCTGTTCATTTCGTCCATCTGTTCTCCTTTCTCCCTTTAGGGTTATTGCCAATCGGTTTCCCTCCTGACAATTAATATTATATACTTATATAAGTATATTGTCAAGCTATTGAAGTGAACTTTTTCTTTTTTTGTTACATACAACTATCCTTTGTCTGCTTCAACTCTTTCCCTCTTTATTTTTTCCTCTACCGCTGCAACTATCATTTTATTTCTGCTTTCATACCCCAATTCTTTGGCTATGTCCGTCCATTCTTTCGCCCTGCCTTTCGGTATGGAAGTCAGCAGGAAAGAATCGTAGTTTTCTTTGTTCCACTTATTTTTTGCCTTTGTTGCAGGCGTTCCACCTGACCTTTTTTGCTCCAATATCTTTTACCTCCTGCTTATTGTATTTTCTTTATGAGATTGTAACACATGTTTTATACTTATACAAGTATATTTTATCAACAGCAAATAAAAAATACCCCCAAGGCCTAATTAAAACCAAGGGGGTATGTTGTAATTTAATATCCTTTTTATTCTTTTTCTTGTAATCTTTCTACTGCTTCGCTCGATTCAAAAATTGTGAGGGGTAACACAGTCTGTTGCTTATCTTCAATATAAGCAGCAAGTTTTTCGTCGGTTTCCCACTTCTTTTTTGCTTCCGCTAACACTGATTCTACAATTTTCACTAACTGCCTTTCCGTAAAAAACACCCTTACTACATTTGGCAGATAGCCGTATAACTTTGCTACCACGTCCGAAAGTTTAATAATTCCTGTGCCTGCTCCACACTCTCCCTCTGCATCCGCAACAAATTTCACTGCAATCTGCTTTAATATTTTTGTCTGACCGTTCTTGACTAAATAAGTAATCAGTGACAAAACAAGTACAATCAGTAATACCAAATCCCAATTAACAAGTAACCACTTTAAAATCTGCATAGCCTTTTCCTCCATTTTGTGACCGAATCGGTCTATTTTCTTTTCCGTAATTTATGCCGCCTGCAACATTAACAACCTTTTTAATCTTTTCTGCCGTTAATCCCATGATTTTCCTCCCTATATTCTCTTTGCATGGCTTAATCTGACGTAGCCCGCACCGCTTTTAAGCTCACCCCATTTTATGCCGTTATTTGTTCCTTCTTTGACAATGGTGTAAACTTCCCCGGCATGTACCTGTGCAGTTACCGGATATTTTTTTCCCGGACCTTTCCGTACTTTAGTTGTTTTTTTAGTTATCTTTATCAAATACTCGTTTTGATTTGTGCCTGTGGCGGTCTGTGTGACACTTTCTGCCGCCTTTTTTGTACTGCCCAATATTTTGCGCACATGTTCTTTAAAATCCGTCCATTCTTTCTTATTGCCCGACATCTGCGCCGGACAGTTTTTATGAGTCACATCATAATGACGTAAAACATATTTATCTACTTCCCCTGCAGAAATACCAAGTTTTTTACAAAGATAAGCACATAAGCAGGCAGCGTTTTCCTTTGTCTTATCGGAAATTTTATAATTTCCGGCCGTGCAGCACATTTCGATTCCTATGCTGTTCGAGTTTCTGCAGGAAGTATGATAATATTTTTTTGCGCCGCAATGCCATGCGGTATCCCTCAATTTTACACTCTGATAAATCTCCTTATCATCAACAAAAAAATGAGCAGAAGCATTACGCCCTGCCTCGCTAAAATATTTTGCATTTGCATTTGCCGTATCACTTGCGTTCCCCGTATAGTGCATTACAACATATACAACTTTTCTTCCTGCATTTCTGCTTAAATTTCCTGCATTGCATTTAATACCGGATTTCACCTTGATACCGTGTATGGTATCATTAATGTAGCCTGTTGTTACTGTTTTTCCCATAAATCATTACCTCCTTAAATTTCAATACTGTTTAAATCAACAGGAATATCCCTTGTTTCCTCCGGATATCCCTGTTTGATTTTTATAATGTTTTCTGCCTTGGCTTTCCAACAATATAGTGCAATTACCGTAGTGGTCGGTGCTGCTATGTAGGTAGCCAATACCCCAAATTGTGAATAATCTATCAGGGTAACATGAATACCGATTGCCAATCCCACAAAGTAAGTGAACAGAATTGCAACCAATACGGCTTTTGTAAAGTTAGGGGTAACTTTCTTCTTTGCCCCATGTTTTTTCTTATTCATATTCTGTTTTAATCTCCTTTTCCTAAAATCCTAAATGTGCAAAAAAATAGCCAAATACAAGTGATATCAGTGTAGTAATTGCATAACCTGTTACCTTGCGCCACATTTCTCCGTCCCGGCTTTCCAGCCTTTCCAATCGTTCCCCCTGCTTTTCCTGTTCTTTGAGCATGCTTTCCATATTTGTAGCCAATGTCTGCACTGAGTTTGCCAACGAGTATATTTTTTGTAAGTTATCCTCAAGTTCTTTAATGCGGCTGTTCTGACGCTTATTTTCTTCGTCCTGACGCTTGGCAAATTCCTCATGCTCCGCCCTAGTAATAGACGTGTCCATTTTACCACCCCCTCACAATGACATAAAAAAAGACACAATATCCTAAGATATCACGTCTCTTAATTAACAGTGTTAAAATATATCATCTTCCAATTTTAGATATTGAAACGGGATATGATTATTCATCACATCCCGTTCCCTTTGGCTTCCGATTTCCATGTTCCTCAATTACCAGATACTTACCAGTTATCGGCACTTTATTTGGAATTACTTCTATTAATTCATCAAGCGAACATCCTAAGACCTCACATATACGGTCTATATGCTCAACTTTCATACTAATAGTAATTTCATTATACCATTCACTAATGGTATTAGGTCTTATTCCGGTAAGTTCTGCTAATTTTTTCTGAGACATCCGCCTTTCCCCGAGAAGCCTTGAAAGATGTATTCTTACCATAAAAATGCCCCTGTGATTTACATTATCACAGATTGTTGCATTATTCATAGTTTTGCTATATTATAACGATTTTCGTTATATATAATTTTTAATGAGCAATTCTTTATATCGCGGCTTTTCTTCTCCCTGTGACATGTTATTCATCCGTTCCACCTCTACAATATCATATCCGCTATACAGTTCACGGATATATTCACAGTCGTTATAAGATAAAAGAAACTTTCCGTTTATCGTTCCAAGCTCCTCTCTCAGTCTCACATGGTCTTCTTTCATGAATTTGCACTGATAATACCTCTCCGTTTTGTAATATGGCGGGTCAAGATAAAATAATGCATCCTTTTTGTCATATGTTTTAAGAATACGCGCAAAATCCTGATTTTCAATAACAACAGTATTCAATCTCTTTGACACTGCCAAAATGTAATTAACAGCACTCTCCATATTTTTAGCCCGGACAGCAAATGAGTGTAAATCTGTTCCAAAGCTTTCTTTGATAAGAATATAGAATCTTGCGGCCCGCTGAATATCCGTCAGACCACGGGTTTCCATTTGCCCTTTTGCATCAAAAAACTGTTCCCTTGACACCAGTATAAATTCCAGTTCCCTTTGAAGTGCTTCAGGATGATACTTTGTACATCTGAATAAATTAACAAGTTCTCCATTCATATCATTATAAACTTCCATCTTGGCGTGTCTTTCGGCCGAAAACAAAACCCAGCCAGCTCCTCCAAACACCTCAATGTAGCGATTAAAGGTTTCCTTTTGAGGAAAAGTCTCCACTATCTTTTTTCTAAGTAGTTTTTTACCACCAATCCAACTAATAAAACTATTCATCATAATATATTTCTTCTTTCTGTCAAATAATAATGTAGGGCATAATTATTTAAGAATACATAATGAATTTAATATTACACTAGCAATTTTGTGCATTGCATATATAGAATATTGGTATTTATTCTCTGTTAGATTTATATGGTTTCTGCGTTAATACCCTCTGTACTACTTTCTTCAATATATAAGTTGCTAACAGTAGGCTTATCGCCCCATATGGCAAGTACCGAATTAACCACATTTTCGGGTTCTGTCTGTATCAGCTCCTGACGGCCCTGCTCCGAGTTGACGTAACTGCACCTGTGATTATCTCCGACCTGAGTTTCGATTCCGTCAAGAATAACGGTTTTTCGCGTGAGTATGCTTACACTGTCCTTGGTAAGCATGTCAACTGTCTTACTTTCTTTGATATCCATAACATCCTCCTCTTATATTAACTTGCGTATATTATAGTAAAATATAAAGTCTTAGTTGCAGCAGTAGTGTTTTTATAGAGTCTTAATCCATTCTGACCGAAAAACGAAATTCTATCCACTTCATTTGAAGCTAATTTGTCAGGTATTGTTGTATCTGTGGATAAAAAATAAGCATTTCCTATTTCCATGTCAAAATTACCAGATTCATTATTTTTTGCAAAAGGCAAGTCCCCGATATAAAAGTATTCCGAATTAAACATTGAATGCAGAACAACAAAACCCTTTACATATACAAGTCTGCCTAATTTTACATAATATCCTTTTCTATTCGTTACGGTTAACGAAGCTAATGACCCACCGCTATTATAAGAAACACTTGGTGTCCATACGCCTGTCTCATTCGCCAGAACAGGCGGAACAGACCACGTGCCATCCTGCCTTAGATATTTTGTCATTATGCTCTCATTTGGCAGTTTAGGCACTAATCCGTTTGCAGTTTTGCTGACAACATTATATGTGGTATTTGCGTCGTCTCTCCATGCAGGATTACCGCTTGCGTCGGTTTTCCACACCTGATTGGCATGGCCGCTGCCCTTGATTACAATACCGTCATCATCCTTACTGTTGTGCTTCTTTGTCTGGTCTATATAAGGCAGCCAAACAAACGTATCGTTATCAACTTTTTTGCCCAGCCTTGTAAATACAACCTGTATGCCGCTCGGAACACTTACATCCATGTAATTATACAAAATCTGTATTGTTCTCGTGTCGTCCAACGAAATGACAATAGCAAGAAATTTTAACGGTGCGGGACTGTTCAGTACATTATCAGCTCCTACATAAAAACCTGTTTTGCGCGCCTCATTCCAGTCCGTAATATTTTTTATTTTATCTAGTTTAGTATTTTCAAGTTCACCAGTTGCTGCCAATGCGTCAGTTGCCAGTCCATATGCTTGGCCTGCCTGTTTCCCGACACCACTTATACTTTGTGTCAGGTTCGTTATTTGCCCTGCCACAGTGCTCATAGTTTCAGGAAGAGAATCTACATAGCTCATATATTCGTCAGTAAAGTCATGAGCAGATAATCCCTTTCCGGGTATTTTATCCACCTTATCAACAATACCATCTGCAACTAAAGCCTCTACCTGTGTATTGTTTAAATACCCTTTGTCATTATCCAGCTGAGATACTTTGTAAGGTATTTCTACGGATTTTGGCAAACTGCCGTCATAACTTTCTGTTGCGCCGCCCGTAAAGGTTAACAAGTTCGGATTTTTCAGTGAAGTAGGTTTATTTTTTATGAAAGCGTCACTTGTACTGTCTGTTACATTCCAGTCAGCCTTCACATTTACTTCCGCTCCTGACGCAATTCCTTTAAGCTTAGTTTTTTCTTCAGTGGTATAGTCATTAGAGGATAACCCCATACCGGGTACTTTATTTACTTTTTTCCCGACATCAGTTTTAAGATTTTCTATTTCCTTTGCCATTGAGGCAGCCTCCGTCTTCACTTCCAGCCGCAGATTTTCTACGTCTTTTTTCGTTGCCGTTACTATGTTCGGGTCAACAACCAATTCTATGCTTTCCGTGTTTGACAATGCCACTTCCATAAGCAAATTCAATTCATGCACTACCCCGTCAGATACTCTTACTTTCTGCGTATCGGGTGTATTGCAAACCGCTATCAGCGTGCCGGAATCGTCAAATAAACCCATTTCCCTGATAGTAAAACCTCCTGCGTCCGACGGTATTATCGATTCCGCAATCAACTGATTTTCTGATTCGTCGCTAACGTAACAATCAATTACCTGTCCCCTCCATACTTCATTTTTTAACCCCGTCTGTCCTGTTGTCGGTGTACAGGAGCTCCCCCCTCCGTCTCCTACTGCAAACTCAGTGATAATTACTTTTTTACCCCCATTTACCGCCTCAAACATTTTTTGTATGCCCGAATCGGTTACAATCGTGTAATATCTGTCTGCCATTTTCTACTCCTTTCATTAGTCTAAGTCCTTATTTACGTATCAAGCAATGGTTTTACTTTTATTTTTATTCCCAATCCATGCATGGCCGCTGTCTTTACATCTGCTTTCTCCACGCTTAAACTGTAATAAATCCCGTCACAATGTGACCTTAAATTTTTGTAGAACTGCATCTTATTAACAATTTCACTATCTGTAGATTCGCTCAATCCGACGTTTCCAATATCTATTTTTATCCTGAATGTGTACGGCCGTCCTCCGTATTCAAACCATTCTTCTACTTTCGCTGTCCTGTACACATCCTGCAAAACTGATTGTACTGCATATTTTGTTCCCAATTTTTGATGTACCCTTACACTGTTTTTCAACAGCTTGCGTTTTGTCTCTATCGGGTAATCATAATCATACCAGTCAACGTGTAAATCATAAGCCAGTGAATCAAGCCAATTCTCGCCTAAACCGTCTATATAGGCATATATGATATTTTTATCTGATTCTCTGGCAGTTATATGCAGTTCTTCCGCAACCAGCTGGCCCAAGGCAAGCATTTGTTTATCCTGTTTTAATGCTGGCGGGAACGTGGTTATAAAATCAGTGTTTTGTATGTCATTCATCCTCCACACCCCCAAATACCACATTGCAGGAATTAACGACCGCAACACTGCCCTTTGAAATTTCCGTAAACCCCGGGTTAGTAATCTCAACCCTTTTTATTCCTGATTCCATAAGCATGGCATTAAAATAGGACGGGTTAATATCCCGCCCCATCTTTGAGGTCTGCCACAATATGTAGTTTTCCACAGCCAATCCTACCGCCTGTTTTATTTCGTTGGTGCTTGCTTCTTTTCCTTTAGATACAAAATATTTTATATTAATGTCAAATTCCTCTGTGTCGGGCCTTGTAACCGTCACCTTTTCAGTAAACGGCCTGATATCATCCGCGCTTAAATATGTCTCTACCTGTTTCAGCAGGTCCCCGTCCGGCAGTTTTCCATTATGCAGCATAATCTTTATATCAGCCACGCCCGGCTGCGGGCTCTCTGCCGATACGTCACAAATTTGTGATGATACGCTTTTAGCATGATAAATATAGCTTCCCCTTGACCCGGCAGTTGTGTAGCTTTCTTCACTTTCCCTCATGCGGTTATAAAATGCTGCGTCTTTTTCCGCTTCGCTGCCCCCTGTCGTTTCCGTAATGTTCTGCACCTCATTAAAATAAAGAAATTCATCTGATACAAGTTTGTCAACCTGTCCGGGTACAAACCCATTCCCAATTTCCCCGGCTGTGGTGCATACTGCCGGAACGTCCGCATAATCGGCTCCGGCTTTGAATATGATATGCCCTACCGTTTCAAAATTTATTGTGCCGTCTACTGTCACTTCCATTGTGTCCGTTATGATAAAGTCCTCCGTCAGCGTCTTTGTAAGCGTAAATCTAAGCGTTGTTTTTGCTGCTTCCGGCTCTAATCTTTGCACATTATGAAATATCTCGCTAAGGGAATCTAAATTTGTGCCTTTGGCATACCGTGGTAAATTCTGCTTTGCCGATTCATTTATCAATACTCTTTCCTGTATAATCACGTCCGCAAGCCATAATATAAACGCCCTTACCGGGTCCGCCGGATAAAGCTTTCTTTTTGTCTTTTCCTCATACCCCGCAATAAGTTTATTTACTAATTTTTCCGTATCAGTATCAACAAACTCAACTTCTGGCAAGTTACTCGGTATATTCCTCACTGTCGTACTCTCCATCTAATTCAACCTCCACAATCGGCCTTAATCGCCCTTTTTCACAGTCTGCCGAAAAATCTATGCTTACGATTTCCGCCCTTGGTTCGTATTTTTCCGTTTTGTCGTACAAATCCGCGGTTATCAAAGCCTCTGCCGTTTCCAACGGCTTGTCAATATAGACCGCATTTATCCCCAACCCCCTGTCTAACGGTATGTCGTACTCAACTGACGCATATAAAAACCAAAGGTTTTGTATAATTTCCTCATACACAGTGGCGGGATTAAGGTTTATCGTCTGCGCTTTTGTCGTGTCCACCGTATGACTCATCCTGCCCTACCTTTCCGCATATTCCTCTAAGGAAATATTGCTTTTTGCAATCAAAAGTTTTCCTTTTCCGTCAAACCGTTCATACTCCTTTGAATGGGAAGTAATGACCCATTTCTTACCGTATTTTTTACCACCTATAACCAAAGTAAGTATTTTGCCTTTTTTTCGGTATTTGTCTATTTTATTCTGCATACTACGGGGATTAACGCCCAAATATGCAGACAGGTAAATACTGAAACTTGCCGTGTCGTTGTCGTTATACTGAAATTCCAACAAAGGCTTCTTATTATGCCTTGTATGCTTTGCATAATTTGTTTTGCTGTCTATCTTCAGACCGTCAAAGGTCCTTACCGTGTTTGCCGATACCTTAAAAACAATATCTCCAAGTGTTCCTATCTTACCCATCAGATACCCCCTAAAATAAAACCGTCGCCGTCTCCATCCGGTTTAAAAATACACAGCACCCACTGCCCTACCTCCGGCTTCCATCCCTCCACTCCCTCCGGCGTATTCTTAACTACCTTTAAATCGCCCGTAACAATTCCCTGTTCCTGAATTTTTACCCTTGCCGTCATATCCTCGGAATTGACGCTGCTTACAATCCCAACCCTTACAATATCCTTTAATTCCTGTATATCGTTATCGTCAAAACTCTGCAATCAATACCCCTCCAAACAGCTTCTTAATTTTATCTGCGTCTTATATCCGCCCATTATACTGTGCGTTGCCTCCTCCACTATGTACTTGCCGTTAAATTCACCATATCCGTAGACCCTGACCGTTATACCCGCTACATAGTCAACGTCACCGACAAGGGTAAATTCCGCCGTTGTTTCACTCTTATTTTTAGCCCGCAGTGACTTTCTTGCTAATTCTTTTGCTTCGGCTGCGCTTGACACTTTCTGCTTTACTTCCAGTTTCTGACCGTCTGAATTGGCGTTCTTAGGGGTATAGGTTGCTTCTATTGTTTTCTTTGTTACCGGGTCCGTATAGACAACATGACAGGACGAATAGGCGGTATCCGCCGTTTTGGTAGAGAAACTGTAACTAAGTATGTTTCCCTTTCCTGCCTTAATCTTTTTTACCTCCGGTTTTTTCTCATACTCGGCGGCATCAAATAGCACAAGCTTCTTTGACGTAACCTTTAATGATATACCTGCTTTCTTACACATCTTTTTCAAAAAGGCTATATCCGTCATATTTACCTGTTCTTTACGCTTATATGTCGGGTTGGAACTGGACAGATACATAAATTTCATACCGCTGCTCCCTGCCAGCTTAGCCCCAATGTTTTTAAGCGTCGTGTTTTCCCAGGTCCTGCTGTGCCTAGTCTGCCTTAATTTTGACTTGTAGGGTATGGATGTCGCCTTTATGCTTAACTTTTGCGGAGGGCCGGTATAACTCACACTGTCAATCTCAAACACCCCGCAGTCAAGCACTTTATCCTTTCCATCAGAATACGGGTTTTTCTGAATGACTTTAACTTGTATTTCCGTGCCCTTGAACGCCCTTTTTTCTGTTTTCCTGTTTGCTGTTTTCTTTACCGTAACCATTTCCCCCTCCACATCTTCCGCATTGACCCATCCATAAACTTTTTTTCCATCCTGTGATATCAGGTGGTATGGATGTGCGTTACCGTTTGCGGACGTGCATTTACATTTGCTTGAATCCCTTGTTACTGTCGGTTCTTCCGCTGACGAAGAAATATAAACAGGACCTCCTTTGAATTGAACGATATTTCCGGCCATAACCCCGCCTTTTTTTGTTACCGCTTCCGCTTTTGTATTTGCGGTTTTACCAGTATTCAGCCAGTCCTTAATCCACTTTCCATCTCTGTCATCAAGCGTTATGCTGATATCGTCCGTTTCATCCTCCTCCTTATCCGTAAATGACAGGGATAACAGGTATTTTGAAAGGTCTTTTGATATATCTTTACCCTTAAAATAAATTTTTACCGCCGTTCTTCTTGCCGACTTCCTGTCACTCATCATCTGTCACCCCCTGTTTCCACGGCGGCAGTGTTTCCGATACCTCCAAGTCAATTTCCGGCAGAGTCAGCACTACCCCTGCCGGAAAAATAAAGATATCCTTATGCTCAATATTCGCCTTAATCAGTTTGTCCATGTACATTTCATTTCCATATTCCTTGTAAGCTACAATATCCCATGTATCTCCTGATATGGTTGTATATGTATCAGGCATAAGCAACCCTGCCTTTCTGTTCTCTCTGTTCATCCAAAATAGAACGTATAATTTCACGCAGTTTTTCCAAAAACTCCTCATCATACCGCTGCAGCTGTTCTTTTATTCCGTTTGTGTCTCCTCCCGATACTGTCACACTTGGAGAGTTTGTAACGTAAATCGTTATTGTGCCTGCCGTTCCCATGCCTGCATTCACATTATTAGCCGTATCTGCGCTGTTTCCGACCCGTGCCATATTGTTAAATATCTGACCTGTCTGTGCCGCGGTAAATACTTTACGGTTGGCGGCGTCTGTTATCAGCTCCGGGCCGTTCTCACCTGCTATGAATGTGCCCGGGGTTCTGTTTGTGCCTTTTGCAAATTCAGGTATCTTCGGTATGTTGATACCCTTGCCGCCGATTCCCGGCACCCAATCCGGCACTTTCAGTTTGTTAAGTCCGCCAATGACGGTATTGATAACTGTTACAACCGTACGGAACGGCGCTTTGAATATCTCACCTAATCCGTTAAATACCCCAATAAAAATTGACTTGACGCTCTCCCAAGCCTGCGACCAGTTTCCCGTAAATACACCCGCTATAAAGTCAATAAGGCCTTGGAAAACCTGCATAACGCCGCTTACTATATTAGCCACGGTCTGCAATGCCTTACCAAGCACATTGGCAAAAATCTCAGCCACTATCTGAATTACTGGTATTAACGCCTGTAATAACTGTTGCAATACCGGAAGAATGGCCTGTATGATGTTTTGGAATATCGGCACAATCGTATTAAGCAGACTGATAAATACAGGTAATACCGTGTCTATAATCTGCTGAATGATAGGCATAAGCGTCTGTAATAATTGCTGCAACACAGGCAAAATTGTCTGTATAATCTGTGTAAGTATCGGCACTATTGTATTTATAAGCTGAACAAATATAGGCAGAATACTTTGTACTATCTGCATAATAACAGGCAGCAACTCCGATACCAGCTGGACCAGTATGGGAAGTATACTCTGTACTATCTGCTTAATGACAGGCAGTAATTCCGATATCAGCTGGACCAACACGGGCAGAATACTTTGTACTATCTGCTTAATGACAGGCAGTAGTTCCGATATCAATTGTACAAGAACCGGAAGTATTTCACTGATTAGCTGCCCAAGCACGGGCAGAATCGCCGATATTATCTGGCCGATTAACGGTATAATCTGCATAACTGAATCTGCTATCATTGGCAGTATCGGCAATAGCCCTGTCTGCAACGTAGTAACAATTGTAGGAAGAACACTTTTTAATGTGTCAAGCACACCTCCGCCACTTGTAAAAAATGAATTTTTAATCGCCGTCCCGACTTGGTTAATCATCCCCCAAAGCTTGTCGAAGAAGGCTAACCCCTCGTCACCGAAAGTCTTTTGTATAAACCCTCGTACCTGTTCTAAATGCGTAGATACATAGTAGACCGCCCCGCCTACCGCTGCGACTATCCCGGCAAGCGGGGCAATACTTCTAAGAAGTCCTCCAAATCCTCCCGTCATACTGCTTAGATATTTAGTGATACCCAAGCCTTTCATAGTTGCAAACGCTTTCTGTAAGGACATGACGCCGCCCTTTACATGCAGGAAACCGAGTTTTGCAACCAGTCCCCCAGCTTTTAATCCTGCCAATAACGCTACAGTCTTGGCAATGGTTTTTATCAGTTTCGGATTGTCTGCAAGTTTCCCCAGTGTGTTTTGCAGGACAGCTAAGGCGGAATTGGCCTTAACACTTCCATTTTTGCTTACCCCGAGCATTTCAATTATCATGCCCTTTACCGTGCCTGCAATCTTTCCCGTCTTACCTAAAATGTCATTCCATACCAACTGTGCCTGCCTGTTTTGTATAATCTGTTTATTATTTTTCTTAAATGAAGCGGCTGCGCCTTGGTATGTTCCTTGCAGGGTTTCCATAATTAACTTATTTCGTTTGGCTTCTGACCCGCACGACTGCAAAGCCAGATTAAAATAATCCTCTGCGGATTCGCACGCTTTTACGGCCTTGTTCCATTCCTTGTTGTCTTTCGTATTTTTTTTCAATGCAACACCGAATGTTTCACCCTCTTTGCTCGCCCAGTTAATAGCGTCTGCGAACGAACCTGTAATTGTTCCCGTCCTTGCAGTTTCGTTTGCGGATTCTATTAATCCCTCAATCGGCAGGGAATCGCCAAACGTGCCATATATTCCTGCTGCTATTTTTGTCCATTTTGATACGTCTGCTTCATTCCGTGCCAGCTTTGCTAATAACTGACTTGCTTCCGTTGCGGTGTCATCATCCCCAAGAATTTTATAAAAACCTGAGTAAGCTTTCTTTGCTGCATTTGTACTCAATCCTGCTGCTTTATATGCGGCCGTTAACTTCGCTTGGTTGTTCCTGTATTCTTCTGTTACCGCATCTAACGCAAAAAACGACCCTGCAAGAGCCGTTACCGTACCTACCGTGCCTGCAATCTTCCCCTTTGTCTTGGATATTGCCTCACTATTTTTATTCTGTTTTTCAGTTATTTCCTGTATTTTCTTCTGTGACCGCTCTAGGCGCTCATACTTACGCCTTAATTCCTCCGTGTCCCGCCCCAAATTATTTGTATTTACTCCGGCTTCTCGGAGAGCTTCGCTTAGACTGCTTAACTTGTTTTCTTCTTTTAATGCCGCTTCCTTTGCTTTTTGCAAGGCTTTTTCATTAACCAGTAATTTACGCGTAAGCTCCGGCGTTGCCTGACCTGCTTTATTGATTCCTTTTGTAAGCCGTTCATGTTCCGCCTGCAACTCATTGACTTTATCCCGGCTTTTTGCTACAGCGTTCTGCTGTTTCTTATACTCTGATATATCTTGCATCTTCTTATTAGCATTAAGTAAATCACTTTTTAAAACACCCATAGTGTTTTGAGCATTTTTAAAGGATTTTGAAAAAGTAGGCCCTAATTTTGCTGACAACTGAAACAAAAATTCAAATGTCTTTCCTGCTGCCATTCTCTCCCCCTTTTTTCAGGCATAATAAAAGCACCTACATTTCTGCAAGTGCTTTAACCCTGATTTTGTATTATCTTATTTTCTTGTGTAATACCCACGCTTAATCAACTGGTCTGTAACTTTATCGTCCGGCAAATCTCCGCAATAATAGAAACTTCCCGGACTTTGTATATCCATTTTTCTACTCAAATAATAATGAATATGCCTTGACGTATATTGCGTAGGTATTGTTACTCCTATTTGATACCCAAATCTTTCCATTGTTTTTTCTTTTATCTTTTCCTCACAAATTTGCTTTAGTATTTTTAAACTATCACTCTTTTTATGAGGGATAGTTTCTTTTTCTAGTAATTCTATGATTTCCGCTTTTTTTCCGAAAATCAACTTTTTTTCACCCGTGTCAGCAATAATTCCTATCTTTATCAATTCTTCTATTTCTGCACAATTTCTTTCAAAAACTATCGGAAATGCTAACGTGAAACCCTCCGCTATTCTTTTAAGGATAATTTGTGCCTGCTCTGATAAACTTTCTACTATGTCTATTTCTTCATCAAGCGTAATCTTTTCCGATTTTGGCGTTGGTATGAGATTACTATTTGATTCCGCTTTTTCGTCTAACAAACCAAGTTCAATAGCAAGTCTATAAATATGCTTACAAGGCAACTTATTTCTAATAAAATCACCACAAGGACATATATCCAAAAATGTTTCGTATCTGCCACGACTTCCTTGAAAATACCCATATAAATCCTTGGTATCAATTTGTACTGGCGTTAATTTTGCTGATTTTGCCGACTTAATTCTTTTTTGTGCAAACTCTGTTTCATGAGTTTCTTTACTCCATGCATTTTCCCATGTCTCTAAGGCTGTACTCCCACTCAAAAACATGTTATTTTTTTCATTTTCCTGTTTCATACTTTTGTACCTCCTTGTGGTAGAATTTACTATTATCATACCACAAGGAGATACATACTTCATCATTTTATCTAATTTTCGACAAATTTGTTATTCTCTACTATCCATTTATTTTAAATAATTTCCATACTTATCTTTAAATTCTCCTGTTATTAATTTGGCTACATCTACAATCCAACCAATACAAAATAAACCAACTGTACATAAATACAAAATACCCATGCCTATTTTTCCAACATAAAAGTGATGTAATCCAAAATATCCACCAAACAAACACAATATCAATGCTATATTTTTCTTTTTATTGGCCGTTTGTTTTTTGTTTTGTACAGACAAATTATTTATGATAGTATCGAGATTTTTTGTATCTACTTTTTCCTCATCCTCTATTTCATAATAAAACTCCGTTAAATAAATTTTTTCTGCTCTGTATGTATTTTTATCATCTAGTTTTCTTAATAAATCATACAATCTGTCTATATGTTGCTTTACTTTCTCGGCGTAACATAGTGTTGCATATTTTTGTGTCAATTTTTCCGTTAATTTTTCTGAATTTTCCAAAATCCAATCAATCATATTTTGCTTTGTAGTATTTGACCTTGGTGATATACCATACTGCCTTTTACTCAACTCCATAAACAAGTTATCACGGCTATACATTTTATCTAAAATTTTTCTCGGTTCTGTTACATCCACCAAATAATTGTTTTCAATTAGTATGTCAATCTCTTTTGTTCTTCTTTCATCAAAATATGAAGCATGACAACCATTTTTAAGTATAACAGCTTGTAATTTGTTAGATACGTCGTTAGGAAGTCCATCTATATTACTTAAAAAATCTAAGTATATTTCTCTTTCAGAAAATGTATTTAACTTTGTTTTTTCTTGGTTCATACTTTTGTACCCCCTTGTGGTAAAATTTACTATTATCATACCACAATGAGGTACATATTTCATCATTTTTTCTCTTTTTCGACAACTTCGTTATACTCCGCTATCCATGAATTTAACTCCCGAATTGTACAACTTAGCCAAAAATCCAACCCTGTGTAAGTTGCCCTTGAAAGAAGCAGGCTGTTACGCTTAAACCACTTAATGGGATTCTGTTTTAAAATCCCACACTTATTAAAAAATCCCTGCTCTGATTCTTGATTTTATTAAACTCACGAAGTGGCAGGCCGCTGATAACATCACTTCCTACGCCTGCCGCCCTTGCCGCCAAACGATACAGGAATGATGTAGATATTTCCGGAGATATTGCAAATTCTCCGACTGCTGCCATTTCGTTTTCAATGTTTACAAGGTCGGTACCTATCAGTTTTTCAAAGTTAAACTCCAACTTTGTATACGTCTTACCATCAAATTTGTACGGCTTTTCAAACTGATGCACATACACCTCTGTCAACGTGTCCGAATCGGTCACATTCTCGTTCGTTTTATTTTTCTCTGCCAGTTCTACCACTACCTTATTTGTTTCCGTGTTATTAATATCTTCCATTGTCTTAATCTCCTTTTCTTTTTCTCAACTCTCGTAATATAATATTTTTTGGTACGGCTATACCAAATTTTATAGAAAGCGAGGTGTGTTCGTTGAAACACTATTTAGTTTAAGCGGTAAGGCTAACTGCTGCAAGGCAATAAAGCCTTTTTCAAAATCCGCAGTTCTGATATGTATTTCCTTTACCGCTTTTCCGTGTTCTGCCTTTCCTCGTAATATATTATCCATACTCTAACCACCGTTATTTACTTTCCTAATGCTTTTCTTACATCTGCTAAATAATCCCTGCCGTTGACATAGTAAATGTAATTCAACGGGTCAATTTCAAGCACCTTTTCACCGTCTATGTATGTTGCATAATATGACGTCGCATATTCGCCGCTTACCTCTGCCGCACTTGCTGTAGCAATCTTGCCGGGATTTAACTTTTTGGGCTTGAGGGTCAGTACGTGTTTTACCCTTGCTACCTCTGCAACACCTCTTGTTGTATCATGCTGCTGTTGGGCTGCCCTCAAGTCAAGCTGATGATTGCGCGGTTCATGCAGCTTTATAGCATTTTTCGTAACTGTCCGAAAGTTAAGAGTTGTTGTCATTGCCTCAATTGCACCCAAAATAACGGATTCAACTTTGCCTCCAATGCCGGCCCCGCTTATTTCCTCTGTTATGCTTGAGATTTCCGGCAATGCCACCTCTGATATACCCACATACTCCGTTGCATCCTCATACACTGCAAATCCTATAACTGTTTCATCAATCTTTGGCATTTTCCTTTTCCTCCTTACGATGTAAATAAATTTTCAAGGTAACTTACGTCATACTCCAATACAAAATCAAGAACCTTTGCAGGACTTGACGGCGTAAGGTAAATATGGAATCTTGCCTTGCCTGCCATTAAGTCCGACTCAATGTTCTCCTGTTCCAAAAACTCAATGCGGCCGCCTAAAACAACTTCGTCTGCCATAAGCCCGTTAAGCCATATATTAAGGCTGTCTACTACTGATTCTATCAGCCTCTTGTTAAGCCTGCGGTCAACCTTACTCCATACGGATAAAATAACGGAATTGCCAACCCAGCCAAACATACGGCTTACGTTGTAGAAATAATCCGTAACGTCCGTATTGGCAGGATAACAGGCGGTTTCATTTCCCCATGAAACAAAACCGCCGATAAAATTAAGGGCAGTAATAATGCCGTTTGCATTAAGATGATTAGCTTTCGTCAGGTCTAACAGTACCTCCGTTCCGTCTGCCAATACCATACCGTCAATCTGCAAACTCTTGTTACTGGAAGATTCACAAGGTGTACCCCTGCCCAACTCCTCCGCCGCATCTGTTTTCGACATAAGTCCGGCTTGATGTACTGACGCATGGTAAATCTTACCGCCAAGGGCATACATGGGCCACATAAGCAACTGTGACGGCTGCGTAATATTATTTTTATTTTTCCAAGCTACCGCTTCCGTATATGTGGCCGCTTCGGATGTGTCAACGTCAATAAGCGCTTTTCCCTTAAACAATCCGTTGATATTCTCTGCCTTGGCTGCCATAACTGCCGCCACCTCGCTATCATGCGAAAAGTTTGGCGCCAGTAACAGCGTAGGGATTATCCTGAATTTAGCGAAAACCGAATCAACCAACTCAAAACCGTTTGATTTTTTGGTGTTTACATCATAACCGCCAATAATATCCTCTTTAGTAACACCTGCCGGATTGACGGAATTATATTTCACACTCAGTCTTGCGGTATCTGACGTAATATTACCGCCTGCGATACGTTCAAGCCTTAATACACCATCCGTATACAGCAGGTCGTAATCAATACCTCTTTTATAATTTTCTGTCAATATATTTTCGCCGTCATACCCTTTTACCGCAACAGTATCTTCCAATGCCTCAAGCGGCAAATCAACCGTGCCGCCTGCCAACTCCATATCAGCCGTTATTTCCCCTGCAAGATGCTTTTCAGGGTCAAGTACATTTACAATTACAACCGGTCCATTTTGATACAACATAAAACTTGTATAGATTTCCTCGCAAATATCATATTTTTCCCAATCCTCGCTATATCCAACTGCTTCTACGGCTTCGTCATACGAAGATACACATACCGGCTCGTTTACCTTTCCGCCTACCGTATGGACCGGTGCTGTTCCAACTATAAAATGTATGCTGCTGTCTGCGGTAATTGGTGCAGATACACTTACGGCCTGTTTTTTAGCTTTCGCACCGTGATAAAATTCACTCATTTTCTCAATCCTCCTTTGCTTTTGACTGGCTCAAAACGTCATTGTAATACTTATTCAGTATCGTACCCGTCTTTTTTACTTTTGCCCTGCTGTCCGCGAGGTTTTCTGTCGCCACTAAAAGCAATCTTACCTGCGGAATCTTCTCTAAAGTGTCCTGTAAATGTTCCTCCACGCCCTCCCTGGTCCCAGTAAACACTGTGTTTTCCACTAACCCGGTCTTTGTTGTCGGCCCTATATACATAAATGTTTCTTGCAGGTTATTGTCTGCACCCTCTGTAGTCTCCGTATTTGCCGTTTTCGGCGTTTTTTTCTCTTTAGACATAGAATTTACCATCTGTTCATTATTAACAGCATTTTCGGCTGTTACAGTGCTTTCTGCTTCCGTCTGAATTTCTGCTTTTTTCTTTACTGACACGCTTTCACTCCCCCTTATGCTAAATATTTCCTTACGTCTCTTTCTACTTTCTTCATTTCCCAAACAGTCATTATCTCGCCTACCTGATAAACTTCCAAATCATCATCATAAACAACGGTTTCTATTGGCTTTTGGCAGGAATAACGGTCTGCTATTACAGTGTCCTCTAATAATCTGTTTTCAAGCCTTGTAAGGAGATTCAGACATTGTATATAGTTTTCCTCTTTATCCTCTGAATACGTCACACAAATAATACGCACCCTGCATACGCTTTCTTCATCACCTGTTTTTTTGGTAAGAAGTTTTAAGAGTATATAGGGTGCTGCTTTCTTTTCAGATTCTTTACTTGGTATTCCTCCAATAAATACTTTTGGCGGTCGTTCTCCTGCTTCTGTTCCATTCTCCGGGACTCTGGCAACCAAACACATATCCTTAGTAATTTCCTTACAATATCTTTCCAAAGCTTTTAATAGGTCTAACGGTGTCATTACTTAATTACCCTCCATATCCATTTATTAGTCTTTCTATTTCGTGATTGATTCTTTTATTAATAACCTCACTTACTCTGTCTTCCACCGATTGTATAACAACGGTATTTTCTGCCATCCTTGGAACTGATGGACCATATCTTTCCTTAATCATTTGATTGTACTTTGTTTGGTTTATCTGATTTCTTTGCTTACTTGAATATTTGTTTATACGGTGGAAAACACCTAAATGTTCACTTTGCATCTTTGCAATAAATCCTTTTCTTGATACTCCTGTATTGCCTTTTTTAACTGATACATTTACTTTCTTTTTGCCATAAGTCGGCGTTTTTGGCGATACTCTAAATTTGTATAGAGGTATTACCGTTCCTGCAAATTCGATTTCTCCTATTAATCCGTCATCCACCCTTTTTACTTGATTATAGCCGACTTTAGAATGTTCCGATATAACAGCTGTTGTAATATTGTAAACACTTTTAATTTGCTTATTAAAAACCGTCTTTCCTGCCGATAACCCTCTTGACAATGCAGGTTTTAATACTTTTTCTTCCGCTAACCCCATTCCCTCAAGAATGGCATGTAACCTGTTAGTTGTTTCTTCCGATACTTCTACCTCAATCATTACTCATCATACCTTTCCAAATCTATAATTAGCTCGTTATACTCGTTCAGGACATTAGCAATCTTAAAAAGGTCACTGCCTATCCAAAACCGCATACCCTGCCGCGGCTCTTTTCCCAAGTCTCTCAGCCGTACCCGGACAACAACATATTTCCCATATATGCCCTCTGCATGGTCCCCTCCTCCGTTCCGGTCTTTGGTTTCCTCCGAATCAAAAATGACGGGTATATTTTTATCTGTCCCGTCACATCTGATTCTTTGTAACTGCGCATATTCTTCCGCATTAAAAAAAGTTGTGTCCAAGTCCCTGTCAAGCATTGCCTTAAAATTGTTCACAGCCTGCCACCGCCTTTTTTTAGCAGACCGTAGCTACAAACCAAGAATCAACCTCATGCGGTACAGGAATAGGCGCGGAGGATAACTGTAAAAAACGCCTTGCCGGGCGTCTTTCTACCCACTGTTCGGGTATTCTTATACCCTCTTCTACGCTGATTGTCTTTCCTTTTTCGTCCACAATGCCTACTGCCCCGTAATACATAGAATACGCTGCCTCCGTTGCCAATAACGCAACAACATTTGACGGCAACAAATACTTGTTTTCCGGCTTCGCTCTGTTCGTCCAGTTGTCTAAATACATTTCCTTGTATTTATAAATATCCATGCCAAGGCTGTGTATTGTTCCAACATATGTAGCACCGTTCGGGAGTTCCCTCGGCTTTATTACTGCAAGGTCATACCGTCTGTTATCAAACACGTCTTTTACTTCGCCATCTTTTAAAAATGTATTCAATGCATCCTGACCCATAAGACATATATCACAATTTACAAATCCGTTTTCCTGTACCTTATCTCGCCATTCTTCCAACTGCTCTAATTTACCGCCTGTCACCTTATTCCATTTTTCAGAGTCTTTCAACGTAACTTTATTTGTAAACTGAAAATCAATAATTTCCTGTATCGCTTTACCTTTGCTGTCCAAAATCGGTATTTTCCCTGTAAACAGGGCCATGCAACACATCCACTCCTCCCGGCGTGTAATCATCTGGTCCAACTTGCTAAAGTCTTGCTTCATTTTTTCAACGGCTCTTTGGTTTGGGGATTTCCCGTTATACAGGGCTTCTCCCGGCGTGCGTTTTAAAATATCGTCTACTGTCGTAATAGTGTTAGGTGCCACAAGTGGCGGTTCGTACATAGTTGTCTGAAAACCCTCATTTTCAACTGTTTCACCGCCAATTTTTCTATGTACAAACGGTGCTAACGCCCTATTTCCTTTTGTGAAGTCAACGTCTACCTTTTCCGTAGGAAATGTTTCTACATTTCGAAAAAAAGTATCTTTGATAAAAGTATGCACTTTCGGCATACGCTCCACTAATTTACCCATTGTCCTTGGGTCGTAAATACTGATTGCCATAATTTTATCTCCTTCTCATATTCTCTGCTTTAACCCTGCGTTTTCTCATCTTCACCTTGCGCGGCGGCTACACCGTTTTCCGTGTCCATCAAAAAAATACCCAGCTTCCTAAACGGCGCTTTAAAATCCGCTGCTGTAGTTCCTGCGGGTACTTCAATAGAATCCCCAAAAAACTGCCCCGTAAGGTAATACACTGCCTCCTGCCCTGCTACTGCGTTCTCAGCTGCCAATCCGTAAACCTGTGCCACGGTGTCAGACGTTACGGCTTTTATTTTTCCATCCGTGCCAAGTACAATGGGCATAAGTTCCAAGATTATTTCATCCTCTGCCACTGTGCCCGAATCGGTCACAACGGGGTAATCGCCTGCGTGAATCATTTTGGGAATATAATTTCCCAACACTTCTTTTCCTGCTGCCATTTTCCTTTACCTCCTGTTATTTTGCTGCCGGGTACAACTGGTCGATAATGTCACCATAAGGGTCCTCACTACCTCCTGCACCGCCTTTGTTTGATATAGGGTTTACGTCTTTAACGCCTGAATCCTCAACGTCTTTTTTACGGTCACTTAAAAACGTCTCCCCTGTCTGTTTCTGCTCCGCTATAATCTGCATTGCAAACACTTCCGCACTTACAGGTTCTTCATACTTGGCTTTGTTTGCCAACTCCTCAAAACCCGGCAGGGTAATTTCATCAATCGCCTTGATTCTTGCCCTCTCCGCGTCCACCGCCGCTTTGCTTCCTGCCGCGTCTGTGCCGGCCCCTGCTAAAACCTCGCTTTTATACGCATTAGCCACGTCCGGGTATTCCTTTTTAAACTCCTCCAATGTCATTTTCTTTTCCTCCTTGCCATTTTTTAAATCAGGTTTATTATTATGGCTGCCTGCACAGCCTAATAATCCTTTTGGTATGGTGTGGAATCTCTCCAGTCCGATAGAAACGGAGTTAACAACTACCATTTCCGCATTTTCCACCTCTGTTTGTACATCCGTGAACATAACATCTGTGCAAAATCCCGCGTCTACTGCCTCCTGCCCCGTAAACCATGTACCCTCATCCGTCATAAGGCTTTTAATTTCTTCCTCTGACTTATCCGTAACGGTCATATAACAGTTAACAATGGACTGCTTGATTGTCTCCAGTTCTTTAACGATATTTGCCAAATCCGTGGTGTTATAATATCCAATCAGCCCGGCCAAGGGGTCGTGCACCATAAACACGCCGCCCACAGAAATTTCTATGCTGTCACCTGCCATAGCTATAATCGTGGCGGCGGACGCACACCAACCGTCAATCTTGACGGATATTCTTGCCTTATGCTCTTTTAAACGCGTGTATATCGCAACTGCCGCAAACACGTCCCCACCCCCGGAATTGATGCGCACAGTAATTTCATCAACCGCACCAATGGCCTTAAGGTCACTGTTAAACTCTGCCGGGGTTATCTCGTCGCCGTACCATGAATATTCTGAAATTTCACCGTACAACAAAAGTTCTGCAGTGTTTTCCTCACTGCCCCCGACAAAATCCCAAAACCTATTTACCTCAGACTTATTCCTCGGTTTCCTCCCCTGCCTGCCCTCCGTCATTGCCGGGGTTTCGGTTGTCTCTGCCGGGGTCCGGCTCCGCGTCTGATTCCTTACCTCCGTTACCATCCGTAACGGCCGTACTGCTCTCCGCACTTCCTTCTGCCTCCTTTAAAAATTCTTTTTCTCTCTTACACTGCTTTACATTCTTGTAAAAGTCTGTGCCTGTAAGCTCCCTTGCCTCTCTTTCTCGTGTGGAATATCCGCCCTGTACTCTCAAATCTGCTGCCTGTACTTCCTTTGTCGGGTCTAACTGTCCTGCGCTCGGCCCGCTCCATTCAGCAGAACAATATGCGGATTTTATAATCGGGTCGGAAAAGAATCCCGGCGCTTTAATTCTTCCCTTTGCTACCGCCTCAGAAAGCCATTCCTCGTAAATCGGTTGGCAGAAGTCCGCCGCAAACCACGCGCGGTACATCTTTATCACCTTAAAAAACTCCAATATGGCCGCCCTTGACGCTGAATAATTGCTGTTAAACGCCATAATGAGTATTTCATAAGGGATTTCCAACGCCGCCCCTATCTGCTTGATTACCGCTATCACAAAGGGGTCATAGTTTGGGTTTGGCCTGCCCGGATTAACCATATTTGCCTTTTCTCCCTCATCCAAATCAAAAACCGCTCCCGGTGCAAGCTCTATGCTGTTTTCATCATCTGCGTCTACCTGCTGGACCTCCGGCACAACTTCACCCAACGCCGCACCTTCACCCGCATTTTCCTTTTCAATGAATATCGTTACCATACCACTTACAACTGCTGCCATTACTTCCGCTTCGGTGTAGCGTCCTAACTGCTTTATTGTTTCAATTATGGGAGATAAGAAGGGAACGCCCCGGACCTGTCCGATTCGTTCCCTGTTCATAACGTGTATTATGTTTCTCCTGCCTGTTTTTTCTCCATACGCCGCAACTCTCACCCATTCCCGGGGTTTGCGGTCCGCATATGACAACGGATGGAACTTTGAAATGTGATAGGCTGTCACTTCGCCGTCCTCGTTTTTCTCAACCCCCTCGCAAAACAAAGGATTGAGCTTTTCCTTGTCCGGGGTGCTTATCCTGTCCGCCTCAATCAGTTCTATACGTAAGTCGTAAACACTCCCGGTCCTTTCAGATGTTTTCATTAGCGCGAAAGAATCGCCGCTAAGCAGGGCGTTAATTAACGCCAGCTGCTGCAATTGACAAAAATTATCAAGTCTTTCCATATCGCAGTGCGTGGAGTCGGCCCAATGTGAAAATTCACTTTCTATGGTCTCCTCTAATTTCCTTGCATCTTCCGGCGTAATTTTTAAGACTTCCTCTTTAATGGACGGTTTAAGGTGCAGCCCTATGCCTACCGTATTCGTTCTAAGGCGTCTGACTGCACCCGTGGCAAGGTTTGAGCCACCATAATACAAATCCCTTGACCTCTGACGCAATGTGTCTATATTGTCTTCTATGTCTTCCCTGTGGCTTCCCCCGCTATGTGTCCACCCGATAACTGATTTTTTCGTACCGTTTGCCCCATAGTTTCCATAACCGCTGTTCACGATACCTAATTTTTTCTTAGCGATTTCCCGTTTTAACCCTTTTTCCGGGGAAATTACGGATATCGCCCTGTCTAACAGGTTCAAAATCGTCCAGCCTCCTCTCCTCTTTTTTCATGCCAGTAAAACCACATGAAAAAAGCACCCCCCCGGAAACACTTATTTTTCCTTTGGTGCTTTTGCTATTTTATATAATATCATAAAAAATCGGGCAATGGCGGGCAATCTTTTATTAAATTCTAAAATCTCCTAATCCCATTTATTTTTCAGGGTTTCCAATGTGTCCTTTACGGGTTTTGTAAAAATATTGCGATTGACACCCTCCGTCTGATATGCTATATTCTAATCAAAGAGAAGCAACCGCCCACAAAGTGGTTAGCGTCCCGAAATAAGGTTTACAATAACCCTGCCCCGACCGCTAAGTACAAGGTAGGGTTATTTATTTTTGCTTGTTCCCATCAATATAGGCAAGCAATGCAATGAGAAACGAACCGCCCAAAAACAAAAGGCTCAATACTTCGTATGTACTCATACGCACCACCCCCCATCTTTTGCAAGTTTGGGAGGCTTCCACCTTGTAACACGATTACTCCTATCCGTAATATATCACATTCCCCCGGCAACGGCAATCAAAAAATTATCATATGCCTTACAAATCCCTTGGCACAACCCTATATACCCTGTTTCTCCCTTTATTCTTGGCTGCGTTCTCCAAAGCAGATACCTTACTGTTCCAGTACTCTATCTGCTTTCGTATTTCACCCAAATTTGCCCTTGTCAAAGTCTTGCCGCCTATCGTGTAGGACTGGTTGACTGCAACCGCGCTTTCAGCTTCCAGCCACATGTCCAAGTGTTTTTTTGCTGTTTTTAATGATATTGCTGCCATTATGATATTCCTCCGCTTCTGCTTCCCCTGCGTCTGTTCTTCCTTTGGGATGCCTGTTTGTTTCCTGCCGCTTTTTTCGGCGGCTCTTTTAGGGTCAATCCTGTTATTTCTATCGCTGCCTGTGCATAGTTACGGCAGTCTAAAGGCTCATTCCGTTTTGTTTCCCCCGTAAGTTCCCAGACAAAGTACGGCCTGCCTTTCTTATACCGCAATACTTGTTTTTCTGCCGTCAGCCCCTTAAAATAATCCTTGTCATATCCACGTATATAATTATTTTCGTCTTTCGGGAAGTGACAATACCCGGGTCCCTCTTTCTTTATCAGCAACCTCTGTAAAAGCAGGGATTTACCCGTATCTACTCCAATCGTGAACAAATATGCCTGCTCCCTGTTATTCTTTGTCGGTTTTGATATGTATGGTATTGCCGTCCCTTTATTACCGCCCTTGATTGCAAAAACTTTTCTTGCAGTTCTTGCCTTGCAGAATTTATATACTTCATTTGTAAAGTGTCCTCCTGAATCCATACACGCACATATTATGCCTAACCGTGTACCGTCTGCTTTCTTAAACTTCTGCAACAGAAATTCATCAAGATTTTTCCATATCTCATCCTGTTTCAAATCTCCGTATATCCTTTTGTACATGATTCCGTATGATTCATGTCCTACGCCCCATCCGACAACCTCGATTTCAAACCTGTCATCCTGCGTATCTATCCCGGCTGTCAGTGCTATAACTTCGTCCGGCACTTCACAATGGTATTTCTCCCGGCGTTCCAATAACTCATCCTTATCAGCCTTTTCACCCTCCTCCTCCCAAGTCTGACCCAGCTCGGTATTGACCCACGATTTCATCAACTCTATATTGCCTTTTTTTACTGCGGCATCAGCTTCAATAAATCCTTTTACAATTTTATCCCAGCCAAAGAACGTGGATGCCAAAGAATTAAAGTGGAATCCCCTTACTTTGCGGTTAGGATATTTTGCCACATATCTTCCCCCGCTAAAATGTTCTTTCCATTCAATTTCCGAATGAACACAGCCACACTTCACACAAGTATAAGAAATGCTCTCCACTTCTCCGTCTGCGTCAACCTTGTATGTAAGGTTCGCCCATTCAAGCGGCTGAAGCTTCCCACAGCTCGGGCAAGGTACGTTCCATTCTTCCATAGTTGAATGTTCGTACTCCATTTCTATACGGCTTGCACCTTTAATTGTCGGCGTGCTTGTGTCTACCTCTTTGCGATTCCAGTAGGTTGTAAGACGCTTTCCGGCTAGAATTAACGGGTCTCCCTCTGCTCCTGCCGTTGGCGGGTATGCGTCTATTTCATCCGCCAACAAAACCCGGATTGGACGGCTCCTGAGTTCTGTCGGTGAGTTTGCCCCTGTCATTGTAATTCGTCCGCCCGGAAAGGCCTTTTTAAAAATCGTATTGCCGCTTGTCCTGCTCTTTTCATTGATTTTGTCTTTTAATGCCGGGGTGTCCCTTACCATTGGCATAAGCCTGTCTTTGCTTAATGTCTCCGCAAGGCTTAACGTCGGCTGCATGCACAATATTGTACAGGGGTCATAATGCATGTAATAGCCAATTGTATTTAATAAAAAAGCGTCTGTTTTTCCCATTTGTGCGGCACTCATTACCACAACTTTTTCAACGGATATGTCAGTTATGGCGTCCATGATTTCCCGCTGCCACGGTGCTTTATCCGTGTGCCAATGTCCGCCCCTGCTTCCCGATTCCGAAGAAAGACGGCGGTACTTATCGGCCCATTGTGATAACGTGAGGTCCGGGGGTGGTTTTAATACCTTAAATATCCGATTGAAAAGGTCAATCGTTTCCGTCTTCATCTTCCTTAATTTCCTCCTTAAATATCTCCTCAAAGTTAGACAGTTCGTTTAAGGCCTCCTTAATTTTTCCATCAAGATACAGAAAAATCTCTGCCTTATCTGACATGGACGCCAGTTTGTCCGCCTCCTCTGCCGGAATAGCACTCAGACGGCTCTTAAAATTTATGAGCATTGCCGTCATAATCCTTTCGACATCCTCCGCCCTGTGAAGCTCCCTTTTCTTTACTGACAGGTCCAGTTCCTCATTAAGCCTTTTTGCCCTTGTAAGTTTCGCCCTTTCTACATTTAAGTCTACTGCTTCCGGTGTTTCCGGGTTGCGGTCCCTTAAATATCTGATGTACGCCCTGCTGCAATCTGCCAGTGAGTACAAACTTCCCTGTACGGTCTTTAAAATTTCTTTCTGTGTAAGCCTCTCCACATTTTTGGGGGTCATGTCTAAGAATTTTGCAACTGCATTCTTATCATAAAGTTTCAAAAAAGTACCCCCTTTTTAAAAATTTTCCTGAAATTTGGAAGTCGATTTTTTACCCCGGAGACTAAGCAGTTTTTGGGGTCACGGCACCCGCAAGTTATTTTATCGCCGTCACAGTACCTTTTACACCACTCCACCCTCTGCCGTGACAGTGTTTTGTGCATATTTTTATGTCATGCCTCGCTTTCATCCTCGTTGTATGTATCGTCTATCTCCCCTGTGTCAGGATCTATGTTGTACTCGCCGCTTATCTTCTGTTTCATTAGTGCATAGCGTTTTTCCTCAAGGCTTATTCTTCTTTGCTCTAACTCATATGATTTAATAGAATCCAGCAGCTTTATAATGCGCCCATGTATCTTGTTTAGTTCTGCTTCCAGCTTCATTGCCCTTTCAAAAGCTGATGATTTAATGGTTGTTTCCATAGCCACATCTAACGGCGGTTTACTGCTGCCCCCTGTATTTTTCCCTGTGCATGTGCCGTAAGGGTCTTGGTTATCGTCCGGCTTATGTGGAGTACACATTTCTACAACCTTGTCTATGTATAGCTGCCCTGTATCAATACCGTTAAGAACTGCTATACGTTTCTTCAGGTCATTTTCCTTGGCTACAAGTGTCTGCAGTTCTCTCAGCATATTATCAGTCGTATTCAGGGTAATGGATTCTATAAGTGTTTTTTCATCCTCCGTTAATTCATCAAAATACACCGTGGAATATGCACCATGTGTTTCTGCATTTCGATTACGCAGCGGGGCGCCGTGGCCCTCGGCATTTTTGTTGCCTTTTTGCCCTCCCCTCTTTTTAGGCATATTTTCAAGCGTATCTTTCCATTTATCCACACACTTCCATTTACGTACTTTGGCAGAATCCACACCCAACATTTCCGCTATTTCAGGATTGCTTATTAATCCCCCGGACTCTAAAAAAAGCTGCCGTGCCTTTTCCCTGTTTTCATTTCTCTGTCTCGCCACTCACAACCCTCCTTTCGTTTGTTTCTCCGGTTTCCGCCATTTCATTCTGCCGGAATCATCATATTTTTATGGAATTTTATAAATGCAACGTAAAAAGGCAGCGGGATTTTAACATGATTCCTGCTGCCTCTACAGTATTTTACTTTTGCATTATATCACAAAAAATCGGGCAATGGCGGGCAAAATTTATTGCGTAATTTCTCCTATAGTTTCGCTCCGTGAAATATTACTATTCCTGTCAAATTTTTTACCCAGGATTTCCAAAGCTTTGCGCCTGATATTTTTACTATGCCTCACGCTGTAACTAATTTGTTCCGCTATACGTTCCCACTTCTGACCTTTTAAATAAAAACCACAAATAATGATTTTATGTACCGGATTAAGGGTCGAAATTTCATTGAAAATTTCCGTCCTGAGTTTCTTCAATTCCTTAATTCTTTTTTTCAGGGTATTGATACTATCCATTGTATCGGTTTCCGCCAATTTGACAGCAAGCAAAGCCGTAGAATCGGATATCGTACTTCCGTGGGGCATATCGTCATATTTGACTGCCCCAAGCGGATTATACCCGGCTTCGTACTGCTCCAGCCACTCACTCGCCACCTTTATATCGAGGTCAATACACCTGTAAAACTTTAAGATTGATTCCACATCACAATTCTTCATAAACTGCATATCCTTTCTTTTACGGAGGCCTGTATTTTTCCCGCCACTTAATATTTACCAATGATTTTTTAGGTTTTACCGTCCTGCTACCGTACCGTGTCTTTCTGTTTTTGCGGGGTTCGCGAATATTTTTAATATTCGCTGCAAATATCTCTGCCAGCTCTTTTGACAGCTTCCACAGCTTCTCTACGCTTTCCGCTACAATCTTTTCGAGCTTTTGCATAAACTGATTTAATAAATCACATGTTTCGTTTATACATTTGCCATTTTTGACAGACAGGTTGAAGATTGTATTTTCTATATCCCTGCTTACCCTGCTGCCATTGCATATTATGATACCCTCCTTATACTCGATATACTGCATACGCATCACCTACCCTGTAAATAATTCTGATATTCTTTTGTCTTATCCATTACCCATACAGAAACAGCATTTGTAAGCTTTGTTTCCCATTCTTTAGGACAGATATTATTATCTTTCTCTGCCTGTTCAAGAATAGCATCCCTCACAACCTTTTTTATAATGTCATATTGGCCCATACCGTATTTTTCCCGAATCCATATTGTAAATTCCAAACCTTTTTCGTTTGGGTCTTGCACATATTCAGGGTAATCGCTAATATCTTGCTGACCTATTAGTTCTCCCTCGTTATCTTCCTCTGTGTCTTCAATTACTGTTTGCATATTTATACTGCTAAAGGAAGGCTTTGTTTCCTCTGCAACACTTTCATTTTCGTTTTGTTCAGTTTCTGTTGTATCGTCATACGCCAAATCGCCGCTATCAATCATCAACTCCACAATTTCCGCAAGGTCGGCATACTCAATTAAATAACTTTGCCATTCCTCATTTATGATGGCTATTCCCTCTGCCGAAAACCTGTATATAAAATGCCTGCCGTCTTCCAAGTTAATTTTTGAGCCTTTGAATGTTTTTTCAAAGTGTTTTCTTAATGCCTTTTCAATCCCTGCCGTATCTCTGGCAGAAAACACCGCCCGGTTAACTTCCCCTTTGATTGCATCCACAATTGCCTTTTGTGCCTGCTCTGCCTGTTCGTCCGTTATTTCCGGTTTCTGCTCCTGTTTCACGTCCTTAATGTGCAGTTCTCCTTTTTCTTCATACTGCTTATAGGCATTTGTCTGTTTTTCTTTATCCATCCGGCTAAGTTCGTGGGCAGTAGAAATACCAATGCTGCCCTTTTCCAACTCACGTTTAAACTCTGGGGATAAATTGTTATCTATTGTTTCCATTCTGCCAATCTGTGTAGTTGAAGTATTAAGTATATCCGCCACTATTTCACGGATGCGCCCTATTTTCTTCCGTTCCTCTTTTGGTTTATCCTTGTTCTCCTCCTGCAAAGCTTTTTTATAATCCGTCAATACTTCTTTCAATTCCTTTGCCTGCTGAATTTTTTCCCAATCGGTCAACTGCCTCGCAGTGCTGTTTGTGAAGATAAGTGCCAGCCTATCCTTGATTTCATCCGAATCCAACTTTATACGGCATGGCACTTTTCTATATTCCTCCCTGCCATCCGCTAACAACTTCAAAACCGCTAATCTGCGACGGTGCCCTGCGATAACCTCATACTTCCCGTGTGCTTCAGGTTTAACCACTAAATTCTGTTCAATACCCCCGGCTAATTCGATTGATGCCGCCAATTCGTCTATATTGTCCGTAGAATAGAAATTATCCTTACTAGGCATTAAATCCTCAACGTCAAGCATAACCACATCAAAAGCATTTTCCGTTTCCTGCTCCGACCCCGTCTCCTGTACTGTTACCCCTTTAGATTTCGTGTTAAGCAGGCTGTCTAGGTCAAATTTTTTCTTTTTATCTGCCATTACGCATTACCTCACTCTTTCTCTGTGTCCGAATCGGTCACATCTCTCCATTATCCCATTTGGTTCTAATTTCTTTTATCTGTTCTTGTGATAACTTTAATATATCTTTCATTATCATTTCTACGAATGCATATGCTGTTTTTTTTGTAACAACTTCTGCATGTGCTTCCAGTTCCACATATCGTTTCTTTTCATTCTCCAACTGATTGTCCAAAGCTATAATCTTCTTTTCTAAATCATAAATCAGTTTATCCATCTGCATATTGCTGTCTCTTAATTCATTGTACTCACCCAACGGTATCTCCACGGTTTCCCCCTTTATCTTAAATTCAACAAATTCCCTGTATTCGTCTAAAGGTATTTCCACCGTTGGAAATGCTTTTATTGGCTGATTCCAACCGCCTAATATTACTGTTTCCCCTGCTTTAGTTCCGTCTATATAATCATCACTTTTCATTTTTGCACCCTCCCGTTTCCTGTTTAAACTGATATTTTCCCAAACACGCATTACATATTTTCAGTTCCTTTCCGTTAATTTTGTTTTTTATCATGGTTTGCTCCCTGCATGATTCCCCACAAAGTTCACATTTTTTATTTTTCTGCTGCCGTCTTGATATGTACCCCTCACACCCCTCTTTATCTTTCAGTAAAGCAAGCTGGCAGGGTCCCATATATGCCATGCCTTTAGATATATGTTTACTACAATTCCCATTGCTGCAATGATTCCTGCAAAATGTAGGCCCATTGGTTGTGTCAATCATAATAATAGGTCTATCTCTCATGCTATACCTCCCTTAAAATCATTTCCGGCAAATCAATGTATACGATAATTGCCTCCGTCCAGTCCAATGTATCAATCTTTTCTTTCATAAGCGGTAATGCCTTTTCGTCCGGCAATGCTTCCTCTATGCCACATTCCGCATAATCAAAATACTTTTCAAAAATATCTACCGTGTAGGGTCTGCCCTGTTTGTAAAAGATTACGCCGCAATCCTCATTTACAATATACTTGTCAACCTCGCATTTTCCCCATTCGCCCAACCAATAACCGCTATCATCTGCCACAATCTCACTATCTAATTCTTCAATAATACAATCCACTAATTGCTTTATGGCATTGTAGTTTTCGTCTCTTGGTCCTTTTGCAGGGTCATAGTTCATTGCAACCAACGCTTTTAGCTTGCCTTTGCATTTTTCCAACTGCGCAAACTGCATTGAATAATAGTATCTGGTTGGATATGACATTCCCACCATATTGTTATCCCTCCAAGTATTCTTTTACGAATGTTTTATAATCCTTTGCAGCCCCGGAGCGCGGTGAATATTCCATAAGGCTTTCATTCGTAAATGTTACCTCGTCTGCCTTTTCCGTCCGTCTGATATGTGTTTTGAATACCGGATAACGCTGATTCTGCAACCATGCCTCCCCCTGTCTGCATACATCACGGTTATAGAACATTGTCACAAGACAACCTCTCAATTTCAATTTACGGTTAAATTTCTTGGCATTGTTAATCTGTTCTTCAAGTTCGTTCATGCCATCAAAGGCGTAGCCGTCAATCTTAATTGGTATAATAACCTCGTTTGCCGCCGTAAGAGCATTAATAACGGAAATGTTTATATCTGGCGGGCAATCAATAATGCAATAATCATATTTCTCCTTTACCTTTTCCAATTCCCCGGTTAATATGGTCGCCTGCTGCCGTTCCTCGTCCTTAATTACCATGAGGTTAGCTGTCAAAAGATGCATATTTGCAGGAATCACCTTTAATCGCTCCATGTTTGTTTCCTGCGTCACAGATTCTATGCCCTGCTGCCCTGTCAGAATATCCGCAAGGCTTGGTTTCTCATAACTCCATACACCGAAAGCCTTGGATAAATTACCCTGCTTGTCGTTGTCAATGACTAATACCCTCTTTCCGTAATCCTTGGCTAAAATATAAGCCATATTTACTGTTGTCGTAGTCTTGGCACATCCGCCTTTCATGTTGATAATTGCAATAGTTTTCATTCTCCCGTATCTCCTTTTAATAATGTTTCAGATTCCTTAAAATCCTTTTCAGCTATTTATGCCTTTTCAAATTCTATAACTGTTTCTCCGTCAATCTTCAATCTTGGGATTTTTAAACACTCTTTTGCTTCCCTGTCCTCCCAAACTGGGGTATCTGTTTCGTGGCCCATATCTCTTAATAATCTAGTCCACGCTATTAATTCCCCATAATTTACACGATTTCTTTTTATGTCTTTATCCTCTGCCGTCCTGTTTACATTCATTGCCGCCATAATTGCTCTTAACTTCAATTCCTCAAAAAATGTTTTTTCCATATCTGAATACCTCCGTTTGTTTGATTTCCTTTGATAAGTTGATTTTATACTTATATAAGTATAAAATCAACCCGGGATAATTAACAAATTTACTTATATACGTATATGAATCCTTTGTGCAACATGTATACTTATATAAGTATCACTTAATCTTTACATTTTCTTTCAACTGCTGACGTTTTTCTTTCAGATATTCCACATATTCTCCGTAGGTCATACTAGGCGGTACTATTTTACTCTGTATCTCTTTTGCATGTTGCACCGTCTTACTTAAAACTGACATCTTTGTTACCCTCTTAGTTTCTTCCTGTTTTGGCTGCTCTGCCGCAACCGCCCCTTTCCGTCTTGCCTGCCTGTTCGGTTTTGCCGTATTGTATAAAATCCTGTTATCCTGTTTAAACGGTATTGCCTTATACTTTCTTTTCTTCTTTGCCATTCCTGCCGCCCCTTTCCCATTCATCTAAATCCAGTGTGTTCAAAATCCCCCTATATACCCTTTCCGCACAATAAACACATATACTGTTACCTATAGCCCTGTAACGTGCCGTATCGGATATTTCCGTGCCGTCAGCACCATATTTTGTCCAGTTATCCGGGTAACCCTGTAACCTCTCACACTCTACTGGGGTCAATCGGCGTATAACATAGATAACATGTTGTACCGCCTTTTTCAGAATATCCTTTATGTTTCTTGGTTTGCTAGGGGTATTCTCCTTTGTCCTGTGGCTCTCGGTTATGATTGTTTCCGACCCTCCGCCATAATCCCCACCTGCTGCCCTTAAAGTGCCATTTACATCTGTTTCCCTATACCCGCCATGTTGGTTTAATTCAAAAGTTCTTTTATCTGTTACCACCAAAGGCGTATCTCCCCTAATTGCGCTGTTTTGCTTTGCCGTTAATGTTCCGCTTGTATTGCACTCCCTATATCCATGATGCTGATAGGCTTCGTAAAAAACGCTGTGTATGTCTGCTGTGGTAAGCGTCGGGCATGGCCCTCCTATTTTTCCAACGCCTAATCCGTTGTTTGCCTTATTCCGTATCACTTCATTACGCAAAGGGATAACACTTTTCCTTTCCATAAATACCGCCCCTCTGCCACCTGTCATAATTGTAGGTGCTTTTTCTTTCTCAAACCCTAACCCCTTACCTTCTCCGCCTTGGTTATATGTAAAGCCTGCCACTGTCCGCTTTTCATGCATTATACAAGGAACTTGACCGCCTGCACTCCCCATATTCTGTAATAGAGTAAATGTCTTATCTCCAAAAGTCCTAACTACGCTGTCAGCGTGTGCAAAGTCTAACCCAATTACCCCCCCTGTTCCGCTATTTTCTGCTCTAAGGCTACCCGTAAATTCTCCGGCAACTTCCGCCCTTTCGCCTTTGCTCTCCTCAGAATACCCAAGCAGGCTTTCGGACTTAAATAGTATTTCTCCGGCACGTTGTCCTCCAAAATCTCCGACAAGGTAGATTCTCTTTCTACGTTGGGGTACTCCCCAAAATTGAGCGTCAAGCACTCTCCAAGCTGCGTCAACCTCTCCCCCTCTAACC
Source organism: uncultured Clostridia bacterium (assembly GCA_948472945.1). Taxonomy (GTDB): domain Bacteria; phylum Bacillota; class Clostridia; order Lachnospirales; family Lachnospiraceae; genus V9D3004. Next base: position 76,419 of record CAOKVX010000013.1, read on the forward strand.
ATTCCTGCGTTTGCCCACCTGCCACTTGCAGGCATTGGAATACTGGCTTTTGTGATTTTTTCAAGCACGGCTCTAAAATCTGCTCCGTCTGCTGATGAAAAAGCACCGGGTACGTTCTCCCAAATAATGAAAGTTGGATATTTACCATTTGTTGCTAACCTCATTTCCTCTATGATTCTGATTGCTTCCATGAACAACCCGGAACGGTTGCCCTTTAATCCTTTTCGCTGTCCGGCAATACTCAAATCTTGACACGGACTCCCAAAAGTAACTATATCCACGGGTTGTATTTCGTCGCCTTTTAACTCCGTTACACTTCCAACATGCATTACTTCCGGGAATCGGTATCGTGTTATATTAATACAATTCGACTCTATCTCTGCGGCCCAAATCGGCGTTATCCTGCCTGTTAGCTGTGCTGCGTAGCAGAAACCGCCGATACCGTCAAATAGGCTGCCTAATGTCAATTCCTGCAATATTACCACCCCTTTCTTCTATGCTGTAACGCGGCGAAATAAAGTACCCATCTACTGTAGCTTTCCTGCAGATTAA
>CAOKVX010000014.1 GCA_948472945.1 uncultured Clostridia bacterium
TCTGCCAACAAAACGGCTCGCAGCATGAACAGCGGCTATATAAAGGGCGAAAAAAGCTGCCATTCCCCGACATTTTTCGTATGGAGATTTAATACAATTCCAAGGAATCTTCCGCATTTACCTATAGCTACATACCGCCCTCAAGATATAGTCTTGCATATTCCAGAGGTTTATCTATTGCCAAAGCATTTAAGGCACATTCGGAACATGGCGTTGTTTTTAATCTTTCTTCCGTTTTGTTGCAATCTATCCGCAAGAAATAGCCTGCATAAGTATATATGTCAATGCTGTTACAGACTTTGGTATGCGTATTCTTTGACAGGGGTGGTATTATAATCGGATACAATGTTCAGATTGCGCCAAAAGTCAATCTTGTTACGCTGAATCACGATCTTAGTGCAGGCGGCAACAGAAAAGCGACTTACTGCAAGCCGATTGTAATCGAGGATAATGTATGGATTGGAATTGATGCAACAATCTTGACCAATTGAGATTAGGAAATAACAGGCAGAAAACGGGCAAAAGAACCTGACCAATCAAAAAGTTGGTCAAGCGTAAATTCCACCATCAGAAAATAACGGAAAAACGCCGGTTTTTAGGGAAAGTTACTATATCAGTTAAAAAGATCTCAAAGCAGATGAATCAGTAAACTTCTGAGAATTAATTTACGAACCCCTGAAAATCCCATAGAATGGGCATTTTTAGGGGTTTTTGGGGGGAAGAGTTGGGGGAAAGGGATCCCCCAACTGGTATGTGAAAGTTTGCCTCGTTGTAGAAATGGCTAAGCATTAGTGTTAAAGAAATAAGTTTAATTGTGAAGAGGCGGTTAATAAATACATAAATGTGTTTGGAGGTGAGATTTTATATATTTCCCGTTGGTCTGAAAGCACATTTGTGTAACGCCCGAGCAAATCGGAAAGATAATGCATGTTGAATATATGATTGGCAGTACACACATGGCAGCAGGAGATAACTTTGACGGTGTCGATGTGAATACGGATATAAATCTGATGCTCCATATAGATTCATAAGCGGAAGCATTACATACGATATCACTATTGTCAGAAAGTGGAATTGTACTTTCGCCATTAAAGCCACATCCGGAACCAGATGATGATGGCTGCGGTTCTATTGCGAATTTTACATGGATTATTACATGCCCAAACTCTGCGAAACAGTAAAAGCAGGAGGGGCTTCTTTTGCTAAGGTGATATCGCATAGATATGGAACAGATTAAAGAAAAACTTCCCCCAATCAAAATCAACATTGTGTAAAGTGTTAAGTATATGCAGGTGCTTAATCGTTCCGCATGATAAATATTTAGGAGAAAAATAGTGTTCCTATATTACAGATTGGACAAGGCATCAGATTTTTATATGATAGAGTGTGTCAATGGGGGGATTTATCGGATTACCGCCGTCGTTGATTGAAACTTACGGAAGTGACATAAAAAAGGTTTATAAAGCAAACGGAGTACCTATCTATTTAGGACTTGTTACAATGTTCCTTTCAGCATTTGTTCATTTGATGATTACCTGTGTTGTGATAGTGCTACTAGCCCCTATTCTATTTGAAGCAACTTTGTCGACACAACTTTCGTTTTTATTTCTTGCACTTGCTATATACATTACCTCGTCGTTAAGCATTGGAAGTGTTTTAGGATTGACGATAAAAAATCAAGCTAAACTGACGATGATAGCACAATTAGTGTTTTTGCCCTCAATTATGCTTTCGGGAATTATGTTTCCCATTAAGTTTCTACCCGATTTTTTGGAAACGATAGGACTAATTTTCCCAGCCTCTTGGGGATACCAATTGATGTTGGATAATGGATTTTGCTTTAAAAATCTATGGTATCTAATCTTTATCTTTTTTGCAGCGGTAATTGTATGTGGAATAGTTTTGAAAAAACAAAAAGCAATCAAGATGAAGGACAGAAAAAGCTCCAGCATCCTCCATAACTGTGACTTTGCAATCGTAAATACTACATTGACGATAACGGATATAAAGGTCAGGAATATATCCACTATGACAAATCGCACATTAAATATACATGGTGTGAACAGCCGGATGGGTATTATATGATGCCAGATAAAATTGACTGGATTAAAGGGAACGATTTGTGGAAATACATGAGGGATTTATATATCGAAAAGAAAAACAAAAATGAGAACCCGAATATTCATTCAAGAACCATTTTCGCTATAACTGTCCATGAGATATGTCAAAGATATGAAACGGCAAATATTGCAGTAATTTATCAACTATGGTGTGAGATTTGCTATATATGGCGATTTTTCAAGATATACGAGTAAGCCTTTAAAGAATTTTATGTATGAGAGCAATAAAGGAAAAGATATTTACTTTCAACCTACCGCTTCGCTTGCTGTAGATAAGCTCTCTGGATGTGACAAAACAAATAAGAAACCACATTATTATGAAGACAAGGTTTGGGGGACGCTATGCCAAAACCGAATTGGGTGGGAGGTATTGTATCTGCCTCCAACCCAATTCGGCATTATGCCGCAATATCCCGCCGATTTTTAAATATAAGCCGTCTGTAACATTTATAACTAAGTCCAGTCACGATGAGCTGGCTTACGAGAAGGCTTATCAGATAACCGCTTATACCTTGTGACGGTACAGTTTTAATTGTAATAAATATTCTGATTGCAAGCCCTATAATTGTAATTACAAATGTTATATGTGTTTTTCCGAGTCCGTTTATTATGCTTGAGAGTGTAGTTGTGAGGAATAAGAACGGGCACAAGAATGAAAGTATTTCTATAAATGTCCCTACAGTATCGTCATGGAATACAAATGAGCCGAGGTTTGCCCCGAATATTAAAAAAACAAATGTTGATACAATTCCAAGCAGTATTGTCCCGCCGATACAAAGTCCTGATATTTTTTTAATCCTGTTGTTATCTTCATTAACCTCTGATATTGTCGGCAGTAGAAGCACTGAAAGCGAATTAGTTATCGTTGACGGGAACAGTATAAACGGCATTGCCATACCTGTAAGGACGCCGTAAACGGAAAGCGCATTGTCGGAGCTCATTCCATGCTTTTTAAGCATAACCGGAATAAGAATGGTTTCTACGCTGTGCAGTAAGGCGACCGTCAGCCTGTTTGCGGTAAGCGGTGCGGACATTTTCAGGAGCGGCCTATATATACTTTCGGAAACATATGTTTTTTTGTATTCCATGCCGTGGTAGTAGCTGATAATCATAATTAGGCTGTAAAGCATGGAAACTCCTTCGCCGACAGCAATTCCCAGAACAGCGTATATGCATAGTTTATCAGGGTTTCCCGAGGCAAAGAAACAGGCTGCTGCTGCGACGAAAGCCACTCGGGCAATCTGTTCAATAAGCTGCGTAAGCGCTGGAACAGTTGCTTTTTTTAGCCCGTAATAACATCCGTTGACACAGGAGGATATACCGCATAGTGGAAATGCGTAGACCAATACGCGGAGTGAATCGGCGCATTTAGGTTCGCCGAGAAGCGAGCAGGCAATAAAATCGCATTTTAAACAGACTATTAAGCCAAGGAGCAGGGAAGTAATTATAGACAAAATAGACGCCCTTGTATAAACTTTCTTTTGGTAGTAGATATCGTCCGCCTTTGCCGCAACCATCTGTGACACGGCAGTCTGAATCCCCGCACCGAACATCGTATAGCACACTCCGAATACGGGAAAAACAAGCTGGTAAATTCCAAGATTTGCGGCTCCAAGAATGTTTGACAGATATATTTTATATACAAAACCAATTATTCTTGTTATCAAGCCGGTAATTGTCAGTATAAGAGTTCCTTTTAAAAGAGATTTAATCATTATGCGACCAAATATGTTTTTTTTAATTATATGAAACATGCATAACAAAAATACTTTCAAAACGGTATGATTTGTGGTAAAATTTATAAACAAAAACATTGTATGGGAGAATAAACATGATATATAAGAAAAATTGGTTTACATATCTCGGATATACGTTGTTTGGTTTGCTTTTGGTCTGTCTCATATTCCTTAGCTCCGGCCTGCATATTGAATTTTCCGAAAATAATTTAATAAAAAATTTGATAGTGGTTGTTCCTGTAGTGGTATGTGCTATAATATTATGGTTCGCATCATTTCTTTTTTCTACATTGTCAAATAAATTAAACGGCGAAAAAGCGGGTCTGCTGTACAATATAGTTATTGTTGTTTTGTTTGCTGCTTCAATAGGAGTCAGAGCGTATTATGTTTTAACGTACACAGATGCATTTTCAGCGGGAGGTTCTGATTTGCTTATATCTGCGTTGGCATGTATGGCCGGCGTTTTGAAGCTTGTATTTGTATATTTGATAGGCGTAAGCGCATTCGGAAGACAGGGAGCTGCTGCGGCTCTCTTTTTGGAGGGATTTCTTGCAGGTGAGATAGAATCATGCGCTGTTCTTGATTATAGAAATGTTTCAATACTTGTTGTTTTAGGTATCATTTTATTGTATTCCGTTTATTATAAAAGATGTAATAATGGAAAAATGAGCACAGCGGTCAGCTGGCTAATTATCGTGATAATAACTGTGATTATCAGCGCTGGAATCGGTGTGTCAATATATATGGACTATTCGATTGCGGTACCCGCTGTTCTCGCGGCAGCATTGATTTTAAGCATGCTGTTTGCGGGATGGAAGCAGGCGCTTGTGCCTCTTCTTGGCATTCCGGCGCTTTGTGCCGCCGCATATTTTGGAGTGTATGCCGCGGACGAAAGTTACGGCACACGGCTGGACAATGAGATTGAATATCGTATGTCGAATATTGAAAAAATATTTGACGAACCGGAGGATACTTTTAATGAGATTTGCGAATATGTCGAGCATTCGGTTATGTTTGACGATTCACTGACCTTTACGATTCCCGGAGGATATGAGTATAATCATGATGTCCTATTAAATATGGTATTTATGTTCCTCTCATTATGCTCACTGATATTTTTATTTTTAAAAAAGCGTTCCCCGATGTCAGCTTACATTTTGTTCACAGTTGGAGTATATTTGTTTGACAGCAACATTGTGCTCTGCAATATATTTGTCGTCAGCTTATGTTTTCAGGAATTGTATGAGGGCAGGGACAGAATATCATATATTGTAAATTCGTCTGTAATTGACATTGCAGATGATGATTTCGATATTGAAAGCGGCGCAATCGAAGACATCTATACTGTTCCAGAGGCAGCTGTATCTGATGAAGCCACAGTACAGGATGACAGCGATTCCGTATCTAAAGTAAAAGAAAATAATAATATTAATGAACATGTAAATAAAGATGAGGTTCAATCAATTGATGAAAATACGCTGTATAAAGGTTCGTCTGTGAATGATACCGACTCTTTAGAAGAGGCCTCTTCGACTAAAAATTATATATATGAAGATTCTATTTATGAAGAAAGCACGGTTTACGGCGTCACTGAAACATATGACAACACTGCACCGGAGTACGGTGTAACTGAACCGCTGGATTTGAAGGAATCAGATTATGCAGATGTGGAAACGCAGGATAATGCAGGATCAGACTATTGCGACATTGGGACGGAATATAGTTCAGGTACTGATTATGGCACATCAGAAGAAATATCGGATTACTCAGGCTCAAATTACGGCACGTCCGGGACGGAATACGATTCAGTTTCAGTGTACGGATCGTCCGAAGACCCATCAGAGTATACCGATTCAGACTACGGTACGACTGAATCGGTATACGGTTCAGTTTCAGAATACGGATCGTCCGAAGACCCATCAGAGTTTACCGATTCAGGCTACGGTACGACTGAGTCGGAGTACGGTTCAGCTTCAGCGTACGGATCGTCCGAAGAACCATCAGAGTATACCGGCTTGGGCTACGGCACGACTGAGTCGGAGTACGGTTCGGTTTCAGGGTATGGATCGTACGGAGCGTCCGAAGATCCATCAGAATATACAGGTTCTGCATATGGAGCCGTCAAAACGGACGAGTATTCTGCTCAGGATGTGTTGGACAAACTTCCGGTTCCAAAGCCCGTTTCTGTTTATGTTGATGACAATACGGAAAATATAATATTAAAAAAATCATCAAATAATGAAAAAGAAACAGTCGACAAAAGTTTTGACAAAGATATATGGCAGAATAGAAGAAAGAGGGCGACAAAGCATACCGAAGATGATACATCGAAAGGAGATTTATATGGATAAAATACTATATATGGTCGTTCCCTGCTATAACGAAGAGCAGGTATTGGAAGAAACTACAGGTAGGCTCAACAAGAAATATGATGAATTAATCAAGGCCGATAAGATATCTCCTAAAAGCCGCATAGTTTATGTAAATGACGGTTCCAGAGATAAGACGTGGAAAATGATTGAGGAGATTCACGCAAAAAACAAATTCTTTCGAGGGATATGCCTGTCAAGGAACAGAGGGCATCAGAATGCCGTTTTGTGCGGACTTATGTACGCAAAAGAAGATGCGGACATGGTAATATGTATGGACGCCGACCTACAGGATGATATAGATGCGATTGACGAGATGGTTGACAAATATCATGAGGGCTATGACGTTGTGTACGGAGTAAGAAACAGCAGGAAAACAGATACTTTTTTTAAGAGGTTTACGGCTCAGGCATATTACAAGCTCCTATTGTTTATGGGAGTTGACATTGTATACAACCATGCGGATTTCAGACTGATGAGTAAGCGCGTACTAAATGAGCTGGAGAATTACAAAGAAGTAAATTTGTTTTTAAGGGGAATCGTGCCTATGATTGGTTTTCCGTCGACGAACGTGTATTATGAGAGGCATGAGAGGTTTGCCGGTGAGTCAAAATATCCACTCAAAAAAATGCTGCATTTTGCGTTTGACGGTGTAACATCTCTAAGCGTAAAACCTATAAGACTGATAACGACGCTGGGCAGTCTTATATTTATTTTCAGCGTTGCGATGCTTTTGTATTCAATAATTGTTCACTTTTTGGGCAAAAGTATGATTGGATGGAGCAGTATAATGGTCTCAGTATGGGCGCTCGGGGGTCTTCAGCTTCTAGCAATAGGTGTAATAGGCGAGTATATTGGTAAAATTTATATGGAGACAAAATCGAGGCCAAGATTCATTGTACAGGAATATCTTAAGGATGATGAGAATGATTAAAACAAAATATTGACAAAAAAATCACTTTTTCTCGTTTTTAACATATAATAATAAAAAAGAGCCGGTCAGGAATGGTGATTATTGTATGATTTATCTTGATAATGCTGCGACAACTGCTGTAGACGATACAGTTATTAAGGAAATGCTGCCATATTTTACAATGGAATATGCCAATCCTTCTGAGATATATAGTTATGCAACGGGCGCCAGAAAGGGAATGAATTCCGCCAGAAAATATATTGCGGATTTAATAAAAGCAGATATGACAGAAATTTATTTCACGTCAGGCGGTACGGAGTCTGACAACTGGGCAGTCAAGGGCGCCGCCTATACGCTTAACGGAAAAGGTAAGCATATTATTACCTCTGCAATTGAGCACCATGCTGTGATAAACAGCTGTAAAGAACTTGAAAAATCAGGTTTCGATGTAACATATATACCTGTGGGCAGAGACGGAATTGTCGAGCCTGAGAGCGTTAGAAAGGCAATGCGCAGCGATACAATCCTTGTTTCTATTATGCTGGCAAACAATGAGATTGGAACAATTCAGCCTGTAAGTGAAATTGCCCGTATGGCGCGCGAGCGTGGAATATGGGTACACACGGATGCAGTTCAGGCATTTGGCAACATCGACATTGATGTTAACAAACTAAACGTAGATATGCTAAGTGCAAGCGCGCATAAATGCCACGGGCCGAAAGGTATGGGTATGCTCTATATAAGAAACGGAGTTAAGCTATTGCCCGTCATGTCCGGAGGAAAACAGGAGCGTGCAATGCGTGCGGGGACTGAAAATATACCGGGAATTGTTGGATTTGGCAAGGCCGCGCAACTGTGCAGAGAAAAGGACAATTATAATTCAGAATATATTACAAAGCTTAGAAATCATTTTATTAAAAGGGTTACGGACGAGATTGAGCATGTAATGGTAAACGGAAGCATAGACAAAAGACTTCCGGGAAATGTCAGCTTTTCCTTTGCGTGTCTTGACGGTGAGACGATTCAGATACAGCTTGATATGAAAGGTATATGCTGTTCAACCGGTTCCGCGTGCAACGCGGGTGTAAGCGGAATGTCGCATGTCATTGCCGCCTTGAACATACCGGAGGAATATTCATTTGGAACTTTGAGATTTACGATATCCGACATAAATACGCGCAAAGAAATAGATTACACTGTCGAGGCGTTAAAGGAGGTTGTAAAAAAACTCAGAAGCATGTCGGCAAAATATAAGATATATAAAAATGCCTGCACCAAAAATAAGACTATATATTAATTTTGAATTTAAATTGTTGTCCGATAAAGTTTAAGGTTTTTTTTTTATTTAAAATATGCGTCTCATAATGGGAGTTCTATTTTTGAAGACAGCATATTCTTTAAGCCCGGCAGCTCTAAGAAGCTTTGAAAGTTCATCATATTTATATCCGACATATTCGGCTGAATGTGCGTCGGAGCCGATTGTGATGAGCTTTCCGCCGAGGTTAACGTACCGTTCGATAATACTGCGTGACGGGTTAGGTTGTCCGATACTTTTATATCCCGAAGTGTTAATTTCAAGCGCTATATCCTTTTTTATTATAAAACGAAGTATGCTGTCTATTATTTCTTTGAAGTCATTATATGAGTACACGGACGGTCTGGTCGGCGTATATCTTAAAATATAGTCGAGGTGTCCGAGTGAGTCAAAGTTATTGAACGATTTGATATTTTCGTATACACACTCAAAGTATCTTTTTATACAGTCATATTCGGATGCTTTACACCAGTAGTCGGAATAATATGGGTCGATTCCGTCGACAAGATGTGTTGAGCCTATGACAAAATCCCAGCCGTATTTGTCAAGAAAACAATCATAGCTTGTTTTCAAATCATATTTAAGTCCTAGTTCTATTCCGTTCAAAATGGTAATTTTCCCGCCATATATTTTTCTTGCCCTGTCCGTCTCGGCAAAATATTCATCAGGCTCGAATCTAAAGTTCAGGTCGTATATTTCTGGAAATTCCCAGTCCATGTGCTCGGTGAAAGTGATTGTGTCAAGCCCGGCGTCTATTGAGGCGCGTGCCATCTCGTCCATAGGAGTGTCCGAGTCTGAACTTATCGAGGTATGCATATGGCAGTCGGTTTTAATCATAGCAGTGCTCCTTTTTAATTTTGTATTTTATAAGATGTTTTTACAATTACATTTAAAATTAAATCATTAAATCTGTTAATTATAAAATTAATATATTCTAATCCAAGGTTTTTATATAATTCCTGTATAAAAAATCAATCGGAAATCTCTTTGAGATTTGATATGCTGCTCGGCGCAACCATCGAGTAATTGGTGTAATAAACCACAAATCCCGGCTTGCTGCCCTTTGGTTTTTTTACATTTTTTAGTTCGGTATAGTCAATCTCAACTCTGCCGGAATCTCTGCCCTTTGAATAATATGCGGCAAGGGATGCGGCTTCCTCGAACGCCCTATCGGTAATTTCCCGTCCGGCGGATTTTAATACGACATGTGAGCCTGCAATTCCTTTTGAGTGAAACCACCAGTCGCCCGGGGACTGATTTCCGAATGTGAGTTCGTCGTTCTGGTAATTATTTTTTCCAACGTATATGTCAAAACCGTCGCTTGATATATAGTGAAGAGGTTTGCTTGCCGGTGTTTTCTGTTGTTTTTTTCTGCTGAAGCTGCGCCTTATATATCCTGATGCAATCATTTCTTCTTTTATTATATTTAGGTCTCCGAGTATAGTAGCTATATCGAGCGAGTTGCTTATTGATTCAAGGTGGTCAATCTCGGTCTTTGTCTCCTCAATCTGTATTTTCAGGGCCTCGTAAGTTCTCTTTAGTTTTGAGTACCTGTCAAAATATTTTTTTGCATTGTCAATAGGTGACAGCTCTGAGTTGAGCGGTATCTTAATTTCCTCGCCTGTGTAATAGTTATTACAGATAAGTTCTTTGTCGCCTTTTGCCGCACTGTATCCGTAGGTAGTCAAAAGCTCGCCGTATACTTTGTATTTGTCACGTTTCTCGGTGTCCTTAAATTGTCTGAGCTGCAAATCAAGCTTTTTTCTGTTGCGCTCAAGCGCAGTTGACACAATTCTTCTAAGGTCGGAAGATTTCTGGTTAATCCTTGTGTGATTATTTTTTTCCGAATAATAGCTGATAAGCATTTCGCTTACCGTATCGAATTTCCGCACATTTAACCCTGAATAGCAAGTCATATCGAAAACCCCGAATTCGACAGGTCTGTCTCCGTCGTATACAATGTTAGGATTATAAATATTACTTTTTATGTCTGAAATAAAAGAGTCGATTGCAGAGTAAAGTTTAAGTTTTCCGTCGTTGTCAAGTGAGTCTGCTGAAACATCGCCGTTAACGCCTGCCCTCTCGCATATCTCGTGGGCCGCAATAGGACTGAAACCCGTGAGCGTTGTGTATATAGCTTTCTGCAGGTTTGCAGGTTTTTCTATAATATGGGCCATTATTTCATTGTCAAATTCAAGAGGATTGTATTTATCCATAGTATTTGGTATAAAATAATCCCTGCCCGGAAGGACCTCCCTCACAGAGCTTACAAAGCAGTTGATTCTCTTGATACTGTCGATAATACGAAGCTTATCGTCAGCCTTTTCGCAAAAAATTATATTGCTGTGCTTACCCATGAGCTCAACAATTAGGAATTTCCGGCACAAATCTCCGAGTTCGTCAAGGTGCTCAAGCTCAAAATTAATGACGCGCTCCATGCCAAACTGGGTCACGCTGATTATTTTTGCACCGGACAGGTGTTTTCTTAGAAGCATGCAGAAGCCCGGAGCATTGAGCGGCGACGGTTTGTTTTCATCAGTAATATATATGAGCGGAAGGGAGGCGTTTGCAGATATCATAAGTCTGTAATTAGTGCGCCCGGAAGCCTTTACAGTCAACTGCAACTCGTCCTTTTCAGGCTGTGCAATCTTACTTATGCGCCCGTCGGAAAGCGTTTTGTTTAGTTCGTATACAATATTTGAAACAGTAATACCATCGAAAGCCATTTTAGTCCTCCTGAATTTCTGATTCTGATATAACGGTTATTATAACATTACTTATTAAAACAATCAATTCATTTACGGCACTTGACTTGGCCTAATGATTATTTTATAATGTATTGTAATGCCAAATTGCAATACTATATTTAAGGAGATTATATAATGATAAAAAGTATGACCGGCTTTGGACGCTGTGAGAAAGCAACAGAAGAATACAAGGCTGTCGTGGAGATAAAGTCAGTTAATCATAAATATTGTGATATATCTATAAAATTACCAAAGAAACTTAATCAATTTGAAGTTGCAATCCGCAGTATACTTAAGGAATATATAAAGCGTGGCAAGGTTGACGTATATATTTCCTATGAAAGTCTGACAACCGGGAACGTACAGGTAAAGTATAACAGGGAACTTGCAAAAAGCTATGCTGACAGTATACGCTCTATCGGGGATGATTTCGACATTAGCGCCGATATATCTGCGTCCCTGCTTTCAAGATATCCCGAAGTACTGACGCTTGAGGAGTCTGCGGACGATGAGACGATGATATTTGAGAGAGTCGAGGGTGCAATACGCACTGCGTGTGAGAACTTTGTAAGGTCTCGTATGGATGAAGGTGAAAACTTGAAAAAAGACCTGCTGGAGAAGATTGATTTTATAAGCGATACAGTTGATTATATAGTTGAGCGTTCGCCTGCCGTCGTTAATGAATACAGGGCAAAGCTCAAATCAAAGGTTGAGGAGCTTCTCGGAGGAGTACAGGTTGATGAGTCGATTCTTGCGACGGAGATTACTGTTTATGCCGACAAAATGTGTGTCGACGAGGAGATGGTTCGTTTGAAGAGCCATATTGTCAGTATGAAAAAAGCATTTGAGGATGACGACAGCATAGGGCGCAAACTCGATTTCATTGCGCAGGAGCTAAACAGGGAGGCTAACACGACGCTGTCAAAGTCGAGTGATGTGAGCATTTCAGACAAAGCGATAGAGCTTAAAACCGAAATAGAGAAAATACGCGAGCAGATACAGAACATAGAATAGCCGGGGGAATTTTATGAATTGTATTATTAATGTAGGTTACGGCAATATGGTCAATGCCGGCAGGGTAATCGGAATAATAAAACCAGAGGCGGCGCCGATAAAGAGAATGATACAAAATTCAAAGGACAGCGGAAAGGCGTTTGACGCTACATGCGGAAGGAAGACAAAATCAGTTCTTGTACTAGACAACGGCTGCATTATGCTATCGGCTTTGCTGCCAGAGACTATTGCGTCAAGAATAAATTATGATTACGGCAGAGGTGATGTAATTGAGTAACAGAGGATTATTAACTGTAATTTCAGGTTTTTCGGGATGTGGAAAGGGGACAGTAGTCGGCAAGATGGTAGACAGCTACGATTACTCGCTGTCAATTTCGGCCACTACAAGAAAACCGCGCAGCGGCGATGTTGACGGAGTACACTATTTTTTTATATCAAAAGAAGAATTTGAAGACAGGATAGGGAATAACGGTTTTTTGGAATGGGCAGAATATGTTGGTAATTATTATGGAACTCCAAAGGACTACGTGGACAGGATGCTCTCCGAAGGGAAAAACGTAATACTGGAGATAGAGATGCAGGGCGGTTTGAAAGTCAAGGAAAAATGCCCTGAGGCGGTTCTTGTTTTTATGGTCCCGCCGTCTGCGGACGAACTGAAAAGCAGGCTGGTTAACAGGGGTACTGAAGATATTAACACTATAAACAGGAGGCTTTGCCGCGCGTCTGAGGAGATAGACTTTATAGATGACTATGATTATATTGTAGTAAATGAAAATGCAGATATATGCGCGCAAGATATACACCGAATAATATGTAACGAGCATAAAAAGGTTGCCAACAACAGTGAATTCATAAATAAAATCAAACAAGATTTTAAGAATATAAAGTAAAGGAGATTTTTATATGTTACATCCGTCTTACACTGATTTAATGAAAGTAGTTAACAGCGAGGTAGAACAGGGAGAAGCCCCTGTAGTAAACAGCAGATACTCGATAGTAATTGCGACAGCTAAGCGCGCAAGGCAGATAATTGACGGCTCCGAGCCGCTTGTCGGAGGTTTTGGCTCTGATGATAAGCCTCTGTCAATAGCAATATCAGAACTCCATCAGGGTGAAACAAGAATACTCGCTGAGGATTCGGACGAGTAAGCGGCGGAGGTTTTGCAATGAGCGATGATGTTAACAACAATCAGGCACGCAAAAAGAGAGGGATAATCAGGGAGATTATAATATATGCCTTAATAATTATATTGTTTGTTTTTTTAATTCCCAGATATGTCTTTCAGATGACTATAGTCGACGGTGAATCCATGACGGAGACGCTTCAGGATAAAGACAGGCTTTTTGTTGAGAAAGTATCGTACAGGTTCAGCGACCCTGACAGATTTGATATCATAGTATTTTACCCATATGGACGCGAGGACCCTGACGATTACTATGTTAAGAGGATCATAGGGCTTCCGGGTGAGACGGTTCAGATAAAGGATTCAGTCATATATATAAACGATGAGCCTTTGTCGGAAAATTACCGCAAAGAGCAGTACATGGCATATAACGGAATTGCGGGCGAGCCGCTTTTGCTCGGTGATGACGAATATTTTGTCCTTGGCGACAACCGCAACGGAAGCACGGACAGCAGGGACCCTGATACCGGACCTGTCAAAAGGGAAAATATCGACGGCAGGGTTGTTTTAAGAGTCTATCCGTTTGATGATTTTGGATTGATGACTGACAAGTAATGGAGGCTGGAAAATGAGTTTGGAAAACGAAGATACAGATTCAGACAAAAATATAGGCGGCGGCATGCCGGAAACGGATTCTTTTAAAGAGCCCGTTTTTGAAAGTGGGAATACAGGGGAAAATGATGATTCCGAGAGCACAGTCCCGTCTGACAATCAAGATAACGGCTTAGGAGAAGCCTCAGAAGCTTCAGAGAACGTCAAAAAGAAGTTGTCGGCAAAGAGAATAGCGGTTGAAATATGTATATATGCCGCAATGCTGTTCATATGTGTGTGCATTATACCTAAGTATGTTATTCAGCGGACCGTCGTTTCCGGTTCATCGATGCTCAATACGTTACATAATAATGAAAGCATTCTTGTCGAGAAAGTTTCGTACAGATTTACCGACCCTGACAGATTCGACATTATAGTATTTTATCCGTACGGCCGTGACGACCCGGACGATTACTACGTAAAGAGAATTATCGGACTTCCGGGTGAGACGATACAGATAATCGGTGATGATATATATATCGACGGTGAGGTGCTTGAGGAGAATTATGGTAAGGACCCAATTACGGACGAGGGAATAGCGTCTGAAGCTATAACACTTGCGGACGATGAATTTTTTGTTCTCGGCGATAACAGGGAAATTAGCGAGGACAGCAGGATATTTGGACCTGTAAAAAAGGTTAATATTGCCGGACATGCTGTGTTTAGAATATTTCCGTTTAATAAATTTGGACCTTTGACTAACAAGTAAAGATAATAAAGGTGATAAGGGGGCTCTCAGGTGAGATGCCCTCTGTTTTTGTTTTTTGTGCGAACATAATTTCCGAACATTTATTCTTTTTGCATTGACAAACATATGTTTGAGTGTTAATATACTAACAACGAAATCGAACATATGTATTGCATATGTCAAATATTAAAATAATATTAGGAGATTATGTATGAACAATATATCAGCTGAGTGCATAAAAAAGATTATATTAAAGACGGTAATCGTCGCAGTTGTCCTGTTTTTATGTGTCATGGCAGCCAAATCGCTGAAACGTCCTCCGTCAGTGGCAGACGCGGAGACAAAAAGAAATTTGAAGTGTATTTCAGTATGTGTCACGGATAATGATACTTTGTGGAGTATTGCCGCTAAGTATTATTCCGACGAGTATAATGGTGTGTCAGACCTTGTTGACGAGATTAAGAATATTAATAAGATGAGTTCAGACCGTATTAATTTGGGTAATTATATAATTGTTCCGTATTATGAATGATGCTGTAATGCAGTGGTTATATTGAGCTAACAAAACCGGATATAATAATACTTTGAACAAAAAATAAAGAATAAAAGAGATAAAGTTAGTATATAAGAGCATTAAAGAGTATACATTATAAATGATGTCGTTTTGCGAATTATTAATAAGTTGCAAATATTCCATCATTTTACTAATATATTACTCAACGGTTAGCACTCGGCACAAAGGAGTGCTAACAAACAAAAATATCAGGAGGAATGAATTATGAAGTTAGTACCTTTAGGAGACAAAGTAGTATTAAAACAATTTGAAGCGGAAGAAACAACAAAATCAGGAATTATTCTGGCCGCACAGTCAAAAGAAAAACCTCAGCAGGCAGAAGTTATTGCTGTAGGACCTGGCGGAAATATAGACGGCAAAGAGGTAGTAATGCAGGTTAAGGTTGGAGATAAGGTTATATATTCAAAGTATGCCGGCACAGATGTTAAGCTTGGGGATGATGAGTATATAGTTGTAAGACAGAATGATATTGTTGCTATTGTTGAAGACTAGTATTGGTTTGCTGCCAAGCTTTCAAGAGAGATAATAATCTATAATTTTAGGAGGATATGAATAATGGCTAAGGAAATAAAATTTGGAGCGGACGCCAGAAAGGCGTTGGAGGCAGGTGTTAACAAGCTTGCTGATACAGTAAGCGTAACAATCGGTCCTAAGGGAAGAAATGTTGTGCTTGACAAATCATACGGAGCTCCGCTTATCACAAACGACGGTGTCACAATTGCAAAAGAGATTGAGCTTGAAGACGGATTTGAGAACATGGGCGCACAGCTTGTAAAAGAAGTTGCAACAAAAACTAATGATGTCGCAGGCGACGGAACAACGACTGCTACTGTGCTTGCACAGGCTATGATTAACGAGGGAATGAAGAACCTTGCAGCAGGAGCTAATCCTATTATACTCAGGAAAGGTATGCAGAAAGCTACGGATTGTGCTGTTGACGCAATTCAGTCAATGAGCCAGAAACTGTCCGGAAAAGACCAGATAGCAAAGGTTGCAGCAATATCCGCAGGAGATGAAAAAGTAGGCGAGATGGTTGCTGACGCTATGGAAAAGGTAAGCAACGACGGTGTTATTACCATAGAAGAAAGCAAGACAATGCTCACGGAGCTTAGCCTTGTAGAGGGTATGCAGTTTGACAGGGGTTATGTATCTGCATACATGTGTACTGATATGGATAAGATGGAGGCTAATCTTGACGACCCTTATATACTTATAACTGACAAGAAAATAAGCAACATACAGGAGATATTACCGCTTCTTGAGCAGGTAGTGCAGTCAGGCGCAAAGCTTCTTATTATTGCAGAGGACCTTGAGGGCGAAGCGCTCAGTACAATTGTACTCAACAAGCTGAGAGGCACATTTCAGGTTGTTGCTGTTAAGGCTCCGGGATATGGAGACAGAAGAAAGGATATGCTCAATGACATAGCTATTCTTACGGGAGGAACAGTTATAACTGAAGAACTTGGACTGGAACTCAAAGAGACTACTCTTGACCAGCTCGGACGTGCAAAATCAGTTAAGATTCAGAAAGAAAATACTGTAATCGTTGACGGAGCAGGCTCTAAGGAAGATATAGAAGCAAGGGTTTCAATGCTCAAAAAGCAGATAGAGGAGACTACATCAGACTTTGACCGCGAGAAGCTTCAGGAGAGGCTTGCAAAGCTTGCTGGAGGCGTTGCAGTTATTCGTGTCGGAGCTGCTACTGAAACTGAAATGCAGGAGAAAAAACTTCGTATGGAGGACGCCCTCAATGCAACCAGAGCAGCTGTAGAAGAAGGAATTATAGCCGGAGGCGGAAGCGCTTATATACATGCCGCAAAGGATGTTGAAAAGCTTGCTGATACACTTGAGGGAGATGAGAAGACAGGAGCTCGAATCATACTTAAAGCTCTTGAGTCTCCGCTGTTCAAGATAGCTCAGAATGCGGGTATGGAAGGCTCTGTCATTATTAGCAAGGTATGTGAGAGCAAAGTGGGAATAGGTTATGACGCCCTTGCTGACAAATATGTAGATATGGTGGAGAGCGGAATACTTGACCCTGCAAAGGTTACTAGAAGCGCGCTTCAGAATGCTACAAGCGTTGCGTCGACACTTCTCACAACGGAGTCTGTGGTATCAAATATTAAAGAGGATGCGCCTGCTATGCCTGCGGGAGCTCCTGGAATGGGAATGATGTAAGAGCGTTGCAGGTTAGAAATCTTACTGCGGATTATGATTGGAGAATGACATGGATGGAATGTATGCAGAGGCAGGTGTGAAGAGAGCTAATTCTGCTAAATTATTAATGCTTAGGGTGCTTGTTATCGCGGCCGTATTATTTACATTTTTCTTTGCCGGAGTGACCGGCAGCAAGATATTGTTTGCACTTGGACTTATATTAGGATGTCTTATAGTATGGTTCTGGCCAAGATTTAATGTTGAGTGGGAATATATTTTTGTTGACGGACAGCTTGATTTTGATACAATATCCGGCGGTGAAAAGAGAAAGACAAGGCTGAGAATTGACTTTGAGCAGGTTGAGGTTGTGGCTCCGCTTGGCTCGCACGCTTTGGACGCTTACAAGCATTACAGGATTAGAGATTATTCCTCGCTCAGGAAAAATGCGAGAATCTATGTCATTGTTGCAAAGGTTGCCGAAGACGGTCTTGAACAGATATACTTTGAGCCGTCCGAGAAAATGCTTTCACTAATGAAAGAGAAAGCTCCGCGCAAGGTAATGACACTGTGATATAAATTAATAAAATGTTATGTTAAAAAGCTTATAAAAAATCTTTTAAATTTAACTAAATATTTTTTGGAATTACTATTATCACCGTAAAATGTCAATGTTTAACAGGGCATTTTGCGGTGTTTTTTAAATTGTATTTACAAAATGCCATATTATATTTCCAAAAATCTATATAGTCTTAAAAAAGTATTGAAATAAATATCTTTAAGTAATATAATAGTAATTAATAACAATGATAAGGAAAAACAGCAAACTTACAGGATTAAATTTCAAATTATTGCCGGAGGTTTTGCTTATAATGAATAATAAAAAGGTTGACAGCATGGCTGACAGAATATCCGGTGAGATATCAGAAGGTCTTGCTGAAGTAATGAGACCTGTATTTGAAAACCTTGCACAGGAGATAAGTAAATTAGTCACAGGGCTTGAGTACAGACAGAAAGAAAACATGAAAATTATGGCCGATGCTTTTTTACAGGAGATGGCTAAGGCGTCAGGCAGGATGTTTGAGGGAATCACAAAGGATACTGTAGATATATGCAGGATGCAGTCGGACACCGTCAGGGAATTATCTGTTATAGTTGACAAGATGACAGAAGACAGGGCGGTGGTTCAGAAAATAAGCGAGGACAACAGCAAAACGGCAGCTGAAATGTCTCGTCTTGTTAATATGATGGATGAACAGATTGGCAAGCTCGCAGGGATAAGCGAGGGCGTTGAAGTGATTGACAGGGATATTGCAGAGAGAATCAGCGCTGAGACGGGACTGTATTCAAAACTGGAGCAGAGCAGCAGCAATTGGGCGAAGCAGCTTGCAGAATGCGGCGAGATGGTGGCTTGTACCTCGGAAGATGCAGCGGATAAGGTTAATGGGAGTGTGGCAAATGCCATAGATAATTTAGATAAATGTTCAGTAAAGCTTGAGGGAATAACAAGACAGATAGAAAGCTCGTACGATAGGATGCATAGAGATATGTATACGATGATGGACGAGTACAGAGAGACTGTTTCAAAAGATATCAATGATACATTCAGGGCGTTCGATGAGGGTATGTCTGAGATTGTGAGAGCGCTTGGAACAGCCGTCACAGATATAGCTGATGCAGCTGACAGAATTCCGCGTGCAATTAAAGGTAGTATTGATGCACTGCAGCAGTCTGTAAAACAATAACGGGGTGATATTATGTATACTGTTTTACATTTTAATGGTGCAGTTGGATATATCACTGACATAGTAGACAGAAGAAAAGTAAACGCCGAAAAAAAGCCGGATTTGACAGATGAATATATTAAACTGTTTGAGATGGTTGC
This sequence comes from uncultured Clostridia bacterium, assembly GCA_948472945.1. Lineage (GTDB taxonomy): Bacteria > Bacillota > Clostridia > Lachnospirales > Lachnospiraceae > V9D3004. Next base: position 19,291 of record CAOKVX010000014.1, read on the forward strand.
ACATTCTGACGGATTGAGGCAGCCCGGATGGGCATATTGTTTTAACTCAGGGGAGCTTAAACTTCTGGCAGAATATATTTTTATGAATGACAAAAGAGAGCCCGGCGAGATTAAAGCTATGCTTTCGCCGTACAGGAGGCCGGGCGCTATAGAATTTATCAATATTTTATATAGCTTATGGCAAAATTACTATAAGAATAAAAATTACATACATTTGTTTAACATAATAAATGAATCCGATGAGCTTCGAACTTATTTTGGCAGGCAGTATGGCGTCGACACTTCAGATCTGGCCGGTTATCTTGCGGATGGGAGGGCGCCGGAATATTTCAGCCGTATTGCCGGCATAGGCGGCAATGGTGAATACAACAACTATTGTGAGAAGCTTCAGAAGTCTGGGGTAGATGTACATTCGTTGCTATACAGCGAATGTGTAAATATGTATGCGCTTGTCTGTGACGGCAAGGCGTATATGAGGATGGGGACGGACACTGTAAAGGATTTTATGAAAAAACTTTGCCATGATGACAGAATTATTATGATGCAGAATATGCTGCGTGTTCTAGACAGTTTTCAGTTGAAAAAGTTTGTTCCGGTATTTCAGTTGTTTCGCGAGTATGTTGGCGACAAGAATTCAGAGTCTTACAGAGAGGTAATAGCTCCGTTTCCTGATGAAATCAGAAAGAAATATCTGTTATGGCAGAATCAATATTTTATATACAGTATCCTCGGCGACGGGGAAAAGGCAGAGTTTTGGATGGGTTATGCCGACAGGGGAACGATAACAAGACATGGTTATGCGAATATTCTTATTCTCTGTTTTGAAAGTTTTACAGCAATAGAATTTAAGAATGTCGATGCGGCATATTTCTTTAACATTATGTATTTTGAAGAAAACATTGAGCCTTATATATGTAATATGCAGACTGAACAGGATATCGAAGAGTGGATATATAACAATACCGAGTGGAGTTTAGATAAAACGCATCAGGACCACTGGCGCAAGGCGCATATCGGTTCTTGGCAGCTTGATATGAAAGCATATATGAGCCGTAATCTTTTCAAGATATAACGATTAAATAGAAAACGATTATTATTTAAAAAATATAGATAAAATTATATAGATATATTATATAATCTGTCAGGACATATTATCAAAATATTGTCAGGATATTAGGATGGGAGTTTACAATGGCAATTATCAACAGGCAAAAAAAAAGGATGGGCGACCTATTAGTGGGGGCGGGTATTCTCACGGAGGAACAGCTTATTAAAGCCCTTGAACTTCAAAAGGAGAAAAAACAAAAACTTGGAATTCTTCTTGTAGAGGAAGGATTCGTAGATGAAAAACAGATTGCATATACTCTGCATAAGCAGATGGGTCTGGATATTGTAGAGCTCGGCAAATATAATGTTTCGCCGGATATATTAAAGTTAGTGCCCGACAGCACAATACTAAAAAAATCATGTATGATTCCGTTCGAGTTTGACCCGTTTGACTCGCAATATCTGCGCGTTGCGATGAGCGACCCGCTTGATATCATATCTATTGATGATTTGCAGGTTATAACAGGTATGATGGTGTCGCCTGTTATTGCAACGTCAAGCGATATAATGACGGCGATTGACAAATATTACGGCAATGCTGAAAATCAGGCGGTTGCAGACCTCTACAACCGCGAGCGGGGCGTAGATGAAGATGAGGAAGAACTGATAGACGAGACGGTGGAAAACGCGCCAATTGTCATACTAGTAAAGCGTATAATTGAACAGGGCGTGCACCGCAGGGCAAGCGATATACACATTGAACCAATGGAGAACCGTATTAGGGTGAGATATAGGGTTGACGGCGTTATGCAGGAGGCCGGTTCATATCAGGTGAATATGCTTCAGGCGCTCATATCCCGAATTAAGATAATCGGGGGAATGGATATATCTGAGAGAAGGAAACCGCAGGACGGGCGCATAACGTCTATAGTTGACAGGATTGAGTACGATATCCGTGTTTCCATACTTCCAACTGTGTTTGGAGAAAAAGTCGTAATGCGACTGACATCAAAGCAGGCGCTGTCTAGGGATAAGAAGCTTCTCGGTTTTTCACAGGAAGAGCTGGCAAAGTTCGACAAAATGTTTTCCAATTCCAATGGAATCATACTTGTAACAGGGCCGACGGGAAGCGGAAAATCTACAACGCTGTACACTGCGCTTAGCGAGTTAAACAGCGAGCACGTCAACATCGTAACGGTTGAGGACCCCGTCGAGGCCAATATACAGGGAATTAATCAGGTTCAGGTCAACGTAAAGGCGGATATGACATTCGCGAGCGCATTAAGGTCAATTCTAAGGCAGGACCCTGACATAATTATGATTGGAGAGATACGAGATGAGGAGACCGCAAATATAGCCGTTACCGCGTCCATTACCGGACATCTCGTTGTAAGCACACTTCATACAAACAGTGCCGCCGCATCAATAACGAGGCTGGCTGATATGGGGCTTGACAATTATCTCATAGCTGATTCAATGGTAGGGGTGATTGCACAGAGGCTTGCAAGAAGGCTATGCGTATGCAAAAAACCTAAGCAGGCAAATGAATTTGAGAAGAGACTCCTGCGGGTTAATGAAAGTGAAAATATTACGATATTTGAGCCCTGCGGGTGCGCTCAGTGCGGTAACACAGGATACCGTGGAAGAATCGGCGTATATGAAATGATGACAATAACCAAAAAGATAAAAAATGTAATCTCTGCAAAGGGGACTACTGAGGACATAGAAAAAATTGCGGTACACGACGGCATGAAAACGCTGCACGACAGTGCGGCAAGACTGGTGAGAGAGGGCGTTACGTCAATCGGTGAGCTGAGAAGGATAGTTTACAGCAACGACGAGGACATGTAAATATTATCGTCAGTAATGCGTTAGAAACATTAATAGCATTGATGCAGTTTATGTGACAACATATATTTCAATATATACTGGTAATGTTTTTTATTAGACAATTATGATAAAAATATGTAAAATTATTTGGGAGGAAATATAATGATAACAATAAACCGGCTTCTTGAGGATGCTATGTCAAAAAAGGCATCTGATTTGCATCTTACGGTAGGGGTGCCGCCCAAGGTAAGGATATTCGGAAAACTGACGAGTCTGGATTATCCGAGCCTTATGCCGGACGATATGCACGAGCTGGCATATTCCATTTTACCTGAGAGCCTTGTCCTCAAATTTGAGGAACAGGGCGAGATTGATTTCTCTTATTCGATAAGGGGAGTTGGAAGGTACAGAGTAAACGTGTATCACCAAAGGGGCTCTTTGGCGGCGACTATTAGGCTTGTCGCTGAGAAAATCCCTACGGCCGATGAACTCGGAGTACCTAAAGCGGTACAGGAGCTGGTTAACAAAAAGAGAGGGCTTATTCTTGTTACAGGTCCTACAGGAAGCGGCAAAAGTACGACGCTCGCGTCGCTTATTGATATAATTAATACAAACTATCCATATAATATTATAACACTTGAGGATCCGGTTGAGTATTTGCATAAGCACAAGAAAGCAATTGTCAATCAAAGGGAGATAGGTATTGACACGATGAGCTATCAGAATGCGCTTGTAGCGTCGCTGCGGGAGGACCCTGACGTCATTCTGATAGGGGAGATGAGGGATATCAACACAATTCAGACTGCAATTACAGCTGCGGAGACAGGGCATCTTGTCTTTTCAACGCTGCATACGGTTGGAGCGGCGCCTACGATAGACAGGATAATAGATGTATTCCCTCCTTACCAGCAGTCACAGATACGCAGCCAGCTTGCCATAGTGCTTGAGGGCGTCATATCACAGCAGCTTGTACCGAACATGGACGGCAATGGCAGAAAGGCGGCCTTTGAGGTTATGCTTGCAACTCCTGCGGTTCGAAACCTTATAAGGGAGTCCAAGACACATCAGCTTACATCTATTATGCAGACTAACAAAAGGATTGGCATGCAGACGATGGACGACGCGCTGTATGAATTGTATTCACAGAGATATATTGACAGGGAGCACGCCCTGTCATATGCGCAGGACCCTGTAACCATAGGAAACAGAATGTTCTGATTGATTGGAGGATAAACCATGTCAGATTTTACATATGTCGCAATTAACAGAGATGGAAAAGAGATTAAAGGAACAATCGAAGCCGGAGACATTAATTCGGCTAGAACAAAACTAAAATCTGACGGTTTGACTCCTGTAACTGTTAAGGCGGCGAGTATTTTTACAAAAGACATCAGTTTTGGAGGCAAAAAGGTTAAGACAAGGGATTTGAGCGTATTTTGCAGGCAGTTCTCAAGCATACTAAACGCCGGAGTTACTGTTGTTGAGGCACTCAACATGCTTGCGGAGCAAACTGAAAACCCGGCGCTGAAAAAGGCTCTGTCAGAGACATGCAGTCTTGTCGAACAGGGAGAGACGCTGGCCGGAGCAATGGCAAAATACCCTAATGTGTTTCCGGTGATGTTAGTCACGCTCGTTGAGGCCGGAGAACAGTCCGGTACTCTTGAGATGTCATTTCAGCGTATGAGCATTCAATTTGAAAAGACTGCTAAGCTGCAGGGCCTTGTAAAAAAAGCTATGATATACCCTATAGTGCTCTTATGCGTTGCGGTTATTGTCGTCATAATAATGTCCGTGGCCGTAATACCGCAGTTTGTGGAAATGTTTGAGGATATGGGCTCTGAACTTCCTTTTATCACGCAGATGGTAATGGCCCTGAGTAACTTTCTTATACATAAGTGGTATATACTCATATTATGTGTTATAATACTTGTGATATCTGTTAAGTTTGCGGGGAAAACAGAGGGAGGTCAGGCATTTTTCGGAAACCTTGCAATGAAAGCTCCGATATTTGGAGGCATGAATGTAAAGTCATATTCCGCAAAATTTGCGCGAACGCTTAGTACGCTTGTAACCTCAGGGCTGGCATTATCTTCGGCTCTTGAGATTACGGCAAAGGCGATGAGCAATATACATTTCAAGAGGGCCGTAGAAAAGTCGAAGTCTGAGATAGAACAAGGTATAAGCCTGTCGGTGCCGATTAGGGGTTCAGGGATATTCCCGTCGATGGTACCTAACATGCTTGCAATAGGGGAGCAGACAGGTAATGTCGAGGAGATGCTTGATAAGGTTGCCGACTATTATGAGGAGGAAACTGAACTTGCAACCCAGAGCCTCACAGCTATGATGGAGCCGGTTATTATTGTAGTTATGGGTATCATAGTTGGTTTTCTCGTAATCGCAATGTATATGCCTATGATAAGCATGTACGGCGGAATGGGTGATTTGTAGTTATTGATTAAACCTTTCAGTCATGGCTGGGGGAGGTCCTGACTAAAAAGTTTAAAATATAAAAAGAAAAAAGGAGATAATAATTATGAAAAGAACTTTGAAAAGCAACAAAGGTTTCTCACTTGTTGAGTTAATTGTTGTTGTACTTATTATGGCTATCATAGCTGTAGCGCTTGCACCGCAGGTAATGAAATGGGTAGGACATTCACGTACTTCTACAGATGCAAACACATATGATACACTTTATGAGAACATTCAGCTTGCACTTGCAGACGAGAAGGTTTTGGCAGAGGTAACTGGTGATATTTCTTTCACAATATCAAGCACAGGAACTACTGCTACTTTAGGAACTGAATTTGAAAAAAAGATGAAAGAGATATGTGGAGATAGCTGGACAACTAAAGTTAAGAAGAAAGACTCGGCAGGTTCTGATTATGTTATCACTGTAAAATACAATGCAGGCAACATCAATGTTGACAGAACAACAGAACCCTCAACTGATAAAGTAAAACAGTAATTACCCGTGGTGGCAAGTAAAGCCTTAATACACAGGAACTCCCCCGTTCCTGTGTGGTTTTGGAGAAAGCAGGAAAAACAATGATTTTTACGGTTTTAATGTACATAATAATATTTTTATATGGAATTGTGATTGGCAGCTTTCTCAATGTATGTATTCTGCGAATCCCTGAGGGTAAAAGCATTGTGACAGAGAGGTCGCACTGTATGTCGTGTGGTTATGTGCTAAAGTGGTATGACATGTTTCCGGTATTTTCTTATCTGTTCCTTGGAGGGAAATGCAGACAGTGCGGTAATAAAATCTCAGTTCAGTATCCGCTGATTGAGACTGCAAACGGATTCTTGTGGGTTATAAACTTTGCCTGTTTCGGAGTTACATGGGATATGCTGCTGATATGTTTTTTGTTTTCTTCTCTTTTGACATTGAGCATAATTGATTTAAGAACGTATGAGATTCCCTTTGGAATAAATGTGTTTATCGGTATTTTGGGTTTAATTAGAATGTCCATTGACTACCGTCATTGGAGCCAGTATGTCATAGGTTTTTTTGCGGTAAGCATCCCTCTGCTTATAATATTCCTTGCAACGAAAGGCAGGGGTATCGGAGGCGGTGATGTTAAGCTTATGGCGGCCGCAGGACTGTTTTTGGGATGGCAGTCTGTCTTGCTTGCATTTATTCTCGGGTGCTTTTACGGAAGCGTTATCCATATAGCAAGAATGAAAATAGCAGGCGAGGGAAGGATTTTGGCAATGGGTCCGTATCTGGCAATGGGTATAGCGACTGCGCTGGTGTTCGGCGACAGAATAATAGAGTGGTATATTTCGATGTTTTAGACTTTTGTCTATATAAGATTTGTATATTTGTATATTGCCGGTTCAGTTGGTTATTTTTTCTTAGTATATGGTTTGGAGTACATTACACCGGTTTTGAATGCGGAGATATGTGTCGCTGTTGTGAATTGCGAACTGTATATTGGGCAGAATTGATGGAACTGTAATTGTGAAGAAATGAGGCAATTCGTTGACATCATAAGTGTTACATGCAGCTAGAAAAGTGCCGTCAGGCAGGAAAAGAGGAGAATATGGCGATATCAAAGGTGGTCAGTATAGAAATAACTGACTTTGTCACCAGAGTTTGCGAGGTGAGTTACGGTAAAAAGATTGCGACGGTGTACAATACGGTGATGTTTGAAAATCCTGAGAATACCGTTGAGGACGCTTTTATAGCCGAACGCTCTGCCTATGTTCCGGAGTTAAAAAAGCAATTAAAGGAAGCTAAGATTAAGTGCAGGGATGCGGTATTTGTTTTGGCAAGCAACAAAATATTGAGCCGTGAGATTACAATACCGGATATGAAAGATAAGCTTATTGCGGATTATATTGAGGGGGAGAAAAACCAGTATTTCCCTATGGACATATCTGAGCATAAGATTACATACTGTATAGCGGACAGAAATGAACAGAAAAAAGAAATTAAGCTTATCGTATATGCGGCGCCTATTGAGCTTATTAAGAACTATCAGGAGCTTGCGAAAGAGCTCGGTGTCAAGATAGTAAAACTTGACTATTTTGGCAATGCGGAGTATAAGCATCTTCAGAATAATAATTCCAATTCGAGACTTGACTTTTATCTTGAGATTAATGAGAGCAACACTATGTTTACTATTCTTGAGAATGGCAAATTTGCTCTGCAGAGAAATATGAATTTTGGCGTGCTTCAGCTTGTGCAGCATCTGATTGACGAGGGCTACTACGGAACAATTGATGTGAAAGACGCGATGCGAAAGCTTATATCTGAAAGGCTTATCTTTGGCTCATATTCGGAGATGGTTGAGTATTCACCGGTTGACGAGGCTGATTCTAAGCTGTATGAGTGCAAAAAAAGGATTACTGATGCGGTAAGGCCGCTTATATCGGGAGTGGCGAGGGTTCTTGAATATTATAATAACAGGAATAAGGATCTTTCGATATCTGAGATATTTGTCGGGAGCTGTGGCTCTGAAATAGGCGGTATTCTTGAAATTATTACGAGTGAGTTTGAGGGAGTCAAATTTAAAAGGCTTGCGAAACTGCCGGGAATTAAATATTCAAAGGCAAATGAATTTATGGTAAACAGGAGCACCGAATTCATGTCATGTATAGGTGCGTCCCACATTTCCGGCGTGGACTTTAACATACGTGAAGAGTCCGCCGAAAAACAGTCGCAGACGTTTGCGCTGCTCGCACTTTTACTTGCGTTCGCAGCGGCGGGCGCGCTGGTGGGAGTTCCTATGTTTAACTATTATATGGAGATTAACAGGCAGGAGTCGCTTAGCAAAAAGATAAGCGAGCTTGCGGAATTCGATAAGCTTAAAATTGACAGGGATAAAGGAACTGCTGATTATGAGGAGCTAAGGAATTTTTCAGAATCGACGGTTACGAACAATCAGGGATTCAACACTGTGCTCGCCAAGATTGAATCGCTTGTGCCTTCAAATACGGTTGTGTCGTCGGTTACTGCCGACGAAGAGGGCGTGACGTTTGTAGTAAGTACTCCGTCTAAAGAGGAAGCCGCAAAGCTTTTAATACAGCTTGAACAGATTGAGGAATTCGAATCGGTGACGGTTAACAATATTACCGAGGAATATGATGACGAGACTTCTGTCAGGTATGAGACATTTACCGTACTGTGCTCGTATTTTAAACCTGAGCCTACACCGACGCCTGCGCCGCCGGATAATTCAGGAGCGGATGGAGATAGTAACGCGGAGGGAGGCGAGTAATATGGGTAAACTTGATGCAAAACAGTCGCGTATTGTAATAATGCTTCTTGTTGCGGCGGTTATTATAGTAGCTTTCAGGTTCGGCTACACCACTATAACAGAAAAGACTGACGAGGTTGCTGCGGAGAATGAAGTGCTCAGCGATAAGCTTTCCGAGCTTGAGTATGTCAGGGATAATGCAGAGCAGTTCAGGGCTGAACTTAGTGCGGCTTTGAGCGGAATAGAAGCCGTGAAACAAAAATTTGCCGCAGATATAAAGCCTCAGAAGTCGATAATGATGCTGAGGGAGCTTGAGACAGCCGCAGATATGAATATAATCAATATAGGATTTAACGAAACAGAGAACATATTTACATCTTCATTTGTAAATGAGGCCGGCGATCCGGCGATCGCCAACAAAAGCGTTCTAAATATAAGCTACAAGACATCATATGAGGGATTGAAGAAATCTTTGGAGTTTATAAACAGCTACGGTGATTATATGAATCTTGAGAGCATTACATCGTCATATAATCAGGAGACGGGACTGCTTATGGGAAATATGTCAATTAACATGTATTCGCTCACGGGACTTGGGAAAATGTACGAGAATCCGCGGGTTGACGGAATTGGATTATCAAAGGACAATATATTCGGCACCATGAGGTGATTATATGAACCGTATATTATGTAAAATTAATAAAGAAAGGCAGCCGCGTCAGTCGGCAAATAGCCGCGCATTTAGGGCTGAATGGCTTGACGAGAGCCGGAATAAAGGAATTACGCTTGTCGAGATTATTGTAAGTATGCTTATACTGGCAATAATCATAGTTCCGCTTTTATCATCATTTGTCACAGCCGGAAAAGCTAATCTTGCAGTTAAGAATAATTCATTTGCCAGAACTGTAGGTGAGAGTGTTATAGAATCTGTAAAACTTTTAGGCATTGAGGGTACGGCGCTGGAGTTTTATAAAGACACGGAAAGTGCAGAAACCTTTATAATGGCTGCGGAGTGCAGCGGGTTCGGCGAGATTGTCCCTGTGGGAGGACATGAGTCAGTTGTAACTAATAACGGTATCAAGAAATTCTCCCCGCAGGCTTCCGGAATATATGAGTATATGATAACCGGTGTTAAACAGGGTACCGGAACTTATGATGTGAAGTTAAAGCTGGATAAAAACGCATACCCTAACGATTATCAGTATGCGGACCTGTCGGCATTTGCCTCAGACAAGACAGCGCTTGTCAATCCTGCCCTAAGGAATTCAGATTACGATTATAAAGCGCTGCAGTACTTTAAACAGCTTCATGAGAGATACTTGTACTCCAAATATGTAACTATAAGGGACCAGATTGAAGCCGAGAACGGCGAGAAATGGGAACAGTATTATGAGGAACTTGACAGATATAACGAAGAGATATCGCAAGGCCATGAGGCCGTCAAACCGGAACTGCCACAGACAAAGCCTATACCTGACAAGGAAGAGGCTCTGCCTGATGAATATATAAAAAATAACATAAAAAAGACTCTTGATATTTCTATTAAGGAAAAAGTAGAAGGTGGAAATACAATTTACATTGTCGACTCGACAATGACTTATGAGTGTGACAACACGTTAAGGCAGTTTGCCGCAACGAATGATGTAATTGTCAAAACCTATTCAGGTTACTGCAGCGATCAGGGATATGCTGATATAGAATCGCTGCTGGTGATGTACGCGCCATTTTCCGGTATTGATACGCTTAATCTCGAGACTGTTAATATTAAAAAAGAAACATTAAGGGATATAGATGTATATATAATTGTGCAGTCTGACAGGGATGTAAGTACCTCGGGTTCGGCGCTCAATGTAAATGTTGACACTGCCGCCACCGGCAGCATTAATCTATATAGTCAGGCGTCTCTTGACGTGACGCCCGCAACGATATCAAGCGAGAGGAAACTTATACACGATGTTGCAGATTCGGCCGACACTATATACAATATCGACGTTGAAGTCTATAAGGCCGGAGGAACTTTCAGCAGCCTTATAACATCAATAAAATCTACGCTTGTCAACAGGTAAAAGCAGAGTAAGGAAACATGTGTAAAGTAAGGAGGTTTTGTATGAAAAGGTTTAAGCGGGATATTGACAACAGGGGAATGTCCCTTCTGCTTGTCATAGTAACAATGTCGTTTGTGACTATCATTGCGGCTGTTGTTATTGCAATTACATACAGAAACCTTGAGGCGATGAAGAACAGTATAGGATCTACAAAGAGCTTTTACACTGCGGAGAGCGCGATGGACGAGATGCGCGCGAAATTTTATGAGTGGTCCGACGAGGCGTTCAGAAAATCTTATGGGGACTGGCTCGGACGTTATAATTCGGTTCCCGAGAGCGAACGGGAGAAGCTCTTTAAGACATCATATATCGGTGAGCTTGAGACGGTAATAAACGATAAATTTATGTGTTATTTTGGTGAATTCCCGAGTGATATTGACGGTCTTTTTGTTAATTTTACGTCTGACAGGGTATCATGGAATCCGGAGTATGAGCCGAGCATAGAAAAAAATGCAGACGGAACCTCCATGACGGTAAAAGATATATCGCTTGTTTATACGGATGCGGACGACTATGAGACCATCATAACAACTGACCTTAAGCTTGACGTAAAATATGACGGGCTTTCACATAATACCCTTGACAAGTCCGATGCTGACTGCGCAGCTTACGCAATAATATCCGACTGCAGGATTGCAAATACGCCGGGAACTATGGCGCAAATTGACGGCAATATCTATGCGGGCGGTTATAACATGGATAAGGCGTCATACGGTGACGCGGGAATATTGTTTGACGGAGGTTCGCTTGAAATCAGCGCGGATAAAATAGTGTCAAGGGGAGACATAGAATTTACCAACGAGGCGATACTTAAGGCGGAAGGCCCCGGGGAAGTGAACGGAACAGGAGACGCACAGTACTGTAATATATGGGCGCAGGGGTTCGGTCTTACCGGCGTGGGGGCTGCGGTTATGGACATACAGGGCAACTGTTATATATATGACGATACGACGGTTGACGCAGCCGGCTCTAGCTTTACCGTTAACGGTTCTTACTACGGATATAACACGAACAATGCGGCAGGCCATATGACTGATGCGGATAATATTGAACTGAGAATGGGTACTCCGGCGGGAAGCAGCTCCATAGTAATTAATAAAAATGATTCCAAGGTTGACCTGATGGGCTGCGATCCCGTATGGATTGCCGGAAAAACTTTCGTATCTGTCCCTAAGCTTTACGGGGAGGCAGATATACTTGATACAAACGTGTCATTTCCGCAGGGCGAAGCCATATCGTACAAAGGACTGCAGTCGGCGTATCTTATGCCTGGAGACTGTATAATAGGAATAGGGCATAATCCTATGTCGATTGATGAGTATGAAAGCCTTGTCAATGACGAAAATGTGTTTATAGATCTGGACAAAAGCCGTAAAAACGGCGGGGTTGCCCTTGCAGGATATGTCCAGATTGATAAGCCTTACCGTGTCGCGACGGTGGATTACTCCGCTTCTTCTGAAAACAAAGTTGTATATCTGTATCTCAATTTTATAAACACTGACAAGGCAACGGAGTATTTTCAGGAATTTGCAGTGAAATATAATGAGCTGCTCGAATCGAAAATGTCAGTACTCGGAGGCGGAAGTATTCTATTCAATCCGTCTACGCTTGTAACTACCGGAAATATGCTATTATACGACGGCAGCAAAAGTAAACCCGAGCTGTCGGTGACGGACGGAAAATATAATGTATTTGATGAGAGGATAGAAACGAAAGAAGCCGAGCTGAACAACAGGTATAATGGTCTTATAACCGCTCTGGACGAGGATTACACGGGAGTCGGTGCAGCGCAGTTTATGACTGACAATTTTGTTGATTTCAGCAAGGTTAACGGTAATACCGAGGAGGAGCTCGATTATGCTTTAAGCGGCGGTAAAAAATATAAGCTCATAACAGGTGACAATATTAATATTACTTCTAATACAAATGCCATAATTATAGCTACAGGGAATGTTAAGATAGCGGCTGGAGCCACAGTAAACGGGCTGATAATGGCCAGAGGCAGCGTTGAACTTACCGGGGCGTCCGTATATGCCGAGCCTGAGGATGTTGCGGAACTTATTTTAAATGAGGAAAAGGTAGCAAAATATTTCAGCTTTGAAACTTCTAATGAGATAGGAACAAACACAGGAGGAATGTTTTCATCTGATTTGATTATGACCGAATATGTGAATTGGCGCAAAAACTGACTGCTGATTTAACGTATAAGCAAGATAGTTACGTATTATGAAAGAAGTGTTAGAGTTGCGCGCCTAAGGCGCTTAACATATGTATAAGAGAAGGTGTATTTATATGAACGGTAAAAATCTTAATAATAGGGGATTTTCACTCATTGAGCTTATCGTTGTAGTGTTGATTACAGCGATACTAAGCGGCGGTATTGTCACTTCGATGATTGTCATACGCGACTCCGACGTATCTGCGGCCTCTAAAAAACTTGTCTCAATTCTGACGGCGGCCAGAAGCTACACGATATCAAAATCAGGAGATACCATATGGCTTGAGCTGTCGAAAGAGGACGGCAGCTGTTATGCATATGTATATCAGGGGGATAAGGGAGCGCCTGACGATGCAAAAGTTTTATCCTCCGAAAAAATTTGCGGCAAATCCATTACTCTCAAAATCAGGGAGGAGCTTTACGACGGCTCAGAAGAAGTGACCGAGGTTGCGGACGGAACGTCTGTAAAGTTCAACTTTATAAAAGCTTCCGGGGCTCTTACTGAGGGATACACAGATATTACGGTTAAGGGCGGAAGTGATAAAGAGGAAAATATAATAGTAATTAAAGAAACCGGAAGATGCATTCGTGATATTTAAGGTTTAACTATCGTAAAAGTTCAGGGAGCGGCGTTTATGAAAAAAAAGATAAACTGTTTCAGACAATCGAATAATGGCGTTACGCTTATAGAGCTTATAGTCACTATACTCATTATGACTATAGTGACAGGCTGCATAACCTTATTTATATCTTCATCGAGGAACAGCTATTTTCGTATAAGCAATGAGACGGCTCTTCAGACAGAGGCCGACGTTGCGATGACTTTCCTGACCGACATGGCCGAGGAGGCGTCAGCTTTCAGGATTTCACAAGAACATATTGCGGGCGCAGGCGGTACATTGCGGCAATTCAATGTACTATGCATGCAAATATACGATTCAGAGCCGTTTTTCTGTTTCATAATTCACGACATAGAGGTAAATGAGCTGCGATTTTTAAAAGTCAAACAAAACGATACGGGAAAATTGCTGTGGACGGAAGGAACATCGGGAGTTAATATTAATAATATTGATATTAAGGGAACTTTGTCGGCAAACGGTATAGACAATCCTGATAATAAAAGATGTTTCCTAGCCTCGTATGTGACAGGCTTTAACCCGGTTGTCCCGGCTGAAAAAAAGGGACTGCTTCAGGTATCAATAGAGCTGAAATACGGCGGCAGCACGTATTCGGCAAATAAAAATATATCAAGCAGAAATATTGGTTGAATAAGTTAATTATTTTGTTGTTGGTTTCATGGATATAAGGAGTGGTTATATGAAATTGTTTAAGGTATTTAGTGTAAAAAATGGAGCGGTTAAAAAGTTCAAACAAAACAAAAAGAAAATAATTCCGGCATTCTTTGTATTCATGATTATATTTTTGGTTGTGTCAGCAGCCGAGAGCATTTTATATTTCAGGGACAGCAAAGTAAACGCTGCGGGCTCTGTCGTGTCCACGGACGGAAAGTTTGTAATACCTGAATGTAATGAAGATTCGGAAAAGGGAAGCAAGGATAATCCATTTGTCGTTCTTGAAATAGTGCCGGGCGCAGCAAGCGCGTCTTTCGGATATCTTGTCGGGGGACAGGAGCCTATAGACATTGAAAAGGCGTTGAAAGAGGACCCGTCGGCTAAGGATGTGCTTTCTAAATATGTCGATATAAATGAGGACGGAACAGGATATACAAATACGGACTTATTTAAGAAGCTTGGAATCGGTCTTGCCTATAAAGACAATGATATAGCCAACGGCGAGGATATATCAAAGTTTGAGTTTGGAGGCTGGTTTCTTGAAAAACAGTGTGTCAACCGTGTTGACGCCGGCATGAGACTCTCAAAGGACACTACGGTATACGCAAAATGGGTTACGGTATATCCAACCGACGAGGTCAATCAGGCGGCTGGAAAGAACGAGACCTATAAGCCTCAGTATACAGTAAAATTTGACGCCAACTGTGGCGGCGACGGGGATGGCGTTGTCGGCATGCCCGAGGATATTGCTCATATAGAGCAATACACATCGCTTGTGGAGCCGCTTTCCGTGCCAAGGCTTAAAGGAAAGCTTTTTGCCGGCTGGTATACCGACAGGGAATGTACCTCGAAATATTCATTTAACAGCCGTGTAGAGGGCGACGTTACATTATATGCAAAATGGAATGAGCTGCCTGATATAGTTTATAGCCTGCAGTTTGACGCAAACCTGCCTGAAGGAATGTCTGCGGACAGTGTAAGCGGTATGCCGGGTACAATAGAGAATTATGCAAAGAACGGTATGAGCTTTGATTTTACCGACGTCACCCCTGTGAACGAGCCTTCGGTTTCCGGTTATTTGTTTACGGGATGGTATTATGACAGCGCATGTACGCGTCCATTTAATTTTACAGAAATCGTGCCGGATGACATTGCCGGAGTAAATGTTACCCTTTATGCAGGGTGGGCTAAGGAAGGGTCTGAGTCGTATACCCTGTGGTTTGACGCAAATGAGCCTGCCGAAGCTGTAGCAGAGGCGAAGCAGTATAAGGATTTTTTGGATACTGACGCTTCGGGAAAGGTTATAGGGCTTGAGGACGCTCTTGCGGGGGAGCCTGTTCTTGAGGGAAATATATCGAAGAAAGTTAAAGACTATAATGTAAAGGTTATAACTACTACTCCGGAAGACTTTTTTGAGTATGGATATAATTATTACATACAGGGCGGGGGTAATCCTCCTATTCTCGGAAAAAATAAATATAAGGACAACAATGTGTTACTTATAGACAGGGCCGACATGATATTTATAAGCGAAGGTCTGTACAATCAGAATATACAGAGTCAGGATACGGATAAGCAGCTTATGCAGCTCTTCAGGAAGTATAAAAATACAGATATGTGGTATGACAGGGGATATAATGATGCGGATAATGCGCCATATACTGATATAGACTACAATAATTGCAGCTTTAAGCCTGAGCCTATGTTTTTTGGAATGTATAACGGAATGTTTTCCATTGATTTTGACTGGGAAACAACTATGAGAATATTCAAAAAAACAACGGTTGGAAGTAAGGGAGACGGTTCTGACGCTGTCCCGATTATATATGATGTAAAAAGTCTGGGCTCGTGGCTTCAGGACGATAATAAGCAGGAGGTAACATATACCACGAGCGACGGCAAAGTAGTTACGGTTGAAGGCGGAAGGATTCTCGGAAAAACCTCGCGTGAGAATACGTTTAAACTCTACTTAATGACTCAGCAGATGGACCCTCTTACAGTCTATAACGCATACATAGAGGGTAAATCACAGTATGGTAAGATATGTGTCGACGGTGAACACGCAGGTTGTTTTGAATATTATGACCCTGAAAATGGTACGCATAAATATACTGATTTGTGGTCGTTTAAGACGTTGCTGCCTGTTGAGGCTATGACCGAGGAGACATGGAAAGAGTATTATAAGCATTGTCTCTGTTATATAGACAACAATATTAATCCGGACGGAGTCGACCCTACGGGAATCTCGCAGTCGCTTGGGTTCAACGATTATCCGGCTATAAATAACAGTACGGTAAATAACGGTATACTTGCGGCAACGACTGCCAACTCGACGCTTGTTCTGGAGTTAATCAACAGAAGCAAGGTTACGCCTGACGAGGGTATGAAAGATTTTATACCAAAAGATGTTGTCGATGCGGAGGGTTACAATATGACGAATGCGTTATATTACCTTTTGCACGGCGACGGGGCGCCTAAAAAATATGAGGGCGACGTCAGGGTGCTTGACATTGAGCCTTCGGACGGCGACGGCTCGCATAAGGACAGTTCATTCTGGTTTTGGTACATAAGCAAATATATCCGTAATTTCTCGGGTAAGGTAAGCGTCACAAACACTACTACATGGGAATTTGCCGGAAATATAGACGACCTTAACAGCATGTACGATATAATATATGTAGGCGGCAATATTGGGGCTATGAATGACAATCTAAAAGATATGATGCCGAAAAATTCAAAAGACAGCATATATCTTTACGCACACAACGGGGCTGTTATGGACAATGTAAAGCTCACAAACAGGGCGGGCAGTCTCGGAGATACGACGGCCGACTCAGCTGTCACAAAGTTTATAGCGTCCGGAAATGATTTGACAAAAACTAAATATAACGACCTTCTTCAGTTTGCCGAGGCCGGTTATCCGATAGTGTTTGGAAGAGAGCTGATTAACGGTACATTCATCAAAGGCAATTTATCGGTAAGCGATATAAACACAGATGCCGTTGACACAGCATCTTATGTATACAGGCTGATGCATACGCTCGTTACAGGTAAGAATACTGACGGCAGCAATAAGTACCTAAGCGCAGTATTTTGTGAGAATGAAAATGATGATTCCAGAAAAGAAGACTTTGTCAATTCAATTACAAATAATAAGTTTTCTATAAAAGTATCGTCAATGCCGCCGGAGTACGTCGACAGAACCCAGTCAAAATATGCCGGATATCTTGACAAGGACGTATATGTAAACGGTGACGACATAAATGACAAATCGCTTGATTTTAAGATAAAGATTGAGGGTGACAAATCAAACAGATATACGCTCAATATATATATTGACACCAATGCGGACGGAAGATACGAATCTAACGAGAGGCTTGACGCGCTCGAAATACACGACGTAACTTCAGGGAAGACTGCCAGATACAATAATCTCACAGGCGGGCACACTTTTACGATAAGCCGCGAGATAGAAAACTATGCCGGCGCTATACCATATAAACTTGAAATTATAGACAATTCCAACAGTCTTGTCAGAAAAAATATTACCGGTCAGTGCGCAGTGAAAGTAGCTGAGAAGACCAGGCTCAATGTTTTGCAGATTGTGACTAACGACACAAGCGCATATTTTAAAAATAATGTTTATCTCCCTACAGATGAGGAGATATCAATGGCAAATGGGAAAAATGGTCCTGTTACGGAGGCAAATATGCGCACATATTTTGAGGACAGCATAGAACCTATTAACAGACTGCGTGATGAGATAACAACATATCCGGCAGAATTTCAGGAGCTTGCAAGAGCCGAGATGGAAAATGTGCTTGCTAATTCCGGAATGTTCCACTATTATGTTTCAATACTTGAGGAGTTTGACGTGCATTTTACAAGATTGACCGTTGCTGAATTTGAGCAGAAAGTTGCAGAGCAAAATAAGGCGAACGCAGGCAGGGATGAGTTTGGACAGACGAATATTATGGATAATTACAACATGATAATACTCGGCTATTCCGACTGCTATTCTGATGTCAATGATGAGGCGTGCAAAGTAATTGATACGTATATAGAGGAGGGCAACACTACGTTGTTTACGCACGATACAACCTCTTATGTAAACCTTGAAACGGATGAGTTTGAAAAAGCCAATGATAAAGCCGGAGTGGACGCTAAATACTGGGGTTATAACATTAACAGGTATTTTAGAAAGATTGTAGGTATGGACAGATACAATGTCACCGATAATAAAGGGGACAAAAACCGTATAGACGTAAATGAAGACAGTTATGATAAGCCGTACAAAACCGGCACTAAACAGGGTGATAACACGTTTGAGGAAACCGGCTTAGGAAAGGCGCTTAATCAGGGCATGACTAATGTAACATTGACATGTTCCGAATATGTTTATCCCGATAAAGTTACTAAAACTAATGACGGACAGATTGTATCTTATCCATATCTGATACCTGACCAGCTTAACGTGGCTGATACGCACGCGCAGTATTATCAGCTGAACCTTGATGAAGATGATATTGTAGTATGGTACTGTATAGGGGAATCAAATGAAAACGAGTGGTGCTACAGCCAGAAAAACGATGTGCGCAACAATTATTATATATACAATAAAGGTAATATAACATATTCCGGAGCCGGCCATTCTTCAGGAATGACTGAACAGGAAGTGAAGCTGTTTATCAATACGATGATAGCTGCATATAATGCCGGGGTTGCTCCGCCGCAGCCTGTGATAACGAATACAGACAAGAGCACCGATAATAAAGATACCGATTTTGTTTATATAGATTATGACGCGACAGTGTCGCCTGAGGATTCCCAGCCGTTTGGAAGCGGGGTGTATGACAAAACTGTCGACGCTTATTCAGGTGGTAAGAAAGATATAAAGACAAAGAGAATTTTCTTTAAGGTAAACAACAACAGCATTGTTATGAACAAAGAGATGTCCGTGCACTATTTTCCGGCAGTGCGCGATGAATCGGGAAATGTCAGACTGCTTTCTTCGTTCCCGCTGCCGCTTAAAACGTACAGAGTTGATGATGCAGATAAGAAGTACAGTAAAGACCATGAGGGGGCGACGGAGGTAAATATGGCGACAATATCCGTTCCTTGGAAAGTAATTTCCGGAAACGGTGTCAATTCAAAAGTCAGCCTGACCGGAGGAATTGTCGATACTGACGAAGAATACTATGTTGACGTACCTATATCTGACTGTTATTATGAGGGTATAGCATATGGGGACAGTAACACAAAGTTTGGGGCGCTCGACAACAGTAATCAGTTTGCGGTTCAGATTCAGGTTATAATGAGATACGGTAAGGATAAGGATTCCAAGCTGCCTCTCAGGGGATACCGCAATCTGTTTATTATGAGGAGGGGAATGTTTGCGTTAGACTGACAGTTCAGCGTCAAACACTACTATGTTACGGCATCATGCAGGCGCATGGTGCCGAACGTATATTATTGACAGGCTTTTTATAAGTGACAGACTTTTTATAAGTTGGCGGAGGTAAATCAAAATGAAGTTTGATATCAGAAAAGCGGCCCTTATTGTCATAGGGCTTGCTGTTTTGATAATGATTTTTTCTATAATCACTGCAGCTAATGCAGATAAACAGATTTATCATGATTATAAAGTCCTCGACGAATGGACGTACAGTTTTGAGGGTGAGTCAAAGACTGTTGCTCTTCCGTACGCATTCAGTAATCCTGATATGAAATCGTTTAAAATATCAAAAACTTTTGATGAAAGCATACATGATGATGCCCATGATTTATATTTGGTTGCTTATTACTGCAACTTCAACATTTATCTTGACGGGAAACCTTACTACATATGTGATAAGAGGAGCCGACGGGTACCGGGCATGGTGTATGTTATAGTTGATTTGCCGGAAAATTTAAACGGCAGGACGATTACGATTGAGTATAAACCGCATCTTGACCTCGAACGGTTCAGGATAACTGCCCCTTACCTTGGCGACAAGGGTGACATTGTAAGGAATCTGTTTAAAGATAACATGTTTGATACGGCGTTTCTGCTAATTATTACCGTAGTAGGCGCATTTCTTGTAATAATAGGCGCATTTGTGAGGTTTAATGTTCGATACATGAATATTAACATACTGTCCACAGGACTTTTTTCACTGTTCAGCGGAACATATATGATGTCAAGAATAGAGTGGATACGCGTATTGTTTGACATTGACTATATTCTTTACCTAATAGAGTTTACCAGCCTCATGGTGTTGATGCTGCCGATACTCATGCTTTTAATGTCAGTATTTACCGGCAAAAGCCGGGTTGTAGTAAATGTCCTTCTGCACATTAATATACTTAATATTATTGCGGAGGAGACGCTGTCTCTTATGAATGTGCGAAGCCTGCGGGAAATGCTTACGCTAAACCATGCAGTGCTGATAGTGACTACGGCGGCATTTTTATACTGCCTGTATGCAAGACGGGAGATTATAGACGAATACAGGTTTGAGATTACCGTTTCGATTATACCGCTTGTGGTGTTCTCGGCGCTGGATGTTGTATTGCACTATTTCAGGACCAACATACGCTCCGGAATGTTCCTAAAGGTCGGCATTATATTTTTTCTTTTCTTTGAAATGTTTTTCATAATGAAAAAATATAATAAGTTTAACAGGGAGCTTCAGCGCTACAATCTTTACAGGGAAATGGCAATCACTGACATTGCAACCGGTCTTAATAACCGAAACGCTTATGAACAGCTTTGTCAAAGTCTTGAGCGTACAAAAGATAAGTATGACAACATATGCTGCGCTGTGTTTGACCTCAATTCGCTGAAAATGACCAACGATACGTTCGGCCACGCGGCGGGCGACGAATTAATATGCGCGATGGCCGGAGTCCTAAAAGATATATTTAAGGACAGGGCAAGCGTGTTCAGGACCGGCGGCGACGAATTTATTGTCATCATGCGCAATGAAACGGAGGAAAATTTCAGCCGGATAATTGAATCGGTTGCAATGGAAGCGGAGAATACAGTATTGTCATACAATATAAAAATAGATTACAGCATCGGGGCGGCTTCGCTTAGCGAAGGTTTGTATTCAAGTATTGATGATATGTTAAAAGAGGCGGACAACAGAATGTATGAAGATAAAAAGAGATATCATAATATGGATACTTCAGAAATGGATTTGTCTGCGTGTGACTTCTGAAATTGAGGGCAGAAAATTAACTTTTAAAAGAATACGTAAGAATTTGACTTGTCAGCGTGATTAAGTTATAATAGGTACTTGATAATAATTAAGGAGATAAAATGTTATGAGATTAAGTCAGTTACTCGGAGAGCGCATGAAGCAGACTCCGTCGGAATGTACAACGGTTAACCATACTTTTATGGTGAGGGGCGGCTACATCAAGCAGATGTCAAGCGGAATATACTCGTTGTTCATGCCCGGCAAGAGGGTGTGCCGTAAGATAGAGAATATAATCAGGGAAGAGATGGATAAAATAGACGGACAGGAAGTTCAGTTTCCGGTCGTTATGCCGTCTTCAATCTGGGAGGAGTCAAAAAGATATTACACTGTCGGAAGTGAAATGGCACGGTTTAACGACAGAGGCGGCTCAAAGCTTGTTCTCGGCATGACTCACGAGGAGGCTGCCGTTCATCTTGCGCGTGACGTGGCTTCTTCTTACAACGACTATCCGTTTATGATATATCAGATTCAGACAAAGTTCCGAGATGAGCCGAGAAGCAGGGGCGGTCTTGTAAGGGTGCGTGAATTTACGATGAAAGACGCGTATTCATTCCACACATCGCAGGAGTGTCTTGACAGCTACTATGAGAGGTGTCTTGAGAGCTATAACAAAATATATGCGAGAGTCGGCCTTCCGGAAGTTATATCGGTGAAATCGGACACCGGTATGATGGGAGGCAGCGGGGCTCATGAGTTTATTTTTCTTGCTGACATAGGTGAGGATTCAATTGCAATATGTCAGGAATGCGACTATAGGGCTAACGTAGAAGCATCTGACTGTATAATTGTTCAGGATGCCGGTAAGGAGACTGAGCTTGTTAAGGTTGAGACTCCTGACTGTAAGACGATAGATGATTTGTGCAGATTTTTATCCGTTAAGGACAAGGACACGTGCAAGGCGGTAGTGTACTGCAAAAATGAGGACGACAGTTACGTTATAGTATTTCTTCGCGGAGACAGGGAAGTCAACGAGACTAAACTAAACAATTATCTTGGCTGCGAGGTACATACTGCGGCTGAGATTACGGAGGACAGCGGAATAACTGCAGGATTTATCGGACCTGTCGGACTGAACGCGAAAGCTGAGGTAATATATGACAAGTCGCTTGAAGGTGCGAGGAAGCTCGTCTGCGGTGCGAATGAGCCGGATATGCATTATACGGGAATGTCTGCAGAACGCGACATACCGGCCGGAACAAAATTTGCTGACGTCTCAAAGAGCGTTGACGGGGATATATGCCCTGTGTGCGGAAAACCGTCGATTGCCGTTAAGCGTGGAATCGAGGTAGGAAATATATTTAAGCTCGGAAAAAAATACACTGATTCGATGGATATGACATATCAAGACAGCGACGGAACGCTTAAAACACCTATAATGGGATGTTATGGAATAGGCGTTGGCAGACTTGCCGCATGTATACTTGAGAAACATCATGATGATTACGGGCCTGTCTGGCCTGTTTCCGTTGCACCTTGGCATGTTCACATTTGTGCGCTCAGCATTACAAAGGATGAAAAAGTGAAAGTTATCGCGGACGGAATATACGCCGCACTCAACGATGCCGGTGTGGAAGTCGTATATGACGACAGGAAAATGAGCAACGGAGCAATGTTTGCGGACGCAGACCTTCTCGGATGTCCGGTAAGGATTGTTGTAAGTCCAAGGAACTGCGGCGGCGGGGTAGTAGAGATAAGTGCGAGGGATAAGTCTTTCAAGGAGGAAGTATCTTATTCTGAAAGTGATTACAGTAATATTGTAAAGTCGGTCAGAGATAAATTAGCGGCTATGTCTTAATATGGTTTATGGGAGGTTTTGCAACTTCCGTAAATATACATTATAACAATTTTAAGGGGGATTTTTTATGAAGTGTAATGCATGTGGTTACGAGTATCAGGATGGAAATAAGTTCTGTCCTAATTGTGGTGCTGTCAATAATAACGCAGACAACAGCACGGTTAACCAGCCGAACAACAACGGGTTTAACAATAATGGTTTCAACAATAACGGCTATAACAATAGCGGTTACAACCAGCAGGGAAACGGCGGTTACGGCGGACGTTATACAGCGCCTATCAAGAAAAGGGACATCGTTCTAAGCATTATTTTGTCTTTTGTAACATGTGGAATATATGCCATCATATGGTATATTGGCATGGTTGACGACCTCAATGTTGCAGCAGGGACACCTGGAGAAACGTCGGGCGTTACCGTATTCCTTCTCACAATTATCACATGTGGTATATACGGAATATACTGGGCGTACACTGCAGGCGCAAAAGTTAACTCCATTCGCGAGAAGACCGGTGACAGACGTGATGAGAATAACGGTATACTTTACCTTGTACTCAATCTTTTCGGTCTTGCGATTGTTACATACTGTCTCATCCAGACAGAGCTCAATAAGGTTGCCGAATATTAATATGCGGTAAAATGTGATGAGCAAAAAGAACAGCAACATAATTATGTTATTGATAACAGGGCTGCTTATATTGGCAGCCTATATTCTTGGAATCGGATGTCCAATTAAATATATGACAGGAATTTCCTGTCCGGGCTGCGGCATGACAAGAGCTGTTTTTGAATGTTTTCATTTTAATTTTGGAGCCGCATTTTATTATCATCCGTTATTTTTCACGCTGCCGGTAATAATCATAGTATTATTGCTTTGGAAACGTATACCCGCACATGCAGGAAATGCGGTTATGATAAGCTGCATTGCCGCATACTTGGCGACGTATGTAATCAGGCTGTTTTTTTTGAAAGATACGGTTGTGGCAATAGAGCCTGAAAAGGGGTTTATAGTGAGGATAATAACTGGTATTGTACGTAATTAAATTAAAATGTTATCAGAAAAAAGTTCTCGGAAAAAAATTCTTAGATAAAAACCCTTGACATTTCATTTTCCTGTAGTATAATAGTTATCAATTAAATAGTGTTCACTTAAACCGATGACGTGGAGATAACGCTATATGTGCACTCACAGAGAGCAGGGGATGCTGAGAACCCTGCAGAACGCAGTATTGCAAATGGACCACCGAGGGCATGGTCAAAGGATATTATTAATCTGAGTATTCCATGACGTAACGCATACGTTAGTTGCAATGAATATGATGGTATTCATAAAGTGCACAGTGCATTTCTGCGCTGTGAATCAAGGTGGCACCGCGGAATTTAACAATCCGTCCTTGACAGATATTTTATATTTGTCAAGGACTTTTTTATTTTATAGAAATTTTACTTAATAGGAAAATACTTTTTATTAAGTAAAAACTTCGCGAAAATCTCACTCCGGCAAAAAAGTGAACCTTAACTTTAACCCTGGTATTGTACAATTCACGTTTTGACATGAACGGTACAATACACCAGTAAAGGAGGAAAAGATATGGTTAGACCAACATTGACAGAGGCGCTCGGATACGTAAACGACTTCAGGATGATTCCCGTGTGTAAGGAAATCTATTCAGATTTTATAACTCCGATACAGGCTCTTAGGAAACTTAAAAAAGCAGACGGACACTGCTATATGCTTGAGAGCGTGGAAAATCAGGAGCAATGGGGAAGATATACATTTCTAGGTTACAAGCCTAAACTTTGTGTAACATGCCTTAACGGTAAACTAAAGGTTAAGGATATTGAAGGAGGGATTATCACCGAGAAAACGGCGGCGCATCCGGGTGAATTCATAAGTGAGATGTTAAAAAACTATTTAAGCCCTAAGATTGAGGGGATGCCTACATTTACAGGAGGGTTTGTCGGATATTTTGCCTATGATTTTATAAAATACAACGAGCCAAAACTTAACCTTAACCCTGAGGATGAAGAAGGTTTCAATGATGTTGATTTGATGCTCTTTGACAGAGTGATAGCGTTTGACAATGTAAGGCAGAAGATAATGGTTATAGTCAACGCCCCGGTTGATAATTTTGAGGGGAATTATATAAAAGCCGTTCAGGAGATAGATCAGATAATCAATCTTATAAAATACGGCGAGGAGGAGAAAACGAACTCTGGAAGGATTATGTCGGAATATAGGGCGCTGTTTGATGAAGAATCGTTCTGTAAAATGGTTGATCGTGCAAAGAAATATATATGTGAGGGAGATATATTTCAGGTGGTTTTGTCAAACAGGCTTGAGGCAGATTTTGAAGGAAGCCTGCTTGATACGTACAGAACATTAAGGACGATTAATCCCTCACCATATATGTTTTACTTTTGCGGGGACGATATAGAGGCTGCGGGCGCTTCACCGGAGACGCTTGTAAAACTTGAGAACGACGTTCTACATACGTTTCCGCTTGCTGGAACGAGAAAAAGGGGTACTGACAAAGCGGAGGACGAAGCGCTTGAGAGAGAGCTTCTTTCGGACGAAAAGGAATGTTCTGAACATAACATGCTTGTAGACCTTGGCCGGAACGATCTGGGGAGAATAAGTAAATTCGGATCGGTCGAGGTTGAAAAATATATGTCGGTTGAGAGATTCTCGCATGTTATGCACATTGGTTCTACCGTGAGAGGCATAATAAGGGATGATAAGGATGCGCTTGACGCGGTTTGCGCGGTACTTCCCGCCGGGACTTTATCAGGGGCGCCTAAAATAAGGGCATGCGAGATTATTAACGAACTTGAGGACAACAAGCGGGGAATATACGGCGGCGCAGTCGGATATTTGGATTTTACCGGAAACCTTGACACTTGTATTGCCATTAGGATTGCGTATAAGAAAAACGGAAAAGTATTTGTTAGGTCGGGAGCCGGAATCGTTGCGGACAGTGTTCCCGAAAATGAATACAGGGAGTGTATTAACAAGGCTGCGGCTGTAATGTCGGCAATAGAAAAGTCACAGGAAATGGAGGTGTAGACATGGTGCTTCTGATTGACAATTATGACAGTTTTTCATATAACCTCTACCAGCTTGTAGGTGATTTAACCCCCGATATAACCGTTGTAAGAAATGACGGGACGGATATTGAAAGAATTGAAATGCTTGCACCCTCGCATATAATCTTATCCCCGGGGCCCGGAAAACCTTCGGATGCGGGAATATGCGAGGAAGTTATAGATTATTTTAAGGGAAAAATTCCGATACTCGGAGTGTGTCTCGGACATCAGGCGATATGCGAGGTGTTCGGCGCGAGAGTGGGATATGCAAAAAGGCTTATGCACGGAAAAATTTCCGTGATTAACATTGACAATAAGAGCAGAATATTTGAAAGCATGGAGAGCTCTATGCAGGCGGCAAGATATCACTCGCTGTCAGCTATTAGGGAAACGATTCCGTATGAACTTAAAGTTACAGCCAAGGCATCAGACGGGGAGATTATGGCGGTGGAACATACAGACTACCCTGTGTACGGCGTACAGTTCCATCCGGAATCGATACTTACCCCTTGCGGAAAAAATATTATAGAAAATTTCCTGAAAATTGTTGCACAGACAGTTGTCACAAAAATAGAAAGGAAGGTTTTGTTATGATAAAGGAAGCTATAAGCAAATTAATGAATGGTGAAAATATAACGGGCGTGGAAGCAGGTATTGTAATGGATGAGATAATGACAGGAAGAGCGACTCAGGCGCAGACATCGGCGTTTCTTATTGCACTTCACGTTAAGGGAGAGACGGTTGAGGAGATATCTGCCTGCGCGGACAGTATGAGAAAATTTTCCTCAAGGGTTGACAGGGGCGATATGGATGTGCTTGAGATTGTAGGAACCGGCGGGGATAGGTCAAACACATTTAACATATCTACGGCATCAGCATTTGTCGTGAGCGCGGCGGGCGTATGTGTGGCAAAGCACGGCAACAGGGCGGCGTCAAGTAAATGCGGAGCTGCCGACTGTCTTGAGGCTATGGGCTGCAACCTTATGATTGAGCCGAGAAGGAATGAACAGATTCTAAAAGAGACTAATATGTGCTTTATGTTTGCACAGAAATATCACTCTGCAATGAAATATGTAGCTTCTGTGAGAAAGGAAATAGGGGTTCCCACTGTGTTTAACATACTTGGACCGCTTTCAAATCCGGCGTATAACAATTACCAGCTTCTAGGAGTATATTCGGAGGAGCTTATGGAGCCGATGGCAAGAGTACTGTACAACATCGGAGTCACAAGGGCGATGGTAGTCCACGGCAGGGACGGGCTAGATGAGATATCAGTGTGCGCGCCGACCTCTGTAGTTGAGATGGTTGACGGGAAAATTTCCAGATACGAGATATCGCCGGAACAATTCGGAATTGAGACATATGACAAATCTGAGCTGACGGGCGGAATGCCGGATGAAAATGCCGCTATTCTAAAGAGTATTTTAAGAGGAGACAGGGGCGCCAAGAGAAATGCGGTTCTCATCAATTCCGGGGCCGCCCTCCATATAGCGAAGCAGATTACTATTGAGGAAGGGGTAAGGCTTGCAGCAGATGCAATCGACAGCGGGGAGGCATACGCGCAGATGGAGAAATTTGTCATGGCATGTTCAGCCGGGGCTGCTTGAAATATACAGTGGATAATAAGTGATTTAAGCGCATATTATGCGTAGAATAATGCGAAAGGCAGTTAATATATGATATTAGATGAGATAGCTGAAAGAACCGTAAAACGCATTAACGATGAGAAAAAAATTTTTTCACTTTATGAAATGAGGAGACTGGCAGAGTCGGCTCCTGCGCCTGTTGATTTCCCTTTTTACAGGGCGTTAAAAGAGGATGGAATATCGTTTATATGCGAGGTAAAGAAAGCGTCGCCGTCAAAGGGTGTTATATCGGAAGATTTTCCTTACTTGAAGATAGCAGGAGACTATGAGTGTGCGGGCGCCAGAGCAATATCATGCCTTACGGAGCCTTACTACTTTAAGGGGAGCGACAAGTATCTTGTGGAAATTGCGGGTAAGTCCGGCATACCTGTTCTTAGAAAAGATTTTACCGTTGACGAGTATATGATTTATCAGGCAAAGGTGCTGGGTGCGTCGGTCATACTTTTAATTTGCTCTCTGCTTGACAGACAGGAGCTTATGGAATATAAAAACATAGCGCATTCGCTTGGCTTGTCAGCGCTCGTGGAGACGCACGACGAACGTGAAATTGAAGATGCGCTGTTTGCGGGAGCAGAAATTATAGGCGTAAATAACCGTGACCTTAAAACATTTGAAGTTGATGTCGAAAACTCTGTACGACTTAGGAAACTTGTGCCGCCGGAGGTCGCATTTGTCTCGGAGAGCGGAATTAAAACAAAGGAAGATATACGCAGGCTTGTACTTAACGGCGCCGACGCAGTGCTTATAGGTGAAACGATTATGAAAAGCGGTGATAAGAGACGAATGCTTGAAGAATTGAGTGTTTGAAGATTATATACTAGGAGGCGGTAATATTGAACGGCATTAAGATAAAGCTGTGCGGCATGACGCGCGAATGTGACATTGAATACGCAAATGAGGCTAAGCCTGATTATGTGGGTTTTGTGTTTGCCGGAACGAAAACAAAGATATCGCATGACACTGCAAAAAAGTTCAGGAAGCTTCTGTCGGATAAAATTGAGGCCGTCGGGGTTTTTGCAGACGAGGACATCGGTGTGGTGGCAGAATTGTTAAATGAGGGTACTATAAACATCGCACAGCTTCACGGCGGCGAAGATGAGAAATTTATTTCAGAGTTAAAGAGAATGACAGGGTGTAAGGTAATCAAGGCTGTACGGGTTGCCTCAGAGGAAGATATAATATGTGCGCATGGGACCGATGCGGACTATCTTTTGTTTGACGCATACAAAAAGGGGATTCCCGGAGGGACCGGGGAGATGTTTAAGTGGGCTTTTATTCAAAGGGCGTACAGTGTTATACAGGAGGAAAAATGGAAACCGTTTTTTCTTGCGGGCGGTATAAATATTCATAATGTGCGCAGAGCGGCGGCTTTTAATCCATGCGGAATCGATTTAAGTTCGGGAATTGAGACCGAAGGATTTAAAGATAGAGATAAGATGATTGGTATTGTCAGGAGGATTAGAGATGTCTAAAATGTCTAAAGGAAGATTTGGAGTTCATGGCGGGATGTATATACCGGAAACGCTTATGAACGCGGTAAATGAGGTTGATGAAGCATACAGGAAATATAAGGATGACCCTGAATTCAACAGGGAACTTACGTCTATGTTAAATGAGTACGCCGGAAGGCCTAGCAGGCTGTATTATGCAAAGCGTATGACAAAGGCGCTTAGGGGAGCTAAAATATACTTAAAGAGGGAGGATATGAACCATACGGGTTCGCATAAGGTTAACAACGTAATCGGGCAGATGCTGCTTGCAAAGCGCATGGGAAAGACAAGGGTGATTGCCGAGACGGGTGCAGGGCAGCACGGCGTTGCGACAGCCACGGTTGCTGCAATGATGGATATGGAATGTGAGATATTCATGGGAAAAGAGGATACAGTAAGGCAGGCGCTTAACGTGTACAGGATGAAGCTGCTCGGCGCAAAGGTACATGTGGTTGATTCGGGTACGGCAACGCTCAAAGACGCTGTGTCGGAAACATTCCGCGAGTGGACAAACCGCATTGATGACACACATTATGTTCTCGGTTCGGTTATGGGGCCTTATCCGTTTCCGGAGATGGTCCGCGATTTCCAGTCGGTTATAAGCAGGGAGATTAAATCGCAGATTATGGAGAAAGAGGGAAAACTTCCTGACGCGGTTATAGCGTGCGTGGGCGGCGGCTCAAACGCAATGGGAGCTTTCTATAACTTCATAGAAGATAAAAACGTAAAGCTTATAGGATGCGAGGCGGCGGGAAAGGGAGTAGACACGTTTGAGACCGCAGCCACGATAAGTGTCGGGAGGCCCGGAATATTCCACGGTATGAAATCTTATTTCTGTCAGGATGAATACGGTCAGATTGCGCCAGTATACTCGATATCTGCCGGTCTTGATTATCCGGGAATCGGACCTGAACATGCGTATCTGCACGATTTAGGCAGGGCAGAGTATGTAGCCGTTACCGACGATGAGGCTGTAGAGGCGTTTGAGTATCTGTCTCGCACGGAGGGAGTTATCCCGGCTATCGAGAGCGCGCATGCGGTAGCGCACGCCATGAAGCTTGCGCCTGCGATGGCAGAGGACAAAATAATTGTAATTAATATTTCAGGACGAGGAGACAAGGACTGTGCGGCGATTGCACGCTACAGGGGGGAGGATATTTATGAGTAGAATTACTGAAACATTCAAGGACAAAAAGGCGTTTATACCCTTTATTACATGCGGGGACCCGGACCTTGAAACTACGGAGAAGCTTGTTTATGCTATGGATAGGGCGAGAGCCGACATTATTGAGCTCGGCATTCCATTTTCAGACCCTATGGCCGAAGGGCCTGTGATACAGGCGGCCAACATACGAGCCCTGTCGGGTGTGGGCATGGTTACGACGGACAAAGTATTCGACATGGTAAGGAAGATAAGAAAAACGACGGATATTCCACTTGTTTTCATGACTTATGCAAATGTTGTATTCTCGTATGGCTCGGAGAGATTCATTTCTGCGTGCAGGGAGTCCGGGATGGACGGACTTATTCTCCCTGATATACCGTATGAGGAAAAGGATGAATTTGCGCCGCTTTGCAGGCGGTACGGGATTGATTTTATATCGCTTGTCGCGCCTACGTCCGAGGACAGAATTGAGAAAATTGCCAATGATGCGGAAGGATTCATGTATTGCGTGTCATCGCTCGGCGTTACGGGCACGCGCTCCGGAATAACAACCGACGTCGGGGAAATGGTAAAACGGGTAAAGAAAATAAAAGATATACCGTGCGCCGTAGGTTTCGGAATATCCGATACGGTTACCGCAAAAGATATGGCCGCGTGTTCCGACGGCGTTATAGTAGGAAGTGCAATAATAAAAATTATAGCCGAGTATAAGAGAGATTGCATTCCCTATGTAGAAGATTACGTAAGAAAGATGAAAGAGGCTGTCAGTTAGCGACAGTCTCTTTCATTCTGTTCTTTACAATTATTTACAATTAACCGATAAATATTATTTTACCGAATGACCGGCGATAAACTGCTCAATTTTATCGGATTCCATTAGAACATATACTGTATCTTCAATGGACAGACTGTCGTCTGCATCATGATCAAAGTAATTGGAATAATCATAGGACGAGAAATTAATTGATAATATGCTGTAGTTCTCGCTGTCAATAGATTCTATAGGCGCAGGATTGCTGAAACTGGATTTAACAAAATCTATTATTTTGCTTTCGTCATCTATGGACGCTATGAGATTATCTTCAGTTACCTCTCCACTGTCGTTCCGGTTATACTTATAAATTTCCAAAGGACCTCTGTAATCTGAATCAAAGATGCAGTATGATTTGCAGAATTTAAAGTCCTCTGACAGTAAGTCTATAGATATTGAATATCCCATGTCGTCGTCCTTGCTGCTATTTTGGTCTACCGCATTTATTACCCTGTTTATTTTATCCGCGTCATTTTTTGTAATGGACGCATTAATGGTATTGATATAGGCGAGCAGTGTTTTAGGCGTCATTATATTTAACGGCATGTTGGTATAAGTTGTTTTGTCATCAATTATTGTCTGGAATGTAAGGCCAATCGGAGAATTGTTCATACTGATTTGCTCGGCCCAGTTTGCGGGGTCTATTGATTTCAGTTCCTCCCTGAGGGTGTTGTATATTTCCTCTGATTTTTTTTCGTCAATAGCGCCGCCGATTTCAATGAGCGCCGAATATTTGTCATACTCTGGCAGGTTTGTGAATATCTGCTGTATATCGTTATTTGCATATAAAATGTTATAAAACTGTTTAAATTCATCTTCAGGTATGCACAGGTTTCTGTATTTCATAAAGACGCCTGATTTTATGCCGACTGAAATCACGCTGTAGTCATCTCTGGAGAAATTGTTGTATGCATTGTTATTTTTACAGTGTTTCACAGTATCGGCGAGTTTATCGGACACAAAGTTGATAAGCTCCGGCTCTGTGATTTTATAATTTCCAAGTATGCGTTCAAAGTATGTCGGTTCAGAATATGGCGATTCGTCCTGCACAAGTGTTATATACTCTATCTTATCAGCGGACGGCGTATAGTTTAGCTGCGTGGTATTAATTAAATACAAACCTACAATAATCAGTATGTTTGTAATAACCAGAATGCCGACGGAAGGAATGGCTTTCCGTACGTTCCTTATTTTTCTGCTTGAAATAAATTCGTATATGAACATAATTAATATCGCGATGATATATATAATGAATATGTTAAATATCTCCGAAGCCCCAATACTCTCAACGCCGATAATTCTGTAGTAAATTATCGGGAGGGCAAACAGTGTGACAGGAAGCGCTATGGCTATCCTTATGATGCACTGGGTTTTTTTGCCAGACGCCGGCGTGCCGGCGGTTTCACTCTTTCTTCTCACAAACAAAAATCCTGCGGCGGCAAAATAAATTACGGCTAGTGCAGACGTATATATTAACGGAGCCGCAGCAAAGAACGACGGCGTACTATTCAGGAATACAGAGAAAACGGAATCAAAAACAATATTCATGTCACTGTAAAACAATGGAAACAGCTTGTCGGCTACAAATACGCCGTGAGCGGTTGTAATAATTGAGCAAAACAGCGTGATAAGTATTCTTGGAAGAAAGATAATCAGTCCCGATACCGCAACATTGGTGAAAGTGGTACCTGTTATGGAGCAGGCCAGAACGATTGATGCTGTAACCAGAAGCGAGCATATAAAAATTGAAAGCGCAAACAGCAGCAGTCTTCCTATATTCAGAATAAAATATTTGCTTAATATGGTGTAAATTAATATTGAAACAATGATGTTGCTTAACAATACTATTATAATCCATGATATTACGCTCGCGATTATCGTAAGGTAAAGACAAGTCCTTGTATGCGGGAACGAGTGGTAGTAGTCGCATGCATTTCGTTTTGTGAGAAAGTTAAATGCGTATAGAACAAGCACCGGTACATATATCGTGAATATAAACGCGAAATAAAAAAATGAACCTATGATATTTACTACAGTTTTTGAATCCGGTGAAAGCGCCAATATATCAAACATATTGTTTATTGGAACCAGAACCGTAAAAAGCATCAGTATCCCAAGGAATATAAGGCTTAAAATACTTTGCTGCCTGAAAAACTCTTTATATAATTTTAAATTTATATAGTTATATTGCTTATCTTTATTCATGTCTATGTCTCCTTATATTAATAATCTGACTTCCGGTAACATTAGTTAAACGCTGATGAACCTCAGTCCAATATATTGTCAAATACATATCCGAGCGCCTCCATCTCAAAGGTAAACACCTCTTCAAGTGTAAGCGGCAGGGCTTCGATTAAAATTGGATTTAGTGTTTTTAGTTTATCCATTGTAGTATCATAGTCGCCGCGGACTATCATATTCGTTACGCTTCCCGACTTTTTGATATTGTGAATATCAAGTTCAAGCGGAGTAAATATATCGGCTTTGTATTCGTCGCTAAGAGCAATCTGAATCTTAAACTGACTGGTTTTAAGGTTATTTATATCATTTTCAAGCACAAGACCGCCTTTGTGGAGAAGCGCAAGCTGGTCGCATATGTCTTCAAGTTCCCTGAGGGAATGCGACGTTATAATCGAGGTCGTTTGATTGTCGATTACATCTTTGCATATCAGGCCTTTTACGAGATTACGCATAACCGGATCAAGACCGTCAAATGTCTCGTCAAAAAAGAGATAATCAGGTTTTGAAGAAAGTGCAAGTATAATCGCAGCCTGTCTTTTCATTCCCTTTGAAAATGTACTTATATTTTTGTCCGGATTAAGGTTAAACTGGGCTGTAAGGCTTGTGAACCGCTCCATGTCGAAACTTTCATATATGGACTTATAGAACTGCGCCATGCGTTTCATGCTTGACGACGGCAGAAAATACAGCTCGTCAGGTACGTAACATATTCTTTTTTTAATATCGGAATTTTCGTAAAGCGGGTAGTCGTCAATGTATATTTTTCCTTTATCCGCTTTGTATACTCCGGTTAGAAGCCGCAAGAAAGTTGATTTTCCCGCTCCGTTGGAACCGACCATTCCATATATACAGCCTTTGGGAATTGAACAGCTGACATCCGAGAGTGCGGTAAAATCCTCAAATTGTTTTGTAAGATTATATGTCTTAATCATAAATTAATTGTCCTCCTTAAATAAATTATTTGAGCAGGCGTTTATTCAGCCTTGTCTGTACAGTATTTGAAAGCATCGTCAACGCACGATATAATTTCTGCGTAGCTGACCCCTGCTATGACAAGTTTACTTAAAAGCCCCATTAGTTCATCAAGCCTGCTGCGGTTATTTTCCTTTAATATGCCTAGTGCGTTGTCAGATACAAACGAGCCACGGCCCGGAACAGACGAAGTTATGCCTTTTCGGTCGAGTTCCGAATAAGCTTTTTGAATTGTATTTGGATTAATTGACAGTTCAATTGACAGGCTCCTCACTGACGGCAGTTTGTCACCGGATTTGTATACTCCGACAAGTACGAAATTCTCAATCTGTTCGATTATCTGTTCATATACCGGTGTGCGGGACATGTAATTGATATTTATCATAAATTCACCTCTTTTCCGTTCAATATTGTGCTGAATAGTCATATTATATGCTGTATTAAATATACTATACATACTAACTGTAACATGACAAGTAGTACAGTTGGTATGGTATTAATATATATCTTTAAAGCTCGGAAGTCAAGGGGAAATTCAATTTATTCCCGCGAGCAGCAGTCTTAAGCGTCGGGGGGACGCTTGTTAAGGACGGGTCGGAACAAAGTGTGTAGACTGAAGCAGCCAAGCTTGCTGCGGGATATTTGGCTTTATTGGTCATCTAAAATTGCAGAAAAGAAAAAAATTTGCTATACTTTATCTTGCGTTAAAGGAATGTAATTTGTGTTTTTTAGAACTTGTTTATATTTTTATTTGATATTTTTAATGAAAGGAAAGTTAAAATGTACAAAATGTCTGTGACAGGACGCATTACAAAAACTATTGCTTTTACAATATGTATTTGTATTTTTTTTGCTATTTCTATGTGGGGCGTATTAATGCAGTCAAACTATAGTTTTGACGACTATCCGTATTTTGCGTGGAACAATTTTTCAAATTATATTGCAATAACCATAAATATATTACTTATATCCGGCATTTATTTACTTTTCAGACATAGGAAAATAAATGTTTTTCCGTGTTTGGTTTTGTATGGGCTGATATGCTTTGCTTTCATACTAATAATCCCTTTAGAACCGTTTTCAGATATGAAAAGTATTTTTGATATTGCCCGGAAAGGGCTTTCGGATGATTCCGGCTATTTAAGCAGATATACAAACCAGATACCGGTTACATTATATTTATATCTTTTAAGTTTTTTAGGAAAAAGTATTATTATTCCAAAATTAATGAATATATTATGTAATATTTTAATTGTCTATATGACTTATAAGATACATGCAATAATTTTTCGGGAAGATAAACGTATCATTTTTTATACCTGTATGTTCGTCCCTGCAATTCTTTACGCAAACCACATTTATAACGATACGATTAGCACGGCTCTTACGGTAGTAATGGCATATCTGGCGCTGTCTCCTAAAAAAGGCAGAATAAGCTTTTTTATAATGATACTTTTTTCCGCACTATCTGTATGGCTGCGCGCGTCAAATATTTTGTTTGTAATTGCACTCATCATTTATATGCTGTTTTCGCTTAAACTGTGGAAACATACAGTAGTTTATCTCATGGCGTTTGCTATTTTTTTATGCGGGTTTTCTTTGGCAGGAAAAAAGCTGTTTGACACAAATAAAGAAGATGCTTATCCTATATGGTCGTTTATTCAAATGGGCTTTAACGAGGAAGAATTTGGATTTCAGGATGGCAGCCATTCTGTAGAATGGACTTTTTCAGACTGTATAGATAGGGTAAAGGACTTGGGGGTGGCCGGAACATTAAAGCTTTTGGCAAAAAAAGAGCTTTGGATGTGGTCAGAGGGAACTTATCAGGCTGAACGATATGGTTTTGGAGATGCCGCCGCGTCGTACTCCTGCAATGGTATTGTTACTCGAAATATAAGTAAAATGGACAGGTCTTTTTTAAGAAAGGCAGTTGTATATTTTATGAAAGGACAGTATTATCTGTTTGCAATTTTAGCGTTGGCCGGCATATATGCAGGAAAAAACAAAAAGGGCGCGGAACTTTTAATGTATTTTATATGCGGCTTTTTCTGTTTTTATCTCATATGGGAAATGAAATCCAGATATATTTATGCGTTATATCCGTATATGCTTATATTTGCATGTAATGGGGCCAACTATATTAATGATTCCCTAATTGACCGAAAGAGCCTCTTTAAATAAGACTGTTATCACAAAACAATACCGGGGAGCTTACAAACTCTCCCGGTATTGTTTGGGCGACATGCCGGTTTCTTTTTTAAACTGTCTGCTGAAATGCTCAGTGTTGGAATAACCGCACAGATTAGCAATTTTTTTTATTGAGTTTTCTGTGCAGCCGAGCTGTTTTTTTGCAAGAAGAATTCGGTTTTTTATCACGTCCTGCATACAAGATATTCCGAATTCATCATAATAAAACTTATGAAGAAGCCTCGGGCATACATATAGCTGCTTAGCCATATAAGAAATAGTCCACGGAAACGCGGGATTATTTTTTATGTTTTGGTGCAGCTGATATAATGCCAGCGTCCTGAAATCATCAGTCTTGCTTGTAAGAGACTCATTTAGCTTGTAAAATAATATGTGCATTAGCGACTGAATTGTTAGTTCTTTGTTTTTATTTTCAAAAAAATTTTCGGCCGCGATAAGGTGAATAATCTGGCTTATAAAATCTGACTGCATTGTCCTAAAAGGAGTAGTAGTAGGTATCATACCATTTGTCACAAACGTCTCGTCAGTAAAAAAACGAATCCAGTCGTCGCTGAAAGGCTCATTATTGTGAGCTTTATACATTATCTCGGAATGCGGCGGATATAAAATTGCCGTATTTTCAGGCATTATTATTTCCTCACCGTCAATATAAAAGCAAGTTGTTGAATGCGTCTGTATGAGCAGCCACCATTCATGAGAATTATCGTTCTTATATACAAAATTAGCATTGTGTGAGGTCGAGCTCTCCGCACATTCTATTCTAATCATTTTACAGCCTCCTTTATCAGCATATCAAATATAAATGCTGTTTTATCTATATATACAGTAATTATTTATCATATAGAGTATAGAATATTCCATATCGCAAAAAAATGCAATAAAATAATTATATCAATACTTTTGCGCCCTGCTTTTTTCGCTGAGATTGTAACGTGCAAGCTCGGTGCGCTCCACATATAGGTAGTTGTTATAGCCGACCTCGGTGTTCCATTTTACCAGGAAAAGCGTATTACCGCATACCTCAATGCATGTTATGCAGCGGGGATGGACGCTGCTTCCGGTATTTGCGTAAGGTGAGGTGTCGGTACACATCATAGGACGGTGCGTATGTCCGGTAATCAGTATCTGTCCCTGCTGCTTTGCCCATGCTTCAAGTAAATTTTCCGTATTCTGTTTCCTCGTATAATTTTTGGCCGCGCTGGTCGGGTCAAGTATTCCGGTCTGTTCAAGCGGTTTCCACACATAACGTACTAAAAAACAGTTAATTGGCCATAGGGTAGAGTTTAAAAGTGAAGCCTGATGGCCGTGCGTCAGATATAGGCTTTCACCTAAACTTTCATTTTTTAAAATAATTCCCGAATAAAATTTTATATCAGGGAAAAGAGGTTTGTCGCACCGGTTCTCGATACAAAAAAATGTTGAATACTTTTTCTTTGCAAACGACTGATATTTTTTGACAATATCATGGTTTCCATAAATCATATATAGGCGGTTTTCTTTATAGAAGCGGGAGAGCTGCCAAAATACATCGCTGTGTATTTCTTTAATCTGCGCCATTCTGCGGTTTTCCCATAGTTCGTCGCCGTCTCCGAGCTCAATATAGGTAAAGCCTTTCTGATAATAATTTTTGAGGGCGGCAAAATATAGATTCTGATTCTTAAGGAAATTATCGTTGTGTGTTCCATTGCCGCGGTGACAGTCGCTGAATAGCACATAGTTGTACTTCGGCCCCATAGGAAGTATTGGAGCGTTTTCAAAAGATTTGTTTAAACGATTCCGGCAGCCCACTTAGTTCACCCTTTCCTGTTTTTAAATCTAATTAAATCACGCAAATTTTTTATCTGTTGTGTTTGTGTTTTTTATGCTTCCTGTGATGCCTAAGCCTTAACATATGCCTGAATATATACGGCAGGTAGAAGTACAGATATAACATCCTGTCGTAAGTGCATTTAAAAGGTCTTGTGACGAAGCGGTAAAGCTTACATAACAATCTGTTCAGCAATTGTACATATCCTCGGTAAAGCCTTACAAAAATGTTGCGTTTGCGTTTTGAAACACGGAAAGTAAACGAAACCATGTTGCAGTTCGTGCAGATTGCGTCCGGGCAGCATCCTGTTTCAATAAGTGCGTCCACAAACGCCTCCCGCATTTCCTGATTTGGAAAATCAATAAATATTTTAAGCTCCAAATCCTTAGGCTTAGAAAAACATCCCATCTTAAAAATTGTGAGCCACCAGTGGCGGGCGCTCAAATCTGCAATTGGCTTATCTTTTCGTATGAGTTCCGTGCGCATTTCAAGATACTCATCCTCCTGTACAGCTGCAAATATCGTCTTTTTACGCTTTTTCGGAGGGATGATATCGTCAGCGTGGTATACGCCGATTTCACTTCCGGTGTTGATGCCGTACTGCCCTTTCCAAAATTCAATGAGCCATGTTTTTCCGGCGTAGTCAAAATAAACCGGCTGGCAGTCAAATATCATATTTCCGAACGGGGCCAGCCTATCGTATATTTCGCTGTAGCCAAATTTTTTCTGCCATGCGTCTGTAGTACTTGTAAAGATATCCTGCTTTAAATTGTAGCAATAACCGAACGGCTCCACTAACTCGTTCAGAAGACAGCATTTTTCATGTACTGACATCAGGCATATCTTTTTGATGATTTTCTTTTTCCTCCAGTGGAATATAAGGAGAAAAATTATAGCAATTACTATTACTGCAGGAATTAAAAAATACATACAATTCTCCCATTTTTCGATATATTTATATAATTATATGCGTATGATGTAGAAATGTGCTGTATTATAATGATAATAATTAATCACTATTAATACGCAAAAAGTCATAGAAAAAATAAGCAGAAAACCTTATAATTATATAATCAAATTTCTCATTATGGAAAGTGATATAATTCTATATATAAAACATGCGAAGTTTGAGTAATAAAATATTAATGGGGTGATACCATGAAAAAAAGATTTATAAAAACTATTGTCAGTTCCGTAATGGTATTGGCAATGTCATTTACGGTAATG
Organism: uncultured Clostridia bacterium; assembly: GCA_948472945.1. Lineage (GTDB taxonomy): Bacteria > Bacillota > Clostridia > Lachnospirales > Lachnospiraceae > V9D3004. The sequence goes on from CAOKVX010000014.1 coordinate 59,178, forward strand.
TCAGGCGTACAAGGCGCCGACGCCGCAAAGAAAGCGTCTCTTAAAACTAAAAAGCTTGAGATTGTGAAAGGAAAGTCAAAAAAGATTACGATTAAAAATAAAAAGGCAAAGAATACATATACCTTTAAGACTAACAAAAAGAAGATAGCTACGGTCTCAAAAAAAGGTGTGGTAAAAGGTAAAAAAATAGGAAAGGCAGTCATTACCGTGAAAGAGAAGTATAAGTCTGGTAAAAAAACTAAGTATAGGAAAATTGGAAAGGTTAATGTAAAGGTTGTAAAGAAAAAGACGGTTCCTGTTGTGACACCAGCACCGCAGAATACACAGCAGACACCGGCGCCTAACCAGCAGCAGACTCCGCCTCCTGTAACGGCAAAAGCCGATATATATGTTTCACCTAACGGGAACGACGCGGGTAATGGTACTGCGGCAAGTCCGTTTAAGACGCTTGAAAGAGCTAAGGATGAGGTTAGAAAGTTTGCAAAGACAAAGGACATAGTTATTGAGCTGGCAGACGGTTTTTATCCTGTTTCTGAAACCATAAAATTTACGTCGGAGGATTCCGGCAGCGAGTCTTCAACTATATATTACAGGGCGGCAAAAGGCGCGAATCCGGTAATAAGCGGAGGAAAGAAGCTTGAGGGAACATGGACTGTGGCTGAAGATGTCGACTGGCTTGCAGACGGTGTAGCCGCATATAAGATTCCTCTTAAAAGGGACAAGAAACTCAGGGCTTTGTATGTCAACGGTGAACGCGCCGAGATGACGTCAAAAAAGATTACTCCGTCAGGAGGCTCGGGAAACGTATCAGTGACTAAGGGACAGGCTGACTGGGCATGGGCTTCCAGGTCTTCCGGACTGTATGAGAGCACAATCTTCCCGGCGGGAAGTATTCCAGCGGACACGAGAAACCAGCAAAATATTGAGCTTGATTCCTCGTCGAGATGGGCGAGACAGGTTGTATGTGTGGAACAGCTTGCACCTGCGGCTGACGGAAAAGTACAGGCGGACCTTCAGATGCCGTACGGAGCCGTTGCGCAGAACCTTGGCTGGGGAACCGCATACAGTACTTCAACTGAAAACACTGTCACCAATGTCTTTGAGTGGCTTGAAAAACCGGGTCAGTTTTACTTTGACCAGGAGGGCGGAATGCTCTATTACATTCCACAAGATGGCGAAGACATAAATGCATCAGAGTTTGTTGTGCCTGAGCTAGACACTATTGTCGACATGACGGGGAACAATCCGCTTGAAAGTTACGTACAGAATATAGTATTTGAAGGAATTACATTTGCATACTCGGACTGGAACCTGTATGAGCTTGAGGGTTCGCACGGATATGCCTCGGTACAGGGCTCTATTGTACTTAAAGCGTTTGCGAGCGAGAATCAACATGACGATATTTACCGCTCATACGACGTTCCGGCGGCCGCCGTGCACGTTACCAGCGCGCGTAACGTAAAGTTTATAAACGGAGAGATAAGACACACGGGAAATTTGGGCATCCATATTGAAAATGACGTCGACAACATAGACGTGACCGGCAATTATATAGGTAAAACCAGTGGCGCGGGAATTGTTGTGGGACATCCGACCCACGTGTATGAGAACGATGGTCCTGAGCACAATGTAAAGGCAGGCAATGCGGGCCCTGACAGGGAAAAGTTCAGCGACGGAACGGAGTCGGTGCCAAAGAACATTACGCTAAGCAACAACTATCTGCTTGAGAACTGCTATTTCTTCTCAGGACACTCGCCGATAACAACATTCTATACTTATAACTTACAGATACTTCACAACTTCGTATACAAATGCTCATACAGCGGAATGAGCATAGGATGGGGATGGTGTAACTTTGACGGCTACAACGGAAGTGATTCGCAGCTGCCGGGATATCCTACCGAGACGTCCAGAAATAATCATGTCAACTATAACAGGGTAGAGGAGATATGCTCCCTTTTGCAGGACGCAGGCGGAATATATACGCTTGGACAGCAGGGTAATGATGACTGGACAGAATTTTCGGAGATGAGCTTTAATTATATTAATGCGAAACGTGAACCTCAGAAAGCTGACGGAAGCAGGATGGTCAACGGATTCCACCCTGACGAGGGAAGCGCATATATCAAATTTGACAGCAATGTTATAACAAATACAATTCGTAACGTATATGAGATGAACGATTGGAGAAGAAAACATGATATGATTGTCACAAACGGCTTCTCCAACACCGACCGCTCTGAGTGTACCGCGCCTAACTGTACGCTCGACCAATATGTAAACGCCGATTATATATGGCCGCAGAAAGGATATGAGACGGTTCTCTACTCAGGACTTGAGGACGCATATGTCCATATGGTTGGAAAGGATGTAATACCTGATACCGACTATGAGCTTGCTGCAAACGTAAGGCTCACATCCGGAGATATGCTAAAGAGAAGGGGACTGCTTGGAGCTACCGATACCGTATGGCTTGCGCCAAAGGGAACAACCTCATTTTCAGAGGGCGGTTCAATGGTCAAGGCCGCAGGCAATTCAAAGGAGATGGTTATTCCGTCTGAAGCGGGAGAGTATAAGCTGTATATTGTATATGCCGATGGAACGGTATCAGATGAGTCGACATTTACTCTTTATGTAGGCGAGGATAACAGCGCTGCAAACGTGAAAGAGGGAGCAGACTATTCGATATCAAAGAAAAAACCGTTTACATTACAGCTTGACGAGTCCGGTTATACGTTCAAACTTAATAACAGCAGCGTATCGGACGGCCATGTAATTGATACCGAGGGAAGATGGACTCTCACAATTACTCCGAATAACGGCGGCAGCGCGCAGACCATATTGTTTACGACTTCAGTAAACAGGGCCAATAAACTTTTGTCAGAGGACGTTACCGTTAATCCGGGCGAGTATGTATACTTTGACGAGCCTATATATGATGCGGGCAAGATAGTTTGGCTTGCAGATACCGGCGTTTCCGCATTTGATAAAAACGACCCTGCACAGTCATATACTACAGCCGACAAAGATGGAATTAATGTTCCTAATGTACCTGGTACTTACAGACTTACAATCACCGACAATAAGAATGAAATTGACAGCTTCTCGGACGCTTTCATTACTGTCAGATAATTTGCAAAAACAGGTGTTTTGTAGTAAAATATAATAATAGCAGAGCTTATATATAGATGCTGGCAAAAATATTTCAGGGGGTAATATTAATGAGAAGTAAATGTTGTTTAATCAAAAAAATGTCGGCTGTTTTCCTTGCAGCAGCAGTATGTATAACTGCAATGCCGACGTCCATAAAACAAGCGGAGGCAATAAACCCTATAGTGCAGGATGTGTATACGGCCGACCCGGCGCCAATGGCATGTTCTGACGGAAGGCTTTACGTGTATACCTCGCATGATGAGGATGAGACGCTGAACGGTTTCTATACAATGAATGACTGGAAGTGTTATTCAACGTCCGACATGATTAACTGGACAGACCACGGAACAGTGCTAAGCTACCATGATTTTGAATGGGCGAAAGAGAATTCTTCGTGGGCCGGTCAGGTAGTCGAGAGAAACGGTAAATTTTATTTTTACGTTCCAATCAATGCAAAGAACGGTCAGACTGCCATAGGCGTTGCAGTAGGAGATTCGCCTACAGGGCCGTTTACCGACCCGTTAAACGAACCGCTTATCGGACCGGCGCCTAACTATATCGACCCTACCGTATGGGTGGACGACGACGGTCAGGCATATATGTACTGGGGCAATCCGGATTTATTCTGCGTTGCTTTGAACGAGGACATGATAAGCTACGACAAGGAATATCCGGGCAGCGATAAAGGTATTATCAAGTGGGAGCTTGAAACCAGTGATTACCCTGACCTCGAAAGCGAAGAATGTAAGAATGTTCAGGCACAGTTTGGCACAGGTACAAGAATGGACAACGGTAAACTTAGGAGACCTACATTATACGAGGAAGGCCCTTGGTTTTATAAGAGAGAGGGACATTATTATCTTGTATATGCGGCAAACGGAATTCCTGAAAGGATTGACTACTCTATGGCGGACAGCCCTCTCGGACCTTGGGAGTATAAGGGTATGATTATGGACGACAATGTCAATGGACAGGGATCGGGAAGTTTTACAAATCATCCGGGAGTTGTCGAATATAAGGGACATTCTTATCTTTTCTACCATACGGGAAAACTGCATGACGGAAACGGCTATCACCGTTCGGTTGCCGTTGACGAGATATTTTATAATGAGGACGGAACAATCGAAACTATTCCATTCACGTCAGAGGGAGTAGAGCCTGTCGGAACACTTAACCCGTATAACAGGGTTGAGGCAGAGACAATCGAGTACAGCAATTCGCTAAAGGCATCTGACAACGACCCGCTCGGAAAGTACGGAATAGAAAAAGAGCCTTGCTCTAACGTGACAGGCGGGGTAAACCTTTGTGATATAAGCAACGAAGATTATATATGTATAAGAAATGTTGATTTCGGACAGTACGGCGCTGTTAAATTAACCGCATGTACTGCGGCCGATGCAGCGGCGGGGGCTGTTGCCGGAAAGATTGAGGTATACCTTGATTCAATCGACAGCGAGCCTGTGGCTGAATATGAGGTTAAAGGCGGAGGTGACGCCGATACTTGGGTGACAAACTCTGTAGATGTCGACAAATCTGTTGTTAAAGGCTTACATGATGTTTATATGCTGTTCACGGGAAACGATGAAAGCGAAAGCCTGTTCAAATTTGATTACTGGCAGTTTACTCAGGATGAGATTCCATTGCCGCCTGTAACACCTACTACACCGCCTGTTGCACAACCGACGCCTTCCGTTCCTGCGGTGACGCCTGCCGAGCCTGTAGTTACAACGGTTAAAGCGCCTGCAAAAGTTAAAGTTACTTCATCGAAAGCCGGAAAGCGTTCAATGACGCTCAAGTGGAAAAAGGTATCAGGGGCAAAAGGATATCAGGTATACTACTCAACAAATAAATCGCTAAAGAAAGCTGTTAAGAAAACGACGGTTAAAAAGACAAAAATAACAATCAAGAAGCTTAAAAAGGGTAAAACATATTATGCAAAAGTTGCAGCGTATGTAAATGATTCCAATGGCAAAAAGTTATTTGGCAAAAAGAGCGCTGTGGTAAAAGTTAAGGTTAAGTAATTTAACAGCATACAAAGTTAAAGTAATTAATGACACATGCATGCACATATATATTTCATTTCTACAGCGGTATATATGTGCATGTTGTTACTTAGATGCTAAATTAAAGAAAGGGGGATTTACTATTATGAGGCTAAAAAGGATTATTGGTCTTGCAGCCGCTGCAGTTATGTCAGTGCCGCTAATATTTGCACTGCCAAAGATTGCCACTGCAGACAATCCGATTGTCCAGACATATTTTACGGCGGACCCCTCGCCTCTTGTAGTAGGAGATACTTTGTACCTTATTACAAGTCATGACGAGGATGTACTAGAGAAAAATAAACCGACGGACGATTATCTGTTCTTTACAATGAAGAATTGGAAATGCTATTCGACTAAAGATATGATTAACTGGACGGACCACGGAACCATATTCGGCCAGTCGTCATTTGAATGGGGACATACATGGTGCTTCAGGGCGTGGGCGGCACAGGCGGTTGAAAGAGACGGAAAGTATTATCTGTATGTGCCTATACTCAGAAAAGGGGCAACGGACGAGGCAGATTCGCCGGGCTACGGAATTGGAGTAGCCGTTGCGGACAATCCGTACGGACCTTATGAGGATGCAATTGGAAAGCCGTTAATAGAAGGAGACTGGTACGACATAGACCCGACCGTATATATTGATGATGACGGACAGGCGTACCTGTTCTATGGGCAGACTCTCAAATATGTATTGCTGGGCGACGATATGATTTCATTAAAAACCCAGCCTAAAACCTTTAATGTTCCAAATTATGTTGAAGGTCCGTGGTTTACGAAGCATGACGGAACATATTACTTTATGTGGGCAGGTCATGGCGGAAACACTGACGCGCATAGGGGAGGAGAGACACTCCATTACGCTTACTGCGATGAACCGCTCGGAGATTATACGTACGGTGGACTTCTGCAGGAAACCACAAAGGGAGTCATAAACGCGGACGGCAGTATTTCAGGAAGCTTTACGAACCATCCGGGAGTGTGTGATTTTAAGGGACATTCATATCTGTTCTACCATACGACGGAGCTGCCGGGAGGCTGCGGGGAAGGCTCGGGAGCACACAGGTCAGTATGCGTCGCAGAATTTACATATAACGACGATAAGACGATAGATGTTGTGGATATGCCTGATTCCGTCACCCCTATAGGAACGCTTAACCCATACGGCAGGGTTGAGGCGGAAACCATATGCTGGGCTGAAGGTCTTAAAACCGGTCAGACGACAAACGCTTTTGGATTTAATGACGTGTTTGTATATAATATGCATAATGAAGATTTTATAAAGGTAAGGGAAGTAGATTTTGGCAGTGAAGGCGCATCCAGCTTTAAAGCGTCTGTCAAGGATGCGAAAGATGATGCAGCATCTAAGATTGAAGTATATATTGACGATGTCCTTTCGGCTATTCTCGACGTGTCAAACACTTCCGGTGAATGGAGGGAGCTTTCCGTAAAACTTAACTCGAAGATTACGGGAGTTCACGACGTCAAATTTGTGTTCAAAGGAAATTATGACAAGCCTGCCAACGAGACCGGTTTAAGCTATGACAAGAACGCTTATATCCACGAGGAAGATACGGGTATGTTCAAGTTTGATTACTGGGCGTTTGAGAAAGAACCTGAATTGCCTGCACAGGTGGTTAATCCGCCACAGAACCAAATATTGCCTGCTGTAACCCAGGCTGAAAAACCGGACAGCAATATTGCCATAAAGCCTGCTAAGGTTAAAAAGCTTTCAGTTAAGAGAAAAGGAAATAAGACTACAGTATCGTGGAAAAAAGTTTCTGACGCTGAAAAATATCAGATTGTATATTCAACAGACAAAAAGTTTAAAAAAGGAGTAAAGAAACTTAACGTCAAAAAGAATAAATATACTCTCAAAAATTTAAAACGAAAGAAGACATACTATTTAAAGGTACGCGCTTATGCCGGGAAAATTTACGGAAATTACTCGGCTAAGGTAAAGATAAAATTATAAAAAGGGGGAAATTATTTTGAATCAATTAATTAAAAGGGCGGCATGTTTCTCATTATCAGCTGTAATGGCGTTGACAGCGGTTAGTTTCATGCCTGCAAAAAAAGCATCGGCGGATAATCCTATAGTACAGCATATATTTGCGCCGGACCCTGCGCCTATGGTATATAATGACACTGTATACCTGTATACTACCCATGATGAGGACGAGACGGTGGGCGGTTTCTATACGATGCTCAACTGGCATTGTTTCTCAAGCAAGGATATGGTTAACTGGACCGCTCACGGACAGATTTGGTCTCTTGACGACATTTCATGGGCTAACGACAGGGCCTGGGCGTCACAGTGTATTGAAAAGGACGGTAAGTTCTACCTTTATGTTCCTGTAAAAGCGGAAAAATCAGGAATATGTATAGGAGTAGGAGTGAGCGACAGCCCATACGGCCCGTTTGAGGACGCTATAGGAGGTCCGCTTATTGACGAGGGAGACTGGAATGATATTGACCCTACTGTTTATATAGACGACGACGGTCAGGCTTACCTGTATTTTGGAAATCCTGAGCTTAGGTATGTTAAGCTCAACGACGATATGGTTTCCTACGACAAATCTGTCGGAGTTGTGAAACAGGAAATGACTGCCGAGGCATTTGGTCCCGGCTCGGGAGAGCGTTCATGTTCATACGCTGAGGGTCCTTGGTTTTACAAGAGAAACAACTTGTACTACATGGTATACCCTGCGTTTGGGCAGACCGGAGGAGAAAATATTTCTTATTCTACAAGTACGTCGCCTACGGGCCCTTGGACATTTGGAGGAGTAGTCCTTGCGCCAAATAACTGTTATACGATTCATCCCGGAGTTGTAGACTATATGGGACATTCATATATGTTTTATCATGGCAACCCGCTTGATAAGACATCTTCATTCCACCGCAGCGTATGTCTTGAGGAATTCACTTATAACGATGACGGCTCAATCTCTCAAATGGAACAGACGAAAGACGGCGTTACTGCGGTAAGAAATCTCAATCCATATGAGAGAGTCGAAGCGGAGACGATTGCGTGGGAAAGAGGAATAGATATTGAGAACGCCCAGAATGGAAACTGTATTGTAAATTCAATTCACGACGGCAACTATATCAAGGTGAAAAATGTTGATTTTGGCGACAGAAGTCCTTTGTCCGTAAGAGTAAATGCCGCGTGTGCGGGAATGGCACAGGAGGGAAGAATTGAATTTAGAATTGACTGCGACGAAGATATTTACAGCGACCAGTCAAATGAAAAGGACCTGTTTGCGGAAGGCTTTGATTTACACAATACTGACGTTGATTCAGGCGAACTGATTGCATATGCCGACGTGAAAACTACCGGTGGAGACGGCGAATTTAAAACTATAGAGGGTAAAATGGAAAAGGAAATAACAGGCGTTCATGACCTCTATATAGTATTTAGGTCGGATAATGAAAATGAACTGTTCAAGTTTGATTACTGGCAGTTCAAGGAGGATGTTGTCGCAACGCCATCTCCAATTCCACAGCCGCCTGTAATCACTAACCAGCCGCCTGCACCTGTTATACAGACACCTGCTGCAGCCGAAGTTAAAGCACCGGGTAAAGCTAAGATAACAAAAGTTAAGGGAGCAAAGAAGAAAGCTACCCTCAAATGGAAAAAGGTTTCCGGTGCAAAGGGATATGAGCTTCAGTATTCGACAAATAAAAAATTTAAAAAAGCAGTAAAAAAAGTTTCATCAAAGAAAACTTCAATAACAATTAAAAAACTTAAATCAAAGAAGACATATTACGCGCGAGTTGCGGCTTATGCTTATAAGTCGGATGGAAGTAAGGCTTTAGGAAAATACAGCGCTGTTGTGAAATTTAAAGTCAAATAAAACTGTGTCAGCAGAAAAGATACTTATGCCGGCCATCGGGTTATAACGATGTCCGGCATAGTTTTTTATACACGGCAAATAATTTCCCGGAGTAACGGCCGCAGGTTATTTTAGTTACAAATTATTTTGATTGACTGTGTGGGTAATAAAGCTGCTTGCACATATCAGCGTGATGATTTATTATATTGTAGTAATTATTTTCTAGTATTTTAGGGAATTATAATTAGGTTATTTTTGTATAAATTGTTTAACAATAATCTCCGGAGGTAAGAATATAGATGGATATGATAAAAAACAAAGGTCACATAATAAAAGAGGTGGTCAAAGGATCAATAGCGGAGGAGCTTGAAATAGAGGCCGGAGATATACTTCTTGCAATTAACAGCCATGTCATAAATGACGTATTTGACTATAGGTATTATATTAAGGACGAATATATTGAAGTATTAATCAGGAAAGCTGACAATGAGGAGTGGCTTTTGGAGATTGAGAAAGATTATGACGAGGAGCTCGGTATTGAATTTGAAAACAGCCTTATGAGCGAATACCGGTCATGCAGCAACAAATGTATATTCTGTTTTATTGACCAGATGCCTCCCGGAATGAGGGAAACTCTTTATTTTAAGGACGATGACTCGAGACTGTCATTTCTTCAGGGTAATTATATTACCCTGACTAATATGGGTGATGTCGATATTTCACGAATTATAGAAATGAACCTTGCGCCTATTAATATATCAGTGCACACTACCAACCCGCAGCTCAGATGCAAAATGACAAACAACAGATTCGCCGGCGATAAGCTGAGATACCTTAAACAATTGTATGACAACCATATTGAAATGAACGGTCAAATTGTTCTCTGCAAGGGTGTAAATGACGGTTTGGAGCTTGAGAAAACTATAGAAGACCTGTCAAAGCTGATGCCGTTTATGAGAAGCGTTTCAGTAGTTCCCGCCGGAATAACAAAATACAGGGATGGTCTGTACCCGCTTGAATTGTTTGACGGTGATGAGTCAGGAAAAATTATAGATATTATTGAAAGCAGACAAAAAGAGTTCTATGAAAGATATAACCTGCATTTTATACATGCAAGCGACGAGTGGTATATAAATGCCGGAAGAGATTTTCCAAACGCGGAGACATATGACGGATATATACAGATTGAAAACGGCGTCGGAATGATGAGGCTGCTTATAGACGAGACGGAAGAAAAACTAAGGGAGCTGTCTGAAAAAAACAGTTACAAATGCAGCGGTAAAAAAATAGGTAAGAAAATAGATGAAATTGATAACATGAATAATATAAGCGCTATTAAAAGAACCGTCACAATTGCGACAGGCGTACTGGCCTATGATACAATAAGAATGCTCGCCTCCAAGGTAATGGAAGTATATAAAAACGTCACCGTCAATGTATTAAAGATATATAATAGATTTTTTGGAGAAACAATTACAGTCACAGGACTTATAACCGGGCATGATTTGGTAGAACAGCTGAAAGAATATGGCAGGAATAACATGTTTGGTGACAGCATTTTGATTACCTCCTGCATGCTAAGGACAGGAGAACAGGTATTTCTCGATGATTTGACCGTAGATGAGGCAGAACGTAAACTAAACGCCAATATAACGGTAGTAGGCTCGTCGGGCGGAGATTTTGTTGAATCAATAATAAACGCCGAATACAGGATAGACAACAACTTTTAAAATATGCTATAATGTCCACGAAAGCAATGAGCAGTGCCAGTACGTATAAAAGACGGATTGGCTGTTCACAGCCTAATCCGCTTTTATACGTACTGATAGGGCGAATGCCCGTGAACGAGAAAGCCGTTGGCTTTCGAGGTGGCACTGCGAAAAGAGCAGGACAGGGCAGCGCCCGTGAACGAGAAAGCCGTTGGCTTTCGAGGTGGCACTGCGAAAAGAGCAGGA
>CAOKVX010000015.1 GCA_948472945.1 uncultured Clostridia bacterium
GGCTCGACGCATCTCCCATTTTATCAAAACAGTCGACAATCTTCTGCTCGTCGTTCAGGTTCTTTTTTGCTATGTCTATCATACCGATAATTCCGTTGATTGGGGTACGTATATCATGCGACATTCTTGACAGGAAATCTGATTTAGCCATATTCGCTTTGTTAGCCTCGTCTATTGCAGCCAACAATCCGTTTTTATATTCAAGCTCCTTATGCTTTTCTTCGTCTATCACCCTTGTAACATAAAGCACCTGTGAAATCGCTCCGTCAGTACATTTCTCTGTAATAAACGCCGCCTTATGCCATACCTCATCATCCGTCTGGTACTCAAATCTCACTACAGGGCTCTCCTTAAGCCTGAACTCAAGCGTTGTTATATCTACAAATGAGGCCATATCCTCCCTGTATTCCGGCGATACGTACGTATCGCACAGCTCAAGCAGTTTTTCTGAGGCATTACCCTCATCGCCGATAATCTGTTTTATTTCGCCCTCACTTACTATCTCATATATTTTGTCATTTACTATGTCAACATTATACATAGCACAGTACAGGCGGCTGAATGAGTCGACTATCTGCGACTGAAATTCAAACTTACGGTTTACCGATTCCAGCGCATCTTTGGCTTTCCTCTTATCTGCCCTTTTCTTATTCGTATACGATATACATGCCGCAGCCAAGATTCCAAAATAAATAAAGAATGCCGCGAATGTAATGAGAATATGGGCAAATAAAATTGACTTATATTCAGCGGACTGTATGTATAACGATTGTTTATCAAAATACTCATTCAGTTTGTCGAAAGAAAATGCAGTATTTATTAGCGTGACAACAAACAGTATCACCGCCCCTGCTATTACAACCACATTTCTCCACATATCGTCTTTCGATTTTTGTGATTTTTGTTTCATTAAACCATCCTCTTCCTGCAAAATAGTCTTAAATAAGTCCCCTTATCTGTCTTGCGACATATACTCCGCTGGCAGAGGCATGAGACAGCGAGTGTGTAACTCCGCTTCCGTCCCCTATAACATATAGTCCCTTGTATCTGCTCTCAAGGTTTTTGTCAAGCTCTACCTCCATATTATAGAATTTCACCTCTGTGCCGTACAGCAAGGTGTCGTCATTCGCGGTTCCAGGCGCAATCTTATCAAGCGCATATATCATTTCCATTATTCCATCGAGTATACGCTTAGGGAGAACCAGACTTAAATCGCCCGGAGTTGCAGCAAGCGTCGGCGTAACCATCCCCTCCTCGATGCGTTTTTCGTTGCTCCTTCTTCCCCTTACAAGGTCCCCGAATCTCTGTACAATAACACCGCCTCCAAGCATATTTGAAAGTCTTGCTATGCTTTCGCCGTACCCGTTGCTGTCCTTAAACGGTTCGGAAAAATGCTTTGAGACAAGAAGCGCAAAGTTAGTATTTTCCGTCTGCCTGTGCTTATCTTCATAGCTGTGGCCGTTGACAGTTATTATACCGTTAGTATTCTCATTAACAACTATTCCATACGGGTTCATACAGAATGTGCGGACACTGTCCTCAAACTTCTCGGTCCTGTACACTATTTTACTCTCATAAAGTTCGTCGGTCAGGTGTGAAAATATGACAGCAGGCAGCTCTACCCTGACTCCCAAATCCACCCTGTTCGACATAGTATTGATATCAAGCTTCCTGCATATCTTTTCCATCCACTTACTTCCGCTTCTGCCGACCGACACAATGCATCTGTCACATTCATAGGAAACTTCTTTGCAAAGCACGGTATATCCGCCATCCTTTACGTCTATAGTGCTTACCGGAGACTCAAAATAGAAATCAACTTTATCCTTGAGCTCCCCATAAAGGTTTTCCAACACTATCATGTTTATGTCAGTGCCCAGATGGCGCACCGAGGCATCCAACAGCTTGAGCTTATTCTGCATGCATTTCTTCTTAATCTCTGTGCCTGCAGTGGAGTATAGTTTTGTCCCCTCTGCACCGTGAGACATATTGATACTGTCCACGTACTGCATAAGCTCCGTTGCTTTCTTTTTTCCTATATATTCATAAAGCGTTCCGCCAAAATCATTAGTAATATTGTATTTGCCGTCGGAAAATGCACCTGCCCCTCCAAATCCGCTCATTATAGAACATGATTTGCATCCGACGCAGTTCTTTATATTAACACCGTCAATAGGGCATTTCCTCTTAGACAGTGAATATCCCGCGTCAAACACGGCAATTTTAATTGAACTGTCTCCACGCGTAAGTTCATACGCGGCAAATATACCGCCCGGACCGGCCCCAATTATAATAACATCATATTTCAAACATGCTCCTCCAATTCCGAAATATACCAATGTAATATATATAAAATAAACACGCTGTAATTATTATAGTCTAAAAATCAACTTTAATAATAATTATAGCATGTTTATATATTTTTAACAATATGAATTAGAAAGTTAATTCGTTTTTTTACAAATTCCTATTTTAATTATGGAACACATCTTTTCATCCTGATTATATATTCCCACAATGTATGAGCTCTCACCCGCACCGCCCGCGTCACTAATACAGGCAACTTTCGCTCTAATTACATCTTCCTCAAAAACAGGATTCCGGTACTCAATTCTCACACTTCTTATATTATCTTCCATATAGATGTCATGCGGCAGAGCTTCAAGCGCATATGCCATGTACCTTGAATTGTGTACATGGCCGTTGAAATCTATGTCCTCGCGAAGCTTCGGTATGCATACCTCGCTGTCACAATGCTCAGGCATTCTAAGTTTTCCGGGAGCAGCCTGAATTACAGACGTCTCCTCCGGCCTGTATACCTCCATCATCTCCGGAGTTATTCTTGCAAGCTTACCGGTCGCAAGGTTCATGAGAACAAACTTTGACGATGCAAGCACGCACTCCTCACCGCACCCGTTCCTCATAACAAAGTCCCTGGCGACAATACTTGTAGGCACTCCGGCGCGCTGGCTTCTAGCCCATGTTTCAACCGTATACTCCTCATCAATCTCCGGTCGTCTAAGTATCTTTATGTTCCACTCGGTAAGAATCCACGCAATGCCGGCAAGGCTTCCCTCAACCACTCCGTCCCTTACGGAATCTGAGTGGTGCTGTCCGGCGGTTCCAATCATATGAAGTATACCCTCCATTGATATCTTACCGTTTCTATTATAGTCGCCCAGTCTGGGCCTTATTTTTATTTCATATTTCATAATCTGCACCAAACCTCATGTGAAAATGTCTGCATTTTCATTATTTTTCTTTCACCTTTTAAGCCGCGCTCACTTTATAATATCAGCGTAAACCGCATCGGCGGCTTTTAACAGGTCGTCGGGATTGATGAAAAGCTGCTCGCCAATCCTGCCTCCGCTAATTATGATTTTTTCAAAAGAGGAGGCGCTTTCATGTATATATATCGGGTATTTCTTTTTCATGCCGACAGGCGTACATCCGCCCCTGATATATCCCGTAACTCTGTTAACATCTTTTACCGGTATTAGCTCAAGTCTCTTTTCTCCTGACACTTTCGCCGCCTTTTTTAAATCTATCTCCTCATCAATAGGAAGCACAAACACATAAAAAGCGTCCGGTTTTCCTTTTGTAACAATTGTCTTAAACGTCTGCCCATACGGCTGACCCAGCATATCCGCAATATGAATGCCGTCTATGAATTCTCCGCACTCGTAAGAATTTCTTTCATAGCTTATTTTCATCTTATCAAGAATACGCATCGCATTAGTTTTATTATCTTTTGCCATACTTTTCCACCACCTGTTTACTATTTTACGAAGAAGCGTATAATTTTATCCTTCGTATCACTATACGGCCTATATCTCATCGGGAGGTCAAACCATGTCTTTTTATCAATAATACTCTTTTCATGACTAAAAGTATCAAAACTTTTCTTTCCGTGATAGCTTCCCATCCCGCTGTTGCCTATTCCGCCGAAGCCCATCTTTGAAGTGGCGAGATGTATTACGGTATCATTTATACAGCCGCCTCCATAAGAGACATTATTTAAAAACATATTTTTAGTTTTTTTATTCGATGTAAACAGGTACAGGGCAAGCGGAGACGGCCTTTCACGCACAAAATCATACGCCTGCACGACATCCTCCACCTCTAGTACCGGAAGCACGGGACCAAATATCTCCTCCTGCATCACCGCATGCTCAGGAGTTACATCCGTCATAATTGTTGGTTCAATTTTGCGCAAATCACGGTCAGACTTACCTCCGTAAACTACACGGCTTTTGTCAATAAGCCCCCGCACCCTCAAAAAATGCTTTTCATTAATCATCTTTACATATTCATCGTCGTCCAAAGGATTTTCCCCGTACTGGTTCTTTATGCACGATATTATTTCGTCTACAAGATTTTTACTGACGGATTTACACACGAGCACATAATCCGGCGCTACGCACGTCTGTCCGCTGTTCAAAAATTTCCCAAAGACAATTCGCCTCGCAGCAATTTTTATATCTGCAGTTTCGTCAACTATACACGGGCTTTTGCCACCGAGCTCCAGCGTGACGGGCGTCAGCGTTTCCGCCGCCTTACGCATTACCAGTTTTCCGACCTCCACCCCGCCGGTAAAAAAAATATAGTCAAATTTCTGCTCAAGAAGCCTGCTGTTCTCTTCCTTTCCGCCCTCGACAACAGAAATGTAATTCTCAATATATGAATTTTTTATCATCTCCGCAATGACGGCTGACGTTGCGGGAGCATATGCCGACGGCTTAAGTATGCAGCAGTTTCCGGCGGCTATAGCTCCGACAAGCGGCCCAAGCGTAAGCAGAAGCGGATAATTCCACGGTGACATTATAAGCACCACACCGTAAGGATTCCTTACAGTGTAGCTGCTCGAAATATACTGTGCAAGAGGAGTCTGCACACGCCTTTTCTTATTCCATGACCTAAGATGCCTTTTAGCATATCTTATCTCAGACAGCAGCAGACCAATCTCACACATATACGCTTCCTGTTTTGATTTGTTAAGGTCCTGACGCAAAGCCCGGTAGATTTTGCCGCTCCACAAATTAAGCGCACATTCGAGCCTTTTAAGGGCGCCTATTCTGTATTTTAAACTCATTGTCTTTCCGTCTTTATAATACCTGCGCTGTTCCTCTATCAGATTTTCCAATTCCATCCCTATACCTCTTCAATTTCTCCTGATATTACATAATACATGCGTGAAAGTTCCTTTTTACTCATAAGTCTCGGAACCGGATAGAGAGGATTTGCCTCTGCATCCGCATGTTCTGCCATTATCTCAATATCTTCACCATGTATACCGTCAATTGTCCTTGGTATTCCCATATAATCATTCATTTGCTGTACCCAGTCGATGAACATTTCAGATATTTCATGCTCGCCCATGTCTCCGACATCCTCCACAACACCTGCGTTTACGGCAAGCGCAGCCAGCTTTTTTTCACATGAGGCGCCGTATTCGCGGAGCATTACCGGCAATATGACCGCGTTAGCGAGGCCGTGCGGCGTACCGTACTGTCCTCCGAGCGAGTGCGCTATCGCATGCACGTATCCAACGTAAGACTGTGTAAAAGCAATGCCTGCATAATAAGCGGCCCTAAGCATTGAACTTCTGGCCATCCTGTCCTCTCCATCATCATAGGCCCTTTTTAAATATTTTTTTATAAGTTTTACTGCGCACTCGGCCCGTCTTCTCGTATTAGCCGTAGTTGAACGTCCTATATAAGCCTCAACTGCATGCGTCAGCGCGTCCATTCCGGTAGTTGCGGTTATAATCTTAGGAAGCCCTAGTGTCAGCCTGTAGTCTAACACCGCGTAATGCGGAATGAGAGAAAAATCATTAATCGGATATTTGTAGTGTTTCTGCGAATCCGTTATGACCGCGGCGAGCGTCGTCTCACTGCCGGTCCCGGCGGTGGTCGGAACCGCTATTAGAAGAGGAAGCCGCTTATGTATTTTTAAAAGCCCTTTCATTTTATGTACCGGCTGTCCGGGTTTAACGATTCTTGCAGCGCAAACCTTCGCGCAGTCCATTGCTGAACCGCCGCCGACAGCCACGACAGCCTGACACCTGTTATCCACATATAGCTTCCTTGCCTCCTCAACATTGTCTATTGTAGGATTAGGCACGGTTCCGTCATACACCGCGCATACTATTCCCACTTTCCCCAGAAGTTCCTCAAGCCTTTTCGTAAGGCCGAGTTCCCGTATAACGGAGTCAGTCACTATAAGCGCCCTTTTTATACGCTTTTTTCTGAGCAGAAATACCGTCTCCTCAATCTGTTTCATATGCCTTGGCTCCCTGTATGGCATAAACGGTATAGCAATATGGAAAATTTTTTGATAAACCCTGCAGTATAATTTTCTCAACACAAACATAATATCTTTCCCTTCTATTCGCTGCCTATATCCGTTGCAGAACTTCTAATCATCTATGATTCCGGACATAAGCACCGCCTCTGCTCCCGCAGTAATATCTCTCAGCGCCTCAAGAATCCTCTCAGACTTTTCCCGCCCCAGCACTTCAACAAGCCTGTCAACAATGTCAATACTGTTGTTGTGGACCTTTAGGAACACCGCTTCCTTTTCCCTGTTAAATCTGACCGGGGTTAATCTTCTGTCATTCTCAAGCCTTATATATTCTATTAGTTTCTTTTCTTCCAAAGATTTTATTATTCTGTTCATTAGTGATTTCGTTATCCCTGTCATTTTACACAGCTGTGTAGGTGTAAGATAATCCGTCTCCGAATCAAGCCGATGCCACAGATAATTACAAACAAGCGCCTCGTTGTATGTAAGATATCTTACAATGCGGGCGTTCTGTATAACAGACGTCACTTTTATCCACTCTGCGAGAAGTTCTTCCGATATAGTATTGTCAACATATTCAGCCATGATTCTTCCTCCCCTGTCTTCTTTCGTATTTAGCTCAACGGCGCCAATTTGAACCCGTATCAAAAAACGTCAAAAGGTCATGCGTTTTATATGCCTGCACGAATAAGCTTTACATTATATTACAAATACGTCAGTGCGTCCGGGCAGGAATGAATCCCAAAGCAATAGCTCCCGGTCCAACATGTGTTCCAATCGTACTTCCCACTCTGATTACGCTTAGGTTAGATGTTCCTTTCTCCCAAAGCTTTCTGCTGTCCTGCACATACTTATCCAACATTGTTCTTTCAAGTCCTGTATATCCAAGCAAAATCGGCATGTCAAAATCTATGCCGCCGCTTTTTTCAATTAGTTCCCGCAGCATGTTGTTGCCGTTCTTTGACCCTCTCGCCTTACCGAGTATTACAACCTCCCCGTTCTCTACCGCAACAACAGGCTTTATTGACAGAAGACCTCCCGCCAGCGCTGCCGACGCAGATATTCTCCCGCCCTTTTTCAGGTATTCGAGCGTATTTAACAGCGCTATAACCTTTACATTGCCCTTTATGGCGTCTATCTCATCAGCAATTTCTTTCGCGCTTAGTCCCTTGTCACGAAGCTTCATAGCATACAGCACAAGACATTGTTCCCCTACAGTCACATTTAGCGAATCGACGATATATATGTTATCATAATCACCCGCAGCCGCCATAACAGCGCTTTGGTAAGTACCTGAAAGCTTACTGCTCATTAGTATAACAACTGCGGAATCCCCGCTTTTTTCCACCTCGTCAAAAACTTCCTCAAACGTAAACGGGTTAATCTGACTTGTCTTTGGTATTTCATCCGACTCTATAAGCTTTTTATAAAAATCCTCAACGGACAGCTCATAACAGTCCTTATACACTTCGTCCCCAAACGAAATCTCCATCGGAACAACCGTAACTCCCATATTATTTGCAAGTTCAATGTCAATATCGGATGCTGAATCTGTAATTATCCTTACCATAATACGCCTCCTCCCAAAAAGGGCTATAATATAAATAGTTCACTTTGTCAACAGTTTACAAAGTGAACTATATAATATTATTATTTCTTTGTCAACAAAATACCTACTTAAGTTTATCCGCAAGTTTACGCAGCTCGGATATATGTTCTACAACATCTTTAACAATGCCCATGTTGTCCTCGCTGGCAGAATAAGTCTGGCTTGCGTGGGCCGTGACCTCCTCGGAGATTGACGAAATGGTTGATATGCTCTCAACTATCTCGGTATTAGCTCCGGCAAGTTCTTTTACATATGTCTCCAGCTTTTTGGAGTGCGACGAGATATCGGCCGTATTATTTTCAATAACCTTAAAGCTGTCGGCTGTTGCAATTGTAGCCTCATTCTGGCTCTCGATAATATCTATCATATTGTTGGTGACATTCACCACCCTGTTAATCGTATCAGTTATGTTGGAAAGCTTTGCGGTTATCTGATTCGTGGCTACCCCGGTCTCATTCGCCATCTTTGAAATCTCTGACGCAACTACCGCAAATCCCCTTCCGGTCTCCCCTGCCCTTGCCGCCTCTATGCTGGCATTAAATGAAAGCAGCTCGGTCTGGGATGTAATATTGTTGATTATATCTATTACAGAGTTGAGCTCATTCATGTCCTTGCTAAGCTCGGTTAGCTCCTCCTCAACCTTTTTACCGGACAGCATAGACTCATTTCCCTTTTCTACCAGCTTCTCTACATTGTCACGGCCTTTCTTTATAGCATCGTTAGTGTTGTTAACACTGCCGATAATTTCACCTGTGCCGTTCTCCACACCGCTCACCTTTGCCTGAATGTTCTCAGTGAGACCAAGCTGTCTCTGGACTGCGTCCGTTGTATCGTTTGAACCAGTGCTGAGTTCTTCCATAGCATCCTTTGTCGCTGAAATAGTTCTGTCCAAGTCAAGAATCATATTTCCGACTGTCTCTATCGTTGACGCCATGCTGTCGGACACTTCAAGCGTCTGTTTAAGCATCCTCTCGCTCTCTTGTCCCTGCGTTCGTATCTTTTCAAGATTATTTCTGGCATTGTACTCCGTTATCCTTGAAATATATGCGCTGAACACTCCTATTATAA
This sequence comes from uncultured Clostridia bacterium, assembly GCA_948472945.1. GTDB lineage: Bacteria > Bacillota > Clostridia > Lachnospirales > Lachnospiraceae > V9D3004. The sequence continues at coordinate 8,981 of CAOKVX010000015.1, forward strand.
TCATCACAAGAATCTGTATCTCAATTGAGGCGCTGTCCTCAATTGTATAAACTCCATTGTTAAGAAACATTACTACTTGGATTATATTAATTACCACCGCCAATGAGTTTGATATGACGGAATAAATGACGTCATTATAGACGGTTATCACTATAAGCATAGGAACTGCGTAAACAAATGCAAGCTTATTCACGGTCGTGAGCGCTACAAACGTGTAAAATACCCCAAAACCAACAGACAGTATGTATTTAATCAGCTTATTATTTCTATCTTTACACAATAGAACTATCTCTGCTATCGGAGCCGCCATACCTACAACCAATACCGCAATTACATAGGGTAATGTCCTGGCTTCCTTAAAGAACTCAACAAAATATGCCAAAATAATTATCGCCGTCTCGATTGTATGGCAAATTACCGCTACCCTGTTACATCTCCCCAGCTCAGTTTCATTCTCTTTCTTAATTCCTATAGCCTGCGACATACAAATTACCTCCATAACATTACATATAAATCTTTAAATATTATTATACTGTAAAAAATTAAAAAAGTCTATATAAAATTTTTGTGCCGGCATCAATCATCATACCTGTTCAGCAACCGGACATCCCTAATCGCACAAAACTTCAGTAACAACCTGCGCCTGTATTCTTGCAAGATAATCGTTAGGATGATTAAGCCAGTTACCTGTCAAATCAATATAAGGCTTGTGTCTCATTATTTCTTTCTGTACGCTTTGGACGTCAGCCACAACAACGCCGGTCTTTTCAAGCCTCTTTAAATGTTCCGCGTATTCACCCTGATACTGCTGAAACTTTTCTGCCGGCTCTGAAACAACCGGGTTTGGCAATGTGGTTGCAATTAAAACATATTCGGCTTCAGGGCATCCTTTGCCTATTGTCTCAATAAGTCTTCTGGTTTTGTCCAAAAACACACTGCCGCAGCATCTCTCATTCATTCCAAAACCCAATACTACCAAATCAGGACTATAATTAAACACACGCTCTTTCACATTGTCAATGGCCCAGTCGGTATTAGTTCCTCCCACCGAAACATTTTTTAGCTCTATGGGAGCGCCGTAGTGTTCCACAAGACCGTCAACCATTATTCGGGGCCAAACGGGCTGGCCGGGATTAAGTCCATAAAATCCGCTGCAGTCGTATCCGCACGATATGCTGTCACCATACAATAGTATATGTACCTGCTCCCTTTTCTTAAATTTCCCTTGCACTTTCGGAAGCATGGATATCTTTGAATCAGGTACATACCCTTCCCATCTGCCGCACGTCCTGTATGTAACTGCAAGCTGCCATTTTGTAACATATTCCGGATTGTCAAGCGCCATAAGCGTAATATATCGCCCGTCAGATGTCTCTATCGGGTCAAGACACAGTTTAAGTTCTCCGCTGTCGTGTTCATTTTGAGCCTGTTCCCTGCATTCATGGAAGAATAAGTTCCATTCCGCAGTCGGAATTCTGCTATTCTCTGTAACTGACAGCTTTTTTCCATCAATAACATAGTCTTTTCCCTGCTCATATTTTATTTTTCCGTCATAGCTTTCAACCTGTAAAATCTCTGATGGAGTATACAAAAGATTACCCCCACATCTGCCGCCTAACCTTATCATGGCAACAGTCTCCCTGTATACTTCCCCGCTTTTCCACACCGGTCTCAAATATTCGTTCATAAATTACACCAGACCTTTCTTAGCTCAACGGGTTCAAATTGGCGCCGTTGAGCTACTTTTATTTCATCTTTCCGTCCTATCCACTTAAAAACACCGCTTTATAAAAGATGCGCTTAAAATTTATTTTCATTCGGTTTACCACGCGTATATTAGCTGTAAATAAATGTGTATTTTGCATGCTGACATCTTTATAATGAAGCTTTTGTTTTTAATATATTAATATATTAGATATAATAGCATAATATAGAGCCGATGTACATCGACGCTATATATCACTTTATTTGCAAAAACACACACATGTATTGCTTTTTCGCACCTATAAATAAACTGGTTTTATAATATGAAAAATACTATTGACAAATACATCCATTTGTACTATTGTATTATTGTACTAATTAATTAGTACAAATTATGCATAATATAATACCGAAAGGAGGAACATTATGTCTTGGGAACTTAACAATGAAAAACCTATATATGTCCAGCTAATGGATTATATCATGCTAAGTATTATATCGGGCAGATACAGCGCCGGAGATAAACTACCGCCAGTCAGGGAGCTCGCACAGATGGCTTCAGTGAACCCAAATACGATGCAGAAAGCTTTATCCGAGCTTGAGAATACCGGACTCATATTTTCAAACAGAACAAGCGGCCGGTTTGTTACGGATGACACAGACCTTATTAACCGGTGCCGAAAAAACCTTGCAGCTGAGTATTGTAATGACTTTTTCGAAAAACTGAAATCTCTTGGTTTAACGCAGGATGAAATTAACGCGCTTATAGACGACTGCAGACATACTTCATCTTAACCAAGACGTTTTTACCGTAACCATTGTTATAAAAATATATTAAAATGATACAGGAGGGAATAATATGTCTTCATTACTTGAATGTCAGACACTTACCAAAAAATATGGTTCGCTGATAGCATTAAACAATGTATCTTTCACAGTTGAGCGCGGCCGTATAGCAGGTCTTCTCGGCCCAAATGCAAGCGGAAAAACTACGCTGATTAAGCTTATAAACGGGCTTATAACACCTACAAGCGGAACCGTACTTATCAACGGGCAAAAACCGGGAATTGAAAGCAAGCTTAAAATTTCATACCTTCCCGACGCAAATTTTCTGCCTGAATGGATGATTGTAAAACAGCTTCTCAATTATTACAGCGATTTCTATTCCAATTTTAACATCAATAAGGCGTACGATATGCTCGCAAGACTTGGGTTAAACGACAAAATGCGCCTGAAATCAATGTCCAAGGGAACTAAGGAGAAAGTTCAGCTGATTCTGACAATGAGCCGTGCTGCCGACTTATACTGTCTCGACGAGCCTATTGGCGGCGTCGACCCTGCTTCCAGAGATTATATTTTAGATACTATAATAAACAATTATAACGAAAACGGCTCAATTTTAATTTCAACCCATCTTATATCAGATGTAGAAAAGGTTCTTGACGACGTACTTATAATACAGAACGGATGTCTGTATATGCACAAATCGGTCGACGAAATAAGAAAAGAGCACAACACTTCGGTTGACGGTTTCTTTAGGGAGGTATTCAGATGTTAGGAAAACTTATAAAACACGAATTTACTGCTACAAGCAGAATGTTATCAATTTTATTTGGAGTTCTTTTAGTAATTTCACCTATAACAGCTCTATATATGAAGCTTCGAAATACCTCGCTGCTTTCTGACAACAATTTATTTTTTAATCTGCTGGAAATTCTGTGCATGGCTGTTTTTTGTATCGCCATGATTGCAGCGGGAATTACTACAGTTATAGTTATTTTAAACCGTTTCTATCAAAGTATGGTAACGCGCGAGTCATATCTGACCCACACGCTGCCGGTGTCAACTTCACAGCTTATTATTTCAAAGCTTACGGTAGCTTTTATATGGCAGATAATAGGCATACTCGTAATGTCTGTATCTTTAAGGATATTCATTGGTATATTGGGAGGCTGGGATGAGTTTTCAAGGGGCTTCCGTGGATTCATTATCTACATGACCGATGAATTAGGCTTTAACTCGGGCAATTTGTCACTGCTTATTATAGCGACAATAGTTTCAATTATAGTAGCATATTTAAAATGCTATGCTGCGTTTGCATTAGGCCATCTGATTAACGGGCATCCATTCCTTGGATTCATCGTGTCATATATAGGAATCTCAATAATTACGCAGATTGTGTCGATAGTGGCGCTAACATTATTTAATTTTATAATGACAAATTTAGATACTAATAACGAATCTTTTTCAACTTTATTTAATGTCTCAATAATATCAGGTCTTTTATTTAATATAGCATGGGGAGTATTATTCTATATTATAACGATGGCTTTGTTTAAAAAGAAATTAAATATATAGCTCAACGGGTTCAAATTGGCACCGTTGAGCTAGGTTTAAGAAGTAAGCTATCTCTTTCTAGCGAATAAAAAAAATGCAGGAAATGGGACTTGAACCCACACGGTGTTGCCACCACAGGCACCTGAAGCCTGCGCGTCTGCCAATTCCGCCATTCCTGCATTTCAACTGTTTGATTTTATCATTATACGACGAATTTGTCAATATATTTAAAAATATTTTATCAAAATGAATTTTGTGAAAACTATAAATAACAAAACCCGGATAACTCACTTTTATGTCTTAAAGTTTTTAATCCGGGTTTTATTTTACGCACATATTAATAATTTGTGTACTGAAAATTTATTTCACATTGACTGCATCCGAGCACGGAGCCATCGTATTTTTATCCCATACATATAGCACCGCATTTGTTCCGGCCGGCCACCTTGCCGGTACAACAAGCTGTCCGAATGAATTGGCCGAAAGTGCGATATCTTTCTCACTAAAGTCAATCATGTTGCCGGAGCCGTCATATGCCGTCCATATTACCGCAAGCGTCCTTGCCTGAGAATCGTTCGTTATCGCAACCGCAACATCATCATCAGCCTTTGATACGCACACTTCAAATGTCTCAGCTGCTCCGCTCGCCACATGGAGCATGAGCTCATTCGACTTAACTCCGCCTACAGTTGCATATACTTTGATGGTCTTTCCCTTTGCCGTTTCAGGAATTACAAGACGTCCTTCTGACAAGGAAGCCCCTGCTATTGCAGTATTATCCGCAGCATTTACTATTGTCCAATCAGCTGATTCGGCCTCTCTCCTCTCAAATGTATAAAGCGCCGAGAAATTAATAGTATCGCCTGCATTTACAGACTTACTGATATCAGCATCAGTTTTAACACTAATCCTTTTGTCAGACGTCGTAAGCGAGAAATCAACCTTTACAGCAACGCCCTTGTTAAGTGTGACTTCTACATAAGGCATGTTATCCGAGTCGGTCTTAATATTCTGTCTTACCCCGTTAATTGCTGCCGATTCCCACGCAAGGCCGCATCTAACTTTCACAACATTGTTGTCTGCGTCCGATGTCATGACAACGCTTGCTTTCCAATCATTTACATCCCAGTCAATATTACACTGAGTATTGCATCTGGCCCTGAGACCCTTTATGCTGCCTTTATCAGCAGAGCCTATAAGCGTAGGAAGTATTTCTATTATACCGGTGTTGGAGTATAGCAGCGATTCATTTACCGCACCCATTATACCAAACGCCGAGTCAGTACAATACGTGGAATTATGGTTGTCGTTATGCGACGTCATCATGGAACTGTACTGGTAATTGTTTGTAAGCAGGTATAATAGCACATTCTCAAGACCCTCCACATTTTTAAGCCTTGCCTCCACAAGCGATTTGTGTGTTGGACCGTGGGACTCCGACGCCTCTTTTCCGCCATAGGCTGCCGAACGGCAGTCCATCGCTTTAATAACACCTTCACGTATGTCGTCATTCGTCTGAGATTCATATCCTGGCCACGCGGCATAAGCATGGCTCACATGCCTGTGAAAATGGTTATCCTCAAGCCGCGGCGTTGTCCATTCTTTCAGCGCCCCGGTCTCCTCATCATACATATACTCCGGAATCCTGCTCTCAAACTGCGCCCATTTTTCAAGATACTGCTGTTTATCAGCGGGATTTACAACATCCATTATTGCTCTGGCCATAAACAGAGTATCCCTTGACGCCGAAATATCCATTGTAGAATTATACGCAAGGGCATATTTTGTATTATCCCCTTCTCCTTTCGGAGTATTCTCAGGCGAATATCCCGGTGTAAATATATATTTGCAGCCGGTATCACCCGCAGCAATAGCCTCTGAAATTGTTGTACCGTCGTCAGCGTGTTCAACTCCTTGTCCGTCGGTATAGTATCTCTCATCAACATATTGCAGCCAGAAGTTCATTGTCTTCTTAAGCATTGGGAACAATATATCCTTTTCAAGGTCCATATATCCCGTGCTCTTTATTCTCTCAAGGTCTGCGTCCGTCAGGTCAAGAACTTCTCTGTTCCTGTCCATGTCAACATCTTTGCCTACCTTAATCTGCCTGTTTCCGTAGCACTGCCAGTACTCAAACATCGGAATTATAAGCCAGTCTGTTATGCCATTCACATATATATGAGGATATCCCTCCATAAAATGATAGCTTCCCGCCTCACCGGTTCCGTCAACACGAGGCGGAGCCTTTATAGCATCCTGCATTCCATATATGTTTGTCGCATCGTCATCCCAGTCCTCAACCATCCTGACGATGAAGTTAATATATCCTTCGCTTGCTCCCGGCATATTACCGGTATTCATACCTGATACCTGCAGGTTTGTGTTGGCGTCAAGCGTATAATCGCCGCTCCAGTCAGGCTCCCATGCTCCGTTCCATATAGCGCCGAGTCTGGTAGAGCCATATCCGCTGGCACATATAAGACCAAAACGCCCGTTATTGTATATCCTCTCAAGAAACGCCTTGTTAATATTTCCTGTATCGCTGTTCTGCTTGTCTATAAGCTGCGTATTAGTGAGCGACCTGTCAGCTATATCTTCCTCGCTGCTGCACAAATTAATGCTTACATTCCGGAACATTCCTCCGTGAATATCAACATGAGGTTTTAAAATCTTCTGGTAGCTCTCCTCATTGTTTGACATAGAATACTTCTCGGCCACTCTGTCAATATCACTGACTAACACATCAAACAGATTGCTCTTTACATCATCCGTCGTGTCGCATCCGTCGTCTATCCGGTCAACCTTAGTTATAAGAACGGCCGAATTGGTTCCTGTAATCGTAAACTTAGGGTCATTGGCATTTTCTATCGTTCCCCCGCCAAAGCTTGAAGGAACGCTCACATTCCTCTTATCAGCGGCATAGTCAACATTACCGTCAGTTATTATTCTTGTAGCGGTTCCCCATCCGCCGTGGGCAAACAAGGTTTCCTGCTTATTTTTGCTGCCCTTTCTGTTCCTGATGGCATATTTGCCGACCATTCCAAAAGCATAGCCCTTTGAGTCCTGTGTTACGACGTTGTCAGATGTAGGCCTAAAGTATGTAGTTCCCTGATTCCTCATCTCAACCATATTGTCAACGCTTATTGTAATATTAAGGTCCTGTCCCTCAGGAGCCTCTATATATGTCACAATTACATCGTCGCTTCTTGATGCAAATGAGCGCCTGTTCCACTCATTACCCGAAGCATCTTTCCACTGGACTCCTACCTCTCCGGTTTCATAGTTCGTATAACGGTTATACATATCAGAATTTTCGGAGCTATAGTCGTTATTTTTAATTCTATACTGAGCGGCAGGCTGATATTTCCTCGGCCACGTCAGTCCCCAGCCTGTACCGTACTGGCTTTGCGCATAATCATTCACCGCGTTAACCCACGGAAAATTATTTCTCTCAATAGCGCCTAGCCTCTGCTCGTCAAGTATGTTGTCAATTACCGGAGTTTCATATATATCGTCTCCGTCGGTCACGATTTTAGTATTATTAAATATAAATACATCCTCGTCCGGGTCACAGCTCTCAATAAAGCCAATCTCACCGTTTGCCGTAACAGAACCGTCGCGCCAGTTGTTGTTCGTCGTGCTTTTTTCAACCGTTTTATAAGTATCCTCGTTGAAACCTATTGATTCACCTATACCATATTTCCATGTAAATCCATTCACGTCATAACTTCCCGCCTGAGCTTCCGCATGTCTAGTGTCAGCTACTTCCATTCCAAGCGATGTGGCAAGCAGTGATACAGCCAGCATACAGGCTATTCCTTTCCTCGTCTTCTTCATTTATTATTGCCTCCTTCTATCATAAGCTCACGTATACATCACTTTATTCTGACGTTCTTCACAGCGGATGCCTTACCTGCAATTTTTTTCTTACCGACCTCTTTATATGCGCTTACCTTGAAATAATAGGTCTTTCCCGACTTCAGTTTCTTTACAGTTGCCTTAACCTTTTTCTTGCCTTTAACTACAGCAGCCACCTTAAATTTGCCCTTTTTCTTAGCAGACATATATACCCTGTACCCGCTGGCGCTGCCGTCCTTTTTCCAACTGACTTTTGCAGAATGCTTGGCCGATTTCACCTTAATCTTAGGCTGCTTCATAACGGTAACCTTTGCCGCGTCACTCTGATTAGATCCATTTGATGCGGCAACTTTGTAATAGTATGTTTTACCGGCCTTAATTTTCTTGTCTGTAAAGCTTGCCTTAGACGCAGTTCCGACTTTTGAATATGTCCCAAATTTCTTTGTTGAACGATACACATTATAGCCTGCGGCCCCGCTCACCTTATTCCATGTCACTTTAACTTTTTTTGCAGCGGTCTGTACCGCCTTTACTGAATTAGGCGCAGAAATTGAAACTATAGCGCCTCCTCCCCCGTCAAAGCTGAACGGTTTGCTGATCTTGCCTCCCGTATACCCAAGCACAAGAGTATAATTGCCACTCTGTACTCCACCCTTTACAGGAAAACTCACAGTTGTAGTTCCAGATACCTTTACCTGGCCAATATATGAAATATATCCCCTATTGGCATTCCAGTCATTAGTATCTCCACCCCATCCCGGAGCATAGCACACAACAGATACATTCTGTCCACTCATAGACGTATCAGCGATAATCACAGAAACCTTTGCGCCCGCCTTGTCAGGTATAACTGTAATCTGCGAGCTGTCCGCCTTTGCATTCGCCGTTGTTAAAAAACTCATACATACAGCGAACAATACTATAAGTAGTCCGGCTCCCTTTTCTCTGCTCATATTACCAAAATCCCCCTTGTTTTATTAGTATATACACTTACTTACATATACAATTTTATTATTAATGCATACAGGTGTCAATGTCGACAAGCGCTTCTTTATTGACTATTTATGCATAAAAATTAAAGACCCCGAACATTTGAACGGGGTCTTTAAATATATATACTACCATTTTAATATAATCTCAACTGATATTCTTCAGAGCATTATCCCTCAAGCTTGAGAGTTGCAAATGTATCTGCAAGATTCCAGTAGCTTAACGCTTTATCTGTCTTTCTGAGATAGAGTTCAGCATCTCTGCCTCCAGCCTTACAGTCCTGAACAATTGTATCAAAACCTACAAGTTCTCCGGCTTTCTTAGCAGCCTTGAAAGGAATCTTGAACTCTACAACATATCCGTCGTCAGTGAATGAGTATGCAGTCTCAATTCCCGCATAATCTTTCTTTGCAGCATCACTTCCGCCCGCAATCTCATTTGTCAATGCAGCCTTTGCTGTTCCGTCATCATTTTTTGTAAATCCTGTTATCCTGTACTGGAACGCATCTGTATTTACGCTGAATTCCTTATCCATGCTGTAGTCCTCATCGAGGAAGAATTCAACGCCGTCGCGCTGATGTGCATTTGCTGCGGTAGCATCAATATCAGCATCTGTGACCTTTACAAGTCCATAGAGATTGTTCTCATCCCATGCAAGCTTAGCCGTTGCCGCAGTAGTAGAGTCTCCCTTATTATCGCATACAACCCTGTTATTTACAGGAAGTTCAGGAACATCTGCCCATACGTCGTCAGCTGTACCGTCAACTATAACAGGAGCGCTGATTTTGGCAGCTGTAAAGTCAGGCTCATCTGTTGTTGCAGGAGGGGTAGGGGTAGGCTGACTTCCGTCTCCCTTATACTCTGAATGTGAAAATACAATCTTAGTAATAGTTACAGTAGCTGATGTCGGAAGTTCATGTACCGACTCATCATTGTGGAATAAAAGAATCTTATTTACATACCATGCTTTGTTTGCATCATCTTTTCCGACAAGCGTAGCTACATAATCACCTGATGTTATAGCGTTTCCTTCCTCGTCTTTCTCAGCAAACACTCCTGCATATGACATTACTACCTCTGTATCCTTGTCCTCACCGTTTCTCCAAAGACCACAGCCGTATCCTTCTCCTACGTCGGTTACATCCTTGTAAGTTACTGTAACCGTGTCAAAGTTATTCTCTTTGAGGTCGGCAGGAATCTTGAAAGCGATACCACAGTACAACTTATTGTTACTTATAGTAACAGAACCGTCGTCGTTGATTGCGTAAAATGAACCTTTTTCACCGGTTTCATCATTCCTTGCACCCTGAAGTTCAATAGTCTCCTCACTGAACTCAAGTGTATATGGAGCCGAACCGTGGTCAAGCATCTCTGTCGGAGGTGTTGGTTCCGGCGTCGGAGTTGACGGCGGCCTTGTTGTCTTTGCCGGCTTATTGGTCGGTTTAGCCGTAGGCGCTTTTGTAGTATCAGGCGCTTTTGTAGCAGGCACAACAGGCGCCGTTGTCACTGCCGGCTGATTAACGCCAGGCGTTGGTGTAGCTACAGCTACATCTGCTTTCTTTACCGTAACTGTAACTTTTGTCTTAACTTTCTTGTTTGACTTTGATGTAACAGTAATAGTTGCCTTTCCTATCTTTTTACCTTTAACAACACCTTTCTTTGAAACTGTTGCTATCTTCTTGTTGCTTGTCTTGTAAGTAACTGCTTTGCTGGCTTTCTTAGGCGTAACTTTCTTAACCTTGAGCGTGTACTTTCCACCAACACTTACATTGACTTTCTTTTTGTTCATTGTAATCTTCTTGGCTTTAGGGGCAGCCTGTGCATCAGTACCACCACAATATATGCCGGTTACAACTAGTGCTGTAGCAAGAACTAAGCTTGCTGCTCTTTTCATAATGCGCTTCATCACATTATCCTCCTTTTTGTACAATTTTACGATGAGTATTCTAAATAACTCGATTCAATTATATATTATGCGTTCTGTTACGTCAATATCGCCACGGTGGTAAATATTTAATTTAATGGTAAAAAATTAATCATTTATATGTTACTCAAACGGAAATTTTATCAATATCTGACATTTTTGTAATAATCCAGTTTCCATCTATTTTTTCGCAGGTATATTTATACTCCTGTCTCACTATTTTTGAAGTATCGTCTGCATAGTATACTTTTATTTTCTCTTTTGAATTAATCTCTACCTGATTATCTTCTATTATATTTGCGGAAACTATGGAATACGATTTTACTTCCTCGCGTATTCCGCGGTTATAATAATTAACCGCTATATTACTCTGCTGTTCATAAACCGCACTGCCGTATACAAGCACTTGCTGCAGCATGTCTGTATTGCCCGTATTGACTGCTTCCGTGAATACATTGATGTAATTTGAAAATGCCTGTTCATAACTGTCTGAAAATACTATAATATCTGATGTCTTTTCTTCCTCATTAGACTGTAATTCAGACTCATCGGCTTCCGTCTGCCCATCAACGCCGTCGTTTATCGCTCCTGTATGTTGAACATTCGTGCCGCCTGAATTATATTTACTGTCATTTACAAATAGTTCAGGCGTCTTAATACCCCCGTCAGCCACTCCTACATTCTTCTCCACAGCCCCTGTCCCGCACGTTATTCCCAACGAAAGCACGGCTGCCAGAACAAGCGGTATCAGCCTCCAGCCTGAATAACGTCTTCTGCTGCTTATGGCGCGTATTCTGCGCTCCATTTCTTTTCCACTCCTGCTCATTGGCGACATTGAATACCTAAAATCTCCCCATCTTGCATCCTGCGCAAGCCTGACAAGCATTTCACCGTAGCTTATACGTTTTTCCTCGCCAATTCTGCCTACAACCGACTCGTCACAAAAAAGCTCGGCGTCTCTCTTAGAACATAACACGGCAGCCCACAAAAACGGATGAAACCAGTATACGGATAATAAAATTATTCTTAACATCGCCCATATATGGTCTTTATGTAAAAAATGCACATATTCATGTGTTATTATCTGTTCTATTTCTTCACTGTCAGCCTTAATGCCTCCACTAACGCGTCCCGTCATCAAAAACCTGTTTCCTTGTGATACTAAGTACTCGGGAATATATATTGCCGGCCTCAGAAAACCGTATAAGCATGGATTTTTAATCCCGCGCAAAGTATATATGTTCACACCATTTCTTCTGCCATAAAATATGCGGCATTTTTTCATTTTTATATTCATGCAAATATTTGAAGCTATAATCCATAAAAATAAAACTGACGATACAACAACACTACAGCACAATAACATACGACCGCTAATTCCCCTGCGGCTGATTTCCGGTTTGGAACCAACTGTATAATCTGTTTCCTTTTCCGAATGGGTAATACTATATACGCCCGATAAACCTCCATTTTCCATGTCAGACAAACTGATGCCATACAAATTATCCGTTTTCCCGCTGTCATACCCTATGTCTGCAGTAATGCCGGACATAATGATATCCGAGAAAACATTCCCTATATTAATTGGTGCAGGTATAAAATTAAACGGTATTATAAAACGCAGCAAAACAATAAGCCATAGCGAATAAATGGCCGAATAGCGTATTCTCCCAATAAAAATCCTGCGAATTCCAAGAATCATTATCACCAGCAGAGATGACTCCAACATCCATTCAAAAAATCCTTGCATCAGTTTCCCTGTTCCTTCCCTCTATATTTCTCTTATTGTTCTTTCTTCAGCCTGTCTTTCTCAGCGTCCAATATTTCCTGCAATTCTTTTATGTCCTTGTCGGACAGACGGTTCTGGTGTACTAGCGAGCTCATCATAAGGCTGACGCTTCCATTGTAGATTCTGTTTAAAAAATCTTTCGTCTCCTGTACAACCACATTTTCCTTTTTTACTTTTGGGTAAAAGAATTTTGTCTTTCCGTTTTCCTCGTAACCAATCAGATTTTTCTTTGTCATTCTCCTCAGCATGGTCGCGCAGGTACTTTTACTCCATCCCATACGTTCGTCAAGCAATGGCACCATCTGCATAAGCGACAGACGTTTCTCCTCCCACAGACAATCCATAACATACCATTCACTGTTAGTTACACGAATTTCCTGTTTCACAATGTCCTCCTTTACTGCGTTCATCCTGTGAGCGCAATATGTGTTTTTGTGTTGTTAGGAATAGTATAATTTTTTAAGTTTAAAATGTCAACCTTAATTGACATAAAGGGGTATTATAAATATACCCCTACAGTTCAAGCTCCATCACAATTTTTTTAATTGTCTCCGCAGAACTCCAAAGTGCCTGAATCTCACTGTCATTTAAAGATATTGGCACATGTGTCTCTACGCCATCCGCCCCTACAATTGCCGGCATGCTCAGGGCAATCTTTTCAATTCCGTAACTGCCATGCATTATAGCCGATATAGGAAGGATTGATTTCTCATCCCTGACAATGCACTCGCATATACGCTTTACGGACATCGCAATTCCATAATATGTCGCCTGCTTCTTGGCAATTATCTCATAAGCGCTGTTTTTTACATTTTCGGCAATCACCCTCATTTCTTTCTCATGATTAAAATGTCCGCGCATCTCACAGAAATCATTTACCGGAATACCTGAAATGTTAGTACTGCTCCATGCGGCAATCTCGCTGTCTCCGTGCTCTCCGATAATAAAAGAGTGGACGCTTCGGCTGTCGACTCCAAGATGTTCACCGAGCGCGTATTTAAGCCTTGAAGTATCAAGTACCGTACCTGAACCAATCACCCTGTTTTCTGCAAATCCGCTGAGCTTTACCGCCGCGTAAGTGAGTATGTCAACAGGATTTGCTACAATAAGCAGTATTCCCTGAAAACCCCTGCTTGCAATCTCGGGAATTATACTCTTAAATATGGCAACATTTTTGTGCACCAAATCAAGCCTTGTCTCATCAGGCTTCTGATTAGCCCCTGCCGTCACGATAATTACAGATGCGTCAGTTATGTCGTCATAATTACCTGCATATATTTTCATCTGCCCTGCAAACGGAATTCCATGCGCTATATCCATAGCTTCTCCGTCCGCTTTATCATAGTTGGCGTCCAGCAGAACCATTTCAGTGAAAAGTCTGCTCTGCATCAGTGTAAATGCAATAGCAGAGCCTACAAATCCACATCCGATAACCGCTACTTTTTTTGAATTCATCTGTTTTTCCATTTTCTACCTCCATAAATTAAAATATAACTACGAGAAGCATTTTGAACTGTTCTAAACCTAAAACGGCATGAGGGTGGCCGGCCGGCATTACAATAGATTCTCCTTCACGCAGTTCATAACTAATGTCATCAATCGTAATTTCACCGACGCCGTCCAGACAGGTAACAAAAGCGTCGCCGCCGGACTCATGGCTGCCGATTTCCTCTCCCTTATCAAAAGAAAACAACGTGATACTCAGCGCACTGTTTTGCACTAAAGTTTTACTGACAACCTGCCTGTTTCGATAGTCAATCTGCTCCTTTAAAATCAATTTTTCAGCCCTGGCAATATTTTTTATTTTTTTAATCTCTTTTTCCACTTCATGAGACAGCTCCTTTCTATGTTTATTATCCCGGGTAACACAAAGATTATTTATATTTTTACCTGATATCTGTATTTTTATTGCTTTTACAGATGAAATCCGTTTATTTACGAACATCAAAATTGTGAAAAAAATATCGAAAAATTTTAATATTAACAATAAAATTTAAGACTAAAATTCCTGCAAAAATTATTAGCTAAATTAACAAAAAAATGGTTGACATTTTAGACCTACTGCCATATAATTTGATTTACAATGTAAACCCAAGAAAAAATATTCCGGAAAGGTATGATGAACATGGCAGAAAACATTAGATTTAGTAAGAGCAAAGGCTTAGATTCACTGAGGGGGATAGCTATAACAGGTATCGTACTGTACCACCTGTTTCCCTCGGTCTTTTGCGGTGGTTTCCTAGGTGTACCGCTGTTTTTTGTATTGTCCGGTTATCTCATGTTCACGACAAGCGAGCGCGCCGGCTCAAGAGGAGGATTTAATATAGGTTATTATTATAAAAAGAGAATTAAAAAAATATTTCCTCCCCTGTTTGCAATGGTGATGGCAGTGTGCTGCTATCTTACGCTTATACAGAGCAATCTCCTAATCGGTATGTGGCGGGAGGTTTTGAGCGTTTTTCTTGGCTTCGACAACTGGTGGCAGATAAAACAGAGCGCGTCATATTTTTCTAAGCTCGCAAATGCCTCGCCTTTTACACATCTTTGGTTTCTCGCAGTTGAGATACAGTTTTATGCCATCTGGCCTATCATATATATTATTTACAAAAAATGCTGCAGCAAATTCGGCGGAAAAAAGATGTGCTTTATATTTTTACTGCTTGCATTTATGTCCGCACTGAAAATGTCATTTCTGTATACACCCGGTGACGACCCTTCAAGAGTATATTACGGTACGGACACTATGGCGTTTTCTCTGTTTACCGGAATTTTTCTCGGAGCTGCAAGACAGCAGTTTGATGAGCTTCGTTTTAAATTCAGCAAAAAAACCATCACAGTATTTGGCCTGTTTTTGCTTGTATTATGTATACTTTTTGTCACGATTGACGGACAGAGCAGCTTTCTATATCAGGGAGGAATGTTTTACATAAGCATTCTATTTGCAGCTATGATTAACATTATGGAAAACCATGAGGCTTCTATCAGAAAGCTTCATATCGCTTCACCGCTCTCATTTCTTGGCAAAAAGAGCTACAATATTTATTTGTGGCATTACCCGTTTATTATACTTGCGCTTGTATAATTTATTTTGAGAACGGAGGATACTGATGAATAAAAAAAATCAAAATATAAAGAAGAATAAAAAAATAAAATTTTATATACGGATTACAGTACTTGTATTAATAACTGTGATTGGATGCTACGGAATTATCAAAGCTCCAAAGTCAGATACGGATATACTTGAGAGGGAGCTCGCAGAAAACGAACGGTTACTGCAGCAGGCAAATCGGCCCAAGGCAGATACCACCGAGCCGTCCGACACAAATTTTACCCAAACAGAATCGCCCGAATCAGCCCGGCCTGAGCCTTCTCCGGTGCAAACCGGCAGCAACGCATCTTCTCCAATAAAAATTTCCGGAAACGATGCATATGAAACAGAAACACCAAAATATGATTCAGACAAAACCGATTCAGCCGAAAACGACCAATCTTCAACAGCCAAACCTGATACAGGTTCGTCTCTCACCCCGTACCCTGACGGTTCTTCCGACGGTAAAGCGGATAAAAACAGCGTAAAACAGGATAAGGATAAAACAGATTTGCCAGACAAATCAGGGGAAGATATATCTGTTATAGGCGATTCAGTATTTTTAGGCGCCTCGCCTTCATTTAAAGAGCTGTACAAAGACGCGGTAATTGACGCAAAGGTTTCAAGACAAGTAAGCCAAGGTCTTGAAATTGCAAAAGAGCTTGACAAAAACGGCCGCCTTGGCGCCACGGTAATAATATCTCTTGGAACTAACGGTAATTTCAACGAGTCGACGGGTCAGGAACTTATCGACTACCTGGGAACAGACCGGACTATCTACTGGATAAACGCTTATGGAAAGAAGCTTGATATTCAGGACGACGTCAACAGGACAATCAAAAAACTGGCTGACGAGAATGATAACGTCCATGTTATCTCATGGGCGAAAAAGGCTAAAAACCATTCAGACTGGTTTTATCAGGACGGTATTCATCTCAACAAGGACGGACAGGAAGGATTTGCTAAGTTTGTGAGCGGTGCTATTAACGGGGAGGAGTAAACACACGCTTGCGTTTAGTTTCACACGTAACAGTACTAAGGGGATGACGCTGTTTTGCGGCATCCCCTTTGAAACCTATAATATATTCAAATTTGGCGGCAATGAATGTAATTCTTTGCCGCCTTATAAAGATATCTTTCTTAATATTTTAAAGTTTGTACTTTCTGTAAACACTATCTTTAACGAGGGTAGGGAACGATTACCTGCACTTCTCCAAAAGCATATCATATATCTGTTTAGTCTCCCCATCATTCTTGCCGCTTACTACAAGTGTCTCATCTTTTGATTTCAGTACCACACATGTCTTACAGCCTGTGTATGAGTATCTTGTATAGCGCCCAAACTCATCATTTTCAAAAGTTCCCATGAGAAGTCTGGCGCTTCCAAATCCCGACTGCCTGAAACCTGCATCATCCTCATTACGGTACTCCACGCTGTCAACCAAGTCGTAGACCACCTCCAAATCTCTCCAGTAATCAGCTTCTATTTTAAATGAGGAATCTCCGTATTCTACAGCTATATCACCAGAAAAAAGCAAATAGGCTGCTCCTGTAAAAATAATGGTTACAGCGGAAATCCCGGCGGCAACTGCAATCTTAGCGCCCTTTGTCTTTCTCTTAGTTATACCTTTATATTTACTCTCATTTTTGTTCTTTTCAGCCTCCCAGTCAAATCCATCCCTGCACTGTTTCCTATAGAAATTGTATGAATAAATAACCGGGGCAATTATGGACGGCACGAACGCAGCCGGTATAATTATCATCTTTACATACTGAGGCAGAAAAACAGAAATCATAAAAATTACTCCGCACACCACCCACAGCTTTCCGCAGAAACGGTGAGTCCGGTTCCAGTTTTCCTCGCTCCTAAGCGTCCATACAATCTTTATGCCGATAGTTCTGTTCTGCTTACACTTAGGCATGTAATTGCCTATTAATATGAAAATCAAACCCATAAACGCCATTGTCGCCGACTGTATGTCAATACTGTCCATTCCAAGTGCAGCTGAATACATAATTCCGCTAACATAAAGCGATAATGACGGACACATCCAAAACGTAAGTCTCCAAAGCTTGCCGTTCTGATTCCTGTTACCCGAATCGGCAAATGATATTAACATACATACCCAGTGAATCACAAGTATCAGACACGGAGCGACGAACACTTCAAACACCCTGCCGCCCCACCGGTCGGCTTCGCCTCCAAAGTTCCAGTGGGATGCAAGCTTTTCAGGCAGTTCATTCCACAAAATAAGTCCCGCAATTATCGGCAGTAATATTACTATAGATGAAATTATAAGCTTAGCCTTATTCTTTTTAATCATATCAATCATTGCGCCCGTCTCCTTTCAATTCAGTAATCCAAAGCATTATCTCCTCCAGAACTGACGCGTTAAGCTCATATATTATATATTTTCCGTCCCTTGTATCACGAATCAAATCCGCATCTTTTAGCACTGAAAGATGGCGGGAAATAGAAGCCGCCGTCACGTCAAAGTAATTCGTGATTTCTCCCGCGGACATACTTCCTTCTTTTAAAAGGTTAAGTATCTCTCTTCTTATAGGGTCTGCAAGAGCTTTTAAAGTATTCTGTAAAGCCATCAATCGCACTCCTTTAACATTTAACCTAAATGTTAATTGTATTGTATCATCCTGAATTGAGGATGTCAATATTATTTTTATAAATATAGAGAGGACACCGTCAATATTCCTGTCCGTATTCAGGGCCAAGACGGATGATTTAATTTAATCCGTAATGTTTTGCCTGCGTCTTAAACATATTGGCGTATATTCCGTCCTCCACTCCGAGCAGCTCGTCGTGGGTTCCGTATTCTTTAATAGTCTTATCCGCAAAGACCGCTATATGGTCGCAGAATCTGCAGCTTGACAGCCTGTGTGATATGTATATTGCGGTTTTACCATCCATCAGGCTGTTAAACCTGCTGTATATATCATGCTCCGCCAACGGGTCAAGAGCCGCTGTAGGCTCGTCCAGTATGACAATCGGTGCGTTCCTGTAAAGCGCCCTGCCGATTGCCGTTTTCTGCTGCTGCCCTCCCGAGAGCTCCACGCCGCTTTCATCAAAGCTCTTATATATAATCGTATCGAGTCCTTTCTCAAGCTCCATCGCGTCGTCGTAAAATCCCGACTGCCTAAGAACACGCTCAACCTCCCCATCATCGGATTGCTCATCAAATGTAATGTTCTCACGCAGGCTAAATGCAAAAAGCTGAAAATCCTGAAACACAACGGCAAACAATTTTCGGTATTCCTCGTCGGAATATTCCATAATGTTAACCCCGTCTATGCATATCTCGCCGTCGGTCACGTTGTAAAGGCGACAGAGAAGCTTTATAAACGTAGTCTTCCCGGCGCCGTTAAGCCCCACGACAGACAAGTGCTCGCCGGATTTTATTTTTATGTTCACATGCTTAAGCGTATAGTCCCCGCATCTTGGATATTTAAAGCTCACATCCTTAAATTCTATAACATGCTCTCCCTCTTTCACCGGCCTGTCACCTGTGTCCATAGCCGCCGGATATTCCATAAACAAAAGGAACTGGTAAGCATAGTTACACCGCTTCTTTATATCCATGCCGAATGTAATTATTCTATGTATACTCCAATACAGTTCAGAAGCCGATGAGATACACATCGTGAAATCACCTATTGAAATAACTTTTTTCACCGCAAGATAACCGATGTAAAAGTAACTGATTCCATCCCTCAGCGAATTAACAACATTGATTTTAATCCAATTTCTCCCCGTTCTTACCGCCTCATTTTTCCATCTTTCCACCATCTCATTCGTCTGTGCCTGCGCTTTCTTATGCATCATACCGCTGCTGTCATATAATCTTATATCCTTACCATATTTAAAATTGACAAGCCTGAACAATATATACCCAAAAACACGGTTTGATTTTGCAAGCTTTAAAAAATTTTCCTCCTGAATTTTATTAATCTTTGCGTTGTAAAATGACATTACAATAAGCCCCGCAAGCTCAAGCGGGATTAAAAGCGGACATTTAATAAAAATTATTACGGAGACGCTCATCAGAACCGACGCATTTAATATCATCTGATACAGCGAGTCGAGAATTCCGACAACCCCTCCGCTGTACCAGCTGATTCCCTCCTTAGCCTTGTTAATCTGATCTAACGCGTCCGGGTTCTCTGTGTGCTCAAAATCCATATTCATAGCCTGACCCGCAAGCATCACTTCAAAATAACCGTTAAACCACTCTTGTAATGAAACCTTAATTCTTCGCATACAGCTACCCAAAACCGATGCGCAAAATTCAATTACTATAATAAGCGCCGTATACAATACAATCATATTCATATGCTCAGATACTGGAGCGCCATTAATAACAAGCACAAGCTCGTCAATTAAAAACTTTGGAAGCAGAACTTTTTTTATCGAATTCACAAATTCCCCAAAGAACAATCCAAAGTATGATACAAACAAAACGGGTTTTTCTTTCCACGCAGTTTTTATCATTAATGACAGCACGCTTCTCACTACCGGTTTTTTTTCATCAGTATCCACTTTCCAAACCCCCCTCGTTAACATAATACTGTGCCTGAATATTATACATATTTGAGTATTCCCCTCCCTTTTCCAAAAGCGATTTATGGGTACCGTACTCTGTCATTTCACCGTCAACAAACATGGCGACGTGATCGCAGAACTGCGTTGAACTCAGCCTATGACTTATGTACACCGCCGTCTTATGTCCTATTAGCTTGTCAAATTCTTCATAAAGACGGCTCTCCGCCAGCGCGTCAAGCGCAGCTGTAGGTTCATCCAGTATTACTACCGGCGCGTCCTTGTACAGAGCTCTGGCGAGGGCAAGCTTCTGCTTTTCTCCACCGGACAAATCAACGCCGTCATCATATATTACCTTTAACATCTCTGTATGTAATCCCTGCGGAAGATTTTCTAATTTTTCTTTCAGGCCCGCCGCACACAGGCACTCTCCGGCCTTTTCCATGTCGGTCTGTTCGGGCGTCTGCATCGACACATTTTCGGACAGCGGAAACGCAAACAATTCCACGGACTGGAATACCGGAGAAAATATTTTGTAATAGCTTTCCCTGTTATATTTACTTATGTCAACGCCATTTAAGAGTATCTCCCCTTTGGTAGGCTCATACAGCCTCAGAAGAAGTTTTATAAATGTTGTTTTTCCGGCGCCGTTTAAACCGACGACCGCAAGCCTCTCGCCCGTTTTAATAGTAAGGTTTATTTTTTTAAGAGCCTGCTTGTCAGATTTCGGATAGCAGAAAGAAACATTCTTAAATTCAAACTCATAATCATCCGATTCCGGTACGGGAAGTCCATCATCCTCTTCTTCTCCGCCGTCAAAATCTGCAAAACTGCGAAAATCATCCACCTCCCTGCTTCTCGCAAGAAGGTCGCCCATATTTCTAAGCATTTCGGATACGTAAGAAGAAAATGTTGCAAATGACATTAGATACAGCGAGAAATTACCAATAGTCATTTTTCCACCTACCACTTCAAATATTAAATAGGCGTATATGACAATCTGCAAAATGAGCCAATTAACGGATGATATTATGGCAAATATGTTCCAATAATGCTCGTTAGTTCTCTGGGCCTCATATTTCTCAAGCATTAGAACCCGGAATTTGGAGCGAAGCCAGTCAGATAATCCTAACAGCCTTATATCCTTTGCCGCGGCAAAATCCGTAGAAGCATCCCTCATATAATAATATTTTCTGTTCCAAGTAGCCATATTATCCCATATAATCTTTTTTGTCTTCTTATTCGTGTAGTCCATAAATATAAAGTTCAATACCGACATTGCCGTAATGAACAGCAATATATACATGTTCATATTGCCAAGAATAATGATTCCTACAATGACTATGGATATACAGTTAAGCGTCTCACTTATCTTTCTCATCATACCCTCAACGCCGTTCATATTATTGTTAACAGCACGCTCCGCCTTTGCATAGCAGTCCATTACATCCGGATTCTCCAAATGCTCATAGTTAATCCTCATTACTTTCAGATTTTTTTTCTGTGTCATAATCATTCTGACATTTATATATCTCCACCAAATATGGCTGTTATAATATGTATTCAAAAGGGTAAAAATAATCTGGACCAAACCTAAAGCTAAAATTATGTAAAAAAGCTCCCTCCATCCGTCGCCCGACGTAATAGCGTCAATTACAAACTTGCCGCCCACCGTCCACATATACTGCATAAACGGCGCTGTCATGAATCCTATAAACATTATGACTATAAAATGTTTGTCAATACTAATCATATTTTTTAAGATAAATCTTATATTACTAAATATCCCATAGCTCTTATGAAGCGGATTATCTTTTTTATTATCCTTACCGTCATGTTTATCTTTTTTGCCACTGTTATCTTTCATTTTATTATCCTTCTTTTCTTTCTTATCTTTAACATTCCTCTTACTTTCACTGATTAATTTTGTACAAGTATACGCTCGCCCTTTATCAAAGGAAAACGTATTACTGCGTCCCCGTCAAGGTTCTCTTTGTGCATATCGACGACGGTAATCTGATGGTTGTCATACGTCGTGTAATAATAAAGCCCTCTGCTCGCGTTACAGCACGACGTATAAATTGTAATCTCATATCTTCCGCCTCCCAAATCACAGCACCCCCTCTGCTGGTCTACTGAATTCATAATATGGAAAAACTGGCTTACGCTTTCCTTTTCACCATCCCCCGATATCGAATTCATTTTAACAAAGGCGGCTCTTACAAATCTTGATTTAGACGATAAATCCCCCGGCAGACCGATCGCGCCCATTCCACGGCCATATTTTCTAAGCTCCAGACCCGGAGCAAACGTATTTTCAGGTTCACCGGCCGACAACCCCATATAATCATTGAGCGACATCATCTGCATGTCAAACGGAGGGTTATTTGTTAGAATGCCTACAGGATTGTCATATATTTTAATACCGTCCTCAACAGATTCGACCGTTATCGACTCTTCCCCGTCCGAAATAATCCAGTGCAGCTGTGCAACAGGAAACTTTTCATCAAATGGCGTATTCAGCAGATTTATCCTCTCTACAGACCGCCGCGCCTCATTCACAGTCGCGCAGCGCGAAAGAATCCACGGTATGAATTCAAATTGAGCAATATTGTCTTTTCCCTGCTCGCTCTCATGATATACCGCGTTTCTCGGAAAATTAAGCCCTGCCATAGCGAGTCCCTTTTCATTTACCGCATCATAGTATAACGGGTAGCCGCACACGACGTACGCCATGCCAATCATTGCGTAATGCGAGGCGATACTTTCATTTTCCATAAATTTAAAATGATAATTCCTCGGAGTTATCGTAACCTCGTCCACATAGGAATGTTCATAATCCAACGTACGTCCAAAATAAAAATCACGGGATTTATATACTACAGCTGTACACATTTCCGGTTAACCCTCCAAAGTCATATATTTTCTCAATCTAGTCGCATCAATGCCGAACTATAATTCATTATAAGTTTAACCGGATAAACAGAAATTCATTCCAACAAAATCTATATCTAAATTTTAACATATCAATATTAACCGTACAAGTAAAAAATGTTTTTATAGTCAATATATGACAATTTGTCATTTGCCGCCTTATATCGCTCCTTGTTTATTCTGAAAACCTATGTTAAACTGATTTTATTGTGGAATACTATAATCTAACAGGGAGGAGTATATTCAATTGAACGAAATAATATGGCACGACAGGTTTAATGTAGGGGTGGACGGCATCGACAGCGCACATAAGCGCCTTTTTTCTATCGTAAGCAAGCTTATAAACCTGAATGAAGATACCGCCAAGCAGCAGCACGCATGCCGCGAAGGAATTAAGTATTTTAAAAGCTACACTTTAAAGCATTTTGCCGAGGAAGAGGCTTATATGAAATCAATAAATTACAGCGAATACGAAATACATAAGAGCCTGCACGACAATATGAAGCTGAAAACAATTCCTGCACTTGAACGCGAACTGGAGGCAGAAAAATATTCAATTGAATCAGTTCAGCATTTTATCGGTATATGCGTCGGATGGCTTAACGGACACATAATGATTGAAGACCATGCAATTACCGGGCGTACCTCAAACAAATGGGTGCACCAGCCTTCTGAGAATGAACTTACGTCGCTTGAAAAAGCTATAATACAGACGCTCGACCTTTTGTTCTGCGTCAATACGGAAGTTGTAAGCGAACACTACAGTGGAGAAGATTTTGCTTCCGGCAAGGCTATGTGCTTCAGAATATCGTATTCATATGATGAAAACAAAAAACTTCACGCCTACCTAATATATGAGGAAAGCATGATATTGACAATGCTTAGCGATATTCTCGGACGAAAGGTAAAAAAAATAGACAAGACGGTCTCGTACGCAGTAAAGATGCTCTCACAGAGATTTATGGACTGCATTTCTAAGCACTTTGTGCTTGATAATAAATATGAACTAACAAAAACCGATTTAATGACATTTGAGCAGGTAGCTCGAGTATTTGAATTCGAGAAAGAATATCCTCCATACAGCCTATTGTTTAGAACCGAAAAAAACGGATATTTCGCATTTTATGTAAAATAAGCATGGCAGTCTAAGCTTTAAAACATGCCCGTCCCTCCCATTACCGGGGATGCATGGCGCTATTATAATCACTTAGAAAAAGAGGATTCCAAAAGTCATTATTAACTTTTAGAATCCTCTTATATATTAACATTTAATCATTCTACTTAATAACATATGTACTTAGTCGAGGAACTTAACCTCGCCGCTTCCGATATAATACATAGCTCCGCAAACCTTTACCGCGTCATCACTGTCACTATCAGAAATATTTAAGCTGTCTTTTATTGCTGAAACGCTTCTTTCAACATTCAGACATGAAGCACGAAGCGCATCTTTCTCATCGCCTATTGCTTTCTTAATCTCATCAGTTATAAATTTCACATAGCCGTCCGGCTCGCTGTTCATAGCTGCGTCAACAGCTCCGCACTTTTCATGTCCCAGTACGACTACAAGCTTACATCCGAGATGTCCTGCGGCATACTCAACACTGCCGAGCTGATGTTTGTCCATAACATTGCCCGCAACGCGGATAACAAACAGTTCGCCAATTCCAGCCATGAATATACTTTCAGGTATTACCCTTGAATCCGAACATGTCACAACAACGGCATATGGGCTCTGTCCGTTTTCACACGTATCTTTTCTAATCTCAGGCGATACGTCGCCCGTACTTGTCTTTGCGGATAAATACTTCTCATTTCCCTCTTTTAATTTCTTTATTGCCTCTGCGGCAGATATATTTTCCTTATGCATAATTCCTCCATTTCCGAACCGAAACTTCGCCGGCTCTTATTTCGAATATTTTCAGGTAGAGTATAGCATATATATTCACAAAATTCAAACCCCTTAGGTCAGAATATAACCTTAACCGTAGTACCTGAACCCTCTTTACTGTTTAATACAATATCAGCTTTATGAATGGCGACAATATGCTTTACGATTGCAAGGCCGAGACCTGTGCCTCCGCTTTCCTTTGAGCGGCTTTTGTCTACCCTGTAAAATCTTTCAAATACCCTGTTGCAGCTAGTCTCAGGTATTCCTATGCCCGTGTCCTCCACTGACAAAACTCCCCTGCCGTCCTCGGTATATGTACTGACAATTACCCTGCCTTTCTTTCTGTTGTATCGTATTGCATTGTCGCACAGATTCATCACAAGCTCCTCTATCATACCCCTGTCCGCAATTATGCTTACCGGCTGTCCCGTATATGTTATGTTTACATCGCTTTTAACCGCGTTTATTTTAAGCATGTTTACACAATTCAATGCAACATCATTCAGCTGAACAGGGCCTAGAAGCACTTTTTCCTTTGTACCGTCAAGCTCCGACAGCCTTATCACGTTGTTTATCATAGACAGCAGCCTCTCCGAGTTCATCTTTATTTTAGTTGATATCTCTTTTATCTCATCCCCCGATACCATCTCCTGTTCAATCAGCTCAGAATATCCCAATATTGAAGTTAGAGGAGTCTTTAATTCGTGAGTTACATTTGTCGTAAATTCCTGTCTCATCTGTACGTCTTTTAGTATATTTTCATGATGCGAGCGAATTGTTTCCATGACAGGCGCAAGCTCGTCATAAACAGAATTACAGGACAATCCTGCCGAATAAGCCCCCGAGCTTAAAAGAATATTGCATCCTGTCCCGATAACCCTGTATTTTAGAAAATATGCGAGGATTGTACATATAATGCACATTACAGTTCCTACTCCGACTATAAATGGAAAAATATTAATATATAAATCGAGTTGGCTGTACTCGCTTTTTGACAGACGAACTATCATTTTATCCTGCAGCTGTCTGGCGTAGTAGAACGACTTTCCTTCAAATGTTTCCGAATCCCTAAAGGCAGCGCCAAAGCCGTGTTTATTTGCCTCCCGTACTTCAACCCTCGTACTGTGGTTGTCCAAAATTCCGGCATCCGCGTCGCTGTCATATAAAACGGTTCCCTCCCCGTCTATTAGCGTAGCCCTTATTTCCCCGTCATAGATATCAATATTTTCTATATTTTCCATTAAAAGGTTCTGCGGCGAGTTATATATTGTATCTGCAATAATCTTAAGATTTTCTAAAACCTGTTCTTTTACCGCATTTAAACATACGACACTCATAACAAACATACTGCCCGCTATACAAACTGCGGAAATAAATACAAACAGTATATTAATCCTCCTGCCCACGATGTACTCCTTTACTCCATAACGTAACCAACATTTCTCACAGTCCTGATATGCGCTCCACTGTTTTTTAGTTTCTGCCTGAGTGTTTTTATATGCATATCAACCGTTCTTGTTCCCCCTCCAAAATCCGTTCCCCAAACTTTTCTCATTATCGCATCCCTTGTCATTACGATACCTACGTTGCTCATCAAAAATTTTAATAGTTCATATTCCTTAAAGGTCAGCTCCGCAAGCCTGCCGTCCACATGTACTATATGCCTGTCATTGTCCATAACAATATTGCCGACGCACATTACGGTCCCCAGGCTCTCACCTTCGGTACGCCGCAGCAAGGCTTTCACTCTAGTTATCAGTTCTATTACGGAAAACGGTTTTCTTATATAATCGTCAGCGCCTATGTCCAGCCCCTTAATCATGTCAATCTCCATAGTCTTAGCAGTGACCATTATAACAGGAAGTCTTTTGAAAGCCTCGTTTCCTCTCAGTTTTCTTACTATCTCATACCCGTCCTCGTCCGGCAGCATAACGTCAACCAGCGCAAGGTCGGGGCATTTTTCTGACATTGCTTTAAAGAAACTTTTGGCATCCTCACATTCGTATAACATATGTCCGCTATTTTTTAACGCAATAGCTTCTATCTCACGTATGTTTTCATCATCCTCTACAATGTATATTAATGCCATTTCCTTTCCCCTCTTTGGCTCCTTACATATTATTTGTCCAGACTGTATTTGTCCAGATATACATTATACGTCCTGGCAAATTCAGGATTATCCCCTCCTTTTATTTTACCAAGGTATTCGTGAGTCTCAAATCCATTCTCGTTAACCTGCATAACGCACACGGCAATATTGGAACAATGGTCTGCAATTCTTTCATATGCGGTCGAAATATCCGTCATGATAAACCCTGACTCTATTGTATTTTTACCTTTTCTTAGACGTTTTATCTGTCTCTTTTTAACCTCTTTGTTAATGTTGTCAATAACCTGTTCCAACGGCTCCACCTCTCTGGCAGCATTTGTATCTCCCGTCTCAAATATCCGAACGGACATATCGACTATATCATATACGCTGTCTGAAAATACCTCCAGCTCAGATACCATCTTTTTAGTGAAATGCAGTTCCTTAGATTTCATTTTCTTAACCGAATGCGCTATATCGGCCGCATGGTCGGAGATTCTCTCAAAGTCTGAAAGAGTATGCAGTATAATCGATAATGTAGTGCTGTCCTGTGCCGACAGGGTTTTCGAAGAGAGCTTTACAAGATATGTTCCAAGGACATCCTCATATTTGTCTATCTCTTCTTCTATTGCTATTATATCACTGTATATTTTTTTGTTATATCCCCTGACAAGCTGTCCTGACAACCTCACGGACTCAAGTACTCTTCCCGCCATATTCTGCGCTACGCTGCTGCACACTTCGAATGCAAACGAAGGGTTTCCAAGAAACCTGTCGTCAAGCCTTGCAAGCTCTGAATTTTTTTCCGTATCTTCATTATCCTGCGTGCCTTTGTCCCTGACTGACAATACAGCAAGCCTTTCAATGAAATTAGAAAACGGATATAGCAATATGGTAGCGCCAATGTTGAACAAACTGTGTATTACAGCTATCCCAACCGGACTCGCAATATCATTTAAAAATGTAAAGTTAACAAATATGTTCAATCCATAAAATACAACCATAAACAGTATGGTGCCTATAAGATTGAAATACAAGTGTACAAGCGACGCCCTTCTTGCATTTTTTTCGGCCCCGATACCCGACATTACTGCAGTTATACATGTTCCTATATTCTGTCCCATTATGACCGGAATGGCCGCGCTATATGTCACTACTCCCGACATACACAGCGCCTGTAATATTCCGACGGATGCAGATGAACTCTGTATAGCGGCCGTTAGAAGTGTTCCGGCCAATACGCCCAGCACCGGATTTGAAAACCTTGTAAGTATGCCTGTAAAGCCTTCAACCTCTGCAAGTCCTTTCACAGCGCCGCTCATAGTCTCCATTCCAAACATAAGTATTGCAAATCCTGCAAATATTGTTCCTATTTCTCTTCTCTTATTATTTTTGCTAAACAGCATAAACGCTACTCCCACAATTGCAATTATGGGAGAAAATGATGATGGTTTCAACAGCTTAACAAAAAAATTGCTTCCCTCAATTCCTGCAAGACTTAAAATCCATGACGTAATAGTGGTACCGATATTGGCGCCCATAATTATTCCAATTGACTGGGACAACTTCATTATTCCCGAGTTGACAAATCCAACCACCATGACGGTCGTCGCTGACGACGACTGGATCACAGCCGTTACTGCAGCACCAAGCAGCACCGCCATTATTTTTTTTGACGTAAGCTTCTCAAGAAGCCTTTCCATTCTGCTGCCCGAGAGTCTTGAAAGTCCATCCCCCAATACGTTCATTCCATATAAAAACAGAGCAAGTCCGCCTATCATTGTTAGTAAATCGAAGAAATCCATATACTCCCCTTTCTATAATTAAAACACACTATTGAATATTAGAAATGTGTTCTTCCGATTTTATCATTATTATGTAAAGTTGTGCGCTATTATATGTAAAATTTACGTAAAATATACTAAAATAATGAACTGCATTAATCATGCAGTTCACTGTTAAGCTTTTCAAATTCATCCTTAGTCTTTTTAAAACATTCCATAAGTTTAGGAGAAAATACTCCGCATTGACCTTCCAGAATCATATTGAACGCCTTATCAACCGGGACGGCAGATTTATATACTCGCTCGCATACAAGTGCGTCGTATACGTCAGCCACTGATACAATCTGAGCGGCAATAGGAATCTCATCACCCTCAAGCCCGTCCGGATATCCCCTTCCGTTATTCCTCTCATGGTGATATCTGCATATCTCATATGCCACCTCACAATATTTATTGTCATGCCATATACCTTTTATGCTGTCCAACAGGTCGCATCCTTTTGTCGTGTGAGTCTTTATACATTCAAATTCCTCGTCGGTAAGCCTTCCGGGCTTTGTGAGGATGCTGTCAGGAATACATATCTTGCCGATATCATGCAGCGCGCTTGTCGTCTCAATAATCTCAACCATATCAGTATCAAGTCCGTACTCGGGATAATCCTCCATCACCTGCTTAGCAAGAATTTTTGTGAATCCTTTAACTCTCTTAATATGCTGTCCACTCTCAAGGTTACGATACTCAACGACAGTACCGAGTATATCTATGATGTTGGTATTGCTCTCCTTAAGCTGTTCAGCCTGTACTTTAAGCACCTTGAACTGATTTTGCAGCATAAGCGTCTGTTCTTTTACTTTCTCCTCAAGCATGTTTCTGTGCTGGAACAAATCAACGATATTGCCAATTCTCTTTTTAATAGCCGAAACATTAAACGGTTTTTGTATATAGTCAGATATTCCCATCTCAAACCCGCGCTGTTCAACATCCTCCGATTTGTCACCAGTTATAAATAACACGGGTGTCTTATTAAGCCAGTCATTTTTTCTCATTTGTTCAAGTACTTCGAATCCATCCATAACAGGCATTATAACGTCCAAAAGAACTGCGTCGATATTGGCGTGTTCCCTCTCCATTATGTCAATTGCCTCCTTACCATCAGATGCCTCAATAATCTTATATTCATCAAAGAGCAATTCCCTAAGAATATCTCTGTTAATTTCTACATCATCTACAATAAGTAATGTATGATTCATATTCACCCTCCTTCTATTATTATCTCTGACAAATGTAATTATAGCTTTCCTAAAAATTCCATGACACGCTCATACTGCCTGTCAAGCTCGGCCATCTGAGCGCGTCCACCCTCTAAATCGCCTGCTCGAAACAATTCTGTCACATCAGCGGCAACTTTCATGAGGTCTGCCAATGACAAATTGCCTGACACTCCTTTCAGAGTATGCGCAGCCTTGAATGCAGCGTCACAATCACCTGCTTCAACAGCATCTTTCAGTTGGCTGTAGCTTGTATCTTTTGAAAATTTAGCCAGAAATTTTTGAAAGATTTCCTGTTTTCCCATAAATAATTTCATGGCCGCATCATAATCAATACCATTGTTTATAAAATCTTCTCTTGTCATATCACATTACTCCTTTTAAATTTTTATAGAAGTCCTTCATTGTCCTCAATATATTTTAATAACATATATAAGTCATTATAACTCGACATATCCACATTTTTCAAGGTTCTTTTGAACACTTAGTCTACATAAGTCAACGTAAACCTATCCTTTCTGCTTATTGCCATATAAATAGCGCTCCTTTATAAAACAAAAGAGCTTCTTATGATAATAAATATATATTATCATAAGAAGCTCACATTTTCTAATCAAAATTTTATTAATTCTATATTATATTGAATATTGATCCTCAATATATTTATCGCACAATACTCTCTTAATCAATCTCCTATTACCTATCCACAACACAAAAAAATATTATATATGTTATACTATCAGTTATAAGGTAGTTTAGAGGAACTCACTTTATTAGCCTTTCATGTTTTATGGTTTTCTTTCAGAATAAATTTTTCACCCTCGTAAACTCTTACCGGGTTTCCCCTAACAATCTTGTTATGCTCTTCCCATGCTGTATTGTTTTGTTTTATATTTTGTTCTCGTTGCAACTGTGATAATTTCTTTCACATCAGGAATGATACTTATATCTACATACCAGTTTTTTCTCTTATGGTTTTTACGATATGGACTTTTACAAATCCATAATACTGTACCTTCAAGACCACTTAAATCATTCTCCGTATGGAAACGAATAGAATTAAAACATCCTTTTTTATCAGCTTTTGTGCTTGATATAAGTTTTAAATCTCCATATTCGTTTTGCAATGCTTTAAACAATTTGCCAACTGCCAACTGACATTCAGGCGGTCTGTCGTGTCCTGCACTGATTTGAACTATCATATACAATTTTTCCTATTCTTTACTTCCCGCTTTAAAATTATAAACAGGTCTTAATATTTCTGTTATTTCAACAGTATCTTTAATCTGATCCGTAATCTCCACTATGGAACGATAGGCAAATGGTGCTTCATCTAATGTTCCCGAATTTACACAACTGCTATAAATTCCTTTCATTTCTTTCTTAAAGTCAGATACAGTATATTGATTTTTAACGTCTGTACGCTTTAACTTTCTACCAGAACCATGTGGAGCCGAATAATTCCACTCTGCATTACCTTTTCCAATTCCTAAAATTATCCCATCTCTCATATTCGCAGGAATAATTACTTTTTCTCCATTCCTTGCGGAAATTGATCCTTTGTGAAGTGTTCCAAAATCATCAATATAGTTGTGTGCAGCCGAAAACTGCTCTATAGCTTTCCACTTCATACCTTTTAGAATTTCTTTAATGATAATCTGTCTATTCAAATCAGCGTATCTTTGGATAATTTGCACATCCTTAATGTATGCTTTTTTATTTTCTCCATCAAGATAACTCATATAGTAAGGAATATCTAATTTACGCTCTTTTAGGTTTTCACTTGCTAATTTCGTATAATATTCAGCTACCTCTTCTCCTAAATGCCTACTCCCCGTATGTACAATAAGATACAAGCTGCCATCATTTCCTTTATCAATTTCTATAAAGTGATTTCCACCACCTAAAGTACCAAGACTATTTTTAGCTTTATTTCTATTGATATTATGAACGCAATGAAGTTCGTCAAAAGAAAACTCTTCTGCCAAATAGTGAGGAGCTTTCCGTATCATAAATCCAGATGGTATATTTTCCCGAATAATCCTATCCAATTTTTGAAATTCCACATTGCTTTTATTCAATTTTACACAAGCCATGCCACAACCTATATCTACACCTAATAATTGAGGAATCACTTTATCTGTAATTGTCATAGCAAGTCCTATTGGCGCAACTTTTCCCGGGTGAATATCCGGCATCATGCATATGGTACTTTTGTCTGCAACTTCGTTATCACATATCATTTTTACCTGTGCTTCTGCATGGGGCTCTATATCGTCTGTGAATATCTTTGCTTCTGCATATATGCCTTTTACTGTTTTCATGCTATATTACCTCCTATTTTAACCCATCGTTTAAGCGTTAAATCCATAGGCTGTATTCTTAAATCCTCAAAATTAGTAGGAACAATATCTCGTTCCAACCTTTCATTAACCAGCATATCGTAATCATTGTAGAAAAATTTTCATATATTTATACTCACAAGAATAAATATTTGATTGTTCTCGTCCTCGTTCATTTTTCAATATTTTTTATCTTTATATTAAATCTAAATAGATACCTTCCATCCACTATAGCATATATTATTACAAGACTTTCATTGCTGTTTACTTTATAAAATACCAAGCGTCTTTCCACAACAAGAACTCTGTATCCCTGTTTTCGCAAGATAGAATACCGTGGTATGCTGCCTGACAGCGGAAAATCCTCTAACCTCTTTATAGCCTTTTCTATTTTATTCAAATAATTAAATGCTATATCAATACTTCCCGAATCATCCGCAAAATAAAAAATAATATCTCTTAACTGCTCATCCGCTTTATCTGTCCTAACAATATTATACTTCATTGTTTTTCCTCTCTGACAGGGTTTTTCTGATATCATCAAATGTATTTTGCATTGGTGCTATTCTACCGTTCACAACGTCTTCTTCAGACTCTGCCAGTGTCCGTAACAACTCCAGTTCTGACTTCATATTATAATAATCCTGTATACCTAATATTGCTGTATCGCCATGCCCATTTACCGTAATAATAACGGGGTTCCTATCCTCATGACATTGTCTAGATATTTCACTATAATGGTTTCGTAAGTCTGATGATGGTCTGATTGTTTCCATATGAATACCTTCAACACATTGCTATAGTCATATTATATCATTATATGACTATAAATTTAATCTATTATTTTCATTTCCTTTTGCATCTTTATATGATTCAAATTAAACAGTCCATGTATTGTTACAAATACGACTCATCAATTTATCTTACTCAATAATCTTAACCAAAATTCCCTCTCCATTCGTATTTACTCTAGTTTCAACTCAATTTTCATGCCGACATATCTCCCCTTATATCCATTCATACCAATTTCCAATAACAAAGAAACACAGTCCCTGAATCCCTGCTGATAAGTTATTTTCCTATAACAGGCACCGCTCTCATTACAACAGGTAAGAAGTTGGTCTGTTAATAAACGCTGCTCCAACAAACCAAGTAAAGCAAATTCATTTGTCAGGTTGTCTATTTTTTCCTGAATCTGTTTATATTTATCGTCCTTCCGTACAATACAATTTACACTTTCATTTATGGCATACTCTGTATCAGTTCAAAAATACTTTTTTTCATATTATATCACTTTCCTTATCTGCATATTTTATCAATAGAATTAAAAAACGGTAACCGGACATAAGAAATTTTCCACAAGATTCACGACAAATCTGAAAATTTATTGTTATTGATTATACAAAGGATTCCTGAGAAATTTATAAACTAAGACAGCAATCCATCAAAATGACTAAACAAGTTAGACTTATTTTAAAATGTTAAGTTGATTACATACTACCTACAGCTTTACGTTTCACCGCCACACGCCGTTTATCTATTCTTTTACAATTAATCTAATTCTCCTACTGTAATACACCTGATTTCTTTAAACTGCTTCAACTGTTTATCATTCGTTAGAAATAAATCACATCCGGACAAACACGCCGCAGCCAACTGTAATGCATCCATTGCCTTAAATCCTCTATATTCCGCTCTAATCTGTGCGGCCTTCATTGCAATTCCATTATTAATTTCCATAATTTCCATATCAGTTGTTGCAACCAACCGATTAAACATGTCTATATTTCTTATTGTTGATTGATACCAGATAAGGATAAATTTCAGATTGAAAAAAGAATATTGAAAAAAGTTTTTGCATATGCTATAATGCCAATAGGCAAAAAGAAATCACAAGTCCATGCGGACAAAAAATGAATCCCCAAACCGTGTTGCAGCACAGTTTGGGGATTCTTCTTTTCTTTTATAGTGGCAGGCTACACCAGCCAAAACAGCAACTAAAAAAGAAATCACAACTTCCATGCAAACACCTCCTCCCTGTTGCGGGTGTCGGTGAGCAACGCATAAATTATATCATACTATTCGATATTTTTATACTTTTATCTCAAAGATTTGTCCTGAGGATTGTGGCTATAGCAATCCGATGCTCGCTATCTCTGCTATCTCTGTGAACACTGTAATAAACCGGCTTCTCGTGGAGTTAATTTTCTTAATTTATACCTTTACCTTCCGAAAGAAACTTATTTCTGTCCTTATCTGGTTTCATTCTTGTCATATACGTATTTAAAAAAGCCCTTTACTTTTTCATGATATTGCGGATTGTTGATATCCTTTTCAATGAAATATATAAAAGGTGCGGTATCAACAAAAACTTTTCCAAAATCTGTCATTTTCACGCATCTCCCTCATATATTCATCTACATTTTTACCTCTGTCGCTTGGTATTACAAAACCGTCCCAATCAACAGATTCTTTTTTCTTTTTATTGTTCGGATAATCCAATACGGTAACAACAACTTCCGCACCATCGTACTCATGCATATCCTCATTTTCAATAACAACCATGTTGCCCTGTATAACTCCCTTTACTGCCGCTAGCATAATAAAACCCTCCTAGATACCTTTTGGAATAAATTTCAATTACTTTCTATCTCGTTATCGTCCCATTGTCAGTATATGTAATATAATGTTTTCCATTCGTAATTATAATCGCCATGATATCCACCTCTCTAATGACTTGTTATAGGTGTATGGTGTCCTTAACACTAAAACAATTAACACATTAAGGGAGGCAACTAAAATTAATAAAAACTAACATGTGTTATAAAGTCTTAACATAAAAAATATGCAAACAATAAATTATTTTTATATAAACCATATAAATAATAAATACTATATCATACTCACATTTAATTTTCCACAAATGCTATAATTAAGTGAGCATTATTTTCTACAAACTCTTTGTAATAATCCATTTCTTCATCTGAAAAACCAACTATTTCTTCCTATGTGTAATCTGGCAGGTAACATGTCGCATTATAAAAGCCATCATAAACCGCTTTTTCAATATAAACTTTGACTCTCCCATCTTCACTCATTTCCGAATGAACTACTTCCGTTGTATCGCTTAGTGTTGCATAAGGATATACCATATTACCAGCCTCCTTAACCATCCATAAAACTATTGTTCCGAATATTTCTATTATATTAATACTTTACCACAACTCGAAGTCCTTATCCATACTTTTTGGCAAAACCGAAAAAAAGCATACCAGTCTTTTACATCCGATATGCCCTATATTTATCACTATACTGTTCCTGTAACGCTGTATGCGCCTCATACAGACGTTTTCAACAAAAGCGTGTTCTGTATTTACCAACTTATTCATGCACTAAAATAAACCCGCTATCCGTCATATAGGTGTCAAATCGCAAATTTTAACCTAACCAAATCCTCAAAAACCTGTAAAATTAATGGTTTCAGGCGCTCTTACTTATAGAAGTCTTTCATTGTCCTCAATATATGTCTCAATTCATCTTCCTTGATGATATAAGGAACCATTGCGTACATGCATCTGCCAAACGGCCTCGAAAATACGCCTCTATTATAAGCAAATTCACGGAAACCTGCAAGAGTTCCGGCATCTTTCACCTCAAGGCATATACATCCACCCATGATTCTTACTTCTCTAACCCTTTCATCCTCAAAGTCAGACATCTCATCTTTCATTATACTGGTTATTTTTTTAATCTTTGTTATGTAGTCTTCCGTCTCAAATATTTCAATGGACTTCATCGCAACGCTGCACGCAAGCGCGTTTCCCATAAAAGTAGGACCGTGCATGAACGCATGCCTGTCATTATCGCTGTAAAATGCCCGGTACACTTTTTCACATGCAACAGTCACCGCATGACCTATGTACCCGCCTGTAAGAGCCTTGCCCAGCACGAGTATGTCCGGACAGACAAGGTCCGCCACAAATCTATTGCCCGTACGTCCAAATCCGGTGGCAACCTCGTCAAATATAAGCAATACGTTATATTCGTCGCAAAGTTTTCTTGCCCTCTCAAGAAACGATATATCATACATCAACATACCGCCCGCACCCTGCAGCAGCGGCTCGACAATCATACAGTTAAGTTCATCGCTATACTTTTCAAATGCATCCTCAAGCGCATCAATCTCAGTAGGAATGTGAATTACATCCTCTTTCTTATCGAATGCAAAATGATAATCGTCGTCATCACCGACTTCCATAGCTTTAAATGTGTCCCCGTGGTATGAGTTTGTAAGAGAAAGCACCTTTTTTCGCTTTTCTCCTTGATTTGTATAATACTGCATAGCCATCTTTAGGGCAACCTCCACGGCGACGCTGCCTGAATCGGAAAAAAAGCAATAGTTGAGGTCTTTCGGCAGAAAGCTCTCAAGCTTTTTTGACAGCTCGCGCACCGGACGATGGCTTAAATCTCCCAGCATTACATGCGAAAACTTTGAAGCCTGCTCCTTTATTGCCTCTGTAAGTACCGGATGCTTATATCCGTGTATTACACTCCACCACGAAGATATTGAGTCTATCATTTTATTGTCTTTCGTATATAGATACACTCCGTCGGCATCTATTATATCATATGGCTGCTTCATTGTCTTCATCTGCTCGTACGGATACCAAATCATATATTCATACCCTCTCTTCCACTAATAATATATTTTTTTCTATAAGCCTGAGACACATATAATTTCTATTATGTTCACAATCCTGATAATATGCTATACTTGCCTATTCAAATATAGGCAAATGCGGTTTTCTATCTTAATACTTTTATTTCCTTATAATACTAATAAAATCTTAAATACAAGGACGAAGTTTTAATAATAATTAATCTTTTAAGGTATCTCTCGCCTATATACATTTATAGTTATACGATCTATGACCGTCAGTCTTTATAAAGCGCAAGCAGGGCATCATCATCTATATCAATATCCACCGAGTTTTCCTCAACGCATGCGATGACCTTAACGCCGGTCATGAATTCGCACATTTTAAGGTTATCCATGTGCATAATATCATCAGGATTCCATTTGTTGAATATTATACCACGTATCTCAATTTTTTTCATAATCATATATTTTGCCGTGAGCACAACAGAGTTGATTGTACCTAGTCCGGCGTCCGCGACAATGACACAGCCCATACCAAGCTCATTTATCACATCCTCAAGCATAATGTGCGATTCGTCAAAACATATAGGACACATTATGCCGCCGCTTCCCTCTGCCGTGATATAACCGTAACGGCCACAAAGCTTTTCATAGCCCTTTTTTACAACATCCATTCTGACATGATTTCCCTCAATTCTTGAGGCGAGATGAGGAGAATACGCATTCTCATACACGTAAGGACACATATCTTCGAGTGGCTGGTCTATTCCTGATATATTTTTTACATACACCGCGTCTCCCGGTATAAGCTCCCCCGAGGCATCGCGCTCATTTCCGCTCATTGCCGCCTTATAATATGCAGCAGAATTTGTAATTGCATTAAGTTTTTTTAAAATAAGTCCCGTTATATATGTCTTTCCAATATCAGTTCCCGTTCCTGTAACAAACAGAGATTTACTCATAATCTAACTTCACCTCATATCCAAGTTCCGTAACCATCTTTATGTCATTGTCTACCGTTATCCCGGCAGTTGTAAGCATATCTCCCGAGATTGCTGCGTTCGCACCCGATACGAACGCCCTCTTTCCCTTGTCCGGCAGAAGACCTCTTCCCCCAGCCATTCTGATTGATGCTTTCGGATTGGCAAATCTGAACACCGCAACTGTTCTTATTACGTCTTCATAAGAAATTCTCTCAAGCTTCTCATAAGGTGTGCCTGATATCGGATTCAATATATTGACCGGTACCGACCTTATCCCGAGCCCTCTAATGTCAAGAATCATATCAATCCTGTCTTCCATAGTCTCACCCATGCCTATTATACCACCGCTGCACACGTTGAGCCCCGCCCTCATGGCCGCCTTAACTGCCTCAATCTTATCATCATATGTATGCGTTGTACATATATTGGGGAAATTTTTTCTTGAAGTTTCAAGATTATTATGTATTCTCGTAACTCCGGCATCTTTGAGCTTCCTGAATTGTGCTTCATCAAGAAGACCGTTTGACGCGCACACCTCAATACCCGCGTCTTTCTTAATCGCCCTGACGCTCTCGCACACGCTGTCGACCTCCGGGCCGGAAAGCTTCTTTCCGGAAGTAACTATCGAAAACCTGAGTACTCCCTGTTTTTCATTGTGTGTCGCCTCGCTGACGATATCGCTGACAGAAAGAAGCGGATATTCTTCTGCCTTTGTAGTATAGTGTGACGACTGGGCGCAGTATTTACAATTCTCAGAACATTTACCGCTCTTTGCATTTATAATTGTACACATATCAAATGTACTGCCGCAGAAATGTTTCCTTAGCCTGTCAGCCTCAAAGGCGAGCTCATCTATGTCAGCTTCCGCTAAAAGCAGCGCGTCTTCTTTCGTTATATCGTTTCCCTCAATTACGTAATCCGCATATTCTCTTACAGTCATTTACAATATCTCCCTATCAAATCAGCCAATCCTCTAATCTCCTCTTTGGTATGCGACGACATCAGCGTTATTCTAAGTCTCGCGCTGTTTTTCTTTACCGTCGGATATCTGATTGCCGATACATAATAACCCTGTTTCATAAGCTCCGCCGAGATGTCAAGCGCTTTTTGTTCATCTCCGATTATAACCGGAATTATCGCTGAGTCGGATTTAACATTTACCCCCGCCTCATTTAATCTGTCACATAAATATCTCACATTGTCCCTGAGCGCCGCCACTCTCTCTGCTGTTATACAATCTAACCCCGCAATTGCGGATGCAATCGTTACAGGTGACAGCGAGGTTGAAAATATAAAACTTCTGGCCTTGTTGCGAAGATAACTGACTATCGTGTTATCTGCACACACAAATCCTCCCTCACTTCCCACCGCCTTGCTGAGAGTACCCATAACGATATCTGCAGCGCCCTCAATTCCGTAATACTCCTCTGTTCCCAGACCGTTAGATCCGAGAACCCCTGTGGCATGGGCCTCGTCTATCATAGATAGTTTTCCATACTCGTCGGCAAGCCTGACAAGCCGCGGAAGGTTTACTATATCGCCGTCCATGCTGAACACCCCGTCGCTGACTATCAGTCCGTGCTTTCCCCTGTATAATCTAAGTTTTTCTTCAAGGTCTTCCATATCATTGTGTCTGTATATAACAAGCTCCGCTTTCGACAGCCTGCAGCCGTCTATTATACTTGCATGGTTAAGCTCATCGCTGAATATTATATCGCCTTCTGATGTAATTGAAGATATCACGCCGACATTTGTCATATATCCCGTATCGAATACAATAGCGCTTTCTCTTTTTTTTAACAAGGCAAGCCGCCTTTCAAGCTCGTCGTGAAGCGCGGTCGTTCCCGTAGTCAGCCTTGAGCCCCCGGAGCCTGTCCCATACATATTAAGAGCCCTCTGCGCACATTCCTTTACATAATCGTCATTGCACAGGTCGAGATAACTGTTTGACGCAAACAATACATAGTCTTTTCCGTCTATTGTTATATTACTGCTCTGCGCGGATTCTATTACATTCATCGTTCGGTACAGGCTTTCATCTCTCATGCGTTTAAGCTCGTCAGCATATCTGTCTATCTTGTCCAAATTAATTAACCCATCCTTACCAATACCTTTTGTTTTTCAAGAAATTCGATACATTCATCTACTTCAGACTTTACTCCGTCATACAGAAAGAGTCTTCCGCCGCACGGATCACCCATCTCCTTAAGTTTGGTAATTCTGCAGTAGCCGGTCTTTCGAGACGCAAAATATCCGGTCACATAATCAGGGTCGTCCGAAATGCAGAGCTCGCCGACTATATTAGGGCACGCTGCAACCTTTGTCGCGAGGACAAGCGCCTCCCGGAAATGGTTTTTTTTAGTCTCATTACCGGTTTCCACGCCGCAGCTATCCATATATGTGACTCTTACGCCCCTGTCCCTGTCCGGCTCAAGCCTTTCAAGCGTTCTGATATCCAGAATCATAGCGCCCCTCATACCATATGTGTTCTTAATCATACCTGCAATCTTTGACGCCCCGCCAATACCGGCCTCTGCCATCAGCTCCTCCAGCTTCAAAAAACCTTCTTCAGGAGAAGCTACCTCATATGTAGTCACAGGGAGCGCATCTGTGTATTTAATTTCATTTTCATTTATCTTTTCTACTTTTATATTAATAAAATCCGGTTCGCCTTTCGAGTGGTGCAGCGCACGCCTTAACAGCATTCCGCAGCATGTGTCAATATCACCCTTTTCTATAATCCTTTCGGCTCCGGATATATGCATAGACTTTCCGTCACAGCTCTTATTAGCCCTCATCTTTACACTGTACATATCATCCATAACAAAACCTCTTCCAAAAATCTAATGATTATTTGAATCAAATAAAACTATCCAAACACGTCCGCACACGGATTCACGTAGCGAACGCGCGTGTTTCATTGAATCAAATAATCATCTATCCGACCTGCTTTCTTATAATCTCCGATGCCGGGCGGCACAATACAACCAAAACAGCGGTAAATATCATTCCCGGAACAGCCGCCGCTATGAGAGGCCAAGCCGAAACTCCAAGCATAACCGCAAGCACTATTCTCGCAGTCAGCGTTCCAAGCGGCCCGGCAATAACAAGTCCCGTCTTCTTAAAAGGAAAATATGTAACAGTAAGCCCGGCCGCTATCCTGAACACCATAGAAATTACGACGTTCCAAATCGTATGGGTTCCAAGCGCCAGCTGAACCACACTTGAACACACACCTATTCCCATATATCTTCCAAATCCCGCCTGAGCTGCAAGAAGCACGGCAAAAGGCGCCGACAGTTGAAACTCAGCGCCGGGAATAAACGAAGGTATTTTAATCATTCCCAAAATTACCAGAACTGCAACCATCATTGCATCAATGGCAATTCTCTGTATCTTTCGCATAATCGTCTCCCTAATATATTAACTAACCTTTCATACAAGTGTACCAAATACTTCATTTGTCACAAAGCTTCTATACCAAAAATATATCTGATTTCCTGTTCTATTTCATAATCAGACAAGTCATATGGAAATGGGTCTGAATCTTCATATGGACCATCTCTGTCTTCCGAAAACTCCAATACGAGGAAAGGTTTATCCGAAAAATATACTCTGTCTACTCGTATATACTCGTTTTCCTTTTTCCAAATATGTTGTTGTGTTTTCTCATAAGAGTGAGAACCATCATTCAAGAGCCAAGTACTTTCTTCACAATAATTCCCTATATATTCTGCTCCATATTTCTGCAAAATACTTTCAACCAAAACAATTTGCGTTAGAAATTCTTTTTTATCAATACATGGATAAGGCCACTTGTATTCTCTCAATACATCATCCCCTGTCATCAAAATTTTATGCTGCAATTATTGTATATTTACACTAGAAACTCAATTCTGAAAGGGGAAGTTTTGATGTTCAAATTTTAATTATATCCAAATGTTCAAGCAATATCTTTAGCCCGATTAAAATTAAAATAACTCCGCCTGCAAATCCCGCTTTTTTCTTAAATTTATTTCCAAATATATTCCCTACGAAAACACCGGCCACAGAAATAAAAAATGTGGTTATTCCGATAATAGCCACGGACTGCACGAGCGGATATGAGAGAAATGCAAATGTAATTCCGACGGCGAGCGCATCAATGCTGGTTGCTATCGCCAGTATAAACAACTCTTTTATATCCAAAGGCATATCCATCTTTTCATTTCCCGTCTCATCATCTTTTTCCTTTACAACCTCATATATCATCTTTCCGCCAATCAGGCTTAGAAGAATGAATGCAAGCCAGTGGTCAAACTCAACTATATATTGCTCAAACCTTGTTCCCAAAATCCATCCAATAAAAGGCATTAATGCCTGAAACCCTCCAAAGAAGACTCCAATCACAAACACGTCCTTTTTACGGACTTTCCGCATGGCAAGCCCTTTACACACAGAGACCGCAAACGCATCCATTGCAAGCCCAACGCCTATTAAAAAAATCTCAAGATACAAACTCATTTAAGCTACCCCGTTTACTTTGTAAATACAGCTTATAGTCAAATGACACGCAGAATTAGTCTATAGATACAACTTTGTAATCCAGCGCCTCAACCGCCGCCTTTAAAACGTCGTTTTCCATCTCATCCGAACAGCTTACAACCGCCTTTCCGGTCTCATGGCTGACCTCGGCGCTCTCAACGCCGTCAATTTGTTCCAAAGCTTTTTTTACGCTTGCCTCACAGTGTCCGCACATCATTCCCTCAATTACCATTGTCTTTTTCATATTCTTTTTATCTCCTTTCATTTTAACAATATCTTTTTCTATATTTTTATTATCTTTACACGCATCATTATCATCTTTTAAAGCGCTGCGACCTTTAATATAAATTGTCTGATTACTGTGCGAGTAACTGTTATCGCTATAATTATTATGTTCTTCATCGGCCGCCTGATCTTTTACGTGCCTTTTCCTTGATTTATACTTAGATACGTCATATAGTTTGCACATGTTAAGCCTCAGCGCGTTTGATACCACACAGAAACTTGAAAGACTCATTGCCGCCGCACCAAACATAGGCGTAAGCGTGAGCCCGAAATGTACGAATACTCCTGCAGCAAGCGGAATTCCAATCACATTATATATAAATGCCCAAAACAGATTTTCATGTATATTGCGCAGTGACGCCCTGCTAAGCTGTATCGCCGCCGGCACATCAATTAGGGTGTTTTTCATAAGCACAACATCGGCAGCGTCTATAGCCACGTCGGTTCCCGCCCCTATCGCTATTCCAATATCAGCCCTGGTAAGCGCCGGCGCGTCGTTAATTCCGTCGCCGACCATAATAACGCTTCC
Source organism: uncultured Clostridia bacterium (assembly GCA_948472945.1). GTDB lineage: Bacteria > Bacillota > Clostridia > Lachnospirales > Lachnospiraceae > V9D3004. Next base: position 52,512 of record CAOKVX010000015.1, read on the forward strand.
ATGCTCTGATAATTTTCTTATATTGCTTTCTTTCCCGTCAGGAAGAACTTCCGCAATTACCTTGTCAACGCCCGCCTGCTTTCCGATTGCCTTTGCAGTTTTCTCATTGTCTCCGGTAAGCATTACAACCTTAAGGCCCATTGCCTTAATCCTGCCTACTGCCTCGGCGCTGTCCTCCTTAAGAGTATCGGCAACTGCAATTATACCGGCAAATACTTTTCCCCTTACAAATAACAGAGGCGTCTTTCCCTGTTCTGTAAGACCATCTATTATTATATTATATTTTTTATCAATATCAATAATAGAGCTAATATATTTTATGCTGCCGCCGGTAATCTTATCATCACCAATATACCCCTCAACTCCGTTTCCGGTGAGACTGTTAAAACCGGCTATATCGTAAAGTTCAAGCCCCATCTCCCTAGCCTTTATTACTACCGCCTTTGCAAGCGGATGCTCGCTCAAACTTTCAACTGATGCGGCAGTCTTTAAAAGAGTTTCCTCATCAAATGTTTCGGAAGTAATAATATCAGTGACAACAGGCTCTCCCTTTGTAATGGTTCCGGTCTTGTCAAGAACGACGATATCCGCTTTACCTGTACGCTCAAGCGCCGTTGAATTTTTAAAAAGAATGCCGTTTCTCGCCCCTACGCCGTTGCCTACCATTATCGCAACCGGAGTCGCAAGGCCGAGTGCGCATGGGCAGCTTATAACGAGAACCGATATTCCCCTTGCGAGCGCATAACCGGCTTCCGCCCCCGCCACGAGCCATATAATTGTAGTGATAGCTGCCAAAGCTATAACAATTGGGACAAATACGCCGGACACCTTATCGGCAATTTTTGCCACCGGAGCCTTTGTCGCAGCCGCGTCACTCACCATTTTTATTATATGCGACAGCGTTGTATCTTCTCCAACATGCACTGCCTCACATTTTATGAATCCCGACTGGTTGATTGTTGCGGCGTACACCTTATCGCCCGCTGCTTTGTCTGCAGGAACGCTCTCGCCTGTGAGTGCGGCCTCATTTACCGCGCTGCTGCCCTCAATTACAATACCGTCGACCGGAATATTCTCTCCAGGTCGGACTACATATATATCACCTGCTTTTACCTTTTCTATATCAACCTTTGTCTCCACACCGTCTGATATTATATTGGCAGTCTTTGGAGCAAGCTTCATAAGGCTTTTGAGTGCGTCCGTAGTCTTTCCTTTAGAATATGCCTCAAGCATCTTTCCAAGCGTAATTAGTGCTAGTATCATCGCAGCCGACTCAAAGTACAAATCATGCATGTACCTCATCGCAAGCTCGTTTTCACCATTAGCGGCGGCGGCACTCATCAAAAACAATACGTACACGCTCCACAAATAAGAAGCCGCAGAACCGAGCGCAACAAGTGTGTCCATATTTGGAGAGCGATTCATCAGACCTTTAAAACCATTAATAAAAAACTTTTGGTTAATTACCATGACTACAGATGTAAGCATAAGCTGCAGAAGTCCCGTAGCAACATGATTTTCATGAAACCATGCAGGCATAGGAAAGTTCCACATCATATGGCCCATTGAGATATACATGAGAAATATAAGAAAAATCAAAGATGCAATCAATCTTTTGCGCAAAACAGGCGTCTCTGTGTCCTTTAGCGTATCATCCAAAGCAGTTTGTTTATCTTTTTCACCGACATCACCTTTAAGGGCCGCACCGTATCCCGCCTCCTCAACAGCGCTTATCACATCAGCAGACGAAGCCCCGCCTTCTACCCCCATAGAATTAGTCAGAAGACTGACCGAACAGGACTCTACTCCGGGTACTTTAGAAACCGCTTTCTCAATGCGTGAGCTGCACGCCGCACAGCTCATGCCCGTCACATTAAATTGCTTCATAAAACACCTCCGGTATTACCAAATTCCTTGCAAATGTTGCATCAAAAGACCTACTGCCGTTATTCCTATCCAACAGCAAAGCCCCATTACAAGCGGATTTCCTCCGGTCCTAATTAGTTTTACTATATCTGTGTTAAGACCAATTGCGGCCATCGCAAGCACAATAAAAAATTTGCTGAGCTCCTTGATTGGTGAGAACACGGATGGGTCTGCACCGTATGAAAGAGCAATAGTAGTAATCACGGACGCGGCAACAAAGTATAGGATAAAAAATGGGAATATCTTTTTAAGGCTTACCCTGTTTCCGTCCGCACCCTGTTTCTTCTCCTTTCTTGTACGCATAAATGCAAGTATGAGTGTTATCGGTATAATAGCAAGCGTTCTGGTAAGCTTAACCGTAACGGCAATATCGAGCGTAGCGCTTCCAAGATTCCACATGTTGTCCCATGTTGAAGCCGCTGCAGTGACTGATGACGTGTCATTGACTGCTGTTCCCGCAAATATTCCGAAAGCCTCTCCCGACACCGTATCAAATCCAAGAAGCTTTCCCATTGTAGGAAATATAAGGGCGGCAAGCACGTTAAAAAAGAATATTACCGATATTGCCTGAGCCACTTCCTCGTCGTCGGCGTCGATTACCGGAGCCGTCGCCGCTATTGCAGAACCTCCGCAAATTGAAGAACCCACTCCGACAAGCGTTGATATTTTTCCCGGTATGTTAAGCATCTTGCACAATGCAAACGCAATAATAAGCGACGTTCCTATAGTAGTTATAATGATAGGAAGCGACTGCTGTCCTGTCTTGACAATCACATTCAGATTCATACCAAAACCGAGAAGTATAACAGCCCACTGCAATACTTTTTTTGAGGTAAACTTAATTCCTTCCTCAAACCGGGTTTTACCATTCTTAATAAAAATATTAATTATCATACCGGCCAGTATGGCAATGACGGCCCCCCCGACAATCGGAAACTGTTTTCCCGCAAACCATGATGGAACAGAAATACAAATACAGATTAGTATTCCAAATCCTTTTTTCTTTATAAACTCTTTTATTAATTCCATAATAATCTTATTTTCCCCACTCTTATAAAAATTATGAGCATTAAATGTCAACCCTTATAATACGGGAAAAAATAATTACTGTCAACCTGTCAAAATTCTATACTCCAAACCCTAACCAAGCAGACTTTTAACCATATCGGCGTCATAGACCACTTTTTTTGCATTGTCCACTTCTATACGGTAAAGAGCGTTCGCCGCTATATGCTCCGCAGCCTGCTCAAGGTCTCTGATTCCGGTTGTGTTTGAATATCTGCTTACAATGGCAGACACGCCTTCAAGAGTTACAATACACTCGTTTTGCTCCATTCCCATGCGCTTAAGGATTTTAGGGAATACAAATCTTGAAAATATAGTTTTTTTCTCTTCAGCGGAGTAATCCGGTATATCTATCACGGCAAACCTCGACATAAGAGGCGCGCTAATCTTACTCTTATCGTTTGCAGTCGCAATCGGATATACTCCAACTGTAGGAACCATACATTCCATATAATTATCAGTGAATCCAAGGTTGTCGAGCAACGTAAGCAAAACGTCCGCAGGGTTTCCGTTTCCTTTTCCCGCATTCGCCTTATCCAGCTCATTTATAATAAATACTAGATTTGATTCACCCGCCGCCGCAAAAGCCTCCATAATAATTCCGGGTTTTGCGTTTGCATACACCCTTGAACTGCCCGTGAGCTGTTCAGGGTCGTTTATCGAGCTCATGTCAAGCGTTGTCCACGGCAGCCTCAATATACGCGCAACCGCATAGGCGACCTGCGACTTTCCGGTTCCCGCCGGACCCGCGAGCAAAAGTCCGTATGCCGGCAGAGTGTGTGTTCTGTTAATCTGTATAATCGTCTCTATTATCCTCTGCTTGACACTCTCCATGCCGTACAATTCCTCGTCAAGTATCTGCCTTGATTTCACAGGGTCAATCGACTCAAAATAATTATTTTTCCATTTGACGTTCAGCATTATTGAAAGCGCGCGCTGGGCATGTCTCCTCTCCTCAGGCGATACCTCGTGCGACTTTGCCACCGCAAGATTTCTTCTCGCCCACAATTGTATGTTGTCAGGCAAAGTTCTTCCAGCGCAGGCGATAAAATCAGTAATGGTCTGTATGCTGGTTATCTTCATGTCGTCCGCGCTCTCCTCGGCCTCCTCGTCAATCTCGTCCGTCGCGGGCGGATTACCGGAAAGAAGCCTCTCTATCATAAACTGTAGGAAACCGTCCTCTGACGAAAGCTTAGTCCCGCCTCCGTACGCCTGTTCACGAATCTTATATACGGCGTACCCTTCCTCAGTATTTTGTCCTGAAAGCCTAATCCTAATATGATTCTCCCCGAGCCATTTCAGAAGACTAATAAATCTTGAGTCTATTCTCAGTATGTCGGCACTTACGGTTCCGTTCTCCTCATCAAACTCAAACGACGTCCTCTTAACAGGGTTAGTAAAAATACCCGTCGAGTGGTGTTTCCACTTCACACGGCTGTTATCCAAAACCATGATAGGCTTTTCCGGCGTGGCCTCATTTTCATATGAGTGAAACGACGTATAAGTACACTCCGTATCTTTTTTGTCAACAGGTTCATTTTTAAAATCAAATACCGGCATGGCAGCTTCTCCTTTTTGCAGTACACTAATTCCGTAATTTTAATGACAGTATACTACATCCAACCTGTGACTTCAAATACTTTAAATAATAATATTTTAACAACCCAAACCTCTTCGCAGTTACAGCCAGTTCATACGGTTTTCAAATACTATTTTCTTCTCTCCTTTTTCTACTATTCCAATCTCATAACAATCCTGGAACTGATTAATATGATTAATCATATCATGGCAAATTGATTCTGTATAATCATATTCCATAGCAAACTTTTGATTAGAGTATAGAGATGCATACGCCCCCAACCCATTCGCTGCTCCTGTAACGCTGTATACGCCTCATACAGACGTTTTCAACAAAAGCGTGTTCTGTATTTATCAACTTATTAAGGAACTAAAATAAGCCCTCTTTCCGTCATATAGTTATAACGGATAATGGACTTATTTGTTCATTAAAGAGAGCATCTCTTGTTGTGTAAGTTTTTGTTCGCCATAATATCCTCCAATTCACTCTTATTGTAACATCAATTTGATATTCTCTTTTTACACATTTCGCTACATCTACTTTTCCGCATATATCAACACCATTAATATGTAAATTATGTGGAATTTGATGTAGATTATGTAACCGTTTTTGTTCTCAAAAGAGAAGTCCTGACATATTCAGTCTTAGTTAATCATCATAATGTCCACGGCAGGACAAAATCTCTAATACACCATTTTCAACTCGATAGACAAACCTATTGGTTTCATCAATCTGCCTGCTCCAAAAACCACTCAACTCACCTTTCAGCGGTTCAGGCTTTCCAATTCCTTCAAACGGACTCTTTCCGTATCTTTTAAAAGTGCATTGATTCGTTTTAGTGTTTTTTTATCCTGCGACTGCCAATATAGGTAATCCTCCCATGCTTCTTCAAACCAGATTTTTTTCATTACAATATATAAAATCCTATCCTTCACATTATGAAAAACATCAGGACTATATTATATTTGATCCTTTTCAGACAACTTATTAAAAATTCCCAAAGCAATTAAAGCCTCCAAACCGGTAATTACATCTTACACCAGTTTAGAGGTTTGCACAAACTCTGTGACAGTCCCAATTATCTACTTGACGGAGAGCGGTTCAAAGGGCGACACCACCTTTGCCTTTTCTATTCTTGCAATATATTATATTCTTCTAACTTTTTTAGATTTCTTCACTAATCAAAGTTATATATTTTTCTTGATGGTTATAGTACATATACCCAACCTCAATACATAGTATGCTTCCGCAATATTCACCGACACAGTCTTTATCATACCTTATATAAACATCAATTCCCTCCCCTCTGTACATCATCAGTCTATCATCATCAATTTTCACAACATCTTTGCATTCTAGCATTTCCTTAAATATATCTATAAAAGCTTCTTCATAAATGTATTTTCTGAACTTTGTTTAAAGCAAACACTTTCTATGACCGTTTTATCTTTTATGTAATTTTCCTTCACATACAAATTCTGGTCCAAAAACGAGCGTGCCACTACATAAATATGTTCAACATCTCCATCCATATCGTAAGTCCATTTATAATATCCGAAATTTCATGGAAACCACTATACATAAGCATCATTTTACCTGATACAGTTGCATCTTCTGTTACAGCCTCTCTAGTAGTTTCCGCATCCGTTGAAACCTCTGTAACCGTACTTCCCTGTACATATAAATGAATTTGAGAATGGAAAGGTTCAGGTCAGATTGCAAATTAACGGCGTTAAAAATACTGTTTCAGAAATTTATATACAATAACCAGCAAAGCCAGTCGGTACCGTCAACGGTCAAGGCCGGACACACTCCCGTTTATTTCAGCCTTGACCGTTGTCCGCTGCCTGCAGCTTACAATAGCTGCACCGCTTTTTTATAAAGCCATTAGCTTTTTTCTTGTCTCCTTATCAAATTTCTCCAGTGCATATCTATATGCCACCCTTGGCATTACAGAGTGTTTATCAATCAAGTATTTCTCTACGGCAGAACGGTCTGTCTGTGATAGTGATTTCAGCATCCACCCGTATCCTTTTTGAACTAAATCATGTTCGTCACTTATAAGCCTGTCCGCTATCTCTAACGGCTTCAAACCTTCATAATCGTTATGAAGGATAGCGGGAATCAATATTACGGCGGACGCCCTGCGAACCCAGAAGTCTCTGTCATTTGTCCACTCGCGGACTTTCTTAAACAAAGATTTGTCCTGCCTTAAAAGCTCGCCAAACGCGTGCGTACAGAAATCGTCACAATCTCCCCAGCCCCTGACATACTTTTTCAGCCAGCCATAAAAAATCTGGTAGGTGTCCGCATTGTAATTTTCTTTCATCCGAAAAGCCCAATCAAATGCAATAACACCCATCTCCCAATTATGTTCTTCCAAAAAATCTTCACATATAGATAAAACGCTATTGATATCTCTATCCGGAATTATCCTATAAAGCTTCGCTGACAATCTGCGTATATCTCCTGTTTTTATATGTTTGCCTTCCGGCACATCATTCCATAAATGTTCTATTTCCTGTTTTGCCTTATTGAATAAATCACACATATAATTACTCCTATATTATTATTCCGGCATTTTGGGAGGAATATTACCAAAAGGAAATATACAAAAAGCTCCCGGATACCTGGGAATATGTGCTCAGTAAAAAATTCTTTAATACAGCCCTTTCAGTTTTTCCTTGAGATATTCATACCTCTGCAGTTTTTCTTCTTTTGCAAAATGAACTTCCCGAAACTGTTCCTCGTTGTTCTCATATGACAAAACCTCATCCCCGAACTGCTCGCTTGTCAAATCAAATACGCAGTCACCGATTACGTTATAGCAATGGTAATTTCCTCCAGGCCTTAAAATTCCATAAACCTTTCCGCCAAAAATATCCTGAGCAAGAAAAGCTGTAATAGAGCACTGTCCGAGTGTTTTGTTTTCCGGTGTCCAATCTTTTCTCATCCTCGGAGCGCATGTCTTCTCGCACCATATGGAAGATAACGCGTCATACAATTCCCTCGGAGTGTTGATATCCTCATACTTATCTGTAACTGCGGGAACGTCGGCGCTTTCCCATCCAAAAAAATTATAATTCATATCGCTATCCTCTGAAATATTTATCCGAAACCTTCTATACATTTAAACAATATTAATCCTAATGGAACTCTTACATTTATTAATCTTAACCGTTAATTTCACAGCACCTTTTTTCAGCGCTTTAAATTTACCTGATTTAAATATTTTAGCACGGTTTTTATTATTAACCGACCACTTAGCCTTACCCGAAAGACCGTTTGCTTTCACTATATATAACATCCCCCATAAATTTCCCTAAGCTGTTTCTTTTGTGCCTTTTGTGCCTCAATTTCATCCGCATATTTTTACACAATAATGTCGTCTAAAACACACGGTTTAAAATATAAAATATATTAAATAACATCTTTAATTTTAACATACTTCGCTTTATTAATAAATATAAAATTTTAAATTTATTAATAAACACCGGAGCACTGCCAGCTCCGGTGTTATGTTGTAAATATGTTTCGGGATTTATTAAAACTCATCATTATTAAATCTTTTTAATATAATTCTTTATATCCTCGTCAGTGATGATTGAATATATATTTGCACAACTCCCCTCGCCAAAAATAAAAGGTTCTTGTTTTTGTGAAGCGTTATTATTCGTCATTCTGTTTAACAATAATCTGTTAAGACGCTGCTTTCCAACCGTAGGTTGAAAAACATGCAGACTAAAATATTATTTTCCCACGCATTCAGAAGCCTTGAAATCATATACATTTCCGCCTCCCCTGATCACTACCTTTCCGGTACATTCCATAACCGGGTCCTCAGTAATTATTTCTCCGACGCTGTCGGCCGTAATAGAGCCTGACTTTGGATTTTTTACAGATATTATATGACCTCGTATATCTGCTTCAACATCCGAGTATTCAAACGCAAGGTCAGTATCTTCCATTGTACAGTTAACTAATTTCAGGTCTGTACAATAACAAAGCGGCTGTGTTCCGATAATTTTGCAGTCAATCAGAGTAAGTCCGTCTGAAAACCATCCGAGATACTCGCCTTTTACAATGCTGTTTCTCACTGTCACGTTTTTGCTGTGCCAAAACGCATCTTTCGTGTCCAGCTCACTGTCCGATATATCAAGATTCTCCATATACTGAAACGAATACTTTCCTTTCATCTTTACATTTTTAAGCGTTACGTCGCTGCTGTCAAAAAACAGGTATTCGGAAGTGATTTCCGTGTCCAAAAGACTTATACCGTTTGATTTCCATCCAAATTCCTGAGAGTTAATCTTACAATTTTTTAGCGATATATCCGAGCACTCCCTGACAGCCTTTATACCTCCGAGTACGGAATTTTTAATTACGCCGTGATTCGAGTACCATATAGCGGCTCGCGTAAGCTCGTCAAAGTTAATATTATCGGCAGTGAATCCCTCTACATGCCAAAGCGGGTATCTTAATGAAAAATTACAATTTTTAAGGTTGATGTCCCTTGCTTCTTTCAATACGGACTCTCCGTCAGCCTCCCCGGCAAAAATACAGTCTGACACATCTGCATTTTTAAGGTTATATAAAGCTCTTTCCTCGTCAAACTGCCTGTCCTTTATAGATTTTCTCATCACAATCATCCCCCGTAATTATTTAAATTAAAATTAATACTAACATACATTTGCTTTGAAATATTTTATACCCTTGTACTTATATTTGCAAATACCTATATTGAATATTGCGCTATATCCGATGTGAATATCAGCAAAGCATTACATGTCTATTTTAGGTTTATTTGTCATAAATAGGCGAATAAACATTAAAACCTTCAACTATCTCGTTTGACAAAAATGAAGGCAGCATTAACATTTCAAAACCGACAAAATATCTGTTATCATAAAACTGCTCGGCCTTTGACAGTCTAAATCCTATGTCATATCCCTCGTTATGTTCCATTAATAATGTCTGCATATAATATATATCGTCTCCTCCATTTTTAGCTTTTTTATCTTCTGAAAAAATGTCTAACATACTATAGTATTCATTTTCATATTCCGTTATTAACCAGCTGCCGGACTTTGATATGTCAATATTTCCGGAACTTTTCATTATATCATAGTTTTTTTCTCTTTCTAGCTGTGCATACTCTGTGTCTTCGGAAATACTGATTGAAGAATTCGTTTTCCTTTCTTCAAAACTGTCAGTTGACTTTTCATCATCGCTAAAAATATAATCATAAGAATCGCGTATAATATCTTCATATTCATCTTTCTGCCATTTTTCTTTTGACGTATATGTTGTCGCAAGCGTCCTCCATACCTCGCCTGTCATCGCATGTATAGTGACAATAATTCTGTTTTCCTCACCATATGCATAAGATATATTCCACATGCTCAAAAGTTCTTCTTCCTCGACCTCTATAGAATAGTATACTGTGGACAAATCGGCATACTCTACGGTCAGCTCATCATTTTCATGACTGTCAAGCAAAATATAATTTTTCTTTATTAATTTTTGAACCCATTTCTTACCTATCGATATTGCCTGTGTTTTTTTAAGCTGATAATTCATAGGTTCATGCAAAATCGATTTGTCAGCATCAGCCCATGAACATAGTATTTTATATCTGTCACTCATTGATAATTTCACTTCTCCGGTGTAATCGGTAACAGTTCCACTATCGTCCTCACCTGATGATTGTCTGATTCCTGCCTGCCTTACAAGCGTCTTTCCTGTTTGATTGAGCAGATTCTTCTCCATATTATCTAAAAGAATGCTTGTAAACATGCCTGCGCCGGTTATAATAAGCATTGATACAAATACGATTATAATAGTACGAAATCTATTTCTATTCATCCCCGTCATCTCCATAGCATTTAAACTTAATATTTACGCAAGTTCCTGAATATCCATCGCTTTCAAACGTCAGGTCCGCCTCATGAATTTCAGTAATCTTTTTTGCGAGATAAAGACCTATTCCGGCACCGTGAAGCTTTCTGGCCCGAGACTTGTCAACCATATAAAACGCCTCTGTTATTTTTCTAAGTTCACTTTCAGGTATTCCGAATCCGTCGTCCTCGACGCGCACATTATATGTTTCATCTTCATTACGGTAAACCCCGCTGACCCTGATATTTTTCGCCCCGGCTTTCACAGCATTGTCTACAATATTCAGAAACAATGTTTTAAACAAATCATATTCCGCTTTAATATATGCCTCGTCAGCCTCGCATGTAAGCACAATGTTGTTCTCATGCGCTATATAATCCAGCTCCGACGTAAGTTCGCGCAGCATTTCATCAGCTCTGATTTTTAAAAGCATGAACTCCTGATGCTTTAAAAATGTAATCTCCATAAGCTTCTGTGACAGCGCCTCAAGACGCATGCCCTCATTCCAAATATACCAGGCCGCTTTCTTCTGCTCCTCCCTAGGCATGTCCTTTTTGTATATCCTGTTTGAATATCCTATTATTGATGTGAGCGGGGTTTTTAATTCATGTGCAAAATTTGAGACAAAATCTTCTTTCTGTCTCACCAAATCTTCAAGTTCCTTTATAGTATCTGCTATTGCCGCAGACATTTTATTGAAATTATTAGCGAGCTGTCCTATCTCGTCGCGGCTACTTATTGCAATACATTCTCCATAATTCCCATCGGCAATCCTCTTTGTCGCCTGCATAAGCCTGTTTATCGGACGTGTGAGATAATAAGAAAAACCGAATACAAGCACCATAAAAATAAACGAGCCGGTAAAATATACAGCAAAAAATTTCTCTTTAATATTTCTCTGTCCGTCAAGCACATCCTCTATAGAGACTCCCGTTACAAGATACACCGATTCATTGAAAGCCGGAGCATTTTCAAATGTTATATGCCCGCCTACAAGCATATAATCCCTGTCGTTGACACGCTTAATACAGTGCGACACCATCATTCCATCCAAATCCTCAAGAAGCTCATTAAAATTATTACTGCCCCCAAATAAACTGTACAATGTATTCTTATTGGAATCCAGTATCGCAACCTTGCCATTCATGTTGTTTACTATATCTTTTTTGTGCATCATAAGCCTGCTGTTCATCGATAATTCTTCATCAAAATCCTGTTTATTATCTCCATTCATAAAGCTAGTCTGTAAAACAAATTGGTTATACCTGTACAGTTCAATAGCCGCCTTTATTTCTTTATCAATTGCTTTCTCATAATTATAGCTTATGAGCATATATCCTCCAAGCAAAAAAACAGTACTGAACACAAGCACAATACCTGTATATATCTTTGCTCCGAATTTCATAAACTACTCCTCCAGCCGGTAACCTATACGGAATACCGTTTTTATATATTTCTCCCATCCAAGCTTTTTTCTCAGCCTCTGAATATGCGTATCAAGCGTTCTCGTATCTCCCATATACGGTTCTTTCCAAACTTTCTCATACAGTTTGTCCCTGTACTGCGCAATATTTTTATTGTTAATCAGCTCAATTAACAGGTCATATTCCTTGACAGTAAGCTCAATTTCTTTATCATTCTGCATTACGCGTCTTGATTCAGTTTCAATTACAACATCCGCAAACTCTATTCTGCCCTCAGTATTTCCGCATCTTCTAAGCACAGCCTCAATCCTCGCAACTACCTCACCGCTGTGAAAAGGTTTAACTATATAATCGTCGGCTCCAAGTTTAAGTCCATATATACGGTCTTTTATAGACCCCTTTGCACTAACAAATATAACGGGTATATCCATAGTTTTTATGTAGTCAAGAAGCTCATATCCGTTAATCTCAGGCAGCATTATATCAAGAAGCACAATATCCCAAGTACTGTTTTCTTCCAATATGTCGGCTGCTATTTTTCCGTCATGCGCAATCTTACAGATAAATCCCTCGTCGCTCAAATCCATATATAAAAGGTTTGCTATAGCCTCGTCATCCTCTACAATTAATATGTTATACACAAAATACACACCCTCCCATTATTTTTCCGACAGAACGAGTTCTCCATTCCTGCCGGATGCATATGTCCCGCAGTGCCGCGAGAAAGCCAGAGGCTTCCTCGCTCACGGGCTTTCGACTCTCTTTCGCTGTGCTGCGAGAAAGCCAAAGGCTTCCTCGCTCACGGGCTTTCGACTCTCTTTCGCTGTGCTGCGAGAAAGCCA
>CAOKVX010000016.1 GCA_948472945.1 uncultured Clostridia bacterium
CCCTTTGAAATAAAGGAATTATAAAGAAAACAAGGGGTGTCATTTGACACTACCTCAGGCGGCGGGGGAGTAAAGATATGACTAAAATTAGCATTGCAGGCGGCATTGAAGAAAAAATGAGGAATCTGGAGACATATCTTCAGTCTCTGGGAAGCGTTGCGGTTGCATTTTCAGGAGGGGTGGATTCTGCATTTTTGTTGAAAGCGGCGAAAGAGGTTCTCGGCGAAAATGTTGTTGCCGTCACTGTAAATATCCATTCGCTCCCTGCGAGGGAGTTAGAGGAGGCTAAGACTTTTTGCATAGAAAATGGAATTCGTCATATTGTCAGTGATTTTGATGAACTCGCTGTCCGGGGTTTTTGTGAAAACACTCCTGACAGATGTTATTTGTGTAAAAGAGAATTATTAAAGCAAATTATCTATATAGCCGGAGAGAGCGGAATTGAATATGTCGTCGAGGGTTCTAATATGGATGATGAGGGCGACTACCGCCCCGGAATGGCTGCGGTGGCGGAGCTTGGGATTAAGAGTCCGCTTCGTGAGGCAGGAATTTATAAAAAGGAAATAAGAAGTATGTTAAAGGAGATGGGGCTGTCCGTATGGAAGAAGCCCTCTTTTGCATGTCTATCTTCACGGTTTGCATACGGAGAACAAATTACAAAAGAGAAGCTTTTGATGGTAGAGCGGGCTGAGGAATTTCTTTTTGACAAAGGTTTTTCACAGGCAAGGGTGCGGATTCACGGCAGGCTCGCTAGGATTGAGGTGCTGCCGGAAGATTTGGAAAGGCTGACGCAAAAAAATCTGCGTGAAGAGATAGTAACAAAATTTAAGTTTTATGGATTTATATATGTAAGCTTGGATTTACAAGGGTATCGTACGGGAAGTATGAACGAAGTACATAAGCAGACTTAATTTGACTTTTTTTGTATTAATGCTATAATAATACCGGATTTAAATTATATTAAAAAATAATCAAATTTTTTTGTAATAATATAGATAACAATTTGACACATTTATACTCTATAAGTTATAATGTATTTAATATTGTTCCCTGTTTGTGTAGTCTTATACGGGATTACCCATACAGGGAAACTTAATGAAAGGAAGAGTGCAGATTATGTTTAGGACATATATTAATAGGAAAAAAGCATATAGTATGACTGCAGTTGTAATGTGCTTTATCATTACGTTGTCCGGAATGTTGATGAATTCTTATGAGAGTGCCGACGCTAAGGCCAAGGTGAATATAGGAAAAAAGAAACTTAATTTGTATGTTGGTCAGACGTACAAATTTAAAAATAAAAAATATTCATGGAAGAGTTCAAGGAAAAGTGTTGTTTCGGTCAACAAGAAGGGCAGGATTAAAGCTAAAAAAATTGGAACAGCAAAAATTACGGCCAGCCTTAAAGTTGGCAAAAAACTCAGTAAATCAGTTTGTAATGTCAAGGTCGGCAAATATGCCGGAGGCATAAAGCTTGCGTCGGCCGGTACAATTATATTAAAGACCGGGCAGTCTTCCACGATTAAAGCAAATGTAACGCCTGACAAAGTTTTGTACAAGGATATTGTATATTCATCTGACAATACCAATGTAGCGACAGTAGACAAAAACGGGGTTGTAAGGCCTGTTTCAAAGGGTACGACTACTGTAAGGATGACATCCAAAGCTGTGAATTCAAAAGGAAAGCATGTGTCTGCATCCATCACGGTAGTTGTAATGGACGACCCTCAGAATATAACTACTGATATTCCGGGAGTAAAACCGGGAGAGAATATAATAGATACGACTAAGGACTGGATTTTGGATGATTCATTTATAACCCCTGGCACTACGCCGGGACAAACGGCTGCGCCTACGGACACGCCGGAAAATACACAGGAACCGTCTGGACCGGGCGAAAAACCTACTCCTAAACCTACGGAGGTTCCTACTCAGACACCGGTTCCCACACCGGCTCCTACTACAGTACAGGAATATATCGCCTCGCTTAAGCCTGACGATAATTCTCCTCTGGTTGGAAGCTTTGTCGTAAAGAATACGCAGGGTGATAACAGAACCGTTTACCTATTGAACAAAAACTATTCGGGGACAGTGAAACTGGACATAGACGGTTATACTTATTCTGGAAATGACAGTGTACTCTCTCTGTTAAAGAGACTGGAGACGGAGAGGATTAAGGCAACAAACTCTGCAGGTACGATATGCGTGCACAGAACGCCGCAGGAAACGCTGTGGACTGTCGAATTTTTGCAGACCGGAGTCAAATATTATTTTGATGCAAAGGTTAATGATACTACTTTCAATTCAGATTATGGATTAATTATTGCCGTGGGCAATACTATTAACAATATAAAAATATCCGGAAGATGACAGATATACTGTAATATTATGTTGCAATGTAAAGCTTATTAAGGTGGTATATAATTATATGAATCAAAAATATAGAGTTATTTCAAAAATATTTAGTTCAGTTATTTGCTTTGCAGTATGCGCCGCGGCGACAATTGCTTTATCCGGTTATGCCTCGGCCGAGGGAGGAATCAATGGCAATGAGGCTCGTGTAATTGCAGTTGCAAGAGGCAGCTTTGAGTATAACGGTGAGACATATGTTGCCAGACAGAGTTATGTAGACCAGCTTATTGCAAAGCTGAGCCAGGACGATGTGGACCTCACATCAGAGCAGGCTGATGCGGCAATATCAGCCATATATTCAAATGTTGAGACGGGCGTGGTTTCCGGTTACATTGTCAAAGTCGGCTCGGCAGAAGATGACCAGAAAAAAGACAATGATGAAAATAAGTCTGATGATTCTTCTGATAAAGCAAATAAAGACAGTGATAAGGAGCCGGGCGAAAAAAATGAAACCGACGCAACGGACGCGCCTGCAGTTAATAAAAATGACGACGGTAGTTTGACAGTTGAGGATGATGACGGGAACGTGGTACTCAAGCTGGATGGAATTTTAAAGAATACAGGTTTTTCATTTCAGGACACTATTGTATTATTAATATTGTTAGGAGTTATTATATCATGCGTTTTAATATATTCAGTAAAGGTCATATGGGACACAGGCAGACAGTAATAATAAGAGGGATTATTGTGACATTGTTGGCGGCGGTTATCAGTTTGGCATTATTTTTTCTTGTCGGCATTAAATATACTGATACGATGTTTGCTGAATTTTCGTATGCCGTTGTGCAGGGTAGTATATATGATGATGCGGAGACTGATAATGATATAAAGATAAATAATATTACTGAAGGAACGATAGATGAAAGTAATTGGGTTTCGCCTGTCGTGGACAGTCAGTATGGTTATATTATCTGTGACGAGGTTGGACTGAACGCACCGCTTTATTATGGCGACAGCGAAAATGTCCTGCTGAAAGGCGCGGGACAGTCGGTTTCGTCTTATTTTCCGGGGCAGGGCGGAACAGTCCTAGTCGGAGGGCACGATACGACGTTTTTCGGATGCCTTGAAAGTATAAATGAAAATATGAAAATAAAAGTCAATACGGAATATGGCGTTTTTGAGTATAATGTAACCGATATCAGTATTGTCAGCGGTTCAGATTATGATATTAAATCAGATAAGGAGCAGTTGGTTTTGTATACATGTTATCCGTTTGGAAAAACTGACATCAACAGGACAAAGAAAATAATATTTGTCTGTGATAAGGTGAGCGGACCAGTTATTGGAGGTGCCGGTGATGAGTAAGGGGAGCTTACACAGGAAAAAAAATAAATGTATTATGATTCTCAGCGGCATAATATCACTTTTTATTGCCTTATGTATGTCGTTATTATTGCTTTCGGTGCTGCTTAAGGGCGGCCTGCTCAATGAAAAATTGTTTAGGCAGACTCTAAGTGAAAGCACGTATTTTGATAATAAGATTGACGAGGTAATGCAATCCGTCAGTGATAAACTGTCATTAGCCGGGTTGCCGGAAGAGATAAGTGAGGAAGTAATTACCAGAACTGCTATAACTATTAATGCCGATAAAAAGATAAAAAATGGAAATACGGAAAAGTATGACGGTATGTCGCAGTTTGGGGATAAGCTTACAGCCAATATATACGACTATCTTGGTGAAACCGGTGTTGTTGTAACTGACGAAGTTAAAAAATCCGTGGAGCTAATTGTCACAGAGATAGCAAAGGCTTATGATACGAATATGACTTTCTTGTTTGCAAAACTGTACAATGAGTTTCATGATAAATATAACCATATTTTTGAAATGGTAATATACGTATCTGCAGCGGTGCTTATAATATGTTCTCTGATGGCGGTTTTTATGCATTCGAGAAAATACCGCGGACTTAGGTATGTTGGTTACGGTATTCTTGCAGGGTCGGCAGTTACGGAGGCAGTTTCAGTGTTGTTGAAGCTTAACCTGAAGGGTATGCTGCCTGATAATAAAACTGAATATTACAATTTTGTCAGTAAATTTATAGATAAAAGTTTTTCGCAGGGCATTTTTATGTGTCTTGCGGGCATACTGCTGTTCAGCCTTGTATCTTTGGCGACATATTATATGAGAAAGCAGGCTATATAAAAATAATAGCAGGATATATAAAAATATAAGATATTAAAATATAAAAAAATAATTATACTTTTTGCAGCACTTTGTGTTGTATAAATCTGAGAAATGAGGTGAGAAAATATGCCTGAAAAAGGCTATGTTGATATACATGCGCATATTATTCCCGGTGTAGATGACGGCTCGAAAAATATGGACGAGTCCGTCAAGATGCTTGAGATGGCATACAATCAGGGAATAAGAACAATATATGCAACCCCGCATTACGGTTCAGGCAAGGAAAGATATGACAGTGATTACCTGACTGAACAATATGAACTTCTAAAGGAAAAGGCCGCCGGTGTGGGAGACGCAGGTATTGAATTATTACTTGGTAATGAGATATACTATAGACATGGAACGCTCGAAGAACTTAAAAGCGGACAGGCGCTTACGATGAACAATACTAAATATGTTCTTGTCGAGTTTAATGTGGATATAAGATATAAGGAGCTGTATTCTGCACTGCAGAAGCTTGTCCTTGCAGGTTACAGGCCAATTCTTGCACATATTGAAAGATATTTCTGCCTGCAGAAGAAATTTGAGCTTTTATATGCAGTGAAAAACCTTGGTGTATGTATGCAGATTAATGCATCATCGGTTATTCCAAAATTGAATTCTGAAGCGTCATTCTGCAGAAAAGCAATCAGGGAGGGATATATATCCTTTCTCGGAAGCGACTGCCACAGGACGGAGTGGAGACCGCCCTGCATGGAAGATGCCGTAAAAGTCTTGACAAAAAAGACGCCTGAAATGATTATAGACAGAATATTATACAAGAACACCGTTAAACTGTATAATAATGAGTTTATTTGAATTAATTAACTAATAGGTAAAAGGAGAACTGAAATGGAACATCAAAATGATGAAATTGAAATTGATTTAATGGAAATATTGTATGTTATCAGGAGTAAAATTGTTATGATAATTCTGACAGCGATGATTTTTGGAATTGCTTCAGGATTATTTACGCATTACATGATAACCCCAAAATATTCGTCAACGTCATCAATATACGTACTTACAAACGAATCTATAGTTTCAATGTCTGACCTGCAGATAGGAAATTCGCTTACAAGCGATTATATTCAGATGATACAGAGCAGGACTGTTATAGAGACGGTAATAAAAAACCTTGAAATGGAAGATGAGCTTACATATGAGGGGTTACGCAGCTGTGTGAGTATATCTAATCCGTCTGACACAAGAATATTGAATCTGACCGTCACATATGACGACCCAAGAATTGCAAAGGCGATTGTAGACGAGCTTGCTAAGGTTTCCATAGAAAGGATTTATCATATAATGGACACGCCTAAGGCTCCTAATATATTTGAGAAAGGATATATTAATACTAATCCTGTAAGTCCTAACACTAAACGAAATATTATAATTGCATTTTTCGTAGGATTTATACTTGCTGTCGGTATTGTTATATTTGTAAATATAATGGATGATACCATTCACTCTCCTGAGGATGTTGAGAAATATCTTAAGCTCAACACACTTGCCGCGATACCTGTAAGTGAAGATTCTGAGGCTCAGATTAGGAAAGACGATATAAAACGGCGCGGTGGTAAGCTGTCAAGGATGATGGGACGAAGAAGTTAGCATATTAATTAAAAAATAAGCATTTGTCTTTCAAATAATAATATAAAAGAGACAATACAGGAGGAAATAACTGTGAACAAAGTTGAATTTGGTAAACTGGACAAGCTTGAGTATAATATTAATGAAGCTTATAAAACACTCAGAACAAACTTATCCTTTTGCGGGGATGACGTAAAAGTTATATTATTTACAAGCTGTACGCCAAACGAGGGTAAGAGTACGGTATCAATCAGATTATCCCAGGCTTTGGCGGAGGATAACAAAAAAGTGATAGTTATAGACGCTGATTTGAGAAAATCAGTCCTAATAGGAAGACA
The DNA here is from genome assembly GCA_948472945.1 of uncultured Clostridia bacterium. GTDB lineage: Bacteria > Bacillota > Clostridia > Lachnospirales > Lachnospiraceae > V9D3004. Next base: position 6,508 of record CAOKVX010000016.1, read on the forward strand.
TGGTATAACGGGAGAAAATGAGATAAAAGGATTATCGCATTATCTTTCCGGTCAGGCTTCGCTTGATGATGTGATATGTGAAACTAACATTGACGGCATGAGCGTAATATTTGCGGGGCCTGTTACGCCTAATCCAACCGAGCTTCTCGGCAACAAATATTTTAACAGGATGATTGATACGCTTCGCGGACAGTACGATTATATTATTATAGACGCGCCTCCCCTTGGCTCGGTAATTGACGCTGCGATAATAACAAAGGTTTGTGACGGCGCTATTATTGTTATAGAAAACAATGTTATAAGCTACAGATTTGCACAGGATGTAAAAAAACAGCTTGAGATGACTGACTGTAAAATTTTAGGGGCAATTCTCAATAAAGTTGATACAGGTAAAAATGGCTATTACAGCGGCTATTACAAAGGATATTACAAAAAGCGCTATTATGGCAAGAAATATGGTTCTTATGGAAAATATGAGAAGTATGGAGAATATGGAAACCCTGAACAATATGACGGTATAGAAAATTAACAGGAGGATGTGCCATGAATGTGGGTAAAGATTACAGACATTCTGGACTTACTGTAATAATTGCTGATGTAATAGTCTTAACGATATCGGCCGGCATTGCGAATATGATTGTATTTGGCAGCTGGCATTATAATGTTGCGACGATTGGAGCGCCCAGTTTAAAGTGGGTTATGATAATGAGTTATTTTATCAGTACCATTTTTCTTGCTGGAACAAAGCATTACATATACTACGGTTTTTATAAGGAAGTATATAATACAGTTAAGATTCATTTTAACATAGTAGTTATATCTCTTTGTTATTTATATGTTAAAAAGATAAGCTCAGATTATTCCAGACTTAATTTTGCGGTATATGTGGTTATTGATATATTAATTATGATTTCGGTGCACAGGATTATGAGATATCTGGTTACGAAGAAATTCCGCAATACCACATATTGTGAAAGAGTCCTGTTTATAACGGAAAGCAATATGGTTCTTCCCACTGTTAAAAAGATAAAAAAGACTAACAACTGGGATTTCAGGGTAGACGGTATTGCCCTTATCGACACCAATATGATTGGTGAGCGTATAGACGATATACCGGTAGTTGGAAGTTGTGAAGATTTTTTAGACGTCCTGCAGCATGGAATATATGACAGCGTTTTAGTTAAAATTAAAAAACAGGATAAAAAAAATTTTGAAGAAAATATAAAAAAAATGATTGATATGGGTGTTACAGTACATATCAATATTGATGATTACGACATGTCGGTTCCGGCAGGCGTGCGTCTTGACAAAATGGGACGACTCGGGGTGGTTACATTTAAGACGCATGAATATAATTTTGCACAGGTTGTAATTAAGCGTGCAATGGATATTGTAGGGGCGGTTTTTGGATTGTTTTTGTTTGGAATAGCAATGCTGATTTTTGCTCCTTTAATTAAGCTTGAATCGAAGGGCCCGGTTCTTTTTCGCCAGACTAGGATTGGAAAGGGCGGCAGGAGATTTGAGATATATAAGTTCCGTTCGATGGTTAATGACGCTGAGGAAAAAAAGGCGGACCTTATAAATGAAAACCAGATGGACGGACAAATTTTTAAATTAAAAGACGACCCGAGAGTGACAAGGGTAGGAAAATTTATGCGGAAATTCAGCATAGACGAACTTCCGCAGTTTATCAATGTGCTTAGGGGGCAGATGAGCCTTGTAGGCACGAGACCTCCGACTGAGGATGAATTTCTTGAGTATGAGACGGTTCACAGAAGACGAATAAGTATTAAACCGGGTATGACAGGGCTTTGGCAGGTCAGTGGACGAAGTTCAGTCACTGACTTTGATGATATCGTAAGGCTTGACTGTGAATATATTGACAACTGGTCGGTCGGACAGGATATAAAAATCATGTTCAAAACGGTTTGGGTTGTTATGTTTGGAAGAGGCGCACAGTGACTGCGGAATTATTGTACAATATTTATAATGATTTACTTGAACTTATAAACAGATTATTGTAAAATGTATGATGGTGTCGTTATAACCGGCATGTAAGTTTAGAAAGGAAAGGTACGGATTTATATGAATTCAGCAAAAAGGGTTTCAAACCAAACAATTAAAAATAATGACAAGAAGTCAAAGAATACGACTCCTGCACAAAGCGCAGGTAAAAAGAATTTAATAATATTCTCGGTTCTCGGAGCATTACTTCTTCTTGTAATATCTATGGTGTTGTGGGAAAATCTGCACCCTCGTCTGATTTTTACGGTAAACGGCGATAAAGTATACCTTAGCGATATGATGACAGATATATATATGTCTGAATCAACAGGCGATTATATGGACAACCTTTATAAGCAAAATTATGGCGCAAGCTCAAGTTACTGGGATGCCGAGGGCAATGACGGCATGACTTACGGCGAGATTCTCAAAGACAGCACTCTCGAGGCGTCAATGCAGCGGGAGATGATGTATAAGGAGGCTGTGGAAGCCGGATATACGCTTTCGGACGAGGAGAATGCGACATGTGAGGAGAACACCACTTCACTCTATGACCAGCTTTCAGGTTCTGTAAAAAATAAATCGGGTTTAAATAAAAAGAAAATACTTGAGTATTATCAAAAGAAAACTCTAGCAGACAGATACAAGGCGGACTGGATTGATACATTTGATATAAACGACGAGGCTCTCATTGCAGAGGCCGGCATAACTAAGGAAGATTACCGTCAGTATGATATTCAGTATTACTATATTCCATATACTGAGATGGATGAACAGGGAAATGAGACTCCGGTCAGCGATGAAAAAAAGGCTGAATCTTTAAGCGAGCTTGAAGATTCATACAGCGATATTGCAGGTCTTAATGATTTTACAACTTATATTGATAACGGTGCTGAACAGGGCCAGAATACCGAAGGAACGGATAATACGGCTGCTCCGACAGAAAATGCGGGACCTAAGGCGCCTGAGGGAACAAATATAAAATATACGACAAAAAGTTTTATTGAGAAAGACGAACCGGTATTTTCAGCCGAACTTACCGCACAGGTTAAAGCTATGGAAAACGGCGCTGTGACAGGCGGGGTAGTTGAGGATGAAAAAGGATGCTATATCATAAAGATGGTTGAAAACAACAGCACCGAGAGATACGACTCAGAGTGTGAGTCAGTTATAACCGACAAGGAGAACGAGGAGTTCCAGACAAAGATTGACGACCTTGAGGTAGAAAAGTATCTGATAGAGCTGAATGATAAAGAGTGGGACAAAGTTACATTCGGAAGAGTTACAATCAACTGATAAAAAATTTAAACAGGCTTCGGCGAATCATAATGACAAGCCGGAGCCGTTAGAATATAAGGAGATGAAACGATGGGCAGAGTAAGAAGAATATATGTTGAAAAGAAAAGACCATACGCTATTGCTGCAAAGGATTTAGAGAAAGAGATTAAAAGTTATCTCGGCATTGACGGTCTTGCTAACGTGCGCGTGCTTGTAAGATACGATATTGAGAACGTATCAGAAGACACTTACAGGGCGGCGGCAAACACTGTTTTTGCGGAGCCGCCGGTAGACGAATTGTACGAAGGCACATTTCCGGGGGCCGGTTTCGGAAAAATATTTTCCGTTGAATATCTTCCGGGTCAGTTTGACCAGAGGGCTGATTCGGCAGAGCAGTGCGTTAAGCTTCTGAATGAAAGTGAGGAGCCCGTAATACGATCTGCCACAACATATGTTTTGGATGGTGAAATTTCGGATGATGATTTTGACAGAATAAAGGCTTACTGTATTAATCCTGTCGACTCGAGAGAGACGGATGAGGTTATACCGGAAACTCTTGTACAAAAGTTTGATGAGCCTGCCGATATCACGGTGTTTGACGGTTTCTGCGGTATGCAGCAGGATGAACTTTCGAAGTTATATGAATCGTTAAACCTTGCAATGACGTTCAAGGATTTTCTTCACATACAGAATTATTATAAGGACGAGGAAAAGAGGGACCCATCGTTTACTGAGATACGGGTGCTTGACACATATTGGTCTGACCACTGCCGACACACTACTTTTCTTACCGCACTTAAAAATATAAGCTTTGAGGAAGGATATTATGCGGAGCCAATCAAAGCCTCATATGAGAAATACTCAGATAATTTTAAAGAGATTTATGACGGACGCAGTGACAAATACGTGTCACTAATGGATATAGCCCTAATGGCTATGAAAAAGCTGAGGAAAGATGGAAAGCTGGACGATATGGAAGTATCGGATGAGATAAACGCATGCTCTATTATCGTTCCTGTTGATATAGACGGAAAAACCGAGGAGTGGCTTGTATTTTTCAAAAATGAGACACACAACCATCCTACGGAAATAGAGCCGTTCGGAGGAGCGGCTACATGTCTTGGCGGAGCGATTAGGGATCCGCTCTCGGGAAGAGGATATGTGTATCAGGCGATGCGTGTTACAGGTGCGGCCGACCCGACCGTATCACTAAAAGATACGCTTGAAGGCAAGCTTTCACAGAGAAAGATTACTACCGGGGCTGCGTCAGGGTACAGCTCATACGGAAACCAGATTGGACTTGCCACAGGTCTGGTAAATGAAGTGTACCATCCTGATTATGTTGCAAAGAGAATGGAGATTGGAGCCGTTATGGGAGCAGCTCCTAGAAAAAATGTTATACGTGAGAATTCTGATCCGGGCGATATAATAATTCTTTTAGGAGGAAGGACCGGACGAGACGGCTGCGGTGGAGCTACAGGTTCATCAAAAGCCCACAATACGCAGTCCATTGATACTTGCGGCGCGGAGGTGCAGAAAGGAAATGCGCCTACTGAGCGTAAGATACAGAGACTTTTCAGGCGTGCGGAAGTCAGTAGTATAATTAAAAAATGTAACGATTTTGGAGCAGGCGGCGTTTCGGTTGCCATTGGGGAGCTTGCGGCAGGTCTTAGGATTGAACTCGACAAAGTTCCAAAGAAATATGCCGGTCTTGACGGAACTGAACTTGCCATATCAGAGTCGCAGGAGAGGATGGCTGTTGTTGTAGACCCGGCGGATGTTGAAAAGATGCTAGGATTTGCCGCTGAGGAGAATCTTGAGGCGATTGCGGTCGCAGTAGTTACCGAGGAACCAAGGCTTGTAATGGAATGGCGTGGCGAGACGATTGTAGATTTGTCCAGAGCTTTCCTTGACACAAACGGAGCCCATCAGGAGACGGATGTTGTAGTGACAATGCCTGACAGAGAAAACAGCTATTTTAAATCTGAGAATACAGAAGACCTAAAGGTAAAATGGCTTTCTACGTTGTCAGACCTAAACGTATGCTCGCAAAAGGGTCTTGTCGAGATGTTTGACAGTTCAATAGGAGCCGGAACCGTTCTGATGCCTTACGGAGGAAAATACCAGCTGACGCCTATTCAGACAATGGTTGCCAAACTTCCGGTACTTGAGGGCAGGTGCGATACCGTTACTATGATGAGTTACGGACTTGATCCGTATCTCTCAAGCTGGAGTCCATATCACGGCTCGCACTATGCTGTGCTGACTTCGGCTGCAAAGATTGTCGCTGCTGGAGGCGACTACCATAAAATAAGGTTTACGTTTCAGGAATATTTCAGAAGGCTCGGTGATAATCCAAAGAATTGGGGAGAGCCTATGTCTGCGCTGCTAGGAGCATATGACGCCCAGATGAAGCTTGGTCTTCCGTCAATTGGCGGAAAGGACAGTATGTCTGGTACATTTAACGAGATTAATGTGCCGCCGACTCTCTGTTCATTCGCTGTAGCTGTAGGAGAACTTGGAAATGTAATAACGCCTGAGTTTAAGTGTGCGGGGAATAAGATTGTAGCTTTTGAAATAAAGAAAGATAAATATGAACTTCCTGATTACAAATATATTGAAGAGATGTATGACGGTATTTCACAGATGATATCATCAGGAATCCTCAAATCAGTATACGCAGTAGGTTTCGGTGGAATCTGTGAGGCAGTCAGCAAAATGGCGTTTGGCAACAAACTCGGCGTTAAAATATATGACGATGCATGTGATGCCGGTCTGTTTTCAAAGTTATACGGAGGATTTGTAGCTGAGGTTTCCGAGAGTGACATAGGAAAAATTAGTAATGATTATAAAGTTGAATTTAAATTGGTCGGAGAGATTACAAATGATTCGTCATTTATATTAGGGAATGATGTCATATCAATGGATGAGGCGCTTGACGCATGGACCTCAAAACTTGAGAAAGTGTTCCCGACGTCCTCCGAGCCTGAAAATAAGGGTCTTATCAGTGACACATACAGTAACGGAAACGTATATGTCTGCAAAAACAAGGTTGCCGTACCTGAAGTGTTTGTTCCGGTATTTCCCGGTACAAACTGTGAGTACGATACATCGCTCGCATTCAAAAAGGCGGGAGCAAAAGTTAACAGCGTAGTGTTCAGAAATATGTCCGAGTCCGATATCAGGGAATCGGTCGATGCCTTTGAGAAAGCGATAAAGAAAGCGCAGATACTTATGTTCTCCGGCGGCTTCAGCGCGGGTGACGAGCCTGACGGTTCAGCTAAGTTTATCGCATCTGTATTTAGAAACGACAAAATTACCGCGGCGGTTCACGAACTTCTTGAGGAGCGCGACGGGCTTGTGCTTGGAATATGCAACGGTTTTCAGGCCCTGATTAAGCTCGGCCTTGTTCCGTACGGAAAGATTTGCGAACAGAAAGCCGATTCTCCTACGCTTACTACAAACAGCATCGGACGCCATATTTCAATGTCGGTTTACACAAAGGTTGTCTCTGACAAATCGCCTTGGATGCTTAAGGCAAATGTAGGAGATGTTTATACAATTCCTGCGTCACACGGTGAGGGAAGGTTTGTAGCAGACGAAGAATGGATTAAGAAATTGTTTGAGAACGGACAGGTAGCCACCCAGTACGTCGATGCAGACGGCAATCCAACTATGGACGAGGCATTCAACCCTAACGGTTCATACTGTTCAATCGAGGGCATAACGAGCGTGGACGGAAGGGTTCTTGGAAAGATGGCGCACTCGGAGCGTATAGGAAATGGTGTTGCAATGAATATATTTGGAACTCAGGACCAAAAGATTTTTGAGTCAGGAGTTGAATATTTTTCGTAACCCATAAGTGTTTGACTGGGGAGATGGTACATTATGGCGATGCCGGTTCAGCAGGTTTTCAAGAGGATTGAGAAGAAATATCTCGTGGACGCAAAGCGGTATAATGAGTTAATGCCTGTTCTTACAGAACATATGAAAGCTGACGAGTATGGACTCCATACAATATGCAATGTCTATTATGACAATTTAAACAACGACCTAATTCGGGTATCAATTGATAAGCCTGTATACAAGGAAAAATTCAGGGTGAGAAGTTATGGTATACCATCTGATGATGACACTGTATTTCTTGAAATTAAGAAAAAGGCGCAGGGTGTTGTATATAAGAGAAGATTACCATTTAAGATGAGAGATTCCAGGGATGTTTTAAGAAAAATAAGCGAGTCAGATAAAATGTCGGGGATAATTGTTGGAGTTGACGTCAATGACAGCGGTTATCCGATATTTGACGAAGTATCAAACAGACAGATAATGCATGAGATTGAATATATAATCAGGCATTATAATCTTGTTCCCGACACATATGTAGCGTATGACAGGATTGCATTGTTTGGACTAGAAGAACCGGATCTTAGGATAACATTCGACAAAAATATCAGAACGAGGAAAGACAGACTTTCTTTGACTTCGGGAGATAGCGGAGATTTAATCCTTGAGGATGGAAAATATATAATGGAAGTTAAGACAAACGGTTCAATGCCTTTGTGGCTTGTAAAAAAAATATCGGGGATGGAGTTATATCCTTTTTCATATTCAAAAATAGGAACAGCATATAAGAAAAAAATTACCGGAGGCATTGGACAATGATTAGTTCTGTTTTATATTATAACATGAGTACCCCTACCATATACACGGCATTAATTTGTTTTGGCGCGGCGTTTATTCTGGGCCTTATAACGTCTATAATATATATGTACACTACGCCGTCATACACTAAGAATTTTGCGGTGACGCTTGCGATACTGCCTGTAATTGTGCAGGCAGTGCTTATTCTTGTCAACGGCAATCTCGGAACGAGCGTTGCCGTTCTGGGAATATTCAGTCTTGTGAGATTCCGCTCAGTTCCGGGCAGTTCAAAGGAGATAATGTCGGTATTCCTTACAACGGCAATAGGACTTGCAATCGGAATGGGATGTGTGTTATATGCGGTTTTTATCACTGTTTTGGTTGGCATTGCATTTATTATATTTGATAAGATATCATTTGGTGAGAACAGGTCTTCGGACAAGCTGCTTAAAGTCATAATTCCTGAGAATCTTGACTATATCGAAGTTTTCGACGACATATTTGAAAAGTATCTTAAAAAGGCTGTGTCACATAGGGTAAAGACAGTCAATATGGGAACGATGTTTGAGGTATCGTACATAATTTCTATGAAGAATCCGAAAGATGAGAAGAAACTGATTGATGACATAAGATGCCGCAACGGGAATCTTACGGTGTCGATAGGACATGTGCCGGTCAATACCGAGGAGTTGTAATTATATAGTCAACAGCCTGCACATTAAATATAATACTTCCTTTTTCCTGTAGTATTATATTTAATGTGCGGGCGTATTTATTATATATTTACTTTCATAATTTATTCAAAAATATCACATTTTATCGAGCATCCCATTAATTCTTCGGACAGCCTCAATTGTGTTTTCGCGGCTGCCAAATGCGGTGAGACGGAAGAAATTGTCGCCGTTCTTTCCGAAACCGGCGCCAGGGGTTCCGACAACCTGTATCTCATTTAACATATAGTCAAAGAAATCCCATGAATACATATTGTTAGGGCACTCAAACCAAATGTACGGCGAGTTGATTCCGCCGAAGTACTTTATGTTTCTCTCGTCGAAGCAACCGGCTATAAGCTTTGCGTTCTCCTTATAGTAATTGATGTTCTCCTTGCACTCTGCGATTCCTTCCTCGCTAAGCGTTGCGGCCGCAGCGTACTGTACTATGTAAGGCACGCCGTTGAATTTGGTTGACTGGCGTCGGTTCCACATAGCGTTGACTGAAACATTTTCGCCGTTGCCTGCCTTGAATTCAAGCTCTTTTGGAATTATTGTGTATCCGCACCGCGTTCCGGTAAAGCCTGCAGTTTTTGAAAGTGAACAGAACTCAATTGCGCACTGTCTTGCACCTTCAATTTCAAAAATACTGTGTGGGTATATGTCTTCTTCGATAAAGCATTCGTATGCGGCGTCAAACAGAATGATTGATTTATTTACAATGGCAAAATCAACCCATTCCTTAAGTTGGCTGCGGGTGTAGGAGGCTCCGGTAGGATTGTTCGGAGAGCATATGTATATTATGTCAGCTTTAAGTCCGTCGTACGGCATTGGTGTGAAATTGTTGTCCTTATTGGAGTCTATGAATGTGATATTCCTGCCGCTCATTGTGTTTGAATCCATATATACAGGATATACAGGGTCAGGAATCAGGACATCATTGTCAGGGCCAAATAAGTCCGTAATATTTCCCGTGTCACTCTTTGCGCCGTCGGATATAAATACCTCGTCCGCTTCTATGGACGCTCCGTTTCTGTGGTAATAATCAACAACAGCATTTCTAAGGAACTCGTATCCCTGTTCAGGTCCATATCCCCTGAAAGTGTCGGCTGAGGACATATGTGAAACGCCCTCTTTCAGAGCCTCGATTGTTTTATTAGTGAGCGGTTTTGTGACATCGCCGATGCCGAGCCTGATTACGGTTTTGTCAGGATTGGCTTTCGTATATTCTGCTATACGCTTTGCAATCTCTGAAAACAGATAGTTCTGGTTAAGATTAAGAAAATTTTCGTTTAACTGTAACATATTTATGTGCTCCTTTCTTGATAATATGCAGTCTCATATGTAAAAATGTTCCGGCTGCAATTGTCCATAATTTTAACATTGAATAAAAAATGTGTCAATCAACGCTTACAAATATATATTTAAGATATCGTTTAGTCTCGCTTGAATCCACAAGGTTCATAAGACTGAGCGAGTATACGTCTGATTTTGTCGTGAGGTTGTTTTCGCAAATATACTGCTGCATTTTTTCATATACATTATAGATGGTTTCTTTCGAGTCGTCACATATGCAGCTTACGACATTGTTTGTCGGAAATGTGTATATGTCGTCGGAACTTGAAGCGTTATCAGCAAGGCTGAACATCTTGGAATAAGCGTAATCCCTGTTAAAAAAATTCTCGGTTGTGATTGCGCAGCCAAGTGGAAATGAGTTTATTGTCTTTGATTCGTTGCAAATTTTTATATGGTTGGTTATATCGTTAATTATGTCGTTCGAACTGTATGCAGGTGAAGAGTGTATGTCGGTGCAGAATACCCGCACCGGCTTGTCTCGTTTTTCAAGTATAACTTCACCGTTAGGAGTATTTTTTACATGATTAATTAAGTCTACCACTGACGATATGAGGTTGAGCTTTTGGTCAAGTTCATTTTTCATTTTCAAAAGCGATGCGTATTGTGTGTTAACCAGCTCATAAAATTCCTCGGAATGTGCGTTTTCCATAAAATGTTTTAAATATTTCACGGGACAGTCAAGAGTCCTGTATGCGTTGATGAAATAAAACGTAGTAATCTGGTTGTGACTGTAGTATTTATAACCGTTTTCTTCATTTTTCTTTGGAGTAAGTATGCCCATTTTGTCGTAATATCTGAGAGTGTCCCTTGTCGTTTGGCAGAGCTTGGCGAATTCACCGGCAGATATGCAGTAATCGTCATAAGTCATATATAAATCCTCCTTTACAATTTATATTATATAACAAATATACGCGTATTACAATATAGATTTTGTTATTTTTTTATCATATTTTTTTGCAATAATAACTGTAATTTTATGAAAAATATGGTATTATATATGAGTAAGAAGCTCAAACTTAAAGTTATTTACTTTTTTCGTGTCAGGAATATGGAGCGGGTTATGTATTATAAAAAAAAATCAGCAAAAGAGATGATGGCCGATATACTAGATGTGGGAATTGCGCTGACGTCGGAGAACAATAAAGAAAAGCTGTTCGGTATCATTATTGAAAAATGTATCGCTATAACAAACTGTTATGCAGGAAAGTTATATTTATGTGAAAAAGATTCGTTGGTTTTAAGTAAATATGTTACATATTCGGGCTGTGAAACGGAATGCCGGACAGGACTATGCGAAGACTCGCAGCCCGCGGTAATACCGTTACATATTGGCACGGAAGTTAATATTAAAGATGTGAATGTTTACGCTGCGCTAAATAAAGAGACCGTCAATATAGAAGACATTTACAGCTGCGGAAGATTCGACTTTCAATTTGAAAAGAAAAATGATATTGTGCACGGATTTCGCACAAGGTCAATGCTTGTAATTCCGTTAAAAGACAATTCAGACGAAATTATAGGTGTACTGCAGCTTATTGACGCTCACGGTGAGGATGGGAGAGTCATTTCATTTTCAAAGACCTATGAGCAGATTGCGGCTTCAATTGTAAACCAGGGGGCTGTCTCGGCGGCAAATATGCTTTATATCGAAGAGATTAAGATGCTTATGAAATCATTTGTACAGGCGATGTCCACTGCAATCGACGAGAGAACCCCTTATAACGGCTCGCATACAAGGAAAGTTACAATGTATGCGGGAATAATGGCGGATTACATTAACAGCCTGTACAGTGAGGGCGGAACGGATATGTTTTTTACAAAACAGCATAAAGATAACCTGCTTCTTGCAGCCGGTCTTCACGACATTGGAAAGATGATAGTGCCCCTCTCGGTAATGAATAAAGCTACCAGGCTTGGTGAGAGATACAGCGAGGTAATGCTTAGATATGAACTTATCCAATCTTATCTCAGGATTGATATGCTTGAGGGAAAGATGACAAAAGATAAATATGACGTTGAATATCTGTTTCTTGAGAAGACAAAGGAATTGATAGAATATGCAAATCCAAAGAGTTTTCTTGCAGAGGATATATCGGATAAGATTGATGAGATTGCGTCAAAGTCTTATATAAGGCCCGATGGGCTCGTTATTGCGTATATGAGTACCGAAGAGGCGGATTGCATGAAGATACGCAGGGGAACGCTGTCTGCGAGTGAGCGCAAGATAATGGAAAGCCATGTAGACATGACTGAAAAGATATTGTCGCGTGTACATTTTGACAAAACACATGAAAAGGTTCCGGTATGGGCGTCGACACACCACGAGATGCTTGACGGCACAGGTTATCCCAAAAGGTTAAAAGGGGATGAGATTGAGCCTGAGGCGAGAATTTTAGCTATAATTGACATATATGACGCGCTGACATCGGCAGACAGGCCTTATAAGATGCCTATGTCGAAAAATGAAGCTTTCTTAGTACTAAGCGGTATGGCAGGCGAGGGCAAGCTCGATAAGATTTTTGTAGAGTATTTTATGGATGCTGTTAACAAATACGAAAATTAGAAAGATAATTTTTATCAGGAGTGAGCGAATATGTTTGTGTCAATAGATATTTTAAAAGATGGTATGTGTATTAAAGAGGATGTAATTAATGAAAAGGGAATGCTTATCGTCGCACGGGATACAATTGTCACCGAAAATATTATAAGCAGGTTAAAGCTCTATAATATAGAGGAGGTTAATGTTGCAAAAAACCGAGTCAAGCGGGAGAGCTCATCGCTTAAGGATTCACTTGAGTTTAAATACTTTAAGGATGAGACTAATGAGGTTAAAGACAGTCTTAATAACTCATTTAACAAAATTCTGAACGATGCGTCTGACAATGTAGAGCTTAGGCATATAATGAACCTTGGTAAAAAAATGTTTGCGGACAACTGTGGCAATTCTAATATTTTGGATATGCTGTACTGTATGCAGGAGTTCTCAGATACCACATATGTACACTGTATTAATGTTGCCATGATAGCAGGACTTCTTGGAAAATGGCTTTCCTGGTCTGAAGAAGACGTTAACATGCTTGTAACATGCGGAATGTTCCATGACATAGGTAAGCTCACAATACCCGACTCCATACTGCACAAACCGGGAAAGCTTACAGATAAGGAATATAAGATAATGAAACAGCATACGGTAGCAGGTTTTGACAGGCTCCAGCGAATTGAAATCCTGCCTCCGGAGGTAAAGCGCACCGCCATGCTTCATCATGAACGCTGCAATGGAACAGGTTACCCGCTTGGAATAGTTGGCGAGAAGATAGACAAATACTCAAAGGTTATTGCAATAGCGGACGTTTATGACGCACTTACCGCAAACCGCGTATACAGGGACGCCCTGTGTCCGTTTGACGTTGTGGCAATTCTGGAAAGAGAGGGACTTGAACTGTACGAGACAAGATACATAATGACATTTCTGCACAAAGTATTGTACAGTTACCTGAATAAAAAGGTATACCTTAACAATGGCATGATTGCAAGCATTAAGGAGATTAATCCGGATTCAAGGGCAAAGCCGGTAGTAATGGTGGAGGGCGGAAGAATTGTTGACCTTTCACAGTATGATGGGATTAAGATTGACAGTGTTATCGAATGACAGCGTCAAGTGCGGCAATACAGTAAATAATTTTTTAAAATAAATTAAATTAAAGGGTTGACAAATGTCTTAGTATATTGTATTATGATTAAGGCTTAAGTGATAAGCAATGTTTTGCGCGAGTGGCTCAGTGGTGGAGCACTTCCTTGCCAAGGAAGGGGTCGCGGGTTCGATCCCCGTCTCGCGCTTTTTGTATGTCTGAATTTACAGAAGTTTTGTGATGTTGGTAATCAAAAGGTAAAATGAAAAAAAGGGACCATCACTTATATGTTTTTGCATTAAAGTGATAGTCCCTTTTTGAATATAAATATTATATTTGTACATACCTGTCAATATAATAAATCTTTTTACATTAGATAATTCATCTTTAATAATTTTTTCCCCATTGAATGGAGATACTAATATGATGTACATTAATGTTATATGCATATCGGTATCAGTATTCTATATGATATGTGTTAAGACTGTATAAGATGTTATACATGCAGTTATTATTAAAACAGGAGGAATTAGTTTTATGAAAAATTACAAGTTTTGGTTTTGTACAGGCTCACAGGATTTGTATGGGGACGAATGTCTTGCGAAAGTTGCAGAACATTCAAAGATAATTGTGGAGGAGCTCAACAAGTCGGGGGCTTTTCCGCATGAGATAGTATGGAAACCGACGCTTATTACTAATGAACTTATCAGAAAAACATTTAATGAAGCGAATCAGGATGAAGAGTGTGCAGGAGTAATTACGTGGATGCACACATTTTCACCTGCCAAGTCATGGATACTTGGACTTAAGGAATATAACAAGCCTCTCTGCCATCTCCACACCCAGTTTAATGAGGAGATACCGTATGACACGATTGATATGGATTTCATGAATGAAAATCAGTCGGCCCACGGTGGAAGAGAATACGGGCATATGGTGACAAGGCTTGGGATTGAGCGCAAGATAATTGTAGGACATTGGGAAAACAAAAAGGTTTGGGAACAGCTTTCGAGTTGGATGTATACGGCAGTTGGAGTTATGGAGAGCAGCCACATAAGGGTTGCCAGAATTGCCGACAATATGAGAAACGTAGCGGTTACAGACGGGGACAAGGTTTCAGCCCAGATGCTTTTTGGATGGGAGGTAGACGCTTATCCTGTAAATGAGGCCGTAGAATATGTCAATGATGTCAAGAAAGGCGACGTGGACGCGCTTGTCGAGGAATATTACAGTAAATATGAGATTTTGACCGAGGGCCGCGACGAGAAAGAATTCCGCGATCATGTAGCAGTACAGGCCCAAATTGAACTTGGCTTAGAGAAATTTTTGACAGAAAAGAATTATCATGCAATAGTAACTCATTTTGGAGACCTTGGAGGTATGAAACAGCTTCCGGGACTTGCAATCCAGAGACTTATGGAAAAAGGCTACGGTTTTGGAGCCGAGGGAGACTGGAAAACTGCTGCAATGGTGAGGCTTATGAAGATTATGACTGATGGGAAGAAAGATGCAAAGGGAACAAGTTTCCTTGAGGACTACACCTACAATTTTGTTCCGGGAAAAGAGGGAATCCTTCAGTCACATATGCTTGAGATATGCCCGACAATTGCGGACGGACCGATCAGCATCAAATGTAATCCGCTGTCGATGGGAGACAGGGAAGACCCTGCGCGCCTTGTATTTACAAGCAAAGAGGGAGAAGGTATCGCCACATCCCTAATAGATTTGGGAGACCGTTTCCGACTTATAATTAACGAGGTAGACTGCAAAAAATGTGAGAAGCCAATGCCAAAGCTGCCTGTGGCTACTAATTTCTGGACTCCTAGGCCTAACCTTGAGGTTGGGGCGGCCGCATGGATACTGGCAGGAGGAGCGCACCACACTGCATTTTCATACGACCTTACAACCGAGCAGATGATTGACTGGGCGGATGCATTTGGAATTGAGAGCGTTGTCATCGGCGCCAATACTGATATGCGGACGCTGAAAAATGAGCTTAGATGGAACTCTGTGTATTACAGATAAGGATTTTAACAAATAAACAAACTAAGTTATAATACTTAAGGACGCAGACATATGCATAGTATGCTTTTTCAGGGTACACTCCCGTTTTGACGCACTTGACGGCTTTAAGACCGTTTGGTGCGGGACAATAACCGGAATGTGCAAATACCCTTTCAAGGCAGACTGTAAACATATGTCTGTTGTTTACTTATAGCTCAATAAACATGGAATATTTATGTTTTTTTGGTATAATGACAACTAAAGCCTGCGGATTTTGAGAGTGCAGTAATTACATATGTAGCTTATTTGCGGAGGAGGTATGCTTGTGAATATTATTTTTGATATGGACGGACTTATGTTTGATACCGAAAGAGTTTACATTGATGCATGGGATATGCCGGAGAAAAGATTGGCGTCGGCAAAGCCTGATACATGGTATATAAGACATTGGGCCTTAGTAATGCAGCTGCTTATAATATATTGGAACAAGAATTTGGTGACAGATACAATCAGGAAGAATTAAGAAAACATACAAAGGACTATTTTGAAAAATATTATGATGAAAATACAATTCCTGTTAAAAATGGCTTATATATACTGCTTGATTATTTGCGGGATATAAACAGCAAAATGATATTAGCATCTTCTTCGCAGTGGGAAGTTGAGAAACATTTAAAAAGCGCCATTGTGTCGGATTATAACTAATCGTTGCAAAATATGATAGTTTGGAGCAGGTAAAAACAGCCTTTGAATATCGGGAAACGCCGTTATTTTAACGATGAAATGAAGCTGAAAATGGAGGAAAGATTAAAGTGACTTACGGCGCCAGATAATTTTGATGGCAGGATTTGATGAAAGAGGCAGAGAAACGCGGTTATTTATAAGGTTTCCTTTATTTGTGACTGCGTTGAGAAAAACAGCAGGCGAATCCGGCTTGCTTGAAAATTATGAAAATTTTACTAATCGTTTGACTATAATATATAAAAGGTGTAGAATATGGTCTGTGGAGGTGTTCCAATGACAGATGCGGTTAACGAACTTTTTGACAGGCTTGAAAAGATAGAGGAATCGGCTGGGAAAATGCTTGATGCGGCCGACGATGAGAAGAAAAAAATTAGCGCCCTGCATGAAAAAAGGATTGCTGATTTTGACGCGGAGCTTGATGTCGAATATAAGAAAAAGCTTGATGATGTTGCAGACAAATTAAAAGCAAAGGCATCCGGCGAGATTGAAGCGCTGCGAGCCGGAATGAAAGAAATGTCCGACAAGCTTGATAAGGATTACATTGAAAAGCAGGATGAATGGGTAGAAGAAATATTTAAGTCAATAATTTCAGTCTGAGCATATTAAGAATAAATATTGAAAGGTAGAAAATGCATATAACATGCATTTTTTATTGGGGTTTTAAATATTATGGGTGATTTGTTGGAGTACAGCGGTCTTGCGACTAAGATTAAGGCGATGAAAGCAAAGCTCTTAACCGACGGGGATTTTGTCAATCTTATGGAACAGGGCAGCATAGGCGGAATATTATCTTACCTTAAGAAGACGGACAGCTACAAAAATGTCCTTGTAAATGAAAATGAGAGCAGTATAAGGAGGCACCGTCTGGAGAAACTCGTACGCTCGACCTTATATACTGATTTTGATAAAATATATAAATTTTCCCACGCAGTGCAGAAAGCATATCTGAAAGCATTTTTTATGAAATATGAAATTTCAGTGATAAGAAAGGCGCTAAGAAGATGTTACGGGAGGATTCAGAACGATTACCAGATAGGAGTAATTGAGATTCCGGCGTTTGAGCGAAGGAGTATCATTAACCTGAAACAAATTATGACTGCGTCAAGCGTAGAGGAAGTTATATCTGCTCTTGACGGAACTCTTTATCACAACGTGCTGAAGATGATATGGCAGAAAGGAAACGTCGAATTATTTGACTATGAGTCGGTACTTGACATATATTATTTCAAATCGCTGTGGAAAGCAGGACATAAGGTTCTGTCAAAGAGCGACCTTGAAATAATACGTAAAAACTACGGGCAGGAGATTGACCTTCTGAACATACAATGGCTCTACAGGGCGAAGAAATATTATAAGCTGTCTCCGGCGCAGATGTATTCGCTTGTCATTCCTATATATTACAAAATAAGAAAGCAGGATATGCTGTATCTTGCGAAGACCGAGTCTGACGAAGAATTCACGCAGATTATAAACAGGCTTCCGTACGTCAGGAAAGCGGGAGGCATTGAAAATGTCAATCTTGAAAAAATGTACGACGAGCAGATGAAAAAGCTTTTTCAGGATGGAATCAGGAAAAATCCGTACAGCATAGCGTGTATTGAATCATACTTTTATAATAAAGAGAAAGAGATAGATATGCTTATACGGGTGATAGAGTGCGTCAGATACGAGGTTGACAGAGACGATATGGTCAATTATATATTGGGAGCGTGAGGAGGCTTGACAGATGATTGCGAGAATGAAGTTTATTAAGATTGCAGCTCCGGTAAGTAAGCTGGAAACTGTAGTTGACGAATATGTTTCAAAATATGAAATTCAGATTGAAAATACTGTCGCAGAGATAGATAAAATATCCAATCTTGTAATACACAACGAACCGAATCCGTATAAGGAGAGCCTGAATAAGGCAAACCAGATGACGGAAAATATGAAGATGCAAGGTTTAAACTTTCGGTACGGGCTTCCTGACAAGGGCGAAGCTGTAAATATAATAGAAAATTTTGAGAAAGAGCTCGCGGAGCTTGCTTCAAAAAGAAATGAAATTCTTGATAATTTTAACAACAGGAAAGAGCTTCTTGATAATATACAGCCGTATAGCAGCATACATTATGATTTGCACAAAATACGGGAGTTTAGGTTTATAAAATATAGATTTGGACGTATAGCGAGAGATTATTACAAAAAGCTAAATGATTTTGCCGGTGAAGACATGTGCTCCCTGTTCTGCGAGTGCAGCAGTGACGCAGAGTACGTGTGGGGAATGTACTTCGCACCGGGTTCAGAGATTGAGCATATAGACGCAATATACTCTGAGATGAACTTTGAGAGAATTGAGATTAACGGCGGCTGTGGCGGAATGATTGACGAGGAGGCAGAAAAGCTAAGGAACGAGGTTATACAGCTTGAAAATGACCTTAAAAAAGAAAATGACCGACTTGAAAAATATATTCAGGATAATTGCGAAAGTCTGCTCGCCGCCAGAAAAAGCATTGAAATAGCATGCAGAAACTATGATTTAAGAAAACAGCTTGCGTTTTCAAAAACCGGCGACACGGAATATTTTATATTGTGCGGGTGGATGCTGCAGGACGAGGCTGACAAGCTTGAGGACGAGCTGTCGGGGGACAAATACATTACGGTAATAACCGAAGAGGAGCACAGGGGACCGTTTGGCGGCGCTCCAATTAAGCTCAAAAACCCGAAAATGCTAAGACCATTTGAGATGCTTATAAAAATGTATGGACTGCCTGACTACAGGGAATTTGACCCAACATGGTTTGTTGCGATATCGTATACGATAATATTCGGTATGATGTTCGGAGATGTGGGACAGGGATTGTGCCTCGCCGTGGCCGGATTCCTCGTCTATAAATTTAAGAAAATGGACCTTGCCGCCATTATAGGGGTGGCGGGAATCTTTTCAACAATATTCGGTTTCCTGTTCGGAAGCATATTCGGCTATGAGGACATAATAGAGCCGCTGTGGTTAAGACCCGCGGAGAGCATGGCCGACCTGCCGTTTGTAGGCAAGATGAATACGGTGTTTGCATATGCAATTGCGCTCGGTATGCTGTTAATACTTGTAATGATGGTATTCAACATTATAAATGCTGTCAGGGCCAAAGAATTCAGGGAAGTTTTGTTTGACTACAACGGAGTGTGCGGACTGATATTTTACGGAGCTGTAGTGGCTTGCGTAGTATTGTTCATGACGGGACATACGCTTCCGGGCGTGGCCGTTTTGGTTGTGATGTTTGTGGTTCCGCTTGTGTTAATAATACTTAAGGAGCCGCTTATGGCTGTTGTTTTCAAACATGCGGAGTCGATGCCGAAAGAATGGGGAGTTTTTGCGGTACAGGTATTCTTTGAAATGTTTGAGATACTTTTAAGTTATTTTTCCAACACGCTTTCGTTTGTGCGTATCGGAGGCTTTGCGGTGAGCCATGCGTCAATGATGGCTGTAGTTCTTATGCTTGCCGGGGCGGAGAACGGCGGAATGGGAAATCTGTTAGTTATAATAATAGGAAATATACTTGTCTGCGGACTTGAGGGGCTTATCGTTGGAATACAGGTTATGCGTCTTGAATATTACGAGATGTTCAGCAGGTTTTACCGCGGAGGCGGGCGGGAGTTTAAACCTTACAATGAGGGTTGAGCTAAAACCGTTTCAATGTATATTGGATTCAAAATAATTTTCTCTACTTGTAACTGCGAAGTTTGGGCAATATAATTTTACTCTTTTATAAAGATTATATGTGTGCAAAGATTGAGTAGAACATATATTAAAAGGAGGTCATAATTATGACGACAGTAACAACAGAAATATTAGTATTGGTGGCGATGATTCTCAGTATTTTTATTCCGTTCAGGGTATTCTTTATCGGCGAGCGCTGTAAAAAGAGATATAAGAGGGTTCTAAGTGTCAACGCGGTGCTCTTCTTCGGTCTGCTTGTGGCGGGAGTGCTTGTAATGTTCGCACCTCAGGCTTCGGCGGAAGCTGCCGCAGCTCCTGCCGACGGACTTGCCGCAGGACTTGGCTATATAGGCGCGGCGCTTGCGACCAGCATATCGGGTATCGGCGGAGGAATTGCCGTTGCGAGCGCGGCGAGCGCGGCGCTTGGTGCGGTTAGTGAGGATTCGTCGGTCCTTGGAAAATCTCTCATTTTTGTTGGACTTGCCGAGGGAGTTTGTCTGTATGGATTCATTATATCAATTATGATTTTGGGTAAACTGTAATGAGAATGTATCTTATATGTGACAGCACAGACACATGTGTGGGAATGAAGCTTGCAGGTGTCGAAGGAGTAATAGTACACGGTCAGGAGGAATTTTCCGAGGCTGTAAACAGAGCCCTAAAGGACAGAGATATAGGTATCCTTTTAATTAGCGAGGGACTATGTAAACTCGACGAGGAGCTTGTAAACAATATAAAGCTTAAATACTCAAAACCTCTTATTGTCGAAATACCGGACAGGCACGGTACCGGTAGAAAAGAGGATTTCATTACTTCATATGTAAAGGATGCGATAGGAATCAATATTTAATGGGATTATATCCGGAGGATTAGATATGACACAGGACGAAAAGCTAAAGCTTTTTTTTGACGCTGCAATGGAAGAAGCCGGGCAGAGAAACTCGGACTCCGTCAGCGAGTTTAAAAAATCACTTGAGTCTTCATATGATGAGCATGTCATAAATATGAGGGAATCTGCCGAAGCCAAATTCAAGGTGGGCAGGGATTCGTTAATCAGGGAGAGTAACAGTGAAATATCCAAGCGGCAGATAGAGCTTCGAAGAGAGTTTGCAGCAAAGCAGGAGGAATACAGGAAGAACATATTTGACAGGGTTGCTGCTAAACTGATGAACTATAAAAATACTCCCGATTATGTCTCAATGCTGAAAGCCCATATAAAAAAGGCCGAGGAGTATGCGGGAGACGACATTATGACGGTGTATGTCGACTCGACTGACGAGGGACTAATAAAAGAACTGTCCGCATCGTGCGACGTGGAAGTAGCTGTCTGTGACAAGAACATAATGGGTGGAATACGTGCTGAGATTCCGGCAAAGAATGTTCTGATTGACGAGTCGTTTACGTCAAAGCTTGAAGATGCCGGACGTAATTTTAATTTCTAGTGTTGGGTGGTGACAAATATGAGCGCTAAAGGCATAATATATGGTATAAACGGTCCCGTAATATATATAAAGGGCGCAACCGAATTTAAGATGAACGAGATGGTGTATGTCGGCGTGGAAAAGCTTGTTGGCGAGGTTATCACGCTTACGTCGGCAAGGACTACGATTCAGGTATTCGAGGAGACATCGGGATTAAAGGCGGGCGATGAGATTGTAGGAACAGGGACAAGTATGTCGCTTACGCTTGCGCCGGGCATTGTCAACAATATATTTGACGGCATAGAGAGGCCGCTGCGTGAGATTGCGGAGCGCTCAGGCGCATTTATCAACAGAGGTGTAAGCGTTGACGCCCTAGACTATGACAAAAAATGGAGCGCGCATATAACCGTTAAAGAGGGCGACGTTATATGCGGAGGTACGATAATTGCGGAAGTTCCGGAGACTTCAGCCATCATACATAAAGTTATGGCTCCCCCTGGAACAGACGGGGTGGTTAGCTCTGTTGTTCCGGACGGTGAATATACCATCGGAGATACACTTGTTAATATTACTCTTGCTGACGGAAGTACTGCGGAACTTACAATGGTTCAGAAATGGCCTATTCGTACTCCAAGGCCGGTAATCAAGAGACATTTTACCGACAGGCCGCTAGTTACAGGGCAGAGAATACTTGATACGATGTTCCCGATTGCAAAGGGCGGAACGGTTGCGATACCTGGCGGATTCGGCACCGGAAAGACTATGACACAGCATCAGATTGCAAAGTGGTCGGATGCTGATTTAATCGTATATATAGGATGCGGGGAACGCGGAAATGAGATGACTCAGGTGCTTGAGGATTTTAAGGAGCTTACTGACCCAAGGACGGGAAATCCGCTTATGGATAGAACTGTTCTCATTGCCAACACGTCCAACATGCCCGTGGCCGCCCGTGAGGCGAGCATATATACCGGAATAACTCTTGCTGAATATTACAGGGATATGGGTTATGACGTGGCGATAATGGCCGACTCAACCTCAAGATGGGCGGAAGCGCTCAGGGAGTTGTCCGGAAGGCTTGAGGAGATGCCTGCTGAGGAAGGATTCCCTGCATATCTCGCTTCAAAGCTGTCGGCTTTCTATGAGAGAGCCGGGCGTGTTGAGAACCTAAACTCAACCGAGGGAAGCGTGACGATAATAGGCGCGGTTTCGCCGCAGGGAGGCGATTTTTCAGAGCCTGTCACACAGAATACAAAGAGGTTTGTAAGGGCGTTTATGGGGCTTGACAAGTCTCTTGCTTATGCGAGACATTTTCCGGCTATAAACTGGCTGATTAGTTACAGCGAATATTTATCCGACATGGCTCCGTGGTATATAGAGAATGTCGGAAGTGACTTTGTAAACAACCGCAACACTCTTTTGGCTATTCTAAATCAGGAAAATACCCTTATGGAGATTGTAAAGCTTATAGGAAGCGACGTACTTCCCGAGGACCAGAAACTGACGCTTGAGATTGCGAGGGTAATAAGGGTTGGATTCCTTCAGCAGAATGCTTTTCACAAGGATGACACATGCGTACCACTCGAAAAGCAGAATCTGATGATGGATACTATATTATATCTTCACAGAAAATCAAAGGAACTTGTCGCGATGGGTATGCCGGTATCAGTTCTAAGAGAGACAGGAATGTTTGATAAGATAATCGCCATCAAATATGACGTGCCTAATGATAAGCCGGAAATGTTTGCAGAATACAGGGAGCATATAGATAGATTTTATGATGAAGTGCTTGCAAAGAACGGATGACTGTGAGAAAAATATAAGTGAAAGCATGAAATGGTAATCAAATGGCAGATTGGAGGATACTATGTCGATAGAATATATGGGGCTTTCCGAGATAAACGGTCCTCTTGTAGTTCTTGAGGGAATTAAAGACGCATTTTTTGATGAAATAGTTGAGATAAATGTAGACGGAAAAGAGAAAAAAATCGGCAGAATTGTTGAGCTGTATGCGGACAAGGCAATTATTCAGGTTTTTGAGAACACTGAAAATATGTCGCTCAATAATTCAAAGACTAGGCTTACCGGACGTCCTATGGAGATCGGACTTTCGGGCGAGCTGCTTGGAAGGACATTTGACGGAATAGGACGTCCTATCGACGGCCTTGGAGAGATAATTCCTGATATGGTCAGGGACATTAACGGAAAGCCGCTTAACCCTTATGAGAGAAAATATCCGCGTAACTATATAAGGACGGGTATATCCGCTATAGACGGGCTTACAACACTGATTCGCGGACAGAAGCTCCCTATATTTTCAGGAAATGGGCTGCCGCACGACGAGCTTGCGGCCCAGATTGTCAATCAGGCGTCGCTTGGAGGTGACGCTGATAAGAATTTTGCGGTTGTGTTCGCGGCTATGGGAGTTAAGTTTGACGTGGCAGAATTTTTCAGGCGTTCGTTTGAGGACAGCGGAGTTATGGACCACGTGGTAATGTTCCTTAACCTTGCGAACGACCCTGTCGTGGAGAGGCTGATAACGCCGAAAGTTGCGCTTACCGTGGCGGAATATCTTGCATTTGAGAAGAATATGCACATACTTGTAGTGCTTACAGATATGACCTCGTACGCCGAGGCGCTTCGCGAGGTATCGTCAAGCAAAGGCGAGATTCCTTCCCGTAAAGGATATCCGGGATACCTATATAGTGATTTTGCCACAATATATGAGAGGGCGGGCATAATAAAAGGAGTCGACGGCTCGGTAACGCAGATACCGATTCTTACTATGCCTAACGACGATATAACTCATCCTATACCCGACCTTACCGGATATATTACCGAGGGACAGATAGTGTTAGACAGGGAGCTGCACGGGCAGTCTGTTTATCCTCCGATAAATGTGCTGCCGTCTCTTTCAAGGCTTATGAAAGACGGAATAGGCGAGGGATTTACCAGGGGAGACCATCAGGATGTGGCCAACCAGCTTTTCTCGTCATATGCGAAAGTCGGCGATGCAAGGGCGCTTGCATCGGTAATAGGAGAGGACGAGCTCTCGCCTGTCGACAAGCTATATATTGAATTCGGTAAGGAATTTGAGAAAAGTTTTGTAGGGCAGGGCAACAAGGAGAACAGAACTGTTGAGGAGACCCTTGAAATAGGCTGGAGTCTGCTTAGAATGCTGCCGAGGGAGGAACTCGACAGAATGGATACGAAGACACTTGAAAAATATTATAAAGTTAGCGGTGATGAGTAATGAATCTAAAGGCGGTTCCTACAAAGGGAAATCTAATAGCGGCAAAAAACTCCTTAAAGCTTGCGAGACAGGGATATAACCTAATGGATAAGAAGCGTAATATTCTTATCAGGGAGCTTATGGAGATGATAGAGAACGCCAAATCAATTCAGTATGAGATTGACGAGACTTACCGGACTGCGTATGATTGCCTTGAGGCGGCCAACATTGAGATGGGAATAACGGGCGTTATGGAAGCAGCGCAGGCAATACCGGTCGAGGAATCGGTTAAAATAAAGGTGAGAAGCATTATGGGTACGGAGATTCCGCATGTCGAGTACGACAAGAGCGGAAACCGGGCGCCGGTATATGCATTTCTCAACACAAGGGAGTCGCTGGATAAGGCGAGGGAGAGCTTTACCAAGGTGAAGGATTTGACAATCAGGCTTGCAATGGTAGAAAATTCAGCTTACAGGCTCGCAATGAACATAAAGAAGACGCAAAAGAGGACCAATGCTTTACAGAACATTACAATACCTGCAACTGAAGCGGTAATAAAGACTATATCAGACGCACTGGAAGAAAAAGAAAGAGAAGATTTTATACGTCTTAAGGTGATTAAGAGAGAGATGAACAAAAAAAATCCGGCGTCGTAGAAAGTGTATATTATGGTGTCGGGGTCAAATATATTTTGGCCCCGACTTTTCTTGAGGTATTCTTTGTTCTTATTTAAGTAAATGAAAATAAAGAAAGTGGAACGGTTTTATGGAAGAAAGGTACTCGCGTTCAGCCGCACTTTTGGGTGAGGACGCCATTGAGAATTTAAAAAGCAAATCGGTAATTGTGTTCGGTGTCGGCGGGGTCGGAGGATATGTCGTCGAGGCGCTTTCGCGCATGGGAGTGGGGACTATTGAGCTTGTAGACAATGATATTGTTTCAGAGTCAAATATCAACCGCCAGATTATCGCAACATATGACACTATAGGAATGCTTAAAACTGAGGTTATGCGTAAACGTATTTTATCAATAAATCCCGACGCAAAGGTATTTGCCCGCAATTGTTTTTATCTGCCTGACACAGCCGGTGAATTTGACTTTTCAAAATATGACTATGTTGTCGACGCAGTTGACACGGTTACTGCAAAACTTAGTATAATAATGGCTGCTAAAGAGAAGAACGTACCTGTAATAAGCAGTATGGGTGCGGGAAATAAGCTTGATCCCTCGGCGTTTGAGGTGTCTGATATATCAAAGACTTCGGTCTGCCCGCTCGCAAGGGTTATAAGACGTGAGTTGAAAAAGCGAGGCATTAATAATGTTAAAGTAGTTTATTCAAAGGAGGAGCCTGCCGCGTCAAGCCGTATTCCCGGAAGCGTAGCGTACGTACCGGCGTCAGCAGGTCTGTTAATTGCCTCGGAAGTAATAGAGGATTTAATTAAATAGTTATTAATTGCTAATTATATAATTAATATTTAATATTATAGGGTCTTGAATAAATTACATAGTTAGGCTAATTTATTTATAGAACAACAAACAAAAGTATGTATAAATTTTTGTAAGACGTTTGGCGAAATGTGAGCGAAATAGTGCATTAGAATTTATGCCGATGTTTGAATTAATATTAGAAGGGAATAATAAGATGATAAAGAAAGCGCTTAACCATATATTTGTTGACGGATTGTCCGGCATGGCCCTCGGATTATTTGCGACGCTTATAATAGGAACAATTATATGTCAGATAGGAAGTTTTGTTCCCGGTACTGCCGGAATATACATAATTGCAGTTGGAAATATTGCCAAAGCCCTTACGGGTGCGGGGATTGGAGTTGGTGTGGCCGGAAAGTTCGGAATAAAATCGCCTCTTGTGACTGTTTCAGCTGCAGTTTGCGGCATGGTTGGGGCCTGGGCCTCTAAAATACTCGGAACCGGCGTTGTTTTAAGCTTTGCGGTGGACGATTCAGGAGCCAACATTATATCGGGACTTCCGGGCGAGCCTTTGGGAGCTTTTGTCGCAGCTCTTGTCGGGATAGAAATTGGCAGGATTATTGCCGGAAAGACTGCGCTCGACATAATTCTTACCCCGTTAATAACAATTGCGTCGGGGAGCGTGGTCGGTATTATACTCGGACCGCCTATAAGCAGGCTTATGACTATGCTCGGCAATCTTGTTAATATGGGAGCCGAGAGTTATCCTTTCATCATGGGAATTGTGGTATCAGTACTCATGGGAATGATTCTCACACTTCCAATCAGCTCTGCGGCAATAGGTATCTCTCTGGGCCTGGGTGGAATAGCCGCCGGGGCGGCAACAGTAGGATGCTGCGCTCAGATGGTGGGCTTCGCTGTTGCAAGTTACAGGGAGAATGGGTTCGGAGGACTTATTGCACAGGGCATTGGAACAAGTATGCTTCAGGTTCCAAATATAGTAAAGCGTCCCCTCATATGGATTCCGCCGATTGTAACGAGCGCAGTACTCGGACCGGTATCAACATGTCTGCTTTCAATGACAAACAATGCGACAGGCTCGGGGATGGGCACGTCCGGCCTTGTAGGACAGCTGATGGCGTATCAGGATATGGTAACCGTCGGCGGGATGTCACAGGGAATGGCGGTTTGTGAGATAATAGTGATGCATTTTATTGCGCCTGCGGTAATTACATTGGGATTAAGTGAAATGATGAGATATTTCAAATGGATTAAATATGGTGATATGGAGCTTCCGAAAGCATGACACGAATTTTAAAACGTAATAAAACTATAATTAAAGTATTAGTGTGGCTGTTATTTTTTGTATATATTGCTATGATGGTTTACTTTTTGTTCTTCTCTGAAAAATACGGAAGGACGGTAAGTGACGAATACCATTATAATCTTATGCCTTTTTCTGAGATAAGGCGTTACATTGTGCATTATGATGTAATAGGATTTAAGGGATTTATGCTTAATATAGTAGGAAATGTGGTGGCGTTTATACCGTTTGGATTCTGTATACCTCTGCTTCGGATATCATACAGGGGTTTTTTGAACGTCCTTTTGGACGGGGTTTTATTCACGGTATGTATAGAGGCTGTTCAGTTGGTTTTAAAGGTTGGCAGCTTTGATGTAGACGACATGATACTCAACACTCTGGGCGCCGTCATCGGTTATTGGTGCTATAAGATTGCGTATAGGATTTATAATAGATTTGACAAGTGAAATTATACGGCATAAAAATTTAAACAAAATTATACAAATGTAAGGATGTGAATAAGTTGAAAATAAAAACCTTATTTGAAAATATGAAAGACCGCGATAAAAAGATTATCCGCAAAAAGAAAGCTATTAAAATGTCGGCTTATAAAGTTACAAAAAAGCTGGCGGCTTCTATTTGTATTGCTTTAATTTCATTTTTGGGGTTTGTGGGAGTGTGTGTATATTCCGCTATAATGAAAGGCGACGCCGGGTTTATTGTCGGAATCGTACCGTTGTTTTTAATGTTATGCAACATAGTCGGTCTTATGATCGCATACAGTGAAATAAAAAATGATAATGTCAGGGTTAAATATGTTACAATTGGAACTCTCTCAAACGGGATTATTCTTGTAGTATATCTTTTAATGTACATTGCAGGCAGTCTGGACATTGTAGGCTGAAATTATCGGCTGCCGCCTAATTTCTTTTGCATAATTCAGTAATTTTATAAGATATATTAATATTTTGGTATATAAAACTGTAATCAGCTGATGACAATGATTCAATGAAATTTTTTTCAAAGTTTTTCTTAATTCCTTTTTCTGATAGTGTGTCGACGGCCTTGTTGTAGGCTACGGCGGCCTCTGTCTCCGTTTCATACCGTCCTATAATATAATTGCCTCTTATATGGATTTTCGCTATGTAATGTTCAAACTCCGTACCCCTGTTCTGAACCGAAACCCCGTTATAACGGTTTATAACGGCTATATTTGAATAGCGGTAATCGTGGTCGTCCCCGTTAATGAAGTAGTAGTCTTTCCCCTCTATGGCGTAGTTTTTAATACCGTATCTTGAAGCGATGTTTATCTGCATGCCGAAATCAGCCACAAATAAATGTCCTCCCCGCTTCATTATTTTATGTGTGGAATAAAAAAATAAATCCTCGGCGTCAAATGTGTACACGTCATTTTCGTCCAGATAATAGTAAAACATATTTTTTTTCAAATATATCGGAGTATTTATGTAAAGGCCGTTGTCGCGATAGTTAATTATTACAACCCATTTAATAAATGACAGGCTGGCGGAGTCTGTATAATCAGAAACTGATAATGAGGATGAAACGAGTGACAGCGCTTCTTTGTACGCCGCGTTTGCATCGGCCTCGGATAGGTAGCTTCCAAGGCTTATGTGTCTTCCCCTGAATGTAAATGAAGCCCGGTAATATACATCGCCGTTCTTTTTTTTTGCAGCGTATACACCTCGTGCATCGGACATCAAATCTCAACCTTTCTTAAAAATTTATACAATTTTATCACAAAATTGTTACATAATTATTTCGTATATGCATATAATATTTAATATAAATGTAAATATATGGAGGTATATATGCGAATTAAAGGAAAAAAGATAATATTGATTATATACAGTGTGTTGATAATATGTACGATAGCAAGGGCTAAAGCTGCAGTGATAGATAAGCCTGAAGCCGACGAGTGCAGTGTATATGTAAACACCGTAAAGAGTCTGGGACATAACAAAGGATATGACGTAGGAGAAACGATAACCGCAAATATTGATTTGATAGACACGGTAACGGCTGAAACTATTATACAGCAGAACAGCGAGCGGTTAATAGAGAGCAGCGTAAAAGCACATAAACCTAAACCTGTTGTGGAAACTATAGGAGGACTTGCCATAAACAGGCGGGATGAAATTAAACTCTCGGAAAAGGATAAAAAAATATTATACAGAATAGTTGAAGCAGAGGCTGGTGGAGAGAATCTTTCCGGAAAGATGTTAGTAGCTAATGTAGTATTAAACAGGTATCTAAGCAAAAAGTTCCCAAACACCATAAAGGGCGTGGTTTTTGCGCACAGTGGAGGAACTTATCAATTCTCACCCATAAGTGATGGAAGATATTATAGAGTAAAGGTTAGCGGTGAAACTAAAAAGGCGGTAAAGAAAGCGCTGTCAGGAATGGACAACTCAAGAGGCGCCGTATACTTTATGTGCCGCAGGCTTGCAAAGAGCAGCAATACAACATGGTTTGACAATTGTCTCGACTACCTGTTTAAATATGGATGTCATGAGTTTTTCAAGTGATATTTATTATTAAATTATTATATATTCTGCAGCTTGTTATTTGTCTGTCTTGAGTTGACAAATAATAAGCTGCGTTTTTTTGTTACAATTTTTATGTTTTTATATTTTTATTTTTATATTTTAAGCTAATACCGGGTTATACTGGATTTTACAAAAAGAAAGTGATATAATCATTTATATATGTCACGAAAAAGGAGAGATACTAATATGGGTATTATGTATAAAAGTACGAGAAGCAGCGGCACGGAAGTAACTGCGTCACAGGCTATTCTAAAAGGTCTTGCCGACGACGGAGGGTTATACGTACCGGTTTCGTTTCCTAATCTCCCTGTAAGTGTTGACGAACTTGCGGGGCTTAGTTACAGGGAAACAGCTTATATTATAATGAAAGAATTCCTTTCGGATTTTACTGAGGAGGAATTGAAGAAATGTATAGACAGCGCCTACGATGATAAATTTGACACGAAAGAGATTGCACCGCTTCACAAGGCGGACGGCGCATATTTTCTTGAACTGTTCCACGGGGCCACAATCGCATTTAAAGATATGGCTCTTTCAATCCTGCCTCATCTTCTGACGACGGCGGCAAAAAAGAATAATGTTAATAATAAAATAATAATACTCACTGCGACAAGCGGAGACACAGGAAAGGCGGCACTTGCCGGGTTTGCAGATGTTGAAGGAACCGGTATTATTGTATTCTACCCGAAGCACGGCGTAAGCCAAGTGCAGGAAAGGCAGATGATAACACAGAAAGGCAGCAATACATATGTTGTCGGAATTGAAGGCAATTTTGACGATGCACAGACAGGCGTTAAAGACATGTTTAACGACAGAGAGCTTGCCGCTTTGATGGATGAAAAGGGATATCAGTTCTCGTCAGCCAATTCCATCAATATTGGAAGGCTTGTTCCACAGATTGTATACTATGTATATTCTTATGGAAGGCTTGTCAATGACGGAGAGATAAAGGCCGGAGAGCCTGTAAATTTTGTCGTTCCAACCGGAAACTTCGGAAATATACTTGCGGCGTACTACGCTAAGAAAATGGGACTTCCTGTTGGAAAGCTGATTTGCGCGTCCAATGAAAATAAAGTATTGTTTGATTTCTTTAAAAGCGGAACATATGACAGAAAGAGGGAGTTTATTCTGACAAGTTCACCGTCGATGGATATCTTAATTTCCAGCAACCTTGAAAGACTTATTTACCATATTGCGGGAAATGACTGGGCCAAGACAAAGGAGCTTATGGAGATGCTGGCAGTTGAAGGCTCATACAGTATAACCGACGATATGAAAAGAGAGCTTGACATATTTGAGGGCGGCTATGCAACGGAGAACGAAACGGCAGAAACTATTAGACGAATATATAAACAGGACGGATATGTAATTGACACACATACAGCTGTTGCGGCGGATGTATATGACAAGTACAAAAAAGGTGGGGATACGGCGACAACAGTTATCGCATCAACTGCAAGTCCATATAAGTTTACGAGGAGCGTCATGACGGCGATAGATAAATCATACGACTCACCCGATGATTTTGAGCTTATCGACAAGCTCTGCGAGATTTCAAAAGTAAGTATACCGCAGGCTATTGAGGATATAAGAAGCGCAGAAGTCCTGCACGACAGGGTATGTGACAAAACAGAAATGAAAGAAACGGTAATGGATATACTTTGTATTTAATGAAATGTAATTTGGACCCGCCGAAGATTTTGAAAACGGAGTCAAATTGGCGCTGTTGAGCTATAACACGTTTAATGATAAATAAGGGTTATTTTGTAAATTGATAACAGGTATTTACAGGAGAGAAATTTATGAGGTTCCGACCATGTATAGATATCCATAACGGAAAGGTAAAGCAGATAGTAGGCGGAAGTCTTGAAACCGGAGACGAGAAAAGTCCGGACGTGAAAGAAAACTTTGTATCTGATGTGGACGCTTCTTTTTACGCCGCACTGTACAGGAATAGAGGCCTTGCAGGAGGGCATATTATTCTCCTCAACAAGTATGGCACTGATGAGTATGAGGCTGATAAAATTCAGGCCGGACTTGCGCTTAAAGAATATCCTGGCGGTTTTCAGCTCGGTGGAGGGATAACCGCCGACAACGCTGTTGAAATGCTTAAGCTTGGGGCTTCGCATGTAATTGTTACATCATATGTGTTTGCAGACGGAAATATTAATTATGACAACCTCAAGAAGCTGAATAAAGCTGTCGGCAGGGAGCGCATAGTACTTGACATGAGCTGTCGAATGCGCGGCGGCGGATATTATATAGTCACCGACAGATGGAAAAATTTTACAAAACAAAGACTGACGGAGGAACTTTTGGACAGCCTAAGCGAATACTGTGATGAATACCTTGTACATGCTGTTGATGTCGAGGGATATCAGCATGGAATTGAGGCGGGGGTAGCCGGTATTTTGGGGGGATGTGACGGAATTACCGCTACATACGCCGGAGGAATTGCTAGTTTAAAAGACATAGAGCAGCTAGGCGAGCTCGGCAGTAACCGAATTGATTTCACTGTCGGGAGCGCTCTCGATATATTTGGCGGCGACCTCAGTTTTGAGGAGATTTCATCTATAAACATAACTCCGGTCAGCAGGAAATAAATTTGTAATAATTTGATAATTTAATGTGAGTTAAGGACTAAATATTACAATTCTATTTTAAAAATTTTTTTATACAAAAGCCTTGAAAAATGGTGCTTTTCACGTATTGCAAAGTGAAATTCATCATTTTTTTCTTGCAAAATCTTCTCAAATAGGTTACAATTGTTACAAAGTTGTTAAATAACCTTGTAATAGAATTGCAAAAAAAAAGTTATTTAACGTAACAAATTGGAGGTAATTATGAAGTCAATCAAAAAGGCATTATGTTCAGTACTGGTATGTTTCGGAACATTCGTGTTTTGTTCAAGTACAGTTAATGCTGCTGAAAGCACAGAGGTATTTAATACCGAAGCTGCCGACAACAATTTTGTTGATAACAATGTAACCGAGAATATTGTTGCATCACAGGACACACAGGAACAGGAAACAACGGAGACACAGGAGACTACAGGTACACAGGAAACCGGAACACAGGAAACAGCCGAAATGCAGGACGCAGCAGAGACACAGCAGACAGTTCAGACGCCGCTGATGCGTCAGGTTCAGGTAACACCTTTCATATCCGGATCCGTGAATGTATTTACAGAACAGACGGGTGACGCGGTTGAACAGGAGATTGCCGCAGGAGGTAAAAAGTCGAAATCCGATAAAAAGAAATATAATAAAGCGGATTTGAGACTTATGTCGGCAATAATATACTGCGAGGCCAATATTGAGCCTTACGCCGGAAAACTTGCTGTAGGAATCGTAATAATGAACAGGGTGAATTCGAAGTCATTTCCAAATACAATTAAAAAAGTAATATATCAGAAATCACAGTTTTCACCTGTAAAAAACGGCTCCCTTAAAAGAGCGCTTGCTAGATATGACGCAGGAAAGTTTAAGTCGAAGAATGAAAAACAGTGTATCAAGGCGGCTAAGGCAGCGCTTGACGGAGTAACATCGGTGACATACGGCGGCAGTGAAAAAAATATGAAGAAATTTCATTACTTTAGCGGCTCATTAAGCGGTTCAAAATTCAGGATAAAGGGCCATAAGTTTAAATAAATCGTAAGTTGAACAAAAATTTGAACAAGATAAGTATTAATACAATGACCATATCATATAATTAATATCTGATATGGTCTTTTTTTTGTTAAAAAATTGACTCTGAACATTTTAAAATTCATATTAAAGCTTTTTGGCTTTTTGATTTTAAGCTTAGTTATTTTATACTTTCATAAATAATTGAGTTGTGATATTATTTAAAATGTAATTTTATTCTTAAGGAGGATGCTGCTGTATGAGCGACGAAACTACCGCAGTGGATGAAAATGAAGTTGTATCAAGGAACTTTATTGAACAGGAGATAGATAAGGACCTTGAAAATGGTGTTTATAAAGATATTATGACACGTTTTCCGCCTGAGCCAAACGGATATCTTCATCTCGGACATGCCAAATCTATATTACTTAATTATGGTCTTGCAAAGAAATATAATGGAACATTTAACCTTAGATTTGACGACACTAATCCTGTTAAGGAGGATACTGAGTTTATTGAGGCCATTAGGAGAGATGTTGAATGGATATGCGGTGAGGAAAAGATTGATAACATATATTTTGCATCGGATTATTTTGATGAGATGTATGAGTGTGCTGTTAAGCTGATTAAAAAGGGAAAGGCTTATGTCGACGATTTGTCTGCCGGGCAGATAAGGGAATACAGGGGTACGCTCACAGAGCCCGGGAAGAACAGCCCGTACAGGGATAGGAGTATTGAGGAAAATCTTGATTTGTTTGTCAGAATGAGAAACGGGGAATTTGAGGACGGCTCGAAAGTTCTCCGCGCAAAGATTGATATGTCTTCGCCGAATATCAACATGAGGGACCCTGTAATTTACCGTGTTGCACATATACCGCACCACAATACAGGCGATAAATGGTGTATATATCCAATGTATGATTTTGCCCATCCGATTGAGGATGCGCTCGAGGGTATTTCACACTCTATATGTACGCTTGAGTTCGAGGACCACAGACCTCTGTATGACTGGGTTGTGAGGGAACTTGAATATGAAATGCCGCCGAGACAGATAGAGTTTGCAAAGATGTATGTCACTAATGTAATCACGGGCAAGAGATATATTAAGAAGCTTGTAGACGATGGAATAGTTGACGGTTGGGATGACCCAAGGCTTGTATCGCTTGCCGCGCTGAGAAGAAGGGGCTATACGTCTGATTCGATAAAGATGCTTATGGATATGGTAGGAGTCAGCAAGGCTCAGAGTTCTATAGATTATGCAATGCTTGAGTATTGTATACGCGAGGACCTAAAGCTTAAGAAACAGAGGATGATGGCGGTGCTCGACCCGGTAAAGCTTGTGATTACCAATTATCCTGAGGGACAGGTTGAATACCTTGATGTTCCTAACAATCAGGAGAATCCTGAAATGGGCACAAGAAAGGTTCCGTTTTCAAGAGAGCTTTATATTGAGCGCGACGATTTTATGATTGAACCGCCTAAAAAATATTTCAGACTGTTTCCGGGAAATGAAGTAAGGCTTATGAGCGCATATTTTGTAAAATGTGAGGAATATTTTACGGATGAGGATGGAAATGTTACCGAGGTTCATTGTACGTATGACCCTGAAACAAAGAGCGGACTTGGTTTTACAGGCCGTAAAGTGAAAGGAACAATACATTGGGTATGCGCTGAAACTGCGGTAAAAGCTGACGTATACTTATATGAGAATCTTGTGGACGAAGAAAAAGGCGTTTACAATGAGGATGGAAGCGTTAATATCAATCCGGACTCGCTTAAGGTTCTAAAGGACTGCTTGGTGGAACCGGCGCTTTCAGAATCGGGGCCTGGGGACAGTTTCCAATTTCTTAGACAGGGATATTTTTGTGTTGATACAAAAAATTATTCTAAGGATAAGCTTGTATTCAACCGTATAGTATCTCAGAAAAGTTCATATAAGCCCGTGCTTAAAGCTTAAGGAGGATATATAAATATGAAAGAAATGTTTTCAGACCTTGAATCCCTTGGGTTCAAAAATCTTGACAATATAAATGTATATGAAGAAGAAAAAAATGAGACGTCAAATAAATCAGCTCAATCAGCAAAATCAGAACAGGCTGAAGAACATGACTTTGAAGTGGAGGCTCTGTTTGAAAAAAAGATTACCTGCCCATGCTGCTACAAGGAATTTGGGGCAAAAACAGTGCGTACCGGAAAGGCAAAAGCCGCGGAACCTGATACGGACCTCCGTCCGAGATATGAAAAGATAGATCCTTTAAAATATGATGTAATTGCGTGTCCTGACTGTGGATATGCGGCCCTAAGCAGATTTTTTCCCAACATTACTGATGGACAGAAAAAGCTTATACGCGAACAGGTTTCGGAGTCGTTTAAGGGCATAGACACGAGTCTTGAAAAGTACTCTTATGATGATGCCATAATGCGTCATAAGCTTGCTCTTCTCAATACGATAGTAAAAAAGGGCAGAAATAGTGAGAAAGCCTTTACATGTCTTAAGATCGCATGGCTTTACAGGGGAAAAGCCGAGAGCGAGCTGTTAATTAATAAAGATGCTGACGTATCAGAATTAAACAAAGAAGAGATGAATAATTTGAATTTTGCATATGAGGGCTTCTGCGATGCATTTTCAAAGGAGGATTTTCCTATATGCGGTATGGACCAAACTACAATTATGTATCTTCTAGCAGATTTGGCGAGAAAGCTCGGCCAAAAAGACGCGGCGAGCAGATGGATATCTAATGTAATTGCAACCCGGGGAATCAGCAACCGTATAAGAGATAAGGCGTTACATATTAAAGAAATGTTGAAAGAGTCGTGATATAATTTTATTTTGGAGGAGCCGGTTTGCATTTCGTTTCAAACAGGCTCTTCCAAACTGTTTTATTTGACAAATGTACTGTTAGTCTTTTGTATGGCTCTTATGAGCGCGTCCTTTGAGTTTTTCCAAGGAGCGTCGGTGTTTCTGTAGTCGAACTTATCGGTAAACCATTCAACGTCGTCAGTTACCCGCTTTAGATTTTCAATGTATGATTTCTTCAAAATCTCTATAAACTCTTTGTAACTGTTTCCTGACAGAAAATCAGAGGCACGTTTATACAGCAAGATAAAATGATTACTGCAAAACCCTTTAGAACGCTTGATTTTTCCGACAAATTCAGAATCAGTTTTATATAGATGAAAAATGGTTGCTATGTACCTGTCGAACGTACCGTTAATTCTTGAACAAACATAGCATGAGTTGTTGACATTTTCCAAAAATTCAATAAGTTTGTCGGGGGATGTGTTTTTTTTGAAAAATGACGGAGTCTTAACACCGGATTTGGAGAGCTTTTCCACATTCTCAATAGTTTTCTTGAGATGGGTGTGGTACATAAGGGCAAGGCCAAGCCTGTTCTGGTGCTTATAAAGCATATCAGCGTGTGAGCTGCAGAATCCTGTTTTATCCGTAATCACACGTATATCGTCCTCCATATAACTTGGACCAAGCGTAAAATTAACGGCGTCGCTCTCAATGCTTCTGTACATACTGCATACCGGACATTCACAGTCCTTGTCAAATGCGTCGTTTACCGGGATCATATATAATTCTTCTTTCATTGAAACCTCCTTTATGTTTCTGGACTTTGCAGAGTAGGGTATAAGTTTATGAATAGTAAAGATTAAGTTAATTTATCTGCTTATTTATAATAACATGTCCGCCCGCGGCGCTGCAATACATATTATAGTTTATTACATTTGACAAAAAGTTTACATGTGTGCCGTATATTGTTATCCATGTACAGGGTATTTACAAACATTTTTTTTTATGATACAATGCTAACTGTTTAAAAAAATGTTTTGATAATATGCACCTGTAGCTCAGTGGATAGAGCAGTAGTTTCCGGAACTACGTGGCGGGGGTTCGAGCCCCTCCAGGTGCATCATATTATATATTATGTGGATTTTATTACATTTTGATAACTAACGAAAACAGCTCATATGTTTGTTGGAGAATAATGATGATACATAAAACGAAAAGAAAAAAATTACTGCTGACATTGTATTCATTAGTTTTGACGCTTGGATTTGTTGGTTTGCTTGCCGTTCCGACAGGTGGAAGTGCAAAGATACAGTACAGCGGAGACAAGCTTGATAAGGAACCTGAGATTCCTGATGAAGATATTAAGCAGATTACCGATTCATCATCTACATTCAGTTTTGAGGGTACTGATTTTCTTGTGAAAGACGCATATCCTGAAATAAATAAACTTGTTAACGATTATTACAGCGCGATGATGAGCAATGACATGGATTCTATGGAGGGTCTTGTCAGCGATATCACAAGGGTTGACAAAAATCTTATACGGGCTAAGCTTCAATACATGGAGAACATAAGCAATATTATTTGTTATACGGTTGAGGGACCCGTTGAAGGAACTTTCAGAGTTTACGTATATTACGACCTGCAGCTTCGCGGAATAAGCACGCTTGCGCCGGCTCTGTCCGCTATGTATGTTACGATGTCTTCAGACGGCAATTATGTAATATACCTGAATGAGATAGACGACGAAGCGCAGGATTTCATAGAGGAAGCGGACGAGAGCGTAGACGTAAAGCTGCTTAGCTCGCTTGTAAGCGAGAGGCTTAATAATGTAATCAACAGTGACGCATCTATGAAAGAATTTTACAATATGATGGAGTCGGCCGTTAGTACGGGTACGCAGGATACAGGCAGCGGCGATGCGGATGCTGCTCAAACACCTGCCGTTGACTCTGGAAATCTCGATGCGCCCGTCGATAACATGCCGGTGGTTCCTGACGCGTCAGACGTATCAGGAGCGGCAATACAGTAGAATCGAATGCATTTTTTATGCAAAACACAAAACTCTTTATTCCCGCGAGGGTCAAATAACCCGCACTTTAGTGCGAATTTACTTATGCCCTGTAACTTGCAGCGGGGTATTTGACTAAAATACTATGTTTTATACCCCGTCAGCTTGCTGCGGGGTATTTTGTAACAATGATAGGAGTATATTATTATGAAAAATAGCAGTAAACCGCACAACAGTACTAACAATTGTGATGGCGTGCGCATAAATAAATATCTCAGCGAGGCCGGAGTGTGCTCAAGACGGGAAGCTGACCGTTTAATTGAAAACGGGGAAGTGACAATCAACGGCAGTCCGGCAGAATGCGGCTCAAAAGTTATGCCGCATGACATAGTTGAATTTAAAGGAAAGACTGTATCGCATAATGAAGCTCCGGTACTTTTAGTTTATAACAAGCCGACCGGAATAGTCTGTTCGACAGCCGAAAAGGATAATATCGTTGATTATATTGGTTATCCTAAACGTATATATCCTGTGGGCAGACTTGATAAAAATTCCGAAGGACTAATACTGCTTACAAATCAGGGTGATATTTCAGACGCTATACTGCGCTCTGCAAACAACCATGAAAAGGAATATATCGTGAGGGTAAACAGACATTTGACCTCGGAGTTTTTAAACGGAATGAGTGTCGGTGTTCCAATACTTGACACTGTGACAAAACCATGCAAGATAAGAAAAATTAACGATAAGACATTTTCAATTATTATTACACAGGGGCTTAACAGGCAGATTAGGCGTATGTGTGAGTATTTTGATTACAGGGTGGTTTCGCTTAAAAGAATTAGAATAATGGATATAAAACTCGGTAATCTTAAGAGTGGGCAGTACATAGAAATGGGCAGAAAAGAGATTGAGTCCCTCAGAAAGAGATTGGAGAAATGATATGTCCGGTAAAACCGATAAAAACGCAACAAACAAAAAGATTGAAAGAATGAAAGAACTCGCATCAATGCTCAATGAGGCGTCAAGGGTTTATTATCAGGGAAGAGACGAGATTATGAGCAATTTTGAGTACGACAGACTCTACGATGAACTTTTGGAGCTTGAACGTGAGCTTGGCGTAACGGTATCAGGCAGCCCTACGACAAAGGTAGGTTATGAGGTTATAAGCGAACTTCCGAAAGAAAGACACGGATATCCTGTTTTATCGCTCGATAAGACTAAGGAGATCGGCGCACTGAAAACGTGGCTTGGAGATAGGAACGGTGTTCTTTCATGGAAACTTGACGGACTCACTGTCGTGGCCGTTTATGAAGAGGGAGAGTTTATAAAGGCGGTTACAAGAGGGAACGGCGAAGTTGGTGAGGTTATCACCCATAACGCCCGTAAATTTGTCGGTTTTCCTTTGGTTATTCCTTATAAGGAAAGGCTTGTAGTCAGGGGAGAGGCTCTTATAAGATACGATGACTTTGAAAAAATAAACTCATTGATACCTGATACCGAGGAAAAATATAAAAATCCGAGAAACTTATGCAGCGGCACGGTAAGACAGCTTAACAGCAGTATCACGGCGGAGAGGAGCGTTCATTTTCTGGCGTATAATATATTGGATGCAGATATCAATTTTAAATATAACAGCGAAATGTTTGATTGGCTCGCATCACAGGGGTTCGAGGTTGTCGGGCACGACGTCGTCAAATCAGATAATATAGAAGAAACAGTAATCAGTTATTCGGAGAAAATAAACAAAAATGATTTTCCATCTGACGGTCTTGTCCTGACATTTGACGATATAGAGTACGGACTCTCACTCGGCAATACAGCAAAATTTCCGAGACATTCAATTGCGTTTAAGTGGGCTGACGAGACTGCTGAGACAACGCTCACAGACATTGAGTGGAGCGCGTCGAGGACCGGGCTGATTAATCCTGTAGCAATATTTGAACCTGTGGAACTGGAAGGTACAACCGTCTCAAGGGCAAGCGTACACAACGTCAGTATTGTCGAAGGACTTAAACTTGGCATAGGGGACAGAATAAATGTATATAAAGCAAACATGATTATTCCACAGATAGCAGACAATCTCACATGCAGCGGAAATGCAGTCATACCAGACATCTGTCCTGTGTGCGGATCTGATACGGTAATAAGACAGGAAAACGGTGTAAAGACGCTTAACTGTCCTAATAGGGAATGTCTTGCAAAACAGATAAAGTCATTTACCCATTTTGTCAGCCGTCAGGCGATGAATATCGATGGACTGTCAGAGGCAACAATTGAGAAGTTCATTGCGGGCAGGATTATCTGCGGCATAACGGATTTATTTCATCTCGACAATCATGCGGACGAGATTATCAATATGCCGGGTTTTGGTGAAAAGTCATACAATAACCTAATTAAATCGGTTGACAATGCAAGAAACGCTGAACTGCCGAATTTTATATACAGCCTTGGTATAAGCGGGATTGGCCTGTCTAACGCAAAGACAATATGTAGGCAGTACGGTTACGAGACAGATAAGATAATGAATCTTGACGTAGATGAGCTTACCGCGATAGATGGAATCGGAGAAGTTCTTGCCGGGGAGTGGATAAGCTATATGTCAGATGAAAAAAATAGGCGGATGATAAAAAAGCTTCTTGAGGAGATTAATATAATAAAACCTGAAAATGACGATATAGGCGGAAAGCTCGAGGGAGTTACGGTAGTTATAACCGGAAGTCTTGAACATTTTTCAGGCAGGGGTGAATTAAAAAAGATAATTGAGGGAATTGGAGGCAAAGTCACAGGCAGCGTTACCGGAAAGACAAATTATCTTATAAATAACGATATCGGTTCAGGTTCCTCAAAAAATAAAAAGGCTAAAGAACTTGGGGTTGAAATAATTACCGAAAATGATTTTATAAATAAATTTGACATAACCATATAAAGGGAAGTAACATATAGTTATACGATAATACTTAACGGTTAAAAAATCCATTTGCTTTATGCGTGAATCGCGCGACATTGTGAATCGGGTATAATGTTAATTGCTGTATATTGGAATTATGTGTTATGTATTGATATTTAAAGGAGGGGAAGACAAATGCCGATAAATGTACGTTCAGGTCTCCCAGCGCGCAAGGTAATGGAAGAGGAAAACATTTTTATGATGGATGAAGTAAGAGCATATTCACAGGATATCAGGCCGCTTAAAATAGCCGTGCTTAATCTCATGCCGCTAAAGGAGGATACGGAGGTTCAGCTTTTGAGGTGCCTTTCAAACACCCCCCTGCAGGTCGAGGTAGAATTTTTGTCAACGGCAAGCTATATAGGCAGCAATACATCGAAAACGCACCTTGACAAATTTTATCTTACGTTTGAGGACATAAAAAATAAAAGGTATGACGGCTTAATAATAACAGGTGCTCCGGTAGAAGACCTTGATTGGAATGAAGTGCTATACTGGGACGAGCTGTGCGGTATAATGGAGTGGTCTAAGACAAACGTCACTTCGACGCTCCACATATGCTGGGGAGCGCAGGCGGGAATATATTATCATTATGGTATTGACAAATATAAACTTGGCGGGAAAATTTCAGGAATATACGAGCACAGAGTCCACAACAGGAAAGAACCGATTGTCAGGGGCTTCGACGATGTGTTTTATGCGCCTCATTCAAGGTATACCGGCGTGAATATTGACGAGGTAAAAAATAATCCTAATCTTACGGTTCTAGCTGATTCCGACGAGGCGGGACTGTTTCTTGTAATGTCCACCGGAGGGAAACAGATATTTGTGTTTGGACATCCCGAGTATGACCGCGTGACACTCGACAAAGAATACAGGCGAGATATTGACAGGGGACTTACGCCGTGCGTCCCGCACAATTATTATCCTGACGACAACCCTGACAATAAACCGCTGCTGACATGGCGTTCGCACTCCAATGCGCTCTACATGAACTGGTTAAACTACTACGTATATCAGGAGACTCCGTATGAGTTGTAAAATGCGTGCCGTATAAAGCACATTTATAGCGCTGCCATGCGCATATTCACTGTCATATTGAACATACTAACTGCATATAGTTTGTGGCAGGAGGATATTAATATGGCTAATAACAACTCAAATGATAATCTATCAAAATATGGACAGGTTATACTTGATGACAACAAGGAAGGCTGTAATATTCAGGTTATTTCACTTATAGGAGAGATTGAAGGGCACGACTGCATACAGGGCAGCACCAAATCGACCAAGTATGAGCATATACTTCCGCAGCTTGTTTCATGTGCAGACGATAACAAAACTGACGGCATACTGTTTATAATCAACACTGTCGGCGGAGATGTGTCGGCCGGACTGGCGATAGCTGAAATGATTGCGTCAATAAACAAACCTACTGTTGCGCTTGTGATCGGTGATAGCCATTCAATAGGCGTGCCGCTCGCCGTTGCAGCCGATTATTCGTATATTGTTGCGACGGGAACAATGATTGTGCACCCGGTAAGGCTCAGCGGTACTGTTATAGGCGCGCCTCAGACATATGATTATTTTAAGCTCATAGAAGACAGGATTGTAAGCTTTATTGCGGAACACTCAAGCACTACAAAAGATGAGCTATCATCTATGATGATAGCCAAGGGCCTGCTTACAAAAGACCTTGGTACGATACTTGTCGGCAGGGAAGCTGTAGAAAAAGGGCTTATAAATCAACTTGGAGGACTTTCGGATG
This sequence comes from uncultured Clostridia bacterium, assembly GCA_948472945.1. Classification (GTDB taxonomy): domain Bacteria; phylum Bacillota; class Clostridia; order Lachnospirales; family Lachnospiraceae; genus V9D3004. The sequence continues at coordinate 49,671 of CAOKVX010000016.1, forward strand.
CTTTAACAAAATTAAAAGAAATGATTGGCAAAAAATAAAGAAAAGAGCATTGGTTTTTAAGAAAAGGTAAACAAATGTTTGCATTTTTCGACAGATAAGTTTATACTGTAACATGATAAAGAAAAATACCCCGCAGCATTTTTCATATGTCCGCGCCGCCTATGCTGCATGGAACATTGCCTGCGGGAGTAATAAGAAATATGAGGGGGAATATACATAATGACATTGGTTAATAGTATTATACTAGGATTGATACAGGGACTTGCTGAATTTCTTCCTATAAGCAGTTCAGGACATCTTGCAATTCTCAAGGAAATCCTTAACGTGGACGCCGGAATAGTGTTTGATGTAATGCTGCATCTCGGAACACTGCTTGCGATATTTGTTGCGTTCTGGAAAGATATAACAAAGCTGTTTGTCGAGGGAATAATGATTATAAGGGATTTCTTCGTCAATATTTTCAGGTTTTTCGGCAATCTGGGAAAGAAAAAGGGAGAGGGAAGCGATTATGTTGAGATAGTCGGCACGCCGTATAGAAAATTTGTAATGCTCATAATCGTGTCTACAATTCCTACCGGAATTCTTGGGGTTGTTCTGAAAGATATTGTCGAGACGGCATCTTCTTCACTTGTTGTTGTGGGCATATGCCTGCTTGTTACGGCGGTACTTCTGCAGATTTCTGACAAATGCAGCGCAGGGAAAAAGCGTCCACGCCAGATAAAATACAGTGAGGCTGGAATAGTCGGAGTTGTACAGGGACTTGCGACACTACCTGGAATTTCGAGGTCGGGTTCCACAATTACGGCTTGTCTTTTGTGCGGATTTGACAGAAATTTTGCGATTAAATATTCATTTATTATGTCGATACCTGCAGTTCTCGGCGCAGTGGTTCTCGAGCTCGGTGAATTTGCAAAAATGTCGATAACGCAGACTGAGCTAATCAATTATTGTATCGGAACGGCAATAGCGGCAATTATAGGCTATATTTGTATAAAGACAATGCTTGTAGTAGTACGCGGCAAAAAGATGAAAGGTTTTTCATTTTACTGCTTTATAGCAGGATTATTTGCAATAATATATTATTTCGTTTAGGAGGCTTCAGGTCAGTATGGCACAAGTCAGACAGGGTAATGGCGGCCGCCCTGACAACAAAAATACAAAAAGGGCTTCGAATAATACAAGCGGCAGAAATTCAAAAAGCAAAACATATGGTAAAAGTACAAAAAGCAGAAATTCAAATAGCGCACATAATGACAGCGCCAAGAGCGACAATTCAAATGCCAGAGCTAAAAAAAATATTGCCGGAGATAATTCGGCGGATGATTTATTTGATGAGTCACATACATATGCCGAAACTAAAAGAGAACTGATTATATGGATTACCCTGATTGTAAGTATTGTTCTGTTACTTTGTGTATTGAATTTGTGCGGGCCGCTAAATAATATATTAGGCGCATTTCTGTTCGGCATGTTTGGTATTATGGCATATATATTTCCTATCATGCTGTTTTTCTCAATGGGAATATTTTTGATAAACAAAAATAATAAGAGGGTTGTTCGCAAGGTGGTCTGTTCATGGCTTTTATATCTTGTGCTGGCAGCCCTTGTTCAAATGCTTGTAAACGACAAGGTTTCCGGAGTTTTCGACTGCTATATGCTTGGCTGCAGGACAAAATTCGGAGGCGGGTTTATCGGCGGCTGTATAAGCCTTGCCCTATCGGCGGTAATGGGTAAGCTGGCAGCCTCAATTATACTAATAATTATCTGTATAATGCTGTTTGTGTTTGTCACCGGTAAATTTATAGCTTCAGTCCTTGTGGACAAAAGTGTGGACAGGTACAGCGAATATTCGTCCGAAAGGCGTGAGATGAGGGAACGTCAGCGCAATGAGGACGGGGATAATAATACACATGGTAAGCGCAAAAGAAGCAGCTATTTTTTCCCTAGAATATATAACCCTGATAAGGCAAAGGACAGGCCGTCCGTTGATGAATATTCAGACTCCGCTGTTGATGACTATAGCGTCAATGTCGGCACGGATATTGTAACGGATAACAGCGGCGGTATAAATACGGAGGCTTCTGACTCGGCTGATGAAAACGATAACAGCGACGTCAATAGTAACGACGGCCGACTTAATGGCGGCGATGCTTCTTTGAACGATATTCCAATATATGAAAAGGAGCTAATAAGTAAGTTTGGAAATAGTCTTGACTCCGACGACAGAGCAATTGAAAAGCTTTTGGTAAGGGCTTATGAAGACGTTGAAATAAGCGACGTAACAGAGGATAACAGCGATTCGATTGACGATATAAGCATATCTGACATGTACAATAACATGCCGTACGTCAATGATATATTTGAATCTTCTTCAGGCGACGGCTCTGTTTCAAATGCTGAATTGAGCAATAATTACGGTCAAATTGACGAAAATGATGAATATGACGGTACAATTTTTAATAACAAAGCCGAGCTAAATAACGAAGCAGCAGATTTTAATGCATTGAATATTGAAAACAAATTAAATGACGGCGATGTATCAGGACGGGATGGCAAAACGGCTGCTTTGAGTGAACACAACCCTGAGAACGGGGTGAAGTCTGATAAAGGTATAAATGCTGATGCCGTGTCAAAAGACGACGGCGAGGTAAACATAGAGATGCCTCCCGAGCCTATACCTTATATTTTTCCGTCTCTTGATTTGCTGTCAAAGCCGTCCAAGAAATCACGCAGGATGACAGAGTACGAGCTTAAGGAAACTGCAAGGAAGCTGCAGGAGTGCCTAAGGAGCTTTAAGGTTGAAGTTACGATGAAAGAGATTATATGCGGGCCTACCGTCACAAGGTATGAGCTTCAGCCTGCGCTTGGAACAAGGGTGAAAAAGATTACGGAGCTTGAGAATGACATTAAGCTGTACCTCGCCGCAAAAGATTTGAGAATAGAGGCCCCTATACCGGGCAAATCGGCTGTCGGCATAGAAGTTCCGAACAGTGAAAATATTACTATCACTATAAGGGAAATGCTTGAAACAAAGGAATTCAACGAACACAAGTCAAATATTTCTTTTGCGGTGGGCAAGGATATTGGAGGGCGAAACATTGTCGCAGATATACAGAAAATGCCTCATCTTCTTATTGCCGGCTCGACGGGCTCGGGCAAATCGGTCTGTATTAACACGATAATAATGAGCCTTATTTACAAAGCCGATCCTAACGACGTTAAGCTTATCATGATTGACCCTAAGGTTGTAGAGCTTAGTATATATAACAGCCTTCCGCATTTATGTATTCCGGTAGTGTCAGACCCGAAAAAGGCTGCCGCCGCGCTGCACTGGGCAGTAGTTGAGATGGACGAGCGGTACCGCAAATTTGCCGAGCTCGGCGTAAGGGATTTGCTCGGCTTTAACAAGAAAGTTGAGACTCTTACGGAAAATCCTAACCTTTACAGAAGTATGCCGCAGATTATTATTATAGTTGACGAGCTTGCCGACCTTATGATGGTAGCATCGCACGAAGTAGAGGATTCAATCTGCCGTCTGGCACAGAAAGCGAGAGCGTGCGGAATTCATCTGATTATTGCAACGCAGCGGCCTTCGGTAGATGTAATTACAGGACTAATCAAGGCAAACATACCTTCAAGAATTGCGTTTGCGGTATCGTCTCAGGTAGATTCGAGAACGATACTTGACAGCGTGGGGGCCGAGAAGCTGCTCGGAAAGGGAGACATGCTGTTCTTCCCGCAGGGATTTTCAAAACCGGTTCGGGTTCAGGGAGCGTTCGTATCGGACGACGAGGTTGCAAGAGTCACTGAATTTATTCAGGCGCAGTATGATAGTCCCGTGTATGACACATCAATTGACAACAAGATTAACGAGGTTCAATATGCGTCAAATCAGACGGCGTCCGCGTCCGCGTCCGAGGCAGACGATAACGGGAGGGATGAGATATTTGCCGAGGCAGGAAGGTTTGTGATAGAAAAACAGAAAGCTTCGATAGGGGTGCTCCAGCGCGTATTTAAGATAGGGTTTAACAGAGGCGCAAGGATTATGGACCAGCTGTGCGAGGCGGGTGTTGTGAGCGATGAGGACGGCAAGAAGCCGAGAAATATTCTTATGACTATGGAAGAGTTTGAACGGATGATTGAGGAAGGCAGGTAGGGTGTTTGAAGCTTTGGATTGTTGTAAATCATTTTCTTAGGAACAAAAAGTTCATGGAGCTTGAGTCAAGATTTGAGCGCGCCGCCGCTCGTGCCGGCGCAGATTACTCAATTGTCACAAATATGGACTGTATAGCCGAATACCGGTCTGACAGCATAAGAACAGGTGTCATACCTGACGACGGTAATCCGGTACTTTTCTGGGACAAAGATATTATCCTTGCGAGAAGCCTCGAAAAAAATGGGCACAGGCTGTATAACAGCGCAGATGCGATTGAGACGTGCGACAACAAAATATTAAGCGGTTTCAGGCTTGCGGCTTCAGGAATTAATATGCCTGTCACCGTTGCCGCGCCAATGACCTACTCTAATATAGGCTACACTGACACTTCATTTATCAAAAATGCTTCGGAACGGCTGGGATATCCCATTGTCATCAAGGAGGCGTTCGGTTCTTTCGGCGCTCAGGTGTACAAGGCTGACAATTACAGCGAGCTTATAAGTATAACCGACAAAATAAGCTCGCCGTTTCTATTGCAGGAATATATAGGAAGCAGCTATGGCAGGGATATACGGCTCCAAGTCGTCGGCGACAGGGTTGTCGCGTCCATGTACCGGTATTCGGACAACGATTTCAGGGCAAATATTACAAACGGCGGAAAGATGAAACCTTACATACCAGATGATGTACAGTGTGGGCTTGCAGTAAACGCAGTAAAAAATCTTGGACTTGATTTTGCCGGAGTTGACATACTTTTTGGTGAAAATGACGAGCCGGTATTATGTGAGGTTAATTCTAATGCACATTTTAAAAATATAGATGAATGTACCGGCTCGGACATTGCCGGTGAGATAATACGTCATATTTTGAGCGACAAACTGTGATGAGACGTATCGACCGTCTGAAAAAATACAACGTAGCTCAACGGCGCCAATTTGAACCCGTTTCGAAATCTTTGACCGAGGATGGTGAAATATATCATTATATGGATAATGTACCACGAAAAAGATGTTGAAAAAAACATATGGCTTATAAATAAATTTATTGAAACAGGCGGATTATATAATATTCAGATGAAGCTTGTTACGGTTGAATATTTTCTGTATATGTACAATGAAAACCGATGCTTGCTGCCGGACGCTGTAGTTGCAAGAATGATTAACCCCGCCGTGTCAAAGCTCCTTGAGAGTTTGGGAGTTCGTCTGTATAACAGTTATAATGTCTCAAAAATATGCAACAACAAAGCCGGTTGCATGAGATTTGTAAATTCCATTGGGATTAAGCATATTCCAACGCTTGCAATATCATGTACACAAAATGGCGGATACGTGTTTGAGACGATATGCAGTGACGGAGAAGAAGTGATTATTAAGCAGTTAATTGAAAATTATATTGATGAGAACTGCAATAAAGAGTGCATAAAATCTCGTCAAGGTACGAATATATTTGAAGAGTACATAATAAAATCCGCTTCCGGACACGGCGGCAGGGAAGTAATGTTTCTGTCCGAATATTTTGAAAAATATGAATGCTCATTTGATAATTTCAAGTCTGCCCCGACATCGCAGGAACAGGCTGCCGCCGATTATTTTTCGGATAAATATGTTGTGCAGCCGCTGGTCAAATGCGGCGGCAGAGACTTACGCGTATATATAATAGGCGGCAATATAATTGGAGCTGTAATTAGGAAAGCGAACGATGGGTTTAAGTCAAATTTTTCCCTTGGAGGAACGGTAGGGCTGTATACGCTGAACATAGTACAGGAAAGCATAGTCGAAAAGATAACAGACGCCATTGATATTGATTACGGAGGTCTGGATTTTCTTGTATGCGGGGAAAATGATGAACTCATATTTAATGAGATTGAGGACGTCGTGGGCGCAAGGATGTTGAGCGCGTGCTCGGATATTGATTATATAGAGTGTTATGTTAAACATATTGTTTCAAGCTTTTCATAAACATGCGCTAGTATTTCTAATTCTTATTTCTTTAAAAATCCACCTGAAGTATATACATTATATAGAAAAAATGTTATATTAAAACATATATCTTAATATAAAATTCCGGAGGTGTTTTATGAAAACTGACATCGAGATAGCGCAGGAGGCAGAATTAAAACCGATATCGGAGGTTGCAGAAAAGCTGGATATCGATTTTGACGACCTTGAACTGTACGGCAGGTACAAAGCCAAACTTAGCGACGAGCTGTGGGAAAAAAATAAAGATAACAAAGACGGAAAACTTATTCTTGTGACGGCGATTAACCCAACTCCGGCGGGAGAGGGCAAGACTACTACGACGGTGGGGCTTGGACAGGCAATGGGCATACTTGGGAAAAAGTCTGCTATTGCTCTGAGGGAGCCGTCTCTTGGTCCGTGTTTTGGAATAAAAGGCGGCGCTGCCGGCGGAGGATATGCGCAGGTAGTTCCGATGGAGGAACTCAATCTTCATTTTACCGGTGATTTTCACGCGATAACATCGGCTAACAATCTCCTTGCCGCTATGCTTGACAACCACATAAAGCAGGGAAATGAGTTAAATATAGACCCTGACCAGATTGTGTGGAAAAGATGCGTCGACATAAACGACAGGGTGCTTCGCAACATAGTTGTCGGACTCGGACGAAAGGCCGACGGCGTTGTGCGTGAGGACCATTTCATAATAACAGTCGCATCAGAGATAATGGCCGTACTCTGCCTTGCGGACAATATGCAGGATTTAAAGAAACGCCTTTCAAGGATTATTATTGCGTATACTTACGACGGGGAGCCCGTGACGGCTGAGCAGATTCATGCAGCCGGTTCAATGGCCGCCTTATTAAAAGACGCGATAAAACCTAATTTGATACAGACACTTGAACATACTCCGGCATTTGTACACGGAGGACCATTTGCAAATATTGCGCACGGGTGCAACAGCGTTCGCGCTACAAAGACGGCGCTCAAGCTTGCCGACTATGTCATAACAGAAGCGGGTTTTGGAGCAGACCTTGGAGCCGAGAAGTTCTTTGACATAAAATGCCGTATGTCCGGTCTGAAACCAGACGCAGTCGTTCTCGTTGCAACTGTAAGGGCTTTAAAATACAACGGCGGTGTAGATAAAGCAAATCTAAACAGTGAAAATATAGACGCGCTTAAGGCAGGAATAGTTAATCTTGAAAAGCATATTGAGAATATAGCAAAATATAATGTGCCTTGTGTTGTCACACTGAACAGGTTTGTTTCAGATACTGACGCTGAGTTAAATTATGTCAGGAAATTCTGCGAGGATAGGGGCTGTACTTTCGCTCTGTCAGAGGTGTGGGAAAAAGGCGGCAATGGCGGCGTTGAACTTGCGAAGACCGTGCTCGACACGCTTGAGAACAGGGAGAGTAATTTTACACCGCTTTATCCTGACGACATGCCGCTGAAAGATAAGATGGAGACGGTAGCAAAAGAGATATACGGTGCGGACGGCGTTACATTTGACGGTGCAGCCCTAAAATCAATAGAAAGGCTTGAAGAGCTCGGTTTTGGAAATATGCCGGTGTGTATGGCCAAGAACCAGTATTCACTGTCCGACGACCCTAAAAAGCTTGGAAAGCCATCCGGTTTCAGGGTAAATATACGAGAGGTGTATGTGTCGGCGGGGGCGGGATTTGTTGTGGCGATAACAGGAACGGTTATGACAATGCCCGGTCTTCCGAAAGTACCTGCTGCGGAGCGCATAGACGTAGACGATAACGGAAAGATAACCGGACTTTCATAACATAAGCTTATATTATGGGGTGTCGCAATGTATATTGGACACCCCATTAGTATTGTTACGAATAATTATTTCACATTTGTCCCTTGAATTTCTGCTCGCAGTATATACATCTGTAGACGCGTTTTTCAGGGTCCGTCAGTTTAAATGTATGAAGAAGTCCGCGCTCTGTTGGAGAGGACGTTATACATCTCGGATTCTTACATTTAATTATATTGGTTACCTTTTCGGGCAGGTTTGGATGTTCTTTCTTTACAATTTCGTCATCTTCAATAAAATTGAGCGTTATATTTGAGTCAAGTACCGCCAAAAGATTGAGGTCAGCCGGTATCGGACCCTCTATTTTTATAATGTCCTTTTTTCCCATTTTGCTGCTCTTAGCATTTTTGATTATTGCGACGCTTGAATCTACCTTTTCAAGATTGAGGTAGTTGTAAATTTCCATAGCGCATCCCGCTTTGATATGGTCTATTACGACCCCTTTGTGAAGTCCGCCTATATTCAACATTTTCTGCACATTCTCCTTTCGCACTATTATATTTTTAATTTTGTTTCGGCTCCTCGATGCCCAGCAGGGTCATTATAAGAGCCATTCTCACATATACGCCGAAATTGGCCTGTTTGAAATAAACGGCCCTTGGGTCGTCGTCAACCTCCGTGGCAATCTCATTTATTCGCGGAAGCGGGTGAAGGATGTACATATCTTCCTTTGCGTTTTTAAGTTTGGAGTTGTCGAGTATGAAGCTGTCTTTAAGTCTGATGTAATCCTCCTCATTGAAAAAACGCTCCTGCTGTACACGTGTCATATATAGTATGTCAAGCTCCGGCAGGACTGATTCAAGGTCAGATGTCTCGGTGTAAGGAATATTTTTAGCGTCGAGGGTTTCTTTCTTAAGATACGTAGGAATCTTAAGTTCTCGCGGTGCTATCAGCACAAAATTTGAACCCGGGTATCTCACCATTGCATTTATGAGAGAATGGACGGTCCTGCCGAATTTCAAATCGCCGCAAAGCCCGATTGTAAGTCCCTCAAGAGTTCCTTTCAGTTCCTTGATTGTGAGAAGGTCTGTCAATGTCTGTGTAGGATGGTTATGCCCTCCGTCCCCTGCGTTAATTACCGGTATTTTTGAATACTGCGACGCTACAAGCGGCGCGCCCTCTTTTGGATGGCGCATAGCGCAGATATCCGCGTAACATGAGATTATGCGGATAGTGTCGGCTATACTCTCGCCCTTTGATGCGGAACTGGAATCAGCCGAAGAAAAACCGAGTACGCTGCCTCCCAGATTAATCATTGCTGATTCAAAACTTAAACGGGTTCTTGTACTCGGTTCATAAAATAATGTGGCAAGCTTTTTTCCGTCGCATAATTTGGAATAAAGCTTTGGATTTCGGTATATTCTGCCTGCCAGTGAAAGAATATCATTTAATTCGTCAATCGACAAATCATTTGGACTTATTATATGTCTCATAATACACTCCTATCTGTGGACATGTACCACGTATTTTTATACATTCTACATCATTTTTCCATTACATACAAGCTAAAAATCATATTTAAAAAATATTTGAGACTATAATATAACTTATTATATACAATTAAAATAAAAAGTAAAAATACAGCAATAGTTATTTTACAGAATAATTCTTGTTTTTAAGTAGATATATATGCTATAATTAACAAAATAAGACAAATTTAGCCTAAACTTATATTTAGCTCGTTTATAAAAAATAAATTATATTTGAGAGGGGAATAAAAATGAAATACAAAAAGAAATATATAAATAAATTGGCAATTATCGCAGTAATTTTATCATGTATTTCAGTCGTCCTGTTATTTGAGAAACCAAGTCATGCAAAGACGATAACAATAGAAAAAGGAAAGACTTATAAGCTTAATATAAAAAAGGGAAGTAAAATTAAGTGTAGCAATAAAAAAATTGCTAAAGTAAATAAAAAAGGCAAGATTTTAGCCCTTAAAAAAGGAAAATGTACAATCAACGTGAAATATAAAAAGAAACATATTAAATATTCTGTCAAAGTAACAGAAAAGGTATCTGATAGTTATCCGGTTCCTACAGAAAGTGTACCGATGCCTACGGATATCCCTCCAAGGCCGTTAAATGGTGGTACGGAGATTTTCAACCCTGGTTTGTATATAGACAGAATTATTCCAAAGGATTCAGATACTTCCTATGTATACATGGGACGTAACCCAAAATCAACAATTTCGGTTATAGGAGAAAATTCGCCTATTAAATATATAATGATTGAGGTAACGAATGAGGAATTGAATAGGGGTGATTTTAAGGAAGGAGATTTTGTAGCATATTTTAGTAATATTAATTCGGAGACTGAACTAGAGGGAGATACACTGTATGTAAAGGTTAATGGAATTGCTGTTATTCTAATGAGTGAGAATGGAGTTTACAAAGATAAGTAACACTATATTGAATGACATTTTATGAACAATAATTTGATAGGAGGACAATATTATGCAGAGTAAAAAGAAATATATAAATAAATTGGCAATTATCGCAGTAATTTTATCATGTATTTCAGTCGTCCTGTTATTTGAGAAACCAAGTCATGCAAAGACGATAACAATAGAAAAAGGAAAGACTTATAAGCTTAATATAAAAAAGGGAAGTAAAATTAAGTGTAGCAATAAAAAAATTGCTAAAGTAAATAAAAAAGGCAAGATTTTAGCCCTTAAAAAAGGAAAATGTACAATCAACGTGAAATATAAAAAGAAACATATTAAATATTCTGTCAAAGTAACAGAAAAGGTATCTGATAGTTATCCGGTTCCTACAGAAAGTGTACCGATGCCTACGGATAACCCTCCCAGACCGATAAATGGGGGTACATTAATTTACCGTCCTGGTTTGTATATAGACAGGGTTGTTCCAAAGGATTCGTCTACCTCATATGTATATATGGGACGTGACCCGAAAGCAACATATTCGCCTATAGGAGAGAACGCACCTTTTAAATATATAATGATTGAAGTAAGGAATGAGTCATTGAATCGGTGGGATGGTTTTAGGGAAGGAACTTCGGTAGGCTATTTAGAGCATATAGACTCTGAGACTGAATTGATAGGAGATACATTATATGTAAAGGGAGATCAAAATTATCTTTGGAAGTAAAGGAAAATCAAAATTATTTTTCTCGTGAGAATTACAAAGATAAGTAACGAATATAAAGAAGAGAACCGGTATCTTTGTTAATGTCTGCTGATTTGGCAGACATTAACTTTTTTATGGCGTCAGCCGATATATTATTATATAATTGGAGATTCTACCAATGTGTTACAGATTAAAAATATTATCAGCGATACACAACGGTAGATGAAAGTTATGACTTATGATGTGATACTATGCCGTATTAATAATAGACATGGATGTTTATAGTATTCGGATTATCATAGCTCAACGGCGCCAATTTGAACCCGTTTCTAAAACTGCTATTTTGCGAATGCG
>CAOKVX010000017.1 GCA_948472945.1 uncultured Clostridia bacterium
CTGTCGCTGATTTACAGGCAGCAGTCCTTATTTGATATTTTAACAAAACAGGCTTTCCTTTATGTTTCGTTATGGTTTCTTTCCCTTATTGCCGTAACGATTATGAGCCATTTGTTAATAAAGAAAGCACTAAAACCAACAGAAGTAATGTTGAAAAGCCAAAAAGATTTTATAGCTTCCGCTTCGCATGAATTAAAATCGCCACTCGCCGTTATTTTGGCAAACACTGAAAAGCTGGAACAATTACAAATAGACAATACTGAATTTAAAAAATCGGTTAAAATATTAGACAAGGAATGCATGAGAATGTCAAAATTGGTAAAAGATATGCTGCTTCTAGCTTCTTCAGATGCGAAATCATGGACAATATGCAAAAATACCATTGATATAGACACATTGTTAATCTCCTTATATGAAGCTTATGAACCAATCTGTATCAGTAAAAAAATCTGTCTGCGTTTGGAAATCAGCGAAACCAGTTATCCTAAATTCTATGCAGATGGAGAACGGCTTTCTCAGATATTGACAATTTTTATGGACAATGCCATTCACCATTCCATAAACAATAAGCACATCGAAATTAAAACAACGATATCGTCAAAACATATCACATTTTTCGTAACTGACCACGGAAACGGCATTACCGAAGATGACAAACCGTATATTTTTAACCGTTTCTATTGCGCCGACAAATCAAGGACAGATAAATCAAATTTTGGATTAGGGCTTAGCATAGCAGACGAACTCGCAAAAATGATGAATGGTAAAGTTGGATGTAAAGACACGGATGGTGGAGGTGCTACTTTCTTTGTCACTCTTCCTTTCAAATAGTCGAATTGATTAAAAAACTTAGAAAAATCTAGTGAAAAAGATTTAAATGGCAAAAGAGCCAGAGGATTAGCCTTTAGTTTTCTTTTGCCTTGTTTCAAATTTTAAAAGTAAAAACAAAGCTCTGTAAACCGGAAACCGTAGACCCATCATGCCACAGTTGTTCTGATTCCCTTGTTTTCTGCTGAAAATGAAAAAATGTGACTGCCAAAGCAAACGCCGACTATTCGACCAGTTTTTTGAACAAGAGTGTTCGATTTGAAATTTGTGATGTAAAAATCGGTCTGATATGATACAATGGACGTGTCATATCAAGGCTCTTTCTATCACGGAAAAAAATTTGACAATGTCCAAGAAGCAAAAAAACAACAAAGGAAGAACCCTGCGGACAGGAGAGAGCCAGCGAAAAGACTTGATTTATCAGTATCGGTATACGGATATCTGTGGGAAACGGCAGACCATTCATTCCTCTGATTTGGATAAACTGCGGGAATCCGGATAGACCACCAGCTTGTCCGGGAGCGGGGGCGGAAATATTATGTAAAGAAAACCAAGATAAAATATATCTGCCGCTATATTCCTATGACGGAGGAAGTTTGCCCATAAATTTGCGTAGATTTACATAGATTTGCGTGAGGTAAGGGCAAAATACAAAATTGAAGAAAAGTGCCAAGAAGCCCGATATATTAAGGTTTAATGGCTTATGAAAGGATATATTCAAGATGATAAAAATACTCTTTGTTTGCCACGGCAATATATGCCGCAGCACAATGGCCCAGTTCGTTATGCAAGACCTTGTCAACCGTTATGGTTATTCAGAACATTTTTACATTGACTCTAAAGCCACAAGCACCGAGGAGCTTGGTAACGGCCCGCACCGTGGAACCGTGCGCAAGATGAATGAGATGGGAATACCAATTATAAGCCATAGAGCAACTCAGATAAAACCGTCTGATTACGATAACTTTGATTATATAATCGGAATGGACCGCTGGAATTATAAAAATATGATGCGGGTGTTCGGTGATGACACTCTAGGAAAAGTTTCGCTACTGCTTGACTTTGCGGGCAGGGAGGGCGAGGAAATCGCCGACCCTTGGTATACGCATAATTTTGATGAGACATATGATGATGTTCTGGAGGGATGCGAGGGACTTATAAGGTATTTGAGGGAAATGGGGGAGGTGTGAATGAGATAATTAACAGGCGGATTACCCCCCGCTTCTTTATTGTTGTTCTGTAAAAATTATTTTCAAAATTATCATATTTTCTTACAAGACCAAACTGTACTGTTCTTGAAATAAAGGAATTTGCACATACTTTTTGTCTATAAATTTTGATAATTCCACTTTACTTCCCCTTACTTTATTAATTTATTTTACTAATCTGCATTATAATCTTCTTATATAAGTATTATTTCTATGAGTAATACCATATTTATCTATTAATTTTAGTAAATCATATTATTATCCCAAACAACGATTATTTATAGTTAATAATGCCTCCAACATACTTGTTATATCCCCGCCAATACGATTTGTACAGAACATTCGCGGAAAGTTTTCTAACAATTCTCTCTCTATATTATCTGACAAAATTCTTTCCCATACATATAGTCTGGTAGTGTCTAATGCCCTAAAAAAATCTATTGAAAAGCAAGATGTATCTACTGCATACATTGGTAACAATATACGGTCAAATGCTTTCGTATTCGTCCAGTGTTGTTGAATTCTTCTCTTTATATCACAACTTTTACCTATGTAGATTTGCTTATATTCATCCAAAACCATCATATAGTATCCAGAAACTCCTTGATATTGGAATAAATCTTTAACATCATTAAAATAAATAAACTTACTTAAAAATTTTTCTATTGCAGCATTAAACTCCTTTCTATTTAATCGTTCAAAAAATTGCATGTTTAAATCAAAATTTTTTAAACATAACTTTCTATATTCCTCACACCATTCTTTTCGATATTCTTTATAACTATCATCCGTATACGCATTTTCCTTTATTAAGTTATCAAACACATGTAATGACGGTTTAGTATTAATTAAAGCGAATTCCTCTCTATTTAACTTTAACGAATACTTTTTTTTGTATACTCTTACTCCAAAATGTTCCATTAAATTCTCCTTTCTCACGTAATATATTAAGAAGTTAATTTACATTTAGTATACAATCAAATTCAATTAATCACAACCCGCTTCTCTCCCCACATACCTCCTTCGATAATACTCCACCGTCCTATATTCAAGTATATCTTTCATATGCTCCCTAAAAGCTTCATTATCCACAACACCGATCAAATCATCCCTGACGGCAAGCGCATATCCATCCCTGTCAACAAAAAAACCTTTGCCGGATGACTTCAAAAATTTGACAGGCATATTTTTTGCCTTACTTAAATGCTGCTTATCAGTCATTGCCTTATAATCCTCATATGTGATATCTGTCGCGAAGTCTTTCCAGTTGATTCCGTAATCAAAGAACTTCCTCCAGCTTACTAATAACTCCTCGTCGGTTACAGCAAGTCTCACATTACCGTCATTATAAAAGCTGTACAGGACAGGCATCTTATAAACCTTCTGCATGTCCGTAGTTTCTATTAACGACAAAAATTCTCTTCCAATTCCGGAGTAAACTAATTTTTCCTTAAAAGATAATTCACCCATTTCATTTAAAAAATCCATATAGTTACGGAATGGATTTTCTTTTGCATGTTTTACGCAATACCCGTATATATCGTCTTCCATATAAGTAAACAATTCCATCCTTGAAGGAACTTTGCCAGACAACAATTCTTTAATCCTGTAAAACCCATGCTCAATCCGCTCTTTCATTGATAATGACTTTTTATCCAAATGTTTAAACAAATCAATCAGATGCATGTCAAAATCAACAATACAGTCGTCAGGATAATCAAAACAGTTATAATCGTAAACCTTTTTGTCAACAAAACTTCTCTCTCCGCTCAGTAAAAGCGGAGCCTGTGCCGCTTTCTCATAATTGCCGATAAAATCCAAAACATTTAAGTATTCTTTACCCTTACAGGTACGAAGCCCCCTCCCTAACTGCTGTAAAAAAATAATTGGTGATTCTGTCGGTCTCAAAAACATAACCATATCGAGAGCAGCAATATCAACTCCCTCATTAAACATATCTACAGAAAAAATGACCTTAATTTCAGAGTTTTTAAGCTGTTGAATCGCTTTATCCCTGTCCTCTGAAAACATGCCGTCTGCATTACTGTACACCGCGGCCGACTTAATTCCACGTTTGCAGAACTCCTTTGCCATTTCTTTAGCATGCCGTCTTGAACAGCAAAAACCAAGAGCCCTTTTAGAGCGATATTTCATATAATATTTGAAAATCAGCTCATACCGTTTTTCATTTCCGATATATGATTTATTTAAATCATTTTCATCATACCGGCCTTTTACTTTGCGAAGAGCCGAATAATCGGTCTCGTCATAGATTCCATAATAGTGGAAAGGAACCAGTACACCTTTATTTATTGCCTCTTTCAATGATATTTCGTAAGGTACATTATAGTCGCATATTTCGTAAATATTTTTTCCATCCATTCTTTCAGGCGTGGCAGTAAGCCCCAGTAAAAACTGGGGTTTAAAATAATTTACAATTCTCTTATATTGAGCATTTACTGCATGGTGAAATTCATCAATTACCACATAATCAAAATAATCAGGTGAAAAGTAATCTTCCGTCAAATACTCACTTCTGCCCAATGTTGCAACAGATGCAAAAATGACCGCTTTGTCAGTATCTTTCCGTTTTCCATTAAAAAAACCAAAATCGTCCGAACATCTGACATTCTTAAAAGAATCTGCAGCCTGCTTTAAAATTTCATCCCTATGCGCTACAAATAATACGTGTTCATATTTCACGGAATCAAAAGCCGCAAGATATGTTTTTCCGACACCGGTAGCAGCCTGTATCAAGCCTTTCGCCGCCCCTTCATTTCTGCTGTCCTCCAATGCATACAAAGCTTCTAACTGCACCCCTCTTGGCTGGAATAATAACTCTACTTTTGAATGAGGGTTCTTCGCTAAATAATCTTCCTCCAATGTGTCATACTTCTCTAAATCTTTAAAAACAGAAGGTTTATGCCAGCATTTTGAGTATCTTTTTAATTCTTTATCATCAATAACAATAGAATGATTATCGAATAAATCAACAAATGTCTCATAAAACAACTTAAAATTCATGTTGTCATCAAGACTGCTGAAGCGATAATTCCACTCTATTCCTGAAGTTAAAGCGCTTCTTGAGATATTGGAGGAACCTACATATATTTCTCCTGAATTATCATAATGAAATATGTACGATTTCGGATGAAAAGAGCGTGATTTGTCGTTATAAAACCGCAAGTCAACCCAGTCTCCCAGTTCTCTTTTTATAAGATAAAGCGCAGACGGCTGTGTAATTCCCAAATAGTTCCCTGTCAGAATCCTAATCTTTACACCGCGTTCCTGCGCCGATTTCAATTCCCGTAAAATCATCCTCACTCCTGATTCCATAAGAAATGAGACTATAATGTCAATTCCTGATGCATTTAACATGCTCATTTTCAACTGATAATATAAAAAACGGCTTTTATCCCTATCGCCAGTCATAACGTCTGTAGATTCTATCTGTGGCTCACCCGTCTCTATCTTTTCCGCAAAATCAGATTTAGCCATTTTTCTTCACCTCTCTCCGGTCGCACATCTACAGTTATCCATTGCTCTTCAATTTCTAAAGAATTAATACGTCCTAAAAATTCTGCAAACGTCTCTTCAGTCATATCTGTAAAATAACGCCCGTTTCTTTCGCCTGCAAAAGTACCATATTTGAATGATGTATAAATGATACCGTTATTTTTTAAGGCATCTGACATCTTACACATTACAGTCTCAAGCTCGTCAACCGGAAGATGCAATATGGAGGAGCATGCCCAGATTCCATCATATACGCCCGACTCCTCCAATTCCTGAAATAACATATTCTTAATTTCAATTCCTGTATTTTCACAAGCCAGCTTACACAGCTCTTTTGAACCGTCTATTGCATCTACACGGAAGCCCCGCTCAAGAAAATACCTCACATCACGCCCCGAACCACAGCCAAAGTCAAGAATATATGCCCGCTGCTGCAGTTTCGCCAGAAACCTCTCCTGTATTTTACCTAAGTCGGCATTAACTGTGTTTTTATAAAAAACATCTGCATGGTCGTCATAGTAACCAAGAGTAATGTTATCGTGCATTATATCCCTTTCACAATTCAACTGTCTTTCCTATAACCCAAGAAGCTGCCGCTTCTTTTTCTCAAATTCATACGTTGTAATAATTCCTTCGTCCAATAATTTTTTGTACTTCAATATCTCATCCGCAGAAGAAGCTTTCTCTTCTTTTGACGGCACTTCTTCATTTATACGGGCAGCATCTTTTTCCGGTAAGACCATCCTAAATTTATTATAATCCCGAAACGCGCATATGAGTTGCTGCTGTCTCACCATATTCACGCGCAGAAATCTTCTGTCATGACCCCATCCCCGTCTGTCAAACCCTGCATAACCGGCCGATTCATAATACATGATATCCTGAACCGCAATCGAAATTATTTCTTCCGTCGGATTATCTAACACTTTCCATGTCGGATAAAATTTCACTTCATTATATTCTTTCCACATATAATAATTTCCTGCTTTTAATCCGACGCTGTTTTTTTCCCACGGTAACTATTATCTCGCAGTCGGCCGGTATAAAATAACGTATCTTATTTGATATTGCCTGCCGGTTTCTTCTTCCCAGTTCCATTTCTATCGGATGATTTTGTACACAGACATATATCGTACATCCAAAACAAATGATACAGCAAATGACAAACCATACAAATGCCATATCCGTTTCGATATAAAATGCGGAATACAAACCGCTGGCACAAAATATCAGGCCGATTAAAGCTATTATTATAGATGTTTTCGCTCTGTGTCTCTTTAATTGAATTTATTCCTCATCCGTCATCCCCGAAAAATCCATATACTCCCTCCATACACACAAAAATTGGAACCTATAACTTTGCCTAATTGATGAAATACTCATACACCAGGCTCTCGTTCTGTCTTATTCAGAATATCACAGTTTATTCATATCTTCAATAATCATCTGCATCGTCAATTTACCCCCATCTTACTCCAAGTCAAATACCCCGCAGCAAGCTACGGGGTATGCCTTAGCTTCTTTTTATCAAGTTTGCCCCAAGGGGCGGGGTATTGTCTACACTCCGTTCCTGTCCGCGCTGAACAATCGTCCCCCGGACGATTAGCGCCCCGCGTGCGTCTACGCTCCGCTTCGGTCAGCGCTGTAGGCTACAAGCAAGCTTGCGGTTGGGGCTTCACTTCGTTGCGGTCCGTCCTGAACAAGCGTCCATCGGACGCTTAGGACCGTTGCATACGCGAGAATAAAATACTTGACAACAAACATACAGCATACTAACATCTATTATTATATCGGCAAATATCCACAAAGGAGACTGTCTCAAATGAATATAACTTACAAAACGCTAAAAGATATACCGTGTGAACAATTATACAGGTTATTCCTTGCCGTGGGTTGGGCAACAAAAGATTCAACAACCCCTGAAATACTGAATAATTTTAATATCGGATTTATTCATTCTACTTTTGTTTTCTCTGCTTGGGATGGAGAAAAATTGGTTGGCTGTGTAAGAGTCCTCAGCGATTTAAAATTTCGCTCTGTCATATATGATTTGGCGGTTCTGCCTGATTATCAGCGTATGGGAATCGGGACAAATTTAGTGCAAAAATGCAGGAACGCCTGTCCGGATTCCGGCTGGCTCGTGCAGACGGAGACTGCCGAGGAATTTTATAAAAAGGTTGGATTTTCCGTATATGACAAAGAAACCTTTCTTGCAATCAAGGGTAAATACACGAGTTAGCTTACTCTAGCGGCTCCGCTTTCTGCTGTTCAATATATTCTTTCAGCTCCGTATGTAATTTACCTCTGACGCTTAAAATACCTGTAACATTAAAATACTCTTTCGCCCTGTCAATATCCGCATTTTTTTCTAATTCTCCAAGAAGTATATTGTCAACCTTTCCGCCGTTAGTGTCAATGTATAGTGTATATAATTCTTTAAAATCAACTCCGACTTTCTCGGCGAAAGCTTCTATATTTTGTCTGGCCTCCCTAAAGGAGTACTCTTCAATATATGTCAAAAATGTTTTGTTTTCTTCGACAATGAGTATTCCGCTTTTCACATCGTCAAGAACCTGCTTTGCATACTTTTGTTTCTTTGCAGGTAATATGCCGATATTCTTTTTAATCTCTTCTATCGCTTTCGCCTGCCTTTTAAGCTGCTCCTCCTGTGTGCTGATATCCTTCAGCGTCACAATTTTAAACTGGGCTTCAAGATACTCCGCGTCAATCTTGTCCATCTCTATCGTTGACAGATTGGTCGGCATATCAAATCCGGGCTTTCTATTTATGATTCTGCCGCTTACGTTTGACGGCAAATCCTGATACCTTTTTGTCAGAATGCGATATGTCATTTCATCAAAATTTAAGGCGGCTCCAAACTCATTGTCCCACTTTAGCCCTTGCAGCATTGCCGTCCTCAGCGTGCTTTTCAGACGATAAAATTCTTTTCTGAATTTCTGTCTGTTAACATCCGTTCTCGGGAGCTGTTCAAAATTTTCTATATTATCAATTGCAAAAATATCACAAATATTTTTAAATGTATTATTAAGCGTTTTTATGTTCTCGTCGAGGTCGTCAACCTGTACGTTTGCATAATCACCCTGGCAATAGAGTTTAAGCGCCTCGGTAAGATTTCTCTTCATCGTATAAATTTTGCGGTAAAACTTAACCAGTCCCAACGGCTTTTCATTGTTGTCGTATACACGGTTTGTCCTTGAAATCGCCTGAATCAGGTTATCATTATCCATAACTCTGTCAAGGTACAGCACATTTACATATTGCGAATCAAAACCGGTTAACAACATATCAAAAACTATTACGATATCGATGCATTTGTCATGATTATTTCCTATTTCGGTATATGGCTTTGAGTGGGACAATCTCGCCATCAAATCCTCTTTAAATTTGACGCATTTTGAGTCTGTCTTCCAGTTAAGCTCCAAATCAAAAGTTTGCGCGTAATTTTCCACAATCTCGCTCAAAGCCTTTTCTTTTTCAAACTCATCGCCATAATTGGTATCTAAGTTAGTATCAAAAAGCGCCGTCACGTGCAACTCCGGTTTCAAATCTCTGAACAGTTTCCAATACTTATAAACTTCAGGGATTGATGTTGTCGCTAAAATACCATGAAACAGCGTTCCATTTTCACCGTTGGCAATGGAATCAAAATTGCTTATTATGTTTTTTACAACTTTCATTCTATGCTTACCATTGTTGTATTGCGATGACACCAGATAGTCCTCGATTCCTTTTATATTGCGTCCGTTTTTATCTTTCTTTATATTACCTCTCTCATCATGCTCGGTTGCCATAGGGGCTTTTTCCATAAAATATCTATATATCTTCCACTTTTCAGGGTCTTTTTTTGCCGCTTCTACAGTCTTTGATTTACTCTCGTCTAACGCCACGTTCATTCGAAGAACCGTGTCGTCATATGTTTTTTCTCCCTTTGGGTAGAAGCCTAAAACATTGCCGTCGCGTATGCCTGTCGCAAGGGAATACACCGCAAGGCATCTTCCGAACACAGATTCCGTCGTCATCTCGCCCGCACGCATATTGTCGGGAAATATAGGCGTGCCTGTAAACCCAATAAACAGAGCGTTGTAAAACGTATGTTTTAAATTCTGGTGCATATCGCCAAACTGAGAGCGATGCGCCTCGTCTATTATAAATACGATTCTCTTCCTTTTAATCTCCTCCAGCTCGTCTTTACGTTCCCGCACTTTCTCATCTGTTATATTTGAGATTTTTTGAATAGAAGTTATAAGCATTTGATTATCAGAATCTTTGCTTACAAGTTTATTGAACAAATCAGCCGTACTTTTTGTCTCAACAACTTTCCTGCCAACCGGAGCAAAAGAATTGTACTCTTTAGTGGACTGACTGTCCAAAGCCTTTCTGTCGACCAGAAAAACAACATTATCGGCATAGCATCTATCTATAATAAGCTGTCCTGCCTTAAAAGAAGTCATGGTTTTTCCGCCGCCGGTCGTACACCACACAAATCCTCCAAGCTGGTCATGGTCTCCCCATTTTTGCTTTGCGGCGCGATTCACTATCGCTTTGATGGCGGCAGTCTGATAGCTTCGGCACACTTTCAACGTATCTTTTCCTTTATCGGCGATACAATAATATCCTATCAGATTATGCGCTTCGGGAATTGATAAAATTCTTGATTCACCGTCTATTATCTCTTTCCAGCTGCGAATAATATTATTATCCCTGTCGCTCCAATGAAAAAAGAAGGCCGGATTCATTTTATCTGCGGTGCCGGGATTTGCGAAATACAGGGCGTCTTCCGGAGTAATCGCCCAAAACACCTGCACAAGGCCCATGAATCCCTGAAATTTTCTCTCCTGAATATACTTCTTTATCTGGTTTGACGCCTCAGATATGTCTACGTCGCTCGCTTTTAATTCAATATGAATTACGGGAATACCGTTAATCAAAAGCGTTAAATCGCCTCTTCTGTCACGCGTATCCTCCTCAAGGTTAAACACGACCTGTTCGGCAATTTGATATTTCGACGTTCCGCCCGCCACTTCATTTGGAGAAATTATATTTACAAATACATCCTGTCCCGCATGTTTTTTATCAGGCGAATCTCCGTCGCGCCTGACAGGCACGTCTTTTCCCGTAATAAATATATTAGACTTGACCGGCGTATTGGCCTGTTCCCGCACGGTATCCATAAGCCTGTCCATTTCCGATTCGGAGAGTGGGACATTGTTTAACACTAAACGGTTTCTGTCAAATATTATATCTCTCCAGTTTTCAACTAAATCGGGAATCGTCTTATGGTATAAAACTTCCCCGCTCCAGCCTCTTTTCTTTAACAGCTCTACAAAATCTTTCTCAAAATTTAGTTCTCCGTTTTTACCTATGTATGCTTCCGCCATGTAACTCCTCCTATACAAATACCTTATATGCAAATGCGAAACTTTGTTCTTACAAACTTCCGTTGTACAATATAGATAATCACCTGCTTATGAAATTGTCTATATTGCATAACCGGGTTATGTAAATATGGACTTTCGCAAACGCCTAAAACATCTTATCTAACATTGCTTCTTTAAAAAGATTTAGTTTTTCGTACACGAGATGGTGCAGGGTGATAAGGTTGTCAAGTTCTTTAAAATATAAACCAATCTTCCTCTGCTCGTTCAACGATGGAATCATTATCTGTGTGTTATAAATTGCATTTTTAGACAAACTCGGCACGCCTGTTGACTCATCCTTTTTCTCCCATTCTACCGTCTGAAAAATATCATATATAAAATCTATATTTGAGGATTCACGTGGTATAACATAAAACAAAGTGTCTACAGTCCAAAATGGAGCGTGTAAAATATATGGTTTATCAATTGTCCCTTTACGACCGATTCCTATAGCATCTCTTTCATAAGACAACGCCTCATTCACACTTAACATATATCCGCCTGTTCCATACACGGGAATATCCCCTGCAGACAGATGCTTATAATCTCTTCCACTAAATATATCCACGACATCTCCCAACTCACACTGTTCCCACTCACCACTAAAGCCCTTAAACCTTATCTCTGGAACCCTCTCACCATTTTTCGGAAACATTTTGTCAAGCATTGACTCCTTAAATAGTTTCAATTTTTCGCACTTAACCTTGTGTAAAGTCGTCAGCCTGTCAAGATTTTCAAAATAATCGCCTATTTTTCTCTGTTCTTCTTCCTTGGGATACGGTACAGGCATGTCAAAAAACACTTCATTTTTTATCGAAAACCTGTCAAACCTTGCGCCTGTATCTCCGTTGTAATACATGTATTGATGCCATTTATCTCCCTTAAAGAAAAATTCCAGAAATGATAAATCTATATCGTGCATATTAAAAATAGTGTAAAGCGGCGACATAACGCCTTTTCTATTCAGTTTATTGCGATTAATCGGTCCTACTGGGGCCATAGCGGAAATGCGGGGATTATAGACGAAATCATTTTCTCCAATCACATAATATCCGCCAATATTTTCGGCGTTCGACACATCATGGTCAAAATAATCTCTCTGGCTGATAACTCCATATTCCGCCGAGTTTGTAAATGTTTCCGAGACAGCTAAATCTATATTTTTTTTATTGACCTTTTCAGCTACATCCATCAATTTACGTTCTTCCCAATCGTCAGCAAAGTCTTTAAACCTCACCTCTGGAACATTTCTTTTTTCCATTACTGCAGTCCCCTCCTGAAAATATCAATCGCCTCCATGTCGGACGGGCTGCCGCATAATTGTTCAAACATACCATTCAACGACGAGTTAAGATTGACTATTTGTTCGTCAAGCTCCGGTAAAGGATTCCTATATTTCTCTTTCAAAGATTCAAGGGCTTTTACAAGCCTCATCATTACCTGCTTTACATCCTCGTCAATGTTAAACATAACCGGGTCAATCCACTTTTCGGCGAGCAAATCGTCAACTTCTCTGTCTGAGAGATTGGCGAGTTTATTAATCGCTTTATTTTCAAGCTCCTCGGACAATTCTTTTATTTCCCTGTTAACAATGGTTTTTTGTTCCATCTTTTTTATTATTGTAACTATCTTACCCTCTTCCGTAGACATATCAAACTCGTGATTAAGCTTTAGAAGGCCTATATATGTACTTACGGCCGCCGCCCCGTATGTAGAGTCTTTATTTTGTTTCATCTCATTCCATCTGATTTCTGGATGGCCGTTTATAAAATCAACTTTTTCCTGTTTTTTATTTAACCTCAAATATTCTTCCAACGTGTCTGTCTCAGGAAGTGACAATTTGCATAAAATAAGCTTTACTTCATCCCTGATTTTTTTAATATCCATTTTGCTGTTGTCGTCAATGTTTTCTTTTGATAAATTTGACTTCGTATCCTCATCCAACTCATTCCACAAATCACTTATTGTGCTTTCAACTGAAGAATACTCAGCTTTAAGACTGTCAATAATCTTAAGCTCTGATTCAAAATAGCGTTTTTGAATCATGCCAATCGGAATAATTTTTCCTTTTATGCCCTTTTGTACTTCCACATATTTTTTTGCTGCGCTGTCCTTTTGAAGGACTATGTTTGGTTCAATCTCGCGGAAAATCTGTTTTCCTTCATTTTTTATTCTGATTAAATCATTGTCTACAATGTCCCAATCATCCGAAAACGCCTGAAATACCGAATAACTGTCTAACAGCTTCACATCTCCATAAACCCTGAATAACCGCTCAACAATTTTGTCATGTACGTTGACATCAACGGCATTTCTAATTAAAGAGGCTGTCAGATATTCTCTAAATTCTCGTGAAATTATTCCAATATCTGAAATATATTTTGTTACATTTTCATCTGAAAATACAACCTCTTTTATGTCGACAGGCTTAAATTTGTAATAATCATTTTGTAAATCAAATATTTGAGACTTTATTTCGGGAAATTCCGTCCAATATTCGTCATATACAGAAAGGCTTTTCTCTGAAACGCTTCCTGTCATGACAGAATAAGGGTCAGCGGCCTCTTTCTTCTCCACAGAGGAGACGTACCTTGGAATATTTAAATTATAATCATTCTCTTCTATCTCAACCAGCTCTGCGACCTTTGAAAAATTTTTTATATTTTTTCTTTCCTTTACGGTATCGAATATCTTTTTGATATCCATTTCCCTTAATACATTCTGAGTTCCCTCTCTTGCATACGAAGCGGACGCGTCTATAAATAACACGTCGCTGTCTTTTCTTCCCTTTGACAGAACCATGACAATGACAGGAATTTCTGTTGAAAAAAACATATTGCCCGGAAATCCTATGATTGTCTCAATGTTATGATTTTGTATAAGGTTTTTTCTAATCTGATATTCCGCCGCGCCGCGGAACAAAACGCCATGAGGTAAAACAATAGCCATAATACCGTCTTTTTCCTTTACATGATAAAGACAGTGCAATAAAAATGCATAGTCGGCCTTCTTTTGCGGGGCAAGGCCGTAATTAAATCTTTTATCCAGTTTGTAATCATCGGGATTCCATCCCTGGCTGTAAGGGGGATTTGAGACCACCGCGTCTACGGGAAGCGCCTCGTATGCTTTATCCTCGTCAAAATATGGCCAGTCGTCCTTCAGAGTGTCACCATTTCGCACAAAGATATGTTGAATAGGTATATCCTGCATAAATAAATTCATTTTTGCGAGGTTACAGGTTTCCGTTATAAGCTCCTGCCCAAAATATTTAATTTTATTACAATCTAAATATTTTCCTACCTCCTGCCCTATATTTAAAAGAAGCCCGCCTGTTCCTAGCGTCGGGTCGTAAACGCTTACTTCATCCCTGTCCTTCAATCTATCCGCCACAATCTTTGCCATCAGGGAGGTAAGGCCGTGAGGGGTGTAGAAAGCCCCGTCCTTTTTTGCCTCGCTTGAGAACTGCTTAATCAAATACTCATAAATATATCCGAGAACGTCATAATCCTTGCTCTTAGGCGGAATCTGGCAGATTAATTCTACGATGCTTCGAACGGCGCTGTCGCGTGAACCGGCATTTTCCCCGAGCTTTGTAAGCCCTGACGCCAGCACTGAAAAAATATTTTCAAAAAACTTTTGATATCTAATGTCTATATTATCATAAAACCTGCCAATCGCCTCCGAAACATCCCTGGCGCCAAGGTGTATTCCTCTATTCCTCCACACAGAAAACAAATCGTCGTAAGCGATAAAATATCCGTTGCGGTCCATAAACATGACGATTGTATCTTTATCTACATCTTTTAATTCTTCCTCTGATTCTCCTCCAATTTCTTTTAAATAGCTGAGTTCTTTGTCTGAAAGATATTTATAAAACATAAAACCGAGAATATAATCCTTATACTCGCTTGCTTTAATATTTTTTCTCAGTTCATTTGCAGTCGCCCATATTCTTGTGGCTAACTCTTGTTTCGTCATTGTGCTTCCTCCGGCCGTATTTTTTATTTCAATATAGTTTTTATAATTTAATTAAGTCAAAATAATACATTCAACACACCATTCATTATACCGCTTAAAATGGCGCAGTCAAATTAAATTGTGTCTACAAAACAAAGAATGTCGCTTGCGCACCTTATTATATAAACAAAGAGCCATATACTTATTTTTACATAAGTACATGGCCTCCCATCTGTCCTCTGTCATAGCCTGCTCTCACACGTAATCAAATATCCCGCAGCAAACCCGCTTTTAATTCGCTGCGTTTTCGAGCATAAATCTGTCATGCAATATGCTTCATGCTATTTACATTTACTCAGTTCTTCCACCAAGTCAGCAGCTCCTCATAGTCAAATACCCCAGAAACCCAATAACTACATCTGTACTCGGAATCTCAATTAGAGGATTTCACTTTTGCACTGCACTTTCAATGCCTCCGTCAGAATAATATTTATTATACTAACATTTAATTTTACAGTTTTATTTAATTATACCTCTTTTTTACCCAATTTACTACTACTTTCATAAATATACGTCTAATCTGTTTTTTCAGGCTAGTCAGACAATACCGTTTACAAAATTTATATAAAGTAGTATAATATTATACATATTTATACAATTAAGGAGAATTATAGTGTTTGATAAAATAAGTGAAATAATAAAAATAGCATTGCCACCTATTATTACAGGTTTTATGGGTTTCGTGCTTTCTAAACAAAAAAATAATAATTTAGACAATATGAAAATATCTTACAAAGAAGTATATTTTCCTCTTTACAGATATATTACTTTAAATGAATATAATATTGATAAAGACAAGTTGATTGAATATGGTAAAAAATATATAGAAAACTATTTTATATATTTAGATAAATCTACATACCACTGCTTCAAAAAATTTGAAGCAGAAAAAGATGATAAAACATTAAGTGAATTTGAAAACAATATAAGACTAATAAATTCTTATTTAAGAAAAAAATTAAATTATTTAGAGTCAAGCTCCTTTAGCACATATTCATTTTCTACTTCTGACAAAAAAATGTTTTATTTAATTATATATACATCACTTACATATGTATTCTATTTTATGTATAATATTTTTAGTGATATGATTCTATTAAATTATATTTTTATTTCCCTTTCCTTTATTTTCTTAATCGCCAGCACTATTCTATTATTACAATTGGTTAAAAACATATTTTATTAAATTAACCGCATAAATTAATACTTGTGAGGGGTTGAATTTTGTAAAATACCAGTCTATAATATTTTTCGGCGTATTCAGTCAAATACCCGGAAGCAATCTTATGGGACATGGCATAGCCTCTTTTCGTTTTTTAATTATTGACATGATAAAATTATAAATATAATCAAAAATAAACAGACGGGAGTATATCATGATACGGGAAAGAGAAAATATAAGAAACATCGCAATTATAGCACACGTAGACCACGGAAAGACAACGCTTGTGGACGAGCTTCTAAAGCAGAGCGGCGTGTTCCGCTCGAATCAGGTTGTACAGAAGCGCGTTATGGACTCTAATGACTTAGAGCGCGAGCGCGGCATAACAATTCTCTCAAAAAATACTGCAGTATTTTATAACGACGTAAAAATAAACATAATTGACACGCCCGGACATGCTGATTTCGGCGGAGAAGTTGAGCGAGTGCTCAAAATGGTAGACGGCGTTATTCTCGTAGTCGACGCATATGAGGGAGCGATGCCGCAGACTAAATTTGTCCTGAAAAAAGCGCTTGAACTCTCGCTGCCCGTTATCGTATGCGTCAACAAGATTGACCGTCCCGACGCAAGACCCGACGAGGTTGTGGACGAGATTTTAGAACTATTCATCGACCTTGACGCAGACGACGAACAACTCGACTGTCCGTTTATATTCGCATCGGCAAAGGGAGGCTATGCCTCAAAATCACTTGATACAGAAACTGACAATATGGTTGATTTGTTTGAGACGATAATTGAATATATACCTGCGCCTGACGGTGACAGCGACGCAGACACACAAGTGCTTATCAGCACAATAGATTACAACGAGTATGTCGGACGTATCGGTATAGGTAAAGTTGACAACGGAAAGGTTTCCGTCAATCAGGACGTTGTAATAGTAAACGCACATGATGAAAATAAAAATACACGCGTAAAGATAAGCAAGCTGTATGAATTTGACGGACTAAAACGTATTGAAGTCGACGAGGCCGGAGTTGGCTCTATAGTCGCAATTTCCGGAATTACAGATTTGCATATAGGAGATACACTGTGTTCTCCTGCTAATCCGGTCGC
Source organism: uncultured Clostridia bacterium (assembly GCA_948472945.1). GTDB lineage: Bacteria > Bacillota > Clostridia > Lachnospirales > Lachnospiraceae > V9D3004. The sequence goes on from CAOKVX010000017.1 coordinate 17,286, forward strand.
CATACCTTTCCAGAAAATATCTGAACCTACAATCTCAATGGATTTTATAGTAAACGACAGTCCGTTCGCCGGACGCGAGGGCAAGTTTGTCACATCACGTCATCTGCGCGAACGCCTGTTCAAAATGCTTAATACGGACGTAAGCCTGCGCGTCGAAGAGACAGATTCAACCGAAGCATTCAAGGTCTCCGGACGTGGTGAACTGCACCTGTCGGTGCTTATCGAAAATATGCGCCGCGAGGGGTATGAGTTTGCCGTCAGCAAAGCGGAAGTTTTGTATAAGACAGACGAAAAGGGACACAGGCTTGAACCTATAGAGAGGGCCTACATTGATGTGCCCGACGAGTTTCAGGGTTCGGTTATAGAAAAACTCAGTAACAGAAAGGGCGAGCTTCAGGGAATGTCGCCGCTTGGCGCAGGGTACACAAGGCTTGAGTTCCTTATACCGTCGCGCGGACTAATCGGATACCGCGGCGAATTCATGACCGACACAAAAGGTAACGGCGTTATAAATACCATATTTGAAGATTATGCGCCTTACAAGGGTGACATAGCCTACCGCAAACAGGGCTCGCTAATCGCATTTGAAACGGGCGAAGCCGTAACTTACGGGTTGTTCAACGCCCAGGAACGCGGAACGCTGTTTATCAGTCCGGGAGAGAAAGTATATAGCGGAATGATTGTCGGACAGAACGGTAAAACTGATGACATCGAAGTAAATGTATGCAAGAAAAAACAGCTTACAAACACCCGCGCATCGGGTTCCGACGACGCGCTAAGACTCACACCTCCTACAGTTCTGAGCCTTGAGCAGGCTCTCGAATATATTGACACGGACGAGCTGCTTGAAGTAACGCCGGAATCCCTAAGAATACGCAAAAAGATTCTCGACTCTACGCTGCGCTACCGCTCAAAGAAAAACTGACAGGCATGCATCAAGAGCTCCCTCTTTTTACCAAAAAAGTAAGCCGGACAAATGGGCCTGCCGTATTTTCGCATGACTGCATGGCTATTTGACTCATGGTTATACCACTAAAAGCGGCAATCCGTTTAATAATAAAACTAAAATCGGAGGTTTTAACGATGAAGGCGCTATGTGGAATAGATTGCACCGAATGTGATTTAAAAAATGAATGCGGCGGCTGCAGTGAGACAAAAGGCCGTCCGTTTGGAGGTTCGTGTATGCTGGCGGTTTGTTGCGAAGATAAGAGATGCGACAATTGCGGCAGGCCATTTGAAGCTCCCTGCAAGTTAAAGGAACAGCTAATTGCGGAGTTCAATGCGCTTGGAATTGAAGATATGCATGTAACAGATCTCAATGCACTTCACGGCGCCTACATAAATTTGCAGTACACTCTTCCCAGCGGACAAAAAATTAAGTTTTGGGATGATGACAGAATATATCTTGGAAATCAAATATGTAAGAAAAACAGCGATAGATGCTATGGCATTACGGCTGATGAAAACTATCTTTTAGTATGCGAGTATGGTGATAACGGCTCTGATGCCGAAATCATTGTTTATAAAAAGCGAAAATAATATGACTAAGAAACATGAATAAGAGGTACAACTCCCCGCGTATGTACCTCTTATTCATCCTATTGCACATTAACAAGCATTTAACTTACTACATCTGATTCATAAGATTGACCATCTCAATAGCTGAAAGCGCACAGTCGTATCCTTTATTGCCCGCCTTGCTTCCGGCTCTTGCAATGGCCTGCTCAATATTTTCTGTCGTCAGTATTCCAAACAGGACAGGAATCCCGGCGGATAATCCCACCTGCGCTATTCCCTTTGAAACCTCGTTGCACACATAATCGTAATGCGTTGTATCGCCTCTTATAACAGCGCCTACACATATAACCGCGTCATACTTTCCTGACTTTGCCATGCGAGCTGCTGCTACCGGAATCTCAAATGCTCCCGGAACCCACGCCGCAGTAATATTTTCCTCGTCGACGCCGTGGCGGACAAGTCCGTCGACAGCTCCTTCGAGAAGCTTGTTAACAATGATTTCATTGAAACGCGACGCAATAATACCCACTTTCATTCCCTCAGGCGCTACAACTTTTCCTTCCAAAACCTTGATTTCTTTCATAGTATTACCTCCATAAAATCTAATTATTTTAATATACTGTTTAAATATTCAAATAAGCCCATATAACATGTTCTTTATGTTAAATACTTAACCGTGCAGCTTGATTTATTTATCAAATCTTATCTGTTGAAAAATGTGTCCCATCTTGTCCTGCTTCGTCTTCATATAAAATTCGTCGTACTGCTGCGGCTCTATTTCAATCGGCCGCCTATCGTTAATATTTATTCCAAAACCGCTTAACCCATATATTTTTTCAGGATTATTCGTAAGCAGCTTAAGCGACTTAACTCCAAGGTCCCGAAGTATCTGGGCGCCAACCCAGTATTCTCTTAAGTCAGGCGCAAACCCAAGCTTTATGTTTGCCTCCACAGTGTCAAATCCCTGCTCCTGAAGCTCATATGCTTTTAGTTTGTTTATGAGTCCTATTCCACGGCCCTCCTGCCTCATATAGAGAAGAATCCCTCGGCCCTCCTTTTCAATCTGCTGCATCGCGCTCTGCAGCTGGTTTCCGCAGTCACACCTCATTGAGCCAAACACATCTCCGGTTAGACATTCAGAGTGCACTCTGCAAAGTACGTTCTGTCCATCCCCGATATCACCTTTCACAAGCGCAACATGGTGTTCGACCGTAATATCATTTACATAGCCGTATATAAGGAAGTCTCCGTATTTTGTAGGCATCTTTGCCGACGCCTCTCGCACGACATGCTTTTCATTTATCCTCAGATAATTCTGCAAATCATGTATTGTTATATATTTCAGCCCAAGCTTATCGGCAAGCTCCCATAGGCGTTCGGAGCGCATCATTGTGCCGTCGTCCTCCATAATCTCGCAGCACACGCCGCACTCTTTCATACCCGCAAGCCTCATAAGGTCAACCGTGGCCTCCGTGTGGCCGTTTCTCACAAGAACACCGCCTTTTCTGGCAACAAGCGGAAATACATGCCCCGGCCTCCTGAAATCCTCCGGCTTAGCGCTGTCGTCTGCGCACATCCTCATTGTAAAAGCCCTCTCCGCCGCGGATATCCCCGTAGTCGTATCGACATGGTCAACCGACACTGTAAATGCGGTCCCGTGATTATCCGTGTTATTGTCAACCATCTGCGGCAGACCGAGCTTTCCGGCAAATGCCGCGCTCATCGGCGTGCAAATAAGCCCTTTTGCGTACGTCGCCATCATGTTAATATTTTGCTGCGTAGCGTACTCGGCGGCACATATCATGTCGCCTTCATTTTCTCTGTCGGAATCATCCGAAACAAGAATAATTTTTCCGGCCCTGAGCTCTTTAACCGCTTCCTCAACCGTGTTATATTTTCTGTCAGCCATATTTCAAACCCTCCTGAAACATAATCGTTCAATAATCCTACATTCTCAAACCTGTATATTTTGTTCTACCATTCATCAATCTTCAAGAACACACTAATGTACCGTATAATTCATTTTAAGCTAAATGACGCTGAATAATTTCATACCGCAAGGCGGCTTTAACGGCGTAGCGGATGCTACGTCAAATGAAGCCCAAGGCAGATGGAATTTCAGGCAAGTCATTTGGCGAAATGCACGTGATACAATACACGAATACCTGCATAGTTTAAATTTATTGCCTAAAAGCCATATTCGTTCAGCATTTCCATTGTAATTCCGTCAGATCTGTTTTGTTCGATACCAAGAAATCTTTCAACGTATTTCCCGACAATGTCATTTTCGAGATTAACAATATCACCCGCCCGTTTTTTCAGAAGCGTCGTCTGTCCCGCCGTATGCGGAATAACTGATACGCTGAAATTATCATTATTTACTTTGGCAACTGTAAGACTGATACCGTCTATACAGACTGAGCCTTTTTCAACAATGTATCTTATCACTCCGGCGTCCGCTCTTATCGTAACCCACACTGCGTTTTCTTCCCTTGAAAGCGATGTTATCGTTCCTGTTCCGTCAATATGGCCTGACACAATATGCCCCCCGAATCTGCCATCTGCCGCCATTGCGCGCTCAAGATTAACCTCATCGTTACCTCGGCACACAGAAAGACTGCTTCTTCTAACTGTTTCCGCCATAACATCGGCTTCAAACCCGTTATCGGTAATAGAAGTCACGGTAAGACAGACGCCGTTTACCGCAATACTGTCGCCTACCTTAGTGCCCTCCAAAACCTTTTTCGCCTTTATTATTACTGAGCCGGATTTACCTGTCATATTAATTGATTTGACTGTTCCTATTTCCTCCACAATACCTGTAAACAATTTTATACCTCTCGTCTATATTTTTTCTGTCTTCTTTTATTAAAAATAAGCCATATAGCTCAACGGGTTCAAATTGGCGCCATTGAGCTAAATCATTATTTAATATCTTGATCTATATAATTATATATTTAATTGTAAATGTTACTTTGTTCTTTTATTTCTATAATTACTATTTATAATTTTTTACACTATAAGATACCATTATGTCGCTCCCCACAGCTAATGTTTCAATGAATTCCAACTCATAACTTTCATCCGGAACCTCAACTCCAACTCCGTCAACCGGCGTCCTTCCGGCGCCTCCAAATATTTTAGGCGCAATAAAAGCATTAACCTCATTTACTATTCCAGCGCGGAAAGCGCCCTCATTCAGAGTGCCTCCCCCTTCGAGAAGAATGCTGTCTATCTTCATATCTCCGAGCCTTTGCATAAGCGCATTTAAGTCTATGCCCTGTTTTCCCACTCCCATTTTCTTCTGCTCCGGCGGCGCAATACTGAGCGGAATCTCAAGCACCGTCACTTCCATATTTTTTAACATTTCTATTTTATCTCTCTTTTGAAATGTGGCTGAAGCAGACTCTGCGTCACCGGAATTTTCAGCGCACGCAACTATCAGGGGAAATTCATCGGCGCTTTTACACAGCCTGCCATCAAGCGGAATCCGTAAGTTTGTATCGCATATTATCCTCACCGGATTTCTCTTTCCCGGAATCCGCACATTTAACATGGGGTCGTCCGCAAGTACCGTGCCAATCCCCGCCATTATTCCCATGTACCTGCTTCTTAACTCCTGCACATAGTCTCTCGACTCAACACAGGTTATCCATTTTGACTTTCCTGTCTTTGTAGCTATCTTGCCGTCCGCAGTCATCGCATATTTCATTACAACATACGGCGTATTAGTACTGATGTAGTGAAAAAATACGGGATTCAGCCTGTCGCACTCCTGTCTCATATAATCTTCCGTAACCTTAATCCCGGCATCCTTCAGCGCTTTTACTCCCTTTCCGGCAACTTTCGGATTAGGGTCTCTTGAGCCAATTACCACATGAGCAATTTTGTTTTCTATTATTGCCTCCGTGCATGGCGGCGTTTTGCCATAATGGCAGCACGGCTCGAGCGTTACATATATAGTCGCCCCATCGGCTGGTTCTTTAAGCGATTTTATCGCGTTTCGCTCCGCATGAAGCCCTCCGTACATCTCGTGGCATCCTTCCCCGATTATCTTTCCGTCTTTCACGATAACCGCTCCCACCAAAGGATTAGGGTTTGTAAAACCCCTGCCATTTTTCGCAAGGCTTATTGCCCTTTCCATATATTCTTTGGCTGTGTCCATCAAAACTCCTCCTATATAAAAAGTGTACATCCCCCAGAGGTTTTTGTATAATAGGGCAAGTTCACCCCAAGGGTCGGGGTATTTTCTACACTACGTTCCGGTTCATGCTGAACAAGCGTCCACCGGGCGCTTAGAACCGTTTCCCGCGGCAATAAAAAACCCCTGAATATTTCACAGGGGCTTTAAAAACAATATGCTTTTTATATTATTTCCCGGTTTCAAAAAATGAATCCAAAATCTAATATATCTGTTCTTCTCTCATCCAGACTATACTGTCGGCACCGGAATCACACCGGTTCATGCCTTACGGCTCGCGGGCTATACCGCCGGTAGGGATTTACACCCTGCCCTGAAGACTATATTTTATTACTCTAACAATTGTAATGCGAATCAGATAAAAAATCAAGCGTTTTATTAATATTTTTTGTTAGCTCGGCGGGTTCAAATTGGCGCCGTTGAGCTAGCTTTTTTGCTATGTAATTCTTAATTAATTTCTTTTTTGCTGAATGTTAATGTCTTAAGCGAATCATAATCAAATTTCTTCTCATCATTTTCAAAATATATTATTTTTACAAGCATTTCATTCATTATAAACGATAATATATTTTCAGTATCACTTTTTTCACTTTCCCTTTTTTCTAAAATACATTGAATCTCTTCCCCGCCTATTTGTATACTCCTTTCCGTATATTTATTTACGTCGTATTCATATCCTGTTTGAGGGTTATCTAAAATAGCTTCGCTGCTGTCACCGTAATCGTTTTCAATTTTTTGTTTTTGGTCAAGCTTAATATCATATTTTTCCTCCATAAATTTCTTTATATCTGTAGAATCAAATCCCTCATTTGTTTCAGCATTAAGCGGCTCAATGACAACTCGTATCCCTGTTTCTAAAAATACAAAATTAATAAAATCAACATTTGAGTCCACAAACACTCTGCCTGCTTTCTCTTTTTCCATTGAAGGACATAGTATATAACCATTATTATTATATTTCTCAATTAAATCCTTAAAAGCTCCGTCTTTAAATTTCTTTGATTCAGAACTGTTAAACCAATCCAGAAACTCATTTACCGATTCTGCCGAATAATTTACCGCCCTCTCACTTGGGCTATTGTTGCGGTTAATATTTTCTTTTTCTGCTGAAATATTTACTTTATCAATTTCCTTTTGACTGCACCCGCTAATAAACAATGTTATCACTATACATACCATAAATATTTTCTTCATATTGTTTCCCCCTATATCTTCGTATTAATGATGTGATTTTAAATGATTTTTTATATCTTCTAAGCACCCTGAACAAAATATCCTTTCAGGACTTCGAATAGAAATATCATTCATCCAACTATCATTCATAAGACAGAATTGTGGACGCCCCGAACTCGGATTGCAAGTTTTACACATTGTTCCGCCTCTACACGTACCATTATTTAACATTTCGTGATAGTGATCCGGAGCTCCGTACTGATGTGCAAGCTCATGTGCTAAAACAGGTCTAATAGTCTTATAATAGTCTTGATTTAATATTTCCTGTATACAAACACCATTTAACGAAGAAAAACTTCTATTTATCTTATTTGTATTTTCAAAAAAAGCATTTCCTGTCCATAATACTGATGTTTTCGTATTGTTACCTTTATTATTATCATAAAAATTATAAAAAGAATTTGTCCATCCTGTACAATTTGGTTCATGACCTGCTCCCCCAGGACATTTTTGGTCAATTGTACTTTGAGAAATAGTATATCCCCTTTTTAATTTACAGTTATCAGCTAAAGATGTTATAAGTGTTGGTGTATTATTAGCAATATCCAAGTTTACCGTCTTTTTAAATACCCTAGATATAATTTTGTTAGTATCTTGTATTTTTGTTGCACAATCTCCAATTGAGCCATATCTTACATTAAAAGCCTGATCATAATAATTGTTAACAACAGAACTAAAACATCTTCTTACCTTAAGTATATAATCACCAGTTTTAGTTACAGAATATGTTCTAACCTTGATATAATACGTCTTTCCAGCCTCTAAATTATACTTTATATAAAAATCACGTTTATTAGAGCTTATTCCCACGCCATTTCCATCATCATTCTTAGTCAGCTCATTGCCTGAATAATTATATAAATGACCATACATATCAATATCTGTTTGCGATTCTATTGTATATGTACCAGTTTCCGGAGGAACAAACTTAAACATGTCTACATCTCCTCCATAATTAATTTTACCCTTTATCGTCTCCTTATTCCCTATATTATATGCATGAGATATTTCATTTTCATAATCATCATTATATCTTATTATAAGTGTATAATTACCTGTATCTTTCTCGCCAACATTATAATTTTTTACTGCAATAAAATAATTTTTGCCTTTATTCAACCTATATTTAAAATAAAAATCATATGTATTTTGACTTTCTCCTGCATTATTTCCATCATCATTATACATTATCTGATTACCTGATGAATTATATAAGATTCCATATGAATCAAAATCGCTGATCATCTCAAAAGAATAAATTCCATCCTTTGTAGGAGTATATTCAAACACATCGACATCTCCTCCATAATTAATCCTACCTGTTATCGTTTCTTGATTTCCTATATTATACGCTTTAGAAATTTCATTTTCATAATCATCATTCAACGCCGCTGTAAAATTTGCGCCAGCCGATACCTGAACGATTCTTGATTTTGCTTCAATCTGTTTTGGATTCATAATAATCAGAAAACAAGCAAATAAACTTAAAAACACTAATGATAATACATTTTTTGATAGTTTTTTCATCTTACCCATACAATACTCTCCTTTTTACATTTTACTTCACACTTTAATTGTTTCTACTATATATTACCATATAAACTCATATTTTTACATGTATATTGCAAATTCTCACAATCAGAGTATTGATAATCAATATGTATTTAAAATAAAAAATGCCGAAATATTGCATCCAAACAACACTCCGGCATTTTTAATACCTATTTTAACTATCTTTTTTCAATTACCTTTATAATCCTTTTTACCAGTTTCCGAAAGCATCCCTTTCCCGGCGGCTTCTTTTTCCAATCTTTTTCTTTGCATCTTTCGTCGCGTCGCCCTGTTCCGTATACTTTCTAATCAGGCCGCGTCTCCTGTCGGAGCCGGATTTGTCTGAACCGTCGCGTCCTGTGCGCCTGCCGGAATCGCGGTTAGCGCGCGTCTCGGAATCCTGTCCCCTGCGCCTGTCGCCGCGCCTGCTGCCGCCTCTGTCGTTTCGTCTGTCTCCGCCCCTGTCATTTCGCCTGTCACCGCCTCTGCCTCTGCGGGAATCTCCGCCGCGTGAAGAACGTCTCTTTCTGTCCTTATACTCGTCGCTGTCAAACCATCTAAAGTCGAGCTCCATCTCCTCCACTTCCTCGCCGAGCTGCATCTTCAAAAGTGCGGCGGCAAGCTCAATAGCGTTAAAATCCTCCTCGTCAAGTTTACTTTCAACAAGCTTAATCATTGAATACAGTTTTTCTTCCTGAATTAGGCTGACAGCCTGTCCCATAACCTTATCCGCCTTTGAGCTGTTAATGTCAGTTGCGGACGGAACGGTCCTTGGCTTGATTTTAGTCTTGCACACTCTTTCTATATCGCGTATTTTATATATTTCCCTTCCGACAACAAGGGTAAATGCCCTTCCTTTTTTTCCTGCCCTTCCGGTACGGCCGATTCTATGGACATAATACTCTATATCCTGTGGAATGTCGTAGTTAATTACAGCCTCCACGTCGTCAACGTCTATCCCCCTTGCCGCAACGTCAGTGGCGATAAGAATCTCGACAAACCCTTTCCTGAATCCGTTCATTATCTTATCACGCTGCGCCTGGGACATATCGCCGTGAAATCCCTCCGCAAAATAGCCTCTGCCCTTTAATACCTCGGCAAGCTCGTCAACACCCCTCTTTGTATTGCAGAAAATAAGTGAACGCTTTGGATTGTAATAGTCAAGAAGCCTTGAAACAACCTCAACCTTATTCTTAAGCTTTACCTCATAGTAATACTGGTTGATAAGCGGTACCGTAAGCTCCTTTGCCGCAACCTTTATTAATACAGCGTCAGGCTTCTGGTATGTGGCCGTGATATCCAAAATAGGCTTAGGCATCGTAGCCGAAAATAAACCTGTCTGATGCTCGCTCGGAATATCTTTCAGAATTGTCTCAATATCTTCCCTGAATCCCATGTTGAGCATCTCGTCAGCCTCATCTAAAACAATTATCTTCAGATTTGCGAGCTTAAGCGTGTGTCGCCTCATATGGTCCATAACTCTTCCCGGCGTTCCCACAACAATCTGCACGCCGTTTCTGAGCGAGCGTATCTGTTTATTAATGTCCTGCCCGCCATATATAGGCAGAACTTTGACTCCCTCCATGTACTTTCCAAACTTGCGAATCTCTTCTGCAGCCTGAATTGCCAGCTCCCTCGTAGGACATAATATGAGAGCCTGCAGAGATTTTACATTCGGGTCAACCATCTGAAGCACCGGTATACCGAATGCGGCAGTCTTGCCCGTTCCTGTCTGTGCCTGTCCTATAATGTCCATTCCATCCATAAACACAGGTATAGCTTGAGCCTGAATAGGAGTCATATTTTCAAACCCCATCTCTGAAACGGCTTTTAAAATCCTCTCATCAAGCCCTGAATTCTCATACTGTAACACTTCGAAATTATCCATACTTTTTTAACCACCATTTTCCTTATTATATTATTATCAATTGATAAATTACTATATTGCAATTTAAATAACTGGACCTATGCCATATCGCATATAGCCCAGTTATCAAAATTAAGTTTCCTCTGCTTATCGTTATTTTATGATATCTTCCTATGTATTTTAGAAAAATAATTACATATTCGATATTGTCTCCATAATGTAATCTGCAAACTGTTCTCCGGTTGCACCTGTATCCCTGCCTGTCATTACCAGCTTCTTCTCAGTTATCGTACATATGTCTAACGCTTTATAAAGCTTATCAGACTCCTCTATATAACCAATATGATTTAAAAGCATTGCGCCCGCCCTTATTACACTGCAAGGGTCGGCATATATGTCGCGGCCTTCCTTAACCATACGTGGGGCTGAACCGTGAATTGCCTCAAACATTGCGTATTTTTTACCTAAATTAGCGCTTCCTGCAGTACCGACGCCTCCCTGAAGCTCTGCAGCCTCATCGGTAATAATATCGCCGTAAAGGTTTGGAAGTACTACAACCTCAAAGTCCCTGCGCCTCTTGTCGTCAAGAAGCTTTGCAGTCATTATATCTATATACCAGTCGTCTGCCTGGATTTCAGGATAGTCCTTTGCGATAGCATAAAATGTATCAAGGAACTTTCCGTCGGTCGTCTTAATTATATTAGCCTTTGTGACGGCTGTAACACGCTTCTTCTTGTTCGCTTTCGCAAACTCAAAAGCCGCGCGGATAATTCTCTCACATCCCTCGGCAGTCGCAACCGTAAAATCAATACCCAAATCGTCAGTCACCGAAACGCCCTCTTTTCCGGCCGCATATCCTCCCTCGGTGTTCTCACGGTAAAATGTCCAGTCAATTCCAAGCTCCGGTATCCTTACCGGCCTTACATTGGCAAATAAATCAAGAGCTTTCCTCATCGCAACATTTGCCGATTCCACATTAGGCCACTCGTCGCCTTTTCTAGGAGTAGTCGTAGGTCCTTTAAGGATAACGTCGCACTCTTTGAGCTCTTTTAAAACCTCCTCAGGAATTGCCGCCATCTCTGCCGCCCTTCTCTCAATAGTAAGTCCGTCTATTACCCTGAACTCAACCTTTCCACTCTTAACATCATCAGCAAGCAGATATTCGAGAACTCTCTGCGCCTGTGCGGTAATTGCAGGTCCGATTCCGTCTCCGCCGCAAACTCCTATTACAATCTTGTCAAGCGACTTATAATCAACAAAATCACCCTGTGATTTCATCTCCTCCACACGTGCAAGCTGTTTTCTTATGAGCTCACCAAACTTCTCCTGTGCCGCCTTAATCTCATTTTCGTACATGATACGTCCTCCCAAAATTCAATAATATTGTTGCTGCCCGCGGAAATAAAAAGCCGCAGGCAAATATGTCTGAGTTACTATATATTTTCAATCTGCCAATCTATTTCTTCCACGCCATTGTCAGCAAGGAACCTGTTGGCCTGACTAAAATGTCTCGTTCCAAAGAAACCTTTATGCGCCGACAGAGGACTCGGATGGGCTGCCTCCAATATAAGATGCTTAGGATTGTTAAGCATTTCTTTCTTCATCCTCGCAGGCCTTCCCCAAAGCATATACACAATAGGCCTGTCCTCGTTGTTGACAGCCTGTATGACCGCGTCGGTAAATGTTTCCCATCCCATTCCTCTGTGCGAATTAGCTGCTCCGGCCCTCACCGTAAGAACGGTGTTCAGAAGTAAAACTCCCTGTCTCGCCCATTTTTCAAGATATCCGTTATTCGGAACATAACAACCGATATCACTGTTAAGCTCCTTATATATATTAACAAGAGACGGCGGAATGTCAATATCTTTTTTTACCGAGAAACACAATCCGTGAGCCTGCCCCGGTCCGTGGTACGGGTCCTGTCCCAATATTACAACCTTAACCTCACCAAGCGGCGTAAAATGAAACGCATTAAATATATCGTTCGCCGACGGATATACGACACATTTTCCATACTCGCCCTTTACAAAATCATATAATTTTCTGTAATACTCTTTCGAAAACTGCTCGTTCAACACTTCCAGCCAGTCATTTGTAATTGCTCCCATATGTTTCCTCCATTTATCGTACTTTAAAGGCTATATTTTTTACATTCTTACACCGATGCCCTTATCTGAAAGATATTTTTTTAAATCCGTTATCTCAAGCTCCTTATAGTGGAAAAGTGAAGCAGCCAAAACAGCGTCAGCTTTTCCGTCAGTGAGCGCTTCATAAAAATGCTCCTCGTTACCGGCTCCTCCGGAAGCAATTACCGGAATAGAAACATTTTCCGAAACAGTGCGCGTCAACTCTATGTCATATCCATCCTTAGTCCCGTCACGGTCCATGCTTGTAAGAAGAATTTCACCCGCTCCAAGGCTGCATACTTTCATCGCCCACTCGACGGCGTCTATTCCCATATCTACCCTGCCGCCGTTTTTATAAATATTCCAGCCCAAGCCGTCTTCACGTCTTTTGGCGTCAATCGCAACTACAACGCACTGGCTGCCAAACTTGTCAGCCGCTTCCGATATCAGGTTCGGATTGAGTATTGCAGCCGTATTTACCGCAATTTTGTCAGCTCCCTCCCTGAGTATGAGCTTAAAATCATCTACAGTACGTATTCCGCCGCCTACCGTAAACGGAATAAATACAGTCTCGGCCACGCGTCTTACCATGTCAAGCTTTATATTTCTTGCGTCCGAAGAAGCGGTAATATCAAGAAATACAAGCTCATCCGCCCCTGCATCTCCGTACGCCGCACCTATCTCAACAGGGTCTCCGGCATCACGTAGGTCAACAAAATTAACTCCCTTGACTACCCTTCCGTTATGAACATCAAGACATGGGATTATTCTCTTAGTATACATACAAATCTCCTTCATTAATAGAATAAGTATGTACCAAGCTCTGCCGCCTGCTACATACTATATCTAATTCGCTTTACAGCGATGCAAAATTCCTCAGAATATTAAGTCCGACTTCCCCGCTCTTCTCCGGATGAAACTGACAGCCATATATATTTTCTTTCTCTACCGCTGCATGTATATGCGTTACATATTCCGTTGTCGCGGCAACATCACCTGTATTGTCGGCTTCAAGATAATATGAGTGTACAAAGTACACATAAGAACTTTCTTCTATTCCTTTAAATAATCTTGTCTCTCTCTCAAAATTAAGCGAATTCCAACCCATATGCGGTATCTTGTGAACGCCGTCAGCCGGAATATGCTTTATCCTGCCAGACAGAACAGCGAGCCCTTCGACCCCTGCCGTTTCTTCACTTCCATCAAACAAAAGCTGCATCCCAAGGCATATTCCCAACAATGGTATTTCCCTATCTACAGCCTCTTTAATAATATCTACAAGACCCCTGTCATTAAGCTTTTTCATGGCGTCGCCAAAAGCTCCAACGCCCGGAAGAATTATCTTGTCCGATGCAAGAATCTCATCCCCATTGCTTGTTACCAAAGACTTTTCACCTATATAAAGCAGTGCTTTCTCTACGCTTTTAAGGTTTCCCGCATCATAATCAACAATTGTTATCATGTATATGCTCCTGATTCCTAATAATAACTGCTTGAAAGATTCTGCGCAAGAGAATACACCCTCTTGCTGTATTCAGCGCTGTCGCTTATATTATTTATCTCTCTCGCCATGTCTTCAGTTATCCCATATTCCGCCGACAGTTCTCCAATAATCTGATTTTTGATGGAATCAAAATTATCTGTTATGTCAAATTCTATAGCGTCAGGCATATATTTGTCATACTCCCTGACGCCTTTCAGCAGCGAGTCTAAAGCCTGCGGATATTTCGCCGCTTTGTAATATGCATCGTAAGCGTCAAGCTGCTTATAAACATACATAATAGTTACAACCTTGTTGTATAATGCCTTATCCTCCTCTTTAAGGTCCTCCCCTACGAGTTCATTATAAGACTCCTCATAACGCCCGTTTTCAAAATATGACATTGCGTTGCTTATACTTGAGTTATATGAGAACATTTTCGTTCCAAAAAATATAAACGCGGCGGCACAACCAAACAATACAAAAACTATTGTCGCGCCAACCTTGTTGATTCTTCCCTCTACCTCTGTCTCTTCCTCTAACTTGCGGCGCTCTTTCTCCTCTTTCTTGGCAAGCTTTTTAGCCTCTTTTTCCTGTTTTTTGCTTTCTTTCAGCTTTTCCTTTGCAAGCTTCTTTTCTTCTTTTTTACCTGCCTTTTCCTCAGCCAGCTTCTGTTTTTTCTCTGCGTCAGCCGCTTTTTTCTTTTCCGCCTGTTCAGCGTCTCTCTTCTCCTGCTCAACTTTCTCAAGTTCTTTTTCATCTACAATGTTTGAGAAAAATCTGCCAATGCCCTTTCCGCTTTTTTTCTTCTTTTTCTCACTTTTCTTACTTTTTTTGCTCTTCTTTTTTACACTATCTAAAATTTCATCGACATCACCAACCGCCACGTCTGAATCATCCACATCATCTGAAAGTACTGACAATGGGTCAGCAAACACATTACCCTTCTGCGGAGCCTTTTCTATCTTTGCCGCATCATCAGAGTCCGCATCTTCTTCCTTATGATTTTCTCCGCCCTCTGGTTCCGATGGATGGTCATCTTCAAGCAGTTCAAAATCGTCTTCGTCATCATCGCCTGTAAGAAGCTGCATCAAATCAATATCTTCATCGTCAATATTTAAATCCGGAACGTCGTCATCAAGGGAAAAATCAGTGTCGTCGGAATCAATGTCAATATCATCACTCACAGAAAAACCATCGCTGTCCGAGGCATCATTAATAGATTCATCAGATGAAATATCATTAGTCAGATCCATTTCCTGCAAAATATCTTCACCGTCAGACAACATACCATCCGCTGTGCTTTCATCAGTCGACGGCTCTTCACTCTGAGACCCGCTTTCCATTGACAATGACTCTTCACCCAATACATCCTGTTCTTCCGATAATTCATCACCTAAAGACAGTTCGCCGCCAAAGTCCCCGTCAGACAATTCATTATCGTCAATCACCTCCGCCGCACTGCCGCTGCTGTCGTCATCTAAATCATCCATCATAAGGTCAGAGAGTGAAATGTCATCAAGATCTATATCTTCTATATTAAAAATATCATCAATTGAACCGTCAATAGAGGTGTCTATAAGCTCATCTGCTCCTGTATCAACTGATAACCCATCATCAGCCACGCTCATAAATTCATCAATTGAAATTCCTTCTATATTTTCTCTTCCTGTTTCATCTGCCATACTGCTTACATCCACACTTTCTATATTATAAATTATAACAAATTATAACTATAACGATTTAAATAAAATCAAAAGCCCCTTAATTCTGTACTCATTGTATATTTATTTTAAAATCAATTTGTCAATCTCTTCTACCAGCATTCCTATTTCAGGTTTAGAAAGCTGTGCGTCCGCACCAAGCAGCTCTCCCTTTTTCCTCATCTCGGGACTCACAAGCGATGAAAAAATTACTACCGGAATATGCTTAAATTCCTTACTCTCCTTTACCAGCTTTGTCAACCTGTGTCCATCCATCATAGGCATCTCTATATCGGTTATCAGACACTTAACCCTGCTGTCAAGATTTCCATCCTCATAAAACCTGTTAAGCATATCCCATGCTTCCTGCCCGTTATCCGTAGGTATAACATTAGTGTATCCCGCTTTCACAAGACAGTTACATATCATCTTACTGAGAAGGGCCGAGTCCTCAGCAATCAGAATAGGCATATCGTACCTCTTCCTGTCCCCCAGCTTTTCAATGTCAGACATCTTAACCCCTGTCTCAGGGTTAATCTCTGAAACAATTTTTTCAAAATCCAGTATAATAATCAGCTCACCGTTTATTCTGACTATGCCGGTGGCTGATGCATTGCCCGCCGCGCTTATCGTGCTGTCAGGTTTTGATATGTCAGACCAAAATATTCTATGTATTCCAAGCACTTTATCGACATGGAACGCCGTATGCAGCTTATTAAAATTTGTTATTATGTACATATCCGACTCGGGATTTTGTGAGTTCGGAAAACCGAGACACTTTGCAAGATTTATCACGCTTATAATAAAATCACGCGGCATAAAAATCCCCTCTATACAATCGTGACTGTTAGGTACGGGGGTCGGCGCATGGTAGGGAATAAGCTCGCTGATTTTAGCGACATTAATACCATAGTGATATCCATTTACAATAAATTCGAGTAACTCAAGTTCATTAGTTCCGCTTTCAAGCAAAATATTTGTCTCCATAAGTTATCCCTCCACACATTATTTACTGACATCAAGTCTCAGGTTATCTAACCCAATTCCTTCAGGAACTTCAAAAACAAGTTCGGCTTTTTCCGTTTTTCCGGCAGAAATGCTGGTATTAAGGTACATAAGTCCTCCGTTATCCAAAACCGCAATCTTTGAATTGTATCCGTTATCTCCAATATACAGTTTATAATTAAGATTGTAATCCTTTAAATTAACCTTTATCTTCTCATCCGTAAGATTTTTTATATCAAAAAACAGTACAAGAAGCTGATTTCCGTCAGATGCATTAATTGAATATACGTCAGATTTTTTGGGGTAAGTCTTATATGTATCATATGACGAATATGTTATGCTCCATTCATCATTAGCAAGAATTTCATTTAATTTGATAACGCCGTCTCCGCCTTTGAGCGTCTCTCCTTTGGGCTCCTCCCCCTCAGACTGCTGTCCACCGGTTACCGGAGACTGTGTTTCCGGCGGGGCAGCTGTCGGCTGAGCCGGAACCTGCGTTGCAGGCGCTTCCGTCTCGGGAGCTTCTGTCGGCTCGATATATACTAATTCGTTCTTTTTATAATTGATATCATTCTGCAATAGCTTGTCGGAAATATATCTGGCTACTACCTTGTTCTCATCGTCATTGAGAGCTACTATCGATGTTGCACACCCAGTAAAGCATACGGAAACCAGCATAATTCCCAATACTGAGATATTTCTCTTAAAGTTATCCACTTCCATCCTCCCGATTTTATATTTATTTTATATTATCATATTATTCGATTTTATTCAAGAACTATTATTTTCAAAAAAGGAAAATCGCTTATAATTAATATTTTAAATAGACTCCGGGCAACTGTCTGTATTCATGTAGGGATATTTGCAGATTTTAAATCAATCCACGCTTATGTCAAGCTCAAACCAAAATTCAACGCCGTCCCTGTCATTTATGACCCCGCACTCTCTGTTGAAGCCTTTCATTATAGCCTTTACGATTGACAGGCCGATTCCGTTTCCGCCGTACTCCCTCGTCCTCGCTTTGTCAACCTTATAGAATTTTTCCCATATTCTTTCAATGTCCTCGTCAGGGATATTTTCACCGGTATTGTGCACGCTTATTCTTACCACATCCCCATACTTCTTAGTGAATACGCTTATTCTGCCATGCTCGTTCACGTGGTTGAGCGCGTTGCTTATATAGTTGGTCAGCACTTCCTCGACAAGATATTCGTCAGCCCAGACATACACAGGCGAAGGCTCATACATATCAAGCGTTATGCCGTTTTGTTTAAACATTATGTCAGACGCCGAAGCAACTGATTTTATCACCTCGACAACATTAAATCTCTTCAAGTCAGGCTTTTCACTTCCGAACTCAAGCTGATTGAGGTTGAGAAGCCGTTTTACCATTCTGTTCATCTTGTGAGATTCGTCGATGATGACGTCACAGTAAAATTTCCTGTCCTCCGGATTGTCGCTGACATCGTCGGCCAATCCCTCGGCATAACCCTGAATCAGAGCTATGGGCGTTTTAAGTTCGTGAGATACATTTGACAAAAACTCCTGCCTCATAATATCTATCTGCTCTTTTTTCTCAATATCCCTCTGCAGCTCGTTGTTTGCAATCTTCAGCTCCGTGATGGCGGCCTGAAGCTTCTCGGACATTACATTCATGCTGTTTCCGAGCCTGCCAATCTCATCATCCCTGTCTTCATCATATTTTGCTTCAAAGTCAAGGTTTGCCATCTTATCTGCAATACCCGCAAGCAGCAAAACAGGCTTTGTAAAATTCCTTCCGATGTAAAACATTGCAACGGCGCCTACAATTACGGCAATCACACCGATAAATGTAATAAATTTGTTCGCAATATATACGCTGTCCTTTACATTCTGGTAGTTTGCGCGCAGAAAAATAAAAGTATTTTTGTCCGCCTTTCCAAAAAGCTCAAGATAGTTGGATTTAATCCTCTCATCAAAAACCTTGTATATCCCATATCTGTCATTACTTTTTATCATCTGGTAATTATCCCGAAGTTCTGAAAATCCATAATAATCGTTCACATAGTTATTCAGCTGTTCATTTATTATCTTAAATGAATTCGTGTCAGATTCAACGTCAGGAAATTTGAAATTATAATAATTGAATATCCCGTCGCTCTTAGTAGAAAAAACATAAAGATTCAGGCCGTTATTTGCCGCAAGCCTGTCAAGCGTATAGTATACTTCCTCATTTGAAAAATAATCCTCGCTGTCCGTATTAGCGCTGCATATGTTATACACCTGCCCGTAAATATTTCCAAGTACTTTTTCTTTCTCAAACGAATAGTAGTTCTCCAAAAAAGAAACATTCATAACTATATTCAGAAGTACAAATACGACAAGAAATATTGTCAGAATTAGAATGAGTCTGGTTCTTATTGAATTTTTCACTATAATCACCTCTTATGCTTTACTGCATATTTTTTATACCTCAAACTTATAACCCATTCCCCATATTGTTTTAATACAGTTCCCCTTTTCCCCCATCTTATTCCTCAGCTTTTTTACATGTGTATCTATAGTTCTTGCATCGCCGTAATAGTCGTAATTCCAAACATTATTCAGAATCTTTTCCCTTGAAAGGGCGATGCCCTTGTTCTCTACAAAAAATGATAAAAGCTCAAACTCTTTGTAGCTAAGCTCAAGCTTATTATCATCTACATATACTTCGTGGGCAGATTTATCGAGCCTGATGCCGCCAATCTCTATCACTTCCCCGTCGTTTGCACCTGTGCGCCTTAAAATTGCCTGAACCCTTGCGACAAGAATTTTGGGGCTGAACGGCTTCGATATATACTCGTCCACACCAAGCTCAAATCCGAGAAGCTCGTCTTTCTCGCTTGATTTTGCGGTAAGCATAATAATAGGTACTTTTGAGTATTTCCTAATCTCTCTGCACACTTCCCAACCGTCCATCTTAGGCATCATAACGTCCAAAATAATAAGCTCAATATTTTTGTCGGCAAAAAAAATATCAATTGCCGCCTCCCCGTCAGACGCCTCCACAACCTTAAAGCCGTCCTTGGCGAGAAAGTCTTTGACAAGCTTCCTCATTCTCTGTTCATCATCAACGACAAGAATCTTTATATCATCCATAACACGGCCTCCGCTCTGTTATTTTTTTTAATTATGTTTTGGATTCTACTCAGGCATGACGCCGCCAAGGGCGTCCTCCCTTTCCTGTAGCTCTTTCTCCCATTCCTCATAATCGTCTATAACTTCATTTCGTATTTTATTTTCATAGTCGGTAAAATAAGTAGCAAACGAATATCCGGACTTTGTCGATATAAAAAACATTGCTATTATAACGGCCGCAAGGGCGGTGACAATTAATGCCAAGACCGTCTTCTTCCTTTTTTCACCGTTATAGAGAAGCCTGTATTTATCCTGACCCGAAACTCCGCCCCCCGGCAATTTATCGCCAGCAGCGCCGTCGCCGTCCGTCGCCGCTGGCAAAATCGGTATCGGATTCAGCATTTCATCATTCACAAGACCACAAGATACAATCGTCTCCCTAAGTCTCTTTAAAAAAGTATATCCGACCACGGTCTTAAAATATTTTTTATTAACGGCATTGTTATAGACAGACAGAGCGACCCTTGCGTTTCCGAGCGGGTATTTGCGCTCCATTATCCTGATAGCATCAAGCTCTTTCTTTGCCAGTTCAAATTCATCGGCGTCATTAAAGCGCATACCCTCTAACACCATGTCGTCATTTAACTTTTCGTCCACACTCATAATAAAACTCCTTAATTACCTCATGCCTGTGACATTAGCATTATTAGAAACATACTTTTTGATAAATTCAACAAACATTCCTTCTCTCGGCTCGCCCGAGTAAGTTTCCCTGTAGCTTTCCTCTATCTCCTCAAAAGTCATCGAAGTCAAATCGGTGTCGTCATCCTGCATATACTCGGTGAGCAGGTTTTTGTAAGTCTCTTCATCCATGACAAGATTTTCTTTTGCGGCGATTGTCTTAGCCGTCATTCTCTCAAGCGCCACCTCCTCGGCAATCTCCTCTACGTCATCCTCAGTCATGTCAAACTCTTCTAAAATTCCTTCGTAAGTTGTGCCGATAAGTTCGCTTATATTTTTATAATTATTTTTTTCCTCCTCGAAAGCCGTATTAACCTCTCCTCGGTGGTACTTATCAACATTGACGTTCTCAACCGCCGTCTGCCATACGGTATCTTCAATACTGTCTACATTATCCTGATAAAGCGTATTTTTAATATACTCATTGAATCCTGCAACAGACGTACACTCCCCTTCAGAATATTTTGTCACAAATTCATCCGTAAGCTGCGTCGGTATAACATTGCCGCAAATATAATTGAGTTTCAGCTCAAAGTTCACGGTCTTTCCCGCAACAATCTCGTCATCATAATCAGCCGGAAAGCTTACATCAACATTTTTTATCTCACCGGTAGTCATCTCCAGAAGCGCGCTGTCAAATTCTGCGTAGTAATCCTCTTCTCCTACCGTCACAATATCGTCTTTGTCGGAATAATCATCTATAGCCTGTCCGTCAGCAAATGCTGTGTAATCAATATTCACATTGTCCCCGCTAATCGGCTTTCCAAGTTTCTGCTCGTATGTCTCCTCCGTTTCAAGAATAGACTCTATCTCCGCATCGACATCATCGTCAGTTACTCCCACATTAATCTCCAAACCATTATAATCTCCGAGCGTCAAATAGCCGCCGTCCTCATAATCATACGCGGCTGCGACAGTGACATCCTTACCGCCCCTGTAATTTCCATTCATCCAAATTGCGAGCCCTGCGCAGATACCTATAACAACCACACCTGCAACGGCAGATATAATAATGGCGCGTGTTTTTTTGTTTTCATTATTTTTGTTTGAGTTATTTCCAGACATTTTACGTCCTCCTATAATATTATAATAAATTCAAAAACTTTTTATATGATACTATCATAAAAATGTGTTCAAAGTAAGTATAAAATCTTCATCCGCCCAATATTAAAATGAAATATTGCCCGGCCCGATATATCTGCTGTCAAATTCCTGTGCTGAAACCATCTCATAATAGTAATCGCCCTGAAAATAAACGCAGCCCGCACTTTTTGAGTATTCATCCTGCCCGGCGTCACTCACACCGTCAATAACCGCTTTCATCCCAAGCTTTCCGGCCATATCAATTATTGATTTGAATATTATCTTGCTGCGTTCATCCGTATTGTCACCAAAACATGAATCAAGTATAATTGTATTAAGCTTCAGGTAGTCCGCATTTATATCTTTCAGCATGTTGAGCGATGAAAATCCCCGTCCAAAATTATCAATCTCTATCTCAAACCCGTATTCCTGCAGATTAACGGACAAGTCCATAAATTTGGTAATATTGCTCATAAGCGCAGTTTCCGTTATTTCTATTTTTATATTTCCCGGATTGACGCCGCAGCTTTCAACACACTCGGTGAGTACGTCATATATATTCAGATAATAAAAATCTTTTGACGAAATGCTTAACGCTATATACATATCATCAGCGCCCATATGTTTCCATTCCGCAAGGTGCTTTATTGCCTTTTTCCATATTGCCACGTCAAGCAGGTGGGCGTGTCCGGTCTTCTCAAGAACCGGATAAAAATTATCAGGTTTGAGGACTCCCCTAACAGGATGTACCCAGCATGGAAATGCCTCGGCGCCGACAATATTTCCTTGACAGTCAACCTGCGGCTGGAGGTATAACTCAAACTGTCCCTCACTCATGGCGTCGCCAAATTCACTCAAAATATTATTTTCGTAAACCATCTGTTTCATCATCCTGTCGTCATAATGCATGAAAACACGCTGATAATCTCCTTTAACAGCCTCAATTGTCATACGGGCTTTATCATACATTACCTGAACACTCTCGGATGTGTCAGTGACCTTGTACACGCCCACATATATGTGCATTTTATATATGCTCTCGTCAGTAAACGACTGCATTGATTTCATCGCTTTTAGCATTTTGTCTTCGTTATAATATTTACACGGCATAAAAATCGCAAAGCTGTTGTCGCCTATCCTCCCGTAAACATTTCCCCTGTGCGAGAGCTTTTTTATAAGCATAGCCTGTTTCTTTAAAATCTCATCTCCAACCTTTTCTCCGAAAAGTTCGTTTATCATTTTGAAATCTTTTATATCGGAGGCTATCATATATCGCGGAGTGCCGGCATCCTCTTTCAACACCCTCGCCGCCTCCTCAAAAAAGCTCTCCCTGTTGTAAATGCCCGTCAGGGAATCGTATGACGCCCTTATCCTGTCTTCCTCAAAAGCCTTTATCTCACTTGTCTTGTCTGTCATCTTAATCAGTATCCCGACCCTGTCGCCGCTGTCAGTCAGGTTAATCAGCTCTGCGGTAAAATATCTCTCTTCACCGTCAATGAGCATCGTAACTTTATTTTCTTTTATTATTTCTAACGAGTCTACGTCCGTATTGTCAAACGTATCTTTCATTTTCATGCAGTTTTTTTGTGTATGCCTGTTATTATCATCAAAAAATATTTTTTGGGCAGTATTATTTGCATAAACAAGATTTCCATAAATATCATAACATAGTATTGCATCTTTTATATCGCCGTTAACTTTCATTAACATTCTGTTAAGAAGTTTTTTGGGCGAAGCCAGAACAGACAGATAGCATATGACAGATACGAAAACAGCATATAAAATTACCGAGACATCAGCCTGTAAATTCATCGAATAACATATAAAATTACACACCGCAATGCACAAAAATGGGACAATCATTGCTATATAAGTATTTTTATATATCCCCGGATATTTTACAGCCCTGTATATCAGAAGCACAAGCGCAAAAGACACTATAAAACAACAGAAAAGAATATGTATATAATGTGGAAATTTTAATACGTTAGCGCGGTATACCTGACCCGATAACTGGTTAATTCTTATATCCACATCAAACATAAAATGACATACATTATTAAGCAATAATGCGGCTGTGTCAAGCGCTGCAAGACCATATAGGATTACTGAATGTAGTCTTCTCCTCTTATATATTTTTGTATAGTCTGCAAAAAACAAAAGCATACATATAACAAGCCAGTCTGTACACGCAAAATAAACCCCGTCAAAAAACAGGGCATATTCTTTCGTCCTGCATAAAAGAAATAAAAAGTAAGCAGACATGGTCATCACGGCGAACAGATACAGCCTCACCAACGACCTCTTATATTCTATTTTTGATTTAACCGTTACTATACAGCATACAAACAATACGCACGCCATTATCACAGTCAATATCTGTACGACAGCATCCATTAATTATCCTCCGGATTATACAGGTATTTATTCTCAAATTCTTCCACACATATCGGCTTTGAAAAATAATATCCCTGAAAAAAATCGCATCCCATTTCTTTCAGCGCCTCTATCTGCTCCTCCTTTTCAACGCCCTCAGTCAACACTTTCATACCAAGCTCTTTTGACATATCAATTATTGAGTTTAGGATTATCCTGCTGCGCACATGATTCTCAGTCTCCCTCAAAAACACCATGTCAATTTTTAAAACGTCCGCTTTAATGTCCTTAAGCATATTAAGGGACGAATACCCGCTCCCAAAATCGTCGACGCCTATCTGAAAACCAAATTTCCTGAGCCGTCCAAGCATCTCAAGGTGCATCTCAAGGTCGTGCATCAAAACAGTCTCCGTTATCTCAAGCTTTAAGTTGGACGGATTAATGTCATATTTTCTAATAAGATTCGTAAAAGTTTTATATATGTCCATGTAATAAAAGTCTTTAGCTGAAATATTTACCGATATATGCTTGTCGGTAATTCCTTTCTGCTTCCACTCAGACAGTTTTTTAGCCGCCTGCTCCCATATGTATGCGTCAAGACTATATATGTGTCCCGTCCTCTCAAGTATTTCTATAAAATCACCGGGGAATATAAGACCATGCTCAGGATGTTCCCATCTTACCAGCGCCTCGGCGCCTATGACCTTACCATCATTGTCAACATGCGCCTGAAGATACATTTTAAACTGTTCTTCTTCTATCGCCTTATCAAATTCGCTTATTACATTTTTCTCGTGCAGCGCTCTCTGCATTATACTTGTATCATAATATGAAAGCACCTTTAGATAGTCGTCCTTAGTCTTGTCTATGACCATGCACGCCTTGTCATACATAGTCTGTACATTTTCTTTCTTATCCTCTACCTTATACACTCCAAGGCATATCCTCAGCTTGTAGTCGTAAACTTTCATAATGCGCTCTATTTCTTCAATACTTTTTACCGCCATCTCCTCGTCATAAAACTCATCCGGTATAAGAAGCGCAAACCTATCACCCGACATCCTGCCTGCAACCACCCCGGTATTTTCGCTGAGACCTTTCAGTACCTCGGCCTCCCTGCAAAGAATCATATCGCCTATTTTCGTCCCAAACAAATCATTAACAAGCTTAAATTCCTTAATATTTGATGCGGCTACATAAAATTCCCTGTCCGGATTATTCTCAAGAACCTTTGATGCCTCCTCAATGAACGCAACCCTGTTTAGAAGTCCGGTTAGGTTATCATGCGTGGCGCGGTATTTTTCCATTCGGAATCTCTTAACTTCCTCCGTACGGTCCTCCATCTTGAAAAAGCATCCGAGGTATTTGTTCTTTTTGTCCCTCATAGTCTGGAATTCCACAAACACATTGAGAATCTGAGAATCAATGTCATACTCTTTCCTCATGAATTCATAGTCCAAGCCTTTTTTAATAAATTCCTCTATATATCCGGAAAAATGTTCCTCAAATGCCGGCAGCTCGTCTTTTGAAGCGCCTATAAGCCGACATGCCCCATCATTCGCATATATACATCTGTTTCTGTTGTCAAAGCATATTATTGAACTGCTTGTATTCTCAGACACAGAGTACAGGACATTCTGCACCAGCTCTTTCGGAATTGAGTAAACTGTGAAATAACATACCGTTATTCCAAGAAACGTATATAACAACAGCGAGTAGTCAAGCGCCCAGTCAAACACGTACATTAAAATTTTGAGTAATACTATTGCACAATAAGCCATAAATATTGATATGTATTTTCTGCGGTACATTCTCGGGGATTTTGCCGCCTTGCCTGCCAGAAGCATCAAAGTAAACAGCATTACCGTATAACAAATTATATCATGAAAATAAGCCGGCGTCTTATAACGCACAAGCCAGCAATAAAAGCCGCCGGCCTCATTGAATGACGGTTCCAGCGAAAACATAAATTCTCCGGCGGTGTTAAGAATCATTGCAATTGTGTCGACAGTCCCCGCCACAACCGCAATGCCTGCGGCACACTTTACAGGCAGTTTGTATTCTGTAAGAAGCGCCGCATAATTAAACATAAGTATAACAAGCCAGTAAAAACTTGCATAGTAAAGACCAAGCATCAAAAGTCCGGTATGCATCCTTGGCGCCCTGAGTGATGTCGAATAAAATGAAACCGTGCATATTGCCATTGCGAGCATAATAGATATTGAAAAAGAAAGCTCTGTCTTTGATTTTCTTGTTATAACTATACATCCGGCCAGTATACCAATTAGAAATATGAAATAAACCATAAATGCTACATTCATACAGCTGCCTCACCTTTTTCTTGACACATTCAAATTCCATTAATATTCCCTAAATTGTACCATAAATTGATTAAAGTGTCAAACAATAAGATGTATCTGTACAGTAAATTTGTACAGTAAACTATCAGCAATTATCAGCAATAATGAAGTATACGCGCAGTGCATTTTGAATTATGTATTTAATATTTTAAATATAGTATTTTAGCCGCCTATATCTTAAATAAATTCGGAAACGCCCTTTGAACCGCTGTAAAACCGCCATTTGCCGATAACGCCACAATCATCCCGTTAAACAGAATAAGTGCCGCGTCCGGCAGAGTCATACTCCCCGTGAAAAAATGTGCCGCATATAATATCGCAACGGCCACTATGTAACTCCACAGCTGTGTAGGAATCCGCTTGACTATTTTAATATTCTTTGTCAGCTGCGTCACAACAACATCCATCGCCAACGCTCCGGCACACGTCGTCAGCGTCGTCCAGTTTACAAATTCCATTTTATTCACCCGCCTTTGCAATTTCCGAATCAAGATATTTCTGCACAAGCTTCTTAAATTTCTTCCAGCGCCTAAGCGCCTTTTTTTGATTTGAACTACCGAATATATACGCAGGACACCACTTTTTGCCCGCAATCGGGTTAGTACACTGCCTGTCCACATCAGAAAATGTCTTGCCGGCAGAGTTATTTACCCAGTAGGTGTGCGTTACAAGCCTGTCAATTGGCAAACCGTGTTTCCACAACAGCCATGCCGCAATTCTCGCGCCGTTGTCCCTCGCCTTCCTGTCGTGAGCCTTTGTGTCATTCATGATTATTTCAATGCTAAGGCTTGTCAAGTTGCCACCGGAAGTAACGGAACTGTCACCAGCGTGCCACCCGGCCTCGGCGGAGCCTTCCCTATCATTTTTCGACTTTCCGGTCCCGGCTTTGAGGTTCTGCCACGCACATATATCATCTACAAAAAAATGTACTCTGGCAGATTTCATATTTTCATTATATGTTGCACGGGTATACTGCTCGCCGTCATCCCTTACATTTTTAATATCATCGGTATTATGTATAGTCACCCACAGCGGCTTTCCGGTGTTGTTTGTAAGTTTCTTTTGTTTTTTATACAGCGCTCCTGCGCGGAACCCCGCCTTAGCAGCTTTAGATGAATTTTTCCACCTTGTCCCATCCGGTATTATTTTTTCATTTACCGTCACACCATTTATTTTATATGTATTATTAGGTTTTATCTGTGCCATATTCAATTCCTCCCATCATTTCATTTACACAAACTTCGCATCATTTACTCAAACATTCAAATTTAACATTTATAGTTTTTGTACAGAGCAAATTATAATTTTACTCAAACAAAAACTGTCTGAAACGTCAGCACTTGGCCTCGCATAGAGAAACATTAGAACTGCCTCGTATTAAGCTAAGGCGAATTTTAAGTTGTTTATCTAAGAATCAATCCAACAATTGCTGATATTAAACCGCCCGAAAGCGCGGCAATTATCGCCGTCACTATCTGCTGCATCCTCTGCCTTGGCTGGCTGTCTATCTCCTCAATCTTTCGCTCATGCCGCGCGAGATGTTCGTTTGTATGTTTGATTTCATTCGCAAGGGTCAGGAGCGTTTCATTCATAGCGCGAATCTCGGCCTGCACCTCGCGCAAGTCTGCAATGTCCCTCTCAAGCGTTATCAGCTTCTGCTCGTGCATCTCAAGCATTATGTTTGTTTCACTCATACCGCACACTTTAGCCCTCCTTTCAACATTTTACAGCTGCATCTGTAATATAATGGATAAACAGGACAGTGTATGTACTATTTAAGAAAATAAGCTGCTGCAAGATGGTTTTACCAACTGCAGCAGCTTATATGTTTAAGATGGATGAATCAAAGATTCCATGGTCTATTTTATTAAATTTTACCATCGGCTCCGACAACAGGCTCAATGCTACTTATTGCGCTAACTTCTTCTTTCCCTTGCTCATGACCTTAATAATAATAATGGTAAGTTTCCAAAGCAGCCAACCTATCATAAATAGTGCAACACCCATTAAAATAGAAATAGGAAGAAAAACAATGGCATTGGCAGAGTAAGCGCCAATGGTAAATCCAATTTCATATCCAAGTAAATGTGCAGCAAATTTAATAATACCGGCAATCGGGCTAAATACACCGCTTAACATAAATGCAATGCCGCAAATACTGGTAAACGGCAAAACAAACATACCCCCGATACCCGCAAGGCTGTAAAAAGCAATTACCGTACTCAATCTGTGCCAGTTAAAACCGTTGCTTGAGGCAATCGCTTCTCCCAAATAGGCTTTTGCCAGATCTTTCGGATTACCTAACCGTTCAATAATCTGTGTCGGGGATACGCCTTTGCCCTGTAATTCAAGCATTTCACTTTTGATTTCTTTCACAATATCCACACGCTCGGAAGCGACCAACGGTTTCAAATATTTCTCGATTTTTTCAAGATATTCATTCAAAGCTTTTTCCATTGTTTTTATTCTCCTTTGATTTTGTTGATTGCATTTAATAAATTGTTCCATTCACCAGACATTGCAGAAATGTATTCAAGCCCTTTGTCCGTAACTGAATAATATTTCCTGGGCGGCAGCCCCTTGACACTCTCCTGCCATGAAGAAGAAATATATTCTTCTTTAAGTAACCGCCTAAGTAATGGATTGATTGTATTCTCTTTTGCAGCTAAGATAGGATATTCTTCTAGTGTACTGATAATTTCATATCCATAAGATGGGCGCTGCTTTATCATTAACAGAATACAAAATTCAAGTGTTCCCCGTTTAATTTGGGATTTCCAATCATCTATATTCATATACTGTACCTCCTGTATGTATATCGCACCGCACAGTATATGTTTTGTCAACAGTACATCGCAAAAAATTGTTTTTCAAATTTTAAGCAAGGTCCGGAAAAGCATTATACTCTATAAAGCAAATGCGGATATCCATGTTATTTGTCAACCTTTGAGGGAAGAAAAAATGAACGATTAGTAAAGAAGGACGGGAAACCTATTCGGTCGTCCGTCCTGTTAAATCATTATCATAGAAGAACTAAATTAATATTAATATTGTCACTATCCAAATTATATTTAGCATATATTATAAATGGGTCAATAGATTGTGTCCAATTTACCGGAACATCCATTATTAATAACTTAAAAATTCCACAAATTAATTTTACAAAAAAAAGTAATATTATTCTCCAAAATTTTAAATAAATATCTTCTTTTGTATACAAAAATATTTCAGTTTTTATATTCTTTTTATATCGATTTCATCCCCGCCATATAATTCATATTCAACATCATCAATATTTCGATATATATTATCTCCATAATCTAGATTATATTTTATTTTCATCTAACTCTCCTTCAATTATCAAAGTCAACTCTTATTCCACACACTTCATCGTTGTTATTGTAAAGCGGTATGAGCGGGTTTCACATGTAAGCGTATGACCGAGATAGTTGAGCGGGTTTCTCTGGGCGTCGTAGGTAATGCTCTTGCTGCCAAATCCGATAAGCTGGTCTTTCCATGCCCCGGTGCTGTATGTGTATGTCACGCCGTTCTTTTTCTTGATGTTTCCGAGGTTATCGTAGGTCATCTCATTGACTGTCACATTGTTACGAACTTCCCTGATGAGCTGGCCTAACAGGTCGTATGTATAGTGAGTATCGTTTACTATTACATCAGGGACCATGTCCTTGACTTTGATAATCCCCAAGTGTCAAAGCGAACAGACAAGCAAACAAACTTGTCCATCCACTTTGATATTTTACATTCTAACTGGTCGCTACTAATACTTTTTTACTGTATTAAAATATTTCTGTAAAGTATTTATAAGTGGGCTATCACAACAGAACATGGGCATGCCCATCATACTTAACCATGCTTTTTCGCTTTCTAATGAATCAAATCTATTAATCCTGCCACTTTCATAATACCCTTTTATTATATCCCCGTTTATATATGTATGAAGTCCTATACGAGTTTCATAATAATCATCAGAAAATGTAAATATCATATGCGGCTCCATCGCTCTCAGAGAATTGAATTTCCAAATAATATCTTGTTTTATTTCTGATGTTTTAAATTTAAAAAATCGCATAATGGGGTTTCCTTTCATTAAATGCGAGGGGTTCCTTTTGTTCATGTATTATATAATTGAGTGCCATAACACTTCAAAAAAGGAATCATGACAATATTTCTGCCAAGCATCTATAAACCGGCTTCTCTTCATGATGCATTTCATAAATCATATACCCTAGACTAATAATACTCCAAATAAGACTCCTTTGATAAAGCGCCGGAATCAAAACAGAAAGTTCTACTGGTATAAATGCTGAAAATATAATCCCTTTAAATTGACATATTCCTTTCCTTTCAGTAAGCTTTCCACAAAACCATATTTTACCATTCGCTAAAGAACCTACCCTATTTAATCCTCCATCTTCATAATAACCTTTAACAATGTTTCCATTTACATATGTATGAAGTCCAATGCGGTAATCATTAAAACTGTCTAATAAATCAAAAATCATCTTATGGGGTTCTAACGCTATCAAACGGTTAAATTTCCATATGACATCTTCCTTGCTTTGCAGTGTCTTAAAATTAAAAAACAGCATATCGGACTTCCCTTTCGTCTCATAAAAAATATATTGACTGTCACGCCATATAGCGATGATATTTATTGCATTTACCATTGTTAATAGGGAAAAGAAATTTTTTTCCCTATTAAACTAAGTTAACTATTATAACCTTTGAACAAAATTATTTGCATTATATTTTTTAATAACTATACAAGAGGAAACATAAATCCATTTGGTTTAAGTATTTCGTCCCAACCAAACTATCTCCACAAATATAAATAAAGCCTTAAAGAAAATAGTATTTTTTAATACCTTTATAATAAGAAGAAGATATTTATTATCCTCATATCCTTTTATCCTATGCTTTAGCTTATATATTGTATGATAGCATAAAAAAGCATATATAGAAATAATGATTACTATTAAAAAAAATTCAAAATCTACATCAAGATTTAATGGAGAAAGATAACTCCCCAAAAAATAAAACATTATAATATCGTAAAAACAGCTTATGTATAAACATAAAGATTTTTTCCTATACTCTTTTTTAGATAAATTTATTTCGTCAGGTAATTTATTTAGTTTGTCAATACCTAATAATGCAATAAAAAAAGATAAAGATAAAAATATTAATTTTACAATAAACATATTCAGTACATTCCTCAATATTATTTTTAATTATTATTACACTTTATTTTCGTCCGTTTTTTCTAAAGATTCGGATAAAAAAATACTTTTATAGAGTGTTCCCAAAGAATATTATAACTTCAGGAACACCCCCCATTTCACCTTACCAACGCCATTATTTAAAAACCAACTTCACCAAACACCAAAACAATCCATCCAAATATAACAGAAACTGTTATGGCAGATATTAAAGCTGTTATAAACAAAAAATATTTCGGAACACCATTATATTTTGTAGCATCACTATACCAGCCTTTCAAAGATTTCGTATCATATCTTGAGAAAACCAAATATAACACTATTGTTAATAAAATACATATAACAGCCACCATGCCTATAATATAAGAATTTTTAATCATCGCATGCCTGAAAAGTAAAATACATGAGATAAGTGAAGGTAGAGCACTAACCCATGACAACATATATGTTCGGTTATCAATTATATTTTTCTTTGCATTATTTTTCTGCATAAAAATCATGAAAAAAAATAAATTAGAAAATAATAAACCAGTTAAAGCAATAGAAACAATTTCATAGTTTGAAAACAAAATATCACCTCCCTCTTTAAATTCAAAGCCATAAGCAAAACTCCACACATCTAGTATTTATGTAGCATTGCGAGGCACTGCAACCTCTCTTATCACTCGTTGACGCAGTCACTACTCATTCAGTTATTTTCGTAAGTTTTAGATTTACGTTTGCTTTGCTATGCTACAAAACCGCTACTTTTCAATTTATGGAAGCTGACTGCCAAGTCCTACCTTTAAATCAATGCGTTTTGCTTATCTCTCTAAATTCATTCTTATTTCCATAGATATACGCCACTTAGAAAATTATAGATACTCCCCCTATCCATTTTAAATAGTATTTGCATCCTTTATTCTTTTTTACACTGTAATATAACATTTTTACAGCATCATAAACTGTCGGCAATATATAGCTCTTTACAAACTGAAGCACAATCATACCCACACTTAGAACCCCTGAACAACAAGCCATAAAGAAAGTTAAAATACCAGACATCATTGCAACAACTGCTCCTACATTGCATATACATGCTATCACTTCACTTGATAAATATGATGAAGCATATGGAAGTGCTGTGACAATTGCCGTTGCCATTTTGCTATTATCAAGAAATTTATATATGTCCTTTACATCTTTAACAATATATTTCAATTTTAATATTATTGTCGCAATTCCCAAAATAGCTGCTGCTACACTTGATAACTTTATTGTCAAACCTTTCCATGAAATACTTATTATATCTTTTATTGTTCGAAAAATTCCCTTTAAAGAAAAATTACCATCAACATCAAAATTATTGCTAGCATCATTACCACAATATGTATACAAATTACAATCCATCATATCAATAATAAATTTTAGTAGTTCAGGCTGATCACTATTCACAAACCTGCCCACAGCCGGGTCGTAGTACCTTGACTGCAGATAATACAGCCCCGTCTCACTGTCATAGTAATAACTCCTGTACCGGAACGGATTAATCGACGCTATCTTTTCCACCGTTGTGTCACTTATTCCCTTGCATACACCCCATGCATCGTAGGTGTACTCCGCAACGCATCTGCTTCTCGAATCCGTAATGCTTATTACGTCGCCCTGAAGATTCTTTAGGAAATAGTAGGCGGTTCCGTTATATTTTATTCCGCATACCTCATCTTCGTTATTGTAAAGCGGTATGAGAGTGTTTCCCTAGGCGTCGTAGGTAATGCTCTTGCTGCCAAATCCGATAAGATGGTCTTTCCATGCCCCGGTGCTGTATGTGTATGTCACGCCGTTCTGAGGTTGTCGTAAGTCATCTCATTGACTGTCACATTGTACGAACTTCTTTAATAAGCTTGCCTAACGGGTCGTATGTATAGTGAGTATCGTTTACTATTACATCAGAGGCCGTGTCCTTGACTTCCGATAATACCCAAATATCAAAGCGAACAGACAAGCAAGCTTGTCCATTCACTTTATATTTTACATTCTACTTAGTATAAATAACCGATGGTCCAAAGTACAAAGTTTTATTTTTTATTCTAATGACATAAAATAACTAAATAATAACTATTTTTTATAAATAGTGTTTATAGAACTTAATTGTACATCTTATTCAAAAAGTAATAAATTGTAAACTATTTACGATTTTTGTAAAAATGAAAAATAAAATCTTTCGACAAGTAATTATAAAATTCTGTCTTATCATCATCCATTTTAAATACCCTTTTAATTAACTTATTCCATACTTTTTCTATAAACAAATTCACTACTATAATAGATGTATAAATAATCAAAAAATAAATCAACGAAATATCAATACCATAAGTAAATAATAGATAAATTCCGAAAGCTATCAATAAAAAACCTGATTTACTTATTAAACACATCAAAGGATAAAATACAAAAAAATCAGCTCTCCATGATTTATTAAATATACTTATTATGTCCTTTTCACCAAATACACTGTATGAGTCAGGCATAATAGTTACTGCATTTATTTCCAAATATAGCCTTTCAAAATAAATGTTATGATTTATTTGATCTTTTTCACAGGATATTCTTATTACTTCCCCTTCATTATAATTAGCTATACTATATTGTGTATTAATTTCAATAATATATTTGCCCTTATTTTTATAACTTTTTTTATCTCTATGTATTGAAAAAGTAATTTCTCTATTTTCTCCGCCAAGTATTGTTATATAACCATATGGCTGTATTTTATTTATTCGCTCCTTTGAATCTAAAAAAATTTCCACAACATAATTACAATTATTAAAAAAATTGATTTCCATTCATTTACTCCTTAATTATCATACGATTGTTTATACAATTTAAACTTTAATCATAAGATAGTCATCCCATTTCCCATCCATCAAATCCAAAAACAAAGCAATAAAACCACCTACAGAAGAAAATGCCGAAACAATACTACCTATTTTTTGAAACAGTACATTTTTTAATGAAATAACATTATATAAAAATCCTTGAAACAAACTTCCAGACATAGTTCCAATCGCTCCTGGTCTGCCGACAATTAAAAGACAAACCTTCACAATTGCCCATAGTGCAAATCTCCCCAGTTGTTTTTCAAAGAAGAAATTAAACAATGTTCCAATAAATGAATTAGCGATTTTTTTACTTTTTAATAGGATTTTCATTGCTAATTTTATTCCTCTGTAAATTAATCCATTTGTCAAGCATACAATAAGTGTATCAATTGCAGCTGCTGCTAATGTCGTACTCAGCATAAATGCTTTCTTAGATTTGTCATAATATATAAGCCCTTTTAAATAATCTTTAATTTTATTAGTTATCTTATCTAAAATATCACTTATAAAAGACAATACTGAGTTTAATGACAAAAATCCTTCATAATCTACATTATCAACTGGATTATTCTCGCAATAGGCAAATAAATTACATGATAAAACGGATGCATCTATTCCTAAACATTCAACATCATCCGCATTCACAAACCTTCCCACAGCCGGGTCGTAGTACCTTGACTGCAGATAATACAGCCCCGTCTCACTGTCATAGTAATAACTCCTGTACCGGAACGGATTAATCGACGCTATCTTTTCCACCGTTGTGTCACTTATTCCCTTGCATACACCCCATGCATCGTAGGTGTACTCCGCAACGCATCTGCTTCTCGAATCCGTAATGCTTATTACGTCGCCCTGAAGATTCTTTAGGAAATAGTAGGCGGTTCCGTTATATTTTATTCCGCATACCTCATCTTCGTTATTGTAAAGCGGTATGAGAGTGTTTCCTCCCCATTTCTCAGAAAGGATTTTCGTTCCGTCAAGCCTGTAGCTGTGTGCCGTTCCGTTAACATTCTTTCCCGTACGTATTCCGTTAGCATTGTACGTGTAAGTGTTGGAGTCGAATTTCTTGAGCTGCCTTCCCTTTTCCCATGTAAGCGTATGACCGAGATAGTTGAGCGGGTTTCCCTGGGCGTCGTAGGTAATGCTCTTGCTGCCAAATCCGATAAGCTGGTCTTTCCATGCCCCGGTGCTGTATGTGTATGTCACGCCGTTCTTTTTCTTGATGTTTCCGAGGTTATCGTAGGTCATCTCATTGACTGTCACATTGTTACGAACTTCCTTGATGAGCTGGCCTAACGGGTCGTATGTATAGTGAGTATCGTTAATTACTACATCCAGAACCGTGTCGTCGACTTTGATAATCTCACCTTTAATGCTCGCACAAATTCTGCTGAATGTTTTGCACGTAATAATACTTCATATCATAAAACTTATGACATAATTTCTTCTAAACAATCATACACTTTCTTCTCGTTATATAACACATAAATTATATAAAATAATAAAAAGACAGACTCTAAAGGTTCCAAGTAATAAATATGTTGGATTATTATAACTATTCCCAAAATAATTGTGGAAGAAACTATTATCCCTTTAAATTGACATACTCCATTTCGTTCAATAAGCTTACCATAAAACCATACTTTAGCTCTTACCAGCGAATCTCTGTACAATCCTCCACTTTCATAATACCCTTTCACCTTATCTCCATTTATATATGTATGAAGACCTATACGATTATCATTATAACCTTCATAAAAAGCAAATATTTTATGGGGTTCTAACGCTATCAAACGGTTAAATTTCCATATGACATCTTCCTTGCTTTGCAGTGTCTTAAAATTAAAAAAAAGCATATCGTACTTTCCTTTCGACTTATAAAATATATAATTGCCTGTCACACCATATATCGAAGATATTTTTTGCTTACCATTGTTAATGTTAATAGGGAAAAGAAATACTTTTCCCTATTAAACTAAGACAACTATTAGAACACTTGAACAAGATTATTTGCATTATTATACAACTAATTGTACAAATTTAGGAATTAATGGAATCAGCATTGTTCCGGCAGAAACTGCAGACGCACTTATTGCCGTAATAACTGATGCAACAAACGTACTTAAATACGGAGCCGCTGCACAACCCACAACAAGAGCTGCCGCCGTCAAATGTGATACACTCAACTCAATTGTTATGGCACGCGTAACATTTGAATTATATATCGTTTCCGACCATCCACAATTCATATATGTCTTTCTCCAGTTAATTCCACCACCAATAAAAAAACTCACTTTTTGATTTATGCTAGACGAAATGGTAACTTCCAATGCACTTTCATCCAGCAATATTCCAATAATACCATTTGTGTTTGTGTTTCCTGACAAACCAACTTTAATTGTTAAACTGACGCCAAGAAATCTGCCGTCAAAAATAGTTTTTTCTTTAAAAAGTCCCATATATACATTAGGAATCATTTTCTGTACAAATTCAGATAACCATTTAGACGCATTAAGCAAATTTCCATTCTTAACAACCTTTTTCTTTTTATTTCCAGTATCATCTATATAATTTATTGGGTCATTATCACAGTTCGCATAGAAATTATAGCTTAAAACACTGCTGCCTAAATTTAAAAATGTCACATCATCCGCATTTACAAACCTTCCCACAGCCGGGTCATAGTACCTTGACTGCAGATAATACAGCCCCGTCTCACTGTCATAATAACTCCTGTACCGGAACGGATTAATCGACGCTATCTTTTCCACCGTTGTGTCACTTATTCCCTTGCATACACCCCATGCATCGTAGGTGTACTCCGCAACGCATCTGCTTCTCGAATCCGTAATGCTTATTACGTCGCCCTGAAGATTCTTTAGGAAATAGTAGGCGGTTCCGTTATATTTTATTCCGCATACCTCATCTTCGTTATTGTAAAGCGGTATGAGCGTGTTTCCTCCCCATTTCTCGGAAAGGATTTTCGTTCCGTCAAGCCTGTAGCTGTGTGCCGTTCCGTTAACATTCTTTCCCGTACGTATTCCGTTAGCATTGTACGTGTAAGTGTTGGAGTCGAATTTCTTGAGCTGCCTTCCCTTTTCCCATGTAAGCGTATGACCGAGATAGTTGAGCGGGTTTCCCTGGGCGTCGTAGGTAATGCTCTTGCTGCCAAATCCGATAAGCTGGTCTTTCCATGCCCCGGTGCTGTATGTGTATGTCACGCCGTTCTTTTTCTTGATGTTTCCGAGGTTATCGTAGATCATCTCATTGACTGACACATTGTTATGAACTTCCCTGATAAGCTGGCCTAACGGGTCGTATGTATAGTGAGTATCGTTTACTATTACATCAGGGGCCGTGTCCTTATATTCCGTAACCCTTGTGATTCTTTCCTCATTATAATACGTAAACTGAATTACAATGAATCCAAAGCTTATCTGAAACTACTATAATGTATTAATCTGTTTAATATTATAAAAAATATAATAACAAAGTTTCATTAATACTATATATTCAAATATACCCTCTATTCAGTTTTCCTTATTAGCAGCACCCATTATTCTTTTCAAATTGTTATATTCTTTCAATAACTTAAAAACAACAGGCACAGAAATAACTAACATTATTGAAATTAAAATAATAGATTTTAGTATGTCTAATCTCGAACTTATAAAGATAATTCCTAAAGGAATGCATGAATATACCCATATTGAAATTAAATCCAAACAAAAATTTAAATATCCAAATTTAATTTTTTCCAAACATAAACTCATATTTAAATCTATTAATTCACCATTGATTAATAATTTAGGGCTTATAAATTTAAACATATCTTTAGTAATTCTGCCTGGTATATATTTAATATTAATATAGTCACTTTTCAAATTATATTTTGCATATATTATATATGGGTCAATAGATTTTATCCAATTTCCCGGGACATCCATGATTAAAATCTTAAAAATTCCACAAATTAATTTTCCAAAAAACAATAACATTATTCTCCAAAATTTAAAATTAATATCTTTTTTTGTATATAAACGTATTTCTGTATTTATTATATTATTTTTTATATCAATTTCATCTCCTGCATATAATTCATACTCAAAATCATCAATATTTAAGTACATATTATCTCCATAATCTAGATTATATTTAATTTTCATCTAAAACTCCTTCATTTATCAAAGTCAACTATATTAAAGAAAGCTATAACTATCTTTATCTAGAAATGCACTGAAAAAATTACAGATAAATTTTTTCAGTGCTTATTGACTGATTATTTATAATAATACTATAACAATAATTACCCTACTTTTAAATTTACCATTCAATTGGAAAAGTTATTCTATTATCTAATTTTTTATCTGTTAGTATATCTAATAATCCTGCTATAAAACCTCCTACAGATAAAAAAATAGTAATATTTGAAGCTATTAAGTTTAGTATAAAATTAAATATTCCCGATGTTGTCGCACTAGCTATAGACCGACTAATTTTAGCCACATCAATCTTTTTTGCCCATTTCTTTCCCCAAAATGGAATCTTTATAATAATATTCTTGATAGTATTAAGTACATTGAAAGATATTTTTGCCACATACTGTATTAACTTTGCTAATGGTGTATATACTTTCATTTTTAATGTAATACCTGCAAATTTTCTTGCAAAAGATTTTATAGGTGCTAAAAATGGCGATATCTGCAGTAAAAGTATATCTAATGGTATTGAAATTATAGCTCTAGGAATACTAAAATATCCTGTAAAGTCTACATTACAAATTGGATTATTACATGAATATGCAAATAAATTATAACATATCGCATTATTACCAATACTTAAGAATATAGCATCATCCGCATTCACAAACCTGCCCACAGCCGGGTCGTAGTACCTTGACTGCAGATAATACAGCCCCGTCTCACTGTCATAGTAATAACTCCTGTACCGGAACGGATTAATCGACGCTATCTTTTCCACCGTTGTGTCACTTATTCCCTTGCATACACCCCATGCATCGTAGGTGTACTCCGCAACGCATCTGCTTCTCGAATCCGTAATGCTTATTACGTCGCCCTGAAGATTCTTTAGGAAATAGTAGGCGGTTCCGTTATATTTTATTCCGCATACCTCATCTTCGTTATTGTAAAGCGGTATGAGCGTGTTTCCTCCCCATTTCTCGGAAAGGATTTTCGTTC
>CAOKVX010000018.1 GCA_948472945.1 uncultured Clostridia bacterium
CCTTTGAAATAAAGGAATTATAAAGAAAACAAGGGGTGTCATTTGACACTACCAAATATATTAAGGGGGAAAAAGTATGAAGAAAGAACATATATATAAAAATATTGCCATAAGGATAATGATTAGTTTATTCGTAGTTGTTTTTGCAGCATTATTGTCAGTCAATAAATGTAATGCAAAAGATAAAAGCCTATATTACATAAGATATAAAAATGAGATTAATTACGCAGAAAATAAACTTTATGGAATAGTGCCTGAGAGTGCAATAAAATATGCAAAGGATAATTATTTGAGTATACTGAAAACAAGTTGTGAATTTGATCGTTCACTGTCCTTTGATTTACTGGCGTGCCGCCTTGGAGAACCTATAGTTTTTGCCGAGGAAGGAAATACCGATGAAATGTATAGATTTCCTATTATTGAGAGAGATAAAGCTGTATTTTTAGTTACTGTTATTAACACTGATGAAGGATATTCTATTTCAGGTTCAACTGAATATGTAGACATAATTAATAAAAGCAATAACTTAGAGGATAACGGACTGTTTTTCTACAAAGACGGGTTGTTACAAAGCGTTGATATAGACGACCCCGACTATATTCAAAAAGTTGATGAAACATTAGACTATATTGAAGATTTTGAAGAGGTGGATACCGATTTTATAGTAAGCAAGAATTCTAAAGATAAAAGTTACACTCCAACTATATATAAAAATTCTGCCGGAACTACAGTTTTATGCAACTTACACAATCAGGTATATCAGGGCACACTGCCAATTTGTTGGGCGGCTTCCGCCGCTACAGTTGCCAATTATCGGCTTGGAGTCAAGTTCTCAGGCGAAAACATGTGTGCCGCAGCAAATAAAGGTCTTGAAGGAGGTAGTATTTATGATACACAAAAAGCATTAAGCTTTGTTAGAATAAATTATACTGCAACATCTGCGAAAATAGATTTACCACACATAAAAACAAATATTAATAATAAGTACCCTTTTATTATGAGTATGAAAACATCAACTTCAGGACATCAAGTTACATGTTACGGCTACAGAAAGACAGATAATGGAAATCACAATTTAGTATTGTGGAATTCCGGTACAAATAAATCTGAGACAGTTAAATTTAAACCCAGCGGAACAGTGCTACCTTATAATAATCAAAGTTATGTATGGAAATATACTGTTTCTAAGTATAAATAAGCGAGGTGATATAAATGAAAAAAAGAGTATTAGCGCTGGCATTGCTTACACTTTTTGTCTTAAACGGCTGCGGCAGCAAAGGTGTGAAGTTATTCTCACAAGAATTATGCGACGGTATAACCGAGGTACGCTTTATGGATTTTCAGGGCAATGAGACTGTCTACACCGACGAAGATTCAATTAAATTAATGGCTGACGCTTTACAATCAGGTATCTATGAAAAAATTGACGACGAAGATATGTATGATGGATTATACGCTTTCACATTTGTATCTAACGGTAAGGAGTACGGTATTGGATGTGCAGCAGGAGATAATATAATTCAATATGACTGGCACCAGTATATTGTTCACAACAATAAATTCTATAAGCTATTTTCGTTGAAAAAGTAATAACTCCCAAATATAGCGCTGTATTAAAAAGGATGTCCAAAATTATGTTTAAAAAATGCATAGAGTTGGGCATCCCCTATTATATTAAAATTCTAGTTGCATAGAAACAAGTTCTTCAACTCTTTTACTTAAACTTGCCTTAATTGTATCGTATTTTTCAAGCCGATTGTAAATTCTTTTCTGTACTGTAAAATCAAATTCCCCATTAGCATCAATAGGAATGTCAATAGATATTTTTTTGATTTTCTCTTTGCTTACTGTTTTACTCCATTCAAATGAATCGGATAACAATATTGTTTGTTGTAGAGTGTATTAGCAATTCCTATTCTATCAGCGGCTTGCTTTTGTGTAAGTTTTTTTGATTTCCGCAATTGTCTAAGACGCTCCCCCATATTTATATTCTACATAATTACTTTACATCCTTCCATATTCATAAGAATATACGAAATTATTACGAATATGGAGCAAAAAAATTCATGAATAAGGTAAAAATCATTGAAATGTTTATATCAATGTACTACACTGTATATTATAAATTATAAGAAAGAGAAATTAATATATGAAAAAAAGAATATCAAAAGTATTAGTTATGATAATTACGTTTTCTTTAATTGCATCTTTGATACCCCTGAATCAAACTAATATATCATGTGCAGTAACGTATTTAGGAAAATTTAATGCAGAGGAATTTGAAACCATAACAACTATAAATAAAGATTTAGAAGGAAATATTTCCTTGGAACAAGCCATGAAAATAGCAAAAAGTGTATATAGTGATTTATATTATTTTCATGATTCTAATTTCGAACGAAGTAATGGAGAACGATATTATGTTATTAATATTAAAGATAAGGTAGAGAACCATTATACATCACTAACACAATTATTCATCTCATTTGATGGAGAAATTTGTGTTGAGGGATATACTTCTGAAAAAAAAATATATGTATATAATGGTGACAATCTTCTTAAAATAAAAATATTACAGGCATATAGCAAAATATTACTTCAAGAATACAATCTGAACGAAGAGGAAGATGATTTGAAAACGCATTTTTCTATATGTGATTTTAATGCTGATGGTATGCAAGATTTAATACTCAGCAGGGAAGAACATATTTTATCAGAAAAGCAATATTATACATTCGAAAATGGAAAAGTAGTAGAAATTGAGGGACCAAGTAGTGATGAAGCATATCCCGTATACGGACACTTATATTCCTTACCCTCAAGGGGGACGTATGCTTTTTATCGTGGAGGTCCAGCTTCTGAGGATAACAATGGTAATGATTATATGCCACATACTATTATGGAGTATAAGTTGGAAAACCACAAAATAAATTTAATAAACGATTTGTATTGGGCAGAGTATCAATTTGGAGATAAAGATGGGCTTAATGAATACTATTTGAATGGTAAAAAGTGTACAGCTGAAGACTATCAGATCATTTACAACAGTTTTAGCGATCAAATTGAATTTTATCCAAACTCAGAAATAAATCGTATGTATTGGGGGGTTAATAACTCAGGAGATATTGGAAACGAGGAAGGAAAACGGCAAAAACCAATTGCAGTTTTAGCTACTGAAAAAGCTATGAGGATTAAGACAGGAAAAAGCATGTGGATGGGTTTTGGATTGCTGGATGAAAATAGTGGTTTGTTGGATGACAAATGGAAAAAATGTCTGTGGTCGTTAGCGTTCCAACAGTTCTTGCATTATCAGATTATACTGAAATAGAATATGGATATTCCCTTGAAGTTATCGGCAAAAAGTAAGGTGCGAAATACAGAAAATATTCCAGAGGATTATTAGGAAATCTCATTTGCCTGTTTAAGACCAGACGGTGCAGTAGAATATCCTACAACGGTTTCAATCGTATGTAGGACTGCAAGGAAAAAGGTAAAGGGACTGGAAGATTTTCATTTCCATATGCTCCGTCACACTTACACCAGTAATCTGTTATCAAACGTAGCTGCTCCAAAAGACGTACAGGAACTTCTTGGACACGCATATGTGAGCAGCTCAATGAATGTATGTGCCCATGCAACCAGAGAGTCAAAACGGACTTCCGCAAGGTTCTTAGATGAGGCTGTGGGTGGTAATTAAAAAAGTTTCCCTTGTTTCAACCTC
Organism: uncultured Clostridia bacterium; assembly: GCA_948472945.1. Lineage (GTDB taxonomy): Bacteria > Bacillota > Clostridia > Lachnospirales > Lachnospiraceae > V9D3004. Next base: position 3,722 of record CAOKVX010000018.1, read on the forward strand.
ATAAGGGAAGAAATAAGGGAAAATGGTTGATTTTCTGATATAAAAGGTTGGGGAAAGCTTGTAAAATGTGGAAAGTTGAAAGTATAATTAAATAAAAGGGAATTTATCTAACTAAATATCTTTTTCTTATTATTAACTCTCACTAAAACTAAAGAAGTAATTATCAAAATTATTGTTGTAACTATATTACCTAAAATAATATCGTTAATGATATATATTCCAGACATAGAATTTGTAATACAATGGAGCAGTACACATAGCCATACGCTACCCGTATTCTTTCTTATGCTTGCCAAGGCAAAAGTTAGTCCTAAAACATTTATTCCAAATGCCAGATAATTTTGCCCATATTGAAATACTCCTTGAATATAAAATAAAGGCAAATGCCATAACCACCAAATAACACTTACTATTAAAGTGGATATAACAAATTTGTATTTTTTCTCCAGTTCAGGCTGTAGGATATATCTCCATCCCGCTTCTTCTAAGCCACCGCCAAATAACATCATTGGAATCATAACAATAATTGCATATATTGGCGCTCCGTTTTCATATCCTGAAATTAAACATTGTGGAACTATAAACAATATTCCTAATGCTATTACCATAAGATATGAAAATATATTGTGTTTGAAATCAAACACTTTTTTTATCCACTCTTTGAAGTTTACAATTTTATCATTTTTCTTTAATGCCAAAAATGATGCAATAGTCGGCGACCACCCACCTAATAGATATGGTACATATAAAAGATAATTATCATTTAACGATGTTCCATTTAGACTGCATAATAGACATATTCCCCAACAAATTAACATTATTAAAAAAGTATATAGTAAATAATCTTTGCTTAACTTATTCATTTTCAATTCCCTTTCAAATCCCGATATGTCGATTTGATTATATCATACTTTTGTACACAATAATACAAATTTTGTGAATAATATTTCTATTCTAAGATGATTTGCAAAACGTGCAGAGAGGACCTTTAAAAGTGAATAATTAAATATTACAAAAGCAGACAGGAGCAAAAAGAGAATCCCCGAACTATAAAAGCATTATATCCAGAATGGCTCAAGTATAAAGCTGTCGAAACTTCAAAAGCCAATGCAAACAAATTACAATGGGTATGGAACACATATTTTGCCAATTCAGATATTGCTGATATGGATATGCAGACTATTGATGTAATCACACTAAAAACATGGTTTTTAAATGTGATAGAAAAGCATAAACTGTCAAACAAAAAGTATAAAGAAATGAAGTCGAATGAAAATATGCTCTTTGATTATGCAAAGTTTTTAATTTTCAACTGTCTCATGGGACAAAAGTACAGATGCATTTGAAAGGGCACTCGAATGGACTTATTGAAAAGTGTAACCGACTGTAACCAATTATTCCAGTAATAAAAAATGGGAAACCTTAGTAAAATCAAGGTTCCCCATTTTTTAATTCGATGCGGAAGATGGGACTTGAACCCACACGCTCGCAATGAGCACAAGATCCTTAGTCTTGCTCGTCTGCCAGTTCCGACACTTCCGCGAACCGCATCAATCGTTTGACGCAAGACATATTATATCAAAGCAAATGACATATGTCAACACTTTTTTATAACATTTTTTATGAGCCATTTTTTATTTTTTTATGAAGCATTTTTATGAAAGTTTTTTAATGTTGTTGACAACACGTTTTAACCCTTTCTGGTAATTAATTCATGCATTATTAATTTTTATGCGGGGATTGTCCAACAACCTCGATTGCTTTTCCAACAACTACCGTAACGTCTATATTGCTTTGAATTCTTCTTGACTCAAAACGACAAAGCATATTACCTTTCAAAGATTGAACATACTTTGATGGAAGACGGTTTAATGCATATGTAGCAATATCCATTCGACAGTTTTCACATTTGCAGTATTCTGTATTCGGCCACATCTCATCAATTTTATTAAATACTGTTTGTTCCATTAAATTAACCAATTCAGCCATACTTTTGCACCCCTCACCCAAAAATAACTGCTTTATAGTAAATATTCACAAATCTGCTCTGCCACCTAAATAAACAATTCGTTGAATTTTATGTTATGAAATATAATGCAGTTATAATAGGAACCGAATTAAATGTTCAAATGGCATATTATATTATCATCTAATTAGTATACCGAAAAATATATTTATTAAAAATAATATCACAAATAAGTATATTTTGTCAACATTTTTCATATATAATTGTATTTTTAGTTAAATTGTCATTAAGTGCAAATCAATGGATATTCCTGTAATATATTAATTTGAGTTATAACTAATGATTTGACGTTAACATGGAAATAGGCCTTTATCAAAAGCTTATTTATAATTATAAATATCATTTATAAAAAGCTTCCATTTAAATTAATTATCAATCATTTATATTCTTTGTCAAAATACTCATAATCTCCGTCAGTATTACATCCGCTGTCTCCTCTTTTGTCATTAGAGGCAGCTCCTTTTCCCCTGTCCTTGTTATAAGCGTCACCTTGTTAGTGTCAGTTTTAAAGCCCGCGCCCTCGTCATTAAGGCTGTTGGCCGCTATCATATCCACATTCTTTTTTATAAGCTTTTGTCTGGAGTGTTCAATCAGGTTATCAGTTTCCATTGAAAATCCGCATATAACCTGTCCGTCTTTTCGGTTCGCACCAAGACATTTTAATATATCCCCGGTTCTCTCAAGCTCAATTGACAAATAGGCATCATTCTTTTTAAGCTTATGGCCTGAAACTATCTTAGGACTGTAATCCGCGACCGCGGCGCATTTTACTATAATGTCACAATTTACGCTTCGCGATACAACTTCCTCAAACATTTCCGAAGCTGACTCAACCAGAACTACTTCACACCCTAACGGCGGCGCAAGGTTAACCGGACCGCTGACGAGTATCACATTCGCACCTCTCAATACAGCCATCTTTGCAATTGCATAACCCATTTTGCCGCTTGAATGGTTTGTGATATACCTGACGGGGTCTATTTTTTCTATGGTCGGCCCGGCCGTTACAAGAACCGTTTTGCCGCTCATATCTTTTTTGCATGCAATGCTTTTCACAATATGTTCGACAAGTATTGTTTCATCCGCAAGCTTGCCTCTGCCGGTTGTTCCGCACGCAAGATACCCGTCTGCAGGCGAAATTATTCCGTAACCATATTCCTCAAGAAGCTTTATATTATGCTGAACTATTTTGTTGTCATACATATTGTTATTCATAGCAGGCGCAATAAGTACCGGACATTTTGCAGCCATCACCGTTGTAGTCAGCATATCGTCGGCTATTCCATTTGCTATCTTTCCAATTACATTTGCCGTCGCCGGAGCGATTAAAAAAATATCCGCTTTTGCCGCAATTCCTACATGTCCAACTTTAAATTCAAAATTTCGGTCAAATGTATCTGTAAGACATTTGTTGCCTGTCAGGGTTTCAAACGTAATAGGGTTAATAAAATTTACCGCATTGCGCGTCATTATTATGTTGACGTCCGCACCGAGCTTGACAAGCATACTAACTACATTTGCCATCTTGTACGCCGCAATACTGCCTGTGATACCGATTACTATAGTTTTATTTTTCAGCATAATTAATCACCTTTATCCTACTATAATATATTTACAGTTAATACTGCTTAACTACGGAAATCTCGCCGTGCTTTTCATAGTGCGCAACTTCTAAAATTTTATTCGCCTCATCGACAAATACTACATTCGGCTTATGTGAATCCGCTTCCTCAGAAGTTAGCGAGCAGTAGCTCATTATTATTATGTGGTCACCCGGAAGTACCTGTCTGGCCGCCGCCCCGTTAAGACATATCATACCGGAATTTTCTTCACCGGAAATGGTATATGTCTCAAACCTGTTTCCATTCTCGACATCGACAATCTGCACATATTCATATTCCCGTATTCCGGCAGCTTTCATTAGAACCGGGTCGACCGTTATACTGCCGACATAGTTTAGGTTTGCCTCCTTAACGACTGCACGGTGTATTTTGCCGTTTAGCATTGTAATAGTCATCACATTTTCCCTCCAATATACTTCCGTCCTACATTCTCATGTTCGTTCATCCACCAAATGTCGCCTTTCGATACTGCAGGCAGTATCGTTACGGCGACGCTTTCTTTTTTACGATATTCGATTGCTCCTTGCTTCGCATTCTCGCAATCGTACCGAACATTCGTATTCCGGACTTCCGTCCTACATACTCATGTTCGTTCATCCACCAAATGTCGCCTTTCGATACTGCAGGCAGTATCGTTACGGCGACGCTTGGTGGATTATATCGTTAAAGTTGTCAATTAGGCGTGTTTTGCCTATCTTTACTGCTATTGCGCAGAGTATGTTTCCCTCTATCACATCTATAGACTGCATCGTTTCCACGTCAACCATTTCGACGTAGTCTATTGCTGCGAGTGGTTCTGATTTTATTATCTCGGTCATTGCCTCCACTACCTTTTTCGCGTCACGCTCTCCCGCCTTTACCATGTCGCGGCCTGCAAATATGGCTTTCGACAGTATGAGCGCCGCCTCTCTCTCGGACGCGCTGAGGTATGTGTTTCGTGAGCTTTTTGCCAGTCCATCCGCCTCCCTCACTATAGGGCAGCCCTTAATTTCTATCGGTATATTCATATCTTTTACCATTCTCTTTATTATTGCGAGCTGCTGCGCGTCCTTCTCTCCGAAATAAGCCATATCAGGGCATACAATATTAAAGAGTTTGCTTACAACCGTACATACCCCCTTAAAATGAATCGGTCTGGACTTTCCGCAGAGCGCGTCGCTCATTCCTGTTATGTTCGTATATGTGCAGAAGCCGTCAGGATACATCTCCTCCGGCTCCGGATTGAATATAAGGTCCGCTCCGGTTTCATCACACAATGCCATATCCTTTTTAATGTCGCGCGGGTATGCTTCAAAATCCTCGTTTGGCCCAAACTGAGTCGGATTTACAAAAATGCTTACAACCGTCCTGTCGTTTTCTTTTACAGAAGCCGCAATGAGGCTCTGATGCCCCTCGTGCAAAAATCCCATAGTAGGGACTAACCCGACGCTTAATCCCTCGCTGCGCCACTTCTTTACCTGCTCCCTTACCTCATTTACTGTGTGTACAAGCATCATCTTCATGTACTCCTCTCCACAAAAACCTCAATATAAAATGTCAACATATTAGTATGAATGTTCATCATCCGGAAATAGCCCGTCTGAAACCTCTTTTATATATAACCGTACTGCCTCTTTAATTGTCTCGCCCACATTCGCAAACCGCTTGACAAACTTTGGCGTATAGTCCGAAAACATGCCTAGCATGTCCTGATATACAAGCACCTGTCCGTCGCAGCCTTTACCGGCTCCTATTCCAATTGTCGGTATGGACAGCTCATTTGTTATCGTCTCTGCAAGCCTTGCCGGAACGCACTCAAGTACTACGGCAAACGCTCCGGCCTCCTCCACCTTATGGGCGTCGTCAATAAGCCTTTCTGCGGCATCGTCATCCCTGCCCTGTACTTTATATCCGCCAAATGCATTTACCGACTGAGGAGTCAGGCCGAGATGTCCCACAACCGGTATACCGCACTCGGTTATAGCCTTAATCTGCGGACATACTACCGCGCCTCCCTCAAGCTTAACAGCGCCGGCCCTTCCCTCTTTCATAATTCGCCCCGCATTATACACTGCGTCATATACCGATGTCTGATATGACATAAAAGGCATATCTACAACTACAAGTGCATTTTTTGCACCTCTTGACACGGCGACTCCGTGATGTATCATATCCTCCATCGTCACCGATAAAGTGTCTTCGTAGCCAAGTATAACATTGCCAAGGGAGTCCCCCACAAGAATACTGTCAACTCCGGCGTCGTCAAACAGCTTTGCGGTTGAGTAATCGTACGCAGTAAGCATTGTAAGCTTCTGTTTATTTTCTTTTGCTTTTTTAAATGTTGAGACCGTATTTTTCATAACGCACCATGCCTTTCAGTCCTGTAATTAGACATTAAATATTTTGCGGATGGAGCGTGCCGTAAGATGAAATACAGACTTGTGTATATTACACGGGATTAGCCTGATTACCTTTAATAGAAAATAGAAACGAGCGGACTCTGCCATTGCAGAATACACCGCATAAAATTTATTATACAGGAAAATTCATTCACTATATCATAAACTTCTATTGCAATACACTGAAAAATTAATTAAAATATCTATATATTGTTACGGTACAGCTTCTTACGAATACCATCCATTTGTTAACATATCACAGATTATCACAATATGCAACTGAAAAAATTGAGAACAGGAAGATTACATATGGCAAAGAGAAAGACATTAATTAAAGAATTTGAGAGACTTGTCAAAATTGGGGATGAAAAAGCGATTAAAGAGGTGTTTGATAAATGTGACATCAATGCCTACGGAGGTTACGAAAAAGGAAATGCGTTATTTTTCCTGCTGTCTTACGACATGATGAAGTGGCTTATTAAGCTAGGGGCAGACATCGAATACGTAGATCATTTTCAGTATACCCCGCTATTCCATCACGCCTGCCACAGGTATGCACAGGAACAGGCAATTAACCTCATCAAACTTGGAGCTGACGTGAATTATATACACCCTATGTACAAAACTACTCTGCTTCATGCGGCGGTCAGTTCAAAAAGCTTGGAGCTTATCAAAGTACTTATGGAGAACAACCTTGATGTAAACGCATTGGACAATTCCGGAAACACACCTCTTGAATCGGCGTTTTACGGAGCACGCACAATGGATATTATTGAGCTTGAACCTGTAACAAAATATTTGTTATCTAACGGAGTAAATGTTACGGAAAAGCTGAAAACATATATGAAAAAAGCCGCGGAAGATATAGAATTCAGACGGGATAGTATTAATCAGGATTATATCAACAAGGTAGATAAGGCCTTGGAAAGCCTTTACAACCTAATTGGAATCGACCCTGTCCCTAGGCATGAAAGATTTGATGTGAAATCAGAGATTGTAGTTAATGAAAAGACTTGGCAGAAGCAGCACTCTGAATTGTGGAAACTTCTCGTTCCGGGTTCAGGTCACGCCAACACGGTTCAGGGCGAGGTCATACGAATTTCTGGAAGAATAGGATATGAGATTTTGGATAACGGCGGCTGTAATTGGGATAGAGAATACAGAAAGATGGCAAAATGTTTTTTTGAATATGTCTCTATGGGAAATAAAATGGATCCCGAAAAATATGAGGAGCTCAGTGAGATAATCTCAAAATTTCCGAAAACATGGGATGAACATATCAACCGCATGACAGAATTATCTGTGGAATGGGTGATATTAAATCCTAATCCCATTCCACTTAAAGAAGTAAAGTACAACAGATAGGGCTATTCGACGTTGCCGTCAATCGGCGCAGCACCGATACGCCTAATTCTTCCGCCTTGCAAAATGAACATTCATCCCGCGTCATCTTGCTGAAAATGAACATTACAGTACGCTAATACGGCGTCTTCTTTCTCTTTCTAACATCCGGCTGAGCGCTGATTGTTGTTTTCCTGAAAACAAGCGCTTTCAACGCCGGACCGTTAAACGGATATAACGGCCAGAAATAGCCGGAATCGGCAAACGAAGGAGTTGTCAGTACAGACGCGATGACAAGTATTGAAGCAATAATTATTCCCGGTATTCCAAATAGTCCGGTAAGTATAATAAGGACTATTCTAAACAACCTTAAAGCGTCGCTGAATTCATGGCTGCTTATAACAAATGTAGTGAGGAGCGAGATTGCAGAATAAAACAACACTTCCTCCGAAAACCACTGCATGTTGACAGCCATCTCCCCAAGCACAATTCCACCCACGACAGATACGGGCGTTATGAGATTTCCCGGCGAATGAGAAGACGCATATTCAAGCATATCAAGGCCAAACTCGGCAAATATGACAAAGCAGAGCAGCCTTATGGCGCCCGGCAGTTCATCACTTATAAGAGACAGTTTTTCGGCAAGGTCCGGCATATGCCCCACTATGAGAAGAAATACCGGCAGAAGATACAGGCTTATTATTACCGACAGGTTACGCAGAAGCCTGAACATATTACCGGTAAGCGGATTTCTGTAATAATCCTCCGGACTCTGTGAAAACTGAAATATGTTTCCCGGTAAAATTATTACCGACGGACTGTTGTCGACAATTACAAGCACGTATCCCTCCTCAAGATAACTGCACGCAACGTCGGGTCTCTCCGTAATTTGAATACTTGGCAGCGGATTAAACCATCTCTTCTTAACGAGTAGCTCCTCCAAACTTTTTGAACCAAGCGTCAAGCTGTCTACATCAACCTTTTTAATCGCCGTCCTAACATCATCAATAAGTTTTTCATTCGCAATACCACCTACATAAGCTATCGCAACATCGCTTTTGCTGTCATTTCCTATTGTATTTATCTCAAACGTGAGGTTAAAGTTTCTTATTCGTCTTCTTATAAGGTTAGCGTTGAACAGCAGTGTCTCAACAAAACCGTCCTTTGCACCGCGCAGAACTTTCTCATTCTCAGGCTCCTCTATACTTCTCACAGGGTATTTTCTTAAATCAATTATTATAGCCTTTTCAAATCCATCTACAAGTATGGCGGCTGGACCGCTGACGACATTTTTAAGGATTTTCCTAATATCCCCCTCAAGGCTCATCTGTGCAACGCTGGTCTTTGACGTTACATATTCTTCAAGATTATTAATAACATCATCCTTTGTAAATATGGGATTCTGCAAATCTGACAGCATAAGCTGCATAACCTCGCTGTCGAACATTCCGTTTATGCCAATCCAGTAAGCCCTTGTGCTTCCAAAATTCATTTCCCTTGTAACAATATCAAAGCTCTTTCCTACCGGAAAAAGCTCTGATATCCGCTCTATATTTTTATCCAATGATTTTACAAGTCCGAACTCTCCATCTAACGACATAATAAATTCTCCCTGATAGACTTATTACGGTTAGTATGTCTATATTTTGTATAATTTATACATTAACATATTTTCTATTCATTTACCTGTTTTCATTCACATACTTTTCCATTCTATCCTGAATTACGTTAATAGTCTCGTCAAGCCCTTTCTCACCCGCAAAGTAACTGTCAATATCACCCTGTATTATCTCATATTGCTCATAAATGTATGGGTTGTAACTTGCTTTCTTAACCAGCTCCTTTACCAAATCCGCGTCTTCTTTCTTTGCAGGTTTAGCAACCAGTCCGTTATACATATGTGTTCCATCATGAGGGGCGCTTTCTTCCGCAAACATTTTCTCAAATCCATCCTTGGAGGCTGAATTACTTGAGTTATCATCCGTAATTACCTTTTTTATAAAATCCCATGCTTCATCTTTGTGTTCAGAGGATGACATTATTCCATATCCGCCGCTTTCCATGTAAATACCGTTATCTTTATCCGACGGATATCCTATGAACATTTCATCGCCGCCAAATACTGTTGTATAAATATTTACGTCCGCACTGCTGTTTATTAAAGCTCTTTCCAACAAAAGCTTTCCTTCCTTAATCGGCTGTATGTCCTCTGACATCTCATAGTCCATAAGCATATCCCCGTTTTCAAATCCTGAACAGAATTCTATCAGTTTCCTGAACTCTTCGCTGTCAAATGAGCACTTTCCCTCGTCCCAGTCAATAAATTTACTCATATTCTTACCGATAAGCTCAAAACACAACCCCTGTTTCGAAGTATTTGCCAATAATTTCGTCCCTTCAGGCTTTGATTTATAATATTCGATAAACTCATCAACGCTCCAACCGTCTTTAAACTCTGACAAATCAGATTTTTTGCCGACAAGGACATTTATTGAAAAATTATTGCTTAGAAAATAATTTTTACCGTCAGTGCTTATAGCGTCAAGAAAACCATCGAGAAAATAGTCTTCATTTACAGTGTCATCTTTTTTTACATACGGAGTCAAATCCTCTAAAAAACCTTTTGCGATGAAATTATTTATTCCCATTTCCTCGTCAAGTATAATTACATCCGGCACATTACCTGAAATAATGTCATATTTTATCTTCTCAATGCCATCCCCATACTGCCCGTATGATATATATTTCACCTTATAATTTTCATTATCACGGTTAAGTTTGAGAATGAGCTGCTGCAGTTCGTTGCTGTCATACCAGTCTGCAACCGTAATGACCGTCCTGCCATCTTCAGATAAATCCTTTTTTTCTATGAATCCTGCTATTACATTTTCTAAATCTCCCACAACATCCCCGTTGTTATATACGCAAAATATACTTCCGTTTGTGCACTTGGCCGCAAATATTACATGGCTGCCAAGCAAACCGCAGTCCATCCAGTCGCATACAGCATTCTCCGTACCCGTCGAACTGTCGTATACTGAAAGCATTTTACTGTCATTTATTATAAATGCTCCGTCGCCGCCGTCATCATACAATGAAAAACTTCTGTAAATATCATCCGTTCCATTGACGATACCGTCAATCTTCCGGCCCGGAGTCCCTTTATCCATATCAATATACACTGCGGAAGTTAAATCGTGGGAATCCAATACTTCTTCGTACGTTACAATTGGCATGTCATTTGCATCAAGCACCATATCAATTGCCGTCATTTCCTTGAACTCAAAGCTTGATGCCGCCGAACCGTCAGGATTGAATCTATATAATGTTGCTCTTCCATTTTCAAATAACCCATATAAAATATATACGCGTCCCTGGTTATCTAAACGGCAGCTCTTAATATAACCTTCATTCTCCCACCTGCTTATATCAATATTTAAATCAAACACATCCTGCTGCTTTCCGTCCGCCGAATAGATATACTTTTTTATGGTGTAATCCCTCTCATTTCCCAAATTGTCAGTCAAATTACTTTCTATTACAGAAGATATATTCCCACTGTCATCTACACTCAGCGCTTTTATCCAAACTGATTTACTTACATCACTTTCAACAGGAATATTATCCTCAGTCTTTATCTGAAAAAGCTCTTTCACACTGCCGTTTGACATGTCACACTGATTTAAATATAAACTGGACATGCCCGCAGCTTCATCGTACTCCCCCTCTGTAATATAATACAGTTTTTCATCCTTTATATAGCAGTTCGTGTCGCAAAACCGTCTGTTTTCACCCACCGAAAAGCTCTCGTTGAACGCATACCCGTATTCATCGTCCTGACTGCCGGCATCTTTTTTTTCACTGCATGCTGTAAGCGAAATTACAGAAGTCATCGCTATAAACACAACCAAAATTTTCCTTACAACCCCATATATATATCGTTTCATATAATCACCCCTTACTTATTCTCATTAACATACTTCTCCATCCTGTCCTGACTTCTTTTTCACTGCAGGCTGTTATCGAAAATAACGATATTATCAATAGTATTGCATTTATACTACCTGCAATAACAAACGCCACCGGATATCTGTGTCATTCTCTTGCTGAAATTCACTACCAATACGATACAGCTCATTTACATAAAACCATCCCTCAGCATCGTCTCCTATGTTAGCATAACTCTGAATATGGTTGTAATACTGTGCAATGCTATTTACTTTAAACTTTTCCAAAACTCCTTCATAGTACTGTGGATTTTCAATCGCATAAATTACAACCTCTACAATATCAATATTCTCAGTTACCTGAAAGTTTTTGTAGCCCGGCACATACCAGTCTGAAGTGTCAATGTAATAACCGTCTCCGTATAAGTCTTTCTCCTCACCGTCTTTCAATATACTGACCTTTCCGTTTTTATACCTTAACTCATAATTATATCCGCTTGGACAGACAATGTCTGACGGCTTTGTCCAGTGATAGTCGCTATATTTTACTTTACCTTCGCTTATCACTGCATAAATAATGTTTTTATCATACTTAATCGCCTTATTATAACTCTTTCCGGCCATATATTGGATATTTTTATATTCATCTACGGAAGGAATATTTTGAATATACGGATTTAAAGTGTAATCGTCAGCGCTTGACAGAGATTAGACGCTTATACACCTTCCGTCCACACCCATAGACAGCATAGCTGCAAGCCTTTTTTCCATAAATGTCTTAAATTCTTCAGTATTCTGATAATCCCTACTTAAGTCATATACGCTGAATCCATATTTATCATACGTATATATCTGCTTATATACAAATACGCCTATTCCAATTCCTACAAACGAAATTCCTAAAACCGTTAACAATACAGCACACTTATTTTTCAACCTTTTCAATTTTATAGCCAATGCCCCATACCCTCTCAAATATCTCCTCCGCCGGAAACACCCTTCCAAGATTTTTCATGAGAAGTTCGACAATTTTAGTTTCAGTCGCGGTAAGTTTTACAACTTCACCGTCGGCATACAGTAATTTTTCATCTTCTGAGTACGCGAGCCTTCCGTTCTTAATTACTCTGCCGGCAAACTCTGATTCCCTGCCACCAAGCATCGTATATCGTCTAAACTGGCTCTTAATTCTTGCTACAAGCTCCTGCGAATTATACGGTTTGGTAATATAATCATCAGCGCCTATTGACAAGCCGAGTATTTTATCGCTGATACTATCTCCCTGTCGTCATCAGCTACGAGAAACCCTCCATCCGGAGTGATATTTATTCTTAAATGTTCCATTGTTAAGTTTACCCCACCCAAGCGGATATCCGTCTACGCAGAATAAACGCCATCCTTTTCCGTACGCCTCGTCAGGCGTTAGGTTCAGCGTCTCACCTTTTAGGTATTTTAAAACACGTGCGTCTCCCTGCGGCAGCGAAATGCAATCTTTATATTCCCCGCGCCTTACGGCCATAGCAAGCGCCTGGCTCGGTTCAAATCTCTTGTTCAGGCATTCTCCCATAAACAAACCGTTCCTTAAAAATCTCATTCCTTTTAACCCGGCTGTTTTTTCAGGCATATAAAACAGCCGTTCCCCCTGAAGTTCCAGCCTGTTATAATCAATATTCCAGTCGAGATTTTCCATAAAACCAAAAAAATATTCAAGCTTTTTAAACAATGCCTTGTCAATTCTCTTGTTTCCGTCAGAAAGTCCTCGTCCGGAATCACACACGCCATCTTTCTGCAAAAGCGCAAGAAAATGTCCCTCTCCGTTCATTCTGTGCGGCCAGATTCTTACGCATTTTTTCAATTCAGGATTTCCGGAGCCCCATTCCGGACGGCCGGTGTCAAATCCGTCGTAACCGTTTATGTTTATCAACTTTAATTCAGGAAACATGTCCATTATGTAATCTATCGACTGCTCGTCCTCCTCCGGCGAAAATGTGCATGTGGAGTATAGCATTTTCCCGCCGGGTTTGAGCATACGCACTGCTTGAATCAGTATTTCTTTCTGCAGTTTTGCGTAGTAGCCAACCCCATTTGCAACATAGCTCTTAATGACCGACGGCTCTTTTCTGAACATCCCCTCGCCGGAACAAGGCGCATCTAAAAGAATCCTGTCAAAAAACTCCGGAAAATATTCCGCAAGTCTTGCAGGAGTCTCACTTACAACAAATGGGTTTGTTAACCCAAATAATTCTATATTTTTCAGCAGCGCCTTAGCCCTAGAGCTGCTTATATCGTTGGCGACAAGTACTCCGCCGCCGCCAAGCTTAACGCCAAGTTCAGTCGCCTTTCCACCCGGTGCGGCGCAAAGGTCCAGCACCGCGTCATACTCTCTTATTTCAAGCCTGTCAGCAGGAGTCATTGCACTCGGCTCCTGAAGATAATAAAGTCCCGCATGGTAATAAGGGTGTTTCGCAGGCGAAATATTTCCGTCATAATAATATCCGTTTCGCACCCACGGAATCTTTTTTATTTCAAACGGAGCAATCTTTTCAAATTCCTCGCATGAAATCTTAGACGTATTAACCCTAAGCCCATACATCCTATCCTCATCATAGCTTTTTAAAAATTCGGGGAATTCCTCTCCGAGAAGTCTTTTCATCTTTTCCGTAAATTTTTCTGGCAGCTGCATACTTGTCTCCTACTATTACTATTCCGTTTTTAATTCGTCAGCGACTCGGGATTAAGACACTCGAGTTCAGGCAGCACGAATTTGCCGTCCTTTCTCACAAGCACATCATCAAAATATATCTCTCCGCCGCCGTACTCAGGCGTCATGATAAGTACCAGATCCCAATGTATTGACGATCTGTTGCCATTCGGGGCCTCATCGTAGCAGTTTCCCGGAGTAAAATGTATCGAGCCGCTTATCTTCTCATCAAAAAGTATATCTTTCATAGGTTTTGTCACATACGGATTGACTCCTATCGCAAATTCTCCGACATATCTTGCACCGTCGTCAATATCAAAAATTTCATTTATTTTGCCCGTATGGTTGGCGTCTGCTTTTACTATTTTTCCGTTCTCAAAATGCAGGCACACGTCCTCAAATGTCACGCCCTGATATAGGGACGGAGTATTGTACTTAATCACACCGTTTACAGAATCTCTCACAGGGGCTGTAAATACTTCTCCGTCAGGTATATTCATATGTCCGGCGCATGGTATTACCGGAACATCCTTTATTGAAAATGACAAATCAGTCCCGTTTCCGCACACCAGCCTTACCTTGTCAGTCTTCTCCATCAAGCTGACAAGAGGTTTCATAGCCTCCTCCATAACTGAATAATCGAGGTTGCACACCTTAAAATAATAGTCTTCAAAAGCCTCCAAACTTGTGTCTGATAGCTGCGCCATTGAGCTGTTAGGATATCTCAACACAACCCATCTTGTCTTAGGGACACGAATGTCTGTGTGTACAGGCTTCCTATAGTACAGATCGTACAGTTTCATCTGCTTAGAAGGTATGTCTGCGTGTTCAGACACATTTTCAGCGCCCCTTACTCCGACATAGCAGTCCATTTGTTCCATCTCCCGGCATGAGAGCTCCGCCATCAGCTCAAGCTGTTCTTTCGTACAGTTAAGAAGAACCTCCCTCAATACCCTCTGGTTAGTATAGTGCGGGAACGGTACCCCGCCCGCTTTATAAACCTCTTTGATAATCTGCCTCGCAAGAGCCTCTGTCGCCTCACCGATATAATCAATATATACTTTGTCGCCTTTTTTTACTCCCATCGAAAAATTAACCAGATTTTTCGCAAGCTTCTCAATTCTTAAATCCATATTTACATTTTCCTTTCTTATATTTATATATAACAACTGTTATCTTTGCCCGCTAATTATTAATCGAAACTAACCGCCTGTTTGCTATTCGCCTTTCATATAACTTACATATATATTTCCCGCGTCCGCAAACAGCTTATCCGCATTTGCATGGAACATCGTCTGGCTTTCCCCTGACGACGGGTCATATATTGTCACTGTACTTGAGTTGTATGCAGTTATAAGCACTGCATTTTTATTGTCTTTCATAGCTATGACCGGCTTACCAGCACTGACAAAATACAATACCTCGTCCAAGTTACATCCTGTAAGGTTGACGGGTTCATCTATATACTCTCCTATAACACCGAGCATTGATTTTTTGCTTTTCTTAATATCCCCCATACTGACTCCAAGATGTTCCGAGTTTAGAAGCATATATAAGCATGCATCGATTGAACTGACTCCTGATCCCGAACGCGTATTTTCAACTCCTGAAACGGAGCTGCTTATAAATCTTCCTCCTCTTTCCCAAACAGTCTGATTCCTGCTGCTTATAACAACACCCTGTGCATTGTCGGCGCTTATTATTGCCTCAGCCGGGTTTGTGAATGAGCCTGTAATACCGCCTTTTGCATATACGTAATATTTCAGGGCATCTTCCATGTCGCCAAGATACAGCGCCTTTTCCTCTTTAACAACATACATTGAAGCTGTCTCTACTTTTGGTACTTCCTCCATTACAAATGAAGAAGGAAATGAGATATATTTCTCAGTCATCATTTTATCAGTAACCCTCTCTGTAACTTCAACACTTCGCTTCACATTGTTCATTCTATTCAATATATTGTCGTCCGAAATACTTTTATAGGCTTTACCTTGTTTTTTTGCACGCTTTAAATATACTACGTTTCCCGATACAAACGCACCTGTTATATATACTTTCTTTTTTCCATACGATTTAATTACTGCGTTATCCTTATTCATTATCTCAACTGTTTTCATGGCATATATCGCCGTTCCCTCGGTAGTTAAAGCTATATCATCCGTGTTTCCTATTCCGTAAACAACATTTGTTCCCATAACGCCAATAAGCCGTATATAATTGCCCTCTCCGGACGGAATTACCGCTGTTTCCCCGGTTTCAAGATTCATGACGGTAATCTCAGTGGCGAGGCCGTCTGTCTGCGCACTCTCCCACACATATGAGCTTGACTCCGGAATAATGGTAAAGTTTCTCTCGCCTATATTCTCCGCAAGAGATGTCAGTTTTTCAGAAACAAGGTTATATGAATATATTCTGTCGTCTATCGCAAAATAAAATACGTCGCTGCCGTTGAGGTAGCTGTATTTCTCAAAGTTCTCCTTTAATATCTGATACGTAGTCTGAAATGGAATATACAGCAGCTCCTCTATTGCATTGTCCGACTTGTGAAAACGGTACAGCACAATCGCAACCTTACCCTCGTACGCGCCGTGAGCTATATATCCATACACAGCAAAACAGACGTTGCCCTCCGCGTCTATAGATATTATATGAACGTCCTGTTGTCTGTACATCTCGTGGTTTAGTTCTTCTTTATTTATATACTGCTCATACACATTATATATTTTATTCTCGCTTAAATCATACATATATACGTTTCCGTTCCTTGAAAACGCCGTCTTGTTAGCCGTATCACTTGATATGAGCTGTATATCTTCATTGTTCACAATACCAAGCTTTAGCTCGCTCTTATTCACGCTCGCGAGCGCAGGGTCAAATTGTGCCTCGACATTTCTCTCGAACCACAAAAGATACATTCTATCATCTGAACGCTTAACCCTGTAATATTCACTGACAAAGTAAGTCTCGGAACCCGTATCAGTCTTCATGCTCACAAAATATTCCAGTACTATGGCTCCCGTTTCAATATTAATTTCCTTTATTGTCGGCTTCAGCTCAGTGAGCTCGACAGGCGAGAGCTCACCCCATACTATGTTGTCAAAACTTGACGTTATATCAACATGAGCCAGAGACGAGTTTGTATTATCAGCGTCGGGCTCAATATATGTAGCCAGCTTCTCATCCTTTTTAATAGTCATTTTATGAAAATTCATCACAAAATCTATTTTCTCTTTTATATAACATTCATTAGAGTAAAATTTTAGACGTGTATAATAATTTACCTTCTTGCTCACATCGGTTATCAAAGTTATCTTAAGGGCATATTCTGTGCTTGCGTGTAGCTCGGTGTCAAGCTTTATCTTTGCGATTCGTTTTCCGTCTTCATCTGCAAATGCAGTTACCGCGCCCGAATCCAAAAGTTCATTGTCTTTAACAGACCTGACCTCATAATTCAGTTTGTTTATTTTAGTCTGATATTCATCGATCTTTACATCTATCTGCTTTTCATCGTCAAGCACTGTTATAGATTCCCTTACGTTATTGGCAGGCGTATTGCTGACATAACCATACAGCCTGTTTGCCTCAACCCCGTAGGATTTAAGACTTACTATCGGCAGGGTTTCACCATCCATCTGTACCATGTTTTTTTCAACATGGACCTGTATGACTTCTATATTCCGTCCAAAGAAAAAGAGGGCTGCGGCAAACACTATCACGAGCCCTAACAATCTATATATATGTTTTAACATCGTAAGCTCCTTATATATAATAATCATTTTTCATATTACACTCTTAATTGTTAAATATGATTTATTTATACTATGAACTTTATTGTACAGATTTTTTTACAAAATTACAATACCAATCCGCACTAATCCGTAAGTATTGGAGTTCCAATGTTAATTTCAGTCTTATCCTCCATTTCATTATAGCTGAACATCACCTGAACATTTATCTTTTTCCTGTTTGAAACGACCGGTTTGGCAAGTCCATCGGCATACCCGTATGAGATGTATTCTCCGTCTGAATGTTCATATACTACGTCCGCCCCGATTCTGTCAAATAGATTTTCGGTATATTTTCTGCAGTCTTCCTCAGACATTTTTCCGATTGATGCCGCTTCAGCCCTGCTGTACATTACAGCCTCTGCATTTTTTCTATCCAGTATGTCCATCGTCCGTTCACATCTCTCATAACATCCATCCGCCATATATTCCACATATGGACTTTTATTACTGCCTATAATATAATGAAAATATGTATCGGCGGACCCCTCCGGTTTTGTCAGGGTTGCCGTAATTTTATACTCCTCAACAAAACCGGCCGCCTTATAGCATACGCCCTGCGTATTTAACCTGCCGCTGATATCCTCAATCTCATAGTCATGACACACGTTACCCTCCATAATCTCGGCGAGCATATTTTTATCACATTCATCCAGCTTTGCAACTATTTCATTGCTGCACCTCTGCACAGCAATATTGTCTCCTGTCGCAAATGCCTCTGTTATAAGCACTCTCTCTTCAAAAATATTTGTTATTGCAATCTGTGCAAAAACCATAACCCACAGTAGAAGACCGACAAATCCGGCTGCCTTTATCTTTGCCACATTGCACCACCCTTTCAAATTATTCATACAAATATTATTTCCTTGATATGAAATATTATACATAGATGTAATTTTTTAATTTGATAAATAGGTGAATTAAACAGCCGATATTCAAATGTTTGAATATCGGCTGTTTTGATATGTTCTGTTATTTTGTTCTGTTATTTCTATAATTTGTACCTTCTTAAATTATTCTGCAAAACCTTAATCTGTTTATCAAGGTCAAGACTCGCGTCAGCGCTCTCCTTTGCGGTAGACGCAGTCATCTCAACCACATCCCCTATATCTTTCAGCCTGTGAGAGATATCGACAAGCTTTTCTTTCTGCTGAACAGAAGCTTTGGCAATATCGCTTACCGATTGCTCAATCGCCGATGTCTGCTCAACAACATTATATAAACACTCTGCGGTATCATCTGTAAGGGAAGTACCGACAGTTACAGCTGCCATAGTCTCCTCAATGACATTAAATGCCTCTTCCGCCGCAATATTTGATTGTTCGGCAAGTTCCCTTATCTCATTTGCCACTACCGCGAAACCTTTTCCCTGCGCTCCGGCCCTTGTCGCCTCAACTGTTGCGTTAAGTGAAAGAAGCTGTGTCTTCTTTGCAATTTTCTCCATGTTGCTGTTGATTCCTACAATCTGATTCGCAGTATCAGAGATGCGCTTCATAGCGCCCATGAGTTCATCCATCTTATCTTTACTCTGTGCAACTACTGACGCCGCCTTTTCTGTTTCTTCTTTTGCCTGTATTGCATTGTTTGTGGAGAATGCAACCTTTTCAGCTATATCCGACACATTTGCGTCAATTTCAAACGTAAGGCTCTTCTCATTATCAGCCGCATCTGCAAGATTAGAAGCTCCTGTCGAAACATTTTGAGAACTGGTTGAAAGTTCAGCTGTAACATTTGCAATCTCACTAAATGAATTGCGCAGTGAATTCTGTATAGATGTCAGAGATTTATTAATAGTCTTAAATGCACCTACATATTCTACCTCGCTCTTTCCGGTAAAGTCCCCGTCTGACATGGCCGCCATCTGACTGTCAATCTCAGTTATATACATTCGCAGCCTCGCAGACGTATCATTCAAAGTTGAACATATTATACCAACCTCGTCTCTTCTTCCAACATATTTCTTTATATCTCTGTCTTCTGACAAATCCATCCTGCCAAGTTTGCCAATCGCTTTCTCAACCTGCTTAAGCTGCCTGCTCAACATCAAGAGAACCGCAACTAAAACTAACAACAGTCCTATAGGTGCCAAAAAGCAAGCCACACCTGTTATACTTCTTATACCTGAGAGAGCGGCGTAAACATTTTTCTCATCATCCCTTACCAAAAAGACCCATTTTCTTTCAGGTATATTTTTATATACTACAATAGCGTCTTCTCCGTTATCACCTTTTACCTTTTTTATACCGGTTGTAATTTCAGGATTGTTTCTTATCTCGTCAAGAATTTCAAGATATCCCTTGTCCTCGGTTTTGGTATTGAGCAGTTCCTCATTCTTGTTATACAAGTATGTTTCTGTCTCGGAATTAAGGAAAATATACTCGCTATTAGGAAGTCCCTTTATATCTAGAGACAGGAGCGAATCCATAAGGTTACTTGCATAAACTGCTGCACCGACATAACCTATACATTGGTCTTTTTCATCAAAGAGCGGGTAATACATCGAAATAACCATATTACCCGTTCCCGGAGATTTCATAATACCACTGTTAGTAACCTCTTTTTTTGTCATCATAGTTTGCTGCAGTTCCTTGAGGGCTTCTCCCTCTCTTGTATGTATGCCTATTGCTCCCTCCGAAGTATGCGTATATACTTCGGTGTCCGTACCTGCTATATATAATCCCTCAAATATGCCTTTAACATTGGCAAAATCAACGGTATACTGCTGTGCGCGTGCAATTATGTCCGTATTGTCAGGATAAAGCAAAGCATTTCTAACTTCATCACTTTGTGCAAATGCAACCATATACTCTTCTGCCGATGATACATAATCATTTATTATCGCAACCCTTGATTCCGCGGAATCCGTCATCTGGTTTGTTATTGAATCAGTTACAATGTCTGTCGCATTTCCGTCCATAACAACCCATATGACAAAAAATGTAAGCATCATTGCTATTCCAATATAAATTCCAATGCGCACTGCAAGTTTTTGATTCTTTAGCATTGAAAACCTCTCCTTAAGGATTTATTATTTATATTTTTCTGCAAGTCCCAGCCTTATTAGAGATTTTTTAAGCGCAAGCTCCGCCCTTATTAGGTTTATTTCAGATTTGCCCGACTTGATACGTCGCTCCGCCCTGACGCGTGCCTCCATTGCCCTGTTAGCGTCAATCTCATCCGGCCACTCACATGCCTCTGCGAGAATTGTAACGGAAGTTTTTTGAATTTCCACAAAGCCATCCAAAAGCGCCGCTTCCTTTTTCTCGCCGTCTTTAGATATTTTAAGTATTCCCGGCGCCACTATTGTAGTCAGCGGAATGTGCTCCGGAAGTATACCAATCTCGCCTTCCGAAGTATTTAATTCAACCATATTCACATCATCATCATAAAATATGCGCTCCGGAGCTATTATTTTTAATCTAAATGTACTACTCTCAGACATACATTATACCTCCGGAATTATTTTTTGTATCTGGCTACAACATCATCAATGCTTCCGGCGTTGAGGAAATAGCTCTCAGGAATATCATCATGTTTACCGTCAAGAATTTCCCTGAATCCCTGAATTGTATCCGTAAGCTGTACGTATTTTCCTTCAAGTCCGGTAAACTGTTCTGCAACGTGGAACGGCTGCGAAAGGAACCTCTGAACCTTTCTCGCCCTTGCTACAAGTATCTTGTCATCCTCCGAAAGCTCATCCATACCCAGAATTGCAATAATATCCTGAAGCTCCTTATATCTCTGAAGAATCTCCTGAACCCTTCTTGCAATAACATAGTGTTCCTCACCGACAATTCTAGGGTCAAGTATTCTTGAAGTTGACTCAAGCGGGTCAACGGCAGGATATATACCAAGCTCTACTATTGAACGTGAAAGTACGGTAGTTGCGTCAAGATGAGCAAATGTTGTCGCCGGAGCAGGGTCAGTAAGGTCATCGGCAGGTACATATACAGCTTGAACCGATGTTATTGAACCTTTCCTTGTGGATGTAATCCTCTCCTGCAAAGCTCCCATCTCCGTCTGAAGCGTCGGCTGATATCCAACCGCACTCGGAACACGTCCGAGAAGGGCTGAAACCTCTGAACCCGCCTGCGTAAAACGGAATATATTATCTATAAATAAAAGTACGTCCTTTCCTACCTTATCACGGAAATACTCTGCCATAGTCAGTCCTGTAAGTCCAACTCTCATTCTGGCTCCAGGCGGCTCGTTCATCTGACCGAATACCATTGTAGTTTTGTCTATAACTCCAGACTCAATCATCTCATAATAAAGGTCATTTCCCTCTCTCGTCCTCTCGCCAACTCCCGTGAACACCGAATAACCTCCGTGCTCAGTCGCAATATTGGTTATAAGCTCCTGTATAAGCACCGTCTTACCTACTCCGGCACCTCCAAAGAGTCCTATCTTACCTCCCTTTTGGTAAGGGCAGAGAAGGTCAACAACCTTGATTCCCGTTTCAAGAATCTCCGTCTGTGTTGACTGTTCCTCAAAGCTTGGAGCGCTTCTATGAATAGGGTGATACTCCTCAGCCTCAGGCGCAGGTTTCTCGTCGATAACCTCACCGAGGACATTGAACAGCCTTCCCAATGTCTTTTCACCTACAGGCACGGTAATTGGAGCTCCGGTCGCATATGCCTTGGTGCCTCGGACAAGACCATCGGTAGGTCCCATCGCTATACATCTGACGGTATCGTCACCGAGATGCTGCGCAACCTCAAGTATAAGCTTTCCACCGTTATCCGTATCAACCCTTATAGCTTCATATATATCAGGAAGCTCTTCTGCAGAAAATTTTACGTCAAGTACGGCTCCGATTATCTGCGTTATCTTTCCTATACTTTCTGCCATTTTATCCTCCATTCTACCACACAGTGTGGTATTTCTTTAATATTACTCAACTGTAGCGGAACCTGCAATAATCTCCGTAAGCTCCTGTGTAATCGCACTCTGTCTTGCGCGGTTATACTTGAGTTCCAAACCGGCTATCATATCTTCAGCATTGCTTGTCGCAGAATCCATTGCCTGCATCCTAGCCCCGTTTTCACTGGCTATAGCTTCAATAATCGCACCAAAAATCAAACTGTTGATATATTTCGGTATGATTTTTTCAAGCGCCTCCTCAGCCTCAGGCTCAAAATTCATTATTGCACCATCGCCCTGTTCATTCTGCTCCTCACCAGTATCATCAATAGGGAGAAGCTTCATCATAGTAGGAATATGTGTTACCGTATTCTTGAATACGGTATATGCAATATAGATTTCTCCAACTTCGCCGTTGATATATGCATCCATGACGCTCTTGCCAATTATTGCTGCGTCATGAAACAGTGGGTCGTTAACCGCCTCGGAATAATCCTCTTTAATTTCGTAGCCGTCTTTGGCAAGTCCCGCAGCTCCCTTTTTTCCAAGAGCGTACACAATAGTATTGTCCGGCGTAAAATTTTCATTTTTAGTTATAAGCTTTATTACATTTGCATTATAACCGCCTGCAAGCCCCCTGTTAGAGGTAATGACAATTACGGCCTTTTTACCGGAATCATTTCCCATCAAATACGGGTGAGAGATGCTTTCTGACTTTGCGAGTATTGACTTTACAGTACCGTACATCTGGTTAAAATATGGCTTTGAATTCTCCGCACGCTGCTTTGCTTTCTGCATTTTAACCGTGGCAACAAGCTTCATTGCTTTTGTAATCTGCCCTGTACTTGCAACGCTTTCCTTACGGCGTTTAATATCTCTCATTGTAGCCATAATCTTCCTCCTATTACGGGCATCAATTAAGCCCCGAATTCCTTAATACATTCGTCAATCGCTTTCTTAAGCAATTCTTCCGTATTTTCCGATATTACCTTTTCATCGCGTATTGATGCCGGTATCTCAGGATATTTTGTATCAATATATTCAAATAATGCTTTCTCAAACTTTCCTATATCCGAAACTTCAATGTTAAGGAGATATCCGTTAACTGCGGAATATATAATTATTACCTGATACTGTACAGGCATTGGCTTATACTGTTCCTGCTTAAGTATCTCTCTTATTCTTTCTCCCTGTGCAAGCTTCATCTTAGTATCATTGTCAAGGTCCGATCCAAACTGTGAGAATGCGGCAAGCTCCCTGAACTGCGCAAGCTCTATTCGTATAGGTCCGGCAATTTTCTTCATAGCTTTAATCTGTGCGGCGCCACCAACCCTCGACACAGAAAGACCTGCATTGACGGCAGGCCTAAAGCCTGAATTGAACATCTCTGTCTCAAGATATATCTGTCCGTCTGTGATGGAAATAACATTAGTCGGAATGTATGCCGACACATCACCGGCCTGAGTTTCTATGATAGGCAGTGCGGTAAGCGACCCGCCTCCCAGCTTATCACTGAGCTTTGCAGCCCTCTCAAGCAGCCTTGAATGCAGATAGAATACATCTCCGGGATACGCCTCACGTCCCGGCGGCCTGCGAAGAAGAAGCGCAAGTGTACGATACGCAACTGCATGTTTGCTCAAGTCGTCATACACAACAAGTACATCCTCGCCGTTTTCCATCCACTCTTCACCGATTGTACATCCTGAATATGGTGCGATATATTGCAGCGGAGCAAGCTCGCTGGCGGTTGACACAACTATAGTTGTATAGTCCATTGCACCATTCTCTTCAAGAGATTTTACGATGGACGCCACCGTAGAAGCTTTCTGTCCAATCGCAACATATATACATTTAACATTCTGACCTTTTTGGTTAATAATTGTATCTATAGCAATTGCCGTCTTTCCTGTCTGACGGTCACCGATAATAAGCTCTCGCTGCCCGCGTCCGATTGGGACCATCGCGTCAATAGCCTTAATACCCGTCTGAAGCGGCGTATCAACTGACTTTCTGGCGATAACTCCTGATGCGACACGCTCTATCTGCCTGAATTTATCAGTCTCTATAGGCCCTTTTCCGTCTATCGGCTGTCCCAGAGCATTTACAACACGGCCAACCATAGCGTCTCCAACAGGTACCTCTACAACTCGTCCGGTTGTCTTTACAATATCTCCTTCGCTTATGTCGCCCGTTCCAAGCAGAACAGCACCGACATTATCCTCCTCAAGGTTGAGAACCATTCCGTACACTTCATTAGGGAATTCAAGAAGCTCGCCCTGCATTGCTTTTTCAAGTCCATGTATTCTCGCAATGCCGTCTGCAACCTGAATAACTGTTCCCACGTCAGAAACTTCAAATCCGGCGCTATATTTTTTTATCTGTTCTTTTATGACTGAACTTATTTCTTCCGGTCTTAAATTCATCTTCCAGATACAACCTCCTTTACAAATAATTACATGTACTGATATACATGTTAATCCTGATTAAATTACTAATCAGCCTAACTGGATTTTTGAAAGATCTCTGGACATCTTATCCAAGCAATTTTTTACGCTGCTGTCAAACACCCTGTCGCCTATACGTATTACAATGCCTCCGATAAGCTTTTCATCCACTCTGTAATCCATCTCATAAGATACGTATTTTGTAGTATCAAGCAGTTTCTTCTCAATACTTTTTTTCTGTTCATCAGAAAGACCTGCCGCCGAAGTTACATGGGCAACTCCTATATTTTTATATTCTCTGGCTTTCACACAAAAATAATTAAGTATAGTCTCTATGTCCCCTGCGCGTCCCTTTTCTATAACAATCATTATAAATCCCATTGTTATATCGCTCAGCTGTCCGCCAAATATGTTCCCGACAAGAGTCTTTTTCTCATCCTCACTCACTCTCGGATGAACCAGAAGAGACGCAAATTCCCTGTTTGTATGGATGGCGTCTCCCAAAAACTTAACTTCCTCCCAAACCTCGTCCAGTTTGTCATCTTCAAGTGCAAGTTCAAACAGCGCATCTCCATATGTTGCAGATACTAATTTTGCCATGTATCTTCACCCATTTCTTTTAATGCTGCCTCTAACAGCTCATTCTGCTTTGACTCATCCATTGACTCTGAAACAACTTTCTGAGCCATCAGAGAGGCAACTGATATAATTTCCTGTTTCATTCCATCAACAGCCTTGCTCTTTTCAAGGGCCGCTTCTTTCTCTGCCCTCTTTACTATTCGGCCGGCTTCTTCCTTAGCTTCACTGATAATTTCAGATTCCTGCTTTCTGGCCCTGTTTTTGGCTTTGTCCATCAACTCGCCGGCTTCAGCCGCAACATTCTTAAGCTTACTGTCGTATTCAGCCTTATATGCATCCGCTTCTTTTTTCTGGTTCTCAGCTTCACGCATCTGACCCTCAATAAGCTCCTTACGTTTATTAATAAGGTTTCTTGCAGGATTAAATAAAAAATATGACAAAAGCATAAACAGGACGAGCATAGCAGCCAATGTTATACATGTGTCAAACAATGTCTGCGCGTCAAGCCCGAATATTCTTTTCCATATATTTTCTTCAGAAAGCACTACCACTACTTTATCTGATAAAATGCCATTCAAGTTACAGGCCTCCTTTCATATTTTGTCCACTGTACCTCATTATGGCATTAATGGTTTTAAGAACATAAGAAGTAATGCTACCGTAAATCCGTAAAGTCCTGTCGTCTCTGCAACCGCCTGACCAAGAAGCATTGTCGTCATGATGCTTCCCTTTGCACCCGGATTGCGTCCCACAGCAGCCGCAGCCTGACCTGCCGCATTTCCCTGTCCGATTCCAGGTCCGATACCTGCTATAACCGCAAGTCCCGCACCTATCGCTGAACAACCTAATACAAAAGCTTCACTTGAAATTCCATTCATAATTGAAATCCTCCTTAAAAAATAAAATCACTTTTTGTAAATTTAATAAATATATAAAGTTGTAATTCCGCCGTTTAATGCCGCAGAACATACAGCCTTAATTTCTATTCTTATGTCTCCTCGCCAATCTGATTTGAGACAAATACCATTGTAAGCATTATAAATACATATGCCTGCAGCGCACCTGCAAATACGTCAAGGTATGCGTGCAGCGCTGACGGCCATATTATAGCGATTTTGCCCAACAGTCCGTATATAAGAGACATCATAATCGTTCCAGAAAACATATTTCCAAACAAACGAAGTGACATTGACACAGGCGTTGAAAGCTCACTGATAACATTAATAGGGAAAAACAGGAATATAGGCTCAAACAAACTCTTGGCCTTTCCCCACTTCTGGTACTTGATTCCGTTATACTGAATCATGAACCATGAAATAAGCGCCAGCGGAAAAGTAACTCCAAAATCGGCGGTCGGCGGTCTTAAACCTAAAAGCCCCGACAGATTACAAACTAACAATAGAGTAAACAGCGAACCAATATAATTTGAAAACTTTAACCCATGCTTTGCCCCCATTGTATTAACTAACATGTTGTCAAGCGTCTCAACCAAAAGTTCCAATACATTAACAAATCCTGAAGGCGCTTTTGACACATCGGCTTTTTTTATTGCTCTGTTGGCGATAATTGCAAATGCAGTAATTATTACAAACACTATCGCCAGACATATGTGCGTAGTCGTCATATAAAGTGTCTGTCCAAAAAGCTCAAATTTTGCATATCCCTCTATATAAAAGTCAAGGTCAGCTCCTCCACTAAGCTGGGCAACCATCATTTCTCTTTCCTCCCTTTTTTTCTCTCTAAACTTACTAATACTCTGTGTACAGCCCCCTGCATATAAGCAGAAAATTTCAAAGTAGCCAATCCGATGAGTACCCCCCACGGACTGATATACTCCTCAAAATATACTGCAATACACAGCATAAGCCCCATAACCGCCATTCTGGTTACAGACTGCCTTATTCCATAACGCTTCGCCCTTTCAGGGTCAAGTTCGACGATAACCGTAACACTTTTCATCATATTTGAAAGTAATCCGGCCGCCGCCGCACATCCAAACAAAACGCCTGCCGGAAATGTGACGTATTGACCTGTCAAAACCGCGCCTATAATGCATATCACAGCGGCCTGCAGCGCTATTGCTATTATCATTTCGTGATATGTCCGTTTTAAATATCTCATAATGCCCTCTCAGAGGATAACACATCAATCGTCATCGTCTTCTTTGTCTATTTCATTTTTATGAGCATTCAGTCTATGTCTGTAAAGGTCGTCAAAATACTCCCGCTGCTTCTTTTCTCTTTCTAGGTCTTTTGAATAAAATCCTTTTGTAATCATATAAGCGCTCCTGATGCCTGCAGCCATCCCTATAAATATAAATATTACAGCCATATAACCGGTGCCAAGCCATACATCAAGCTTATATCCGATAAATACGCACAGCGCAATCGGTATCATTACTGACAAACCCAATTGGAAGACCATAGAAAGCGCCTTTACCACCTCAACATAATCTGAATTTTTTCCGTTCATGTCATCAGACATATCATCACTTCCCACGACTGCATTATTATACCAAAAAACAATTTATAAGTCCATACAAATAAAATATTTTTTTCATATTATTTTTATTATTTTAAGCGTGTGCTTTTACACTCTATAATTTTGAAGATACATCGGCACAAGCTGTCATGGCTTCAATTATTGCGCTTCTGAAACCGGATTCTTCCAAAACCCTTACAGCCTCAATAGTCGTCCCTGCCGGGGAACAAACCATATCTTTAATTTCTGCCGGGTGTCTGCCTGTTTCCATTATCAGTTTTGCAGTACCATATACTGCCTGTGCCGCAAATTTGTATGCCTGAACACGTGTCATGCCTTTCAGCACTGCCGCGTCCGCCATCGCCTCAATCAGCATCGCAATATACGCCGGAGAACTGCCCGACACAGCCACAACCGCATCCATAATGTCCTCAGACACGGTCTCAACCTTTCCAAAACTCCCCAATATTTTTGCCGCGTACTCCGCCTCAACTTCTGTCACATTAGGCCCGTAACACATGGCCGTCATTCCCTCGCCGACAAGCGCAGGCGTATTTGGCATTGTCCGCACAATCTTAATATCCCTTCCAAACATTTTCTGAATATCCCTAATGCTCCGCCCGGCAACTATTGATATGACTAGCTTTTGTTCGCCGACAGTATCGGCAATCTCAGATATCACGCCCGATATAACCTGAGGTTTTACCGCAAGTAAAATCACCTCGGATTCAAGCACAAGCTCACTGTTATTATTTGTAGTATGTATTCCATATTTTTCTTTGGCAGCCTCGAGAACCGCACTGCTTCTGTCAGAGGCTATTATGTCGTCCGGCTCAAACATTTTGTTATTTACCAAACCCGAGATAATAGCCTGCGCCATATTTCCACATCCTATAAATCCAATCTTCATTGTATACCTCCAAAACTGAATATCATTGATATACAGCACACTAATCTTCTTCCATCTGCCTTATTCTGTTCACGTGTCTTTCATCGTTAGAAAATTCCGTATTGAGAAAAGTATCAACTATCATTATGGCAAGACCCGGACCAACGACCCTTGCGCCAAGCGTTACAATGTTAGCGTCGTTATGCTCCCTTGTAGCCTGCGCACTAAAAACATCATGGCATAGCGCCGCCCTGATTCCTTTTATTTTGTTGGCGGTCATACCAATTCCAATTCCTGTTCCGCATATTAGTATTCCTTTCTCACACTCACCGTCAACAATTGCATGCGCAACCTTTTTCGCATAAATAGGGTAATCGCACGAATCAGATGTGTATGTTCCATAATCTTTGTATTCATACCCATTATCCTCAAGATACTTTATTATTTCCTTTTTAAGTTCCACTCCTCCGTGGTCGCATCCTATCGCTATCATAATTTCCCTCCTGATTCTGCCGGCATATTTATGTGCCGTATTTTATTATTTTATCTAAAATCTTTTATTTTATTACATACCAAGCTTTTTTACACACCAAACTTTTTATTGCATACCAAACTCATATTTTATTCCCTGTTATATCATTGCCGAATTCATTTGTATCATCAAAAATACTGTCATATTCCTCATTTTCTTTTATAAATACATTTTTAACTACCCCTATCGCCGCATACATATCCTGAAAACACGCTTCATATATGTCTATTTCCTCACCGTAAGGGTCAAGCAGTTCATCATCATTTCCTATATATTCCTTAAGGGTATATACGTTGCCCTCAAATCCGTAATCCTCAATTATTTTAAGCTTTTCAGGAAAAGTCATTGTAAGCACAAGAACACGCCCTTCAAGCTCGCCCGCGTCAAGCTGGACAGCAGATTTAGACGCCGTTTCCATTCCATGATTATACAATATCATCTCCGCTTTTTGATTATAAGGCTCCTCAAAAAGGACTACAAGCCCTCTTGAAAAAACCTCGCAACCTATATTCTCATCACCAAAGGCATATCTGAAAATTGTCTCCGCCATCGGACTTCTGCAGGTATTATCTTCCCCCACAAAAATGACTTTATCATATTTCATCAATCAATACCTTCTTTCCACATATATAACCTTATGACCGGCAGCCTTTAAAAGCCTGTTCATGATAGCATCGCCCAATTTATCACTTTTAAAGCTTTCAGCATATATATACTTTATATTATACTCATCCATACTCCTAAGTACAGAATATAATTGTCTTGCCATCGATTGTTCATCCTGCCTTGTGCCCATACACACAACCCTGCATCCGGAGTATGCATCCTTATTTTCCTCTGTCGTGATTACAGCTGTCTCCCAAGGATTATGTTCACTCACCAGTTCATTTATCTTTTCAATAACATTGTCAGTATCGCCTGAAACTATTACCATGTCTCCGTTTGGTGCATAATGCCTGTACATCATTCCCGGAGCTTTCGGTTTCATTCCCCCACACACTCCCTCGTCAAGCGTGGGGTCTCTTTCAATATCACCGACAACCTCTTTTATCATATCAGCAGTAATAAATCCCGGCCTTAAAAGCACCGGCACATCCGAGCTCAAATCAATTATAGTAGATTCAAGTCCAATATCAACCGCCCCGCCATCTATAACGGCATCTATCTTTCCTGCCAAATCCTCAAGCACATGCTCCGCCTTTGTAGGGCTTGGCTTTCCCGACGAGTTTGCACTCGGAGCCGCAATAGGCACCCCTGAAGCTTTAATGAGCATTAAAGCGTTTTTATGAGACGGCATCCTCACGGCAACCGTATCCAGTCCCCCGGTTGTCTCGTCCGGCAGTACATTCTTTTTCTTCAGTATCATAGTAAGCGGACCCGGCCAAAATCTTTCCGCCAATTTAATTGCGGCGTCAGTAACCTCCTCTGCAACCTCATACAAACCTTTCATATCACATATATGAACAATAAGCGGATTGTCGGAAGGCCTCCCCTTTGCAGCATATATCCTATTCGACACAGCCGCGTCAAGAGAGTTTCCCCCAAGTCCATATACGGTTTCTGTAGGAAATGCGACTATTCCGCCCTTTTTTATAATTGCGGCACACGTATCAATCGCATCACGTTCTTGCTGCTCTGTCAATTCTTTCATGCTGAATACTTTTGTTTTCATATCAATGTTACCCGGTCCTTATATATTATGCATTTATAATTTTCCAACCGTCGCAGGAAATATTTAATCAGTTTTTCCATATAAAAAATAATAAAATAAAATTAGATATGCTTTTAAAATATATAATACAACACATTGAAGAATTAGTCCAGTATAACGCATCAAATCAAAATGGATGTCGAACAAGCTAAAAACGTGCATAAATATAATATATATTAATATTAATATAATAATTAATATTTTAACAGGACTATCCTTTATGATTAAGACTATTCAAAAACAAAAAACATTAATCCCGCTTATCGTCACAGCTTTTTTACTTTCAATATGTATTTTCAAAGAACCTTATATAGCTATACTTAAAACAATACTTCCATCCAAAAACTCAGGAACAACAATTGTCATTGACCCGGGACACGGTGGGTATGACCCCGGAAAAGTAGGTGTGGACGGCACGCTAGAAAAAGACATTAACCTTGCCATATCACTGCACCTGAAAGATTGTCTTGAACAAATGAATTACAAAGTAGTCCTTACACGTTCAACAGACACCCACTTATACACCGAGGGGTGTAAAAGCAAAAAGACCGACGACCTTAATCACCGTATAAATATAATAGAAGACGCCTCCCCGGTCATTGCCGTAAGCATACACCAAAACAGCTTTCAGGACAGCACCGTGTCCGGAGCCCAGGTATTTTATTATAACGACGCAGGAAGTTCAAAGCTTCTGGCTGACAGCATTCAATCATCGCTTATATTCGCACTGGACCCTTCCAACAATCGCGTAGCCAAGTCAAACACAAGTTACTATATGTTGAAAAATACCAGCTGTCCAACAGTAATTGTAGAGTGTGGATTTTTAAGCAACCCTGCGGAGGCGGCCCTGTTAAATACCGAGCACTATCAGCAGCAGACCGCTCAGGCCATATGCAATGGAATTGACGAATATATTAAATCACGCTGATTTGTTATGGCTTGGATATACATACTCATTTAATTTGCATTGACATAACCTGCAACGGTATTCCATATATCGCTCTTTTCAAAACCAAGTCTCCAAAATGATACATTGTGTATGCCGCCGCCTGTCACTGCCTTTAGTTTTTCTTCTATAGAGCGCCCATCCTCAAGCCATATTTTGTTAATAGAATCCCCTTCACTATACTCGGCAAAATATTGTCCTGTGGCATCATCCCATGCAGGTTCAAGGTTTCTGTCCCTAAGCAGGCTTTCAGCTCCCATCATACTATATGCGGAGGTCTCGATAGTCTGTGACTCCGTACCCTCATTTTTCACGGACCACAGCCTCGTATAGAACGGAAGAGCCATAATAACCTGTTCAGGCGCAACCTTTTCAATTATTCCCGATACGGCATTCCTGACAAAACCTATAGACGATACAGAGCCAGCCTCGGGACTTCCCGAATAATGTTCGTCGTATGCCATAATAACTACATAATCAGCCACCCTGCCCTGTTCCTCATAGTCATAGTACATCCTGTATTCAACAGGCACATAATTATTTATTGACAGTACAATACCGTTATTCCTGCATCTTACCGACATTTCACGGACAAACTGCACAAAATCTTCTCCCGCCTCTTTAGGAATATTTTCAAAGTCAATGTTAATGCCGTCAAGGTCATATTCAATAGCAAGACTGACAAGCTTACTCTGGAGTTTTTCTCTGGACGTCATGTTTGAAAGTATGACGGACATGTCTATTTCTTTACTAAAATCGTCACAAAGTCCCCACACCTCAACTCCGGCCTTATGAGCCCTCTGAACATATTTTTCACTTGCCAGCGAGCTTACGCTGCCGTCGTTTCCGCTTATTTTAAACCAAGTTGGCGAAACCGTATTGACTCCCTTACTGTTGTTGAGAAGCGTAAGCAGCCCCTCATTCGCCTGATTGTTCGTGACCTGATGCCACGCCATACATATATCATAATCCTTTTTTATATGCGTCCACTGAGGTTCCGAGTACTCTCTGTCAACAACCTCATAGTAGCTGTCCTCAGTCTTTTTGTTACTTACATAACCTATAACGCCGTCAACCGTTATAACTTTTGTGTATCCGCCGCTTATATCCTCGTCCATGCCAATACATGTAAGCTTGTCACCCTTATTAAGATTAGCAATTATAGGACTCTTGTTCGTATCCTTGTATCTTAAAGCGGTCTCTTTCTTAACCACTGTAACAAGCCTGTTAACTCCCCAGTCATATGTAACGACTATCCTGTTGGGATTCTCGTACGCCGTATATTCTATATTACTGTATTCTTTCACAAACGGAACCGCCACATAAGGCTGACCGCCAATAATACGCACAGGTATATAGTCCAAAGTTTCGCTGCTCTTATTAAATGAATATTCCCTGCTGTCGGCCGCCGCTTTTACTACTCCGTCAGGCTTCGTGTATAAAAGCATCCCGGCAGACTTATCCCAGTAAAATCCCTTATTAAAGTTATCCTTAACCATAGCCAGACTCAGATACGGCACTCCGTCGATGTAATATCCTTTCTCTTCAGAATATCCGTCCTGCATAAGAACCGCCATCTCTTCGCCCGACACAGAAAAATAATCGCTCAGCTCCATAATCTCTTTGCTAGGAGCAAACTTATATGCTAAAAGCGCTGCAATGAGCGCTATTACTATCACAATTACGCTCGCCGATATCAATTTCATTTGTCTTGTCATTTTCATACCTCCGTCGTAAAATGATACGCTTAACTATTAAGTCGGATTATAACATAATCCATCGAAAAAGTAAAACACCGGGCCGCATCCAACACAAACTTTTTTTGCCATAGATTAAAAACAGCCCGGCATATTACATTATACTCTTATTAGATTTTTCAGCAAACAATTGGTTTTGTTATTATTATGGTATTATTTTCACATTGTTTTTTAATTAACAGTTACTCTATATAACATTTTGTGTTTCGTGTCCATGTTATTTATATTATAATATTATAGATACATTTATTTTATGTTACCTGTGGCAAGGCACAAAAAATGGTGTATATGTTCCACAGGCTGTTTTCCACCTCCGATACATCATCGTTAATACAAAAGCGCACCGTAAACTGATTAACCTATCATGACAAAAACTGAATTGACAACTTGATAATTTGATTAATTTACATTATGTGTATCATGGTTTCCGTATATTTTGTGACAAATACTGATTATCATGTAAATATTTCAACGACCATCAGATGAATTAAGATATAATATACTTAAGATAAAACTCCTTAACGCCCCCTTTCAACAGGCGCGCCTCTGTATTACACTGTAATTATAACTTGACCGTATTAATTTTTCAATGTACCGTTTCAACAAAAAAATACTTTACTTTTTGTACAACCACCCAATATTTATAAATTTTTTCTTATATTTGGACGGTTTAATAGTATTGACTTTATGCTCATAATAATTTATACTTTCATATATTTATATCATATTAAAAAGGAGTGGCTGAAATGAAAATAGAAAAAATTAGTGACAATCAAATACGTTGTACATTAAGCCACCAGGATTTGGTCGACAGAGAATTGAAAATTAGTGAACTTGCCTATGGTACGGAAAAAGCCAAAGCACTTTTTCGCGACATGATGCAACAGGCGTCATACGAATTTGGTTTTGAAGCTGAGGATATTCCTATTATGATAGAAGCCATCCCGATTTCACGTGAGACTCTAATTCTCATAATTACTAAAGTTGAAGACCCTGATGAACTTGATACAAGATTTTCAAAGTTTTCATCAGAAAAAAATGATGGCGAGGAATACTATGATGATGCGGAAGATTTTACCGAGCAGCTGCTTGACCGCTTTAATGAAATTACAGGAATAATTGAAGATTCGGACAACGAAAATACTGACGAGGAATCCACAGTACAGGCGGATGCCGATGACAGTTCGCTGTCTATATCCGATTTGCTCAAATCTTCTGAAAAGAGTAAGTCGGCCTCGAACGATAACTCCTCCGGCAAAATAGTAAAAATATACTCGTTTGATTCTTTGGACAACGTGACCAGATTTGCGGTT
This sequence comes from uncultured Clostridia bacterium, assembly GCA_948472945.1. Classification (GTDB taxonomy): domain Bacteria; phylum Bacillota; class Clostridia; order Lachnospirales; family Lachnospiraceae; genus V9D3004. The sequence goes on from CAOKVX010000018.1 coordinate 39,034, forward strand.
AATGTTTCTAATATATATGATGGCAAAAACAGCGTTTACAAAAATCCTGTTAATTCAACTTACTATCTTGTAATGAGAAACACTTGTCTTTCACCGGAAATATTTGCATGTATATGTAACCTTGCATCAGAATTCGGCCATGCCGAGAGAACAACTTACGCCACAGCGTTTCATTACAACGAACATCTTGAACCTATCATAAAAAACAACGCGCTGCAGATTCTCGGAAACCTGTAGCATCATACAATCAAGCTAAAGGGGCTGCGAACTGCAGCCCCTTTTATAATTATACATTTTCTTCCTCATCAATTATTAATATAATTATTTTTCCTTGTTCGCAAGATATTCATTGATTCTTGTGACAAGCTCGTCCGAATCAATGCCGTGCACCATAGCCGCCTGTTCAAGACTTTCTCCCTGAGCCGAAGGGCATCCTATACAATGCATTCCCGCAGCCATAAGAATTGGAGCTATTGTCGCATCTACGCCAAGAATATCAGCAATAATCATATCCTTATTAACCTCTGTCATATTTGTTACCTCCATATCGTGTATTTATATCAGATTTAAAGTATAAATCAAACATATTGGCAAGTCAAGATGGAAAATACAAGTAGAAAAAATGCTTGTATTTTTTTTACTTGTGTATTAGAATAAATATATCTTTAATTAAGGAGGATTAAATAAATGGCTTACAAAATTACAGATGAATGCATCAGCTGTGGCACATGTGCCGGAGAATGTCCGGTAGGCGCTATTTCAGAGGGTTCAGAGCATTATGAAATCAATGAGACTGAGTGTCTTGAGTGCGGAGCTTGTGCTGGCGTATGTCCAACAGGTGCTATCGAAAACTAAGATAGAACATATATCTGACACGTAGTTTCGATTATGAAACTTCTGCAGAGCAATAATAAAAGAACATTACCGAATTAATGCATTACCATTCGATAATGTTCTTTTATTTTATATGAAAAACACTATTTTATTATGTAAGATACTCCTCTATTACATCCTGCAGTATTCTTTCCTCGTCGACGCTCAAACTTATTTCCGCGCTCACCGAATCTGCACTTAAATCTCCACTGTCGCTCTCATTCATAAGTCTGAAAAGCTCACGTATACCGTCGTCAATCTCTTCAGATATCTCCGGCAATGCATCCTTAACCTTTTCTTCCACACCGATTTCAAGAATTGGTTTGTATTCATTTTCAAGATATTCACACATGTTGACGTGTAAATGCTCAATTTTATTCTGCACATTCGCAATTAAGTCGCTTAATACAATCAAAAAACCTGCTATAAATCCATACAAAACATGCATAATTATGTACTGTTCATCATATCCATTTAAAAAGGCCATAAATGCCGTAATTCCTCCCGCCGCCGCACACATGAGTACGTTAAATACACTGAACACTTCCCACGATGATGCCTTAAGCCCTATTATCCTTACTCCAAACATATGCTTACATACAAACATATTAGTATTGTTTATGCAGTTCATACGACGGTATTCTCTCTCAAATTCCTCCTTTATATTACGCACAACTTTTGTCTTTGCATTTGCCATGTCTGAAGAGTCCTTTATCAGCCTTTTATAATAATAGCTCTGGACCATTTTCATAAATATACTTATAAAACACACTGCTGCTTCAAAATATATAATCATAAATATAACCTCCCGCATTTATTCACTTATAGTATTTCATTGCTACTATTATAATGCAAAAAGGTTATAATTTCCACATATTTCCATATGCAATTTTCGACTTTTTACGACAGCATATAACCAAATTAATAATATTTATCGTTTTATCTGCATGTTTCGTCGATTAAATCCGCTATTATTTTAACTGCATCAGCCTGACTGTTGTCTTTCATTTTCTTAATATATGTTTCGCGTTTATTGTAAAGCTTATCAACTTCATTAATCAGTGTTCCCGTTGTCAGCTGTTCCTCCTTTATTACAACGCTGAATCCCTGCCTCTCAAAAGATTCAGCGTTAAGAACCTGATCCCCTCTGCTTGACGCAGCAGGCAGAGGTATGAGCAGATTAGGCTTATTCAGCGCAAGTATTTCACATATTGCATTTGCGCCCGCACGTGAGATTATTATGTCGGCAGCGGTCATCAAATCGCACATTTCTTTCTTTATATACTCAAACTGAACATAACCCTCGACTCCTACGAGACTGTTATCCAACTTTCCGTTTCCGCAAAGATGCACAATCTGATATCTCCTTAAAAGTTCCGGCAGGGCGTCTCTAACCATACTGTTGACTGCCGCGGCTCCGAGGCTTCCCCCAACAACCATAAGTACCGGTTTATTGGCGGTGAATCCCATAAAATCAAGTCCGGCTATTCTGTTGCCGGAAAACATTTCTCTTCTTATCGGCGTTCCCGTCACAACAGCCTTTTCTCCGATTCCTCTGGCAGCCTCTGGAAAATTGGTGCATACTTTGGTCGCATGCGGTATACATAATTTATTTGCAAGTCCGGGAGACATATCTGATTCATGAATAATACATGGAACTTTCTTTCTATCAGCCGCAATTACAACGGGAACGGCAACAAACCCTCCTTTGGAAAACACAATATCAGGCTTAATTTCTTTAATAATAGAAGATGCCTCATAAAAACCTTTAATAACCCTGAATGGGTCGGTAAAGTTTTTTAAATCAAAGTATCTTCTTAACTTACCCGAGGAAATACCGTAATACTTTACGTTTTCCTCTTCAATCAACTGTTTTTCAATCCCATTTTTTGACCCAATATAATATACCTCATAATTTCTTTTCCTAAGTTCCGGCAAAAGGGCAATATTGGGAGTAACATGGCCTGCCGAGCCGCCGCCTGTCAATACAATTTTTTTCATAATAAACTAATCCCTTACATATGTAATATTGATAATAGTAGTATATAATTTATTTTATTGCTTTTTTTATCTCTTCGCACGCAGCATCAATGTCCACGTTTTCTAACTGTTTCCATTTAATGTTTACAGTGTCGCCATCATATCTTGGTATTACATGCACATGAAGATGAAAAACCGTCTGTCCTGCTTCCTCTCCGTTATTTTGTAAAATATTTATACCGTCGCACGCAAGCGACTCTTTCATCGCCAGCGCTATTTTCTTCGCCACAATCATTATCCCGGCCGCTTCACCATCAGGAATCTCATATATGTTGGCGGCATGATTTTTGGGCAGTATGATAACATGGCCCCTAGAAGCCGGCGACACATCCATTATAGCCTTATATGATTCATCCTCATAAACAGTTCTTGAAGGTATTTCACCGGAAATTATCTTGCAAAATATACAGTCTGCATCTACAATTTTCTTCATTTTCCATTCTCCTCTTTTCATAGTTCCAAAACACCAAATGCTAAATTAAAACTTAAAAACATTATCAAGCATCCTAAGCGTGTTAAAATTACCTTTTGCGGTTACGGCACCCGACATAAACGCTCCCTGAAAATTCTTTTTTCCTAAGAAAATATCCTGAAGCACGGGAAGACGGGTTCTTATATATACGTCAACCCTACTGTCACATTCATATTTACATTCCAGCACACCGCAATTTATTCTTATAAATAATTCCTTATCAATATCCTCAAGCTTAATTATATAGCTCGCCGCGAACTGTACTCCGCTGTCAAACGCATTTCTGAAAGTCTCAATTATATTGTCATACGAATCATCAGGTTCTCCGAGAAGCCCCTTAAATAATGATGCAAGTTCCTCTATGTCCTCTTTTTGTTTTTTCACATAATTATCATCAGATATATATTCAGAAAGCTGTTCACTCTCCTGCGGAGTAAGTTTTGGAGATTTTGTTTTAAGTACCTTTTTACGTATTTCAACAGAGCTGTTCGGAAACGCGCCATTTTTTTGGCTTATAGCCCTGTACATCTCCTCGGCTTTCTTTTCAATTTTTTTGAGGGCAGACGTATTAGTCTCAAACGCAGTGGTATTCTCCACATAGGCGCACAGCCCGTCAACCGGTATTCCACCCAAGAGCTCCCATGATTTGACAAGCGTGTTTTCCGCATCCCGCTCTCCATATGTGGAAGACATTACTATAGGCATCATATATATGCGGCTCATCAGCTCCTTGTCTCCATACAGCCAGCACGCATCTAAAAATTGCTGCATCAGACCTCCGATACCCATCCATTCAACATGAACAGCAAGTATAATCCCATCAACATCCTTAAGTGTTTTAGGCATTGTGCTTATATTGTTTTTATCATCATACAGATTATATCTCTCAACATCAACACGAAGTTCCTCAAGTACCTGAGTAACCGAATTAATTACAAATAATGTAGGGTCTTCAATTATTCCACGTCCACCATAATATATGTTAATCTTCATTAATATCTGTCTCCTTTCTCAAAAATCCCGCTGTTTACTTACCGATTTTCTATATCTAAGCAGCAAAAACGTCATCAGCGCCCCCAAAATAAATCCTGTCACATGAGCCACATTGTCAATTCCCGAATCACCGAATCCGCTGTACAATGTAAGAATTAAAAATAAAACTATTCTTGTAATCCCTATTTTTTCGAAATTCTTCCTGTCCGCACATATATAAGCAATCATTACTCCGCACAAGCCAAATACGGCTCCCGAAGCCCCTGCCGAGGTGACTTCCTCACTGAAATAATTGTACCAAAACAGCGAAACCGTCCCGGCCAGCAATCCCGACAGCATATATATTACCAGAAACTGAATTTTCCCAAGCACCCTCTCAAAATAAAATCCGATGACAGCCAGAACAAGCATATTGTTGAAAAGATGTTCTATTCCATAATGCATGAAAAAATGAGTTAAAATTCTGTAATATTCCCCGTTGTCTACTACCGCCTTGTAATTCAGTGCGCCATGTCTAAGCATAAACATTACGTCCACTGTAGAACCTGTAAGCTCCAAATATAAAAATACCGCAATATTTATTAATATAATTACAGACGTAATTATCGGAAAACTTCGCGCACTAACAGTTCCTCCGGCGAAATCATCACTTAATGAATATGATGTTCCGCCAAGCGTATCTTCGACAATATCCGTAACATCCAAAAATGACGCCGGCTGATTCTCATATATCATAAGCTTTTCATTCTGTATGTCAACTATCCAATACGGATAAAATCCGGAGACAACCCCCCGACTGTTTTGAGCATCATAGGTACACACTAACTGAATCAGCCTGAAATCATACTCCTCAATACCCTGGATATTTTCCCTGAAGTTTCTCAAAATAATATTATAATCTTCAGACGTAATTTTATTGAATCCGACATAGTTGACAACTGACACCGCATATATTATGCTGTTCACTTTTTTTGCCGCAAAAAACAGCTGAGCGCTTTGCGATGCTCCCAGGTCAAAAAGCTGATAGCCTCTGTATTCAAAATTATTCTTCAGCGTTTCAAATACCAATTACTACACCTGCAAACCTTTCAAAAGAAAATATTATAATTATATTGTTTATGAAATTATACACTATTATCTATTATTATACCAACTATTAATATATAATTCAACTTGACATATTAATACTTTGTAATCATACTGAGAAAAGTGTTGATTAAATCAGTGTTTTATTTAGCTCGACGGGTTCAAATTGGCGCCGTTGAGCTAGGTAAGGCTTTAAAATCTTTATCATATAATCAATAAACAGGAGAATATATAAAATGCCATTAATTACTGTATTTGCAGACAAAAATAAACATGTAATTTCATATAGTCCTGAAAGTAAAAATACACTCGCCGATATTTTAGCTAGCAACGGTTTTAAAATAAATATGGTATGCGGCGGCACCGGATTTTGCGGAAAATGTATTGTAAACGTAAACGGTCAGCCACAGAAAGCATGCTCATACATACCCTGCGACGATATAACAGTATATATTCCTGCTTCATCAATATCGCATACACAGGGCATACGCATTACAAGCATCGAAAGCAGCATAAAATACAGCCGCACCAGCGACATATCCGACGCAATATCAATTGCCGTAGATATTGGCTCAACATCTATATCTACTGCCATTATAGGCGTTGATGGCGCAAACTTTAAAATAGTTGACAGTACAACAATATTTAACCCTACAATTCATTACGGCTCCGACGTAATATCCAGAGCGCAGGCCTCCGTAAACGGAAAGAAAGAAGAAATGTCTTCAATCCTTAAAGACACTCTCGAATCTGAAATTAAAAGGTTAGCCGGCTTGAATCACATATCTGTGAGCTCAATAAAAAGTGTATATATCTCTTGCAATACAACAATGCAGCATATACTTTTAGGACTCGACTGTACAGGAATACTTTCATATCCTTTTAGCCCTGCAAAATTTGAACACTCCGGAATATATAAAGGAATAAAAGTATGCATTATCCCTTCATTCAGCGCATTTACCGGCGGTGATATTGTCTCTGGACTCTATTATCTTTCCATGCCCCAAAAAAGCCGGTACATTCTTCTGGACCTAGGCACCAATGCGGAGATTGTCCTCGCAGACGGCGACAAACTATACTGCACCTCCGCAGCAGCGGGACCCGCATTTGAGGGCGCTGGGATATCATGCGGATGTGCTTATATAAAGGGAGCTGTCAAAAATGTATCTATAAAGCGCAGACATAACAGCAACTCATTTTCAATATCATATAAAACAATTGATAACAAAATGCCGGTCGGAATATGCGGCAGCGGTATTTTGGATATATATTCTCAGTTTATTTTAAATAACATAATTGACTCTCACAAAACATTTAATGGACAATATATTAATTCAGGCTTTGAAATTACAAAGTCTTTAGACGGCCCTCTTACAATAACACAAAAGGATATCCGGCATGTACAGGTTGCCGTATCCGCAATTAAAACAGGGATAGATATTCTGATGCTGCGCTCAGGGCTAACCCCGCCAGATATAGAAAAGGTATATTTAGCCGGTAGTTTCGGCGCTTCATTAGACCCTGAAACCTTAAAAAACATAAATATTTTGCCGGAAGATTTCTTTAATCGTCAGATTGTTGAATTTCCCGGGAACACATCCCTGTACGGAGCCGTTAAAGCGTCGGTCAACAAATGTTCTTACGAAAGCCTAAACAAAATTATCGGCTCCTGCAGCGAGATAGAGCTAGCAAATGAACCGGAATTTAACAGTCTCTTCATCGGCAATATGTGACCATGCAATACTTCCGCATACACAATCTAATAAAACTTTATGTTAATTGCAGCCAAATATATAACCTCATATACGATTACTGTTACGGCGCATAATATAGATACTATAATATTTTTATTGTCCATCCCTCTGTAAGATAATATATATTGCGCCGTTATTTCAATGCAGGCCCCATACTCTTCTTTTTTCAATAATACGTAAAGCTTTTGCATAATTACGTCCGTTCCGTCACCTGCATGTCTGCATATACCATAAAGCAGGTTAATAAAATAAGCAAATTCTTCTCTATAATCTTCGTCAGGCAGCCTGTTATTCCGCTTTGATATGTATACCTTTCCATTATATGCATCATACCAAATATGTTCAGTGTCAAGCATTATCTGCGCACCTCTTATCATAGTTTCTGCAAGTGCCTTAACAATAACACACATATCATATTTGCACGGCCTGACCGATTCAAAAAAGTTATCAAGTGTTATCTTTGACAATATCCATCCTCCTAATGACACTGCATACATTGCCGGTCTTTACAGACCTGTTTATACAGTAATCGCCAAAAGCCGCCCTGAACATGCCCGCTATTCCAAACGCGGCTTTTGGCGCCGCACGTATACACAAAACTATCTTATTATTTTTTTCTTCATAAGACATCTCCTCTATGGAATATAGCATAAGTCTTTTAGATAGCTCATCCCTTATTGAAATTGTTAAATCTGTTATATTTTCCACATCGTCAACACCATGTTGTCCCGCTGATGAGGCGGCCTCCTCGATTATTCTGTCCACGGACATATTAAGCGCTCCCCTGTCACAGCTAAGAAGCGCCTCATATATCAAAGCACAGATAATACTTATTACAAGCGGTATAATTAAAGATGCCTCTACAGTTATTTTTGCATCAGTCATTCCGCACCTCCATAAAATCATATTGTAAAAATAAATTCATCTATTTATTTACAAAATAAGCTCTCATTGTTAATCATATTATCATATAATATTCTAAAATTTGTTATTATATAAGCTGCTGTTATAAACGGAACAAACGGCGTCCCATCATTTTTCGCACTTACACGGCTCGCAATCCTATTTGATATCTTATATATAATTAAATAAATATATGAGACGGCTGAAGCAATAGCCATAACATTTACCGCTGTACCTATTCCGCAAACTATTCCTATCATGCACATAATTATTCCGTCGCCCCGGCCTATTTTCCCTCGGCTTACAACAGAGTATATTATAATGCCTATTCCAAGGCTCATGTTCACAAATATTATAATCAATGAACAGTTACAGTACAGTACGCAAAATAATGCATACACAACACTCACTAAAAAAGGAATTATAATATGTATTTTTTTATATTTTATATCCTCCACAGCTGCTATAATCAGAGCAGATAATACACATATAATGCCTAAAACCTTATACGTAATCATCATTATCCTCCCCCGCATTTTTTACACATTCTCATACCACCCACGTCCTTTTTAAACACTGATATAGCGTTTCTGCTAACTGCTGTACACTGTCTGTTGGAATGATACCTGTTTCCATATAATGTTACGTATACGTAGTCCGCCGCCACTCCATCACCGCACCTCTCACACGGATAATACTTTCCCCCTGAATCATTTCTTGCGCCGTCAATGCCCGATAACCTAACGCTTTGAAGTACCGTTTTTATGTAGGAACACGCGGCAGATATATGATAAACCGTTCCGTTTGAAGTTATATATACGATTTCATCGTTTTCACCGCTTTCAATTGAGGTTATTCCTGAAAATGGCCTGCTGACAATATGCTGCCTGACAATAGGCTTTATTAGCTCCGGCATAGGTACATTAATTTCCGCCACATACATATTAACCAAATCAATATTCCCGTCTTCGTCCCGTAATGGAAAAACATTTTCAGAAATGTAGGAAACAGCTTGTATTCTGCGTATGTCTTCAGTCAACTTTCTCTGTACATCCTCTGCTTTCCCAAACCATACGATTATGTTTATAAGCGCAATCACAGCGAACAAAAATATAGGACATACCAGAGCAGCCTCCACCGTAATTGACGCTTTTTCAAATTTATTTAATATCATATATCGCATTTCCCTTTCTCTGCGTATACCATTACATGTTTTCTTTCTCGGTACAGTTTCTTGCAGATGAGTTTTCTATACCGTTACTTTCTTTTTATGTTATAATCATACAATTAAATGCAGTGGGCATATATGAACAGGGACAGTCTTTTTTGGTGGCTGCCAATGAAAATTCTATTATTCTTATAAAGATATGCTTTTTTATTTTATTTTTTGTCCCTGTCCATATATGCCCACTACAGAATTTTACGTTATTTCACATGAAAAGCTTATTAACTAATTTTTAATAATAATAAAAAGTATTTATGTATTATATTATTCATATGAATATGACACTACCGCACTGCTCTCAAAAGGCTTGCTGCAGCTTATTTTGACCGTAGCCGCATAAAGCGCGTCCTGAAACGAAAATCTCCCGCTGTAATTTTTCTTAATGTTATACTGTATAATATCCATTGCGCGGCAAGTTTTTAAATCCGTCTTTCTTGCAATCAGCAGCGCATTAATATAATCATCGTAATCCATACCTTTTACACAATCAGACCCCATAATTTTCTTTTTTATTAATTCCCTGCCAAACAATGGCATCTCAGCAAAGCTCATGTTCATCGACGCGTTATTTTTTATATAAGAAACCTTCTTTCCCGCTAGCAGTAACGCAACGTCAACGCATGCATCCTCGTAAGCCCATGCCGCAATAATTGAATACTGTACAATCCTTACCATCGCATCCATACCTGTGAACCCCACAATAGACGCAGCGGCGATATATGCCTTATTTCGTTTTTCATAATCAGATAATATATGAACCATAGACATGCCCGTCCTTAACATAAGAATTTCGCCGGCGGCTTTACTTAGATTCTGTTCATCACTTCCTTTTCCCGCAATTATGTACTCCCTCTCATAATCAAGCACCTTATCGCACTCTCCAATAGATTTATCCGTCATAAAGCATTCGAAAAACATATCAATATACAGACTCACTCCCACAGAGTCCAGTATATTGCTGTCAGCCTGTTTTAGTCCGGCATTTCTGCAGTCTCCGACAAACTGCCCCAGACAGTCTGCATTGTCATCAAACATATACTCTTCTTTATTTGCCCCACCCATATTCAAATCTATTGCCGTATCAGCTTTACCGGATGCATCCTCTTTCATGAGCTTGTAATATATATCATTCTCGTTAACAGCTTTTGTTGATATTCTTTTATCATCTTCCAATAAAAGATTAAGGGTTCCGCCCACCTTTCGTCCGACGCCCTTTCTTGGGTCCGGCTGTTTTTTTATTTTCAGCGTAGAATAATCAAATCTAAGCTCTTTGACGTGATATTTACCAAGAAGTTCTATAACATCCTCCACCATATTCTTATAGCTTTTCCACTCATCCTTACATGAGGGTTTATCTATATCTGCAAATTTTAAAGCCTTGTCAAGAATATGAATATTGTCATTAAGATACATTTCAAACGTGACAGTATTACAAATCATTTTTGATTCATTTAATTCTCCGACACGAGAATTGATTTCAGATGCAGTATTACGTGCGTATACAGTCATTTCCCGAACCTTTGCGAGCATATTCTTCCACTCTTTTATCTCTGCCACCGGAAAAACCGCACTGCCTCCGGAACATCGTTTTTCAGCAATCTTTTTCAGCTTTTGGGGTAGTTTCATTATATCCGTATACTTATTCTTAGTTTTGTTCCAAATAATATCAGAGTCAACACCCGCATTGAACGGATCTACCTCCCCCGAAATTCCCTCTTTCACAAAATGATCCGCACACTTTATATTGCCGCCGGACACACTTACTCCCTCCACCGACTTCAGCAACTCCAAAACTTTTGCCTCTGTTTCAGCCTCTTCTTTTATGTTATCAATATCTTCCGCCGTCTCTTCCAGTATCTCAGTATTACCGGCGGCGGCTTCATTATTAATACCTTTTCCCACAGCCTCATCAAAAACCTTTTCGCCCAGAGCATATTTTACAGCCTCCGTCATCTGTTTTTTCACATTATACGAGTTGCCGTCGACCGCATATTTTTTATCTGTTATACATGTGTCCGACAGAGTAAGCGCAAGGAGCTTTGGCATATCTCTTTGGTTTTTTATAAAGTAACCGTTGATTCCCGCCTCTAAGAGCCCGTCATCAGTTTCAATATAATAAAACATACGGTAATTATCATACAGCGGTCCGTAAAATTTACTGAATTCAGCCTGCGTGGAAATATTTGCGCTTCTCACAATATGCGTCTTCTCCCACCTGAATATCATAACTGATATAAGCGAAACAATCAAAAGCATTACTGCACCTGACATCAGACATAAAAACACGGTCACACTTCCTCTGTCAGACGTTTTATTTATCATTTTCAGTACCTATAATAGTTCCGCTGTCCGTCTCGATTGTCTGCAGTGCATTGTTAACTATTGATGTTATTTTTTCCCTGAAAATAAGCACAAGCGCAATTAAAATAACAAGAATTAATATAATTTCAATAACCCCTATTCCCGCATTACTATTATGTAATTTTCTTTTAATCCTACTGTTATTAGTATTAATTTCAGCATTATTGTCATTGTTATCATATAATTCACATTCTTCAGACAAACAAACATTATTATAATTTTTATTATTTTTTAAAACTTTTTTTATTCTCATAGTATTTTCCCTCGCTTTCCATAATCAAAATAAATTTCTTTACTTAGCTCAACGGCGCCAATTTGAACCCGTTGAGCTAAGTAAAATTTAATGCCTACATACTGACAATAGCCGGATACATTATAATTACAAGTATAATCATAAATTGCAGCATCATTGGAAAAAGCAGCTTGGACGATGCTTTCTCCCCCATTGTTTTCATCGCGTTTCTTCGCTCCTCTAAAGCATCAAGAGATGTTATTCTCAGCTTGTCAAGAATATCACGTCCTCCTTTTTTTAAATTTTGCGTAAGCATAGTACACAACTTCATATAACACAAAATCCCACTTCTTTTCCCAAACTCCTCATAAACGTCATTTTCAGACTTACCATTATCCAGCTGTTTCACCATATAAATAATTTCTTCATACAAATAATGAAATCCGGTGACACCTTTATTCCTTTTTGCTTTGTATTCCCCTGCAATTTTTGTAAAACTTCCTTTTATCGAAAGCCCGGCCCCTATCAGCAGTGAAAGCCTGTCTACAAGTTCAGGATAATCTAACAGCATCTGGCTTCTCCTCTTTTCAGACTTTGCTTTCAATGAATTGACAATTGAATATGGAATTGCATATATAGATACGGCTGATATGAATATGTAAAACAAAATATTATCCGTGTCGCGCAGCATTGCATATGTTAAAAATACTGATGATGCAACAATTGCAAGCATTACTTTTTTAATCAGTCCATACCAGAATTCGTTTATCAATGTCTCATTTGTCAAATTAATATTTAGCGCTTTTATCTCATTGTTAATTTTGACAATATTATCTGAAAAAAACGTGTTTTTTAATATCGAAAATATTTTTGATATGATAATAGTCTCATATTTGCCGCGGATTTTCGCACGTTTTTTTCCGGTGGCGTGCATATTTTTAATTACGGCGCCGTTATATTTAAAATCCGTAATATACTTTCCAATTGCAATTGCAGCAATATATATGAAAAGCAGCACGGTCATGACAATACGGGAAACCGCACCGTAATACAGCGCCTCTAAAAATTGTCCCGACGTAAGTCTCAAATACATAATCATACCTGCGGGCATAATGTTCATTACTATGCTCTCACATTTTTTTGCACTTACTACCGTCTCTATTTCGTTTAATACCTGACGTTTTTCATGTAATATATTTACGTGCTGTTTTGTTACATCTATAAGGTTACCGCCGCTTTTTTTGGCTATAACAAGCACTTCGGCAAACTCTGACACAGCAGAAACACCAGTGCGCACAGCCATATCGTTAATCAATTTCTCAACGGGGATATTTACAGAAAGACCACGGCATATTACATGCAGCTCATTTAAGATATAACCATCTTTACCGTATATAAGTAAAAGCTGCTTTGTAATCTCAAATAAAGAATTTTCTAAAGAATATCCGGCCTGAAGCGCAGATACCAGACAGCTTAACGCATCCTCAAATTGCCGCTCAAACTCTTTTTTCCACTTCTTTTGCTTATTCCCGGCATATAATTTTTTTATCAGATAATAAGATGGAACAGATATAATTATACCAAAAATTAATTTGTCGTAAAAAAGCCAGCCCACAAAACCGCATATAAATATGCCGGATATAAATATTATTACTTTTTCTGATTTTACTTTAATCACTCACAATCCTTGTATAATGTATTTAGGTTATTCGAGGGATACCTATAAACCCTCAGACCTG
>CAOKVX010000019.1 GCA_948472945.1 uncultured Clostridia bacterium
TGTAATAATGAGTAGTAGTCAAATGGTAGTCAATTTTAAGGATGCAGACTACCAACTTTTTAACGGTATTATCGTTAAAGGGGTTTCAAAGGGTGTGCATAATTTAACAATAACGCACAATAATTCTTCAAGAAATTCGCTATTATGGGACTTCTATTTGCTTGAACACCGATTTTTGTAATATCACCTGCTACCATTTTTAATCATTGTCTCACTCTACAAATCTCTTGACTACCTCTCGTAGCTTTATAGCCTTTTCACAATACCACTCAAAGTATTTATCCCAATTATCAGTATTAAAATCAGCATTATATGTGTCATATCCAAATACCGCATCTATAGAAGCCTCATGCCATGTAATTTCCTCACCCAAAAACTCCTCGATATCTGCTTTCTGCTCTAAAAAGTGGTTATACAAATCCTTATTTTTACTGATATATACCTGAGCCGCAAGACGTTTTTTTGTCATCGTGGCAGTTAATGTAATATGACAATGTCTGTTTCCTACCGAGAGATCATACCACCCTTGTGGATATGCCTTTCTTTCACTAAATATCTTTTTAAACTCTGCCTTGTTGAATGCGTACTTCTTGAATGCTTCCCAATATTCAAGGTTAGTCTTCTTTATATCTGACAGTCCCTCAGAAGCTTTCATTGCCTTTGCCCAATCATTAGGCCGTTCCACTATATTAAAGCGGGGTGCAGGAACAGAACCGTTGATTTTCCACAATTCAATTTCAATCAGAAAGAACCCGATATTCTCATCCGTGTGCTGATTGAGCCATTCCACCGCTTGCCTATGTTCATCTCGGGCACGTTTGACAATCCATATGATAACAGATGCCTCCTTCCCGGCAGCATATGTTATTATCTTACCAAGATGGTCATGATTTGTATCTTCCAATTGGTTTTCAATGATGATTTTCCTGCCAGTTCCCTCTTCTGTTGCGAAAAGATCAACAGAGAAACTTCCAACAGGAGACTCCCGTTCTTCGAGATTAATATCAATTCCGACCGCCTCTCCAAGCATAGCAAGATTTTCATCCTGGGCAAGCCATACCGTAAAGTCTCTCGCTTCATTTGGCCATATTTTGTGCAAGTCTTCTACTCGTTCAATTTTCCCTAACTCTGGCATATGTACCTCCTCATGTATTTAATATTGTTAAAATTTTTTGCAAATTATGGTGGTCCGTTAGTAGTAAAACAGGATTCTTACTTTGTTTTGTTACAACCACAATACCCGAAACAGATGGATATATCCATTCACAATAACCAACAAATATATTTCCGAAACTTATGCAATGCCAACAATAATAAATAGATTTATTTACGTTACTTTCTCACGTTCGCAGGGTAATGCCAAATTGGAATTTAAGCATTCCAACTTGGTTTGTACCTTTCGCAACAAACGCTGCCACACTCTGTGAGCCAGCTTATTGTAAAAAAAACGGCACTTACTTTTGCGCTAAAAATAAGTGCCGTCTGATATCTTTCTGTCTCTCACGATTGTATTCCATTATCGTCCTTCAAGTATAAATTCACCAGAATCGTTAGGTCTCTCCCCCTTCTGTTTTGTCAGATATAAAAGACATACCTCATCTCCCTCATGTAGTCCTGTTGCCTCCAGTTCCTTATCCGGTATCTGGATTACCCCATCCTTTCTCAGTTTTGTTTCAATTTCTACTAAATTCATAATTGTCTCCTTTCACGCCTTAAGCGATTTTAATAATATTAAAAAAGCAGACGCTCATCATCCTGACCAACTTCTGCTTTCCTCTGACCAACTTTTTCTACCATATAAAAATCATGCAAACTTCGCTTCCAAAGTTGGTCAAAAAATTTTGACCAACTTGCCTGACCAACTTTTGACCAACTTTGGTGCAAAAACTTACGATATTTTGCACGAGATTATGATACCCCCTAAATCGCAAAAAACGCTGGAAACATGCGTGTTCCCAGCGTTTTATAGGGTTCTTTATAATCAGACGATTTATTTCATCTGTGCCGCAACCTCAGCTGCAAAGTCCTCATTCTTCTTCTCAAGACCCTCTCCGGTCTCATAGCGGATGAAATCTACAACCTGTAAACTGCATCCTTCGCTTTTTGCAACAGATGCAACGTACTGTCCAACAGTCTCCTTATCATCTGTCTTAACATATTCCTGCTCAAGAAGGCAAACTTCCTTAAGTTCCTTGTTGAGACGGCCCTGTACCATTTTTTCTAAAATGTTTTCAGGCTTATTTGCATTTTTAGGGTCATTCTTTGCCTGCGCGATGAGAATCTCAAGCTCGTTCTTCTTGTAGTCCTCTGACACATTATCAGCAGAGACATACTTTGGAGACATAGCTGCAACCTGCATAGCAACATTTTTAAGGCACTCTTTTACCGCATCACCGGTATTGTCTGTCACGGCCTTTACGAGAACTCCAATCTTACCGCCTGCGTGAATGTATGAAACAATCATACCGTCCTCTGCCGACACTTTCTCAAATCTTCTAATATTCATGTTCTCGCCGATAGTAGCAATCATTCCTGCAAGTTTTTCGTTAACAGTCATGCTTGCATCCTCACTCCACTTTTCAGCGAGGAATCCCTCAACGTCAGCTGCCGGAGTTGACGCTGCCTGAGCTGCAACACCTGCAACAAATGTACGGAACACTTCGTTCTTTGCAACGAAGTCAGTCTCACTGTTAACCTCTACTATTGACGCAGTCTTACCGTCTGCGCTTACGTAGGTATCAACAATACCCTCTGCTGCAATTCTTCCGGCTTTCTTTGCTGCCTTAGCAAGTCCATTCTCCCTGAGGAACTCCATAGCTTTATCCATATCGCCATCCGTATTTGTAAGTGCTTTCTTACAATCCATCATACCGGCGCCTGACATTTCTCTTAACTCTTTAACCATAGCTGCTGTTATATTCATTTTAACTGCTCTCCTTTTATAAACCATATATTATAAATTTATATAAAAATGTTAGATTATATAAAATTACCGAACACAATCGGCCTGACAATTATTCTCCGGCTGCCTCGTCCAATACCTCTGCATCTTCCCCTGTCTCTGCAGAAGCATCGTTGGCATCTGCCATCGAAACGCCCTCATTTGCCTCGATTACAGCGTCAGCCATCTTTGATACAATAAGTTTTACCGCACGAATCGCATCATCGTTACCAGGGATAACATAATCTAATTCTTCAGGGTCACAGTTTGTATCGGCAATACCAATTAAAGGAATACCAAGAATGTGAGCTTCCTGTACACAAATCTTCTCTTTCTTAGGGTCAACAATAAATATTGCGTCAGGAATCTGCTTCATAGTCTTGATACCACCAAGATTTTTCTCAAGCTTATCCCACTCCTTGCGAAGCTCAATTACCTCTTTCTTAGGAAGAACGTCAAATGTACCGTCCTCCGCCATTTTCTCAATATCTTTAAGTCTGTTTATTCTTGTCTGAATAGTCTTGAAATTAGTGAGCATACCGCCTAACCATCTCTCATTTACGTAGAACATTCCGCAGCGCTCTGCCTCAGTCTTAATGGAATCCTGAGCCTGTTTCTTTGTACCTACAAAAAGAATTTTACCGCCGTTGGCAACAACATTCTTAACTGCATTGTATGCTTCGTCGACCTTTCCTACTGATTTCTGAAGGTCGATAATATATATACCATTTCTCTCAGTATATATATACTCTGCCATTTTAGGGTTCCATCTTCTTGTCTGGTGTCCGAAATGAACACCTGCCTCTAATAACTGTTTCATTGAAATAACGCTCATTTTTCTTACCTCCGTTTGGTTAATAATCTTCCACGTACATCAACCTGAATGTAATCACACTACGCTTCGCGTCAAAGCATAACATGACACCAACATACAGTCCGCACATGTGTTTTCTATAAAATACTGAAATATTTTACCATGATGCAATCAAATTTACAAGACCTAAATTTATATTTATACAAAATTTTTATGCATTGGTGATTTGCAAAACTGAATTCCACCCCTCTTTCTTCTAACCTTGGATATTATCCTTACAAATGAATGGATGGATTTTATCTTTACAACTTTTCTACTCCCCACAGGCTGCCCAATTCCCCAATACATGAGACTAAAAGCTGCGAGCTATCATCAAAAATTGATGAATATTTATTTTCAACAAAAAATACATGACTTATCAATAGTGATTGACAGTTAAATATTACAACAATTAATATAAACGCAAAAAATATTCGTTCAATATATTATTTATACTCTCATACGATTTATGTTGCTCTCATTTTATCATACCCTTATTTAATATATCATCGTAAAGCAGCCCATATATATTATAATCACAATACACAGATACCATTTTACCCTGTCTTACAGTTCCCTCTTTTATAAAACCACATTTTTCAAGTACCCTGTTAGATGCCGTATTCCTAACATCAGCATTTGCATTTAAACGCTTCATTTCAGTTTTTGTAAAAATAAACTCTACTACAGCAAGAAGGCTTTCTGTAGCAAATCCCTTTCCCCAATACTTAGGGTTAAACCTATATCCTATATTTCCCATTCTGCGGTTCTCAATATCAAATACCTGTAGTTCGCCTATGACCTTTTTATTATCTTTAAAGACAACCGACTAGCGGAAATCAAACGTAGGCTTTCTTTTAACCCAAGGCCTGCGCTCAATAAACATCTCCTCCGGAAAATCACTTGGGATGTTTATAAATCAATAAGTATTAAACATATATTATTACTGATAATATCACTTATAATTTTAAATTTAATATGTAAAATGTAGCAAATGCACACAAATTATCCTCTGGTCATTGAGATTCCTACAGCTGTAAAATACATTAAAGATATTTTGTTATATCATAATATTATTAAAGATTTGCTTTACAGATAAAAGCAGGATGAAAACTTAACAAATTAG
This sequence comes from uncultured Clostridia bacterium, assembly GCA_948472945.1. Classification (GTDB taxonomy): domain Bacteria; phylum Bacillota; class Clostridia; order Lachnospirales; family Lachnospiraceae; genus V9D3004. Next base: position 4,921 of record CAOKVX010000019.1, read on the forward strand.
TTTTCATCCTGTCTGAAAGATTTTTTCTCAACGAGATATCATCTTAGCAATCTCTTCATGTGACATTCCTTTTTCTGCAGTGAAATCCCCTACCTTGATACGTACAGAATATCCATTGTCTGAAAGATACCTGTTAAACTCTCTGGCATCTTTTATTAAACCGAGTTTTTCGAGTTGTTTTGAGACGGAACTTGCCAAGTCACCGCTCTTAATCGAAAACTTAATCTTCTTGTCAGAGCCGGGCTTAGAGTCAGCCCCCTTGCCCGAACCATCTCCCGATTTGTCTGACTGAGCGGGTTTGTCTGACGGCTCGGGCGTTTCATTTGCCTCATACACATCTGCGGGCTCCTTACCCGGATCGTCCGTATTATCTGCGTCAGGCTCATCCGTCGTATCCGACGCGGCCGGTACATCGTCTTTTACAACAGGCTCGGACGTTTGTCTTTTATCAAGCTCTATTGCGGAACCCGAGACATCTTCAGCAAATACCATGCCAAGCTTTTTTGCCCTAAGGATAATATCCTCGTCTAAGTTTTTGGATTTGTAAGATGCTCCAAGAATTATAGCAGTTATAAGGATTCCAAAACCTAATCCCCTGACAAAATACTTTACTCTCATATTTTATTACCTCTGTATAAATCAACTACAAGCTTAACTTCTCCCTGCCCTATGCCAAGCTGTTTTGAAATTTCAATTAAAGATTTTCCCGAATTAAATAATTCAAGAATTTTCTCATTTTTATTCGGCATTGACGATGTCTGCAAACTGTTTGAATCATTTTTATCTAAAAATGTATTAACTTTGTTCTCATCTTTCATTTCTTCTTTTTTTGCAGAATATTCATCGGCTGTATCTGATTTTATATTAAATCCGGCAGTTTTTAGATTTTTAGCGTCACTATCAAATGAATATTTTTTATCTATCACCATATCTGCTAAATCGGGGAATTTATCCATATTAACCATTTCATCTATTGAATTGAACTCATCTTTTATCCCCGCATACTTTGAATCAAGCTCGGCTATCCACTCTTTCATCTCACTCTGCTTCTCCGTAAGCATCTTGTACAAAAAAACAGACTGATTGTGGTTTTCATTCAACTTTTCATTTATTTGGTCGGCAAACTCCTGAAACTCCATTATTTTCTCATTTGATAGATGGCACAGCCTGTCGTCAGTATCATTTACAATCTGCTCGGATCTACCGGAAAGTACAATATTAATCCTGTCCTTTATTGCCTCTTCATCTCTATCAGACCATATCTCCCTGCCGTTAGCCGTTTCGCTTGCATTACCTGAAACCTTTTCCGAGATAACGAAACTAACAATAACAAGTATTGCACCTATAACAATAAGCAGTACATCTATGCCTGTCATAAAGCATATATCCTCCCAATTATATTTTTATATCAAACCCACCGGAATATGATTCTTTCTTGTCAGTACTTTCATTCTCTTCTTTCTTTATTTTTCTTTTCCCTGAGTTTTTCTTATATCCTTTACCGTTTCCGTCCTTAGCGTCAAATTTGTATTCCTGCGTATCGCTCTTGCTAAGCTCAACCGTCCTCTGCTGGTTTTTTATCTCATTGCGCTCAAATACATGGCTCGCATTCATTTCCGCATGCTCCCTACCTCTTAGGTTGTTTGCCTGCATATGTGAGGCTTCCTGGGATTTCGGCGCAACCGTAACAATATCAATAGGTCTTATAGACATATATTCATCTCCTTAAAGCGGCAGCATTCTTATATCTGCACCATCTTTTACAAACTTAGTATATGTAATATCGTCTTGAATTCTTTGTTTCGCCCTGGCTATAGTTATTGTGACACCTGAATGGGTGACGCCGGTAATTGCAATCTGGCCGCTCTTTACACTTTCTATCTCGGCAACAATCATCTCAAGCTCATGCTGAGCCTCCTTGATAAATTCAGTGTTATCTGCATACGCCGTCTTTGCATCCTGAATTTTCTTTAATTTGTCCATATCCATCTTAACGCCGGCCTTTACTTTCCTCTGGAATGTTTCAAACATTTTGTTGAAGTCTTCAACATCCTTTTTTCTCTCCTTAATTTCATTTTCGAGGATATTAGACCTCTCCATCCTGTCAGGGTCAATACCCACCTCAAGAAGAGTCTGCGTCTCCATTCCGGAACCTACCGTTTTCGCAAAAATTGATGTTCCGGATATAACTTTACCGCCAGATATAAGTCCTCTCTTACCTTTAACGATAATCTCGCCCTTTGCACGTACTTCGCTGTGCAAAATAGCATCGGTGGATACCATACCGTCAGCTTTCACAAGTTCACAGTTTTCAATAAATCTGGAAACTATATTTCCGTTTGCGGTAAGTCTCGCACGAAACATACCCTGAACTCCCAGTCTCAGCGTTATATCCCCTCCGGCTACTATGGTTGCTCCCTCGACAATACCCTCGACAACGACATCACCCGTAGCCCTTACCGCGTAACCTGTATTGACGTTTCCTTTTATCGTAACATTTCCGTTATAGTTTATGTCGCCTGTTGAAGCATCTATGTTATTTGGAACCTCGTACACGTCGGAAACATATACCGTTCCCTCAATAAGCGTCGCATGTCCCGACACATCAGCAAACATGTCAAGTTTATCTTCAGACAGCGATATATTGCGGCCATGCCTAAGAATCTTCTTTACAACTTTCTTTGCGGGAATAACCTTTCCGAATACATCCTTACCCGGTTTTCCATAATCAACAGGCGTAAGATGAGCAAGCCTTTCACCCTTTGTGACATGCGATATATTTCCAAGCTCATGAAAATCAACAGTTCCGTCATCATTAAGCTTTGGCTTTGCGACCGCATGAGTATCAAAGAAATATTCTATTGACGCATCATGCCCGTGTATCGGCTTTATCGCTTTCGCAATCAAAATATCTGTACAGTATAGTCTCGCCTTTACATGTATCTGTATATTTTTCAGCACGTACCCGGAGACAATATTATTGCGCCTCATCTCCTCAATTATGTCCTCGAGAGTTAACTCTGATCCGTTATTGGTAGGCGCATAAAATCTTCCAACGACCCTCATTCCATATCTGTCAATATCGAGCTTTAGATGCTCATTCTGAGGCAGACCCCTCCTGTTGTTGAGCCTCAGCGGTCTGTCGTAAACACCTAGAGCAATATAGCTGTTCAGGCTCTGTATATCATAATCTATCCGTTTTGTATCAAGATAGTACATTACATCATCAATTTTAAGAGGCGCACCCCTGTTAATGGAATCCACTACCTTGAGATATGTTCCGTCATACTCATTATTCACAATAAAATATGCATTTCTGTCCATACAGGATTCCCCCATCTTTAGGTAAATAAACTAAGCAGTTCAACATCTTCCCCAAGCTTTAATTTCATTTTAGAAAGAGATTTCGTATGGAGCTGCGACACCCTCGACTCGGACACCTCAAGCACATTGCTTATCTCTTTCAATGTCAATTCTTCATAATAGTACAACAGAATAACTTTTCTCTCATTCTCCGTAAGTGATTCAAGCGCCTGTTTAAGCCTAACTTTAAGCTCTTCTTTCTCAATCTGTACCTCAGGCTGCGTAAATTTCGGCCTCACTGAAGGGTCGACCTTAACTTCGGCTCCCTGTTCAATATAGTCGTCCAGCGAAATTATGTTCGCTATCTCCACCTGATTCTTCCAATCCACCAATTCCTCAAGCGTAATTTCAAGCTCGCCCGCAAGTTCAGCGTCCGTCGCATTTCTTCCATGTATACCCTCAAGCTTTGCGTACGCCTGCTCTATTTTCTTCTGCTTCTGCCTGAGTGTACGCGGAATCCAATCCATTTTTCTAATCTGGTCAAGTATCGCCCCTCTTATCCTAAGGCTTGCATATGTTTCAAACTTAACTCCCTTAAAGTAATCAAACTTATCTATAGCATCAATAAGTCCAAACACACCGTAACTTACCAAATCATCAAACTCAACTGTATATCCAAGATACATGTTGAGCCTGCCCGCAACAAGCTTTACAAGTCCTGCATATTCAATTATTAACTTTTCACGCATATCTGAAGTTTTATGAGCAGAATAGGCCTCCCAGAGCTCATCTCGTTCATTTTCCTTCATACTTTATCACCTACTTTTCGTTAATAATTTCTTCCTCAGAAGCAGTTTCATCTTCCTCACTGTCCTCAGCGTCGTCAAGCTGCAGGTTTTCTTCTTCCTCTTCCCTGCGCATACGCTCAAGCTCCTGTTCCTGTCTCGCCCTCTCTATATTCTCTTTCTTAATACTATATAATATTCTTCGAACTATTCTTCCGATAATAAAGAATAAAACTATAGCAAAAAGAAGCACAACAAGGGCAAAGTTAATATCTACCTGATGTGTAAATACCCTGTATGCCATTATAATACTGACAACCGCTCCGCCGAGCAGCGTCACAAACTGAACAATATATTTCTCATCCATTGATTTCTAAATTTCCTTTTCAGCCTTGCCGACAACCCTTATTTTCAAAATACAGTCCGCAGGACTGAATATAATTGTTCGGCCATAATTTAATCCTGTATCCTCTGCGACAATCGGTATGCGAAGCTTAGTAAGAGCCTCCTTAACTGCGTGTACGTTGCTTTCACCAACACGCATCATCTCCAAATTGGTATTAAATGAAAACATCTGGGCGCCGCCGGCTATCTTTGCTTTCATTCTAAACCTGTCGGCCCCTCTTTTCACCATACCTTCATACAATGCAACAACGCCTGTATCGGCAAATTTTGCTAAATTATCATTATTTCGTATTTTAGAACTGTCCGGTAACATGACATGAACCATCCCGCACATTTTAAGTGCCGAATCATACAATACAACACCGACACACGAACCAAGTCCGAGCGTCGTTATTGAATCGTCCCCTTTGCAGTAGTTCATGTCAGCTATCCCGACTCGAATAACACTTGACATATGACCCTCCAAGAAAAACGTACTTTCTACATCCCAAACACTGCCATTATTTTTTCGTATGATTCAATTGACGGAAGCATTATAAAATGCCCTCCAAGCTCAACTCCATTACATAATATATATGATTCCATGAACAATACATTGTCTCCATACCGTCCAATCTCAGACACGGGCACGCTCAAAATTGAAGCTGCCATATCTATAGCTGCAAACGGCTCGGAAACCCTGATTGAAAAGTTTGTCATCGACGCCATTGAACCCACATAAGAACTCACAATAATATTTCCAATTTCTTTCATGGCTGACAAATCCATCTCATCAAATTCAGTATCGTCAGTATACGAACGCCCAAGAAGCGGACCTATCATTCTTCCAATTGAACTTTTTGGCAACATAAATATCATAGAGCCCGATATATCGCCGCTGTACAATATCATTACACCTAAAACCACTTCCTCCTCATCACCGAATATCCTCAGCAGGTCGTTAAAATCGACAACCGAAGCATTAGGGACACGCATTTCAACTTTCTGACCAAGTATCTGAGACAGAGAAGTAGCAGCATTTCCAGCTCCTATGTTACAGATTTCCTTAAGGACATCCAGATGAATCGTGGTAATACCCGAATAATCCATACAATTCCTCCTATTGTGATATCTGGCCCTCATCAACCACGGCGTTCATATCAAGAATGGAAATTAGTATATCGTTATGCTTTCCTATTCCTATAATATATTTGTTAGTATCAGCCGCTTTGCTGAATGAAGGGCTTTCTAGCTCATCATCTTTAATAGTTACAATCTGCATAACCTCATCAACTATAAACCCAACAAACGCATTTGCGTCAAACTTTGTTATGATTATCCTAGTCGAATTGGTGTAATCAATCTCACCCATATCAAGCTTTGTGCGCAGGCTCATGACCGGCACAACATCCCCGCGCAGGTTTATAACTCCTTTATAATAAATCTGCGATTTCGGTACACGGGTTATCCTCTGCATTTTGACAATATTGTCTACTATGCCTATATCAATGCCGTACTGTTCGTTTCCAACTTTCACTACTATGTACTGCGTGCCGTCAATATTAACATTTGAACTTTTATTATATTCCAACTCTGCCATCTGTTCATACCTCCTAAACAAGTGTATTAACGTCAAGAATAAGAGCAACCTCGCCGTCGCCGAGTATCGTAGAACCGCTTATCATCTTGGCATTGTTAATGTATTGTCCGATTGACTTGATAACTATCTCCTGCTGTCCAATAAGATTGTCAATGACCAGCCCGGCCTGCTTATCACCTTTGTTTACGATGACAGCCGTAATATTGCTGTTTTCATTCTCTTCATCTACAACGTCAAGAACCTCTCTTAATCGGATAATCGGTATTACATTTCCTCTGAGGTTGATTACCTCTTTTCCGTGTATATACTTAATATCCTTAGGCTCAACATCCTCAATAGTCTGTATGCTTCCGAGCGGAATTGCATATTTTTCGTGCCCCACCTCCGTCATAAGCGCCTGTATGATTGCAAGCGTGAGCGGAAGTCTTATAATAAATGTACTGCCGACCCCAAGCTCAGTCTTAGCCTCAATGTTTCCTCCGAGCGCCTCGACATTGGTTCTGACAACATCCAGACCGACTCCTCGACCCGATATATCGGATATCTGCTCTGCAGTAGAAAAGCTTGGCTTAAACAGAAGGTCGATTGCCTCCTTTTCAGACATCTTGTCTGCCTGTTCATATGTTATGTGACCTTTTTCCACGGCCTTTGTCTTAACTTTCTCGACATCAATGCCAGCGCCGTCGTCACGCACCTCTATCACGACGTTATTGCCGTCCTGATATGCATCGAGGAATATTGAACCCACCTCAGGTTTGCCTTTCGCTATTCTGTCATTATTATTCTCAAGACCGTGGTCGGCTGAATTCCTGAGAAGATGCATGAGCGGGTCTCCAATTTCATCAATTACCGTTCTGTCGAGCTCCGTCTCCTCTCCCGACATATACAGCTCCATTTTCTTGTTGAGCTTTTTGCTCAAATCCCTTATCATCCTTGGGAATCTGTTTACAACGCTCTCAATTGGAACCATTCTCACCTTCATGACAGACTCATGCAGATTGGTAGTTACCCTCTCAAGATACTCAATCTGCTCTTTAAATACCATCTCTGTCTGCGATTCGACACCGCTGAAAGATACGAGACCGTTCTTTGCTATTATAAGCTCACTGACAAGATTCATGAGCGTATCCAGTTTCTCTATGTCAACTCTGACCGAGCGTGCGGTATGCTTTGCCCCGGCCTTTGTCTGCTTTGCAGGAGCTTTGTTTTCAGTCTTTGCCGCCGTCTGCTTTACTTCGCTGCTCTTGTCGGTTACTTCCGCAACGGTTTCCTCAATCTCAGCCGCAGGCGGTTTCTTGTAATTGGAGTAAGGTTCCAAATATACCTCAACAATCTCGGATACATTGAGAATCATACTCTTTACGCTGTCAGCGGATTCCTCCGTAACAAAAAGAAGACTGAAATCAAACTCAAATTCCTCGTCCTCTATCTCCTCGGCCGACGGCATTGACCTGATTATCTCTCCTTTCTCCTCAAGAGCCCTGAACACTAAAAACGCCCTTGCAGATTTGAGAATACAAGTCTCCGACAGCCACACCGTTATTCCAAAAAGATTCTTGTGCTCATCCCTGACCTTGTCAATTACAGACTTCTCAGAATCTCCTATTTCTATATTTCTGTATTTGCATTTGTCAGTCCTTATAGGTACTGAAGCCTTAGGCTTTTCCAATTCGGAATTATTCTGAACCGGCTTGCCCGTACCTTCACTTAAAACCTCGCTCAGGCCTTTTATAATATCTTCATTTTCTTCTTCTCCCTCGTCAGAGGTTTCCTGTACATTTTTAAGATAACTTTCCAGAGCGTCAAGGCCTCTGAAAAGAATGTCTACAAGTTTTGATGATACGGTTATGTTTCCGTTTCGCACTTCCTGAAAAAGATTTTCCATGTCATGGGTAAGTCTCTGCATGCGCTTAAATCCCATCGTACCCGCCATTCCTTTTAGTGAATGCGCGGCACGGAATATCTCATTGATGGTATCCTCATTGTCGGGCTCCTTTTCAAGCACAAGAAGAAATTCATTGAGATTCTGTAAATGTTCCCTTGTTTCATCAATAAAAATATCGAGATATTGACTTGTATCCATTTTATCGCACCCCCGTTATTCTTATAATAGCATCAGATATCTTTCTAAGCGGTACAACCTCATCCGTCAGTCCCGCGTCGCGTATCATTTTGGGCATTCCATAAACTGTTGAGGTTGCCTCGTTCTGTGCTATTACGTATACATTCTTTTTTGTTTTTAAATGTCCAATGCCCTTAGTGCCGTCACTCCCCATTCCTGTCATGACAACACAAGTTATTTGTTCATACCCTGAATCAGCCAGCGATTCATACAAAATATCCGCGCAGGGCTTAAGCCCTGCTCTGGGCGGGTCGTCAAGTATTTTAATAATGTGCCTGTCTCTGCCCTTTTCCACCACGGTCATGTGGTATCCGCCCTTCGCTATATATACCACACCCTTTTCCAAAATATCGTTTTCCTTTGCCTCTCTGACTGTCAGTTCACTTAGAGAATCAAGCCTCTCCGCAAGAGAGCTCGTAAATACCTTAGGCATATGCTGTACTATAAGGATAGGGGCGTCTATATTTGCGGGTATATATGGAATAACATCCTGCAGCGCTTTCGGGCCGCCGGTTGAACATGCGATTGCTATCAGTTTACGCACACCGCGGTCAGCAGTGTATACGCTTTTTTTATAATTATTGACTGGCTTATCATGCATGACTTTATCCTTTACCTTTGCTGAGACAGCTCTTACGTAAGCGGTTGATACCCCCTTTTTGTCTGCCTCTAATGCACTGTGCAGGATACTAATTACGGTATCCTTAAAATCTGCGCGCTTCATATCCTGATACAAATGTGGAATCTTAATAAATTCAAACGCGCCTGCCTCAAGACATTTCAGCGTCTCAATATTGTCCTCATCGTTGACATCACTGAGTACAACAACTGCGCTGTCCACGTTCATTTCAGAAATGCGTCTGAGGAACTCAGCGCCCCTCATCTTAGGCATTACGCTGTCAAGGACAATACAGTCATACTCCCGGGACTCAAGAAGTTTTATTGCCTCAAATCCGTCTTTTGCTCCATCCGCAACTTCAAGTTCCCCGTCTCTATTAATTATATCAGATATGACACTTCTCATGAGTGCAGAATCATCAATTATTAATATTTTTTTAACCATGTTATGAATTACGGTTTATCCTTTCTAATTATTTGTTCCACCCTTCCCAAACAACAAGTATTAAACCAATTTTTTTATTCTCCTGCGCTGTTCTTCAAATATATACTTAATAAGATTTTCCCGCATAACATTGTTTATGTCCACAAATTCACCGCGTATATCGAATGTGCCTCCGGATGGAAACTCTTTTTTTGCCGACTGGATAATACGCAGGTTGACAACGCATTCCTCGTCGTCAAGTCCGGCAGTAGAAATTTTTAGTACAATAATATCGCCATTTTCATATTTTACCGGACTGTTAAACTTGATTCCGCCTCCGCTTATATCGACGACACGGCCTTTCTCCCAGTCAAATACCATATTGGACAGTTCATCTATGCACTCCTGCTTCTCCAAAGGCGTCTCAAAATCGTCGGCCACAAGCTTATCCTGCAGCCTGATTTCCTCCTCCGACTGCGGCCTGTGCGCGACAGTCATATCACAAATAAGCCTGTAATACTGCCTGCGCTGATATTTTTCAAGCTTTCCAACAAACTGTATGTCAAGAACATACAAGCTGTTTTCCTTATATCTCTTTAAGATTTTTGACATACACTGATACAGCCCCTTGGAAGTATATATGACAATCTTGTATATATCGCCTATCTCCAGCGGAACTATTACCTTATTTTCAATCGGCATTGATATTTTAGCTGATTTTTTTTCGGCTTCTATATCAAGCAGCTGGCTTACATACTGCTTAGGCTGTGTTCTTATTCCGAGCGAGTCCTCCATACGGACCATATTTATCTTATTGCCGATTCCTAAACCACTATAATCCATAATTCCTCCCCCATTTATCTCTGATACTTCATTTTAACAATATTTGAAAACAATGAACGTATACCTCTTGATTTTTTCGCACCGGACTTGCCTCCCGACGCAAGGTTAAGCTTATATGCGATATTCTCATATGACTTTGACGCCGCCGCGTTAGGATATTCAAGTGATACCGGTTTCTGCTTCATAATTGATTTCTGGCACTTTTCGTCGTACGGAATTAATCCGAGAAGTGAAAATTCTATCCCAAGAAACTTCTTTACAACTACGCTTAGTTTCTCAAACAGTTCTATTCCGTCCTCATACTTTGTCACACGGTTTCCAACCATCTTTATTGACACGTTTTTTTTGTCAAATCCGCCCCTGCGGTTTAATGTTTTTAACAGAGCATAAGCATCGGTAATCGAAGTCGGCTCTGGAGTCGCAACCAACAGAAGCTCCTGACTGGCAACGACGAATTCCATAACCGAGTCGGATATTCCCGCGCCTGTATCTATTATTATAATATCTGCCATCTGGTCAAGTTCGTACAGTTTTGTTATAAAACTTACCACCTGGTCTTTGTTCATGTTAGAAAGCTCTCTTATTCCGGAACCTCCAGATAAAAAACCTATATTCTCAGGGCCCGTCGTTATAACGTCGCTCAGGCTCTTTCCTTTGAACATAACATCGGCAAGCGTATACTTTGGCCTGATTCCAAGCATAACTTCAACATTGGCAAGGCCGAAGTCCGCATCTATTATAATAACCCTGTTGCCCAGTCTTGATAAATGTATGGCAAGATTGACGGCAGTGCTTGATTTTCCAACTCCGCCTTTACCGCTTGTAACAGTAATCACTCTGGCAAGGCTTTCTTTGGACATTGCATTATTCTTTATGATACGTCTTAAATTTTCAGCCTGATCCATCAAGTTTACCTCCCAGTAATTTTTTTGCGATATACTGTGTATCTATCTTTGAGAAATCATCCGGAACATTCTGGCCGTTTGTCACATATGACAGTCTGGCTCCGGTATTCCTTCTCACATTATATATATTTCCAATACACTTTGTCTCGTCCAGCTTTGTAAAAATAATATTGTAATCCGCAATATCGTTGTATATCTCCACCAGCTCCAGCAAATCCACATATTTAGTAGTTATGCTAAGCGTCAAATAAACCTCTTTATCCTCAATTTTATCAAGCAGATTTTTTAAATCTTTCCGCTGATCAATGTTAAGGTGCGACCTTCCGGCAGTATCAATGAGAACATAGTCATAATCCTCAAATTCCCCAACCGCCTCCTCAATCTCCTCAGGAGAATAAACAACCTTAAGCGGTACGTCAAGTATATTTGCGTAAGTTCTAAGCTGCTCAACCGCCGCTATTCTGTACGTGTCGGCGGTAATCATGGCAACGCTCACTTTTTTATTAAGCTTTAAATCCGACACAATTTTGGCGATTGTAGTTGTCTTTCCGACACCTGTAGGCCCGATAAAAAACGAGTATTTGGGATTTCTCTCATCTTCGCTGTAAATAAGCCGCGGCTGTCCAAGCCTTAACACAATTTTCTGATATATAAAACTAAGTACGGAGTTAATCGTCGTATCCGGCGATATCATATCTTCAATTTCGTCGACAAGCTCTCTGGCGTACTCACTTGTAACCTCGGCATTTACAAGTTGCTCATAAATAAGCTCCCTGCAGGCATCAAGCTTCTGAACCTTTTCACGCGATTCCCTGTCCGCCTCGTCTTCCTCCCCGCTGCCGGCGGAATCGGATGAAACTGTCTCTTTTTCCAGCTCCGACTTAATCCTGCTCTCGATTAGATTCTGCAGACTATTATTCATGGAATCTAGTTTCTTTTCAAGATTCTTTACCTCGTCGTTTATAACAGCCTTCTCCTCTTTATTCTTGTCAGCTTTCCGCACTTTACGTCCCGCGTTTAACTCACCGCTCTTCATTGCCTGCTCAAGCGCATCGAGCGTATTGCTGTTAGGCACCAGCGGATTAGAGTTATCCTCCGGCTTTTCCCTGACCATATCAAATTTTTTTGCCGCCGGTTCCGCGGCAAGGTTGTCGTCAATAGCCGCAGTAACTTCAACTCTCGGCTTTAAGAATAGTCTCATAATACCCCTTGGCTGTATCTTTTTAATATTCATCACAACAGCGTCATTACCCAGCTCATTTTTTGCCAGCATAATAGCGTCAGTCTCAGTATCCGCAACATATTTCTTGATTAGCACAACTGCTTCCTCCTTCACACTTATGTCTGCGCCGTCACCATACCTACGGACTGCAGTTCAACATCTGTCTCTATCTCATTATATGATATAACAATCAAATCTCTGAACTGCTCCTCTGTAAGTTTCTTAAAGTACATTCTGACTATAGGCGAGGTAATAATAATCGGGCTCTTGCCAAGGTCCTCAAGTTTACCTGATTCCACCCTCAGTGAATCGAAGATTCCTCTTGTAATGTCAGGGTCAAGCGCAAGATACGAGCCCTGCTCCGTCTGTTTTACGGAATCCATTATCTTCTGTTCAATAACCGGGTCAAGCGTAATAACGCTAGTCATTTCATTCTTAGGGAAAAACTTATTTGAAATAGCCCTCTTTAAACTCTGCCTTGCATATTCCGTGAGAACATCAGTATCCCTTGTGGTAGAGGCAAAGTCCGCTATCGTTTCAAATATTGTTACAAGGTCCCTTATAGAGATACCCTCGTCAAGGAGATTCTGCAGAATCTTCTGAATCTCACCGACACTTAAACACTTAGGCACAAGCTCGGTGATAAGCGTTGCATGCGACTCCTGAACATTGTTGATAAGGTTCTGAACATCCTGTCTCGTGAGAAGCTCTCCGAGATGTGCCCTTATAACCTCTGTAAGGTGTGTTGCGATAATTGATGGAGGGTCGACAACCGTATATCCGAGCGATTCCGCACGCTCCCTCTGACTCTCTGTTATCCACAGGGCAGGCAGATGGAACGACGGCTCAAACGTAGGGATACCTGATATTTCTTCCTCAACATATCCCGGACTCATGGCCATATAATGGTCAAACAATATCTCCCCCTCGCTTACCGGCACTCCTTTAATTTTAATTACATACTGGTTCGGGTTAAGCTGTATATTATCTCTAAGGCGAATCATTGGAACTACGCTTCCCAGCTCAAGGGCTATCTGCCTTCTTATCATTACAACCCTGTCGAGAAGGTCACCTCCCTGATTGACATCCGCAAGAGGGATAATTCCATAACCAAACTCAAGCTCAATAAAGTCAACCTGCAGAAGCGAAGTGACGTTTTCCGGTCTCCTTATCTCATCTGCAGAACTCTCCTCCTCGCTTATCTCAGACTCAATCTCCCTGATGCCCATATTGTCTGCCATCTTTCGTCCCACGATAATAAATATAATACCGTATAATACGAATATATACCACTGCAGAGGCGTGAATATTCCAAGACCTATAAGGCTGCCTCCGACAATGTAGAGAACTCTAGGCGCTGAAAACAACTGTCCGAGTACAAGCTGGCTGACATCGGATTCCTTTGAAGCCTTTGTTACAAGAAGTCCTGTTGCAAGCGATATCATAAGTGAAGGAATCTGGCTGACAAGACCGTCTCCTATAGTCAGCAGCGCATACTTTCCCAGCGCGTCGTTAAATGTTCCTCCCTGATAAACCATACCGAGCGCAATACCGCCGATAAAGTTGAGAAATGTAATTATAAGACCTGCCGTAGCATCTCCCTTTACATACTTTGTAGCACCGTCCATAGAACCGAAAAAAGCCGCCTCGTCCTGAATCTTTTGGCGTCTCTCCCTAGCCTCGGCGTCCGTTATGGCTCCTGTATTGAGATCAGCGTCAATTGCCATCTGCTTACCCGGCATAGCGTCGAGCGTAAATCTTGCGGTTACCTCGGACACTCGCTCCGAACCCTTATTGATAACCATAAACTGAATTATTATAAGTACTATAAATATAATTGCCCCGACTACGAGGTTTGAGCCTCCGACAAAATGACCGAATGTTTCAACGACATTTCCGGCATACCCGGTAAGAAGAATATTTCTCGTAGAGGATACGTTAAGCGAAAGTCGGAACAGCGTCGTCATAAGCAAAAGCGTCGGAAAACTCGACATATTAATGGCTTCCGTAGAGAAAAGCGAGCTGAAAAGCGTCAGCATGGCAATTCCCATATTTATTGCAATAAGGAAGTCAAGAACTACAGGACTCATCGGAATAATCAAGAATAATATCGGACATAAAACAAACAATCCAATAATCATATCCTGTCTTTTCATTATCTTTCCTCCCATCAGTTAATCTATATCGGCTGTCAAAAAAACTGACCGTTCAATATAATGTGATGCGCACAGCCGCATATGGATTTTTGCCGCTTTGCGGCTGCGGTTAGCGCATGCTCACGGCAAATCAATAGACCGTGAGATATAATTATGCCGTACCTTTCAGCCCATATACAAAGGCCAAAACTTCCGCAACCATCTGATACAATTCAGGCGGAATCGGCGAATCAAGCTCAACATTAAAGTATAACATACGGGCAAGCGGCTTATTTTCCACAATTTCAATTCTGTGATTCCTCGCCTCGGCTTTAATCTTTTCAGCGAGGAAATCGGCGCCCTTAGCAATTACGACAGGAGCGTCGTCAATGTCTCGGTTATATCGCAGCGCAACGGCAAGATGAGTAGGGTTTGTGATGACGACATCAGCTTCCGGCAGACTCTGCATCATTCTTCTCTGTGACGCAGCCAGCATCTTATTCTTAATCTGTCCCTTTACCTGAGGGTCTCCCTCTGAGTTTTTGTACTCGTCCTTAACCTCCTGCTTTGACATCTTCATATCTTTTTTAAATTTAAGTTTCTGATATATAAAGTCTATAAATGCTATTACCAAAAATATGACGCTAATCTTTAGTCCAAGCGAAACTACAATGTTGCTCACAAGCGCAACAGCCGAAAACAAATCAATCCTGTACAGCTCTGTGAGCAGTCCGCCCTCTGATTTCAGTGTTCCGACTATAACATACGACAAAATCGCAATCTTAACTATTGATTTTACCAGCTCGAACACCTTAGATTTTGAAAACATGTTCTTAAATCCACTGATTGGGTTAATATTGCTGAGCTTTGGCTTCAAAGGCTTGGACGTAACTTTCCATTTTGCCTGAAGGGCGTTTGACAACACGGCCACAAAAAGAATAACCATTATAAACGGCCCTGCAATTAATATAATTCTAAAAATACCGTATTTTAATATCTCTAGCGCCGAGTTCGTTGTAAATTCATCCGAAGTATATTTTTCAAACGACTCAAACGCAAACTTATACACACCTACAAAAGAATTAAGCAGATATCCCGCTCCAATCTTAAGAGCAAGAAACACAACAATAAGCGAAACAGCAATAGGTATATCTTTACTCTTTGCAACCTTTCCCTCATTTCTGGCATCCTGAAGCTTTTTAGTCGTAGGCTGTTCTGTTTTCTCTCCGCCCTCATCATTCGCAAAGAGCTGAAGATTATACTTTATAATATAAACATTGTTATATTCCATAAAGACCACCTGAACCACAAAATCATTATACCTATGAATCCGGCGTAATTGCACGCATCATAATACCAAGATATTCCCTCATCTCATCAAAAATGTAATCCGACACCATAGGCAGCGTTCCAACAATGATGAGCAAAACAATAAGCCCTGCAAAAACCTTAAGCTGCATACCGACAACAAACATATTCATCTGCGGCGCTATCTTAGTCAGCATTCCTAACACAATGTTCACTACGAGCATCACTGCAAAAATCGGAAGAACTATCCTGAACCCTATAATAAAAAAATCGACTATGAAAGTCTGCAGAATCTCATAGAGTGTTCTGTGGATAATAGCCTTTCCTACAGGCGCATATTTAAACGAATCAATTATTGCCTTGACTGTGTAATAGTGCATATTTGAAACTAAAAACAAAATTGATATCATCTGCGTATAATACGCTCCTGTAATTGATGTCTGCAGTCTGGTTGACGGGTCCATCATATTTGCCATTGAAAGACCAATATCCATATCAATTATCCTACCGGAGAAATTAACTATATAAAGGCAGGCGTTAGTTATGAACCCTAAAACCAACCCTACAATGCTTTCCTGTAAAATCAGTATAGAATAACTGATAAGTCCCGCTGTCTCGGGCAGTTCAGCCGGAACCATATAATACACAAGTACGCCAAGAAATACAGCAAGTCCTACCTTAACCTTTGCGGGAATACGGGTAATGCTGAATATCGGCGCACTGTATATGAATGCGGCCAGCCTTACGACTACCAATAAAAAAAATTCCAGATTCTCTACTGTAAACGTCATATACTATCACATCTATCCAATTAATTGCGGAAACAACTCACACAGGTTCTGAAAAAAATTAACAATGCTGGTAATAATCCATGAACCGCATATAATCAAAGTCAAAAATATTCCAAGAAGCTTTGGCACAAACGTAAGCGTCTGCTCCTGTATCGAAGTAACCGTCTGAAATATGCTTATCACAAGACCTACAACAAGCGAAACAATAAGCATTGGCGCTGAACATTTAATAATGCACCATACCATTTCCCTCGCAATGTCAATAACAATATCATCTGATATCACTCAACCATCTCCAGTTAACCATAAAATGTTCGGACAATCTGCCCTATAACGAGATTCCATCCATCCGCCAAAACAAACAGCAGTATCTTAAACGGCATTGATATAGTTGTCGGAGGCAGCATCATCATACCCATCGACATAAGCGTCGAAGACACAACCATATCTATTACAATAAATGGCAGATAAATCAAAAATCCCATAATCATGGCTTTTCTAAGTTCGCCAATCATAAAAGCAGGTATCAGCGTACTCGTAGGTATTTCATTATAATTCTCAAGCTGCTGTTCATTACCTGATATTTCAAGGAAGAGCTTCAAATCTTTTCTGTTTGTCTGCTCAAACATAAACGTTCTGAGCGGCTCAATACCGGCTTCAATAGCCTGCTCCTGACTGATTTCACCCGCCTCAAAAGGTTTAATAGCATTGTCATTAATCTGCGTAAGCGTTGGGGACATGATGAAAAATGTAAGAAACAGCGCCAGTCCGACTAACACCTGATTGGGCGGCGAGCTCTGTAGTCCCATTGCCGTCCTCGTAAAATTGAGGACAATAATAATTCGCGTAAACGATGACACCATCAACAATATAGACGGTGCTATCGCCAAAACACTTAAAGTGAGCAGAATCCTGAGTGTAGCGGACATCGACGTACTGCCGGAGTTTGTTGTTATATCCAGATGGAAATTATCATCCGGAGACGCATCAGAAGCTGTGCTGTCTTCAATCTCATCGACAGACGATGCACTGGCGCTCACTGAATTCAGGGTAGCACAAAAAAAGGTTAATAAACAAACCATAACGACAAGACTCAAAACCCTGAATACATTTTTAAGTCTCTTATATGCTACTCTCATGATTACCAACCTTTACTTTTATACTTTACTCTTCATTATGTTTTTTTAATTTCTTCATGATATCAGAAAAACTGACCTTTTCAGCAGTCTGACTCTCATCCCTCAAAATTATGTCTTCCTCTTTCAGCTCTGCAATATAAGTAATATTCTCTTTACTTACGGCTATAACAAAATATCTCCTTGTACCGGCTCTTATAATCTGTATATATTTTGTCTGCGACAGCCTAAACGTTTCAACAACCTGAATATTGGCTGCTCTCTGCTGTGTAAAGCTGCTTTTGCCAATCCATCTCGACGTATAGTATGTCGCACACAATATTAAAATAAATACAATAATCAGCCCAATTAACTGAAGAATATTACCGATTGTTCCGCTTAAAAGAATATTACAGTATACATACATTAACCTACAACCTTTTTAACTGCCTCAAGCACTCTTTCCTGATTAAAAGGCTTAACAATGAAATCCCTGGCACCAGACTGAATTGACTCAATAACCATCGCCTGCTGTCCCATAGCAGAACACATAATCACGTTAGCTCCGGCATCAGTTTCCTTAATCTTCTTAAGCGCCTGAATACCATCCATCTCCGGCATTGTGATATCCATCATTACAAGGTCAGGACTTGTTTCATTATATTTTTCAACCGCCTTAAGTCCATTCTCCGCCTCACCGGCAACCTCGTAGCCATTCTTTGTCAGAATGTCCTTAATCATCATCCTCATGAATGCTGCATCATCACAAATTAATACTCTTTTTGCCATAGTATTCCTCTCCTATTCACTTTATTAATATTTTATAATGTGATTTAACATTAATACCTACAAAAGATTACTGCTTATTGAGTATCTCGGTAACTCTTATACCGAAACTTTCCTCAATAACTACAACTTCACCTTTTGCTATAAGCTTACCGTTTACCAATACATCCACCGGCTCGCCTGCAAGCTTATTAAGTTCAATAATTGTACCTGGCGAAAAATCAAGTATTTCCTTAATCGACCTACTTGCCCTTCCAAGCTCAACTGTTACTTCAAGAGGGACATCCATTATCAAATCGATGTTCTCCGGTCCCATAATCGGACTCATCTGTGCAAACTGTTGGAATTGCGCCGGCTGGACGCCCATCGGCTGCTGTAAACCGGCATCCATCGGCTGAGCATATGCATTGTTCATCATATTTGTCTGAGGTGCACTCATCTGTGGCTGCGGTGCCGGCGCAGGGGCCTGTGGCGCACTAACCTGCGGCGAAGCAACTTCTGCCTGTCCGCTGTCCTCACTTGTCAAAGCATTTTCGGTAACGGCTTTGAATCCCTCATACATCTCCCGTGCAAAAGAGGCAGGGAACATCTGCATTATCTCACTGTTGATAAGCTCACCAATCTTCATCTTAAATGACACTTTGACAAGCGTATCATCAGACAAACTCTTCATATCATCGGATAGTTCGTCAATATTCACATCATACCTTGTCGCTACAGGAGGTGTAATATCAACCTTTTTATTTAACATAGATGAAAGCGATGTGGAGGCCGAACCCATCATCTGGTTCATTGCCTCTCCGATTGCACTCAAATGCAAATCGGATATATCTCCGGAAATATTAGTTCCGTCTCCACCCATCATTAAATCAGCAATAATCTTTACATCGTCTTCCTTGAGAATTAAAATATTGCCTCCGTCAAGTCCCTCGATATAAGATATGTAAATAAAAACACACGGTTTCTCATAACTTGATGCAACCTCGTTAAGTGTTGCATATGAAACCTTAGGGGTTGTAATATCAACAACGTCATTGACAAGAGTTGCCAATGTCGTCGCCGCAGTTCCCATACTAATATTGGAAATCTCACCCACAGCGTCTTTCTCAACGTCTGTAAGAAGATGTAACTCATCACCACTGTTGCCATCATTCCCATCATCAGCCGGAGTCTGAGATTCAGTAGCAGTCATTCCACCAAGAAGCGCGTTAATCTCTTCCTGTGATAACATTCCATCCATATGTCTTCTACTCCTCCTTAATTACTGAAGTAATTCTAACTGCATATGACTCTGTAGTTGCACCGGGCAGTGCAGTGAATTTTTTAAGGTTTCCGACATATATACTAAGTTCGTCATTGACCTTAGAGTCAAGTTTTATTATATCTCCCGGAACAAGATTCATAAAATCATTAACAGAAATCATGCTCTTGCCGAGAAGTGCGCGAACCGGAACCGAAGCCTTTGAAATGGCTGATTCAATAGCATCCCTATATACATTTTCATCGCTTGACTGCAAGGTAGCATACCAATACTTTGTATTAAGCCTGTCAATAAAATCTTCTATACAATTAAACGGTATACAACAGTTCATAAGTCCTTCAACGGAACCTACCTTTATGTTCATTGTAATGATAGCCGTCATTTCATTTGGCGAAATAATCTGGGCAAACTGTGAATTTGTCTCAATCCTCTCAAGATTCGGCTCAAATTCAACCACACTCTGCCAAGGCTCAATAAGATGTTCCGTACAAACCCAAAGTATCTTTTCCAAAATAGTCAGCTCAATCTCAGTAAATTCCCTGTTTTTATCAAGCGGCACACCCTGTCCGCCCAACATTCTGTCAAGAATTGCATAACCGATACTATCTGCCAGTTCAATTACAAAATTGCCTTTCAACGGTTCAGCGCTTACTATTCCGAGTATAACCGGATTGGCCAACGCGTTCGAAAACTCCGAATACGTAGTGGCCTCAGAATGGAGCACCTCAACTTGAACATTTTTTCTGAGATAAACCGGAAGGTTAGTAGACAACAATCTCGCATAATGTTCAAATATAAAAACTAATGTTCTCAAATGCTCTTTTGAAAATTTTGATGGACGAGCAAAATCATAATCTTTTACAACCTTTTCAGTAGAATCAGCCGTATCAGAGACATCAAATTCACCTGTACTGAGAGCTGAAAGAAGATTATCAATTTCACTCTGTGACAATACGTCACCCATTCCACACACCTCACTATCAAAAGACATTATAGTATGTATTAATAACACAAAATGCTGTGTAAGTTAATACGCATAAATACATTATACCACACCTTGTCAAAATTACAAAGCATTTTATTAAGATTTATTAAAATATATTAATTTCCGCAAACCAAACCATTTAAGTCCAAACAGATTATTACTGATACATAAATCCGTCAAGCGAAATGTCAACAATACAGCTTGAGCCGCCAAGTTTATCAGCTATCTTCTCCATAGCCTGTTCCTTAACCGCACTCTCTGATATTGTATCAATAGTAAATGAAGCGATAACTTCTTTTACAACACCTGTAAGTATGGAAGATTTATTATCAACTATGTCTGCAACTTCTTTATAGTCTTCAGCCGTAGTATTCAAATCGAACTTCACACCCGTAATAATGCCAAAATGACTCTCATCGTCTCCCGATGGCATAAGGTTTATAGTCTGGGAATTACCGCTGGCGTCAAACAAAACTGACTTGACCTCTAAATCAGCTATCGTATAACTGTTTTCACCGCTCTCAAGCTCAAGGTTGAGAATCGACGAAACCTGAGTAACAATCTTGTTCATACTGGAAAATGCCGGAAACATCACAAAAAGCATCACAGATGTAAGCACCATATTAACAACACATAAAGCAATAACAACTATAGTAAGTATATTTTTTTTCATATTAAATATCATCCTCCCATTATATCACTCAATTATATAAAACTGTTATTTACATCCATCACTCAATTATATCTGTATAAATTTTAAATTCTACCCTTCTGTTTTTAGCGCGTCCTTCTGCTGTTTTATTGTCAGCAATAGGCACATATTCTCCTCTTCCCGACGCCTCAAGCGTTACCGGGTCTATTTTCTTGCTTTTAAGCATGAACTTGAGTACGCTTATCGCCCTTGCCGCAGAGAGATCCCAGTTATCGTCAAATTTGCCGCCCGACACCTGTACATTGTCGGTATGTCCCTCTATTTTTTTCAGGCGGTCTCCATATGTCTCCAATATATCCCTAACTCTTGACAATATAGAACGGGCTTCTTTTTTTATTTCAGCGTCGCCGGAATTGAACAAAACCGCGCCGCCTATTGATATTCTTACATACTGATTGGATTCGTCTTTGTCAACAGTCACAATATCATCAAGCTTTTCCTGCTCGGTTCTTTTAGCAATTTCCTCGTACAGTTCCTCCGCAGCTTCCTGCTGCTTCTGTTCGAGCTGCTTTTCATATTCTTCGACATTTTCAAACTGTTGTACGCCTTCCTGTCCGCCCTCCTCAGTGAACTCAGCAAAATACTTATTGACTTCAACCATCTGGGTGGCCCCGCTGGCAACATAGACGCTGTCTCCCACCATACTGCTTCCGGACTGAAAAACACTGAAATTTCCGGTAAGCGAGGCAAGCAGCGCCTCATATTTCTCAGCGTCAACAGTTGACATTGAAAACAAGAGCACGAAGAAACAGAGTAACAGGTTCATAAGGTCGGAAAAGGTAGCCATCCAGGCCGGAGAGCCTCCGCCTCCACCGCTCTCTTCTTTCTTCTTTTTTGCCATTACTCCTCACCACCTTCGCCTCCGGCTGCCTCTCCGGTTGCTTTATGTAATGCCGGCGGCAGGAATGCCTTGAGCTTTTCTTCAATAACACGAGGATTCTCTCCTGCCTGTATAGACAACAGACCTTCAATCATTACCTCTTTCATCATTATCTCGCCGCCGTCTTTTGCCTTGAGCTTGTTTGCAACCGGCGTACACAGCCAGTTAGCGACAAGCGAACCGTATAAAGTAGTAATAAGCGCAACAGACATGTTAGGTCCGATACTTGCAAAGTCATCAAGAGACTTAAGCATGTTTATAAGTCCGATAAGGGTTCCTATCATACCCCACGCAGGACCCATCGCCGCAAAATTATCCCAAAACCCAATTGTTGACTTATGCCTGTCTGATATACATACCATCTCTGTCTCAAGTATATCCCTTACAAGCTCAGGGTCTGTTCCATCTACTATAAGAAGAACTCCCTTCTTCATAAAATCATCATCAATGCTCGTAGCAGCCTCTTCAAGAGCCAAAAGACCTTCCTTTCGAGCAATATTGGATAAATCAATTATCTTGCCAATTAATTCTGCTTCATTTGTTTCTTGTGTCTTAGTCACAAGCAGGAATGACTTTAATCCATTAATATACTCCTTTATTGAGCCCGACATCGTAAGCATACAAAAGAGGGAACCGCCAATGGTAATCAATACCGATGGCGCGTCCATGAAAGCCCCGATAGCCGTAACGTCATCTTTCATAATGGAAAAAAGCACGCAGAATATACATCCGCATAAACCAAGTATTGAAGCTAAATCCAAAATTAAGTCACCGCCTTACATTATGTATATATATTTAAAAACACGATATTTTACGCTTGTACTCACAGACAAGCGCAACTATCTCCTCCCTGCTCTCCTTGACAACAAACTTCTTGCCGGAAACCAGAGTTACAACCGTATCCGGAGTCTCTTCGACCATTTCAATCAAATCCGAATTAAGCGTATATACCGTGTCGTTCATTCTGGTTAATGTTATCATAAACCTAATCATCCTCCACAGACAGGAAATATGGCTCGCCATATGACCGCCCGGTTATACTCCAAAATTTCAACTAATTATAACATATTATTACACATTTCGCAAAGTACATTTTAAAATATTTTTACAGATAATAACGCAACTAAACTCTGAAAAAATTTCAGAGTCTCGTTGCATTAAATTTTAACTAATCAGGCTATAAGCCATACTTATCTCTTGAGGTTTACAAGTTCCTCAAGAAGCGTATCCGAGGTGGTGATTATTCTTGAATTTGCCTGAAAACCTCTCTGTGTCGTAATCATCGTAGTAAACTCATTTGCAAGGTCCACGTTTGACATTTCCAGCGCTCCGGTGGTAAATCCCTTAACAGTAGACGGGTCTACTCCTATACCGTCAAACTCTCCCGAGTTAAGCGTAGTCCTGTACAGACTGTCTCCAACAGCCTCAAGACCCGACGGGTTAGCGAAAGTGGCAACCGCAATCTGTCCAAACAACCTCTCTGAACCGTTGCTGTAAACGCCGTATATCTTTCCGTCACCCTGAATTGTGAATCCTGAAAGATTTCCCGCAGTGTTACCGGAACCCGTTCCATCCTCCGTGCCTTTCAGTCCGTTAATCTTTGTAGCCCCGCCGTACATAGTAATCTTTGAAAAGTCTATATTAATACCCTGTATCGGGAATGGATCGTTTCCCTCTCCATTGCCCGCCGCTCCGGGATTAAATACCAAGTCAACCGTCTCTCCGCCTTCCTCTCCTTCCTTTCCGACAGACATGAACTCGCCGGTCGAGCCGTTGAAAGTGAGGATTATATTAGACTTCTCAGGATTCCATGTAATCTCTCCGCTGGCCTCGTCAACCGTATAGTCGTATACTTCACCGCCAAACGATATATATTGCTTTGGATTTTTTTCCTTATATATCTTATTTCCGAGCTCATCATAATCTACGGTATAAAGCATCGACTCTCCCTTTGAGTTCGTCAAATCCCCAAACGAAACCCTGTAAGTATTCATACTGTTCGCATCCGCATGCATAAGATTAAGCTTAGCCATATAGCTGTTGCCAAGGTTGTCATAGAAACTGATTGTCATAGGATAACCGTCTGCAGTATCGTCAAAAGCAACCTGTTTGTCATTCTGGTCGATATTACCGGTAAGCCTTGCCTTTGTAGTAGCCGTAGGCGGCGACGTCATCCTGTCATCCGACATTACGGAAAGCGATGAAACCGTATCCTTTATAATATTTCCGTTGTCGTCAGCCTGCCATCCGAGCACAGTTGCGCCGTTTGACACACAGTAAAGCGTTCCGTTCGTATCTACATTGAGCGCGCCCGAGCGCGTAAAACATGTCTCTCCGCCGGAATCAACTATAAAAAATGCCTCCCCGTTAATCATAAGGTCAAGATTCCTGTCGGTTCTCTGTGTTCCTCCTACCGTAGTTATGTTGGAAGTTATTGCCGCAAGGTCCGCACCGAGACCTATCTGCATCGCATTCGTACCTGCCGTACCGGTCTCAAGGTTAGGTCCCGTAGCGCTCGACGTAGTCTGATAGTAAACGTCAGAAAAATTTGCCACGCTGCCTTTGAATCCAATAGTATTAACATTCGCAATGTTGTTACCGATAACATCCATTCTGCTCTGGTGTACTTTAACTCCCGACACACCAGAATAAAGTGCTCTCATCATAATGAATTTCCTCCCTAATTTTCAGGTTTAACAATTCATAATCATTCTATAATAATATTCCATCTGTCAGTCAGGAATATGAGCCTCCGTAAGGTCCGGCTCCTGCCGTATAATTATGAATGTATATTTACCTTTTTACTTATTAATGCTAACTTATTACTGCTCCATCAATATTAGTAAACACTGACTTACCGGCATTATTGACCGCCGTCACAACAGTGTTACTTTTTACGTTTACGATAAACGCAATGTTGTCAACCATCACTAACGGGTCTTTAAGACCTTTTTCCCTCGCCTTGTTCATTCCATCTTCAAGCCTTTCAATCTGGCTGTCATCAAGCTCAATATTTCTCATTGCCAGCCTTTCGTTGGCATGCTTAGAAAATTTCACCTGTGCGCTGCCAAACACCTCGCCAAATGAAACCTCCGGTTTAACATTAGCGCTGTTTGCTTTTCCCGCAGGCTTATGTTTTATTATGCCGGCCGCCTGTTCAATAGATGAAAACGAACCGCCTGTCAAATTCATATAGCAACCTCCTTGTTATGAATCCCCTTACTCAGACTCAGCAGCCTCTGGTTCTTTAACTTCAAGCGTAACCTTATCCGCCACTGTCGTGTAGATTGCATTCGAAAATACAAACGCCACTTTGTAAAGTCCAGACTCAAGGTCTTTCATTGCCTCTTTGTCAATTGTGAGTTTACCGTCATTGTACTTGAGGTACTTTGAATCTATTGTAGTATCACCAATCAGCACCGCAACTCCCGAAGCCGCATATTCGTCTTTGCCCAAATCAAGAGATATGACAACATCTTCAGGTTTATCCTTTGAATACACTGCATCCTGTGCCTCCACGGTCGGCAGTTTCTTTGATACAATATACATATCGTCATATATTGAAGATACGTCCTCAGCATCATACAGTTTTCCGTCAATACTAACTTTCATCTTACTGCCCTGCTTTGTAACAAAATCTACAACGCCGGTAACAGTGCGCTCCCTGCCGTCTGAGTCCTCCCATTTCACGGTTGCTGTCTTGCCTACCATATTGAGGGCTCCCGTATCGGAAAACGACTGGTTAAGGTTCTGAAGCTGTTCCAAAGATGAGAACTGTGCCAGCTGCGCAATAAAATCAGTATCGTCTGCCGGATTAAGCGGGTCCTGATACTTCATCTGTGTTACAAGCAGCTGCAGAAAAGCCTCTTTGCCGAGCGTATTATCTTTTTTTTTCGCCTCTGCCTCCTGTGAAGACTTATCAACAAGTGTTCCATTCACAATAGAATTCACATCTGATGCCGAAAATGCCATAACATTTCCTCCTTTCTATGCAGTTATATTAATACCCTGTTCAATTTGTTCCGTCTGCGTTTCACTGTTTTCGTCTGCCGCCGCATTTTCTTCAGCCAATTCCACTCTGCCCGCGTCGACACGTCTCTTTCCATTCCTGCCGCCTCTTTCATTTTCCTGTTCCGCAAAGGTCTGTCTCCTCTGCTCAAACGAAAAATCTGAAACGGTAACCGAAACAGCCTCAACCTTAAGGCCCTGTTCCTCAAATGCATCTTTAAGCGTCTGAAGCTGGCTTTCAACCGCAATTCGCGCCATCTCGTTTCTGACAATAAAATTGGCAGTCGCAATGCCGTCTTTAAGTTCAAGAGCAACATTAACCTTACCTAACGATTCAGGATTAAGCTGAATTTCAATCGACGACGCGCCCGCCTTGACATTAGCCTTTACGCCCTCAACTATCTGAAAAGCTACATCCCTTATCTGACGTATCTGATTATGGTCAAACTTTTCCGAATCTGCAACGCTCTCCTGCACATTGTTTATAAATGTTTCAAACAAACTTTCATTAAACGCCGCCGGCTGTCTGTTGTTTTCTCTCTCTACTCCCGAATTCAATTCAGATTCGCCGAAACCTCCGGATAATCCCTCTCCGCCGCCGTCAGCAGCGTTCATCTGCATATTACCGTCAATTGCGTTATTCTGCACAGCGTTCTCCGATACATTTATATTCCCGGAAATCTGCGTATCCTCAGTTCCCGTTTTTGACATCTCAGCAAGATATTTTCTGACTGCCTCAAAAATATTATCATTCTCAGACAATTTTCCAAGTACAGACGCATCCACCGCCGCTCCGCCGCCAAGCATAAGCTTGAGCTCCGTCATATCGGCAACGAGACTGTTCCACGCATCGGACAGCGCGCTGTCTGTCAACACCTCAGAAAAGTCTTCCATCCCGTTGAGCCTGACAAAAAACTGTTGCAGGTTATCCATATTCAGTAACGAAAAAGCGTTTAGTCCGCTCTCATAAAAAGCTCTCTCTATTTCTTTTTCAGATATATCCATCCTGCTGTTGAGATAGTCTTTTATCTGCTTCAACAGTTCGTCAATATCTGCTCCGAATAGATTAAGCTCGTCGTCGCCGTCCTCAATCTCAATGGACACCGTAATTCTGCCATCCATAAAATCTACTTTTATTACATTAAGCTCTTCATTCATGGCTTTTATTTCTTCCGCCGCAAATGAATCTTTTTGTGCCGGCACTTTATCTGTGGCCACAAACTTATTTATTCCGCCGCGGTTTCCGGGCGCCGCATCAGATTTTGAATTGTTGCCGACACCGTTCCTGCTCATATATTTGTCAAATGCTTTTCCGCTTCCCGTGCGCTCAACGCGCGCAGATCCTGAACCGCCTGCATCCACAAAACTGACAAAACCTTTTCCTGTAACTCCCTGTGCCGTCATCCTCTCCCCTCCTTTCATACATATATATCAAAATATACTTAATACATGCATTATATCGGCAAGTCTTTTATAAAACTTTAGCCCAAAACATATTTTTAACAAACATTTAACACATTCGCAGCCGCACGGCTCTTTATCCTCACGCGTACGGATGTATATGCGAATATGTCATTTTGTATATGTCATCTTCTTCGTTATCTGAGCTGCCGTCTCAGCCTCCATCTCGGCGAGAATAAGCGAACTCTTCGACGAACTCATACCGCTGAGTATTCCTGCCACAAGGTCAAGGTCTCCCGCAGTCATTCCTGAAAGTATGCGCGCCGCATCCGCAGGCTCCATCTTTCCGTATGTCTCGGCCTGAGATTTTACTCTGGCGTCATACTGGTACTGTTCAACTACCTGTGCATATATCTCCTCCGCATTTTCAGGCGATATCTCCTCATAATATTTCTTATACTCCTCTATATCCGGAGCGTTATTGCCGAACACTACCTCGTTATCAAATTCAAGCACTCTCTGTTCGAACGCTTCCTGACTGTCACGGTACACTTTAAGGTTACTTACTTCCTGCTCCAGCTGTTCTATGTAATCCGTATTGGCTGCCGTGTTACTTCCCTGGGAGGCCAGTATGTTTTCAAGCTCGTTAATACGTTCAATCGCCTGTGCCAGATTCGTATATTTCCCATTGTTATTTGTACTCTGCGAATTGTCGTCCTGTACTTCAGGTAAAATCTTGTTAACTATAGGAACGTCCTTTAAGACAGGATATAATATATCGCTTCCGAATCCCCCTACGTCAAATTTAATCAGGGCTGCAAATATAGCAAGCCAAACAAAAACTATTACAAGCACTATAACAGCTGAAACTATTCCGCCGCTTTCTTTTTTTTCTTTATCTTCTTTTGCCAATTATCTCACCTCTGATATTGTATTTGGAGAATATTTATAACTAACAAGCTCGTCAATCTCCAGACTTTCTTTTTTCTGCATCTCCTGCTTGTATCTTTCAAATTCATTTTCCTTAAGCTTCTCATAGATTTTGCGATCTGTCATCGCCTCTTCAAGCTTAATTCTCGCCTCTTCAACATTTTTTTCCTCCTGCCTTACTTTCATAAGCTGCGTCCGGCAGTACATTTTTATTATGCTGACGCCGCTCTCTGCCTGTCTTATGTCGAGAACCGACGCACACTCATTTAACATATTTCTCAGATTGTTCTCGGCCCCGTCTTTTCTTTCAAGAAGCTCCTCGTACAAATCAACAGCTTCGTCGAGAACAGCCTGAGCATTTCCAAAGTTAATCTTTTCCTGTTCCTCAACTTTCTCCTTGAGCCTCAGTATATTATCAAGCCTGAAAACAAACTTTGACATCTAACCATCTCCCACAATCCGTCACTCGGCAAAAATCTCATTCATCTGACTTACAGCGTCGTCAAATCCGACTTTTTCATAAGTCTGCTGACATAAAAATGCATTAACCTCATCAATTTTACTTATCGCATAATCTATTTTGGGGTTCGACCCCGCTTTGTAGGCTCCTATATTTATCAAGTCCTCGGCGTCATTGTATGAGGCCAAAACCTCTCTCATAATACCTGCATTTTTCTTGTGGTTATCAGAAGCAATTGAAGACATTACACGGGAAATGCTCTGAAGCACATCTATAGCCGGATAATGATTCTTCTGGGCCATTTTTCTTGACAGAACTATATGACCGTCAAGAATACCCCTGGCAGTATCGGAAATAGGCTCGTTGAAATCATCTCCGTCAACCAGTACCGCATATATTCCGGTTATGGAACCTTTTTTTCCGTTGCCGGCCCTCTCAAGCAGTTTAGGCATCTCCGCATAAACGCTGGGCGGATATCCCCTTGTAACAGGCGGCTCTCCCGACGCAAGTCCAATCTCTCTCTGCGCCATTGAAAACCTGGTAAGGTTATCCATCATAAGCAGGACGTCCTTGCCCTGATCCCTAAAATATTCGGCTATTGCGGTTGCAGTTTTAGCCGCCTTATTTCTGATTAGCGCAGGCTTATCCGAGGTTGCCACTACGACAACCGAACGCGACATTCCTTCCGGACCTAGGTCCCTCTCTATGAATTCACGCACCTCCCTGCCTCGCTCCCCGATAAGTGCTATGACGTTGACATCCGCCTTAGTATTTCTCGCAAACATTCCCATGAGCGTACTTTTACCTACGCCGCTGCCCGCAAATATTCCGATACGCTGCCCTTTTCCAATAGTAATAAGTCCGTCTACGGCTTTTACGCCAAGCGACAGTTCATTTTCAATTAATTGTCTGCTCATTGGGTCCGGCGGCGATTCTTCCACCGAATAATATTCCGAAGTGTTTATTTCCGTGCCGTCAATCGGATTGCCGAGTCCGTCAAGCGCCTTGCCAAGAAGCTCATCACTTACGGACACCTTAAGCGGCTCGCCCGTGTTTTCAACCCGACTGCCCGGGCCAACTCCGGTCGTCTGTCCGAACGGCATCAGCAATACTCTGTCGTCACGGAAACCTATAACCTCTGCCTCGACAAACTGGCTTCCGTCCAAAGATATAATATGACATAAATCATTAAGTTTTGCAGCAGGGCCAATCGACTCTACTGTAAGACCGACAACCTTGACTACTTTGCCAAGTTTTGTTTCATATGTACGGTTAACTAATTGACGATATTTATCCATCATAATTATTTGTTGCAAACTTAATGACCACCTTTAACTAATAGATAATAAACGCAGCTCCTGTTTCAGGTTGTTCAGCTGCGTATCAAGGCTGCAATCAATCATGTGCGTAGAAGTCTCGACCACACACTTGTTCCTTGTAAGGGCAGCGTCCTCAACAATATCAAATACCGAAGTCTCGGGAACAAACGCCCTGAGACTGTCCTTATATGCCGCAAGAGTCGCATGGTCCTCAGGACAGACATGTACATAATAAACATCTGACACAGGCATATTCTTTACAGTTCTGTCAACAAGATAATGAAGCACATCAGTCTCCTCTATAATTACACCGGTTATTTTTTCAATTAAATCACCTATAATAACAGCAAACTGCGGCTCTATCTCATTAATAATATCATCATACTCCTGCTGCATGACAGATTCCCTGTCCGCGAGCTCCTGTTTCATAACCTCCAGCTCGTCAGACGCCTTGACAATCCCCTCATTATACCCGTTCTTGTATCCTTCTTCATGAGCAGCGCTCTTTATTGCCTCGGCCTCTGCTTTCGCCTCCTCAATAATCCTGTCAGCCTCACTCTTTGCATCAGAGATAATTCCCGAGGCGTTGGCCTCGACATTGTTTTTCTGTTCTTCTATAATGTCATCAATGTTAATCACATTGATTCCGGGCACAAACTCAAACCCTTCAGGCAGTTCTTTGTTTTCAGAAAATTCAGGCAGTTCTTTCAAAATGTGGTCTGTCTCTATAACCTTTTTGGCAGTTCTGTCCACATTAAAATACACAGGTTTAATGACATTAGACAACTATCTCGTCACCTCCGCCTCTGGAGATAATAATCTCACCGGTATCTTCAAGTTTCCTGATTATATTAACAATCTTCTGCTGCGCATCTTCAACATCTTTCATACGAACAGGACCCATGAAGTCCATATCCTCCTTAATCATAGTAGCAAGACGTTTTGAAAGGTTATTAAATATAACATCCTTAACATCATCATTTGAAGCTTTAAGGGCGATTGCAAGCTCGTTATTGTCAACCTCCCTGAGAACACGCTGAATCGACCTGTCGTCGAGTGAAAGGATATCCTCAAATACGAACATCTTCTTCCTGATTTCATCTGCAAGTTCAGGCTCTTCAATTTCAAGGGTTTCCATAATATGTTTTTCTGTACCCCTGTCGACTGTATTAAGTATATCTACGATAGAATCCACTCCGCCGACTATCGTGTAATCCTGATTTACAAGCGACGCAAGCTTCTGCTCAAGAACATTTTCAACCTCGGTAATTACATCTGGCGATGTTCTATCCATCTGCGCTATACGCTTTGCAACATCAGTCTGCTTATCCGGCGCAAGCCCTCCTATAATTACGGCAGCCTGTGATGCGGACAGATATGATAAAATGAGCGCAATTGTCTGCGGATGCTCATCCTGTATAAAGTTCAAAAGCTGACTTGCATCCGTCTTTCGCACAAACTCGAAAGGACGAACCTGAAGTGAAGCCGTGAGCTTTCCGATAACTTCATTAGCCTTTTCTGAACCGAGAGCTTTTTCAAGAAGGTCTTTGGCGTATCCGATACCGCCCTCCAAAATATACTGCTGGGCAAGGCATATTTCATAAAACTCGTCTACGACCTCCTCCTTAACCTGCGGAGACACGCTTCTTATATTCGCTATTTCAAGGGTAAGCATCTCAATTTCATCTTCCTTGAGGTGCTTAAACACCTCAGACGCTTTTTCCGGACCAAGCACGATAAGCAGTACTGCGGCTTTCTGTACTCCGGTTAAATCCTGTATCTTCATGCCTGCCATTATTAATTACCCCCAATCCTCAGTGAACCAGTTCCTAAGCAACTGCGCAACGGCATCCGGTTTTTCATCCACAAATTTTTCAATAAGAGTTCTAGCCTCTGATTTTTCATTAAATTCAATATCCTCAAGCGGCTGATTTTCTTTTGTCGCTGTCAGAAGCTCCTCGACAGAAAGCTCAGGCTCAAGCTCTGTAACTTCCATCGGAGCAGTTCCTTTCAGAACAACAAATACAAGAAGCGCAACAATAAGGATTGCAAGAACTATCATCAAAATGTTCTGTGACGACAGCACGCTGGAGGTTTCCTCTTTCGCCTCAAACATAGGCATTGTATACGCTGACACAGCAATGTTATTTGCCGCTATTCCCGTAGTCTGTCTGACAAGGTCAACTACATTTTCAGGCACTTCCACCTCTGTTTTTACACTGTTCGCCTCACAGTACTCCTCAAAAGTCATATCTTCAAGAAGACCCTGTTCCTCAAGAGCTTCTTCATGTACAATGTTGTATGTCGTAAGAACAATTGCCATAGACGACTCGGCAGGCTTTACGGCCCCAACCTCAAATTCACTGTTAGTCTGTCTCTCATTAGGGAGATAATCCGCTTTGTCAAGCGTAACCTGTGTGTTAGATGAACCGTCGTTCATAAGCATTGTGTCTGTGTCGTCATCATTAGGATCAGTTCCGGGAATACCCCCGCTCGTCTGATTTCCTGTCGACTTATAATTGTATGTATGTCCGTAATAACCCTGTTCCATTCCCTCGGCAACGGAATACTCCGTGTAAAGCTCAGTGACCTTATCCATATTAAATACAATGTTGCTTGAACCTATTTCAACGTCGCTGTAACCGCATTTTAAAAGCACAGTCTCCACATCGTTAGCTATCTGGTTCTGAAGCTTCAGCTTATACTCTGCAGCGCTCTCAATATCACCGCCAAGCCCGCTGTCGTCAAGACCGCTGAACAGTTTGTTGCCCGCGGTATCAATAATTACGATATTGTCAGTCGAGGTATTTCCAACCGCGTTTGCAAGGAAAAGAGCCATTGCATTAGCTGTTGCAACACTCATTTTAGAATCGGTATCAAGTGTAAGCGTAACCGCAACAGAAGTATCCTTATCCTGTGCAAGAACAGTGTAATCCTCCTCAGGAACCGATATCATAACAGATGCATCCTGTACCCCTTCATACTGCATAAGGGCTTTCCTCAACGACGTCTGCATTGCAAGTTTAGTCTTGGTCCTTTTTTCGGATGTTGTCGTCGACATATCATTGTCAAGGGCATCCTCCCAAGTCATTCCGCTGCTGAGCGCATCGCTGCTCTCAATAAGAAGCGTTGCGTCGGACAGACTTCCCTGTTCAACCTCTATAGTCGTAAAATTTTCATTGGCGCTGTATCTGTGCTTTATATTCTGTCCTTCAAGCGCCTCAATTATCTCACTAGCTGCTTTTGCATCATCTACCTTAGCCAGCTGTACATATACGGGCCTGGATGAAAAGTAACTCACCAAAAGAATGGCAATCGCTATGGCTGCTATCAGCGAGCCGACAATAACCTTCTGCTTTAATGTATACTTTTTCAGCATGTCCATTATCTTTTCTTTTATCTGATTCACTCTATCAGTCATCAATTATTCCCCCTGCGCATTAATCCACAATTAATTAGAACTGTAAGTTCATCAGCTCTTTATATGCATCAAGCACAGCATTCCTGACTGCAACTGTATACTGGAGTGAAAGAGTAGCTTTTCTCTGAGCCGCCTGCAAATCCACAATACTGTCGGACATACCCATCGCAAACTTTATTTCTTCCTCCTCAGCCTTGTTAGACAAGCCGTTCGTCTCTTTCACAAGACCCATCGCTGACTGAAACAATGATTCAAACGAAACATTTGAGGCTTTATCTGACACGCCATTAACCTTATCCGGATATCTTGAAACACTTTCAAGTCCGTTAACAGCCATTACATTCATATTTTATTCACTCCTTATTTTCCAAGTTCAATTGCTTTTTGTATCATAGCTTTTGTTGCGTTAAATGAAGTCACATTAGCCTCATATGACCTGCTTGCGTCGATAAGGTTAGTCATCTCAGTCACCGTGTTGACATTAGGGTATGTAACATAACCGTCGTCGTCCGAATCCGGATTGGACGGGTCATACACTTTCCGGCACGCAGTCTCATTGTCCTCCACAATCTTCTGTACCTTTACGCCCTTACCTATGTTAGCTGTCGCACCTCCAAGCACATCGCTGAAACTGGTAAAATCTTTTTCATGGAAAACAACAGTTTTTCTCTTATAAATATTGCCGTCGGCATCACGCGTCGTGTTAACATTTGCTATATTCTGCGATATGACGTCAAGCCTCGTCTGCTGTGCCGTCATTCCCGTAGCGCTTATATTCATTGTTCCAAATACTGACATAATAATTCCTCCCATTATGAAATATAAGCAAAACTAAAAGTTCTGCTCAATCTAATATTGTTAAGCTCTTATCTTACCAAGCCAAGCCTGTCAGGTTCTTGCCATAGCTTCCTTAAGTCTGTTAAATTCCTGCGACATGGAGTCAAGAAGAGTATAATATCTCAGCTGATTTTTTGCAAGTTCCGCCGATTCAGTGTTGATGTCAACATTGTTGCCGTCAAGCCTGTAGCTCAAATTAGACTGGTCTACATATGTAGTAGGCTGAAGTTCATCCAAATCTGCATTTGCTATATTCGAATCAAGAGAATCCCCTCCACTAAGGGAAGTTATCAGATATGTTTCAAACTGAACATCTTTCCTTTTATAATTAGGCGTGTCAACATTAGCAATATTGTTTGCCAAAACGTCATTGCGGTACCACGATGCGTCAGCAGCTTTCTGCAGCACATTGACGTAATTAAAAGCATCTGTCCTTATCATATTACATAATCCCCCTTAAAATCTAATCACAAACAAAGGACTCATGAGCTGACTTTCCCATAAATCCTTTTATAAAAAATCTGAATCCATTCATTCTTTCTTTTCCAAGCTCAGTTCGGAAAACACTGCATCATTAATCACTTTTATATATGTACCTTTCATACCTGATGAGTGTGATTCTATCACTCCGGCACTTTCAAACTTTCTCAGAGCATTAACTATAACCGAGCGGGTAATTCCAACCCTGTCTGCAATTTTGCTGGCGACAAGGACTCCTTCCTTGTTGCCAAGCTCCTCAAAGACATGGGATATAGCCTCGATTTCAGAGTATGACAGCGTTCCGATAACCGATTTTACTATCTGTTTCTTCCTGATGTTTTCAGCATCCTCTTCCTTGACAGACCTCATCATCTCAAGACCAACAACAGTCGTGCCATACTCGCTCAATATAATATCATCAATTGTAAATTCACTGTTAATTCTGTATATGAATAACGTACCAAGCCTTTCACCTGATATGTCGATAGGAACTATAATAGCATTATATCCATTCTCTCTTGCTCTTTCAAATCCAAATGTAGCCAAATTGACATTTTCCATTGTTGAAAGCACATTAAGAAAACGTTCATTGAGAGTGACATCAATAAGCCTGCCAACCTGATTCTGTAAAAGTTCCTGAAGACATTCCACATCATCTCTGTTATATATTCCGAGAATCTTTCCCTTCTTGCTTAAAACGATAATATTAGAATGTAAAACATCCCCCAAAACCGCACATATGTCGTCAAAAACAAACTTACCGGATGTATTATTGTGTAACAACTTATTGATTTTTCTTGTCCTATCCAACAATTGAACACTCATATCTCATGCTCCTGTTCGTTCAAGCTATTCCTTAGTATATCATAACAAGCAGTTAAATTCAACAAAATAAACAGCTAAATTCAACAAAATGTATCAACAATAACATATCAATTCGGCTTTTTTTCTATATAACCGCATGTATTATCCATGCAGACAAGTTTGTTTCCTTTTTCTACCATAACTTTTCCACATTCAGGGCAAAGTTTTCCTGACGGTTTCTGCCAAGACATGAAATCACATTCAGGATGATTAAGGCACCCGTAATACTTCCTGCCTTTCTGCGTCTTCTTAATTGCTATTTCACCGCCGCACTCCGGGCAAGTGACTCCTATTTTTTCAAAATAAGGCTTAGTGTTTCTACAATCAGGAAATCCCGGACATGCCAAAAACTTACCATGCGGACCGTATTTTATAACCATATTCCTTCCACAGTTATCACATATGTCATCCGTGACCTCGTCCTCAATTTTAATTTCCTGAAGCTCCTCCTCAGCCTTTTCCACTGCAACCGCAAGGTCGGGATAAAAATTCCTGACAACAGTTTTCCACGCGACAGTCCCCTCCTCAACACAGTCGAGAAGTCCTTCAAGGTTGGCCGTAAAATTAGCGTCCACTATCGAGGCAAATTCACTTACCATAATCGAGTTGACAATCTCGCCCAATTCGGTTACATAAAGGTTCTTTTTTTCTTTTGCAACATATCTTCTTGAAATAATCGTAGTGATTGTAGGCGCATAAGTACTCGGACGCCCTATACCAAGCTCCTCAAGCGTCTTTACAAGCGATGCCTCGGTGAAATGGGCCGGCGGCTGTGTGAAATGCTGCTGTTTTTCAAATTCACCGGCGTAAAACTTCATTCCCTTTTCAATCTTGGATGAAATGACATCTGACTCTTGCCTGTCTTCATCAGACTGATAGACTGAAAGATAACCTGCAAATTTCACCTTAGATGCGACAGCAGTAAATCTGTAACCTCCGCCGTCTATTTTTATTGACGTTGTCTCATATTTTGCATATTCCATCCTGCTCGCAACAAATCTCTTCCAAATCAGTTGATAAAGCCTAAACTGTTCTCTGGACAACTGTTCTTTTATTTTCACAGGGGTTAAATCAACATAGGTCGGCCTGATAGCCTCATGTGCGTCCTGTATTTTCCTTTTGCTCTTTTCTTCCCCGCTGCCGGTTATGACATATTCTCCGCCATAATTCTCTGAAATAAATTCCCTGCACAGACTGTCGGCCTCCTCTGATATTCTTGTCGAGTCCGTACGGAGATATGTTATAAGTCCTATAGTTCCGTAACCCTTTATATTAACTCCCTCATATAGCTGCTGCGCTATACGCATTGTCTTCTGTGTTGAAAAGTTGAGCGTCTTTGCCGACTCCTGCTGAAGCGTACTTGTAGTAAACGGTTTTGGAGACTTTTTAACCCTCTCCGAAATCTTTATATCGCCCACCTCAAACTCGGAGCCCTTTATTTTATCGATAATGTCGTTAACCTGCTTCTCGTTGTCAAGCTCAATCCTGCCGTCTGCATTTCCGTAAAAGTGAGCCTTAAACGGTTTTCTGTCTCCCGACTTGCCAAACAGCCCATCAAGGCTCCAGTATTCTTTCGGTATAAATGAGTCTATCTCTTTTTCCCTGTCGCATATAAGCCTCAGGGCCACAGACTGCACTCTTCCCGCACTAAGTCCGTTTTTTACCTTTGCCCACAGAAGAGGGCTAATCTTATACCCTACCATCCTGTCCAGCATACGTCTTACCTGCTGTGCGTCGACAAGGTTCATGTCAATGTCTCTGGCATCCTTTATCGACTGTTTTACAGCATTTTTTGTAATCTCATTAAATGTTATCCTGCTTGTTTTGCTGTTGTCCAGCCTAAGAGCTTCAAGAAGATGCCACGATATAGCCTCCCCCTCACGGTCCGGGTCAGTCGCCAGATACACTTTATCTGCTTTCTTTGCCGCTTTGCGAAGTTTTGCAAGCAGTTCTCCCTTTCCTCGTATAGTAATATATTTTGGCTCGTAATCATTTTCCACATCTACGCCAAGCCTGCTCTTTGGTAAATCCCTGACGTGCCCGTTAGACGCCATAACTTCATAGTTCTTTCCCAGAAATTTTTTGATTGTTTCAGCTTTAGCCGGTGACTCAACAATAACAAGGTACTTAGACATATCTACACTCCTGATTAATACTTACTTTCATCATTATCATGTTCGTCCACAGAACAAACATAGATTAGCATACACTATTTTTTCCCTGCTTGCAAGAAAATTATTAATTCCTTGTCCTCATAAATATATTCACTAACTCAAAATAAAATAATTATTATCTGCATGTTTTATAAGATTTTTTAATTCAAGCCTGCATACTATCCGCATAACCTCATCAATTCCAACGCCTGTCTCACGCGCTATCATATCAATATGCTTTGGAAGAACACCTACCGCTGAATATACTTTTTTTTCATTCAAAACCTCAGCGTCCGTATAATATCCCATAGCTTCCAGTCGTTTAAGATTGTCGTTCACGGTTTTTGTATTTTTCTCTCCTGTGCCGTTTTGCAAACCGTTTATCAAATAATCTTTATTCATTGCGCTTTCCAAATTCTTATCTAAAATACGATTATGTTCCCTATATTTTTTGTTTGCATCTTGAACATATTTTACCACATCATCCAAATTCAAAAATACATGAGCGCCCTGAGATATAAGGCTGTTGCATCCACTGCTCTGCCCGTCCGTAATTCTTCCCGGAACCGCGTACACTTCCTTACCCTGTTCAAGCGCCATATCAACTGTTATAAATGTCCCGCTTTTGACACCGGCTTCCACGACTATAAGAACATCTGCAAGTCCCGAAATCAATCTGTTTCTCTCCGGAAAAAATCCCCGCAGCGGAGCGGTCCCCGGCGAATATTCTGACATTATTACACCCTTTCTGCATATATCCGAATATAAGTTTATGTTACTTTGCGGGTAACATATGTCAACCCCGCAGCCAAGCACAGCCACAGGAAGACCTCCGGCGTCAACGCAGCCTCTTAGGGCAGCCGAATCTATTCCCTTTGCCATTCCGCTTACTACGGCAATCCCTGCCACCGCAAGCCCATATCCAATCCTATACGCCGTCTCATATCCGTATCTTGTACATTTCCTCGATCCCACAACCGCGGCTGACGGCATATCAAATATACCGGAATATGAACTTTCGCGACAGAAAGCGCCTTTTAGATAAAGTGCATGCGGCATATCAGGTATATCCTTAAATTTTGAAGGGTAGTCCGGTGAGTCTCTGTGCATAAAACTAATGCCCAATTTTATTATATCCTCAAGTTCATTTGTTTTAAATTGTTTCATAGACTCTGCCAGAGCTTTTCTCTTCTTTACCTCGATAACAGTTATCTTATCTATAGTTTCATCGTCCGAACCATAAAGATGTTTGGGTGAGCTAAATATGTCAAGAAGTCTATTGCGCGTTTTCCTGCCGATGCCCTCAATGTTTGTGAACCAGTACCATAATTTATCGTCCTCAGTTATCATCTTTTAACCCTCCGCTGAAAAAAGACAACCTGTCCGTGCATCTGTACATAACCGCTTCCTCTATATGTTTTTGCTCGATAATTTCTTTACATTCAATATCCGCTATTGTCCTCGCAACTTTCAGTATTTTATGATACCCCCTTGCGGACATCGACATTTTTTCATACATCTGCGCAAGATACTCTTTTGTTGCCGAATCAACCTTGCAGTATTTTTTAACCTGCTTTGCGCTCATATCCGCATTTCTGTAAATATTTTCCCCTTTAAATCTTTTCTCCTGTATATGTAAAACACTTTCAACCCGTTTCCTTATCTGTGCACTCGACTCCCCGTACCGGTTCTTTATATTAATTATGCTGCCGTACTCCACAGTATGTACCTGAGTTATTATATCTATTCTATCTAGCAGCGGATAACTTAATTTGCCCAGATATTTTTTTATCTGAAGAGGGGTGCATGTACATTTAAGCCTGTCGGGATAATAACCGCAAGGACACGGGTTCATCGGTACAACGAAATTGATACAATTCAACGATGCACCCCTAAATGCACCCCCCTAAACCTAAAAAATGCGGGCCGGAAACTGATTATTCCGGCCCATAAAAAATTTTTCTTTCTATATTAAATAGCAAAATTTACACATTTTTACCTATCCATCAACTTTCACTT
>CAOKVX010000020.1 GCA_948472945.1 uncultured Clostridia bacterium
GTTGTTTCCTCTTTTGTATCTATAATATAGCATAATCCCCGGATAAATTCAAGAATAAATTCCGTTAATGCAAACCGTTAGGAAAGTAATAGACTGCTGCCCTCTGTGGCTCTACAGGCTTGAAATAATCGTCTGGGTTTTCTCCGGCTTCTATTAATTCCTGTCTGCATTGCTCTATACGCTGTAAAAGTTCTTCCCGGCTCTCCCCGGTTATTGCCATCACATCATTTAAAGAGAAATACTCATGTTCATTAAATGCAGATGCAAGGCTCATTCTCAAACCACTGTAGATAGCTTCTAATGACATCCGTTCCTGTTCTGCATGAAAGCCCTGCTTCTTCTCTGCCATTCTGCTTGTGCCGTCCGCAAGGTCATTACACACAAGCATATAAAGATATTCATTGACACTTGCCCCTATTTCAGAACATATTTTCTTTATCCTGTCTTTTTCGCCTTTGGGAATAACAAAGTTTATTCTGTCGTAATGCTCTTTGATATGCTGATTTTTATATGATGTTCGTGTCATAGCTTCGCCCCTTTGCTATCTATGATATTTTTTGAGAACCTGCATGATAAGAAACATATAAACAGAGATTTTAACTGCAAATTCCCTTGTTTACTGGCTTTTAAGCATTTTAGCAAAGTCTTACGCAAGACACAACACAGAAACTATATATAAATGGTGCTGTACTGGTGTTGTAGTGGTGCTATATGGCAAAATTTATGACGTTTTATAAAAATTATTGAACACTTAGAAAATAAAGAAAACCCCCGAAAATACTGGACTTCCGGGAGTTTTTAAAGCTTTTTGAAATTGTAGTAAAATTATCTCTTCGAGAACTGTGGTGCACGTCTTGCCGCTTTCAAGCCGTACTTCTTTCTTTCTTTCATTCTTGGGTCACGTGTAAGGAATCCGGCTTTCTTAAGTGAAGGACGGTTCTCTGCGTCGGCCTCAATAAGCGCCCTTGAAATACCGTGGCGGATTGCGCCGGCCTGTCCTGTGAATCCTCCACCTTTAACGGTAGTTATGACATCGTATTTGTCTGTTGCTCCTATAAGCTCAAGCGGCTGACGAACGATAAGCTTCAAAGTCTCAAGACCGAAATAATCATCAATATCTCTTTTATTTATAGTAATCTTTCCTGAACCAGGTATAAGATATACTCTTGCAACACTGCTCTTTCTTCTTCCTGTTCCGTAATACTTTACTGTAGCCAATTTAATATCCTCCTTTCAACCTCTCATTAATATTTCTCTGAAATTTCTAAAACTTCCGGTTTCTGAGCCGCATGCGGATGCTCCGGTGCAGCGTAGATATGAAGCTTAGTAATCATTTCTCTTCCAAGAGGTCCTTTAGGGAGCATTCCCTTGATAGCATGTTTAAGAACATACTCAGGCTTCTTCTTAAGCATATCTTTCAAAGTAGTCTCTTTCATACCGCCTACATACTCTGAATGGCTGTAATAAATTTTCTGCTCAAGCTTCTTACCTGTAACCTTGATTTTATCTGCATTAATAATAATTACATAATCACCTGTATCAATATGTGGTGTGAATATAGGCTTCCTCTTTCCTCTCAATACGCTTGCAACCTCTGCTGAAAGACGGCCTAATGTATGATCTGTAGCGTCAACTACGTACCATTTTCTCTCAATTGTGGATGGACTAGCCATAAAACTTTTCATCCTTTATACCCTCCTCAAAGTAAAACTGAATCTACACTGTCAAACGTGATATATTACTGAATCTTACCGGGGCTTTGGTCGATTAGCACGTATCACGCCACATTTTGATATTATATAACATGTCGCCACGCGTGTCAACAATTAAATTTGTTCTTTTAAATTT
Organism: uncultured Clostridia bacterium; assembly: GCA_948472945.1. Lineage (GTDB taxonomy): Bacteria > Bacillota > Clostridia > Lachnospirales > Lachnospiraceae > V9D3004. Next base: position 1,849 of record CAOKVX010000020.1, read on the forward strand.
TCATCAGTTCCTCTATAAACTGTGCCGGAGCTAGCTCAACGGCGCCAATTTTAACCCGTTTCGAAAACTGCTATTTTGCGCGAAATTTTCGACCAAGGATGGTTAATTTTGGCGAAATACAAGGCTGGAGGATGCAGTCTTGCTGACGCAAGACAAGAACGAAAAACACAGTAGTTCGCCAAAATACGCCGTCCTCGGCGGGTTCAAATTGGCGCCGTTGAGCTAAACTTATATTAAAACGCTTCCATAAAATATTATTTTAACCTATTGTTATAGTGGGTTATATGTTGCCGTTATTTTATTTTCACTGATTTTGCCAGTGAGCCTTTTTTCAAAAACTTTTTATACGCTTTTATCTTTTTTTTCGGCGCCTTTACTAGTGCTTTTTTCGATATACCTTTAAATGCTCCGGAACCGACAGATTTTAGTTTCTTACTTTTTCTTAAATCTATTGTCTTCAGCTTTTTGTCATTTGCAAATACATTTTTCCCGATTTTTGTAAGCGATTCGCCCGTAACGGCCGAAACAAGTTTTTTACAGCCGCTGAACGCGCCGTCTTCGATTTTTTTAACATATTTTCCAATCTTAACCTTAGTAACCTTTTTGTTGTTTTTGAATGCATTCTTTGCAATGCTTACAACCTTATAAGTATAACCGTCTTTGGAAACAGTGTCCGGTATCGTTACGTTTCTTAGCTTTTTGTTTGCGGCAGTCTTATTAACTGTTACGGTTCCTGTTTTCTTATCAGCGTTGACCGAAACAATCTTATAGGAGTTCTTTTTTGCCGTAAAAGAACTTCCTTTTTCGGGAACCGGGGCAGGAGTAGGAGTTACCGCCGGTTTGTCCTCATTGTTTTTAGGAGCTTCTTCTATGGCGGTGCCCCCGACAAATACGGGAGTTACAACAAATTTGCTGAAATTCGGCAGTGAATTTACAATTGGTATATTTCCCGGTTTGTCATAATAAAAGCTGCTGTAGCTTCCGCTTGTCTCTTCTATAGGGTCCGCGTCCCTCCAGTCGGGAAGTCCTGCGGCTTTTGCCTGTCCATCGTCAAGCCCTTTCATAACCTTCCAGCTGTTATCGTTGAATATTTTAATTTTATTTTTACCCGCCTTCAAATCAATATATACTGTTTTTTCCTTGAATGTATCGCGGGAAATTGTATTGATGAAGAAGTATCTTTCAGCCTCTCCGTCGTTTACTTTGATATTGGCAAATTTATCAATTATTTTCGTATTGTAGCCATGTGTTCCAAAAATCTCATCGTTTGAATGGAATAACTGCATGGCATATCTGCCGGCCTCCGGTACGGAAACTTCAAATTCAAGATATTTGTCAACGTCGTTTTCCGCATTTTCATCCCCCGAAAGGCTGCGTCCCACAACATAAGAAATCTGTTCGCCGTCAGGGGTAAGTCCGGCATCTGCAATCTTGTCAACCTTGTTTTGGGATGCATATGGCTCTGCACCGTTTAACAGTCCTGCGTATACAGTATCCTTATAATCCTCATTCCATCTTACGGACCAAACGTCATATTCTATATCTGTCTGTTTTGCACCCGCAGGAATCGTATCAACTGCGTCAAATTCCTGAGAATATTTTTTCCCTTCGCCCCACTCTTTTGCGTTCAGGCTGTCAAGCAGTATGTCCACCGAAGCGTCGACGTCAATAATATTCACGCCTTTTTGCAGATATATGGCGGCCCCGGTATTCATCCAGGTACCTTTTGTATTGGTAACGCCGATTTCTTTTTTATTACCGTCAAACACCCTTGCTGCATTACCGATATATATGGATGCTTTTCCTGAAGAATCTGAGCGGTATCTCAAATCAATATTATAAAGCCCGCTCTTTTCTACGATGACTTCAAACCGGACTCCGCCGCCGTCTTTCACACTTTTTTTGTTAAGCCCGTTTACATAACCGTTTCCTGTATAACCTGCGGCATCATTTTTAATTTGCACGGGATTCTCTCCCGGATGAAGGGCGTTAAATGCAAAGTCGCCTTCTTCCGCCTCGAATACTTTATCGTACACCGTGGTATCTTTTCCGTATTCCCCGACAGCCGTAACGTGCAGGGCGTCCTGCATAATATTGCCCTCAGATGTCCGCGAATCTCCCATAATTGTTATGCTGTGCGTTCCTTTTTCCCAGTCCACATATCGGGTATAGATGGCAGTCCACTCTTTTTCCATTGTGTTTTTAAGTATCATATCAGATTCTTCGCCGTCAATTGTCAGCAGCTGCATACGGTTTACAGGCTTATGTTTCGTTTCATTTCCCCGGTCCATTCCAACCTGATTTCCGTATATGAATTCAAGCTTATATCTTCCGGCCTGAGGAACTTCCACTTCATACTCAATACCTCTGTTTTCATTAAAGTTGTTAAGTCCGCTGCCGCCAATTTGATTTTTGTCGTCTGTCGCTTCACTGACACGGGGACCTGACAGAAAATATTTTGCGCTTGTCACTACCCCAAGTCCTGTTCCGATTCTCTTTGCTTCCTCTGCCTCGTATATTGCGTGAAACGGACCGGTCTTTAGCTTTCCTATTTCTTCATTTTCCTGTGCGGGAGTTACGGTCAGCCTGTATCCTGTGGAACGCAGTATATCATTCATCTCAATTATAAGGTCCCCATCAGAGAGTGCAACGGCGCCTTCGAGTACGGTTTCCGGTTCGCTTGCGCTGTTAAAACCCTTGAAATATGCGGCGTCTATTTTTACGTGAACCTTTTTGGCACCGGCAAACGTATCTGTCCGGTCAATATCCTGCATAATAATCTTTGCATCCCCGTCTTCACTGCCAAGGCCAAATAGAGCGGTTGCCTTTCTGGCTTTTTTATCAATTGTTGAAACTCCGTATAATCCTGAATATTTATCGTCTGTAGTTATCTTTAATCTCTGGCCTTCCATGTCCGCATACCATTTATAAAGCCACCATGCGCTGTTTGCCTCATTTGCATCGGCCGCAAGGTCGTTCAGGTTATCTGCCTGATGCCAAAACGGCAGGCAGCCGTAAGCCTCTGCGTCCTCGAGACGTCCCATCCAACTTACAAGCGCACCCGGAACGCCGCATTCGTCGGATTGCGCAATTTCGTTTATGACAATCGGAGGGGTATCGGCCGGAATTTTATTGACGTTCACATTATTTACTTTTCCGTATGGCTCGTCTTCATTCCCCTCGCCTGCGAATATATTCCTGAGATGGGAAAATTCGTCGATATCGTTTTTGTATCTGTTTTCATTTCTTTCAAGCTGATGCCATGTGATGACGTCAGGCAGCGCTTCGTTGTCATAGAGATAACTAAGCCATGTATGCCAGCCGTCCCACTGCCACTGCGGCGGGACATGTGTCCATGAATACTCCGCAGGGTTCATGCCGCCGACCGTTGCCAGCGGGTCGACTTCTTTGATTGCCTTATAGTATGCCTCAAACACCTGTCTGAAATCTTCGCCCTCAATCTTGCTTCTGTTTGAGTCTCCCTCGTTAATAGGAAGGTAGACAAGCGCCTTGTCAATATTAAGGCCCAGATCGTCAAGTCCTGTTTCGGGATTGTGATGGTGTTTTTTCTTCCAGTTATTCTTCCATTCCGTAACATACGGAACAATTACCTCTTTAAACTGTACGACATAGTCCTGATAAAACTGCTTAGGCCCAAATATAGCATAAAAGTTGCTGTTATACATCTGAACCATCTGACCGCCCGATTCAAGAAATGTTTCCGCTACATCAAGGGCGTCCGCATACGGGTGTTCTGTGCCAAGCGCCCCCTTTGTGGCAAGCACTTTAGGCTTTAACGGCGTTATCAGGTTCATGGTTGGAACATCTTCACTGCTTATTCCGTAAAGAAAACCTGACGCACCGTGCATGATTTCACCCAGTTCGTCCGTCATATCAATATTCATTGTAGGTGCATATGTGTTTTCTGCCGCCGCAGTCTGCGGTCTGCCGCCGGCCGTCGGCAATGCCACGGCTGCAATTAGCGTATACGCTAAAACTTTCTTTAAAAGCTGGCCCATATTATTTCCTCCTTATTCATCAACAATATTATAAATATATTTTAATCTATTTGCATTTATAAAGCTTATAATATTTTGATTAAAACTGGTATGATATTGATGGAAATAAAGTTTGTATCATACTGATTAAAACTGATACGATATCAATGAACAATACAACTGATAATTGTATAAACTTCAGGCCAATTTTCAAACTATCGTTTTATAGTTCCGGCCAATGTCGATATGTCTTGGTTTTAGTGAACCCGTTTCAAATTGGCGCCGTTGAGCTAGGTAAAATATTAACTTTAAACGATAGTCCTGTTCCCTCACTCCAAATACTCTATCCTGACAAGCGTCAGCCCCCTGGCCGGCGCTGTATTGGGCGAATGTACTCTCTTTCCGGCGGCCAAAAGCTTTGGAATCTTTTCAGGAGCCATACGCCCCGTCCCGACGTCAAGCAGCGTTCCGGTCAGCATCCTGACCATATTGTAGAGAAATCCGTTTCCGCTAACTGTAAGTACAATCTCGTCGCCGTCCTCGTCTATATCAAATGAATATATTATCCGCACAGTAGATTTGGCTTGGGTATGGGATGAGCAAAAGTTTCTGAAATCATGCCTGCCGACAAAATACGCCGCTCCCTCCCTCATTTTGTCTATGTCAAGTTTGCGGTGAAAATGATACGAATTTCTTCCCTTAACCGGCAAATTAAAATTTCGGTTAAGAATCCTGTATTCATATGTCTTGATACTGTCGCATTTTCTCGGATGGAAATCCGGTTCCACCTCAAATGATTCCTGTATTACTATGTCGTCTGGAAGCATTCTGTTAACAGCGAAACTTATCTTTTCCGGAGGAATCTTTGTCCCAGTGTCAAACACAGCTACATTACCCTCTGCATGTACCCCGGCGTCAGTCCGGCTGGCTCCTATAACTTCAATTTCCTCTGACAGAAGTTTTGAAAGCGCCCCATTTAATACCTGTTCAACTGTAACCGCATTCGGCTGCATCTGCCAACCGTGATAATTTGTTCCGTCATACGCAACTATAAGCATAATTCTTTTCATTTCATCCACCATAATTAATATTTCATCTAAATATTACTGTATTTCTGTAAGTGACAATATCGTTATGTTTCCAAGGTTAGAAAGTCAAAATGCCGTTCCTGTTTACATAATAAGGAATTTGACCTTCAACGCAGGCACGCTTGCGCTGATTGCCGCCCGCTGCGGCGCTAAGCTCGAAAACCCCCGCTAAGGGCGGCGGCTGCAAAACACCTGCTTATAATATTGTCTTATATTACACAACTAGCGTACTATATTATTATTTTTCTGTTATTCAATATCCTATAAAATCCACTTGTCCCGAAGCAATTATCAGCGCAAAATAAAATATAACAATAACATATCCCGCAAAATCCCTGAAAGAATACTTAAGCGGCTTCAGCTTCGTCCTGTTACTTCCGCCGTGATAGCATCTGGCATCCATCGCAAGCGCAAGGTCGCCAGCCCTCTTCGTCGCCGATACAAGCAGCGGCACAATTATTGAAATAATATTTTTCGCTTTCTTTACAAACCCCCCCTGCTCAAAATCCGCTCCTCTGGCAGACTGTGCCTTAGTTATTTTTTCTGCCTCCTCCATAAGAATCGGAATAAAGCGCATCGACAGCGACATCATAAGGGCAAATTCATGCACCGGTATTTTAATCCTGTTCAGGGGTTTCAAGGCTTTCTCGATACCGTCAGTAAGCTGATTTGGCGTTGTCGTGTACGTCAGCAGCGAAGAACCCATTATCAGATAAATAAGCCTGAGAACCATAAACACCGCCTTTTTTAATCCACTCCGCGTTATATGCACACTGCCGATTGTGAATACGACGTCAATTCCCGGAGTGAGAAACAAACTAAATACCGCTGTAAAAATAATAAGAATTATTACCGGCCTCAGTCCCTTTAGCATATATCCGACCGGAATACGCGATATTTTTATCATCAACGCCAGATATAAAGACGCAATCAAATATACCTCAGCCGTGCTGTATGGAAACAGTGATATTATAAATAATATAGTTCCGGCCAGCTTAACCCTTGGGTCAAGTTTATGTATGACAGACTGTGCCGGATAATATTTTCCTATTGTCACCTCTTTTAACATTATGACTCCTCGCTAATAAATCTAAGTATTTCTGCCGCGGCTTCCTCAGCCGTCATAATATCAGTTCTGACAGGTATTCCGGCCTCTCTGAGTCTTTCAATAATATACATCCCCTCAGGAATATCAAGCCCAACTTCCCTCAGGCTTCTGTAGTCTGCAAACACCTCTTTCGGAGTTCCGTCAGAATAGATTTTTCCCTCGGCCATTACGACAACTCTGTCCGCATATTTTGCTACGTCCTCCATATTATGAGATACAAGAATAACTGTAATATTATTTTCACGGTTAAGCCTGTTTACAAGCTCAAGTATATCGTTCCTACCCTTTGTGTCAAGCCCGGCCGTAGGCTCGTCGAGAATAATTACCTCTGGCTTCATTGCAAGTATACCGGCAATCGCGACCCTTCGTTTCTCCCCGCCGGAAAGCTCAAGCGGAGACACGTCTAGAAGCTCGTCGCCTATTCCTACCATTTTTAGGGCCTCATACGATGCCACATCCGTATCAAGGCTACTCATGCCAATGTTGCGTGGTCCGAATTTCACATCCTCTATAACACTTGTCTCAAACAACTGGTACTCCGGATACTGGAACACGAGCCCAACCCTGCCGCACAGATTTTTTAGCTGATAATCGCCGTCAAATATATCTTTTCCATCAAAATATATAGTGCCTGAGTCCGGTTTTAACAAACCGTCAAGCAGCTGTATTAATGTAGACTTTCCCGACCCGGTATGCCCTATAATACATACGTACTCGCCCCTATTTATTACAAGGTTTATATCGTCCAGAGCCTTTCTTTCATAAACCAATCCTTTGCTGTATGTATAATTAAGATGGTCAACAATTATCTGCATGACAAAAACTCCTCAAAAATTATAAAAATTTTCATCCTTAACATCCGTATTGCCTCAAATTTTCCAAAATACAGCTTACAAGCTCATCAGGCGAGAAAACGTCAGCCGGAATGTTTATATTGCCATTCCTCAATATATGCGCAATACGCGTTACGGCGGGCAGTCCCAGTCCATATTCCTCAAGCTCCGGCGCTCTCTCAAATATATATGAGGGACTGCCCTCCATAACTATTTTTCCTTTATTCATTACGAACACTCTGTCAGAATGAATTATCTCCTCCATATAATGAGTTATCAGTATTATATTTATTCCCTCTTTTTTATTGAGCTTTGTAACTGCGTCTATAACATCGCGTCTTCCTGCCGGGTCAAGCATCGCTGTCGGCTCGTCGAGTACTATACACCTTGGCCTCATCGAAAGCACGCCCGCTATCGCAACCCTCTGTTTCTGGCCTCCCGAGAGATGGTTTGGCGAGTCGCTTCTCCTTTCAAGCATGTCAACCGTCATAAGGCTTTTGTTGACGCGCTCCCATATTTCCTCAGTCGGAACTCCCATATTTTCAGGGCCAAACGCCACATCCTCCTCTACGACATCAGCGATAATCTGATTGTCGGGATTTTGGAATACCATCCCGGTCGTCTGTCTTATCTTTAAAGTATTCAGCTCGTCGGATGTGTCAAGGCTGTCAACCCATACCGTACCTTCAGTCGGAGTTATGAGCGCATTAAGGTGTTTTGCAAGCGTTGATTTACCGGAGCCGTTGTGTCCTATTATTGATATAAATTCTCCCGGTTTTATATCAAAGTCCACGCCGTCCAAAGCCCTCTCTATGGAGACAACATTATTGTTGTTGTCGCGGCGGTTATATTCAAATGCAACATTCCTTGCCTTAATCACCTGCTCTCCTCCTTACCCATACTTTTTATACTAATTTACCTAAACTTAATACATACTGTACAGTATATAATATTTTATCTGATTCTTTTCAGTCACATATATATTGCCTATATCTAAAACATACTTCACATCAAACATTACAGTATCTTCGCCGCTGTCTATTATATAATGATGCAGCCGGCCTTCATTAAATACGTATTCGTCATAAATATTGAATCCTATATTTAACAACACAAAATATAAAACATAAAACTGAACCATATAATATAAAGCCATATAAATTCTTAACCATATATACCGACAATTAAAATATATAAAAGAATTATATACTTTTTAATTAAACTATTCCTGTATAAAACATCAAAGGCATGAAAATAATAATATTATTTCCACGCCTGTATTAATTCGGAATATTATTTTACAAGTTCGATAATAACCTGCATTGCCGCATCGCCCTTGCGAGGGCCAATCTTAACGATTCTTGTGTAACCGCCATTTCGGTTTGCATACAAAGGTGCAATGTCGTCAAAAAGCATATCAGCCACGTCAACACGTTTCGTATTCTTTTTACGTCCCGCGGTCTCGGCAGGAACTTCAGTAACCCCATAGAGCACCTTATTCATCTGTCTTCTCGCATGCACACGTGAAGGCTGTTCTTTCTTAACTGTCTTCTCAACTTCGTCGTATACTGCAACCTTTCTGCCGTCAACAACTTCCTTTACCTTTTTGCCGTCTTTATCTTTTCTTGATACTTTAGTCTTAACAGTCACCTCGTCTACGTTGTCTTTCTCACGTACAGCCATTGCTATTAAGCCCTCTGCAATTTTACGAATTTCTTTTGCTTTAGCCTCTGTAGTAACAATTTTTCCATGATAGAGCAAACTTGTTACCTGACCGCGAAGCAAAGCCTTCCTTTGGCTGGATGTTCTGCCAAGCTTTCTATAACCTGCCATTATCTGCTTACCTCCTATAATATTCTAATTCTCATCACCAAGATTAAGTGATAAGCCAAGTTCTTTAAGTTTTGCCAAAACCTCATCGAGCGACTTGCGTCCAAGATTACGGACTTTCATCATATCTTCAGAAGTTTTGTTACATAATTCCTCTACTGTATTAATACCTGCACGCTTCAGGCAGTTATAAGAACGAACCGATAATTCAAGCTCATCAATGTTCATCTCAAGAACCTTCTTTGTAGTATCAGGCTCCTTGTCGTTCATTATCTCCACATTTGAAGCTGCGTCCGATAAATCAATAAATGAATTTAAATGTTCACTGAGTACTTTCGCCGCAAGGCTGACCGCTTCATCAGGTCCGAGCGTTCCATTTGTATACACATCAAGCGTGAGCTTGTCAAAGTCCGTAATCTGACCTACACGCGTATTTTCAACTGTGAGGTTTACGCGCTCAACCGGAGTATAAATGGAATCAATCGGAATAACGTCTATAGGCATATCCTCTGTCTTATTCTTATCAGAACCGACATATCCCCTGCCGTTAGTAATTGTCATTTCTATGAACAGTCTGCAATTAGCACCTCCGCTGAGCGTGGCTATAACTAAATCCGGATTGAGAATTTCGATATCCTGATCAACCTGAATATCACCAGCAGTTACTACACATTCACCCTCAGCCTCGATATATGCAGTCTTAGTTTCATTAGTTTCACTATTGTTCTTAATCGCCAAATTCTTAATGTTCATTACTATCTCTGTCACATCTTCCTTTACTCCTTCAATGGCAGCGAATTCATGAACAACTCCATCAATCTTAACCTGACTTACTGCGGAGCCAGGCAATGATGACAGCATAATTCTTCTCAGCGAGTTACCCAAAGTTGTACCGTAACCTCTTTCCAAAGGTTCTACTACAAAACGTCCATATCTCTTGTCCTCAGAAATCTCAGCAATTTCTATTTTTGGTTTTTCAAAATCAAACATTTTCGGCCCCTCCTTTTGGGTGTTGCAAGAGCTGCTAATTATTTAGAATACAACTCGACGATAAGCACTTCATTAATTGGAACATCTATCTGAGTTCTTGTCGGCACTTCCTTGACTACGCCTGACAAATTCTCATGATCTGCATCTAACCACTCAGGAACAAGCCTTGAACCTGTCACCTCAAGTATATCTTTGTATCTCTGTGCACTCTTATATTTTTCCTTTACTTCTATCACATCTCCGACCTTAACCTGATATGATGGAATATTAACCGGCTTGCCGTTTACAAGCACGTGCTTATGTCCTACAATCTGTCTCGCTTCTTTTCTTGTCCTGCCATAGCCGAGGCGGAACATAACATTGTCTAATCTGAGCTCAAGCAATATCAAAAGGTTTTCACCTGTAGTGCCATACTTTAATTTCTGGGCTTTTTTAAAGTTGTTGCGGAATGGCTTCTCAAGAACTCCATATATAAATTTAGCTTTCTGCTTTTCTTTGAGCTGAAGTGAATACTCGCTCGGCTTTCTTCCTTCTCTAGCATTCCTGTTGGACTTTTTATCAATTCCCAAATATGTCGGTTCGAGACCTAAAGATCTGCATCTTTTAAGAACCGGTGTCATATCTCTTGCCATTTTCAATATCCTCCTACATCTTATATAATCAATTAAACTCTTCTTCTCTTAGGTGGTCTGCATCCATTGTGAGGTACCGGAGTAACATCTTTGATACTTGTCACTTCTATTCCGCAGGCCTGAAGTGCACGAATTGCAGCCTCCCTGCCTGAACCAGGTCCCTTGACCATTACTTCAACAGATTTAAGACCATGAGGAATTGCAGCCTGTGCAGCAGCTTCAGCTGCCATCTGTGCAGCGTATGGAGTTGATTTTCTTGAGCCCTTGAATCCAAGTCCTCCGGCACTAGCCCATGAAATTGCGTTTCCCTCTGTATCAGTCAGAGTTACAATTGTATTATTAAAAGATGACTGAATATGCGCCTGTCCACGGTCAATGTTTTTCTTGACGCGTTTCTTAGTCGTTTTCTTTGCTACTACTTTCTTAGCCATGATGAGATATCCCTCCTATTTATTTCTTCTTATTCGCCACAGTACGCTTTGGTCCTTTTCGAGTCCTAGCATTTGTCTTAGTTTTCTGTCCACGCACAGGAAGACCCCTTCTGTGACGAATGCCTCTGTAACAACCAATTTCCTGTAATCTCTTGATGTTGAGCGCTATCTCCCTGCGCAAATCACCTTCAACAACCATAGTTTCATCAATGACTTCACGAAGTTTTGCAACATCCTCGTCAGAGAGGTCCTTGCAGCGAATGTCAGGGCTAACCCCTGCCTTTTCAAGAATACGTTTTGAACTGGTTCTTCCAATTCCATAAATATAGGTAAGACCTATCTCTACACGCTTTTCTCTTGGTAAATCTACACCACTAATACGAGCCATGTGTGTTTTACACCTCCGATATATTTAATAAATGTCCCGATTATGTAATGAATGTAACCGGATTGCTCCACAGTTGTCCAAACTTAATCACACCATTACCCCAGCCGCTTTAAACCGTAATAACAGCAAATATGTGAGAGTTACATATGCAGTTACCAGCAATACAAAATGGACGGTATTGCTGAGGCAGTTAATCACGCTGCCCACGATATCACAATACCATAGATTATTCATCTATGACTGCAACACAAAAAGCACGAATAAACAATCTGCCCCTAGGCAGAATAACATTTATCCCTGTACCTGTTTGTGTCTAGGGTTTTCACAGATTACCCTGATTTTACCCTTTCTCTTAATAACTTTGCATTTCTCGCAAATAGGTTTTACTGATGCTCTAACTTTCACAGTAACACCCTCCTTTCAAAAAGTCCGTTTCCTAGTGTAACACAATAGCAAAACAATTTCAAGGACTTTATTGGATTTTAATATTTATAGTTTCTTTCTTTTTCTTATTTATCTCTCCATATGATTCTACCTTTTGTCAAATCATACGGCGACAACTCTAAAGTCACCTTGTCGCCCGGAAGAATTCTTATATAATTCATTCTGAGCTTTCCGCTAATGTGTGCAAGTACCTTATGTCCGTTTTCCAGCTCAACCTGAAACATCGCGTTTGGGAGCTTCTCCACAACAGTACCCTCAATTTCTACAACATCTGCTTTTGACATACATTACCTCCTATTCATTTCCTGTTCAACTGTAGTGCCTGTTTTGACTGATAGCAGCTCAGGCTCGCCTTCCGTAATAAGAACGGTATTTTCATAATGGGCGGAATATTCTCCGTCCCTTGTCACAACCGTCCAGTCATCATCCAGAAACCAGACATCTTTCTCGCCCGCATTAATCATCGGCTCAATGGCAAGCGTCATACCGGGTTTAAGCTTTATTCCCCTGCCAATCTGTTTGAAATTAGGAATCTGCGGCTCCTCATGCATGTGTGTGCCTATTCCGTGGCCCACAAGCTCCCTTACTACGGTAAAACCTCTTTCTTCAACATATTTTTGAATAGCTTTCGATATGTCATAAAGATGATTCCCGGCTTTTGCATATTTGATTCCCTCAAAAAAACTGTTTTTCGTGACGTCTATAAGCTCTTTTGCCCTGTCCGATATATTTCCCACGGCATATGTCCTTGCAGCGTCCGAATGATATCCTTTAAAAATTACCCCGCAGTCAAGGCTTACTATATCTCCGTCATGCAATTTTCTTTTTTTACTCGGGATTCCATGTACCACCTCGTCGTTGATTGATACACACAGTGATGCCGGATATCCCTCATAATTAAGAAATGACGGCTCACAACCGAACTTTTTAATCATCTCGAAAGCATGTCTGTCAAGTTCATATGATGAAATTCCCGGCTCAATAATTTTAGCAAGTTCTTCGTGGACGGTAGCCAGAATATTTCCCGCCTCCCGCATCAGCTGAATCTCATGCTTTGATTTTATTGTTACTGCCATAACTTACATCTCCATTGTCTGTCAATATGAGTCCATGTGTACAGAATCATGATTCACTCTTTCCGATTAACCAAGAATCTTTATAATAGACTCAAACACTTCCATCATCTCTGCGGTTCCGTCAACAGTTTTGAGAATGCCTTTATTATTGTAGTATTCGATAAGCGGCTGTGTCTGCTCATGATATACAGAAAGTCTGTTTTTAACTGTTTCAGGTTTATCGTCGTCGCGAAGGATTAGTCCGCCGCCGCATTTATCGCATATTCCCTCTTTCTTAGGAGGAATATGTTCTATGTGATATGTGCCGCCGCATTCCACACACGCACGTCTTCCGGACATACGTTTTACGATATTTTCGTCAGGCACATCTACGTCAATTGCATAATCGACTTTCTCTCCAATCTCCCCGAGAGCCTCGTCAAGCGCCTTGGCCTGAGGTATCGTTCTCGGAAATCCGTCAAGAACATAGCCATTCTTCGCATCATCTTTCGCAACCCTGTCTACCACAAGGTCTACTACAAGTTCATCGGGAACAAGCTCGCCCTTATCCATATATGTCTTGGCCTTTTTGCCAAGCTCAGTTCCCTCCTTAATATTTGCCCTAAATATATCTCCTGTCGAAATATGCGGGATAGAATATTTCTCAGCTATCATCTTTGCCTGCGTACCTTTACCTGCACCCGGCGCCCCAAGCATAATAATCTTCATGTTTTCTCAATCCTTTCCACAATAGCAGCATTTTATTAATCCGTCAGAAAAACACGCTTTAAATGCTCCTAACCGTTACCCTAAGTCAGTAAGAGTAGCCTGCCCTATTACTCGGTCACGCTACTCACATACCGTAACTGCGGAGCATTATCATTGGATAATGCTCCGGTTACAATTAATCTTAGTCATTTAAAAATCCTTTGTAATTACGAACCAGCATCTGTGATTCAATCTGCTTGATAGTCTCAAGTACGACGCCGACAACGATTATCAGCGACGTTCCGCCGAAACCTACGTTGGCATTGAATACCCCCGAGCAGAATATAGGAACTACAGCTATTATAGTAAGCCCAACGGCTCCAATTAAGATTATATTGTTCAGAATTCTTGTAAGATAATCTGTCGTTGGTTTTCCAGGCCTTATACCGGGAATAAATCCGCCGGCTTTCTTTAAGTTAGCTGACACCTCCACAGGATTAAAGGTAATATTAGTGTAGAAATATGCAAAGAAAATAACCAGCGCAATATAAACTATAAGACCAAGCGTATATTTAAATTCACCAAAATTCTTAAAATTACACCAGTCGCTCTGGTTACAAACCTTCAATATCTTCTGCCACAGGCTTGCTCCCTTTCCTGAAGCCGGAGCTATACCTGCAAAGTTTGATATTACAATAGGAAGAGAAAGCAGCGAGCTTGCAAAGATAACCGGAATAACTCCCGCCGTGTTAACTTTGAGAGGTATAACGGATACCTGTCCGCCAACCATTTTTCTTCCCTGAAGTTTCTTGGCATACTGTACCTTTATATTTCTTACGGCATCCTGTAAAACTATGATAAATACTACCATTGCAACAACAATGGCTATTATTACAACTGCTGCGATGAGACCGTTTGTCGTAGCCGACGCTCCCTTGACAAATGTCTCGTATAAATTACCAAAATCCTCAGGCATTCCGGAAATAATATTGAACATAAGTATTATTGAAATACCATTTCCAACACCCTTAGACGTAATCTGTTCTCCAAACCACATGAGAATAGCAGAACCTGCTGTAAGTGATACGACCATTACAGTAACGCTTGTAAAGCTGATTCCATCCTGCAAAAGATTCTGGTTGCCAAATCCAATTGCCATAGCCGTACCTTCAATAACTGAAAGTCCTATTGTAAGGTAACGCGTAAACTCTACAATCTTCTTTCTTCCATCCTCACTGTCTTTCTGCATTTCCTCAAGCTTAGGAATTGCAATAGTAAGGAGCTGCATGATGATTGAGGATGTAATGTATGGAGTAATACTAAGGGCAAATATCGACATCTTAGTAAAAGAACCACCCGTCATAGCATTAAAAAAGTTGAGAGCGCTTGTCTGTTGTGAAAACCACTCTGCAAAATAATCTCTGCTCACACCCGGAATAGGAAGCTGGCTTCCTATTCTCACAATTATAAGAATGATAAAAGTGTAGAGCAGACGTTTTCTGATATCTTTGACTTTGAATGCATTACGAACTGTCTCCAGCACCTTAAATCACCTCAGCTTTTCCACCAAGAGCCTGAATTTTTTCTACAGCGCTTGCACTGAATGCGTTAACCTTAACGTCAAGCTTCTTAGTTAATTCTCCATTTCCAAGTATCTTAACTCCGTCTTTAGGGTTTCTTACAATACCTGTCTCAATTAATGTGTCAACCGTAACTTCATCACCATCGTTAAAGATGTTAAGTCTGTCAACATTGACTCCAACAATTGTCTTAGAGTTTATACACTTAAAACCTCTTTTTGGCAAACGCATATATAATGGCAGCTGACCACCCTCAAACCCAGGTCTTGTTGCACCTGAACGAGCTTTCTGTCCCTTATGGCCTTTACCTGCAGTCTTACCATTTCCTGAGCCGTGTCCACGGCCTACCCTGAAACGGTCTCCATGTTTAGAGCCGTCAGCTGGTCTTAACTCTGATAAATTCATTGTTGCACCTCCTAACTGTTATCATGTATTATACTTCTTCAACCTTCACCAGGTGCCTTACCTGCTGAATCATTCCTCTTACAGACTCATTGTCCGGCATTTCAACTGTCTTATTGAGTTTCCTAAGCCCTAGGGCCTCGACAGTTTTTCTATGCTTCGGCTTAGCGCCGATAGTTGATTTAACTAATGTTATATTTAACTTGTTTGCCACTTGAAACACCTCCAAATTGTACTATCGTCAAACTAGTTTAAAACTTCTTCAACAGATATTCCGCGAAGCCTTGCAATCTCTTCAGGCGTCTTCAAATGGCTGAGTCCATCTATAGTTGCAAGAACAACATTCTGCTTGTTGTTTGAGCCTAACGACTTTGTACGGATATTTTTAAATCCTGCAAGCTCCAATACGGCACGAGCAGGACCGCCTGCGATAAGTCCGGTACCTTCCGGAGACCTCTTTAACAGTACTGACGCACTTCCGTAATTTCCTGTGTAATCATGCGGTACGCTGCCGTTTTCATTGATAGGAACCTCAATCATCTTCTTGATTGCATCTTCCTTACCCTTGCGGATAGCTTCAGGAATTTCTGTAGCTTTTCCAAGTCCTGCGCCAACATGACCGTTCTTGTCACCTACTACAACAAGAGCAGTAAAACGCATGTTACGTCCACCTTTTACAACTTTTGTTACTCGTTTGATGACAACAACGTTATCTTCCAATTCCATAT
The DNA here is from genome assembly GCA_948472945.1 of uncultured Clostridia bacterium. Lineage (GTDB taxonomy): Bacteria > Bacillota > Clostridia > Lachnospirales > Lachnospiraceae > V9D3004. Next base: position 18,064 of record CAOKVX010000020.1, read on the forward strand.
CTTTCGTATCAATAATTGTACGCTTCATGAATTCTCCTCCTCGCTTAGAACTTAAGCCCGGCTTCTCTAGCTGCCTCAGCTAATGCCTGAACCTTTCCCTGATAGATATATCCTCCTCTATCAAAAACAACGTTTGTTATCCCTTTATCTAATGCTTTCTTTGCAATAACTTCACCCAGCTTTGACGCTGCCTCAACATTATTAGTTTTCTCAAGCTGTGCCTTAACATCTTTTTCAAGAGTAGATGCTGCAACTAAAGTATTGCCAATTGAATCATCAATAATCTGAGCATACATGTGATTGTTGCTCCTGAATACAGCCAAACGTGGTCTATCTGCTGTTCCTGCGAAACGATTACGAAGCCTGTTGTGCTTTTTAATACGAACTTCAGCTCTTGATTTCTTACTTACCATCGTTTTTTCACTCCTTTAATTATTTTTTACCTGTCTTACCAACCTTACGTCTGATTACTTCGTCGGCATACTTGATTCCCTTACCCTTATATGGTTCAGGCGCTCTCTTCTCACGGATTTCAGCTGCGTACTGACCAACTCTCTCTTTGTCAATACCCTTAACAATAACCTTGTTCTGGTCCTCGACAACAACTTCCAACCCTTCCGGGTCTTCCATTTCTACAGGATGTGAATATCCAAGTGAAAGAACTAACTTTTTACCTTGTTTAGCTGCTCTGTAACCTACACCATTGATTTCAAGAACTTTCTGGTATCCTTCGGTTACACCGATAATCATATTATTAAGTAACGTCCTTGTCAAACCGTGTAATGACTTCATTCTCTTTAAGTCATTAGGTCTCTTTACTTCAATTACGTCTCCGTCCCTTGTGAGCTCCATCTCAGATGGGAGCGTTCTCTCCAAAGTTCCCTTTGGCCCTTTAACAGTCACTTTATTATTTTCTGCAATATCTACAGTCACTCCTGCAGGTACCGCGATAGGCATTCTTCCGATACGTGACATTTCGCCTTACCTCCAATTCTTAAATCTGCCGGATGCTGTCATCTGTGTGGGATTACCATACAAATGCAAGCACCTCGCCGCCAACATTTTCTTTTCTAGCCTGCTTGTCAGTCATAACTCCCTTGTTGGTAGAAATGATTGCAATTCCAAATCCTCCTAATACGCTAGGAAGTTCCTCCGTGTTTGCATATACCCTGAGTCCCGGCTTTGATATTCTCTTAAGGCCTGAGATTACTTTCTCATTCTTATCAGCACCATATTTTAATGTAATATGGATTGTATTAAAACCACCGACTTCAACTATTTCATATTTCTTTATATATCCTTCTTTCAGAAGAATCTCAGCTATAGATGTCTTCATCTTAGAAGCAGGTATATCTACTGTATCATGCTTTGCAGTATTTGCATTTCTGATTCTTGTAAGCATATCTGCAATTGGATCACTCATTGTCATTTAATTTGCCTCCTTCCGACCTATTCTTACCAGCTTGATTTCTTAACGCCAGGAATCTGTCCCTTGTATGCTAACTCACGGAAACAAATTCTGCAGATTCCATATTTTCTTAAATAAGCATGTGGACGACCACATATTCTGCAGCGGCTGTACTCTCTAGTAGAGAACTTTGCCGGTCGCTGCTGCTTTATTTTCATAGAAGTCTTTGCCATGAATCTTCCTCCTAACTATTTTTTGAATGGCATTCCGAACTCTGAAAGGAGTTCACGGGCCTCTTCGTCTGTGTTAGCTGTAGTTACAAATATAACATCCATTCCTCTTACCTTGTCTACCTTATCATACTCGATTTCAGGGAAGATTAACTGCTCCTTTATACCGAGGGCATAGTTACCCCTGCCGTCGAACGCATTAGGATTTACTCCACGGAAGTCACGAACTCGTGGAAGTGCAAGGTTGATAAGACGGTCAGCAAAATCATACATCTTCTCACCGCGAAGCGTTACTTTGCATCCAATTGGCATACCTTCTCTGATTTTAAAGTTTGCGACTGAATTTTTAGCCTTAGTCGTCACTGGTTTCTGACCGGCTATTATCTCTAAATCGCTCATGGCTGAATCGAGAACCTTTGAATTTTCCTTTGCTTCTCCGACTCCCATGTTGATAACAATTTTATCTAACTTTGGCGCCTGCATTTTATTAGCATATCCGAACTTTTTAACTAAACTGTCAACTATCTCGTTCAAATACTGTTCTTTTAATCGTGACACTTTAAGTACCTCCTCTCACAAATTAGTCAATAACCTCGCCTGTTGCTTTTGCGTAGCGGACTTTCTTGCCGTCTACAAACTTAAATCCAACGCGGCTGGCCTTTCCTTTACTCACATACATTACATTTGAAACGTCAAATGCAGCCTCCTGATTGACAATTCCACCCTGCGCATTAGACTGGCTTGGCTTTGTATGCTTTGTCACAGTGTTGATACCCTCAACAGTAACCTTACCATCTTTAACAGCGATAACTTTACCCTCTTTACCTTTGTCTTTACCGGTAATAACTTTGACGGTATCGCCTTTCTTAATCTTATTCATTGCCATTTAAGAGCACCTCCTATAATACTTCCGGCGCAAGTGAGACAATCTTCATAAACTGCTTTTCTCTCAACTCTCTGGCAACCGGTCCAAATATACGTGTTCCTCTCGGATTCTTATCTTCTTTTATTATTACTGCAGCATTCTCATCAAATCTGATGAATGAACCGTCCGGACGTTTTGTTCCCTTAACAGTACGAACAACAACTGCCTTTACAACATCACCTTTTTTAACCACGCCGCCAGGTGTTGCATCTTTAACCGAAGCAACGATTACGTCGCCCACCTGAGCGTACCTTCTAGTGGAGCCGCCTAACACGCGGATACAGAGCAGTTCCTTTGCACCAGTATTATCTGCTACTTTAAGTCGTGATTCCTGCTGTATCATATTCTTACCTCCATCTTATCGCCAATTACTTAGCCTTCTCAATGATTTCAACCAGTCTCCATCTCTTGTCTTTTGATAAAGGTCTGGTCTCCATAACTCTGACTCTGTCTCCGATACCACATTCGTTTTTCTCGTCATGAGCCTTTAATTTATAAGTTCTCTTTACAATCTTATTGTAAAGTGGATGTTTTACATTATCTACTACTGCAACCACAATAGTTTTGTCCATCTTATCGCTTACAACCTTACCTGTACGCACTTTTCTAAGATTTCTTTCTTCCATTGAAGAATTCCTCCTTTCTACACAAATCAGTCAGCAGCCTTAGTCTCTGAGATAACAGTCTGTATTCTTGCAATCTGTTTTCTCACTTCTTTAATCCTGCTCGTATTATCCAACTGGTTTGTTGCGTTCTGGAATCTTAAATTAAATAACTCCTTTTTAGCAGCTACTAAATCATCATTCAGTTCCTGAATTGACTTTGACCTTAATCCACTTAATAACTCTTTAGTTTTCACTGCCCGCACCTCCTTCTAAGTCTGCACGGGAAACGATTTTACACTTAACAGGCAACTTGTGAGTTGCAAGCCTCAACGCTTCCTTCGCCGTCTCCTCAGCCACTCCGGATATTTCAAACATAACGCGGCCTGGCTTTACTACTGCTACCCAGTACTCTAACGAACCTTTACCGGAACCCATACGGGTTTCTGCCGGCTTAGCTGTAACCGGTTTATCCGGGAATATTTTAATCCAAACTTTACCGCCACGCTTTATATAACGTGTCATAGCAATACGGGCTGCCTCAATCTGGTTTGACTTAATCCATGCAGGCTCAAGCGCTACGATACCATAATCACCGTATGTTATCTTGTTTCCTCTTGTCGCCTTACCTGTCATTCTGCCGCGGAACTGCTTACGACGTTTTACTCTCTTAGGCATTAACATTATTTATCGCTCCCTTCCTTTTTATTGTTACCCTTAGTAGGAAGTACTTCACCGTGGTAAATCCACACCTTAATACCCATCTTACCATAGGTTGTATCTGCCTCTGCAAATCCATAATCTATATTCGCACGAAGCGTCTGAAGAGGAATTGTTCCCTCACTGTAATATTCTGTACGAGCCATATCAGCTCCGCCGAGACGTCCCGATACCGCCGTCTTAATTCCCTTGGCTCCGGCTTTTGTAGCCCTGCTCATGGCCTGCTTCATCGCCCTACGGAAAGATACACGCTTCTCAAGCTGAAGAGCTATGTTCTCAGCAACAAGCTGAGCATCGTTGTCAGGTTTCTTAACTTCCTTGATGTCAACTAACACCTTTTTCTCTGTAAGCTTGGCAATTTCTTTCTTAAGCTTCTCAATCTCTGAACCGCCCTTACCAATTACCACACCCGGTTTTGCAGTATGGATAAAGATTTTCACACGGTCTGAAGATCTCTCTATTTCAATCTTAGCAACACCTGAGTTATATAACTTTTTCTTTAAAAACTCTCTTATTTTATAATCTTCAATAAGATTGTCAGCAAAATCTTCCTCTGCATACCATCTTGAGTCCCAGTCTTTTATTACACCGACCCTCAAGCCGTGAGGATTAACTTTCTGTCCCATGATAGCCCTCCTTATCTTTCATTAAGCACGATTGTAATATGACTCATTCTCTTCTCTATACGATAAGCCGTACCACGCGCCCTTGGTCTGATTCTCTTCATTGTAGGACCTTTATTAGCGTAACACTCTTCAATATAAAGGTTCTCCGGATTCATACCATTATTATTTTCAGCGTTAGCGATTGCTGATTTTAAAAGCTTCTCTATAATGCTTGAACCATATCTTGGGTTGTATGCAAGTATTCCAAGCGCTGTTTCTACATCCTTGCCTCTGATTGCATCTAAGACGAAACATGCTTTCTGCACAGAGATTCTGGCATATGATAACTTTGCGGATGGTCTTGTATCCTTTGTTTCATCATTTCTGTTTCTCTTAATCTGAGATCTATGTCCCTTTGCCATGGATGTAACCTCCTTTCAATATTTACCGGTTTTATCTTCTACCCTTCTTTTCGTCTTTACCATGTCCCCTGTAGGTCCTTGTCATAACGAATTCGCCGAGTTTATGTCCAACCATGTCCTCTGTTATATATACAGGTACGTGCTTTCTGCCATCATGGACTGCGATTGTGTGTCCAACCATCTGTGGGAAGATTGTGGAACGACGTGACCATGTTTTTATAACCTGCTTGTCACCTGCTGCATTCATTGCATCAACTTTCTTAAGCAGATGCTCGTCTGCAAATGGTCCCTTCTTTAATGAACGTGCCATTGTGTACCCTCCTTCTACTTAGATAACGCTTTACCGTCTCTTCTTCTGACGATATATTTGTTAGACTGCTTGTTCTTCTTTCTTGTCTTAAGACCAAGAGCCGGTTTACCCCACGGAGTAACAGGACCCGGACGTCCGATTCCGGCCTTACCTTCACCACCACCGTGCGGATGGTCGTTAGGGTTCATAACAGAACCGCGGACTGTAGGACGGATACCCATATTTCTCTTACGTCCAGCTTTACCTATATTGATAAGCTCATGGTCTGCATTTCCAACCTGACCGATTGTAGCGCGACAGATTATAGGAACCATTCTCATCTCTCCCGACGGAAGTCTGAGAGTTGCATATTTGCCCTCCTTAGCCATCAGCTGAGCGCTGTTTCCTGCAGCACGTACAAGCTGTCCGCCTTTTCCCGGATAAAGCTCAATATTGTGAATCTGTGTACCAACCGGAATGTTCTGAAGCGGCAGGCAGTTTCCTACGCGAATCTCCGCATCAGCTCCGTTCATTACCTGCTGTCCAACCGTGAGTCCTATCGGTGCAAGAATATATGCCTTTTCTCCATCAGCGTATGCGATAAGAGCTATATTTGCAGTACGGTTTGGGTCATACTCGATTGTCTTAACAGTTGCCGGAATCCCGTCTTTTTTCCTCTTAAAATCAATAATTCTATATTTTCTTCTGGAACCGCCGCCTCTATGTCTGACGGTAATTTTACCTTGATTATTACGGCCCGATTTCTTCTGCAGTGAAACAACAAGTGATTTTTCAGGCTTGCTTGCAGTAATTTCCGAGAAATCAGAACCTGTCATATGTCTTCTCGAAGGTGTATATGGGTTAAACTTTTTTATTCCCATTATTCTTTGCTCCTTTCTTCGGGCTAACTAATTAAAGGCCCTCAAAAATTTCTATATCTGCACTGTCTGAAGTCAATGTTACGATTGCCTTCTTAGTCTTGGCTGTCTTTCCAACAGCGTTTCCACGTCTGCGCTTCTTTCCGTCAAGGTTCATCGTGTTGACACGTGCAACCTTTGTTCCCGCAAACATTTTCTCCACCGCTTCTTTAATCTGAGTCTTAGTTGCGTCCGTATGAACTGAAAACGTATATTTCTTATCTTCCATACCAGCCATAGACTTCTCTGTAATAATTGGAGCGAGGATTACGTCATAATATTTCAAATCTGCCATTATGCATACACCTCCTCGATGTTTTCAACAGCTTTCTTGGCAATGACTATTGTGTCATACTTGAGAATGTCGTACACGCTAATTGTTGCCGATACAGAAGCGTCGTCCACCTTTACAAATGCGGTCTTAACATTCTTTAAGTTGGCTGCGGATTTCATAACCTTCTCATCCACATCATCAAGCACAATAACAGCTTTCTTAGTGTTAAGCGCTTCAAGCATTGAAACAATCTTCTTTGTCTTGAACTCGTCAACCTTAATGTCGTCTACAACAATAAATTTCTTTTCATTTACCTTAGAACTAAGCACCGACTTCATGGCCGCCGCCTTTTCTTTCTTATTCATCTTAAATGAATAATCCCTAGGTACAGGGGCGAATACAACTCCTCCGCCTGTCCACTGAGGAGACCTTGTCGAGCCCTGCCTTGCATGGCCTGTTCCTTTCTGTCTCCAAGGTTTTCTTCCTCCGCCTCTGACCTCTGAACGTGTCTTGGCTTTCTGTGTTCCCTGTCTTTTATTTGCAAGCTGTAATGTAACAGCCATATGAACTAAATGCTCATTTTCCGGAGCGGCAAATATAGTATCGTTAAGTTCCATTGAACCAACTTCTTTGCCTTCCATATTATAAACAGATACGTTTGCCATCTGTGTTTTCCTCCTTCCTGAAAGTTTAGATAGCCTTTACAGATTCTTTCAAAACTACTGTAGACTTTCTCGGTCCAGGTATTGCACCCTTGACAAGAATAAGATTGTCTTCAGTATCAATTCTAACTATTTCTAAATTCTGAACTGTCACCTTGACAGCGCCCATCTGTCCAGGCATCTTCTTTCCCTTGAATACCTTGCTAGGGTCTGAGCAGGCGCCGTTTGAACCTGCATGCCTATGGTATTTTGAACCGTGGGTCATAGGTCCTCTAGACTGTCCGTGTCTCTTAATTGCGCCCTGGAATCCTTTTCCCTTTGACTTGCCTGTAACGTCAATCTTATCGCCTACCTCAAAGATATCTGCCTTGATTTCCTGTCCGAGCTCATACTCGCCTGCGTTTTCAAACTTGAACTCTTTCATAAGCCTCAGGCATTTCACTCCCGCCTTGTCCAAATGTCCTTTGACAGGCTTCGTAACCAACTTTTCCCTGATGTCCTCAAAGCCGACCTGAACCGCTTCGTAGCCATCGTTCTCGACAGTTTTAATCTGTGTTACGTAGCAAGGACCTGCCTGCAGTACCGTAACAGGAATTAACGTACCGTCTTCAGCGAAAATCTGTGTCATTCCGATTTTCTTAGCTATAATTCCTTTCTTCATGCTTTCGCACCTCCTGATAATCTACAGCGGATTACATTGTGAACATGCAATCATTCTAGATTGACAAATCTCTTCCGCTTTTTGTTTATAACTTATCGTCAGAGTTCATCATAAATATCTTTATATCAACTATGAACGAAGTTATCCTTAATAAATACGCAAATAAATTCTTTTCCTTATTATTAATCAAATTATAATATTATTTTTTTAGTTTATTTGCTTTCTTTCATCTTGATGTCAATCTTTACACCTGCCGGCATCTCAAGCTTTGCGAGCGCGTCAACAGTTTTCTGTGTCGGTGCTATGACATCAATGAGCCTCTTATGGGTTCTCTGCTCAAACTGCTCTCTGGAGTCCTTGTACTTGTGAACAGCTCTTAAGATTGTCACTACTTCCTTTTTAGTAGGAAGTGGTACAGGTCCGCTCACCTTTGCTCCGCTTTTCTTTACTGTGTCAATAATTTTTCCGGCCGAATAATCTATCAACTGATGATCATACGCCTTAAGTGTAATTCTCATTACTTTTTTGCCTGCCATAAAAATAGCCGCCTCCTTTTCGCACTTTAATTTCAGCACGACAAGTGGTGACTGTACACTTATCCGTGTGTGTCGCACCTACATGCAAAAAAAATATTTTTGCATCAGGACGCCTTACACGTTTATCTGCTCTAAGACAGAATGTATAATCCGTACAGTGACTTGTCGTCATGTTTTGGGCGATATCTTATCACCTCTCCTGACATTCGCTCCACGAAAAACCCACCTGCCAAGAGGCTTTATCCAGTGGCAACCTCCGCTTCTTCGCTATCATGTCACACAGCATTTCAGATTATACACTATGTTTGTTTATAATGCAAGAGTTTTTTTGGGGAAGTTTGCAATTTTAAAGTCCTTTGTCCTTACTTCTTTTATCTGTTCTAATCCAGCCATTACTAACTCTCGAACTTCTTTCTTTTGTTCATACAAAGCTCTTTGGTAATTTTCTTTTAATGTAACAGCCATACAATCAATCCTGTCTTCCTTTTATCAGTATTCCCTTCGACCCAAAGTTTGTTCTTCTTGCTTAAATGATACCTTAATCAAATGATATTTTCAACAGTTTCGTATCCGTTGCTATTATTTATCGGAATCTAGGATATGAGTCGTTTATCGTGCATTTTTGCATTGTCACTACGATATCCCCTTGATTTTATTCTGAATAAACCATTTTAAACATTCCGGGTCCATCCCATTCACAAGGTCTTTCTTCAAAGCCCTTTTTCTGATAAAACAAAACTGCCTCTTTTGTGCTAATCAACTCCAAACTCACTGCCCAAGCGGGGGCAATTGTTTCTTTTATATATCTTTCCAAACAACCCATCAAAATTGTTCCCACACCCATTGATTGGCACGTTGGTACGACCACAAAATCTTTGATATAAAAGGACATTCCGCCATCACCAATCAATCTCACCATACCAGCCGCTCGCCCATTTTCATAAGCCGTAAATGTTGCAATCGTATTTTCTAAAGCCTTTTTAACCTGTGCGATACAAGGCGGCTCCCAACCAACGGAGATATATAGCTCTAAAAACAACTCTGGTGTTAATGTATTTACCTGTACTTCCATTGACTACACTAAATTTAATGCTCCCAAGTCTTAATAAATTCTATCAGTTCCTTTATATCATCAAAATTATCATAATTCCCAATCCCCTTTTCATCATATTCTGTATCCCTTCTGATTGTTTGTTACTAATTTCTTTTTCATGTATTGCTTCTCATACTCTTTATATCCGTATTTTGTATAAAAAGCATAGGATTCAAACCACTGCTCTCTGGGAGTTCCAAGATGAATTTTTATCGTTTTTTTCCCTATTTGTTTTATATAAGCTTCTGCCGTTCGGAGAAGCTGCGTTCCAATCCCCTCATGCTTACGGTCATATTTCACAAATAATCTGTGCAGCCAAACTTCATCCGTACCATCAATAGAACGATACCCGACACTGCCGATTACCCGGTCATTTTCATCGACTGCCAGCCAGAACATATCGCCATTTTTCATATAATTCTTTTTTATATCAAGCAAATCACTGTTTAAGCCCGGCACTCTTCCAAGAGCATTTTTTGCTTCTAATATCATGAAAATCATATCATCTCTGTATCTATCTTCATAAGCTATGATTTGCAAATCGCCACCTCCAACACCTTGTTTCCTATCCCGCCTTTCATACTTTTTAATAAACATTTTTATCCTTTCTCCATATACACAAACCTCAATTCCTCCGTAACCTGTTTCTCGTCAAATATTTTATAGCCAAGTTTTTGATAAAGCGCTATATTCTTTGCGCTTCTGGTACTGGTAAACAACTCGTATCTTTGGTTCGGGTATTCATTTTCTATTTCCAAAAGAAGTTTTGTTCCTATTCCTTTCTTTTGCATTTTAGGATGCACCATCAATTTTCCGATATAAACAGTTCCGCCGTCTTGATATGCCCTAACAGAACCTACGATAACCTCTCCATCATATAGTGCCTTTAAAATAGCTCCTTTTTGAAATTCATCATATACTTCCTCTAATGTTTGCTTTAAAGGTGGAATATCCATATTACCAAAAAGTTTAGCTTCACTTTGATAAGCCAAATATTGTAATTTAAGTATTTCTTCCAAATCTTCTTTCTGTGCTTTTTTTATCAAAATCTCATACCTCCGTCCTAATCATGACAACAGATTTCAAATTCGCACTCTACTTTGTTTTAACAATTTCACGCCCATACAAAATACAAATGAACCTAATAATAATAAAGAATCCCCAGAACTTAACCCCTCTGACTGTCTTTACATTTACAATATGCTTAAAATTCCACGATGTAATAATATCGCATGCCGCAAGTATTGCTGCCGCAATATGCTGACAGTCATCAAAACTTTTCTGTTTCAAAATCCCAAAATCAATAAACTTCCCAGCTAATTAAACGGTATCTTCATTTGTCTCAATTATATTATAATATATCTTCTCCAAATAATCCAATTGAATCTATACTAACATAAGCGGACACCAAAAAGTAGGTATTTACTCATGTCCACTAACAAAAATCCTTGGCTTTTTAGGCAGCACAACGGCAATATATGCATACATTGGTACTTAGACGGCACATTTTGCCGCCTAATGTATGTCTGCAATTAAATCAAGAACGTGCCCTAAATGAATACAGAAATATGCCCAAGCCACTTAAAATATATTTTAAGAGATAGCCCTGAAATTAAAAACTGCCTTATGGCGTTCTCCCCTAAAATATGTTATACTTACATCCGGGATTGACAGGCAAACACCGCGCAGCAGGTTTGGGACATGCCCTAGTGTCTTTTTAGCAAGCGCGCCCTAAGATGCTGGGTATTATATACGCTCCGCTTCGGTCAGGGTAAAGCGAACATCCCGCGGATGTTCAGCTTCGCAAAATTCCAATACCAATGGCGGCTTGGGTCTACACTCAGATTCGGTCAGTCATGAACAGGCGTCCGACGGACGCTTAGAACCGTTACTCGCGGGAATAAAATAATTTGGAGGAACTCACAATGTGGATGTGTAACAACTGGAGAGACTATGAAATTATAGACGCGTCATGCGGTGAAAAATTGGAGAGATGGGGAGACTATACTCTAATAAGACCCGACCCGCAGGCCATTTGGAATACAAAAAAAAGCCATGAGGGCTGGAAACACCCGAACGCACATTACCACCGCAGCAGCAAGGGCGGCGGCTCGTGGGAGTTTATAGATCTGCCGAAACAGTGGCAGATTAGTTATAACAATTTGACTTTTCTGTTAAAACCGTTCAGTTTCAAGCATACCGGTCTGTTTCCCGAACAGGCTGTAAACTGGGATTATATGACGCAGAAAATTCAAAATGCAGGTAAACCTGTGAAAGTGTTGAACTTGTTCGCATATACCGGAGGGGCTACAGCTGCATGCGCGGGCGCCGGCGCATCTGTCACTCATGTCGACGCATCAAAGGGGATGGTGACATGGGCAAAGGAAAACGCCGCCGCATCAGGCCTCGCATCCGCACCGATAAGATATCTGGTAGACGACTGCGTAAAATTTGTCGAAAGGGAGATTAGACGCGGCAATCATTATGACGGAATATTGATGGACCCTCCATCCTACGGACGCGGTCCCGGAGGAGAGGTATGGAAGATTGAAGAGAAGATTCACAGCCTTGTAAAGCTATGTTCCAAATTATTGTCAGAACAGCCTCTTTTCTTCATAATCAATTCATATACGACAGGCCTGCAGCCAGCAGTTCTTTCCTATATTATAAACACAGAGATAACAAAATACCGGGGCGGAAAAGTTAAAGCCGACGAAATAGGCCTCCCGGTATCATCAAACGGACTTTCATTCCCGTGCGGGTGCAGCGCAAGGTGGAGCCTTTAAGAGACGGCGTTATAACAATAGTAATCCGTTAACAATATTGCTAAACTGTTTGACAACATACAGAAACCTGTCGGCGAAATTACAAGAATACGTTGGCGGCAGCCACCCCCCTTGGTGCTGTCGCATTAAGCCGCATACCTGCAAGATAAAGTATACTAAATCTCGCATTTACTACAATATCTTGTATTATATGCGATTAGAGCGACAGCCTCAGGTCAAACAATGAAAAACCGATAGGGAGATTATAAGGGTGAAAGAAAAAAGAAGAAAGGGTAAAATGCAAACACATATCTTTCACCCTTTGTGTTTGCGCCTCAAATGAAAATGCAATCATTTTCGCTTGAGGCTTGGTGCAAAATATGAAGAAATTTATTTGTCCAAACTGCAGAACTGCGATGTCATTAGACAGTTCAGACGGGACGCTCACCTGCGTTTCATGCGGAAATTCAATTCCCATAACTGATTTTGAACATCATGAATTTGGAAATATTAAAAACAGCCAATATATCAAAAAATATGCTGCAAAAAATAAGGACTTGCATACAGACGGCTTCACCACGGAAAATTACGCGGACTCCGGCACAAATACATCCATAAGTCCCGTTTGCTACATTCCGTTTGAACTGAACTCAGACGACGTCAAAACCTTTCTTTGTAAAAAACCGTTTGGAAAATTGTTTTTTACAAAGAACTTCAAACGCGTTGTAACGGAACAGTTATTTGAAAAAATATATGTTCCGGTATGGTCACATAAAATTTTGGCAAAGGGCTCAATCAACGCCGCATGCACCGAATTTGACAGAGACGCCACCAACTACTATGACGTTGAAAAACACGCGCAGCTGCTGTTTGAACAGTTCAATACGGTTGCAACTACAATGAACGGCCCGCTTCATATAGAATCACTATTTCCGTACAAATTAGACGGCGCATTATATGCGAATGAATACGAAGATAAAAAAATTAAAAAGAAAGACGGCATAATAACTCTTGAAGCTGACATACCGCCGGACAGATATGAAGATAACATAAAAAAATACGCGGACAGGGCTTCAAAGGACAAACTCAACACTCTTCTATCAGGCTACTCGTCGGCGCACAACAAAATATTTAAATGCGACTCCAATGTATTGGCAACTAAACTCATTTATCTTCCCGTTTGGAAGATACCTTTTGGCACAAAGGACGCATCCGAATGCATGTACGTCAACGGCCAGACCGGAAAGAGCTCGGGAAAACTGCCAATTAGCAAAATGAAATCCACTGCATTTATCTTGCTTACATTTATTGTAATTTTTGCCGCTTTAATATCTGCCGCATATTTTGCCGGACTATAGTCTATAGTCTGTACACCACATAGCTCAACGGCGCCAATTCAAACCCGTTTCGAAATCTTTGACCGAGGATGGTGAATTTTGGCGAAATACAAGGCTGGAGGACGCAGTCTTGCTGACGCAAGACAAGAACGAAAAACACAGTAGTTCGCCAAAATACGCCGTCCTCGGCGGGTTCAAATTGGCGCCGTTTAGCTAAATAATCATTCGTATTTGGGAATTATTAGTACAAAAATTTTGGAATTGCCTATCAATATAAAAACTTAAGGAGCGCTTATGAAAAAAAATAAGACTTGCAAAATAATTATTATAGCATTTTTGTTAATCATAATAACAGCCATTTCACCACAGAACGCCTCGGCACAGGATTTATCATACAATCTCTCGTCAACGATACTTCCTGTAATATCTGACAAGGCGGAAATCCTGACCGACTATGAGGAGGTAACTATATTAAACAAATTTACCGAGCTGCGCGATGAGAGCGGTTTTCAATTTATCTTTATGACCGTAACAGACACCGACGAATATACAAAGGGAGACGAAGTTGAGGCCATGTACAATATGAGGCATGACGTTTTGTACGGGACAGGCACGGTACTATTTCTTATAAGCACAGACAGCGACAATCTGATATGCGAAGTGCAGGCCTACAGTCAGGCAAGCGACATTCTGACGCACGAGGTCTGCTCTTACATTAACGGAAAACTGAGAAAATACGTTGAGGACGGAAATTATTTCGACGGCGTAATGAAATTTTTTGACTACTACAATCAGGCGTACAGCAAAACACTCGATATGTCGGATGAAAACAAACCGGCCGAGGACAATTCGGTTTTCTCTTACACTATAAACCATGCGACAACCTCAATATTAATTGCCGCCGTGTCAATGCTGTTAACCGTGCTTTTATACGTATTTATATTTACCGCAAAAAATAACTACGGTGATGACGAAAAAGCAAAAAAATTATCTCATGAATCCGATATCTTTGCAGGCAATATTTCTTATAAATACATGCTTACTTCAGACAGGATAACATATATAAGGAGCAGGGTTACAAAATAAGAGGATGCCTCTTACCATGATTTTAATTAACCATATTTGAGGCATCCTCCACGATTCTTCCTTAACATATAATATCAGGGGGTAAATTACGTTAAATACAGAGTTTATTTTACTTTTTTGGCTGTAACTTTGCTCCATTTTCCGTAAATAACTTTACTTCCTGTATTTTTATATGCCCTTATTCTAACAAAATATTTTTTGCCTGTTTTAAGTTTTTTAATTGTATAGGCAGTAGTCTTTGCTTTTTTAATTTTCTTAGTTTTTGTTAAAGCCTTTTTAAATGACTTTTTAGTAGAATACTGTATCTGATATCCCGATATTTTATTTACTTTTTTCCATTTAATCGTTAATGTTTTTGATTTTTTGGAAAGCAGTTTTGTAATCTTTGTTTTTGCAGGCTTAGCCGTAGCAGTAATACCCGTGTTATTATTATCATCAATGATGGTTACGGGATTATTATTTACCGGATTCTCCGAAACAGGATTATTTACCACGGGAGTTTTATTATCCGCATCATCCTTTAAAGACTGGTATTTCTTTTCAGCATCAATCAGTACATTGAAGTTGTGTACAAGAGCCTTCTGGTCGTCTGTAAGTCTGTCGTATGCTTTTCTTGCAGCATCGATAAGCGCCTTTGAATCGGCAGTGTACTCCACATTACCGATAGCGTTTATTTTTTCTATTACGGCGCCGGAAGCATTTGCATCATTTTCTTCTTTGTCAGGGGAAAGGATATGGTCTTTGACGGCATTGATTTCACGCTTGTTAAGCACGCCTTTAATCATTATAATATCATCTACTTCACCGCTGTATACTCCATCCCAGTAATTTGCGCCAAAATATGCCATAGCATTATCTCTGTCAAGTATATTAGGCGCAACATCTCCGCTGGCAATCAGTTCTCCGTTAAGATAAAGCTTTCCAAAACTAAGTTCAGTCGGCGATGCTCCTCCTTTTACCGTAAATGCAACATGCTGCCATTCGCCTGCTTTGTATGCATTTGCCGCGTTCATTGAATATTTTGTTCCGTCGTTAGACCATACTTTTGCATCAAACGTAGCGCTAACCCAATATTCCGGATTGGTAAATGTACCGCCGCAGAAGATAGGGTCATACTGGCCCTTTATCTGATCAGGTTTCATCCACCAGGATATTGTATAGTTTTCACCAATGCCTTTGGTTTCGCCGAGCAATAACCCGTATGCACCTGTCAGTTTGAGGGCTTTATTGTATTTTCCTTCTGTAAATACAGGTGTTGACTGTACCGGAGCAGGGTTTTTATACCCCCCGCCGGATACGGTTACGGCGTCTGATAAAGTATCATCAAATGAGAAATATTTGAATACATCTAATTCTACAGCAATTTCGACGTCCTTTTTAATAGCCAGGGTATAATTGCTAACCGTAGCATGGTCTTCGCCATAAACTTTCAATGATACAAGTGTGTCATCATCAACAAGAGCGAATGTCTGCGGCAGACTGTCATCAACCAAAACATCATCAATATATAGTAATCCGAACTGGTCGCCAAGTTCAAAATTCAAAGAAGCTTTATCGGCGTCGGCAGGTACAATAACTGTGAAATTAGTATTATCATTCTGAGTTGTTGTTCCATTTTCCGCGGTTATACCTTTAACAGATGCATTGCTTGAATATTCTGTGTTGACACTTTGTTCACCAACCAGACGGGCTGACTGGGCTCCGTTTATGCCGGCAAACGTAATAGGAACAACATCAACAGTTTTTTGGTCAGTTCCTGACGAAACCGTTATTGTTTCCGCGGCATTTGTTACGCTGTCAGGAATTTTAACGCGTATCTTGTATAAGTCATGTTCGCCGATATAGTTTAGAGTTTCCTCTGATAAAACAGTATTACCGGAAGTGATTTTTAATGTTTTTCCGTTATCTGCTTTTGCAAGCTGCAATACAAGATAGTTAGTTTGATTTTTATCAACAATCATTCTATAAGTAAAGAAACCATTTTCATTAGCATAACGCGATGGGGCATTAAGGTCAGGGTCGGCCTGATTTCCTGTGGAAGAAGTTCCGTTATTATCCTGAATCTGATGAACTGCATCTTCCTCATCCTGTACCCTGTACCCGGCACGGAGTCCGTCAACCTTAGTTCTGCCGTCCCTGCCGTCCTGCTTTTGTTTTAATATCGCATCACGGTCCGGGTTGGTGCCTATACCTGAAAAATACCAGTAAACACCATATCTCTGGTCGTGTATTGCATAATATGGTGAAAATTTCAGAGTTTCTCCGGTGCTTGTAAGAGTAGTGTTATTTAAAGTAAAGTTAAGTCCGTCTCCTCTTACAAGGTAATTATTGATATTTTCCGCAAAGTAATCCACGCTCAAATCGTTCAGTATCAAAGTTTCTGATTTAAGTATGCTTCTCTGTCCGTCTCCGGGATTGGCAGTGTCAGTTCCGACTCTTTTATTTTCAGGAAGCGCAACCCACCATCCGCAGGAAGAACGCTTTTCCATTAAATCATCTTTTCCAAGTTCAGCAGCCAAAACAATAGGACCATATTTGAATGCCAAAGTATTTTCACTGTCAGGAAGATTATGTGCAACGACTTTCATAGGAAGCTGAATGCTTACGGTATCTCCATTGTTCCATGTTCGTTCTATGAAGGCATATCCGTCTGTAATTTGCGTATTATAAACGCTGTTGTTGACCTTTATGACTGCATCACCCGCAAGCCAGTCAGGAAGACGGAGAGCAAGTGAAAATGAAGCGGCGTCCGAAGTATTAATTGTAAAATTTGATATATCGGTATTTGGCATGTCTGTTTGTTGTGTAAGCGTTATATTTTTTTCACGCCAATTCAGGGTCGAACTTAGATACTGGTTAACTACAAGCGTGTTATCCTTATGGAAATAAATACTGTCGCCAAGTTTCGTAAAGTTCTCAAGTCCTGTACCGGTGCAACACCAGAAAAGGTTTTTATTTACATCCGGGTCGCTGTATACTTTATAATATCCGGATGCCATCGGCTGGAAATAAGTTGTTGTGGCATTTGCAGGGTCAACAGATGCCATAATTGAGTTGATAAATGCCGTTTCATAGAAATCGGCATATTTTTTGTCACCGGTAATTTTGAATAACCTACGGCTTAACAATAAAAGATTGTGGACATTACATGTTTCGTTATTACACTGTGTACGCTGTGCGTCAAGTGCATAGTCATCCCGAAAATGTTCCCATTGACTGTTTGCACCCGTGATATATGTGTGCCTTTCGTTTACCATGTCCCAAAACGATTCTGCATAATTCAGATACCGTGCCGAATCCTGAGAATTAAGGCTTTCACTTAAAGTGCCTACACGATTAACGATACCAAGGTATTTTGGTATGGTAGTGTTTGCATGTTTATTTGTGAGTACGTTTTTTGTACCTTTTGCTACATCTTCAAATAAAGTTTCCTGGTCAAATAAATGGGCGGCTGTAAGATGCGTTTCTTTCTTTGTGATTTTGTAAAGCTCATACAGACAGTCGTTCATTCCTCCAAATTCAACATTAAGAACTTTGTTGCGTGTGGCCTGATTCCATGAACTTGCACGGTTATAAACCCAGTCTCCAAGTTTGGAGCCCAGAGTTTTAGCAGGTTCATACCCGACGTAATTATACGAAGCAACAATACCCGTCATCAGTTTGTGCATATTGTACCAGGGAACCCAGTGGCTTCCATTTATCTTTCCTTCCACGACATCAAACTGATATTCTTTATTGGAAGGGTCGTTAATAATTGTTCCAAAAACGAACCCTTCTTTATAACCTGTTCCTTTTGTACTGTTCTGACATTCCAACAGACCGTCTATCAGCGTTTCCACTCTTGTTTTCATCCACAAACGGTCCGATTCCTTTGGGGCAGTCAGATATGCCTGTGCACATGCGGTCAGATAGTGGCCGAGGGTATGTCCGGCAATCTGAGTTGTCTCCCACCCGGAATATGATTTTGCGCCATTTGTCGAAAGTCCTGCGAGTTCACGATATCTGGCTAATAATTTGTCAACATTAAAAGTTTTCAGGAAATCAATGTCTTTTTGCGCAACATTTACATAATAAGGGTCTGTCACTGTGACGTCCGACATTGGAAAATCACTTAATCCTGCAAGTACTCCTGTACCGGAGGCTGTGTCAGCTTTTGCTGCAGGAGCCGACACCCCGCCAAATATACTTCCGGCTGTCATTGAAGCAGCCATGATGATTGACGCTGCTCTAATAATTATTTTCTTTTTCATAGAAAAATTCTCCTTTCAGACGGGGTATTTATAATCGTTCCACCCTGTCCTTAACAAATGTCCGGCGGACGCTTAAGACCGTATGGCTGCTTTCTTAACCTTTGAATATTTACTGTACACTTTCTTTCCGTTCACGGTTTTATAAGCTTTCATCTTAAAGTAGTAAGTCCTGCCTTTTTTAAGCTTCTTTATTGTCACTTTTGTAGTCTTTCCCGATTTAACAGTCGCTTTCTTGGAAAACTTACCTTTCTTTGAATTTGACATGTACACCACATAACCTGACGCGCCTTTAACCTTTCCATACGTAAGCTTAACTTTATTTGAAGATGCTTTTGCGGATTTAATAACCGGCGCTTTGACTTTCACATTATTATCATTCTGTACAGGCGCGGGCGCCGCTGACGGTACGGGGCCGGACGTTACCTGCTGCACCGGAGGCACAGACGGCTGCGGTTGCTGCTGTACCTGTTTTGTCTCAAACTGCCATGTATCCAAATTAAAGAGTTTCGTATCTTCATATCCCTTAAATATAAAATACAAATCGTGGATACCGGTAACTTTTTCTTTAATGTCTATGGCAAATTCACGGTACTCGTTAGTTCCGCCCGTATTTGTTATCGGAACGCTTCCAATCATCTTTTCAGCATCTGAATCATAATCGGTCCATATCTCAATCGTACCTCCGACAGTCGCTGCTTCAGGATTGAACCTTTCCTTGCCCTCGGAATCAAATACAGGGTCCTCCGCTTCAGTTCCCTCTCCGCAGGCGGCGCTTACCTTAAATTTTATCGGTCCTTCATCGCCAAAGTCTACCTCGCGCACTTTAATGAAATCATCGTTGTCTATGTCCGTGACAACAACTCCGTACAATGCCGCTGATTTCCAGAAGGCTTCTTTGCCGGTCACCGCATCTATGTCGGTACACTGCATCTTCGCCTTCGTCTTAACACCTTTTCCGGTTCCGTTAAATCCGCCTTCCGGTCCGTTAAGGTTTGACGCCCAGCATATAGTCTCCGCCTGATTGAGCTCATACGGATTCAATGTCCCAATGGGTTCCACGCTGAAAAACGGTTTTCCTTTCGTTTTGTCCTCCATTCCCTGAACCATATACGCCTTAGTGTTTTCATCGGTCTCTCTTACTACAAGGTTATTTTCATCATATGAAAATTCCTTTACGCAGACCGAACGGTTTGAACCGTTACCGCCTACGAGCATCTCGTTGAGGTAGAAAAGGTAATTTTTTCCTTTAAATTCCGCAACGCCCGGGTGAATACACGAATAACCGTTCTCCCTGTCCATAAGGAGAGCCCTGTATGTCCAAGGTCCTATCGGAGTAGGCGCGGTAGAATATTCAACAGTCTCGCCCGGAGTCCTTCCACCTACAAAGAACATGAAATAATCGTCAGTTTCAGGATTTCCGTCTTCATGCTTGAGTACCCACGGGCCTTCCTCGAATGCAGAACGCTTTCTCTCAGAGCCTGCAGGCTCGGCAGGGAATTTTCCGGTTGTGTTTTTTCCCTGCGACGGCTCGCCGAACGACTCGTATCCCTCGTCTCCGTATGTCTGCCAGCTGTGCAGTCCCGGCCTTACCTCTCCAAGTATTTTATTATCTTCACGGGAAAATCTTGCGTCAAGCGAATTTTCCTCCTCAGACAAAACTCCGTCGCCGTCAGTGTCCGGGTCGACATCAAGCATGTCGTTTGTAAGCTTACAGTAACGGATATACGGATTACCCCAATAGAGATATACATCATAGTTTGCATAATCCTGCGGATTGCCGTGGTCTTCAATGTATACTGTAGGGTCTATATTTCCACCGCCCCATCCTCCGTCAATCAGATATTTGCCCGGAGTTGCATCTTCAAACGGCCCCCAAGGATTGTCCGCCACGGCCACGTCAATTTTAGTTCCGTTAAACGGAGCAAACATAAAATATTTTGTCACCCATGTTCCGTCCTCCTGCTGTATCGGCATAGATACAACCTGCTCCGCCCATGCCCTCCAATTTTCCTTGCTGCTGCTTTCCTTGTCAAATGTCTCGGCATGTCCAATCTGTCCCATATCGGTCCAGTTAATCATATCTTTTGACGAATAGCACCGCCACTCATTCATATAGCTCCAGTCATCATACGCCTGCTCTTTCAGCTCGTCCCTAGTTGTGTACACATATATTGTGTCTCCAACAACAAGCGGCGAAGGGTCCGCGGTGTACGTAGTCTGAATTATCGGATTCTCGGCATCCGCCTCTTTCGGTGCAATTGCCAAGCCCGCCGAAGCAACGGCAAACGCCAGCGACAAGGATATTACCCTGTCAGTAAGTTTTTTTCTGCTCATAACATGTTCCCCCTTAAGTTGATTTCCGCAGCCTTTCTCCGACACAAGACTTATATACTGTCTACTGTCGTCACACTGCAGAGTACCTGACCTTCCACAATTGACTAATTGTTATAATAATCCAAATAAGCCATATATGCGGCAAACTCGCAATATTTTTGATATATATTTTATAATAACATTTCTTATATAACTTTTTCAATGATGTATACATACCAATAAATTAACGTATTGTAATATATGCGGCGCACGGCAGCCAATTGACGTATTCTTATATATATGGTAAATTATTCAAGAAAGCCTCCGATTAAATTTTTGGCAGGCTATATTATTATTCTATTTATATAATTTGATTTAGGAGCAGAACCACATTCAATTTATTTAATTTGAAAATATATATAGATTTGAGGTTAGGTGCAAACATTATGCTTAAAACTATGCATGCAGGCTATCTGGCTGAACATCCCGCAGATTTCAGCTGCCATATCGACAATTTCCATGATTATTGGCTTATCACAAACACTCTTCGTGAAGCTGAAATTATAATTGACGGCACATGGACTTATATGCCGCCAAACCAAATAATTATATTCCCTCCATGCACTCCCGGGGATTACCGGGCGTTTAACGGGCCATTCATAAACAATTGGGTTATGTTTAAGACTGACGAACAGTATATTACTAACACAACCCTCCCTTATGCAACGCCAATACAGGTATATGTTCAGGATATGATAAACTATTTATTCCATATGATTGCAACTGAAAACTGCTTTGACAACGAGTACCGCTCACAGTCTATTAATCACCTGTTCCACCTCTTGTTTTACAAAATGAACGAATGTATGTCATCGGAAAAGTCTACACTAACCGGGGCGCTAAACCGTATACGATTTGATATGCAAAGCAATCCAGCCTACGACTGGTCCGTACCGGACATGGCAAAACAGCTTAATATCAGTGTGGGATACATGCAGAGTATTTACAAAAAAACTTTTGGCATATCATGTATGGAGGATGTATTCAGGCAGCGCATTGAACTCGCAAAAAATTATATAATACAAAGCAGCTACTCAATTGCCGAGATTGCCGAAATATGCGGTTACAAAAGCACAGAGCACTTTTGCAGGCAGTTTAAGCGTATCACCGGGAAAACCGCGTCGCAGTACCGCTCAGAATATAAGCCGTTATAGCCAAATACCCCGCGGCGAGCCGCGGGGTATGCCCAAACTGCACAGCGCTTTGTTATCCTGTTATTTTAACAAGCGCCGAACCGTGCTTTGGTAAACGTATATTTTTATCTGCCCTGACCGGCTCGCCGCTCCAAATTTCTTCCCCGTCGCCTTGAAGTCCGGACAGCTTATTTATATTGACGTCCATTTCATCCTCAGAAATATTAAATACAGCCACGTATTTATCAGTTCCATTATTGTCCTCAGACATCCATACGATTACCTCGTCATCCGCCGAGACCTCTCTGGCGCCGTGCGAATTATCAAGAAGATAAAGAGCCTTACTGTTTGTAAGGAGCTTAAACGTAAAATCATCCAGCTTTGTAAGCTCCGCGCCAATCATAAGAGGCGAACGGAATATACACCACAGAGACATCATCGTAATCTGTTCGTCCTCCGTAAACGCGGTCTTTCTCTCATCTCCAAAGCCTTTTCCAACATACCCGAGCGGCAGCATGTCACAGTCGGGAAAGCTTCCGTCCATAACATACTGCTGCCAATTTCTGCAGCGTTCAAACATATTGAGGAGAAGCTCCCATTTGTCCCAAAAATCATCAGTGATTCTCCACATTTCAGAATTTTCCCTGTAAAATTCCGCCATCTCAGGCTTTGCAGGACCCGGAGAAAGACTGAGGACAATATCCCTGCCGCACAGCTCAATCGCTTTGTGAAGCATCTCTATCTCACGCTTTGCGGACACGGCATCCATGCGGCATATATCGTCGCATTTGATAAAATCAACCCCCCATGAAGCGTAGAGCTCCATAAGAGAATTATAATAAGTCTGCGAGGCTTCGTCATCCGGGTTAACTCCATACATATCAGGGTTCCAATAGCAAATTGAATATGGATTTGCTATCTCATTCGCGGTCTTATCAGCGCCAAGAATTGCAGTGTGTTCATGAGCTGCAGCCCTCGGTATTCCCCTCATAATATGTATTCCGAACTTGAGCCCAAGCCCGTGTACATAATCAGCCAGAGGGCCGAAACCTTTTCCACCCGCAGATGAAGGAAATCTGTCAGGACACGGCATAAGCCTCGAATATTCATCCATCTCTACCTTCCAAAACGGAATATACTGATGCCTGTCGCGCTGCGTACCCGCGTCATAGCTGTACCATTCTATATCGACAACGATATATTCCCAACCATATTCTTTCAGATTTTCAGCCATATAATCCGCATTGGCCTTTATCTGTTCCTCATTTACGGTTGTATCATAATAATCATAGCTGTTCCAGCCCATAGGCGGCTTCTTTAACAATAATTTTTTACTCATTATAACTTTATCCTTTCATTTTAAGTCTCAGGACAGTCAAACTCCGCAGCAATGCGGATATATTGTCCTACATAATTTTGTATATATTATGATATCACGAAACAAAAAAACAGGCAATATATACATCACTCCAAAATAAATAAACTACAATACTATATTCCTTATATAATTTTTTGTCCTATCAAAACAAGTTGGGCCCTTTCTCTGTTTATCAATTTGTCGCCACAATTTAACTACGATTATTTATTTATGCTATCATTTAATCTTTTTCGGCTTCTGTCCGTCCACGATGCATTATCCCGAATCAGCTCGTCACAAAATCCAGCAACATCTTTTCCCGTAACATCAAGTACGGAAAGGCCATTTGCAGAGGCTTCGGCAAATAAATCAGCTAAATTATATTGCGTTTGCAGCGTGTCCATTCCGCTTCCTCCTGCAAAGCTCCATATATATTCATTCATTTTACCAAACACAAACTGATAATCTTCCGGTAGAGAATGAACAGTTGCTAAATGTTCTTTATATATTTTTTTATCTTCTTTAAATTTTTTTATTAAATTAAACATAGTCCTTTCCCCTTTTTACAAAATATTCTTCTATCTCCCGGTTTAACTTATCCCGTTTTGTTTTTCTGTTTATATTAGATGCACGAATCAATTCATCACAAAATTCTGCCGCGTCATCTCCAATAATATCCGAAACAGTTTTCTTCGATGCCACGCCCTCCTCAAACAAATCCAGAAGCTCTGAAAACAGTTCCGTATTGCACGAATCACCGCCGTAATTATACATATAACTGCGTATTTTTTTAAATGCCGCATAGTAATTTCCCGGTAATGCCTTTGCTCTTTTTGTTAATTGGTGATAAAAATTTTTTTCTTCCAAATCGCCTAATATTATTTCAAGAATTGATTTCATTACTGTTTTTCTCCTTTAACTGATTGAGTTTTGACACAACAAATCCCCACTTTTCCCAAAACTTTGCGAGTTCTTTTTCACCTGCTTCATTCAGTTTGAAGAATTTGCGCGGCGGTCCCATTTCTGACGGTTTTTTTGTCGTTTCAACCAGCTTATTTTTTTCAAGCCTGATTAAAATAGTATAGACGGTTCCTTCTACCACATCCGCAAATCCAAGTTCATTCAACTGTCTGGTAATTTCATATCCATAGGTTTCCCTGCGGCTGATGATTTCAAGCACACAACCTTCAAGAATACCTTTCAACATTTCTGTTAAATTTTCCGTAATCAACGCCCCCTCTATATTGTATAACTAATATGCAGTATTACTTACTACCGCTATATAGTAACACTGAATAGTATATTTGTCAAGAAATAATAAAACTGTCTGCACACTCTTTTACATTTAAGGCTTTATACACCTGAAAGTTCTCTTATTCACCAGCTTTTTTAAAAATAAAAATACCAACATTACACAACCCATAATGCCAGTATGCAAATTTAGTAATATCTCCGTTATTTCATCCGGCTCAAAGTTTCCTACAATTCTAAAATACATATAACAACTGTTTTTATTTTTCATTTTGTCAACCCGTCCTAAAATTATACTTATGAATTCCACTCATCCTCAAAGTCACAGTCATCGGTATCGACAAACCCCTCCAGCCACCCGACACATTTCCCTACAGGATAATCGTCGTACGAAAAACACTCCTTGGGATAATCACAAAATCCGGGCAGCTTGTAATAAAATTCTAGTGCCTCTTTTTCTTTCTCCTCTGAACTGTATGCTCCCAACAACTTAGATTCATCTCGAACATCACCCTTTTTACCAAATTCATACTCATGAAACAATATATATACCTTTTCCTCCATATGTAATCCCCTCTTTAAAATCAAAAAACTCCAAAGCAATATTTATTATCAAGTACTGATAAGTAGCATTATACTTATGTTCATACATATTAATAATCAATCATCCCTGTTAATTTTCCCTTCCTCAAACACGACATGTACATCATTTTTAAAGTCAATAAATCTCCAAAACTCTCTATTTCCTTCAGAATGAATAAAAATATTGATATCTGTTTCATTTTCAAGCTTTATAAATATATCGCCAACCTCACTTGCAAAAATGTCCAGAACTTTCATCGGCAGCATTGGTTTAATAATATCCTCGGCGACCTTATCAAATCTATTATTGCCG
>CAOKVX010000021.1 GCA_948472945.1 uncultured Clostridia bacterium
GTTTACTCTTCATGGTCTTAAACACATTATCGTAATCAGGCGTCTTTTTCTGCATGTTCTTTTATCCTTTCGCAATATTTTTCCAGTCTGGCAGTAGGGAAATCAGTCAGACTTCCATCATCATCCTGATCCAAACATTTCCGCAATTTTATCATTGCAGGCATCAAAATCATCTGGTACAACAAATTTACCTTCTGCAACGCCAATTCTCTTAGACGTGTCTTCCACTTTCGGTGATTCCATAAATTTATCTGTCACATCGCTAAGAAACATAAGGTTATCGTCTGATAAACCAGCTACTTTTTTATCACCTTTTTCTCTAATGTTACTGACATGGTGATTCGCTCCTTTTAAATAATCCCGTCACATGTACTCTTTAAAGCAATCCGGCGTTTCGTCAAAATCGTCCGCCATGAAAACAAGCCCTCCGGCTAATGGGCCAAGCTTCCTTTCAGAGCTTTTATTTACAGATATATCCATAGAATCCGTTTCCGGATTTTTACAAGTTGTCCCTCAATCCCCTCAAGAGGCTGCAATGCATGACATACTTTATCTTCAGGCATACGGCTGATAATATCAACGGATTTTTCTTTCATAACTGTCATTATATCCGTCCCCTATCCTCTCATTGCATTTGGATTAGAATTGCTTTCTGAATTTATTATAATCCCTTTCCGTCATTTTTACAATAAATTCTCCTCCATGCGCTGCACTTAAAACAGTATCACACATTACTTTTACGAACATCATCTGGACGAATGAGAGTCACCTGTTGCACCCTTTCTATAATGTGTTACCCAGTCCACCCATACCACATATTCCACAAAATATGGACAAAACAGCACAGGCAGGCACTATATGTAGATTCAAATTTCAGGTTTCGTAATAGGAGACAAAATACTCCACCGCGTTCTCAGGGAACATCTCTTTGAATTCTCCATACAACTGGGCAGCAAGCGTTTTATTATGTGCTATAACGAGAGTGGGTTTCTGTAATTCCTGAATGACATTTGCCATTGTGAACGTCTTGCCGGAACCCGTAACCCCTAGTAAAGTCTGGAATTGGTTGCCCTCCCTGAAGCCTTTAACCAGCTCGGCGATTGCCTGCGGCTGATCGCCTGTGGGCTTGTAGGGAGCTTGTAATTTAAACTCTGACATATGAAAACCTCCAATTTGTGACCGAAAAAAGTTTGCTTATTCGCCCGAAATTCGTGTAATTTGATTTTCGATTCGTGTAAAATGGGCTTGCAAAGCTGGCGAATAAGCGTTAAAATAGCAATTACACGAATGCAGGTCACAAAACCGTATTTTTGAAACGAAACAACACTGAATAACACCAGCCAGTACAGATAGTATTATCCAGTCATTTGGTTTTTCATTATAACACATAAGTCAAAAAAAGTACAGACCAAAATCGAACTTTTGTTCTGTGCTTTTTTATTCCTTATCGGACGGTAGTTCGCCCGCCCAGTCAGGGGCATGTATTACGAGATGCCCGGATGGGTATATCTTTTATGCGATTCGGTTATTCCAGTATCTTAGTTTCATGCAAGAAATACACTGATTTTTTCTATATAATTATCTTCTGAAAAATCCGAGTGGGAGCGACAGGTTAAAGAAAAACACAGACCGCAAAAACCGCCCGAAAGGGAGAGCGTCAGAAACAGGCTCAGACAGTTGCAGGAGCAGGGCAGACAGCGGCCGCACAGAAAGAAATCCTTTGACAGAGACAGCCGATAAGCACAGAAAAACCGCCGCTATGGTGTTACCCATAATCGGCGGCTTACATAGTTTGATTAGTGTTCCTGCTTTTGGATGACGGTTATCTGCAAATCCTTTGCGTCTATCAGTGTTTCCTGCTTGCACTTTGGGCAATACAGAGGATAGTTTTTCAAAACGGTATCTTCCCGTATTTTATTGTGTGTTTTTCTGCCGCAGATGGGGCAGATTATCCATTTGCTTTTCATATTCTAATCCTTACTTGTTTTTCTCAATATCCTGCCAGTTGGCATTATTTAGAATTTCTGCATTTTCGCCTATAAGTGCTTTACCAGCTTCTTCATCTCCCTGTAACTGATACAGCATCCAAGCCGTCATATATCCGTCTGTCCTTTCTTGCATATCCTCGTGTTCCGCACCGACAACCCTTGCACGAAGCTTAAATACATTGCCCGACATAGCATTGTAATTCTCGACCAGAGATGAGAGCGGAGCAACACCAAGCCAATCTTTCGTTGCGTCCGTTGCACCCGTATCATCAGAAGTTCCAGTAGCAGCAGTCATAAACCACGGAATTGACACTTTAGAAGCGTCATATCCTCCCCACATCTGTGCAAGATAGGAATGAGCTGCACTACCCGTAAAAATTGTTTTATATAGACCGCTGCTCTTACATTCAGTTACCGCTCTAATCGCACCTGCACCACCTTGTGAATATCCAGTAACTCCGATATTTTGGGTATCAATTTTTCCATAAAACAAGCTGTCGGAATTTTGATTTTGCTCCAGCATATAATCCAAAGTTTGTGAGGTTGATATTCCCGTTCCCGCCTGTCTGTCATCATTGCCGACTACAACAAAGCCCCAGGAAGCAAGCCTTTCAAAATACGGTTCGTAGTTTAATGCTGCCATATTGCTGGCATTTGTGACAACAATCAGCGGATACTTGTTCTGCTTGTTCTCTATTTCAGAGGGATACCAAATACGGATATTTCCAATAGTCTTATCCTCGGATTTTACTATCTTACTAGATACTTCATAATCTCCAAGTTCCACATACTTTTTCTCTAATTCCGAATCAGACTGGAACTGCGTGTAGTAATCTTTCTCCAACCAATGTTTTTGAGAATCAATGTAGTTTTTAATCAGCAGGAAGCCCACTACAAGGACGATTAAAATGATAATTACCAAAATCACAAGTCCCACGATTTTCAAGACTCTTTTCATAAACCAATCTCCTTCTGCTTGACAGAATAATCTGTTTTCGCTATAATAAATTTGGAACAAATGTCATTATATAAAACACTTGTTTCATGCAATCTATATTATAGTGAGGGTCGCATTGAGTGTCAATGCGAATCAGTAAAAATGATTCTGCCATTACGCTATGCGGTACAAAAAGGGGGATTTTGTTCCTTTATGAAGAAAAATCAAACAGCATTTATGAAACTATGTCTTGCGGACGCACTTATCAAACTGATGAAAACTCAAGACTTTGATACAATCAATGTAAACTCGATTTGCAAGGAAGCGGACATCGGCAGAACTACTTTTTACAGATACTTTGACAACAAAAACAGTAAAGAAGAAATGCTTCTTTTCAAGATAAAATATGACTGGGAGCAGTATTCTAATAAGCATGAAAGCGACGAGCAGGGAAAGAAAGCTGATTTAACAGAATTCATATATTATAATAGGCGTTTGTTTTCAATGCTCTATCACAATAATCTTATTTCCGTCATTATGCGTGCGCTTGAGGATTTGATACTTTCTGGGGAAACATACGATAAGCAAGCCTCATATCTTATGTCCTTTTTTATTTATGGATACTTCGGAATCATGTATCAGTGGATAAAATATGATTTTGATGAAACGCCCGAACAGATACAAAAGCATATTAACGACACTATCACCTCTGGGCTAAATCAAAACTCATAAAAACAAACTGGCAAGAAAATTTCCTGCCAGCCTGTTTTTATATAGATGTCCTATATGAGTTGTTCAAAGCGTTCCTGCGCCTGCTCTTCAATATCGGCAAGGTAGCTGTTCAGCTTACAGCTTGTCAACAGCGTGCTGTAGGCTGCTCTTTTATGCTCTTTCAGGTAGCGTTTGTGTCGCTGTCCCCATATGCCGATAGGCTTGTTTTCTTTTTCGGCTAGTAAGGTAAGGCACGGAATATAATAATTTCCTTGCAGTTCATACCAAAGCCCGTTATTTTCATCATAAATGTACTTGTCCATCTTGAAATCCTCCAGTATAATATATTCGCACATATATCACAGTTCCCCGATTGCCACACGTATATATATCTTGTTATGAGATTTTTCTGCCCTTGCTTTTGCCCTTATGAGAAATCGGAGCAAGGATAAACTTGTGTGAAACCATATAAAGGGATAAGGAGAGCAGACTGCAATAAATCCTTTGTTTTCAAGGCTTTTGGAGGATTTTATTGATAACCTACGGCAAGCAATAATCGCTCATAAAACCGTGTGTTTCAAATTCTGATTTTTCTTCTGGATCGGTTACGTTTTGAATCTCTTCTATACGATCCGATGGTTCTTCTCTCTTGTTGATGGATTTCCAAAACTTGCAAAATCTTTTCCACCACCCTTTTCCGTTTCTCATAAATTGCTGGCCTCTTTTCATTTCCACATAAAAATAAGGGTATTCCACATATTTTAATTTTATGGAATACCCTATCGTTTTTGCTGTTTCAGAAAAGCACTACACATTTGCATACAATGAATTTTCCGCTCTCTCAATTTCTTCCTCCGTATAACCAAATGAGATTATCTG
This sequence comes from uncultured Clostridia bacterium, assembly GCA_948472945.1. GTDB lineage: Bacteria > Bacillota > Clostridia > Lachnospirales > Lachnospiraceae > V9D3004. Next base: position 4,516 of record CAOKVX010000021.1, read on the forward strand.
CTCTTTTGTTGCATCAGCTTTAAGCATTCTCTCAACAGCCGCGATTCGTTCTTGTTTTACAGCACTCTCTTGAACCAGTTCAGATAAATTACACATATTCCGCATCCTCCTTTCTAACTCTTCAGTCATTATCATTCATACTCAGTTCTGCTTGAGCATAATCGAAAAGATTTACAGATTGCAAATATATCATGTCATTTTACCAAACTAATTCCACATCATACTGTTGTATCTTTGAATCGTGAGTTATTAGTTTCATCCTTTCTTCAAGTGCCGTTGCCATAATCAGCCTGTCAAACGGATCAGCGTGTATCATGGGGAGCATCTGAACACGCTTTAAATATTTTGTCTTTATTGGAAGTATGGAAATACCGTAATCATCACAAATTCTCTCAATAACAGATTCTTCTATATCCAATTTTCTTATAGTTTTTTAATCGCAATTTCCCACAAGGAAGCAATGCTAAAATACAAGTCATCAATTTTTCCTATGATATCCTTTGCCTTCTCTGATAATTACCCGTTATCATCAAGAAACCAAAGCAATGCGCATGTGTCCATTAGATACATCACATATACTCCTTGAAGCATTCTGGCGTTTCGTCAAAATCATCCGCCATTACCATTTTTCTTTTCAGAATACCGGGCTTTCTGATATAGCCATCCTTACTTATTTCTTTAGAGTATGCTTTTTCCCTCTGTGGTTTCTTATCAAAAGACAAAAATTCTGCAAATTGAATAACCTGAATGATCTTATCCTCAGGTAAACGACCTATAACATCAATAGCTTTTTGCTGAAGCGTCACAGCCATCACATCCTCTTTATTTCCTATTATAACGCCAAACCCTAATTATTACAACCAAAACGATCTTTCCATCCTGTCACTTTTCCCTTACACGAATTTTGGTTACTGTATCTGTCTGTCCGCATAATCCGTATGGTCTCAAATCGTCCACTGCCATACTGTATATAGACCATTTTGCTCTCATTTAATACCATATATAGTGCCATTATTATCTTATCGTTGTAGGACACAAAATACTCCACTGCGTTATTCGGAAAAAACTCTTTAAAACCTTTTACTAATTCTTCAATTGCCTGCGGCTGGTCAACCGTAGGGGCGTATTGCGATACTAGTTCAAAATAATCCATAATAATCTCCATACAGACTATTTCATATAAATCCATAATATCAAATTGCACTTAATTTTCTGAGTCGGCGCCGCTCAAAGAATCGCAGACAAAATTCCACAATGATCTCCGGTTTGGACAAAAAAGGATATTTCCAATCAGGCCGGAAAGCTGGTAAAATACGGCTGTACTTCATATACAGAAGAAACAGCCATATTATTAGTTTTTTTATAACAAACATACCGCCGCCTCGCACGAGCCGCTTTTCTGCACATTCACGGTATTTTTAAACACATTCACGGTATTTTTATAATTTAATTAGAATTTTCCAACATACCAGCTTTCACCCGGACCCATATAGGAATTTTTCAAGCCTCTGGCGGTCGGATATAACACAAGCTTCTGCAGTACAATTTCCGGGTCGAGCGAGTATATGCGTATTGTATGTACGCCTTCGCTTAATTCACCCAGATTGACCGTACTGGTGTGGATTCCGTTTTTCACACCGTTTGACCAAAGCGAATCCCTCCATGTTCCTGCAATATATTTATCAGTGATAGTATCCACGCTCTGCATTGGTTCGCCGTCGACAGAGACGCCGTATTTCATAGTCACCTGATTTCTGTCCACATTGTTGGACGGCGCAATATATGCGAGCATCGAATACTTTCCGCTTTGCCCCGTCTTTACCTTATATTCTACGTACGGAGCTTCGTCCTCATAATAAAAGCGCCCTGTGCATGGGAACACTTTCAGCGACGAGAGGCCGCGGCCATAATTCTTAATCTCTTTCCATCCGGCGTCGTCTGCCGCCGGCCTTGAGTTTGTGTAATGCTCTGCTTCAATCGAAATATAATTATGCGCCTCGACAAATGTTTTCTCACTTAAGCCCTCCGTCTGTATAACCAAAGCCGTCACACTGATTACAACTGTCTGCCCGTTTCCTTTAACGGTTACTTTGCCGGCGCCGTCCGCAGCAAATTTTGAAAAGTCGACGCTTATACAGACAGTTTCCTGCTCATTCACTGTACCGGATTCTGTGCTTAACCTAATCCATTCGGCATCGGCCGATATCTGATAATCAAAGGCCGCTTTGCCGCCGTTCATAATATTAATAGAATATATCTCATTGTTGATGTTCGTAAAATCCTGCAAATTTGCGGTACCGCTGTCATATGCCTTTGAATCCCCCTGCATGCGGATGTACATATGTGCCTCCTCCGGAATATCTACGTACACCGGAACCGGATACGCCCCCTGCGGTCTCCATTCAGGATAACCGATATGCGCCGCATTTTTTGCCTGATACATCATACCGTCCCACTTATTGCCTACGCCTCCCGGCATATCTTTGTCATAGGTCTGTTCGAGTTCCTTATCAAAGGCAATTTCCTCCTCCATCAGGGCCGCATACACGTTTGCGCTGGCAAGGTTCTGTTTTGCATACGCCTGATTCAGTCCGGCATAAATCTGTATACGTACCACATTGGCCGCCGCCACGGCAGGATAATAAATAAGCTGGAAATACGGAGCCTGCGAAATTTCAGGCAGCTTTTCTTTGTACTCTTCCGCCAATTTTATCAGGTTGTCAATGCGCGCAAGCATCCCCATCGCCTCATTATAATTGTCAAGGCTGTATGTTGACGCCACCACATTTTCCGGCCTGCGGATAGTGTTTATCTTCAAATATTCCTCAAATATGGCAGTCAAATCACTGATTCCCTGTTCATCCGTGTCTTTGCCAAACTGCTCCTCCATCCACTGCTTTGTATACTGCTCGGTACTGTTTATGTTGCCGCTGCCCCACTTATCATAATCCCATGCCATATCCATAAAATATGATATTGCGGATTCCATAGGTTTCAAATCGCCTACATTTAAAATCCACATATCTTTCACGCCGTAATCATACGCCATCGACATCTGCTCCCACATCTTCTGAAGCTGCAGCGTCTGCACCCACTGGTACGAAGTTGGTGCGCCGTTGTAATCCACATGGTAGTACATACCCCAGCCACCCTTACGGTTCTTGCTTTCTTCCGTCGGAAGCGTGCGGACATTGCCATAGTTATCCTCGGAAAGCATGACAATGGTATCGTCAAGTTCCTCCCAGTCGCACAGGCCTGCCGTCGTTTCGTCGCCGTACCAATAGTCCTCCACTTCCTTATAAAGCGCCAGAAGCTTAGGATTGTTTTCCAGACCATAATCCTTTAATATTTTTTTCTGGTCAAGGATTACTTCTTTCAGAAGCGAAATGTTTTCTGCAACCGTGCTTCCCTCCGGCAGCATGGGCGCGTCGCCGTCCCCACGCATTCCAATAGTTATAACATTCTCAAATTGTCCGTTGCGCTCCGCCCCCTCGGTAAAGAATTTTTTAAGGCCGTCGCTGTTCGTGTAATAATTCCATTCGCCATTTCCATAATTTGATTTGCCCCTGCTCCACTCCTGATGCGCTTTCATCATCGGCTCATGGTGGGACGTACCCATGACAATACCATACCTGTCCGCAAGCTGTGCGCTTGCCTCCGGTACCTCCACGCCGTCTGTGCTGAACGACGACGACCACATTGCCGGCCACAGATAATTACCCTTTAGGCGTAAAATGAGCTGAAATACATTTTCGTAAAAATACTCGTTAAATTTGCCGCCTTTATCCTTCTTAAAAAAGTTATTGCCCCAGCTGCCAAGCGCAGGCTCCTCGTCATTTAGAAATATACCGCGGTATTTCACGGACGGCTCCTTTGAAGTCACACACAATGTTTTAGAGTGTAATGTGACTGTCTCTTTCTTTTCCGGTTGCACATTCGCCCAGTACACCCACGGCGATACTCCCATCAGTTCAGATATGTGAAAAATTCCGTATATCGTGCCCCGCTTGTCGCTTCCGGCGACGACGAGAGCTTCATTTATACCCTCAGCCGGATTCTGTACGAATTGAATTTTGTAGCTCTCCCTTTTTCCATTAATCGTACTAACATCTAATTTGCCGCTCTCAATCATTTTGTCAATGAGCCGGTTGTTGCCAATGCTTCCGGCTATAATAGGTATACCCGAAATATTATCCGCATCTGTAACAATTTCCGGACAAGCTTCTGAAACAAGCTCAACATCGCTCTGAAAACATTCCGCAACAAGCCTTAACCCCTCATAGTCTTCTCCGTCCGGGTCAAGATACATCTGTTCCGAATGTCCGGAAGAAGCAAGAACATAATCTCTTTCCGGCTCCTCAGTCGGTCCCGGTACAGGCGTCTGGTCTGCCGGCGGATTAGTCGCGATATATCCCGATTCACTTTTTTTCGTTACTGTTATTTCACATACCGCTTTCTTTCCCCAACCGTCTGCAGCATATGCCGTAACTTTCGTCTTTCCTTCTTTTTTTGCTTTCACAACTCCTGTTTTGCTGACAGATACAATATTCTCATCTGCCGCTTTGTAAACCACCTTTTTCACGGTAGCATTTTTCGGTGACACTTTCGCTTTCAAAACTGCCCTTGCCTCCTCGCCGGTCCCTCCTAAATTGAGAGTAATATTTTTTTTGTTCAGCGTAACCTTTTTTGCCTTTTTCAGTGATTTTACCACGTTTACTTTAAGCTTCGCTTTCCTGTTTCCCGAAACCGATTTGACTGTAACCGTTGCCGTTCCGGTCTTCTTCGCTTTCAACACTCCCTTAGTGGAAACCGCCACGACTGAAGGCGTACCCGAAATATAACGAAGCTTTTTATTTTCCGCTTTCCTCGGTTCCACTGATGCCTTGATCTTGTATTTCGTTCCCTTTTTCATTGTAAGCACCGAAATACCCGGCTTTACCAAATCAACGCCCGAAACTTTCACATTTTTCTTTGCAGCGGTAATTTTTACTGTTCCCTGTACGGCAAACACTGTAATTAACATAACAACCGCCAAAAATCCCGCCGTAATTCTTCGTCTGTTGCATTTAAAAGTTTTCATATACTTCTTCCTCCCGCCTTGCAGCTTGCAATATATTTACTTATATACTATAATAAAGCAAAATATATAAAATATCTTTTAGTATATTGTTTAAAAACTTGCAGAAATTGCTATCATACCTATATATAAATTATTGGGTAGATTCAGAGTAGAATAATACCGGTATACCGGTATCTTGTCTAATAAATTGTTGAGAAAACTATGCGGGATATTTGTTCAACTGCAAGACGGATTTTTATGTACTGTTATTCCATTGGCAGGAGGCGGGATTACATGATTAAGGAGTATTCCGATGAAATATCGTTTAACATACTTACATCAAAACAGAGCTACGTGAATGATTTTCATCTTCACAATTTTTATGAGTTGTTTCTGTTGTTGGATGGCGAACTCGATTTCTGCGTTCAGCAGACATTTTACCATCTGACGCCGGGCTCGCTTATGATGATTAATGATTTGGAGCTGCACAAGGCAATCAATAGAAAAGAAACTCCCTACAAAAGAATCTATATCCATATACCCCCGTCCTTTTTTAATAAATATATTGCCGACGATATGGACCTTTCCGCCTGCTTTACGGCAAGAAATATCGGGGAACAGAACATGATTCATTTAAAAGACAAGCAAATTTCATATTTTGTGAAACAGTTCAACCAGATTACGGAAAACAAAAAGAACCTGCAACTCGGCAGCAAAATTCTGCTGGAAACTTATCTTATACAACTGTTGGTTTTTGTGAACAATATTTTTAACCTTTCCACTCCTCATTTTATGTTTCAGTATACACCTACAGTCCAGGATATTATGAATTATATGGAGGGACATTTAACGGACACAATAACGCTTGATTCCCTCGCACAGATTTTTTCTCTTAGTAAATATTATATATGCCACATTTTTAAAGCAGAAACCGGCACAACAATTATTAACTATCTTCTGCTGCTTCGCATTTCCAGGGCAAAGCAACTTTTGTGCGATGGAAAAAACGTTACGGAAACCTGCTATTTATCCGGATTTGGAAACTACAGCAACTTCATCACTACATTTAAAAAACACACAGGTTACACGCCCAAAAAATATTCCACACTTTTCGGACGTCAGGACAATACAACATTAACCTAATGTTCCATATCAAAGTGTAGAAAACTTGAAAAACGAAAAAATGGGTATAAGAAAAGCATCCACTCATAAAGTGGATGCTCCAAGCCTACCTCGGCACGCGCACCTTTATAGCCTTGCTGAACTTACCGTCCATTATTCTCTTCTGTTCTCCCTTTACATAGGCCCTTACCTTATAATAATATGTCTGCCCGCCATTTACACGGCTGTCGGTATATTTTACCCTGCTGTTTTTCTTAATTCTCTTTATCATAGAGTATTTGCCGTTTTTCTTGCTGCTCCTGTATATTTTGTAGCCCTTGGCGCTGCTCATCTTTTTCCATGACAGCGTTACCTTTGCTTTCGCCTTGGACGCCGAAAGCCCCTTTACACTAGCAGGCGGCACTTTTATGCTTACAACCGGAGAATAATCCCCGTATATTCTGCTGCCGTCTGATGCCGTCTTAAATGGACGCATCCTGAATAAATATTTGGTTGAATTTTTGAAACTCTTTGAATATGAAGTCTTATTCACATCTGTAATAGTCGCTACAAGCTTATCCTGTTTAGTCTTTTTATCATATTCATACAGGACATAGCCGTCTGCCTTTTCATTTTTCTGCCACTTGAAATATACTTTTTTTGAGCCTGCCTTACATGAGACGGTCAAAATATTGCGTCCAATATTAATATTTGTAGTCGGGTTCGTAACCGAAGGCGGCTGGTTTGTTCCCGTATTTGGCTTGTCAGATGGCGACTGCGTTCCGCCGTTTGATGAGACAGTAACCGGATTCGTGTTTGCAAGAGGCATAATTTCTTCTTTGAGACCGCTGCTTCCAACATACTTAATACCCGGAGTATTGCTGTCTTTGTCCTGACTCATTACCTCTATCTTTATCTGATAACTCTTGCTTGTCGGATTGACCGCAACCGTTCCAATTCCGCCCCCGTTTGAACTATCAAATATTTCCCCGCTGTTTTTACCTGATATAATGACATCAACTATGTAGCTGCCGTCCTTTTGCTTCGTAACGGACGCATCCTTCACATAACTTTTTATTGTATCCTTAAACTTAAATGTAGGCTGTTCCATTGTTCCGCTTAAAGCTGACACACTCAGCTGCATACGCAGTGATGTTATCCGTCCTGCTTTTCCCTCAGGCAGTTCGAGCGAAACGTCAACATTATTGTTCTGTACTATCAGTGACGCGCTGCCCGTCTCTGCTGCAAAAGCCGCTGCAGGGAGCGCTACAAAACAGGCAAACAATATACACATATACAAAATAAATTTTTTCATTCTATATCTCCATTCTTCGGCCAATTTTCAGCCACATATATTAATTATGTAACTCAAACTTCGCAAGACCATTGTGAAATACATACAGTAAGTGATTATTCTATTTCCGCAGGAGCCAAATAGCCTTTAGCAATCCTGACGATTAATCAGTTATGCATGGTATTCGACTCATAATAAACACTTGGTTAAAGCGTATGTCTTGCTGAATCAAATAATCACTTACTGTTATTTCACTTACAGCTTTGAAGCTTGTGTAAAGTAATTATATATCACATTCCATCATTCTGCAATGTGTCTGTGAGAGTAATCTCCGGCAGTGTTTCCGGAACAGTTATCATCTGGGTATCGCTGACAATTCGTTCACCTTCAAGAGTAAGCGCATTATCAACACGATATAACTCACCGCGCACACCCTCAAGCTGCTTAATGGAATTTTCATCCCAATGGCCCGGTTCTACATAATATACCCATGTACCGTCTGAGGTCTCGCCGAGGTTGCCGGCTGCCGGAACATCTGCAAAAATTACCTGTCCCGCTTCTACATTACCATCCTTTGCTCCAATTACATTTCCCTGCGAATCGTAAAGTACAACAACATTGTATGCAGGATTTCCTTTATACACTCCGGTAAATATGAGCGATCCCTTTGGAATTACATCCTCCGGCTGTTTTCCGTACTTGTAATCCGACTGCAGTACTCCGATTGCCGGGCTGTTATCCTCTGTCGTCATAAATTCAAGGTTATCTCCTGTCGGACCGCACACATCAATCTCATTGATTGAAATGTTTCCGGACTGAGGTATGGTAATCTTAACATATCTGGCATCGTAGGTTCCAATCCAGCTATCACGCTCTTCCTCATTAACTGAGTCAAACCACAGGATGTGTTCGCCTGCTGTGTTGAGACTGTCGTCTTCTGATTTTACAGTAGTCCATGCGCTGCCGTCGGCACTTACCTCTACGGTTACGCCCGCAATTGCATCTCCGACATATTTCAGAGACGTAACCTCCTGCGTACAGTGCATATCAATAGTAATTGTCGCACCGTTCTCACCGCTAACTCCGTTGTACGTTCCCGTCTGTGACAGGTCGTTGTCAATAATCCTGTCAATACTGTGCAGTTTCTTTTCCTCTACAGCCGAAGGGTTTGACGCGTCATATCCACTGTCAGGGTCTTCATCACCCATATCAACTGCTATATCGTCGTCCGAGGTCATTGTCGTCTCAACCGTCCACTCGCTCTTATCAAGCACTCCGTCGGTCTGTATCTTTGCAGAGCCTGCATATGCCGTCTTTGAGTAGTTCAAATATTTGTCTACAGCACGCACCTCATATTCCATAACCCTGTTATTTATGGACAAAATAGTGTCAACATATACTGTGGACTCAGCTGTATCGATAGGTATGAATCCTACAACCTTAGACGATTTCTGTCCGTTTGACGTCATAGTTCTTATAATCTCATATCCTAAAATTACATCCTTATCCTTGTCGGTAGAGATATTTACTTCCACCTTATTTGAATTTGATGATATTGTAGCGCTAACCGCATCCAAATCTTTTATGTTTCCATCTTCCGACGGATGTGCCGCGCGGTAATCCCTTGCGTCGTCATTTACATAATACAGCGCCTTAGTCTCAGCCTCGCCGTATTTCGCTGCATATTCAAGTGTCGCTTCATCCGGCACCATTCCCCAACGCTCAAAGAACGGAATTATATTTTTATTTGCTGCCGCACATGCAAGCCTCATAAGATTCTGGTCCGTGCCTCCGTTTAACGTAAGCCCTTCCTGAGGAGCCTTTGACGGATTTCTCGAATAGGTATCTACCCTTGCAAAGAACAGATTGTTAAACTGGTCTTCATAATTGTCAAATATATGTCTGTCGTCTGTATTGTTATCATATGCCAAATGCAGCTGCCAGTACAGCGCAAGCTGCGTTGCAACATTCGGCGAGCGTCCTATAGCTCCAGAGGTTACTTTCTTATAGACATTTTCGTAAGTAAACCTTGTTTTGCCCGGCACCTTTGTAAGAAGCTGAGCGAAATAGTTATTTGTCACCTCGGCAACCGCATATGTGCCCTGATTTATACAATGTCCGATTTCATGGGCGACACCCCATCCAAATCCGGCCCAGCTGCTTGGACCGCTGGCAAGTCCGCATGAACCCCACTCTATACCGATATGGTTTCCGGACGCATACATAAACGCGCCTGCAAACATTCTCATATATCTTATATTTTGATGCTGCGAAGGCAGGGCGTTGTTGCCTCTTACTGTTCCGGCCTCATCGCTAAGTCCCTTGTGCTGATAGAACAGCGTCATTGTGTCCTCCATAGCTTTCAGGGCATTGTCGAGCTTCTGAACCTTATCCTCCGCGTTTGCAAGTCCGGCCCAAACCTGAGTCGCCGGTAGGGAGTACATCATTTTCTCCATCATAATATCTGTTGAGTTCAAAATACAATTTGTTCTGTCATAAGCATAATCCACATGTTTTACGCCGACATGCTTTGCCTCATGCTCAGCCTCTATACCGCCGACATAGGCTTCAAGTTTTTCTACATATTCGCGTATAGCCGCAGTACGCTCATCTCCGGTCTTTCCGTATACGCTTAGCGCAGGTACCGCGCTTCCTCCGCTGATACGCACTGCATATTTGTCTGACGTATTATTGCCTGTATAAGCTATATACATCTGTCCTCCGCGCTCAAAATCATTTGTACTAATCTGCGGAACCGTAATTTCGTTCCTTCCGATTTTGAGGTTAACGGTCTTTGCAAATCCGCCCGACTCCGAATGATACTGTGTAAATACAAGCTGCAGATTCGTTGAGTCCCCGATTCTCTTTGTATTGTGTCCTACATATACGAGAAGACTCTCCCCGGTATATGCAACCCGGCCCAACGGCTGCCATGCGTTCAAGCCGCCGAATCCAAGATGACCGTCTTTTTTCGCAGTAATCCTGTTGTCAACCTCATACATTGGTTCAAGGTTTGCTTCAAGAATTTCTCTTGCTGTCTTTAACTCAAGCAACAGCTCGCTGTAAAGCGGATGTTTTTCCCCGCTCACTTCATCTGTAGCCTCAATGTCTCTCTCTAACTGTGCTATCACTTCCTCTGTCACATCATCGCGGAGAGTTGTATGCATCTCGTCCACATACAGTCCCATTATGTCATCCTCAAGCGAGTCATATTTATGGAAGTGAATCTCTCCAACTTTCATTTCACCGCGTGTATAAGTTCTTCCAAGAGACATGTGGATTTTGTTTGCCTTAATCGTACCGTCAAATCTTACGACATAATACGGATTATTATTTTTATCAATCTTACTGATAAGGCGTGCGCCTACAATCTGCTCCTTCTCCGGATTTTCCGTGTTCCAGTAACCGATTCTGACAGTCTCCAGACCCAGTTTCTGGTCAGCTGCAGCAAATGTTATATAATTCATCATATAATCATCGTCAAGAGTAACATAGACGCCTCTGTCTGACGCAGGATAAGCAACTCCGTCATCCCAGTCATTTTTTAACCAATATGAGCCATAGTCATTGTCGACAAGGCCAAGTCCGCTTTTTGCTACAGTGTCTAACGGGCTTTCTATCATCGTCGCCCCGCCGTGTCCGCCAATTTTTGCGTCAATTATATGGCTGCTAAGAACGCCTTCTCCGTTGGAAGTATTTAACAGCTTATATTCCGGAAGAAGAGGCGGTGAGCTGTTCTTCGTCTCAGCTACGGCTGTAAGTGAAGGTTTACCCCATCCAAGCTCATTCCATCCTATTACATAAATCGAATAGGATACTCCATCCTCAAGTCCTGTTATCGTATAGTATGTAGTATCAAGTTTTCCTGTACCCTCTACAACCGGCTTAAATCCTTCTTTAACCGGCATGAACTCCGCATCTTTGTCAGCGGTCTTTTTGTAATAAACCATATATCCGTTTGAATCGTCCATATCTTTCCACGAAACGGTCATTGAGCGGTAACCACCCTGTGCCTTTACCTGATCAGGAGGCGCCGGCAGCTTCTGAGGCTTAGGCTCAGCTATTTTTTCATCCGACCAAGGACTTCTCCAGTCTCCATTTACCGAGCGGACCTTGACCGTATATTTTTCAAAGTTTTTCAACGGTTTATCATTGATTGAGCTAATCTTCTGAGTCGTGTCGTCTACACGGACAATCTGCATCTCATTTTCCGTCTGCTTTTTAACCGGTCCTGACACATAAACCTCATATCCGTTAACATTCTTCTGTGCATCCCATGATAAGGTAAATCCTTCATTTTCCGATACAGCGTCTTCTAGCGTCGGAATATCAAGTTCAGGCGCAGGAATACGGTTCTCCATGTCATTTACAAATTCAACCTTTGCAATATTTACAAGCGGCTCTGTTTTCTTGGTTCCAGTTATTTTCAACATAACCCTCTTAACCGCTATCTGTGTTCCAAAATCAAGAACAAGCGAACCGTCGGCGTTTACCTTTACCTTTGCGGTATCAAGCGAAGCCTTTTTCCTTGATGAACGCATTTTGCGTGTATCGGAAACTGCTTTCTGCTTATTTTCTGACAATGAAAGTACCTGTTCTTTCTCATTGCCGTCTTCGTCTACGTATACAATCGTCGCCTCACCCGAGTCAATCGCAGTGTCCAGCTCACCTTCCTCATTGCTGAACGGGGAATGGATTACAACTCCCTGAATACCGGGAACCTGTTCCTTAACTGCATCTTCCTTTGCAAGTACGAACTCAAGTCCAACAGGATTTTCATTCGATATTGCCGCACTTTCATCCGAAGGTTTAAGGGCAATCTGTCCTAATCCGTCCATGAAGTCTTTCATATTTCCCTCAACGGATGTTCCTTCTATAGCAGTTGTATTTCTTATATAGCCAAGTTTTTCAATGTGTGACTCTTTGTTTTCATCTATACCCTGAATAAGATTCTGTAAATCAACCAAATCCGTAACGCCGTCACTGTTTATGTCGGTGTCAGCTTTTTCCGGATTCTCACGCATTGCCGACAATACTTCGTCAGCGTCCTGCTGGTCTAAAACCTTGTCGCCGTTTACATCTCCCGGGCGAATCCATCCCGGAGCCGCATTCCCTTCAGTTCCGACAAATGAGGAGCAGAGTATTATCTTTGAGACAAATCCCTCTTTTACCTGTACGCTCTGCGTATAGCCCGCAAATCCGTCTGACAGTACATTTACCTCATAATTCCCCTGCAGTACGTCAAACCTTGCAACAGCGCTGTCCGTATCAAGTTCGCTAAAGTCAAACTCCTTTGAATCCGTTACCTCCTCCGATTCTATCTGAACCTTTACCTTTCCTCTGTACGGAAACGAAAGCGATGAACGGACTTCAACCTCCAAAGCTCCCTCTGATTGTTTTACCTCTACTGCCGACGATTCCGTCTGCCGCACGGTTTCCTGTGGACGCTCCGCCGCCAGGGCAGATGTTCCGACAAAGGTCTGAACCATAATACAGCCGGTGAGCAGTGCCGCTAAGAATTTTTTCATACCATTTCCTCCCTCTGCTGTCCTCTGCAACAAATCATTCATATAAATACTATTCGCAAATGCTACAGACAGTACCGTCATGAAAGATTCACAAAGAAAATTTTTTATAATTTTATACATATTTTATATATTTCATCACCACTTTACAATACAATATTAATTTTGTCAAGCAAAAATTAGCATACAATGGGAATAAAATTATTTTTTCCGTAAGGTGATAAAAGTTACTGACATAAATACTTTTTTCAAGTATACTAATATAAATACATGGAGGAAATACTATGAAAAAGAAAGCTTTTGTTAACCAAAAACTATGCGTGGCCTGCGGCTGCTGCCTCAAAGCCTGTAAACTTGGAGCCGTAAGCATACCCACAGGCGTTTACGCCGTAATTGACGCCCTTAAATGCGTCGGCTGCGGAATGTGTGAAAAAAACTGCCCCGCCGGTATTATTACCATCAGCAAAGTAAATCAGGAACCTGTGGAACAGAAGAATTTAACGAAAGGCATGGTGGATACCGATGAGTAAGAAAAAATGGTACGATTATTTGTGGCTCTTCTCCTGTACTTACCTTATTCTAGGCTTTTTCAATATCCTGTTTGCATGGCTTGGACTTATCTGCTTCGTAACGCCGCTTGCTATTTCTTTAATTAATGGCAATAAAGCATACTGTAACAAATACTGCGGAAGAGGCCAGCTCTTTTCTCTGCTTGGCGGCAGATTCGGGCTGTCCCGCAAAAAGGATATGCCAATGTGGATGAAAACGCCTTATTTTAGGTATGGCTTTCTATTATTTTTTCTGACAATGTTCGGAATTATGATATGGAACACTTATCTGGTTTTTGCCGGAGCAGAAAGCTTAAGACAGGTTGTTACACTGTTATGGACGTTTAAAGTGCCGTGGCAGTGGGCATATCGCGGAACGCTATTTTCAGCCGGTGTTGCACAGTTTGCTTTCGGATTTTACAGCGTTATGCTTACATCAACTATACTGGGCCTAGTCACTATGATACTATTTAAACCGCGCTCGTGGTGTGTATACTGCCCGATGGGTACAATGACGCAAATGATATGCAGGATAAAAGCAGGCCGTAATAATTGAATTAGGCAGCCGCCCGGCGCGTCGGCTGCGAGAACAACGAATAACACATTGAGGAGGTTGCCATTTGCAGTACTTAATTTCATTTTTAGAAGGTATTATAACTTTTATCTCGCCCTGTCTATTACCAATGCTGCCAATCTACGTTTCATATTTCGCAGGCGGCGGAGGCAGGAATATTAAAAAGACATTGTTAAATGCATCGGGATTTGTAACGGGGTTTACCTTAATTTTTATGGCGCTCGGCGCGCTTGCCGGAACTCTCGGAAGTTTTCTGAAACAATATCAGACCGCCGTAAATATTGTTTCAGGGATTGTAGTGATCTTTTTTGGACTGAACTTCCTCGGCGTATTTAAGTTAAATATATTCAGAGGCGGGACAAGATCGGTTGTAAAACATAATATGGGCTTCTTCTCCTCGGCGCTCTTTGGAATTATTTTCTCCATTGGCTGGACGCCCTGCGTAGGCGCTTTTTTAGGCTCGGCCCTTATGCTTGCCTCACAGCAGGGACACGTAACGGAAGGTATACTGATGCTCTTCGCTTATTCAATAGGCCTCGGAATTCCATTTATTTTGAGCGCCGTGTTGATAGACTACCTTAAATCTACTTTTGACTTTATAAAGAGGCATTACAAAATAATTAATATTATCAGCGGCAGCCTGCTCGTACTTATCGGCGCGCTTATGGCAACCGGAACTCTGGGATGGCTGCTCGCCATGCTGGCGTAGAGGTTTTATACGGAGTAAAAGCTGCAAAAATAAATAAGGATATCTGCAATAAGGAGGTTGTATGAAAAATAAAACTACATTATTAATTATAGTTCTTGTTTTTGTTTTACTGCTTGGAGGCTCGTACTTACTATACAATAAACTGAGCCCTAATATTAATGCCGACAGATTGGCAGTGCGGGACGACTCCCAAAATGAAAATGAACAAAGTGAAGACAAGACTGATGACAATACACAAAATGATGTCGGTAAAAAAGACGACAACAGCAATGACGACAGCGATAATACGGATGATACCTCACAGAAGAAAGAGCCCGCCCCCGACTTTACCGTTTACGATAAAAGCGGAATGGAGGTTAAACTCTCTGATTTTACAGGAAAACCGGCTATCGTTAACTTTTGGGCAAGCTGGTGCGGCCCGTGTCAGATGGAAATGCCGGACTTTGAAGAAAAATATCTTGAGCTAGGCGGTGAAATCAATTTCCTGATAGTAAATATGACTGACGGAACACGTGAAACAGTTGAGGCCGCGTCCGAATTTATTGAAAGCAAAGGTTATACTTTCCCGGTATATTACGACACCGACTCAAGCGCCGCAACGGCTTATTACGTATATTCGCTTCCGACTACCTATTTCATAGATTCGGAGGGCTATATTATTGCCCAGGCAACCGGAGCAATTGACGGCGAGACTTTACAAAAGGGAATTGATATGTGCACTGAATGATTTACTCAACTTTAATCTACAGTCTTTTATCGAGAAACCTCATAACAGGTTTCTCGATAAGCCGGATTCTTGCCAAATCAATTAGCACGCATATTATGTAAACCCCCAAAACTGATAAAACTGCATGAATAGCAATCCACTCAGAATTATATACTTCAACATTTCCCAATACATCCTGCCACAGCCATCGCCTCATAGTATCGCTGTTTGCATGAATCAGTAAAACCCCGACTGTCGTTGCGGCTATATTGTTAATCCATTTTTTATACCCAATCCGCAGATTCTTGAAATACATAAAAGTTGCAACAGCGGAAAGCAACGCTAAAATCTTGTTGGAATCAGCTATAAAATAATAATATGCCGTCTTACCAAAACGACTGCTAAGCCATGTGCAGGCCACTACACTAACCCATGAAAGTATCAGACAGATTATTACAGCCAATCCCCATACCTTATTATTGTCAAACCGTTTCTTAGGATACAGCCTCACATATGCCGCAATTATATAAACAATCATAAACCATCCTACGTAACCTACTTTTACATCTGCCATTAAAAAGGAAGGAAATACAGTATATACAAGGATACATAAACCTATAAGCCGTATATGTTGTCTCTCCTCCATCCCTTTTATCAATAAATTTAGATACGGAATAAACAGGAAAAATACCAAATATGACGACAAAAATTCTCTTCCGATTAAATTAACAGGCAACACTGCATTTACCATTTCAACAACCGAAAATTTATTATATCCTGTTATAACAAAAGTAAAGTAAATAACTATGTTATAAAACTCTATTTCAAAAAGTAGTTTAAGAAACTTCTTAATAGTAATTTTCTGACTACACATAAAATATCCAGTAATAAGTACAAAACAATTAATTGCATATTTACCGCCCCATCCGAAAATCAATAAAGATATTGAACGCATAGATAACATATTATAGGATATCTCTTCTAATAATCCAGAATTCACAACATAATGATGCGCAATAATTGTCAGCATCATTATAATACGCAGTAATTCAATTCCCGATTGCCGACCAGAAATATTAGTATGCTCTGCTCTGCTCTGCTCTGCTCTGCTCTGCTCTGCTCTGCTCTGCTCTGCTCTGCTAAAATTATTCTTTTTCTCCATGACATGTCAATACCCCTTATCTAATTTTTTCTAAAATAATATTACATATCCTGTCAACCTCTTCCAGCGGCAAATCGGCATACAGCGGCAGGGTCAGCACACGTTTTGCAATATGCAGCGCCATCGGTGTTTTATCAACATCAAACTTTCCATTAAAACAGGCAAATGTATTAGTAAGCGGATAAAAATATTTTCTTGAAAAGATTCCATGCTCTGCCAGCCTGTCCGCAATCTCATTTCTGCTGAATCCAAAAACTTTCTCGTCAAATACCACCGGAAAATACGCATAATTAGGCTTCACGTTTTCCTGTACAGGATTTATCTTAATTCCTTCTACCATTCCAAGGCGCTTCCTGTAATGTTCTATGACTTTCCCTCTCTTAGCTATTTCCTCATCAATATGTCGCAAATTACAGATTCCCATTGCCGCCTGAAATTCATTCATTTTAGCGTTTGCCCCGACACCTTCTACAACCTCAGGTCCATGAATACCAAAATTTTTTAAATCATATATTCTGTTTCCCAATTCCTTGTCCCTAAAACATACCGCTCCACCCTCAATTGTATTGAAAGTCTTTGTGGCATGAAAACTAAAGCACGACGCATCACCAAAGGAACCAATTCCCTGTCCTTTATATGTCTCCCCAAAAGTATGGGCTGCGTCGTATATAACCTTTAATCCATATTTTCTTGCAATACGTTCAATTTCCTCCACATTACAGATATTCCCGTATACATGAACAGGAACAATGGCACTTGTCCTGTCCGTAATCAAACTTTCCAGCATACCAACATCAATCGTGTAACTGTCTGTATCAATATCACAAAATACTGGCGTCAGTCCATTGCGGACAATTGCATGCGTAGTAGATGCAAATGTAAACGGCGTCGTAATCACTTCTCCTGTGAGATTCATCGCCTGAAGGGTAAGCTCTAAAGCCATATGTCCGTTAGTCAAAAGCTCAATATTTTCTACGGACAAATATTCCTTTAACTCACTCTGCAGCTGCCTATGCTTTTTACCCATATTGGTGAGCCAGTGTGTGTCCCACAAATCTCTAATTTCATCTATGTACTCCTCCATATCCGGCATGGAAGAGCGTGTTACTAAAATTTCGTTCATTAATTTACCTCTTTCCCAAAATACATATATTTTTCTATTCTTAATTACAATACCTTGGACATGTAATATGATGTATTCGAAGCATTACCTGTAACACTATATCCATGCGCCTTATAAAAACCGATTGCATTAATGTTATCCATCCTTACTTCCAGTGAAAATTGCTTCATTCCAAGTTCTTTTGCTTCTTTTTCAGCTGTACATAGAAGCTTTTCTCCCAATTTCAGACCTCTGCAGTCACTCTTTACTGCAAGCAAAGTCAGATACGCCGTCTTCTTTTCCTTATCATTCATATATGCGGCAAGTATTCCATTACACCCTCCATTTGGATTAACCCCACCATACAGCTGTCCATGACAGAAGATTTTCTCCGCATACGCATCTATATCAATATGAAGCTCGCTTAATGTTGGTGTTAACTGCTTTTCAAACACCGATACCAGTTCCTTCACTTTTCCCAAATCTGAACATTTTTCTATTTTAATATCCTGTTCCGGATATAGCCTGACAAGATTTATATCTTTATGCGACATAACATTTATACGTTCCCGCAGCGTCTCTTTTTCTACAATCTCGCCTTTTAGCCACTTTACAATGGCCAACGGCAAATTTACGCCCGCCATATAACTAAACGGATACCCTCCTCCAAAACGCGCGTTCATTTCCAGCACATAACAATTTCCATCCACAATAAATACATCTGTGTCAAGATTGGCAACATGATGGAGCATTCCGCTTAATTTCTGACCGAGTTCTTTTAATTCCTGACAGTCAACTGTCGATGCACAGTCCGTTTCACCGGAACGCATTGCATATTTTATCTTTGCAATAGTCGTCACATAATCTCCATCGAGGTTGTTTATAACATCTAATCCATACTCCTGCCCATGCAACTTCTCCTGAATAAGTACACACCTTTCAAAATCTTCCTTTGATTCGTATTTCAAATATGTTTTTTTAATGTTACGCTTTGCTTTATTATAAAATATGTTTAACTCTTCCTCATTTTCCGCCTCAAATATAGCGAGCGAACCCATGCCCCAACGGGGTTTAACCATTACCGGATATTTTGTTTCCCCGGAAGCTATACTTTTTACCGCTTCATCCACATCAAGAAATGATCTCGGGGCATTAATTCCATTTTGAACAAGAAATTGGTATGTCTTCCATTTATCATTACAAATATCAATTACATATGGGTCAGATACAAGCACCCTGACACCTATTTCTTCAAAACACGCCTTATTTTTTGACAAAACAGGGAGGTCGACATCAAACAGGGAAATAATAGCTTTAATATCTTTTTCCATACAATACTCTAGCAAAAATGGAATATAATTATCATCATAAATTAATGGAGTTACAAAAGAATAATCTGCAACTTGAAATGCTGGCGATATATCTGAAGAATTAGCAACATGTACCTCGCCCGCTCCATTTAAAGCGTCTTTAAAATATTTTACTAAATAACTTCTTCTTCCAACTGAAGTAAGCAATACATTCATAGTACATCTCCTCATAACAGTTTTAATAGTTCAATATTCTTATCTCTAACCATACGGCAATTATTATTTTCTCTTACATATACCCTTGGCGGCAGATTAATAAAACAGGAATTGAAACCCATAGTATATGCACCAGCACAGTCAAATCGCAGAACATCTCCCGGCAATAATTCTTTTCCATTCATTATGGAGGCAAATCTATCGTTTTCCATGCATGTTGAGCCAGCAATTATCTGCCTGTCAACTATTTTTCTTTCTGCATCATAAAATTTATAATCTATTTCATACATTGCAGGCCGTTTGACCTGAAAAGGATTGATGTCCAAAGAAGAACCGTCTGTAGTCAAAACTACGGTGTCTCTTATTGTTCTTGTATTAATAACCTTTGTATAATATACTACTGCAGTAGATATTAATGAAGCGCCAGGCTCTAAAATCAATGTAATATCAGCAGGATTTAATATTTCTTTCAATATGGAACAAATCGTATTGCTATATTCACACAACTGTGGTTTTCCTGCCGAAAAACCATTCTTTCCATAGAAAAAGCCGCCTCCCACGTCAATATATTCTATCTCGTTTGACAAAACCAAACTCTTTATCAACTCAACTGTCTTTCGAGACAGCTGCTCATATATTTTAATACTCCTTGATTTTGAACTATAATGTAAATGAAATCCGCTTATTTTTATATTATTTTCATGCAGTATTTCTATTGCTTTATTTAAATCACCATTTTCTATACAAAATCCAAATCTGCTGACATCTACTCCCGCTGTTGTTTCTCCTGGACATAATGCTTCTAAATCAAAATTAATTCTCAATCCTATTTTTGCCCGAAGCTTTTCAGAAATAATATCTTGCTGCAAAATCCATTCAATTTCACTAAAATTATCTAAATTAATTATGGCATCCGATTTTAACGCTTCCATAAACTTCTCTCTTGACTTTTGTGGACCGTTAAATATAATCTTTGACGGTTTATATCCGACGCTCTCCGCTTGGTCATACTCGTCGTCAGAAACCACTTCCGCATACATCCCCAAACTGTCTGCAAGCTTTAAAAACCCCAAAGTATTATTTGTCTTTACAGAATAACCAAATATAATGTTCTCACTCCAACTAGCAGAAAAAGCTTTCTTAAACTGCTCCAGATTTTTTTTAAATATATCTGCATCTATAACATAACACGGAGTTAATAGATTACTCATAAATTTTACAACCTCCCAATGACCCTATATTCCCGTCTTTTTCTTTCCCAATAATCCTAAAATATAAAGAAAACTATCCAATTTAAACACCCACGACAAACCGATATAAATAATTATTCCAAAAACAACTTGTAAAACCAGAGTAAGCACCAAATAAAAGCCTGCAAACTGAATACACCACACGAATCCGCCCATGATTAATGAAATGATAATGGATGGAAAAATGTCTTTCAACTGTTCTACATAACTGTACTCCAATAATTTTTTATTGGGCCACGAATTAATAATCTGACTAATAGTATTGGTTATCAGCATACTGTATGCCATAACAAGAGGACCAAACCACATGGTTGCCAAAAGTACCGCCATTCCCATCAGCTTTTTTATAACCTCTAGCTTTAGAAACAAATCGCTCCTCCCAAGCGCCTTTATTGCGTTCAGATTTGCTGTGTGTATAGGCCAAAAAGCATAGGTAACACAAAATATCCTCAAAAAAGGCACACACGAAAGCCACTTTTCCGTCAAAATCAGCCGCACCAACGGTTCTGCAACAACAGCCATTCCTATCATCAGCGGCCACATAATATAACTGCTTATAGTGATTGCTCTTCTTGTCATAGATTTTATATGAACCTTGTCCTCCTGCACGGCAGACATTGTAGGAAACAGTACGCTGTCTATGGATATATTAATGTTATTAACAAATAAACTCGGAAATTTCTGTCCCTGATTATAGTAAGCCAAATCATCTGCACTGTATTTTTTCCCAATAATAAGCTGACGCAGATTGTTATATATCGTATCAATAAGCGACGACACCAAAAGCTTCCAACCAAAAGAAAACAATCCCTTAATCCTTGCAATAGAAAAGTTAAGTTTGGGCCGCCACTTTACTGTAACCCATAGCACACATGTATCAACAAATACGTTAAATACCTGCTGCGCAACCAAAGCCCATACACCAAAACCACGATATGCCATTATAATTCCAAGCACAGCCGCCCCAATTGTTCCAGCCAAAGTGGAAAAGAAAAATCTCTTGAACTGCATTGTTCTAGAAACATATGCCTGCTGCACATTTTTGAGTCCTGATATCACAATAGTAAGGCTGAGTACCCGCATCACCATTGAAAGCTCCGGCATTTTATAAAATTTCGCTATCAGCGGAGAACAGACAAACATAATTCCGTATAGTGCAAGACAGATAATCATATTGCAGTAAAATACAGAAGAAAAATCCAAATCATCCGCATCTTTTTTCTGAATAAGCGCATTACCAAATCCGCTGTCCACAAAAACATTAAGAATCAGAATAAATACATTCAGCAGAGCAATTGTTCCATAGTCGGACGGCAACAAGAGTCTTGCCAATATAACGGAAACAATAAAATTAACAGCCTGCGCTCCACATCTTTCTGCGAAGCGCCATATAAAATTTGAGAAAATACTATTATTTTTCATAATCAGTCTATCCCCAGCTTAATCTTTATCTTCCTGAATTTCTTCATACTTTTTATAATAAATCGAGTAAAGCGCGGCAATGAACAACCTAATTTAATTCTCATAAAATACAATGTTCTTTTTAACAGTGGCAAACTCTTAATATAATCAATTATTTTTTTATCATTGAGAATCCCCTTATAATCTTCTAATTTAAATTTTATTACTAATTCATGTTTCACTATACATGCATTTATCGAAGTTTCATACGTAAAATTGCTCAATTCATTATACTTGCGAAGCATCCTGATAATTTTCTTTTCACACTCCACCCCATATTGGACATTTTCTTTACTCCGCCGACTCCATGAACCTTCAACATTTGCCCTATAAGCAGACATTACTTCTGAAAAACAATATGCATTCCCCTTGCCTGCCAAAAAAATCTGCAATGCATAATCTACCTCATATAAGCCTGTTTCATGAAATTGTCTGGCAAATTCTGCTTTTGTCAAAATACTGTTTGTTGCACAAAAACCTCCTCCGCTCAAAATAAACTTTTCGCAGGGAATTTCACAGCTGCTTTTTACGGTACTTATCACGCCCATATTTTTTTTATCTCTGTTAACCTTCATCGCATTGTGTATACATATGGAACAATCATTATGCGATTCCATATAATCAACCTGTTTTTGAAGCTTGCTTGTATCAATCCAATAATCATCGCCTTCACAAATCGCAATATATTTCCCCCTCGCTTCCGGAAAGAGAAACGTACCCATTATCGGAACACCTTTGGAATATTGATTTTCAGACTGGTAAACAACCTTAATTTTATCCGGATAAAGTGTTTCATACTCTTTCAATATCTGTCTGGTACCATCGGTTGATACATCATCATGAACTATAATCTCAAATTCAAAGTTTGTTATCTGTTCCAAAAAACTATTTAATGCATCTTTTATATAATTCTCATGATTATATGTAATACATACAATGGTAACCATTATTTTATTCATCCTATGCCTCCATTCTATCATTTACTCTTTCTCTATATCCCTTAAAAGCCCGTACGTTTTTTCTCTTGCAATGATTTCCTATAATTAATGCCGCATAATACAGCATCTGCCATAAAGTAAGATTATCAATATCAGGGACTGCAATAATTAACGCAACTATTACTGCACAGAGCGAAACCATAATGGCAGAACATTCTTTATTCTCCCGAAAAGTATACAGCTTCCATAGCAAGATTCCCAAAAACAGAATAAGAACTACCGAACCTGCCATCCCTAGTTGTGCAGGTACAGAATAGTACAAGCTTGAAGCCCGGACACATCTGTACCCTGCTCCCCACACCGGGGAATCCAAAAACATTTCATACGCCCACTCATTCCAATTGTGCCTTGTTACTGCTGAACCTGTTTCCCCCTTGGAGAAAATAACCATATTAAGCCAAGTAATTAATGTTCCCATTGCAGTCAAAAGCGACACAGCCGCTATTCCTATAGGTATCAAATACTTTAATGCCTTTTTGTTACTCGAAAAAATAAGATATATTACACCGCCAATTGCAAACGCACCATATGCTGTCGAAGAAAACGAAAGTAATATTTCCAACACCAATACAATACAGACTACTCTTATATAACCTTTATTACGGTTAATAGTTATATTGTAGTAAAATGCTGCCACTAAAAAAACACCGCAATAACTTGGCTCCATAAATGTTGAGAATAATCTAGGGTAATAACTATACCAATAATAAGCAGACTGAGTATCTGGTGTATATAAGAAAGTTTCCCAAAAAACATTGCGCGACAGTATATTTGTTGTCACTAAAAATTGTAACAGACCTATTACCATAACAAATATACTGATTTTTTCAAATATACTCGTAATATCATCTGTTGTAAGCCTACTTCCGCTGCTCCACATGGAAACAAAACAAACCATATATATAACCAATTGTAACAAAAGCAGGTACCATGTATCTGAATATACAATACCTAAAACATTTTTCTTTTTAGAGACTAAAATTACAATACAAAACGCAGCTAACAGAAAGATTTCAACATAAAATACTTTATTCCGTCTCGAAAATGACAATTTAAATTCCTTCCAAAATGCAGAATGTACCACTGCCCATACAATCATAGCAAAACATGTAGGTATTTGAGGACCCACTCCCTGACCATTTATTAAGAAAACTGACGAAGCCTGAAATACCATCGAAAATAATGTCATAGTTATCATATATTTTGCGTTCTTTTGAATAAAGACACAAATTAATGTCAAAATCCAAACATAGCCAAAAATTGTAATACTCATATCAAGCCTCCAAATATATCTTTCGCAGCCTATTGGCTTCCTGTTCTATTCCATATCCACAGCTTGCAATACTTTCACATGCCGCTTTTGACTTTATACTTCTGTTTTGTATATCCGTCCGAACCGTTTCCTTAGCCCAATGTTCTACAGGCAATTGCAGACTAATATACTTAATGTTATCGCTGACCTTTGTCTCTGACGGAACAGTATCAGAAACAATGCACGGTAATCCCGATGCCTGTGCTTCTATCACAGCCATTCCCAAACCTTCAGCCAACGAAGGAAAAACAAACACATCCATAGCTGCTAAAAATGGTACTGTATCACTTTGCATTCCAACAAAAATACAGCTTTCCTCTATATTCAGAGCCCGCGTTTGTTCCATAAGATTATCTTTCAGTTGTCCGCCTCCTACTATTAACAGCTTAGCTTTTGTTTTAAACTTTATTATTTCCGCAAATACATTAATTAAAAAAACATGATTCTTTCCATGATTTAATTTTCCAACGGTTCCTATTACATAGTCATCTTCATCTATACTATATTTCCTGCGGCATTGCTTTCTTAATTCCTCCCGAAAACGATAATGACTTGTATCTATTGCGTTATTTAAAACTATAAATTTATTCTTCTTATACAGGTACTGACCGGACGCATCTGATACAGAAATGCGATCTGTAATCAATTTATTAAAAATTGGATATAAAAATGTATGCAATAAAGTATGCTGATTACCACAGCTATGCACATGTACAATACGCTTTCTAATTCCCGCCATAAAAGCAGGCAAAAGTTCAAATGTCATAGTTGCACTATTTCCATGAATATGAATCACATCATATTCTTCTCTTTTTAACAGTTGATACAGTGCTTTCATATAACTAAATATTTTTTTCTTTCTGCTTGGAAGCTGAATATATTGACTGTTACTTTTGTTTATCTCATCAGCCAACGGTTGCAGCGCTACATTACACGAGGCAAAATCTATATGAAGTCCAGTCTTGTCCATTGCTCTGTAATAATTCATCGCTACAGTTGCAAGTCCTCCCCACGGCACAAAACCGGTTGTAATAACAATTAGTATTTTTGTCATCCGACATTCACTCCTACTTCCGTCAAACTCTATTCTTTTGATTTCAGTTCTTCTTTAATCTGTGTTGTCGATATACCTTGCGTGTATGGCAGATATTCAATACTAACTCCCAGTCCAGAAAACTGTTCTTCCGTTTTTTTATAACGCTCAGAGCCTTTCCAGTCATCACCTGAAAACAACACGTCAAATTTAAATCTTTCTAAAGCCAGCATTTTATCATCTATTTCAGCTAACGATATCGACGAAACTTCGTCAACACATTTCAAAGCTCCGATAATTCTAATACGTTCTTCCTCTGAATAAACAGGATTTTTTTTCTTTACCTGTGTAACATAATCATCTCCGCAGACTGCTACAATTAAATACTCACACTGTTTTTTACATCGTTCTAAAAGATTCAGATGTCCAACATGGAACAAGTCAAATACTCCTGTTGTAAATCCAACTTTATATTTTTTCATAATATTTCCCCCAATTGATAGATTATGGACAGTTTTTATTCCAAATGAATACCGCTCAATTTAACAATCCGTTCACAATTACAACTGTCCTGATATTTAAAAACTTTATCTCTAACCAATTTTCTCTTATCACTATAGCAATCGACACCATTCGCAAAATCACGTATAAATTTCTCAAACTCATCCTGTGTTTTAATAATATGTCCAGCCATATATTCTTCAGGATTTTCAAATTCAAATCCCCTTTTTTCTCTATATTCATCAATATCTGGTATTACAAACGCCTCTGGCTTATCAGTCAGCAAATATTGTAATGACGCTGACGAATAATCACCTATTAAACCATCTGCCTGCGCCATTAAGTTATATAATTCATATCCCCTTGCCTGAAAATCCTGATGGGTTAATATTTCAAGATTAGAATATATATACTCATGGTTTTTCTGCAGATTTTGTGCAGGATGTAATTTTACAATCAACTTTATGTCATACTCCTTAAGCATATCATTTAACCGTTCATATGCTTCTTCCGGAAACAAGGGTACAACATCCTGAATTGACGTATCATTATATCCCAAATAATCTGATTGCCTAAAAGTCGGCAGCCACAACAATACTTTTGAAAAATCCCCAAAATAATATTTTTTTTCACATTCAAACAAACCGTCCAGCATAGCGTCTCCTGCAACAACAATCTGACTTTCTTTGCAGGCAAACTCCTGTACCATTATTGGTATATACAATTCTGACGATGCAATCATATAAGTAAAATAATTTTCATTTCCATTATTTATTTTCGTTAATTTCCCACTTGTTTTATAGTTGGCATTTCCATGTCTTAAATGTATAACAACCTGCTGCCTCGACGGCTTCACCGGAATCTGCCCGGTTGTATAAAATACATGTTTTGAAATCAAAAAATATAATATAGATTTAAATTTACCTATATATTTCACCCTTTCATCTGACTCAGCGTATTTCATACTCTCAATCCCACAAATTATTTTATTGTTATTATCGTAAGAATGATTTAGTAAATACTTTTTTAGGGGAACCAGACTGTGACAGATTCCATGATTAGCAGAATAAAGCAATATATAATCGTCCCTTTTCGGAACAATCTTATTTATTCCACTGAATAATGGTGAAATAGTGTTTTTTATCACTTTTTTTATCTTTATATTTTTAAGCATAGACAAGCACCTTCCGATTTTATAGCTCCTCCACCAGTTTCTCCAATCTTTCGTTAAATTCTTTATTTGAACTGTAATTCCTTATTTCTTTTTGTTTACAAATTTCAGCATATCCCAAAATAACATCCTGCAGCGTATTTACATCTTCCACCACAATAATATTTCCCATGCGTTCTTCTACTGCTTTGCAAAAGTCTAGCTGATGGTCATTTACATGTTCTTCATACTTCTTCTGTCTGGGAACCACTATAGGAATTTTCCCAATTTGCAAAGGGGCAATAAAACTGGCAGGACCTCCGTGGGTAATAACAATCTCTGCCTTTTTTATATTGGCTTCCATATTTTCATAAGAAATTAGTTTGCTCCATTTGCAATGCTTCGGTTCATACGTGGAAAATCCTGTCTGCATAACAACTGCATCCCTGATAACTCCGTCGCCCTTTAACCGGTCTATTTCCTGTATTAAACGATTAAACTGCTGCTCATGCGTTCCCACCGTTACAAATATCATAGTATACTCCTAACTCTGCTGACACGCCTGCTCTCAGACAGCAAAATAAATCAAAATATGCTTCCCAAATTTATCGCCTTAGGATATACCTGTTTCATTTCCTCCCACTGGACAATAAATTTATCTGAAATCCGATACACCAATTTCCCAGTCATGGTTGGTTTATCAATTCTGTCAAACACTTCAATATAAATAAGCTTTTTTCCCATTAACTTAGCTATATAAAAAAACGGAACTGCCACCGCCGCTCCTGATGAAATAAGCAAATCCGGTTTTTCCTTTAATAAAACTTTTATTGCCAAAAATGTGTTTTTTATCAAATTTTTTATGTTACGATTTGTGGGGTAGTAACATGGATACACTTTTTCACCCTTTAACAGACTTCTTGCATCCTCCTTATCAAACGTAACCCAAAAATGTTCCTTTTCTTTCCAAAACGGTTTTAGCATATATAAATGCGTTAAATGTCCTCCGCTGGAACCCACCAAACATATCTTCATATATCCGCTCCTTAATATGCCAAAATTCTAATCTAGTTACCCCGCAACTACTGTTATGCTTTAACTACAATCTTTTTAATTATGATTTCCTCACAATTTCAAGAGCAACCTGAGTCTGCCTGTTTTGCCCATAAAGAAGAAATTCAATTTTTGCAAGGCGTCTATGCCTGTCAACTTTCCGTATGCAGAAACTGCGCTGGCGAAGAGGACCTTCCTTTATATCAAATTCACCATTCACAATATCCCCTCTTGATATACCGACTGTATCATTCATGTCCAAAAGCGAATCCAAAAACTGTTCCTCCTCAGGATATACCGGCACAAAATCTTTACCCGTGCATACCGGAGAAGCTATTCTTGCAAGCGGCCCTGCCAAAATATCCTTAATTGGTTCCCCGTCGTCAGAATCAACTATTATATATCCGGGAAACAGTACCTGTCTCTCCTCATGCCATGCCCCCTGATATTTTTTCAATATAATGTACTTGGGAACAAAGATACGCCGGTAACTTCCGGCCGGAAACGCATGCTTACATTTTTCACACACTGATTCTTCCCTGCCAACCGCAGTTTGAATAATGTACCACATGATTCCTCCTAATATTCCGAATTAATTTTGTGCTGCGGACTGAAATTTACAGATAAATGTCCACATAATATTTATTATTTTACAAAAATATTTAAAAACATAATAACACAATGTGCCATTAAATACAAGGGTTCACTGTATTTTCTACTAATTTCCTATATTAATAATACGATGATTAAAGCGACTGACTTATTATTATATTATATATAGTAATTGGTTTGTTATTCATATTTTGATTTAACATTCAGCAGTAGCAGATGATAACTTTATCCGGCAGAAACACTATCTGAACACGCCAGCCCGTCAAGAAGACCAAGTCTGTCAAGCTGCCGTCTGTGTTTAGAGCTTGATTTTTTAATATATATTCGCGTCGTCTCGATATTGCTGTGGCCAAGTATATCCGCAAGCATTGCGATGTCCTTGAACATTGTGTAATATGTTTTTGCAAACAGAGCTCTTAGATTGTGAGGAAATACACGGCTTTGCGGTACTCCGGCCTTACCGCACAATTTTTTCATCTCACGCCAAATATAACTTCTGTCCATAGGCTTTCCTTTTGACGTACAAAAAATTTTTCCAGACTTAATCCCCTGTTTTTTTATATAGGCCAGAAGTTTCTTTTGCAGGCTCCTCTGCAATAAAATTACTCTTTCTTTGCCTTTATTATAAATTGTAACCTGACCTTTAATCACGGAATTTACAGTGACGTAACGCACCTCGCTCACCCGCATGCCCGTACCGCATATTGTCTGGATAATCATTGATATTTTGGTGCGCCCCAGTTCCCTCGCAGTACTGACAAGCTTTTTTAAATCAAGCTTTGTCAGCTCGCGCTCCTCTGGCGCAAAAACCGTGCGCTGCATCCTGATTGTCTTCACTCCGATTCCATACCATCCCATGTAGTCAAAAAAACGGTTTGCCGCCACAAGATAGGAATTGATACTTGTAGATTTATAATGCCTGTCATTCATCAGGTGCTCCTTATACTGAATCACAAGCTCCTTTGTAATCTCTTGTTCCCCGGCATATATCATAAGTTTGCGAAGGTCAGACAAATATTTATTAATCGTCGCGGTGCTTTTTTCCTCCTTGTAAAGATAACTGCCGTACTCCCTCAATAGTTTCTCCGTAATTTTCCTCTCCATAAATAATACCTCTTTCTACATTATCAATGCTGTTATTCTTTTGTATTTTAATTTTTTCTGTTTTGTAATTAATATGACGATTATATTTTTATAGCTCAACGGCGCCAATTTGAACCCGCCGTTGAGCTAATAAAAAGGGACTGACATTTTTGTCCGGCAACCCGGTTCCGGTCGTCAGATTACTAAATGCCAATCCATTTTTAAATAATTATCTAACTGAAACATATACGCAAATGATTATTTTCCGGCCCTCTCCTTTATGACCTCAATCGCTCTCTGCATTTGATTGTCTATACTGAATTTGTCGCCCTCCACTTCACTGTCCTCGTCATATTCAACAACAACATCCGGTTCAATTCCTATACCGTCAATGTTGCGCCCCTTAGGCGTAAAATATTTTGCTGTTGTAATCTTAATCGCAGAACCGTCGTTAACTCCATGCAGCGGAATTATTGACTGTACCACCCCTTTTCCATAGCTCTTTGTTCCGACAATCGTTCCAAAGCCAAAATCCTGAACGGCTCCTGCAAAAACCTCCGACGCACTTGCGCTGTACTGATTAATAAGTACGGCGTACGGCTTGCCGTAGCTTTGTTCTGCGGTCGAGAAATATTCCTCGTCCCTTCCCTTGTTAGTTTCAGTGTACATCACAAGACCTTCAGGCAGTATCCTGTCAAGCATTTCAACAACGGAATCTACAAGACCTCCTCCATTATTCCTCAAATCAATAATAATTCCGTCTACATTGGCCGCCTCCAATGCGTCGACAGCCTCCTCAAATTGTTGACATGTTACACTTTCAAACGCCGAAACCTGAATATAACCAACATTACTCTCTTTAAGAACCTCATATAATACCGTCGGTACATTTACCAGTTCCCTTATAACCTCAATTGCAAGCCTGTTTCCGTCCCTCTCTACTCCGAGCGTTACGGGAGTTCCCGCCTCGCCTTTCATCATAGAGACAATTTCGTCAAGTTCAAGTCCCTGGACCGACTTACCTTCCACCTCAACAAGCAGGTCGCCGGACTTAATACCCGCCTTATCTGCAGGCGCACCCTCAAACGGGTTTACTATAACTATCTCACCTGTATTTATATTCTGCGACACATAAGTTCCTATTCCGCCATACTGGCCCTTTGCGCCTTCCATAAAAGAATTATATTCATCACTGTCATAATATTCAGCATACTTATCGCCTAGCGAATCCATAACGCCGCGAAACATACCCCTGCTTATATCTTTTCCTGAAATATCGTCTTTGTTAAGGTAATACTCATTTATATAATCATTCAAAACATCGCATTTTTTAACAAAATCTTTATCCGTTACCATGTCTTTCAAGCTAACGTCATCGCCTACGGATTCATTTTCAATCGCCCCTGATATTTCTATTATATCTCCTATAACATGTGAAACGACACGTACCCCAAATGATACGACAAGCGTTGCTGCAATTCCTGTAACCAATCCTTTTAAAAACCCATGTTTCATTTTATATTATGCCTCCAAAGCGCTATTTTATTTCCGCTGGTAATGGTCCCAGAGCCCCAATGTAATAATCACCGCGATACATAATTACCAGGATTAACATATGCTCCATTCACAGATACTCCAAAATGCAGATGTGATCCCGTAGATATTCCTGTTGAACCGACTTTCGCTATAGTCTGGCCCTGCGATACCTCGTCGCCTTTGCTTACAGTAAGTGACGAAGCGTGCATATATACTGTAAATACTCCATTGCCATGATTTATCATCACATAATTTCCAGCCCCTGAACTGTATGCGGCAGTTACGACCGTACCTCCCTTTGCCGCATATATTGCCGTGCCTGTAGGAGCACTTATGTCAATGCCCTGATGATTGCTGCTGGCACCGGCAGTAGGGCTGTTTCTACTTCCAAACCCGGACGTTATCTTGCCGGCAACGGCCAAAGGCCAAATGAAACCTCCCGCCGAATTATTGTTATTACCAGAAGGTTCTGCTGTAGGCTCGGTATTAGTATCACTCTGATTTTGGTTTTGCTGTTCCTGCTGTCTCTTCAGCTCCTCCTGCCGCTTTCTCTCCTCTTCCTCTTTTCTTCTTTTCTCTTCCTCGGCTATTCGTATCTGTTCCTTTAAAAGTTCATCTTCAATAATTTTTTCCTGTCTTTCAAGCTCACTCTGGTTGTCGGATATAGCCTCCTGAGTTTTAGCAATATTTTCATTATATATGTCAATTTCCTTTTTCTTCCTGCTCTCAAGCTTATCAAGAGCGGCCTTTTCCTGTGCAAGCGCCTCGGCAGCAGTCTCAAGCGCCAATTTCTTTACCTCAAGCGCCGCTCTTTTTTCCTCAAGCTCATTTTTTCCGGCTATAAAATTATCAAGCATGTTCGCATCATAGGCAGAAATTTTTTCAATATATTCTGATTTGTTCAGAAGCTCGGAGAGACTGCCCGATGCGAGCAGTATATCAATGTAATCAGAATTTCCATTTTCATACATATATTTTATGCGCTTCTTCATGCTATCATACTGATTATTTATATCAATTTCAGCCTGTTCTATTTTTTTAGTCAATTTTTTAATTGAATTTTTCTTATTTTCAATCTTTGTCTGCGTCTTTTCAAAATCAGCCGACACCTTATTTATTTTTGTGTCGAGCTTCTCAATATATTCCAAAATATCAGCCTTGTCATTCTCCAGATCGGAGAGCATGCTGTTCAGCTCTTTTTTTTCTCTCTCAAGCTCTTTCTTTTCCTCCTCGGCCTCAGACAGCTTATTTGCCTGCGCGTACATATAAGTACCTGCACAGCAGGCGCCCATCGCTGTGATAAGCCACAAACCACATACCAATTTGCGTATATTAATCATACCAACCACTCACTTTCTTCGGTTTCATACAGCATATTCACATGTTCTGTTTCTAATCAAACCCTTACATGCCTTCTGAGCGTCCATATGCTTCCAATATATCCTATTCCGACGCCTAAACATACGCATATAGGCACAAGGACAGAAAAAACCGTCCCCTCTTCTAAAAATATAAGTATACCTGAAAGCACGCTGAATCTTTCACCCACAAAATTAACAATCCTGCCATACATAAAATACAGCACGGCCAGCGGCAGCGCGGCGCCTATAATACCGATTAAAATTCCCTCAATGATAAACGGCATTTTAATAAATAAATCTGTCGCCCCTACAAGACGCATAATAGATATTTC
Source organism: uncultured Clostridia bacterium (assembly GCA_948472945.1). Classification (GTDB taxonomy): domain Bacteria; phylum Bacillota; class Clostridia; order Lachnospirales; family Lachnospiraceae; genus V9D3004. The sequence goes on from CAOKVX010000021.1 coordinate 37,504, forward strand.
TTCTTTTCTGACAGATACCCCGGTAGATATTGTCGTATTAATAAGGAATATTGAAACGGCGAGCAGAATTATTATAATAGCAGCCGATACATAGCCAATCAGTTTATTAACATTAGTAAGTCCTGTCGCAGCGTCTATGGAGCCTTTCACCTCCCTAACGCCATCGATTGATTTTATGTATTCAGACAGTGCCCCTTGCTCTGAAACATCACTCAAATATACCTCATATGACGCAGAATCCACAAGAGGATTGTCGTCACCAAATGTCTGGGCAATCTCTTCCTCACGGCCCGCAAAAACTTCTCCTTTAAATTTTTCCCACGCCTCGTCGGCAGATACAAATATAACTTCCGACACTTCGCCTCGCGCCCTTATCTTATCTCCAATCGACGCAATGGCTTCGTCTCCTATATTTTCATTAAAAAAAACAGTAATTCCTACGGAAGTTTCAGCATTTTTAACCATGTACTGAAAATTACTGACTATAAAATAGAATATTCCAAACAAAAACAGACACGCCGATATGGTTCCTACAGATGCAAGTGTGAACAACCCATTATGCCTCAAGTTTTTTATTCCCTGTTTTATGCTGTATAAAAGTACACTAATACCTTTCATATGCGTATCCACCTTTAACCTTATCGCTAAGTACCTTTCCATTCTGCATAACAATTACTCTTTTTTTCATCTCGTCGACGACATCAGGATTATGTGTCACGACAATTACGGTCGTCCCAAGTTTATTGACGTCGTCAAGCAGCTCCATCATAGCGCGTGCATTTTTAGGGTCAAGATTACCGGTGGGCTCGTCTGCAAGCAGTATTGACGGTCTGTTGACAAGGGCCCTCGCCAAAGCCACTCTCTGCTGTTCTCCTCCCGACAGTTCCGACGGATTTGCAAGAATCTTCTCTGTAAGTCCGACGAGTGACAAAATCGAGGCTACATTTCTGTTCATATTCCATTTTGAAACGCCGATTACCCTCTGCGCCAGCGCAACATTTTCAAATACGTTTCTGTCGTTGAGCAGTTTAAAATTCTGAAATACAACTCCAATCTCGCGCCTGTATTTAGATATCTGCCTTCTCCTCAGCGACGCAATACTTTTACCCCTCATAAATATCTGCCCGCCTGTAGGCTCAATCTCCTTGAGCAGCAGCTTTATAAGCGTCGATTTGCCAGATCCGCTCGGCCCAACCACAAATACAAACTCACCCTTATCAACCTCAAGTGAAAGATTATCTATAGCATCAACGCCCTCCTGATATGATTTTGATATATTCTCAAGCCTAATTATTGGTATATTTTCACTCAATACATTTCCTCCGATTATGTGTATATATGCCTAAATTATTATTTTGTACACTCAGATAAAGATATTATCTATAATCAAATTCCTTATGACTTCCTTGAATAAGTCGGTACGCTAATATGCCTGTTCCTCAAGGTACTGCATATATTTAGAAACCATCAGTGCAATTTTAAATGTTATAGCGTCGTCAAACGCCCTCAAATCAAGTCCGGTCAGCTTTTGAATCTTGTCTAATCTGTACACAAGCGTATTCCTGTGTATATATAGCTGTCTCGATGTCTCCGAAACATTGAGGTTATTTTCAAAAAACTTTACTATAGTGAGAAGAGTCTCCTCGTCAAAATCATTAATTGATTTACTGGAAAAGCTTTCCTTTATAAACATATTGCATAACTGCATAGGAAGCTGGTATATCAATCTTCCTATACCAAGATTATTGTATGCGATTACACTTTTATCATTATAGAAAATGTTTCCTACATCCAGCGCCATCTTTGCCTCTTTGTACGAGCGCGACACTTCCTTAATCTCCTCTACGATTGTTCCGTAAGCCACATGTACATTTGCCATCGCCTCTGTGTTAAGCATATCTAATATAGTTTTAGCAATCTTGTCAAGCTCGGCATATCTCTCCGTAGGCATAACTTCCTTTACTACAATTATATTTTTTTCATCGACAGCCGTAATGAAGTCTTTTGTTTTTGAGGCAAACAGTCCACGTACAACTTCAAGCGAGTTATTGTCATGTTCCGCATCCTCTTTATCATCACGGCTTTCAATTATGAATACAACCCTGCGCACATTTGTATCTATATGAAGTTTTTTTGCACGATTATATATATCTACGAGCAGCAGATTATCAAGAAGCAGATTTTTAATAAAATTATCTTTATCGTACCTCTCTTTATATGCGACAAGAAGGCTCTGTAACTGAAACGCCGTAATCTTGCCAATCATGTATATGTCCTCGCTGTCACCCTTGACAAGCGTCACAAATTCAAGATGATTCTCATCAAACACCTTAAAAAACTGGACACCCTGTACCTCCTGGCTGTCTGCCGGAGAGTCAACAAATGATATCACTGCGCTCTCATACTCTACCGCATCCTCGAACGTCGTCGCGGCAACCTTTCCCTCGACATCCATTACACATATTTCGACCCTGCTTATACTTTTAACGCCTTCGATAGTATTTTGTATAATCTGGTTTGATATCATAAAAAGTACTCTCCCCCCTAACGTGATTTTGTCTATAGTTTAACACCAATCTTTGTAAAATTCAACAAACAAGTATATGATACCTGAACATTTACTACTATACTGACCTCATTAAACCATGCAGTATTTACCTAATCTCCAATATTAATTATACAGCTAATAATTACAAAGTCAAATATTCATTCATGCCCAAATAAACAAGTCAAATACCCCGCAGCAAGCTACAGGGTATGCCTTAGCTCCTTTTTAGCAAGTTCGCCCCAAGGGGCGGGGTATTTGACCCACGCGCAGTCGCCAACTGCAAGCAAGCTTGCGATTGGCTCGTTGCGTACGAGGGAATAAAGCTGTATATAAATGACAGGTTTCCAAAAAATTCTGCTTTTGGAAACCTGCCACTTTAGATATTACGCCTTTTTCAGTTTTCAGTGATTATTAGAACTTCATAATATTAGGTTCGCTTATTCACTTTTTTCAAATGTTAGAAATCTCATTTCACTTTTACCTTAACTTTCTTGAATATACCGTTCTGAGCGTAGACGTAAATGTTACATGTGCCTTTTGCCCTTGCCTTAATCTTACCTTTCTTTGTGACGGTTGCAATCTTTGTGTTAGTTGATTCATAACATATATTCCGATGACGCTTAATCTTCTTTGACTTTGATTTACTTACCTCGCTTGCTTTGATTGTGAAAGACTTACCTTTCTTTATGACAGCTTTTTTCTTGTTAATCTTGACAGAAGCAGCATCTCCATATTTTCCACCATTAGTCACGACATGAATGGTTTTTGATATCGCTATGCTAATCTTTTTGCCATCCACTATCTTGTAGGCACGCACGATATATTTGTAGAAAGTTGCTTTATCCTGTTTTTTCTGTTTAAAAGTTTTCGTGTTTCCGTTCTGGATAGTTTTAAGCAGCTTATATTTGTTTTTCCTTCCACACTTAGTTCCATAAACGAGGTAGCCATCGACTCCTTTTACTTTCTTCCATGTAAGCTTGATACTTTTATTGGAGCCTTTTCCCTTTGCCTGTAATTTGGCAAAGCTGGAACCTAACACATCGCCTTCCGACACAAGACTGAATATGGAGCTGTCTGTGACGAGGAGCGTATCGACCGGAACACCAAGTTCATTTGCAAGTGCCTGTATTTTTTCGGCGGTTTCTTTTGATACCCCTAGTTCAGAAGCGATTTTTGCTATATTTTTGCTGTCAGTCCCCGGATTATTCACCGACTGGTCATGTACGTTTCCTATTGGTGTAGTTCCTCCCGGAGCAGGTGTGTCACCCGGTGTCAGTGTCACATCCGGCGTAGGTGATACATCCGGTGTCGCTGTTACTTCCGGTGTCGGTGTCACATCCGGTGTTGGTGTCACTCCCGGTGTTGGTGTCACTCCCGGTGTTGGTGTCACTCCCGGTGTCGGTGTCACTCCCGGTGTTGGTGTTACTCCCGGTGTCGGTGTTACTCCTGGTGTTGGTGTTACTCCTGGTGTTGGTGTTACATCTGGTGTCTCACTATCGCCATGAGTAATCCCAGCCGGGTCCGGGCTGACCCCTCCGATACCGGTAAGGTCTTTGTTTACTGTATCTGTCTGCTTGTAGTAGCCGGTTACAGAGTCGCTGTCCGGATTTTTGTTTCCACCTGCGATTGCTCCTGTTGTGCTGTTGTCCCCGTTTCCGGTAACATTTCCGGTGTTTATGCAGTTTTCAACGGTTCCGTTTTGTTCATTACTTCCGGTAATTCCTCCGGTGTTGTCTTCTCCCGTAACATCTCCTGTGTTTGTGCTGTCGCTTATGTTTCCTTCATTGCTTCCGGCGATTCCCCCGGTGTTGTTTGTTCCGTTTACATCCCCGGTGTTGGTGCTGTTACTTATGTTTCCTTCATTACTTCCGGCGATTCCTCCGGTGTTGTCCTTTCCGGTTACGTCCCCGGCGTTGGTGCTGTCAATTATGGAAGCATTTTCGCCGTTTGAGCCGGCGATTCCTCCTACGTTACTGTTTCCCGTGACAGTGACCCTGCTGGTGCAGCCGATAATTTCGCCTTCGTTTCTTCCGGCAATTCCGCCCACGTAGTCATGTCCGGTAACCTGACCCTCTACCGTCAGGTTCTTTATTGTTCCTGTGTTGTAACCGAACAGGCCCACATTGTCCGCCGTAACATCGTTGATGTAGAGCCCCTTTATGGTGTGGCCGTTTCCGTCAAATATTCCCGCAAACGGATTGTTGTCCGTATCGCCCGTATAGGTGCCTATCGGTTTCCACTGGGACGTCTCGCTGCCGGACAGCTCAATGTCCGCCGTGAGCGTAAAATGTGTACCCTCAAAACTGTTTCCGGCATTTACCAAGTCACGGATTTTCTCCAAATCTTCCTTTGTGGCAATCTTGTATGGGTCTTCAACTGTTCCGCTTCCGGTAAATAATGTGTCTCCCGTACCGTGGGTAATTCCTTCCGGGTCCGGGCTGACCCCTCCGATACCGGTAAGGTCTTTGTTTACTGTATCGGTCTGCTTGTAGTAGCCGGTGACAGAGTCGCTGTCCGGGTTTTTGTTTTCTCCTGCGATTGCACCCGTTGTGCTGTTGTCCCCGTTTCCGGTAACATTTCCGGTATCGGTTACGTTTTCGATTCTTCCGCTCTGTTCATTGTTTCCGGC
>CAOKVX010000022.1 GCA_948472945.1 uncultured Clostridia bacterium
GTAGTTCGCCAAAATACGCCGTCCTCGGCGGGTTCAAATTGGCGCCGTTGAGCTAAACAGTTGTCAGAATCATGGAGGTGTATGACATGGGAATGGGAATCGGTTTTAACTCCGCGGACAAGAGGCGTATCCAGATAAAGGACTCTTACGGGAGGGTAACAGGGACAATCACAATATCTAACAGTAAATCAAAAAAAACTAAAAAATTAAAATACAACTCAAAACAGATATCTTCCCAGCTTTTGAAGACAAAAACGTCATTTGCCGCGGCACGCGTTGCAAAGCTTGCTAAAATAAAGGTCAACATGCTCAAGCAGAAGATTGGAACAGGAGAGTATGACAACGATGAGCTCAGACATGCGATAGTTCATGCGGAGAGAATAGAGCGCGTTGCAAAAAAGAGGAGACGGCATCTTCAGGAGGAAGAAAAAATCAAAAAAAATGTCGAGAACGCCGAGACTGAGGAGATTCTTGAGGATGATTCCGACGATGTGTATTACGATTATTTGCTTGAAGATTTGAGTGAACTTAAGGGAGAGGATTTGCAGAAACGCATACAGGAATATGAGGAGATGCTTGCCGACATTATGCGCGAACTTGAAGAATCGATGGAGTTTGAGGAGATGGGCGAGCTCTCAGATTTGAGCATAATACCCGATGTCTGCGACGAGTACTACTATGATAAGATAAAGAAAAAACACCGTGCGGATGAACTTAAAGATATAATGGAGGCTGACTTAAAGTACCTTAAAGCCATGTTTGAAAAATACAGCAGGGAAATGCAGGATGCTAAAAATGTAACAGTAAATGGCGGCGTCTCAATGAGTCTTGGAGGCGTTGAAATGCCTATATCCACATCGGAACAGCCGCAGTCTGTTTCAGAAATAGGCGGATATATTGACCAATTTACATGATATATCTTCGACTTACTTTTAACCGTCCATATATCGTAAATAAGTTGCAAATTAACGACTGATAAGTTATCATATTAACATTAGCATAGATTGAAGATGACATTGAAACTTGAAATAAACATTGACTAACGTGTATTGATATCTATGCGGTATTGACGCTGATATTAAAATTTTGCACATTATGTCAAAGTGTGATTTCATCGGCTGAAAATAATTTATCGTAAGGGGAAAATGTATGGTTAATAGAAATATAATTAAAAAGTGCGCTATAATTTCAGTTATTTCCGCCGCACTGTTATTGACAGGGTGCGAAAAGCAGAGTAAAGATGACGGAAATGATAAAAGCACATCGAGTGAAATTGATGATAAAAATACAACGGAGCCTGAAAAACAGCTTTCTCAAACACCTGAAACTTCTGAAGCGCCTGACGACGCCGTTGCCGGCGCTGTGCAGATAGATATAGACAGTGGAAGTGAATTTCAGGAAATAAGAGGATTTGGGGCAGGATTTACATATTACAGCGATTATGTGTATTGGGCAAAATATAAAGATGAGGTTTACGACCTTTTATTTAAGGATGCAAACCTAACAATGCTCAGATTCAAGAACGCGTACAAATATAATGAGGAAAAAGACTACGACACCAAGGTTGAGCGTGAGTTTTACGAAAAGGCAAAGGAGCGCCTTGCCGACGAGGGACTTAAACCTGAAGTTCTTTTAAGTTCATGGACTCCGGCGCAGTATCTTAAAACAAGCGAGTCTTTATATGGAGAGGGAACTCTCATAAAGGATAATGACGGCAATTATGAGTACGGGAAGCTTGGCGAGTACTGGGCTGAGCTTGTCGATTATTACTACGACAACGGAGTTCCGATTGATTATATAAGTATTCAGAATGAACCGGACTACGTGGCAGCATATGAGAGCTGCACGTTTGCGTTTAATGAAAGACCGGATGCGGCTTCTTATCCAAAGTCATTTTTAGCAGTTTATGATGCGACGAGAAATTGCAAGAAGCCTCCAAAGATGGTAGGACCTGAGACAATGTCATGCGACAGCGGAGATATTTCTCTGATGGTAAATGATATAATAAAAGAGAAGCCTGAGAGTCTTTTTGGAATTGCTCATCATTTGTATGTAGGCGGCGATGAGAACAGTGCTAAATCATTTAACACTAATCTGAGAAGCCTTGGTACGGATTACCCTGACATTGAGAAATGGATGACGGAATATTACCGCGGTAACTTTATGTTCACGGTACAGATTATTCAGAACAGTCTTACTATTGAAAACCTCAATTCATACATATACTGGGGCGGAGTGTGGAAAGGTCCTGTCGGAAAGGACATGGAGAACATGATAGGCATGGACGCCGGATCTACCGAGGAGGATTGGGACCATGAACATGGTTATGTAATAGGAGAAAAATATTACTCAATGAGACATTTTTCGGAGTATATCCTGCCGGGGTATAAAAGAATCGGTTCAGCCGTGGACTTAAAGACGGTAAACAGCGCGGGAAGCTCAAAGCCTGACACTGACGAAGTTTCGTGTTCGGCATATGTTTCACCTGAAAAAGACAGGATGGTGCTTGTGGCTGTAAACGACCTTGACAGCCCGCAAAAGTACCAGTTTAATATGGGAGGCTATAAAGTCAGCAACAGCAGGGTAATTCTCACAAATTACGAAAACGGTGAGAATACCGAAACATTTTATCAGGATGCCGGAAGCCTTGACGAGGAAGGCTGCTATGAGATGCCTGCGCACAGCGTTGTGACTATTGTAATTGACGGCAGCGCCGGCGCAAACTAAAATATTGCGAAAACTTTTAACAGGCCTTAACGGAATGATTTATATATTAAAATATATTATATTCATAATATTAATATATAAAATTAATATGGACTCATTAATATACTTAAAGTATATATTTAAAGTGTATATCTCTTAAAAGAGGCTGATGCAAAATACAGTAATCCCACAATATCAGTTGAAGTTTACATAATATCTTCACTGCATATTGTGGGAATTCACTGTTTTGTAACAGCCCTCTTGATTCCTAAAATTTTATTCTTCTATAACATGAACCTCAAGAAAGTCAAAATCAATTGAATCAATAAAATTATCGCTGTAGAACCGCGTTTTGTCTATTCGCTTAAACTCATCAATATTGTTTTCCAGCCACATTGGAACTGAAAGGTCAAAATGCTTACAGATATCTTCAAGTCCGTTAAAGACCATTTTTGTTCTATTTAGCGAATAGTTGTCACATTCGTATACATAATCTTGAATCATCCGATTATCTTTAAATGTTTTTCCCCATAATCTAAACATATTATCCTCCTGTGTATTGTAATTGTCAGGCATATATTAATCAATCCGAATGTGTATGTCAACATATAAGGATTATTTTTTGTAATTATAACGCTTATATACAAAATAATAATATATAAATATAAAAAAATGATAAATAAATATTTTTATAATAATGAAAATGCCATTGATATTTTTTAACATATCAGTTATCATATAAGCATTAGAATGTTGGAAACAAAAGTATTTTGTTTCAACAGATAATTCAATTGATAATATAGGAATTGGAGGATTATATAATGGCAGTCATAATTGACGGAAAAAAAATATCGTCAGAGATAAAGGACGAGCTGAAGGAACTCGCTGCAAAATATAAATCAGAGGGCAAAGAAGTTACATTGGCCGTTATTCAGGTAGGAAACGACCCGGCGTCTACTGTTTACGTTGGCAATAAAAAGAAAGCATGTGAGTACATAGGAATTAACTCAATCTCATATGAGATTCCCGAAGAGACGACGCAGGAAGAACTTCTGAAGCTTGTAAACGACCTTAACGACAGGGATGACGTCAACGGAATTCTTGTACAGCTTCCTTTACCTTCGCATATTGATGAGGATGTCATTATAAAATCAATTTCTCCGAAAAAAGATGTGGACGGTTTTCATCCGCAGAGCGTTGGCGCACTCAGCATCGGACAGAAAGGATATGTTTCGTGTACACCTGCAGGAGTCATCCAGCTGTTGAAACGCTCGGGAATAGAGATTGAGGGTAAGGAATGCGTAATATTAGGCAGAAGTAACATTGTAGGAAAACCGATGGCTCTTCTTATGCTCCGAGAAAATGCAACCGTAACGGTATGCCACTCAAGGACTAAGAATCTTAAAGAGGTAACATCAAGGGCTGATATACTTATCGTTGCAATCGGAAAACCGGAGTATATAACGAAAGAATATGTAAAAGATGGAGCGGTTGTTATTGACGTCGGAATACACAGAAAAGAAAACGGAAAACTTTGCGGGGATGTGTTATTTGAGGATGTTGAGCCTGCTGCGTCCGCGATAACGCCGGTTCCCGGAGGCGTAGGACCGATGACTATAGCGATGCTTATGAATAACTGCATGCAGTCTGTTTAAAATAGGAGGTAGCGTATAATATGAATGAAAAATTACAGTACATCGTTGACAATCTCGACATGATAAGACAGTTATTTGACAAGGACTTAATTATTTCAGTTATGGATAAAGACAAGGTTGTGCAGGGATATTCACTGCCGGATAACATACCGCCGCAGTTTGAGGTCGGTTCGGTATTTGAGGACCCGAGCGGTACATTCGACGAGGTTATTTCAAAAGGAGTTACAAAGCACAATTATCTTCCAAAGGAAGTAATGGGATTTCCGGTTGAAGGCAATTTAGTGCCTGTCAAGGACAACGGTCATGTAGTCGGATGCGTAATCTGTTCTTACTCTGTTGAGGAAAGAGATAAGATTAAGGATATTGCCGCAAGATTTCAGGAGTCCATGCGTGAGATTGATAACTCAATTCAGGATGTCGTAAGCGGTATTGAGAATCTGTTTAATATGCTTACAAATATGAACAAAATGACTTCTGATGTTGAGGCGGATGTCAACGAAGCCGCGGGAGTAGTAAATAAAATCAGCAGCAACGCGTCCCATTCTAACATACTGGCTCTGAACGCTTCAATTGAGGCTGCGAGAAGCGGTGAAGCCGGAAGAGGATTTGCAGTTGTGGCAAATGAGATGGGTAAGCTGGCAAAGGACAGCGGCAGTTCCGCAACTGAGATAAAAACGACTTTGTCTGTAATTGTAAATCACCTTGAGGCAATCACGGATTCCATTAAAGAAGCCAATAATGTTGCAAAAAGTCATATAGACAGCATCAGTTCAATCAGAAGCGTACTCGAACAGACTATTTCAATTGCAAGTGAATTGGAGAATGACATAAAATTATAGGCAGTTGTAATCTAACGTACAAATAATATGAAAGTAAATATCATAAACTTAAATATCCTCCGCTGCGGTTATATTATCGCTGCGGAGGATATTTTATATTTTATCACGCGGGTAACGGTCCTAAGCGTCATTGGACGCTTTTTCAGGACTGGCATGCACCGCAGAGCTTATAGCTTATTTCGGGGTATTTGACTTTACTTTTGTGACCTTATAAACAGTCTCGGTTTCTGAAACGGATTGGTCGACATATTCAAGCGTTACCGAATCCCCGACGTCAGTTAGAACAATTCCTATGTTGTCAGATACATTGACGTCGTATATTTCGCTTGCGCCGGACAAAACTATATAAAAATGTGAGTTGCCGTCAGTTACGGCCTGGGCAATCTTCTCAATAGTTCCCGTGACTGTTTTTGTTTCAGTGTATTCTTCTGCGGTACCGGTATCATCCTCTATTATTTTATTGCTGACAAGCATTTCCCTGTACTGTTTCTCACATTCCTCGACAGTGTTTGCCGTTGCAACGAGCGTGTATTTCTGTATATTAACCATTGCGTACATTTTTACGAGTCCGGCGCTGTCTTTCAGGGAAATAAAATATGTCGGCTCGCCCGAGATATTGAGCAGCAGTGGGAATGTTGCCTTGTAGCCGAGATTTTGTACCTTACCTTCGGCCGAGCTCATAGCAGAAAACTCCTCCGCCCCGGCAATCTGATAATATTTTGTTTCGGCGGTACGCTGGTTCATAAGCACAAATCCGACGTTTGACTCGTCGCCTCCGACGCTCGTCACTCCCGTATATACCCAAACGTCGTCGTCAAGCGCGATATAGTTGTACCCTTCCGTTGTGCGCAGGCAGCCTTTCTGGCTGAGAATTGAGTTGAGATATCCGTGCTGCAGCGTTCCGTAATAATCGTAGTATGATATGAGGAGCTCGGCTGAATATACGTGGTCAACCCATTCGGGCACGTCATTTATATCATAGTCAGTGTGTTCGCCAGTCACTGCATTTACAATTACCACATTGCTTATAGTGACTCCGCCGAAAAGGCCTATAGTATAATCCTTTACAGGACATATCCAGTAAGGAGTCCCTGTCTCGTCGATTTCCATATTGATATTGTCAAATATATATGTCGGGTAGTTGAAACGCAGATATCTGTAAATGAGCCTTCCGAAGTGCTCGGTTTTTGAATACTTGATACCTTCGTTAAGTTTTATACATTCTGCGTTTTGCGTAGCCATGTCGATTGATATATAGGCCGGAATACCCTCGCTGCGGTTAGTAAACCATTTTAGCAGGTTTCCATACTCAAGAGGTGTTACGCGTACGGGCTTTCCCTGATAATTAATCTGGGTGTAATCCGAGGCAACCTCAAACTGTGAAACGTAATCTACCATAGTACCCATTTTCCTGCCGCCGATTATCTCGGCGGAATTTTTGTCAAGAAGCGGTATCTCGTCATATGATATCTGTTCAATGTCACTGTTGAAGTCGCCGTCCGCTATACTGATAAGCTCTCTGTATTTCTTTGCGTTGATAATGGGCGAGGATAAAAACGACCCTATGCCGTAGATGACAACCAGAACGACCGTAATTACCATAAAAAATCCAAAAAGATGGTTTGTCTTAGACAATTTAATTACGCTGACATGTTTGGTTTTTTCCATAAACATTTTTTTGAGGTTAGAAAATCCTGATGCGAGTGTTAATGCCGCTGAAATAATAATAATAAATCCCCAAAGTCCCGGAGAGTGAATATTAATTGCGGGCAAAGTGTTGTAATAATAAATGAAGCCGAATATTAAAACTACGGCGATGCACAAAATTTTTGCCATTGTACTTTTTTTCATTTAGTTACCTCCATTTTGTTGTAAAATTAACAGTAATATGTTGTTGGAAATTCTAACATAATTAAATATAAATGTAAACAACATTAATGTCTTAAAATATTATTTATAAAAAATATAAATAATTATACGTTGATGCAATTATTAATTATGACGGGTCATCCTGCACTTTTCCTGCAATACGCTTATCTTCAGCGCTCGCCTCACTGCAGCCTTTGGCGGGTTCGCATTTATACTGTTTATCCTCAACCGGACGCCATGCCTCCCCGAATTTTATATCCTTGAACAGTGCGGCGAGTCCGGTAATTTGTTTGAGCCTTAATATTTCGTCCCTGTCCATACCCAGATGTTTTGATATCCAGGCGTCCGAACGGCCAATCTCATGAAGTTCCTTTATAATGTTGCTCATAAGGTCGACATTGTGCGTGCCTCTGGCCCGGTTGTGTCTGATTGTGCTTGCCATTCGGTTGTCCAGTGATTTATCAATTACTGATACCGGAAGCATGCCTCCCTCGCGTTCCCTTATGTCAGGATAGTCGAGCATAATCTGATACCTGTGGAATCCGTCAACTATTACATATACGTCCTTGCTCTTTACATAGTAACAAACGATGGGCATTGTGTAGCCGTCCTCTTTTATGCTGTCATAGAGGAGCTTCAGCTCCGGCGGTGCGACTGCGTTCGGATTGTAAGTATTCGGTATAATCTTTTCGATCGGGACGGCAATTACATTGTATACAGGACTTTTTTTAGCCAATTTATTCACCTACCTTATTATACTTTCTTTTTAACATATTAACCATTTTCTGTTGTTCCCTTGTTATGCCAAAACCCATGAAACGGCATGTATGGTCATTTTTTAATATACAATAACACATTCTCTTCCAGCTTGGAATATCTTTTGATGACTTGATATCGTCCGTATGGTCCGGTATTTTATCAAGAAAAATTATGCGGGAATTTTTCATGACAGTGTAATTAGATACCCCGTTCCTGCGTATGTTGTACCCGTGGTCTATAAGCTCCTGAATTACAGTTTCCTCAAGACCGCCTCCCTTTTGATGCCAGAAATCAATTGAGGTTTTAAATTTCCTTATATAATTGTTCCTAAGCCGTACGGGAAGGGTATCAAGCAGAAATTTTGTGTAGGACTCCCATGTGTGTCCATCCGGAAGTGTAAGGTTCCGGTACGCCATCGCCTTGGTTTTGCCGTATATAGACGCAAAATTAGCGCCTTGTACGCGTCCTATAAGCTTGGCCCATATTTCGGGGTCTATGACTCGGTACAAGTGAAGGCTGTCTTTAGCATAATCGTTAAACGGAGATGCGACGCGCATTTGGTCAGGCTTTAACCCCGCCATATAATAAAGATCGTAAAGTTTGTTATAGTCATAGTTAAACATGTAATTTGTGTGCCACACATCGCCGTTTGACCAGTCATAAATAGGGGACGCCGTCCATACGTCCTTAAACTGCCTGCTTATCCAAGACATATTTTTGTAGCCGTATTTTTTGTTCAAAATTCCGCTGTACCTCTGCAGGGATTCGTCAGTGCGTATGCCGAGAAGGCATACCGTTTTTCCCCTGTGTGCAATCCTGTACCACCTACTGAACTGCTTTGCCAAATCCTCCTGGTGCATTCGGTATCTATATGTAGTCATGGGATTATTTTCGAGATTAATTACATAAGGATGTTTAGGCATAGGACGAACCCATGTTTCCTCCTTTGTGTCGTCCCACGGATACCAATACATTTGGTAGCTTCCAAGAGCAGTCCTTGTCGCCATAGGCAGGCAGACCCAGTATGGCTCTACCTTGTCTTTAATCCGCTCAAAAGTGCGCTCCACATACTCGGTCGTAACTGTATACTGTGCCTCAAAATCCTGGTGAAAGACGCCTATTTTTTTTTCAGGGTAATATTTCTGCTGAAAATCCAAAACCAGATTTAAAAGAACCCCGCTGTCCTTACCTCCTGAAAAGGACACGAATATGTACTCAAATTCCTCAAATATAAATTTTAATCGTTCCTGCAGGGCGTCATAAACATTTTGTCCGGTGTACTCCCGTTTCATATACATTTTACATTTCCCCTTCAACTTTTATCCTGTTGTACATCGTTTTTGGCAAAAAATATTAAATTAGCCAAAGTTTAACAAAAAACGACAAAGATACTATAACATAAATTTTCAATGTTTGCCAGTTAACAAAGTTAACTGTTGTTGACCTACATAAAAAAAACTGATAGAATATTGCTAAATATTTGTATATAGGAAATGGCAGGGTATAAAAATGAAAATTCTTATGATATCGTTAGGCTGTGATAAGAATCTGGTCGACTCGGAGTTTATGCTGGGCTCTATTCTCGGCAGCGGCTGTGAAATTACGGATGATGAGACTATGGCCGACGTTATTATTGTTAACACATGCTGTTTTATCCATGATGCGATGGAAGAGAGCATTGAAACGATATTGGAGATGGCGGAGTATAAGAAAAACGGCAGATGCAGGGCGTTAATCGTGTGCGGATGCCTTGCGCAGCGTTATCATAAGGAGATACGTGAGGAGATACCCGAGGTTGACGCGGTGATAGGAACTACCGCATATGAGGATATTGCGAAAGCCGTTGAAGAGGCTGTGGGCGGAGGTTATTCAGAGATAATAAAAGATATTGATTATATGCCTTCTCAGAATGCGAGGAGGGTATTTTCTACCGGCCTTGAATATTCATATCTAAAGATAGCCGAGGGCTGCGACAAACATTGTACATACTGTATCATACCAAAACTTAGGGGAGCTTACAGAAGCGTACCCATGCCTGAACTTTTAAAACAGGCCGAATATCTTGCGTCATGCGGAGTAAAGGAGCTAATCATTGTAGCCCAGGAGACAACTCTTTACGGTACGGATATATACGGCAAAGACAGTCTGCCAAAGCTTCTTGACAAGCTTTGTGAAGTGGACGGTATTGAATGGATTAGACTGTTGTACGCCTACCCTGAGGACATAACAGAGGAATTAATCCAAACTATAAAAAAACAGGATAAAATATGTAACTATATCGACATGCCAATACAGCATGCTTCGGATAATATACTTAGGAGAATGGGAAGGAAGACGACAAAAGCGGAATTGGCTGCGAAAATTAATATGCTCAGGTCAAAGATTCCGGACATTGCCATAAGGACTTCTCTGATTACGGGATTTCCGGGAGAGACAGAGGCGGAGCACAGGGAATTGATCGAATTCGTAAAGGAAATAAAATTTGAAAGATTGGGAGTATTCATGTATTCGGAGGAGGAAAATACGCCTGCGGCGTCATTTGACGGAAAGATACCTGATGATGTCAAGATACTGAGATATAATGAGATTATGGAAACGCAGCAGAAAGTTGCCTTTGAAAAGGCAGAGAACCGCGTCGGAGAGGTCATGGAAATTATTATTGAGGGGGAGATTCCTGACGAATCAGTATATGTAGCAAGAACAAGAATGGACGCTCCTAAAATAGACGGATGCGTATTTCTTCCTCTTACCGGAGAATATATGACGGGCGATACGGTCGCGGCGCGTATAACCGGGGCGAGTGAGTACGACCTTCTAGCTGTTCCATGTATATAAATAATGCACTCAAATTGATTATAAAGAATTTTATTAAGGAGGCTGTATATGAATACACCTAATAAACTTACTATATTCAGGACGTGCGTTGTTCCTGTTTTTATTTCGGTATATCTTATAGACAGTATACCTTATAACAATTATATAGCTGCTGTAATTTTTATAATTGCAAGCCTGACTGATTTTTTTGACGGATATATTGCACGAAAGTATAATCTAATCAGTAACTTTGGAAAATTTCTTGACCCTCTCGCCGACAAACTGCTTGTCAACTCGGCGTTGTTGTGTTTCCTTATTGTTCCTAACAATCCGGTTCCGTTTTGGGCCGTGTTTATTATAATCATGAGGGACTTTATAATAAACGGATTCAGGCTTGTGGCGTCCGATAATAATATGGTAATCGCGGCAGAATACGTAGGCAAGGTTAAGACGACCGTACAGATGTTAATGATAATATTAGTGTTAGTTGACTATGACAACATATATATTCATACTGTCGAGAACATACTTATATATCTGTCAGTTGTGCTGACTGTAGTATCATTGATAGAATGTCTGTATAAGAACAGAAATGTTTTCAGGGACACGGGCCGCGATTCCAATATGGCCGGTACAGACGGTTCAGGCGGCGCAGGGCCGGAAAAATGCAATTGTGATGAAAAGCATGCGGTCAGGCTTGTCGGCATGCTGCGGGAAAAAGGATATACAATCTCATTTGCCGAATCGTGCACGGGAGGAATGGTGTCATCATCGCTAGTATCCGTTCCGGGTTCTTCGGACGTACTTAAGCAGAGCGTTGTAACCTACTGTAATGAAGCAAAAGAAAACCTGCTCGGAGTTTCAGAGACTACAATAGGAAAATATACTGAGGTCAGCAAAGAGACTGCCTGCGAAATGGCGGAGGGCGTAAAAAAATGGGCCTGTTCGGATGTCGGAGTTTCCATAACCGGCATAGCGGGGCCGGGAGGCGGCAGCGACGGATTTCCTGTAGGTCTTGTTTATATAGGAATATCTTGCGGCGGTAAAACCAAATCTTTTAAATATTTGTTTGAGGGCGGCAGAAATGATGTTAGAAAACAGGCGGCATCAGAGACATTGAGACTAACTATTGACACAATTAGGTAATATTATTTCAGACATCATAAGTTATTGGAGAAAAAAGATGAAAAAGAGGCAGTTATTATTGTTATGTATTGCGCTTGCGGCGGTTCTTCTGATTTGTTTTATATTTTGGGGAAAGTCTGCAAAAGCTCCTTACAGTCCTGATAGTGCGGACAGCTCCGACTACGTGGAGGAGGAAACGGAAAACGAAAGGGAATTGTCTATATATACAATTAATTACAGCACCATTGAATGCGAGCCGTCTGTCATATTATTGCCCGAGGATGCTGTCGTAGATGAAAATTATATTGTTAAGGAAGTTATTGCTAATTTTAAGGAGACGGTCGCTGTTGACAATATATCAAATAACGACGGCAGTGTAATAGTTTCATTTGCAAAGGATAGCGCTCCGGCCGTAAATGTCAGCACCGCTATGGAGGCGGTCATGTTGGACTGTATCGCTTACAGCCTTATTGATAATGTGAGCGGATGCACGAAAATATATTTCAGGATTGAAGATACGCCGTATACGGGTGTTGATATAACGCTGGGGTATGACGAGCCTTATATATCCTCTGATATTACGGAGGATGGCGATGAGTAAGGTTATCATAATCGGCGCCGGGGCCGCGGGACTGATGGCTGCCTACGGAGCTGCGCTGAACGGCTGCGATGTGACTGTTTTTGAGAAAAATGAAAAGTGCGGTAAAAAAATATATATAACCGGAAAAGGCAGATGCAATCTTACCAATGCATGTGAACCCGACGAATTTTTTGACAGCATAGTTTCTAACAGTAAGTTTATGTACAGCCCGTTTTATTCGCTTACAAATTACGGCGCGATGGATTTATTCTCGGACACTTTCGGCCTTGAAATAAAGATTGAGCGCGGAAATCGTGTATTCCCGGCGTCTGACAAATCTTCCGATGTAATCAGGGCGCTGACGGCAGCCCTTGGCAGGATGGGAGTTAAAATCAGGCTGGGTACTCAGGTTACGGGACTGATAATAAACGACAAAAAGGTCTGCGGCGTAAAATGCAGTGATTTAGAATATAATGCCGACGCAGTCATAGTTGCAACAGGTGGTTTATCATATGCTTCGACCGGATCGACCGGGGACGGTTATGAGTTTGCAAAATGTGCGGGCCATAGTATTATGAAGCTTTCGCCGGCGCTTGTTCCGCTTGAGACCAAACAGCGGTGGGTTACGCAACTGCAGGGATTGTCGTTGAAGAACATAAATGTAACGTTTACATCCGGAGGCAAAAAAATTTACTCTGATTTCGGAGAAATGATTTTTACGCATTACGGAGTCAGCGGTCCTGTTATTCTGACTGCCGGCAGCTATATAGGCGACAGGGTGTCTGCCGGAGGTGTGGTTGAGCTCAGTATTGATTTGAAACCTGCGCTTGACTTTGAACGTCTTGCAAAGAGAATAGACCGCGATTTTGAGGAACACAGAAACCAGCAGTTTAAAAACTCCCTTCGCGGGCTTCTTCCGGCAAAGCTTATACCTGTCATAGTTAAACTGTCCGAAATAAGCCCTGAAAAAAAAGTAAACTCCGTGACGAGGGAGGAGAGAAACAAACTTGCCCGTATTATGAAAAATCTGAGCTGTACAATTACTAGGCTGAGAGGTTATAATGAAGCTATAATAACGCGCGGAGGAATAAATGTAAAAGAGATTAACCCTGCTACTATGGAGTCAAAGCTATGCAAAGGTCTTTATTTTGCGGGCGAGGTTATAGATGTAGACGCTGTTACCGGAGGTTATAATCTCCAGATTGCGTGGTCAACCGGATACCTTGCGGGTATCAGCGCAGGGCAATCTTAATATAAATTGATAGAAAAAATTTGATGAATATAAAAACATGAAAAGAGGTTATTTTATGGGATTTACTATGGCAATAGACGGTCCGGCGGGGGCCGGTAAAAGTACGATAGCGAGGCTTGCGGGTGAAAAGCTCGGGCTTATATATATTGACACTGGAGCCATGTACAGGGCGGTGGCATGTTATTTTGTGGAAAATAACATAAACCCTGACGACTGCGAAGAAGTAAAGAAAGCATGTGATTCTATTGTTATAACTATAGATTACTGCGACGGGGTGCAGCAGGTTCTTTTGAACGGCAGAAACGTAACGCCCCTGCTTCGCGGGGAGGCTACAGGTAAAATGGCGTCAAGAGTTGCAAAGCTTGGTGACGTCAGGACTAAACTCGTATCACTTCAGAGGGATATGGCAGGGAAAGAACGTATAATTATGGACGGACGCGATATAGGGACTTGTGTATTCCCAGATGCCGACATAAAAATATATCTGACTGCATCTTCAGCTGTGCGCGCAAAGAGAAGATACGACGAACTTGTATCAAAAGGTCAGGAATGTAACATTGAAGAAATAGAGAGAGATATAATAAACAGGGATTACGAGGATATGAACAGGGAGATTTCACCTCTTAGGCAGGCGGACGACGCTATATGCGTGGACACGTCCGACATGGGAATCGACGAGGTTGTAAACACACTCATAAAAATATATGAGGAAAAAAATATATGAAAGAAGTAAAACTTGCCAAAAGCGCCGGATTTTGTTTCGGAGTAAAGAGAGCTGTGGATATGGTGTATGAGGAGGCTGAAAAGGGAGGCAGTATATATACCTACGGTCCAATAATACACAATGAGGAGGTTGTTTGCGACCTCGAAAAAAAAGGAGTCCGGGTTATCAACAATGAGGACGAAATAGACGATATATATAATGGCACTGTCATTATAAGGTCTCACGGTGTATCTAAACATGTATATGACAAAATGAATTCAAAGGGGCTTAACGTAATTGACGCAACATGTCCATTTGTAAAAAAAATTCATAATATAGTGAAAGAACATTCAGGTAGCGCTGATATTATAATTATTATCGGCAACAGGAATCATCCAGAGGTCGAGGGAATAAGAGGATGGGCGGAATGTGAGACATATGTTGTAGAAAATGAACAGGAAATAGAAAAATTGCCGTATATTGGAAATAAAAACGTATGGATTGTAGCCCAAACAACATTTAATTTTAATAAATTCAAAGAATTGGTTGAAATTATTGATAAAAAAGGATATAATGTTAGTGCTGTTAATACAATCTGTAACGCAACAGAGGAAAGGCAGACCGAAGCTAAGAGCTTGGCTTTAGAATCCGATGCTATGATTGTTATCGGCGGGAAACATAGTTCTAATACACAAAAGCTTTACCAAATTTGTAAAAAGGAATGTGCAGATACAATGTACATACAGACACTCGATGATTTGGAATTAAAAGAACTAACATCTGTCCGTAGCGTGGGAATTACTGCAGGGGCTTCAACCCCGAACAATATAATTGAGGAGGTTTGGCAGGCATGTCAGAAGAAAATTTTGCAGATTTATTAGAAGAATCAATAGTCACAATCCACAACGGAGAGATTGTAGAAGGGACAGTTATCGGTGTCAAGGATGATGAAATCATTTTAAATATCGGCTACAAAGCTGACGGTATTATTACACGCAGTGAATATAGTAATAAGATGGTTGATCTTACACAGGAAGTGAAAATTGGCGATAAGATGCAGGCAAAGGTTCTTAAGGTTAACGATGGTGATGGACAGGTTCTTCTCACATATAAGAAGATTGCCGTTGACCAGAGTAACAAGAAGCTTGAGGAAGCATTTAACAATAATGAAGTGATAACGGCGGCTGTTACCGAAGTGCTTGACGGTGGACTCAGTGTACTTATTGACGAGTCAAAGGTATTTATACCTGCAAGTCTTGTATCAGACATATATGAAAAAGACTTGACAAAATATGCAGGACAGGAGATTTCATTTGTTATAACTGAATTCAATCCTAGACGCAGGAGAATTATAGGAAACAGAAAACAGCTTATCGTTGAGGAGAAGCAGAGACTTCAGAAAGAGCTGTTCGAGAGAATCAGCGTTGGAATGGAAGTTGAGGGAGTTGTCAAAAACATAACCGACTTTGGTGCATTTATCGATCTTGGAGGGGCAGACGGACTTTTACATATTTCCGAAATGTCTTGGGGACGTGTTGACAATCCTAAGAAATTCCTCAAGGTTGGTGAAAAACTTAATGTTCTCATCAAAGATATACAGGGAACTAAGATTGCCCTTACGCTCAAGTTTGAGAGGGATAACCCTTGGAAAGATGCTGCGACTAAGTACGCGGTCGGCAATATAGTTACAGGCAGGGTTGCTAGAATGACTGATTTTGGCGCATTTGTCGAGCTTGCCGTAGGAGTTGATGCATTGCTTCACGTTTCACAGATTGCAAGAGAGCATGTTGAGAAGCCGGCAGACGTTCTCAATATCGGAGACGAAGTTACGGGTATGATTGTCGATTTTAATGAGGAAGCAAGAAAAATCAGCTTAAGCGTCAAGGCTCTGCTTATTGCTGAAGAAAAGAATAGGACTGAGCAGGGTGATGCTGCAACAGATGACGATACTGCTGTTGAAGAATAAGAATAATCATATATTGTGATATGTTATGGCGTCTGTTATATTCAGACGCCTTTATTCCCGCAAGCGACGGTTTGAAGCGTCCGTTGGACGCTTGTTAAGGACGGGCTGGAACGGAATGAATTGTAGATAATACCACGCCCTTTTTGGGTGAACTTGCTAAAAAGAAGATAGGTCATGCCCCGTCAGCTCTGCTGCGGGGTATTTGACTTAATTAAATCGGGGGAATAGGATATGTTCGACAATTACGAATGGTTTAAAATGAAAGTCCTTACTCTTACAAAAATAGACCTCAATGCATATAAAGAAAGACAGATGAAACGGCGTATTGATTCTCTCATTTCCAACAGTAAACTTGATTCATATGAGAGTTACTATAAGCTGCTGTGTTCTGACAAAGCCGCACTCAAAAAATTTATTAATTATCTGACTATTAACGTGTCGGAGTTTTTTAGAAACCCTGAACAGTGGAAAATGTTTCAGGAGCTTGTCATCCCTATGGTACAGCAGAAATCGGGAAGATTTAAAATCTGGAGCGCGGCGTGTTCTACAGGCGACGAGCCGTATACCATTTCCATGATTATGCAGAAACATTTTCCGATATCAAAATATGAAATAATAGCAACAGATATAGACGACGAGGTTCTTGAAAAGGCCGACGCAGGGCTTTACATAGATAAAAGTATTGTAAACCTGCCGGATGAATACAAAAAATATTTTGAGAAGATTAATAATAAAACTTATCAAATATCAAATGATATAAAAAAATATGTTCAATTTAAAAAACATAATCTGCTCACTGACGTTTATCCGTCAAACTGCGATATGATTGTGTGTAGAAATGTTCTTATATATTTTACCGAGGAAGCAAAAAACGGAGTGTACAAAAAATTTTATGATTCGCTTCACGACGGCGGATTACTGTTTATTGGCAATACAGAACAGATACTTAATCCAAAGGACTTTGGATTTACTAGTATAAAATCATTCTTTTATAAAAAATAACTCAAACCTAATAACCACTTAATATATACCAAAACTATATATATGTGAAGTGTGAGAAAGTAAAACATACTGGAGGAATATAGATGTCCATAATAAAGGTTGCAGTAGATGCAATGGGCGGTGACAATGCGCCGGCAGCTATCGTAAAAGGCGCGGTTGAGGCTGTTAATAAAATTGATAATGTGAAAGTTATACTTGTTGGAAAGGAAGAACCCGTAAAGGCTGAGCTGTCACACTACCAATATGATGAGGGGAGGCTTACCGTTGTCAACGCAACGCAGGTTATCGGATTTAACGAGCACCCTGCAATTGCAGTGAAGAAAAAAACTGATTCCTCGATAACAGTTGGAATGAAAATGGTTCGTTCTGGCGACGCGGACGCTTTTGTGTCGGCGGGAAGTACCGGAGCGCTGCTTGTCGGCGGTATTGCGTATATAGGAAGGATAAAAGGTATAGAGAGAACTCCCCTTGCAACACTCATACCTACTGAAAAGGGCGCTTCACTTCTTATAGACTGCGGCGCGAATGTCGACGCAAGACCGAGTCATCTCGTACAATTTGCAAAGATGGGCTCGCTGTATATGGAAAACATCTGCGGGCTGGAGTCGCCAAAGGTCGGTATAGTTAATATTGGAGCGGAAGAGGAGAAAGGAAACGCGCTCGTCAAGGAAACCTTTCCTCTTTTAAAGGAATGCGGTGCAATTAATTTTGCGGGCAGCGTTGAGGCTAGGGATATCCCGAAAGGCAGTGCGGACGTAATTGTGTGCGAAGCTTTTGCGGGAAATATAATACTGAAATTATATGAAGGCCTTGCGGGAACACTTCTAAAGAAAATAAAGGCCGGAATGATGTCAACATTTTTTAGTAAGATAGGAGCCGCACTTTCAAAGAAAGCCATAAAAAATACGCTCAAGTCATTTGACGTATCTGAGTACGGCGGCGCGCCGCTGCTCGGCTTAAAGGGTCTCGTAGTAAAGACGCACGGCAGCTCGACTAACGTCGAGATATTTAACTCTATAAAACAATGCGCTGCATATGTAGAAAACGATATTAATTCCAAAATAAAAAATATGTTGTCAGAGGAAATGTAAAATGAAAGATATGGGCGCTCTTCAGGAGACAATAAATTATACTTTCAAAAATAAAAACCTTCTCAGGCTTGCGCTGACACACAGCTCTTACGCAAATGAGAAAGGCATGAAGAAAACCGCTTACAATGAGCGTATAGAATTTCTTGGGGATGCAGTTCTTGAGCTCGCCTCAAGTGATTTTATATATAGGAATAACCCTGAACTTCAGGAGGGAAGTATGACCATGCTCAGGGCAAAATTAGTCTGTGAGGAATCGCTCGCCATGTCGGCTAGGGAAATTAATCTTGGGGATTATCTGCTTCTCGGCAAGGGAGAAATCATTTCTCACGGCAATGAACGCAATTCAATACTCTCCGACGCCTTTGAGGCCGTGATAGGCGCTATATATCTGGACGGAGGCTTTGAAAAGGCATACAAATTTGTAAACGACTATGTTCTTGCTGATTATGAGAATAGAAGATACGTTATTGACTCAAAAACAACGCTGCAGGAGATTGTCCAGTCAAAATACGGCGTTGGAGTAACTTACGAGGTTGTGGAGGAAAGCGGTCCCGAACATGACAAGCATTTTCGCGTTGCCGCCTATATAGGTGACCGGAAGATGGAGACAGGGGACGGAAACAGCAAGAAATCTGCGGCCAAGGATGCGGCTTATAAGACAATAAATGTACTAAACGGCATGGGCACGGGAGGTTTTGATGTATTTAAAGAGCATTGAGGTACATGGCTTCAAGTCATTTGCCCATAAGTTGGTATTTCAGTTTAAAGACGGTATAACCGGAATTGTCGGGCCGAACGGAAGCGGCAAAAGCAATGTCGCAGATGCAGTCAGGTGGGTTCTGGGTGAACAGAGTGCAAAACAGCTGCGCGGAACTAAAATGGAGGACATTATATTTGCCGGCACTGAGACTAGAAAGGCGCTTGGCTTCGCATATGTTGCAATCACATTTGACAATTCCGACAAAACGCTTCCGATAGAGTATGACGAGGTGACGGTTGCGAGGCGCGTATACCGTTCCGGTGAGAGCGAGTATCTGATTAACGGAGCGGCGTGTCTGTTAAAAGACGTAAAAGAAATGTTTTTTGATACTGGGATAGGTAAAGAGGGATATTCTATTATAGGTCAGGGACAGATTGATAAAATACTCAGCGGAAAGCCCGAGGACAGGCGCGAGCTGTTCGACGAGGCGGCCGGAATCGTAAAATATAAGAGAAGAAAAGCCGCCACACAGAAAAATCTTGACGCGGAAAGACAGAATCTTGTCCGTGTAAACGATATATTGACCGAGCTTGAGATCCAGATAGGACCTCTAAAAAAGCAGTCTGAAAAGGCGAGGCAGTACCTTGATTTGCGTGAGAAGCTTAAATCAAAAGATATACACATATACATACTAGAATATGACAGGCTTAATTCAGAGATGGAAAGCATGAGTTCAAAACAGGAGATTGCCGGAAAAGACCTGTCTGCCGCAGCTGAAAAATATTCGGAGAGCCGCAGTGCGCTTGACGAGATGGGCAGCCTGATTGAAGATTATGAAAAAGAGGCAGATGAGAAAAACCGGACTATAAATGATAACCGCGTAAAATCTGAGCAGCTTGCCGGAGAGGTTAAGCTATATGAACAGCAGATAGAAACTTCAAAGCAGAATGAGGAACAGTTTGCGGAGCGTATGTCAAAGCTTTCGCTCCAGTCCGAGGAGGCAAAGAAAGAACTCTCGGAATTTATTCGGCAGAAAAAGACAACTGAGGAGGCTTCTGCTGAATGCGACGGCAAAAAGATTGACGCCGAAGAAAAGATTAACAGCATATTCAGGGAAATACACTATATCGAGGAATTAATAGATAAAAACAACCAGAATATTATAAATGCAATGAACGATACGGCTAAAATAAAGGCCGACCAGACTAAATATGAGACTATGCTCGAACAGTCTTCTATCAAGAAAGCTGAGATGAACCAGAATCTGTTCAGATTAAAGGCGGACATGGACAGCGCAAAGGAAAACTACACGCAGGCTCAACAGAAAGTTGAAAAATTAAACAGTGAGATTGAAGAACGAAATAATAATATTAAATCATTAAAATTCAGCATAAATGACAACGAGAGAAAAAGACGCGCCACAGAGGACAGAAAACAGGAGACTCAACGGCGTTTCCATAAATATTCTTCGCAGATTAATACTCTGAAAAATATATCCGAGCGATATGAGGGATATGGACAAAGCATTAAAAAGGTAATGGAGAAAAAGTCCGGAGAAACCGGTATCATCGGCGTCGTTGCAGACATTATAAGCGTCGGCAAAAAATACGAGACTGCCGTTGAAACATCTCTCGGGGGAAATATACAGAACATAGTTACCGATAACGACGATACTGCAAGGAAAATGATAGAATACCTTAAGAAGAACAGGCTTGGCAGGGCGACATTTTTACCGCTTTCATCTATTGTTTCAGACGCACCGTATGATGAAAAGCTCAGTGACGAAAAAGGCGTTCTCGGCCCGGTATCGGATTTTGTCGATACCAAGCCGGAATACAGGGAAGTCATAAAATATCTTCTCGGCAGATTTATTCTCGTCGATAATGTTGACAATGCGCTTGCGCTTGCGTCAAAATATAACAGGACGCTGCGCATAGTAACACTAGAGGGAGAGTTTCTTAACGTGGGAGGATCTATTTCAGGAGGCGCGTTCAGAAATTCAGGCAATCTTCTGGGAAGAAAGAGGGAGATTGAGGAGCTTGAGTCAAAACTATCCGACGTAAAAAAAGAAATTGCTGAAATCAATTCTGACGCTGGAAGTATAATGAAAGAGAATGAAAAACTTCTTGAGGAAGTGATGCTGCTTGAGGAAAAAAACCATAATACGCAGCTTGAACTTGGTAAACTACAGCTTCAATATATGCAGGCAAAGGAACAGCATTCGAAATGCATGGAGGAATACGAGACCGCAAAGAACGGTAGCGCTGAGATTGAGGCTCAAAAGCTTCAGCTTACAAAAGCGCTTGACGAAGCAAAGCAAAGACTAAGCGACAATGACGACAGCAGCAGCAAATTTAAACATGAAAATGATGATCTTTTAGAAAAACTTGAACTTTTAAAGACAGACCGCTCAAAAATGCACGACGTTATTAACCAGTTAAGCATAGACCGTATTGCACTGACCGGAAAAGACAATCATCTTCAGGAAAATATAGACAGAATTAATTTGCAGATTAGCCGGATTGAAGAAGAGCAGAAAATAATTACAGAAAGTAAGGCGGATGCAAAAAACGGTGTTTCAGAAAAGGAACAGGCCATTAAATCGGTTAAAAAGGCAATAGAAAGTCTGGAGGAGGAGACAAGGCAGCTTACATTAAGCGTTGCTGATACAGTTAAAAAAAGAGAGGCGCTCATAGAAAAACAGAAGACTGCGCTCAAAGAGAGAGAGGCGCTCGCCGACAGGCGGGGCGAGCTCGAAAAGGAACAGATTAGGCTTCAGAACCAGAGCGAAAAACTACAGGCTTCATTTACATCCCTCAACCAGTACATGTGGAATGAATATGAGCTAACATACAGAGGCGCGCTGGAACTTAGGACAGACGAGGAGTTCTCTTATAATTCACTAAAACAGGAGACTCAGGAACTGCGCCATAAAATAAAAAGCTTAGGCGACGTAAACGTCAACTCGATAGATGAGTACAATTCAGTCTCTGAAAGATACACTACTATGAAGAAACAGCACGATGATATTGTGACATCGGAGGAGAGACTATTAAATTTTATAGAAGAACTTGAAGATAAAATGAGAAAACAGTTTGAAGAAAAGTTTGTGCAGATAAAGGAACAGTACAACATAGTGTTCAGGGAACTGTTTGGAGGCGGTAAGGGACTTCTTGAACTAACCGAGGACGAGGATGTCCTTGATGCCGGAATCCAGATTATCGCACAGCCTCCGGGAAAGACTCTAAAGAGCATGTCAATGCTTTCAGGAGGGGAGAAGGCGCTATCGGCCATTGCAATTTTATTTGCGATACAGAATCTGAAGCCGTCGCCTTTTTGTCTTCTCGACGAGATAGAGGCGGCGCTGGACGATTCAAACGTAAAGCGTTTTGCAAAGTATCTCAATAAACTTAAGTCAAAGACCCAGTATATTGTAATCACACACAGACAGGGGACGATGGCGGCGGCTGATACACTTTATGGAATCACAATGCAGGAAAAGGGAGTTTCCACTCTGGTTTCAGTCGATTTGGTTGAACAACAACTTGAAAAGGAAGGTAATTATGATGGCGGAAAAAAAGGGATTCTTCAACAGGCTTAAAAGCGGTCTGACAAAAACGAGGGAAAGTCTTGTAAAGGGAATTGATTCACTGTTTTCCGGATATTCGGAGATTGATGACGATTTTTACGAGGAACTTGAGGAAGTGCTTATAATGGCCGACCTCGGAATCAATGTCACAACGGAGATTATAGACGGCCTTAAGGTTAAAGTTAAGGAAAATAAAATAAAAGAAGCTAAGGAATGTAAAAAGCTTTTGATAGAGACAATAAAAAATCAGATGAGCGTATCGGACGCGGCGTATGAATTTGAAAACAGAAAGTCAGTCGTACTCATGATAGGCGTAAACGGCGTTGGAAAAACTACTACAGTAGGTAAGCTTGCAGGCCATCTGAAGGAAAGCGGCAAAAAAGTTATGGTAGCCGCCGCCGACACATTTAGGGCTGCGGCAGTCGAGCAGCTGACGGAATGGGCGCATAGGGCTAATGTTGACATAATTGCCGGACAGGAGGGCTCCGATCCGGCCGCCGTAGTATACGACGCTATAAATGCGGCAAAGGCAAGGGATGTGGACGTGCTTATATGCGATACTGCCGGAAGACTCCACAACAAGAAAAACCTTATGGAGGAGCTCAAGAAAATCAGCCGAATTATACACAACGAGTATCCGGACGCTTACATTGAAACATTAATTGTACTGGACGGAACAACAGGTCAAAATGCGATTGTACAGGCCAGACAGTTCAGTGAAGTTGCAGATATATCAGGGATAGTCCTCACAAAACTGGACGGCACTGCAAAGGGTGGAATAGCCATAGCAATTCAGTCGGAGATGGACATCCCGGTAAAATATATCGGAATCGGAGAAAAGATAGACGACTTGCAAAAATTTAACCCTGCGGAATTCGTCAACGCATTGTTTGAAGTGCCGCGCTGAATTTATAATTTTCCAAAGTATAAGAAAGGAACAATATACGGACTATGATTAAAAACTTTTATCATCCCGAACTGTTACAGACTCCCGACGGCGTGAGAGACATTTATGGAAGAGAGTGTGAGCTCAAAAACCATATACAGGACAAAATCCATTCAATAATTAAAAGTTATGGATTTGACGACATACAGACCCCTTCATTTGAGTTTTTTGACATATTTAACAAGGAACGCGGAACGGTAAAGTCTAATGAAATGTATAAGTTTGTCGACAGAAACAATAACACTCTTGTATTAAGGCCGGACATCACCCCTTCGATAGCCAGAAGCGTATCAAAATATTATGAGAACGAAAAGCTTCAGGTCAGGCTGTGTTATGTGGGAAACACATATATAAACAACTCAAACTATCAGGGCAGGCTGAAAGAGGTTACGCAGGCCGGAGCTGAACTTATAAACGACGACACTTCAGACGCCGACGCGGAGATGATTGCGCTTACCGTCGAGGCGTTGCTTGAGGCAGGCATAACAGAATTCAGGATAGACGTTGGACACGTTGGCTTTTTCAACGGCCTTGTCGAGGAGGCGGGACTTGACAATGAACAGATTAACGAGCTGAAAGAACTGCTTGAGAGAAAAAATCTGTTTGCGGTTGAACAGTTTGTAGCTGGACTTCCGATTAATGATTCTGTGAAAAAAATGCTTATCAAACTTCCTGAAATGTTTGGAAGTGACGAATATCTTGAATATGCGAAAAAGAACGTAAATAACGAATGTTCTCTTGCGGCCGTCGACAGGCTTGAAAAACTGTACTCAATAATAGATGTTTACGGGATGAGGCAGTATGTCAACTTTGACCTTGGAATGTTGAGCAATTACAATTACTACACCGGAACGATATTCAAGGCATACACATACGGACTTGGAGAGCCGATTGCCACGGGCGGAAGATATGACAGGCTTTTAAAGCAGTTCGGAAAGGATGGCGCGGCAATTGGTGTCGCCATCAATGTGGACCGGCTTATGCTTGCAATTGAGAGAAAGAAGCTTCATCCGGAACCGGAAAATAACTTGTGTATAATTTTATACAGCTCCACAGAGCGGAAAAAGGCTATTGAACTTGCAGCCCAAAAGAGAAAAGACGGGATTAACGTAAGGCTGATGCGAAAAAAATGCGATGTGTCGGTCGAAGAGTACAGGGCCTACGCCGACAATAACAGAATCAAGGAATTTTTGTATATAGAATCAGGCGGCGAGTCGGGAAGGGAGATTAACGGATGAGATATATTACATTTGCGCTTGCAAAGGGAAGGCTTGCAAAAAAGACAATGGAACTGCTCGGTCAGATTGGCATATTTTGCGAGGAGATGAAAGATGAAAAGACAAGGAAGCTTATATTCGTTAATGAGGAATTAAAGCTCAAGTTTTTTCTGGCAAAAGCATCCGATGTTCCTACGTATGTCGAGTACGGCGCAGCCGACATAGGCGTAGTCGGACGGGACACGATTCTTGAGGAGGGCAGAAAACTGTACGAAGTGCTGGACCTCGGATTTGGTCGATGCAGAATGTGTGTCGCAGGACCGGAGTCGGCAAAGGAGCTGTTAAACTCAAAACAGCTTATAAGGGTTGCGAGTAAGTATCCGGGAATCGCAAAGGATTATTTTTATCATACAAAGCATCAGACAGTTGAGATAATCAAACTAAACGGCTCTGTCGAGCTTGCTCCTATCGTTGGTTTATCAGAGGTTATCGTAGATATAGTGGAGACCGGCTCGACCCTGCGTGAAAACGGACTCGGCGTACTTGAGGAAATATGCGAGTGCTCGGCGCGCATGGTTGTAAATGAGGTCAGTATGAAGATGGAGCAGGAACGTATTTATGACATTATAAACTCGTTGAAGAAGCTGCTGTAATTGCACGACTAAATGATTTTATTTCAGGTCATATGGGTGAGGTCAGGTCATATGGGTGAGGTTTAGGTTTGCTGCGGTGATAAATATAATGCATAAAAAATATTATGAATGGAAGTGTATATTATGAAGATCGTTAATTTGGATGAACAGGTAAAAAAGACTATTCTCGGAGAGTTGTCTGGGAGGAGTCATACTGGCGGCGACGATGAATATTCGAAAGTTGTCAATGAGATACTCGATGGCGTCAGGACGCGCGGGGATGACGCCGTGTTTGACTACACCAGACGCTTTGACGGGGCTGACATCAATGCAGATAATTTTATAGTGACTAAAGAGGAGATTGACGAGGCTTACAGGCTTGCGGGAGATGATTTTGCCGGATTAATAAAGGATTCCATACATAATATAAAAGATTTCCATTCAAGACAGGTGAGGCAGACATTTATAAATGACACAACGGACGGAATTATTGTAGGACAGAGAATTATTCCTCTTGAGACTGTCGGTCTGTATGTTCCCGGAGGCAAGGCGGCATACCCGTCGTCAGTGCTTATGAACGCGGTTCCGGCAAAGGTTGCCGGAGTAAAATGTATTCAGATGGCGACTCCTGCCGGAAAGGACGGAAAAGTTAATCCAAACACATTAGTTGCCGCCTATGAAGCCGGGGTCGACGTGATATATAAAATGGGAGGAGCGCAGGCCATAGGCGCATTTGCTTTCGGAACCGAAACGGTGAAAAAAACCGATAAGATATGCGGCCCGGGCAATATATATGTCGCGCTCGCTAAAAAGGCCGTGTACGGGCATGTTAGCATTGATTCAATTGCCGGGCCTAGCGAGATACTCGTCCTCGCAGACGAAACAGCCAACGCAAAATTTGTAGCCGCAGACCTTCTTTCCCAAGCGGAGCACGACGAGATGGCTTCAGCGATACTTGTGACTACAAGCGGGAAGCTTGCAGGTGAGGTATCTGAGTGGCTTGTCAAATTCACGGAAAAGCTTGAGAGAAAAGATATAATACAGAAGTCTCTCGATAAATATTGTTACATTATTGTATGCGCAGATATGGAGCAGGCTGTCGGTATGGTGAACGATATCGCATCGGAACACTTGGAGATTATTACAAAGGACGCATTTAACACTATGACAAAGATAAAAAATGCGGGCGCAATTTTCCTCGGAGAATACAGCAGCGAGCCTTTGGGGGATTATTTTGCGGGTCCGAACCATGTGCTTCCAACAAACGGAACAGCAAGATTCTTCTCGCCTCTCGGAATTGATGATTTTATAAAGAAAACGAATATAATATCCTACTCAAAGGATGCGCTTGAGCCGGTGTACAAAAAGATTGCCGATTTTGCAAATGCCGAGGGACTTACGGCGCATGCGAATTCCATAACCGTCAGATTTGAGTGATGTGCGCGAGACTTCAGACAGCAGGATTCTAGTATTGCACTTTTCTTGTATTATGGTATAATATCGACAGATATTATACCAGCACCGGTTCGTGTCCGACCAAAGGGAGGACAGATTCAAAAGCGAACCGTGTGCAAGAACAGTATGTCCGGAGGACATATTATAATATCGACAGATATTATACCAGCACCGGTTCGCGTCCGACCAAAGGGAGGACAGATTCAAAAGCGAACCGTGTGCAAGAACAGTATGTCCGGAGGACATATTGTAATATCGACAGATATTATATTAAATAGGAAGTCAAATACCCCTAAGAAAGTGCTTGGGGAATTGCCTAATTTAAGATGAGGGGATTTTTTATGGAAAGACGTGCAGAAGTTACACGTAAGACAAAAGAGACCGATATTAAGGCCTCCATTCTTATAGATGGAAACGGTGAATATAATATAAATACAGGCATAGGTTTTTTCGACCACATGCTAAGCGGCTTTGCAAGGCATGGTTTTTTTGATATTGAGCTTGCCGCGTCAGGAGACCTTGAAGTTGACGGTCACCATACGGTAGAAGATACCGGAATAGTGCTCGGGCAGGCGTTTGCAGAGGCTCTCGGTGACAAGAAAAGCATAAGGCGGTTTGGGGACTGTATTCTTCCGATGGACGATGCGCTTGTTTTGGCGGCTGTTGATATTTCGGGAAGGCATTATCTGGATTTTGACCTTGAGATGAACGCCCCAATGGTCGGAGATTTTGACACAGAGCTTGTCAAAGAATTTTTTTATGCCTTTGCCGACTCTGCAAAAATAAACGTCCACATAAAAAAGATAAACGGCTCCAATGCCCACCATATAATTGAGGCGGCGTTTAAGGCTTTTGCAAGGGCGCTTGACAGTGCGGTTTCAAAGGATGGGCGCAACAAGGGCGTTCCGTCCACAAAGGGAGTTCTTTAGGTGGAAAGAGAGTAAAATAATGATTGACATGATAGAAAAAATACCGTTCGACGGACTAAAAAAAAATTCCGATAACATGATACCTGTAATTGTACAGGATATTGCTAATGATGACGTTTTAATGATGGCATATATGAATAAGGAGGCATATGACCTCACTATTGCAACCGGTATTATGCATTATTACAGCAGAAGCCGTGATGAGCTGTGGTGCAAGGGAGCGACATCGGGGCATTACCAGCACCTTAAAAAAATGTATATAGACTGCGATAACGACACGATTCTTGTAAAAGTAATTCAGGACGGCGCAGCTTGCCATACAGGAAACCGTAGCTGTTTTTACAAGGAATACAAATTGACATAAAAATTATCGTTGATTGCCTGCTTTTGAGTATATTTATATAGGGAGGAAAAATAAATGATTTTACTTACGGAAGTAACAGGTAGTATATTTACAGGATTTATGACATATCTTATGAAGCTTGCAATGTTTGCAGCTGTCGCGGCGATAGGAGTTGCCGTGGGAATCCATATGCGGAAAAAGAAAAATCTAAGCGAGAGTGAAGCTGCTGATGACAAATAGGGATGAGCTTTCGGAGAAAGAGGCGCTTCGTCTTGACGCCATGATGGAGTATGAGCGCGGTTACTCTGACTGCGAATACATATGCGGAGTCGACGAGGTTGGCAGGGGACCGCTTGCCGGTCCTGTTGTTGCATGTGCGGTAATACTTCCCAAAGAAACGTACTACCGTTATCTCAACGATTCAAAAAAAGTCACGGAAAAGCGGCGGGAGGCATTGTATGATGAAATAACGGAAGAAGCCGTGTCATATTCATTAGGGGTAGTGTCTCCTCAGATTATAGATGAAATCAATATACTTCAGGCAACATACAAAGCTATGAAAGAGGCTGTTGACGGACTTTCTGTCAGGCCGGATAAAATATTAGTGGACGCCGTACATATACCAGGCGTTGACATTCCACAGGTTGAAATTATTAAGGGCGATGCTAAGAGTGTGTCGATTGCAGCCGCAAGCATCGTTGCAAAGGTATACCGTGACAGAATGATGGCTGGATACGATAAACTTTATCCGGAATATATGTTTGCAAAAAATAAAGGGTACGGCACAAAAGCGCACATGGATGCGCTTAGGATAACAGGATTATCGCCAATACACAGAAAAACATTTGTACATATATAACATCTTAAAAACATTTTGATCTATAATAATCATTGTAAAATTATTGTAAAATGCAATAATAGATGTGTGAGTAAAACACATGGCTTATGGCGGTTGCCGCACATAAATATAAACTTGATAGGAGGCGCTGCGGTGGATTGGAAATTTAAACGCAAAAAAGCTATAGCGCTCCAATATGAGCCTGAGCTTGACGATGCTCCAAAGGTTGTCGCTACCGGAGAGGGGTATCTCGCAGAAAAGATTATAGAGAAAGCGACAGAGGCAAATGTTCCGCTGCACAAGGACGAAAAACTTGCCGATTCACTTTCGTCTCTTGACATTGGCGAATCCATACCGCCGGAGCTGTATTCTATAGTCGCAGAGGTACTTATTTTTGTGGACCATATGGATAGAATTAAAGGAAAAGTTCTGAAGAAAGACTAATACCAGATATTCCAAAATACAGCTTAAGTGAAACAAAAGTGAAAAGTGAGCGTGGTTATTTATAAACAAACGAATATGCGGCACGGAAAATGAAGAAAAAGCCGCAAAGTATCTTGTGGACAGAGGGTATGTTATTCTTGAGAGAAATTTTATGTCCCAGTATGGGGAGGTAGATATAATAGCACAGGATGGCAAAACTCTTGTTTTCGTTGAGGTAAAATATAGAAGCAGTATTAAATACGGTTATCCTCAGGAGGCTGTCGGATATTATAAGCAGCAGAAGCTTGTTAAGACAGCCAGATATTATATGTACAAAAAAAATATGCCTGACGAATGTCCCTGCAGATTTGACGTAGTATTTATATGTGGCGACGACATATCTTGTATTAAAAATGCATTTTGGACTTAGCGGCTTGTCTTACCGCCAAGTCTTTTTTTACATTATCTTTTTTCTTTCAAAAGCTGTTTTATAAGCGCAGCCTGGTCGGTCAGCACACTGAATGAATCGTCATAGTTAATTGTGTCAAACAAATTAGCCAGAGGAAAACTCATGTCGACCAGCTTATAATAAGGCTTGCCCTTTAGTTCATCCGAACAATATGTAAGGTTTGTAGTATAAAGCCTGTCAATAAATCCCTCGTTATAAGCCATGTCAAATGCACACATTCCCTGTGAAAATAAACCGAACGTCGCCGCCATAATAATTTTGCGGGCTCCTCTTTTTTTAAGTTCAAGCGCCGTATTTATCATACTCTTTCCGGTATCAATCATATCGTCGACAATAATTATGTCCTTGCCGTTAATATCCCCTCCCAGAAACTCTATGGCTACAACGGGATGCTCTCCGTTTTCATTGGTGACAGAGTAGTCTTTTCTTCGGTAGAACATACCCATGTTTACTTCCATTATGTTTGAGTAGAAAACTACCCTGCTCATTCCGCCGACATCCGGGCTTACAATATTGAGGGAATCCTTGTCAAAGCTTATGTCCGGCTCATTATTTATTATCGCATTTATGAATTGGTAAGAGGTTGGGAAATTGTCAATACCCTGAATCGGAATAGCGTTCTGAACACGAGGCTCGTGCGCGTCAAATGTAATTATATTGCTGATTCCCATCTTAATCATATCCTGAAGTGTAAGCGCACAGTCAAGTGATTCAAGATTTTTACGGTTATTATATCTTCCGGCATAAAGATAGGGCATGATTACATTAATCCTGTGAGGCGTTCCGTGACATGCCGATATAACGCGCTTAAGGTCCATAATATGCTCGTCAGGCGTCATATATCCGTGTTTTGCATTAATATGATGAGTAGATGTGCGGTTAACCACATCTGTTAGGATAAACAAATCCGTTCCCCGCACCGACTCATCAATAACGGCGTGCCTCTCGCCGGTGTGATGGGTTTCGATATGGTATCTGACAAGATAATTATCCTGTATGTAGCCGTCTATATTGTTCGTTATATTTGTAGTTCTCTTTGAAGAACTTCTTATTTCTCTGATGTGGTCTGAGATCTCCTGTCCAATCTCAATACAATTTTCCATCGCAACTATTTTAAGAGGAGCAACAGGAATCATATCTGTATCCGGATGAATTGTCATTTATTCAACCTCCAAAAGAATTTTTAAAAACCTGATATAACAGGTTTTCCTTTAGAGGAGTATATCATAATAAAATTCCTTAGTCAAAGAAGACGCTCACAATATTTTACTTTATTTTTTCTAAGCAATGTGATACACTTGAGTTTAGCAATTCAGTTTTAAAACTTGGAGGTAGAGATGAAAACAAAGTTTATAGTGTGCGGAATATTGTCCGCCGTTTTGGCATTAACCGGATGTAACAATAGTACCGGGGGCATCGCTACAGGAAACAAGGAGCTTGACAAAGCGCTTTCAGCGGTTAAGGAATATAATCCCCTTGATTATGTCACTCTCGGGGAATATAAAGGCGTTGAGGTGAATACTTATGTTTCAGAAGATGAGATTCAGGAAAAGATAAACGAGGAACTTGAAAATAACGCAACATATGAGGAGATAACCGACAGGGCGGTAGAGGGAGGAGACACCGTCAACATTGATTTTGTCGGAAAACACAACGGCGAAGAATTTCAGGGGGGCTCATATGCAGGATTTGACCTTGAGATTGGCAGCAATTCATTCATTCCGGGATTTGAAGATGGAATTGTCGGAGTAAAACCCGGAGAGACAAAGGACCTTAATCTTACTTTTCCGGAAGAATACAAAAATGCGCCGGAACTAGCCGGGGAGCCTGTTGTATTTAATGTGACGGTGAACTATATAAGAGGCAAAAAAAATGAGGCTGAATTCAATGACGAGTTTGTGACAAATGTTACAAACGGTGAGTATAACACAACGACAGAATATTATGACGACATTAAAAATGACCTGTACAAATCCAAGGTGTCTGCAATGGCTGACACCGCATTCATGAAAGTTTTGGAGACGTCCAAGGTATCAGAGACGCCGCAGTTTTTGGTTGACCTTATGAAGCTTAGAATAGACGCAAGCTATAAATCTATGGCAAAGCAGGGCAATTATGATAATTTCGAGCAGTTTGTTACAGACTATTACAATATGGATATGAACACTTACAATGCCGAGGTTGAAAAGACAGCGAAATCTTATGTTGAACAGCAGCTAATTACCGAGGCCATTGCAAATACTGAGGGAATTACCATATCTGACGAGGAATATCAGGATTTTCTTAATATGTATATGAACGGCAACAATATTGAGTCTGAGGAGGAGATGGCAAAATATACGGTCGAAAATTATGCTTCAAAGCTTGATGACCTTATACATGAGGCTGCAATTCTGGAAAAAGTTCTCGGAGTTATCGGTGACAACATTGTCGAGGTGAGCGACGTTCCGGAAACTTCGGCAGACGGAGTCGATACCGGCAATTCAGATTCCGGTGCCGCCGAAAAAGATAATGACAGTGATGATAACAAAGACGACGGCGCTGAGGATGATAACACGTATGGTGCAGGTTCTGACAAGAAATAGATGAAGGCAATTGGAATAACAGTAATTCAGATTAAAAACTAATTCAATTTAAAACAGGGCTGATTAACAGTAATAAGAGTAGTATATTGGGAGGTAGTATATGAGCAGACCTATTGTCGCTATAGTAGGACGCCCAAACGTAGGTAAATCTACTTTGTTCAATGCGCTCGCAGGACAAAAGATTGCAATTGTACAGGATACGCCGGGAGTTACAAGAGACCGATTATATGCCGAGATAACATGGCTCGACAAACAATTTTCACTTATTGACACCGGCGGTATTGAGATGAACACGGACGACGTCATTATGTCGCATATGCGCGCGCAGGCGGAAATTGCTATAGATACGGCCAATGTGATTATATTTATGACGGATGTAAAACAGGGAGTCACGGACGCGGACTACCATGTAGCGGACATGTTAAGGAAATCCGGGAAGCCTGTAATTCTTGTCGTAAATAAAGTGGACAACAAAGATAAGTTTTCGGCGGACGTATATGAATTTTATAATCTCGGAATCGGAGACCCGATACCGATATCAGCTTCAGCGAAACTGGGATTAGGGGATATGCTCGACTGTGTGCTCGGAGAGCTTGAGAAATACAACCTCGAAGAGGAAGAAGACGAGAGACCGAAAGTAGCCATAATAGGTAAACCCAACGTCGGCAAATCTTCTCTGATTAACAAAATTGTCGGGGAAAACAGAGTAATCGTATCTGACATAGCAGGCACTACGAGAGACGCTATTGACACGGATGTCGTATGGAACGGTAAGGAGTTTGTATTTATTGACACCGCAGGTCTTAGGCGTAAGAACAAAATAAAAGGAGAAATTGAGCGTTACAGCATAATAAGGACTGTAGCCGCTATTGAGCGGGCGGACATTGTAATACTGATGATTGACGCAATCGAGGGCGTTACGGAACAGGACGCTAA
This sequence comes from uncultured Clostridia bacterium, assembly GCA_948472945.1. Lineage (GTDB taxonomy): Bacteria > Bacillota > Clostridia > Lachnospirales > Lachnospiraceae > V9D3004. The sequence continues at coordinate 33,424 of CAOKVX010000022.1, forward strand.
GATAGCTGGCATAGCCCACGACCGCGGAAAGGGAATGATCATAGCCGTCAATAAGTGGGATGCCGTCGAAAAAGACACGCATACAGCCAACAAATTTACCGAAAAGGTGAAATCCATATTATCGTTTGTTCCTTATGCGCAGGTAATATATATATCCGCACTCACCGGACAGAGAGTTTATAAGCTGTTTGAGATATTAGAGGCTGTAATCCAGAATCACCAGCTGAGGGTTGCGACAGGAGTTCTCAATGAGATTCTCACCGAGGCCGTTGCAATGCAGCAGCCGCCGACCGATAAAGGTAAACGGCTTAAGCTGTTTTACATTACTCAGGTGAGTATAAAACCGCCTACATTCGTCATTTTTGTAAACGATAAAAAACTAATGCATTTTTCTTATGAGAGATATATAGAAAATAAAATTCGCGAAGCTTTTGGCTTTGCGGGAACGCCTATCAAGATATTTATACGCGAAAGAAAGGGAAAAGAGTGATGGACTATATATTTATAGCGGAGCTCATAATATGTTTTTTTGTGAGCTATCTTATAGGAAGTATTTCATTCGGATATATTGTCGGAAAGGAATCAGGTGTTGATATCCGCGACGAGGGAAGCGGAAATACGGGCACTACAAATGCGCTCAGGACTCTCGGTGTAAAGGCGGGACTTGTTACATTTGCAGGTGATTTTTTTAAGGCGCTGATTCCGGTGTTTGCGATACGCTATATATCAGGACATGTTCTGTCGGACACGCCGGACATGACTTATTTTGTCACAATAGCAGCCGGTATAGGCGCGGTATTAGGACACAACTTTCCCTTTTGGATGGGATTTAAGGGCGGAAAGGGTATAGCCGTGACTGCGGGCGTGACAGTCGCAATCTCATTTTCACACCCTGTTTACTGGATAGTGGCGCTGCTGTTATTTGTTGCAATTGTAGTAATAACAAGGTATGTCTCGCTCGGATCGCTCTGCGTACCTGCATGGGCGGTACCTGTGTACACGTTAATATTTGAAAGAAATAATGAATATTTTGTTTTCGTGTTGATAATAAGTTTTTTATATACTGTACTTGCTTTTATCAAACATGCGTCTAATATAAAAAGGATTATCAGCGGAACGGAAAACAAATTATTTGATAAAAAAATTGAGAAAAATAAGGCTTAATTCCAAGGAGGATAAATGTAATGAAGATTAGTTTTTTGGGAGCCGGCAGTTGGGGTACGGCATTGTCAGTTGTAGTCGCAAAAAATGGACATGATGTAATGCTGTGGTCAGCAATAGAAGATGAGCTTGAGCTCTTGAAGACGCACAGAGAACACACCGAGAGACTTCCGGGCGTAAAGCTGCCGGACAATATATATATTGAAAGCGATTTGGAGACGGCATGTAAGGACAGAGACCTTATAGTTATGTCCGTGGCTTCCCCGTATGTGAGGACAACTGCGGAATCTGCAAAGAATTTTATAAAGAAAGGACAGCGCATTGTAAATGTCGCAAAGGGAATTGAAAACGATACACTGTTTACACTGTCACAAGTACTTGAGGAAGTACTCCCGGAATGCGACATAGCGGTACTATCAGGCCCAAGCCATGCCGAAGAGGTTGTAAAGGGCATACCTACTACTGTCGTTGTGGGTGCGACGACAATGGAGACGGCTTCATTTATACAGGATATATTTATGTGCGATACGTTCAGGGTATACACAAGCCCTGATATTATCGGTATTGAGCTTGGAAGCTCAATTAAAAATGTAATTGCGCTCGCGGCAGGCATGGTTGACGGACTCGGTTTGGGAGACAACACAAAGGCTGCGCTCATGACAAGGGGGCTTACGGAAATAAGTAGGTTGGGCGTTGCAATGGGTGCAAAGCTCGAAACATTTTCGGGGCTGTCCGGTGTTGGAGACCTTATTGTAACTTGTACAAGCAGGCATAGCAGAAACCACAATGCGGGGTACTATATGGGCCAGGGCTACTCGATGGATGAAGCTATGAGAGAGGTAAAGCAGGTTGTAGAGGGAGTGTATTCAGCCAAAGCTGCTCTCGGGCTTGCAAAAAAATATAATGTAGACATGCCGATAGTGGAGCAGATTAACGCGGTATTATTTGAAGATAAATCAGTTAAATCAGGACTAAAAGATTTGTTTGAGCGCGACAGAAAGCTTGAATATTCGGAAGTAAAGTGGTAATTTAACAAAATAAAGTATAATTTATGGCTAACATATTTTTATCATTTATCATGCAAAATATGTTAGCCGTTTTATATACTCTTTTTTCAATTTTAGATTGGCGTTGAAAGTCAAACTTTTAATTCTACATTTTATAGGCTACAATTTTATAGACTTCATTGTAAAATGAAATGCGACAAGAGTTAATACTCTATCGCATTTCTTTTTTTGTGTAATTTTATAAGGAATGTATCAAGAGTTTGTGGACTTTTGGTACATTCCTTTTTGTTTATGAACGGTAGGAGGTGCAAAGAACGTGAGAAAAGGTAATAGGCGGTTGAATTATGAGGACCGGAAGAAAATTGAACAAATGACAGAGCAGGGGGCAAGGGTAATTGTGATTGCTGATACAATCGGTTTCCACAGGGCAACTATATACAATGAGTTGAAGCGTGGAGGCACACCCTATCGGGCGGATGCGGCACAAAGGAAGGTGTAAGTATGTAAGGGGGTCGGACAGAAAAATACACTGTGGTTTACAGTAATAGGAAAGGTAGATTATGGTGGGTGTGTATATGAAAGAAGATGTCATACGGCGCCTTATGGGCGGGAGGCTTTATTGATTGAAGGGGGTGCATGATATGCCGGTAAGATTTTATGCATTGCTCTACAAATGGCTGAGAGTTAAGCATGTGTGCAACAATGGCAGATAAAACCTTTAATTGAATGGTATACAGACCATAATTTAGGACATTGTACAAAATATATCAGTGGGGAATTGTACATATTGAAAAAACCAAAGCCGGAGTTTGTCATTGGTGAGGAGAAAATATTCGGTGATTTGTTGAAAGGCGGTATACGTGAATGTAAGTAAATTGAATTGGCGGGGTACAGATGTTTGATTTTGGAGGGTGAAATATGGGCATGATTCAGGAACAAGTTGACAATTTAAGAGAATTTGCAGGGATATATAAATCAAATACTGAGCTGAGTAAAATTATGTATCAGGCTGCAGAAATAATAGAGGACTTATTCGAG
>CAOKVX010000023.1 GCA_948472945.1 uncultured Clostridia bacterium
TCAGCATACCCAAGCTCGGCATACAGTCCACGAGAACCGTGTCGTAATTCTTTTTCACCTCATTGATGCAGGTTTTCAGTACGCTTTCACGGCTTATGGCGTTAATCAGCCTTACTTCCAGCCCCGACAGCTCAATGTTGGACGGGAGCAGGTCAACGCCCTCGTCATGGTGCAGGATGCTTCTGGAAACATCGACGGGTTTATCATCAATGATGTCCTGCATGATGGTGGAGAGCGTGTCGGACAAGTCGTCTGGTCGGCTGTATCCGAGCGACATGGTTAGGTTTGCCTGTGCATCGGCATCAATGAGAAGTACCTTTTTGCCCTGCTGTGCCAGAGCCACGCCCAGATTGACCGCTGTGGTCGTCTTTCCAACGCCGCCTTTCTGGTTGGTTAAAGCGATTACTTTGCAATTTGACATAGGTGCGTCCTCCTTTCGCATAGATTTAGCCACTTTGTCAAGGTGGCTATGTAAGAGTACCAGAGAACGCAAAAAAGCCGCTTACTCTTAAAAATCAATAAGAATAAGCGGCTCTGTGATGTGCCTTAGACATATTCAATTTTCATTCTCTTGACTGGTGCGTTTACGACTTTGAATATCAGCTCGTCAACGCAGTCTGTATATCTGCCCTGCTGAATGAGCTGGTTTTTCAGCTCTACAAGGCTATGTAATAAAATGTTCCGTTCTTGGCTATCCACATACAAATGGACTTTCTTTTCTCTCATAAATTTCACCAACCTTACTTGTCCAACTATGCAACATCGGGAGTAGATACCAAAAGGTTAATTGTACGTTCATTACCTCGTTGAACCACTGTCGGATGTTCCGAAAACTCAACTTGATTATTTTCACCATACCGTACCACCTTATCCGAAGTCTTTAAAGAATATACTAAAAAGCCTGTAAAATCAGATGATTCATTACTTTGTGATAATGGAACATTACCGCTGCTTCTCTGGGTACAGAAGAACTGGCGCACTTAGAAATAATTGCATCTATAGTTCATCAGCTTACTAAAAATCTGACGCCGGACGAGATTGCCGCGTCGGGATTTGACAAATATTATGTTGACCATACGCTTGGATTATGGCCGCAGGCAGCAGGAGGGGTGCCATTTAACGCCTGCGAATTCCAGTGTAAGGGCGACCCTATAACCGACCTTGTCGAAGATATGGCGGCAGAACAAAAAGCAAGGTCAACATACGAAAATATATTGAGGCTCGTCAAAGACCCTGAAGTTGCAGACCCTATCAGATACCTTAGGGAAAGAGAAATTGTTCATTTTCAGAGATTCGGCGAGGGCCTCCGCATAATACAGGACGACCTTAACTTTAAAAACTTCTATGCTTTTAATCCTGATTTTGACAGGAATAATTGCAGGTAATTATTATATTTGGAATAAAGAATGTAAACAACCGGGGCGAAAACAATCTTGCCCCGGTTGTATTAGCTCACCGCCTCACGCATGCCGAATGGGCTCTGTAGCCCTCCGACTCCGCAGCCTCACCGGAATTAAAATACTTCCTGTTCTTCTCATAGGGAAGATTGCCGCAGTCTTCGCTGTGGTAAACTTTTGAGTTAACATTTCCTATAATATTTCGACCAATATTATTGTCAGCCGGCGTTCCCGGTACTTTTTGTACATTTACATCATCGTTATAAGTCTCCTTGGCCGTCACATTCAAAACATTTCCGTCTGACGCAAACGTAACTGTTCCGTTTCTGTCCGTGCGGTATATGTAATCTGAAAAATTGCCAAGCCTTTTCACAACAAAGTCTGCGGGATGTCCGTAAGAATTACCCTCGCCGACTGAAATTACAGAATACTTTGCTTTTACTTTACTCAGAAATAACATTGCGCTTGAATAACCCGAACCATGATGAGCAACCTGCAACACATCTGATTCTAGGTTATACTTCTCAACAAGGCTGTTTTCTATATTGGCATCAATATCACCTGTAAATAAAAATGAATTATCCCCGTGCAAAAGTCTGATTACAATACTGTTTTTATTACTTTCGTCGCTTTTCTTCGACGGTGAATAAACCGTCATCTGCGCTCCCGCCGCTATCTTAATCTTACTTCCGGCCTTGACTTTTTTAGTTTTTATCTTATTATCTTTTATAGCGTTGTCAAACTCCGTAATCTGCTTATTTTTCTTTTTTTCCTGATACTTTGCCCTCGTTACTTTTTTAACTTTATAATCCCTTATCACGAGGTCGGCTCCGCCCATATGGTCAGAATCGTTGTGCGTTATAATCATATTGCTTATGCTTTTAACCTTTTTTTCATCCAAAAAACTTTTCAATTTATTATATTCAGTTTCCTCACCCGTGTCTATTAGGACATTTTTACCTTTATATTGTATCAGCGTTGCACTGCCCTGGCCAACGTCGATAAAGCTCACATTAAGCATCTGTTTTTTTGCTTCAGATGCAGGAGTACCGTATGGGTTGACTGCAGATAACAATAACAATACAAACGAAACCAATAAAAGCCTGACGCTAATCTTTTTCATACCTACAAATCTCCTTAACAATATATAATTAAATTTAAACGACAGCGCTATTATATCAGCTATTTTGGTAACATGCAAATAATGTATATTTTTTCGCAATATACTTAAAGATTTTACCCTTGTTTTATTTGCCGGGATATCATACAATAAATATTGATGTATTTTTAAACTTTAACCTTTTGTATTAATATGACTATTGCTTTATTATGATTAATACTTATATAGTACTTAATACTTGTATTATTTATATTATATTCATCAACAATTAAATTTAAAAGTTATTTGTTTTTACATATGATAGCGGGGACAAGAGCATTTGTCATCCCTGACTGATACTTTACAAGGAGAGGAACACCGAAATGAAAATAGGATTTGATAATCAAAAATACCTGAAAATGCAGTCTGAACATATCATGGAACGTATAAGCCAATTTGGGGACAAGCTTTACCTCGAATTCGGCGGAAAACTTTTTGATGACTATCATGCGTCGCGTGTGCTGCCCGGTTTTGCGCCTGACAGTAAGCTTCAGATGCTTATGCAGCTTTCCGACCAGGCCGAGATTGTAATATCAATCAACGCGACCGATATTGATAAAAATAAGATACGGCATGACCTTGGAATTACATACGATCAGGACGTGCTCCGTTTAATTCATGTATACAGGGAAAAAGGATTATATGTAAGCAGCGTTGTTATTACTCGCTATACAGGACAGGTATCGGCAGATATATTCAAGACAAAGCTTGAGCATATGGGTATTAATGTATACCGACACTATCCTATTGATGGATATCCAAACAATGTAGCGCAGATTGTCAGTGATGATGGCTATGGAAAAAATGATTATATCGAGACGACAAGGCCGCTTGTAATTGTAACCGCACCCGGGCCGGGCAGCGGAAAGATGGCAACATGCCTTTCACAGCTATACCACGAGAACAAACGCGGAGTAAAGGCGGGCTATGCGAAATTTGAGACGTTTCCTATATGGAACATCCCGTTAAAACACCCTGTAAACCTCGCATACGAAGCCGCAACAGCCGATTTGAACGACGTCAATATGATTGACCCATTCCATCTTGACGCTTACGGTACCACTACAGTAAATTATAACAGGGATGTCGAAATATTCCCTGTACTCGCCGCCATGTTTGAAGGTATTTACGGATACTGTCCGTACCAGTCACCGACAGACATGGGAGTCAATATGGCCGGCAACTGTATAATTGACGACGATGCCTGCCGCGAGGCTTCAAAACAGGAGATAATTCGAAGATACTACCAGTCCATGAACCGGCTTGCAAAAGATGAGGCGACCAATGACGAAGTGTACAAACAGGAACTTCTGCTTAAACAAGCTAAGATTACCACTAATGACAGACCTGTCGTTCCGGTCGCAAATGCGTTGGCGGATAAGAACTGTTCTCCTGCAGCTGCCCTTGAACTGCCTGACGGCAGCATAGCAACCGGCAAGACAAGCTCTCTGCTTGGCCCATCATCAGCAGTGCTGCTAAATGCCGTAAAAACCCTTGGAGGGCTTGACGATTCTCTGCATCTGATTTCACCGGATTTCATCGGTCCGATACAGGAGCTGAAAACAGAATATCTCGGCAGTAAAAATCCCCGCCTTCATACGGACGAGGTTCTGATTGCCTTATCTATGTGTGCAGTAAATGACTCTAACGCAAGAATTGCGCTCGAACAGCTGCCAAAACTAAAAGGGTGTCAGTTACATACCACAGTAATCCTTTCATCTGTAGATATGAAAACATTTAAAAAACTCGGAATTGAACTGACGAACGAAGCTATCTATGAAAATAAAGCCGATTAAACAATTAACAAATAATTAACCTCTCTCCGCTGAATCAGAGCAGTTTAGCCAATGTTTTTACTCTAGCTCAACGGCGCCAATCAGCGGAAAGAGGTTTAAATTATTATACAGGCGGATTCTCTAATATGTACTCTTCCAAAATTCTTGCCGCTATTCCTATTTTGTCAGTACACGGACGTTTTTTATAATATTCGTTTGTTCTGGGCGATGGAACAGCACTATTGTCCTGTCCCTCAATTCCTAAAAGTTCCCTGCATATTATAGAGCCGGCTTCTTCCTTATATCTCGCAGCCAGTTCCTGAACAATTGCATACAGTTCTTTCTTTCCCTCATAATCGCCCGGTGCATCATATCCATAAAGCATACCTACAACCATGAACATGCCGCTCACAGAACCACACACCTCACGCATACGGCCCATTCCTCCTCCGAACGAGGATGACAATCTCAGAGCCATATTTTTATCTATGCCAAGCATATCAGAAAATGCACATATTATACACTGTGAACAATTATAACCTTCAAGAAACGAATTTCTGGCAAGTTTTTCCCTATCCGTCATATTCTCCACCAATCTCAAGCAAAAATGCTTACATTTATCCTTTTCCTTATATTCTCAAATCTATCTGCTATATCTAATATATATGTTTTATACTATGCTAACATCCAGGAATCCACCATAACACTTCCACACGTATCGCAGTCCAACGTGATAAAAAGGTCATGCACCTCTTTAATATCATCACAGTCCATATAAATATTACCCTTAAAAACAGAGAAATTGTCTGTGGAACCTGTCTTTGATATATTTACTTTTCCTAAAATATTTTCTTCGCATATTTCGTCAATATAAAATTTAACTTCACAATCCGTATCTGACGCGGCTTTTAATGTTATATCCTTAAATGACTCTGTGGAAAAGTCTACGTTGCTAATACCTATCCATCCCTGTTTATCCACAAGGCGAAGGTTCATATCCATCTCTGTATTTCTATTCTCATTCGCGATATTTTTTGGTTCTGTTGAAACGCCCTCTCCCCATACGAATGTAGCAGCCTTTGTCTCCTTAAATGGATTAAAATCCTTAAGCTGTGCCACAGTTCCATTTTTAGTCATTTTAGCGACATGAAGCGCTCCGTCGGCGGAGACTGAAACCATGTCTACGTATGTTGTTCTGTACGCACATTTGTCAGGAACGTCCTCCAGCTTCAAATCAATATCAATCTCATATTGCGGTGTATGGTAAAACATATAATATTTTCCATTAAACCCAAGTATACAGTGATGATTATTTCCCCATGCTTTTTGTGAAAAGTATTCGCTCTGCCCTGGATTCTGCATTATCTCACCTTTATACTCAAACGGACCCATAGGATTCTTACTTGTCATGTATGATATCTGTGCTATTCCCATAGCGTCGCCGGCTTCCTTTGACCAATTGGTACAGTAACTATAGTAATATGTATCACCTATTTTATTAATTCCGGAATCTTCAAAAATATACGGTGCATCAATCTTTACGGCTTCGCCGTCAATACTAATCATATCTTTGCCAAGCTTTGCTACTCTTGCAGTTCCGGGAGCTCTCTGTTTTCCTTCCGGAACGCCGCCTCCAAAATATATGTACGCATCTCCGTTGTCATCCACAAGCACAGCCGGGTCAAACAGCCATTCCACACCGTCACAGCCCGGCGTTTCTCTTGTTATCATCGGCTTTCCAAGCGGGTCTCTCCAAGGTCCTACCGGACTTTCCGACACAAGTACTCCAATATTGGCAGCAGAATTGGCAAAATACAGGAAGAACATAAGCTGTTCCTTACCAGTCTCAGGGTTAGTTACAGTATTATAGCATGCCGCCGGAGCCCAAGAGTTGCTTGCCCACTTCGCAATTCCGTCACGTCCGCTAATATCGTCAGACGCTACCTGTATAATACCGTGGTCAGTCCAATTGACCATATCATCAGATGATATGCAGTTTATACTTTTTATATTTGAATAACTGTTCCTATAGTAATTACCGTTTTCATCCTTGTATAAGCTTCCGGAATCATTACTTCCATATACATAAACAGTTCCCTCATATTCTATTGCATATGGATCAGCCATAAATCGCTGCGCAATAATCGGATTGTTTAATCCCCTTTCTTTTTTCACCGCAATTGAATTCATATACTTCTACCGTCCTTTTACTAATATTAGATTTCTATTATAACCTTTTATTAAGTTTAAATTATTTATACTTAACCATTTAACCTTATTTAACTTTATTAATATATATTTTTGCTTTTTTTGGAACACTACAATTTTCATTTTAACTATATTTTTTTACTTCAATGGGCATCCAAAACAAAATGTCCGAATGCCCATTAATATTAATTATTGTACTTCCGGCATATTGACAAGCTCTCTTTATTAGTACTGCTTATAATAGTCAAAATCAACATAACCGCCGGCTTCTTTTGTAGCGTAATTAGTTAACCATGTTCTTGCTCCCATAAATGTGGTGCCGGTATCAAATCTCATGGAAAGTTCTTTGCCTATCTTAGTCCAGTTTTCTCCGTCAAGACTATAGAAGAAGTTAGCTTTGTCCGCTCTGGTTTTTCCTGTGTTAAATTTGTATTCAACCTTAAGATATACCGGCGTATCTCCGGTAATCTCCGAAGCAGCCTCATTCTCATTTATTGTATTGTTAGGCGAATTTTTTTCACACTGTCCGCTGCCTTGGAATATATACCTCTTTCCATTCTCATCACATTTTACGCCGACCATTCCGTAGTCGCTTCCTACAGCTACAAGTCCGGCATAATCACCAGGTTTCATTCCGTTCGTGATAATAGCGGTCTCAGATGTAAATTCAGGTCCGACTGTTCTCTGTGTAAGCGAATTTCTTGCATACCACACATTGTTACATGTACGTCCGTTTTTGATTCTGTAATAACCCGGATTCTCCGTCACCGACCAGTTATCATTGTCAGGATTATGATTCCATTGCCATACAAGTTTAAGCTTGTCGCCTTCGTTATATGTGAAATCATCATCACCAACAATATAATTGGACTTTCCGCTGTCATTCAGTCTGATTTTCATAGGTGCATCTGCCTTGCTTGCATGGAAATCTCCATTATCATCATAAGTTCCCATTATAGGCCAGTCTTTAAAGTTGTTTCCTTCTTCATCCGTATAGTCCCAGTTAACCGCTACTATAGAAGGAATACGTCCAACTGCATCATGGTCCTGGAAAAGTATTCCATACCAGTCTCCATATATTGTATCAACAATACCTCCCTGCGCGAGACCCGTACCATACTCGTATGTCGAACCGCTGTATACAATCTGCTCCTCCCAGTCCTCAGGAGTGCTGTCCGCAAGCTTCTTACTTCTGTAACATACCTCTGTTCTGAACCATCCGCTGCTAGGCGATGCAATTATAAGAAGGTAATAGTATTCTCCGACCTTGTATGCATGGACGCCTTCCCAAAGACCCCATCTGTCAACTTCCTTACCATCTACTATATCCTTTGGTTTTTTAAATAATTCTTTTGAATCGCCTACTCTTCTGACTTCTCCTCTACCTCCGTTGTCGGAGTCCACAAGCTCAATTTCCTGTAATATTGAACCGCCATATATGACATACATACTTCCATCGTCAAATATTAACGCAGGGTCATGAAAACTTGCTTTAATAAAGTATGAATCCCAAGTGCCGTTTTCTACATCATCAGTAGAAAATACAAAAAATCCGTAACCGTTACTGTTGAATATTACATAGTATTTTCCCTCATGATATCTGATTGCAGCAGCCCACGAGCCATTAGTATATACATTTTTATTGTTCTCAAGATTATTTGCGTCGTCATCAAACAACGTATCATATACGTAATTTACAATTTCCCAGTGAACTAAGTCGGTAGACTTCATAATTGGCGCACCCGGGCAAAGGTTCATTGTAGTGCTTACCATATAATAAGCCCCGCCTACCCGTATAAAGTCACAGTCCGGCACATCCGAGAATATCGTAGGATAATCTGCAACTGCAAGATTGTTCATATCAAGTTCAGGTACAGGCGTAGGTTCCTGTGGTCCCGGTCCCGGTATATCCGTAACTGTCGGCTGTGTAGGAGCCGGTGTCGGTGTCTGAACATTTAATGTCTGCGTTGGCACCGGAGTTGGGACAGTCTTCTTAACATTTTTCACTGTCACATTACATTTAAGAGTTTTCTTTTTGCTGCCATACTTGACTGTTGCCTTAATTACTGATTTCCCTTTTTTCTTAGCGGTCACTCTGGCGCCCTTTGAGCCATTCTTTTTAACGGCCGCTATTTTAGTCTTGGATGATTTCCACTTTACCGATTTAATCTTACTCCCTTTAACTTTCAGCGCCGCTTTGTCGCCAACATACATAGTAAGCTTTGTTTTGCTAATCTTTGGCTTTGCAGCAGCGTCAGCATTTAACGTGCCGGGAATAATTGATAACCCCATAGCAATAACAGATGTTATTGCTATCATTTTTTTTAAAGATGCATGATTTCTCATTCTGTCATACCCCCATAATATCTTTATAGTCACGAATAGCCTTATAGTCAGAATAACAGTTTATTGTCATACGACATAAACTGTTATTCTGACTTATAATTTATTAACCTTTTCGTAAAATAACAAGGCCAGATGATATAATTATTATTTTACTTTAGCTTTCTTTGATAATCCAGCATTTGTAAGCATTTTCTTGTAAGCTTTTTTCTTTGCCTTAGGAACTTTTACAACTGCCTTTGAAGATGTCTTCTTGAACGCTGCTCTGCCAATTGACTTGATAACAGTTGACTTGATAGTTATCTTCTTCAGCGATGTACATCCCTGAAATGCATTCTTTCCAATTGTCTGTACATTAGAACCGATTGTAAGAGACTTAATATCATCTCCCTTGAACGCCTTGGCATTAATTGCAGTTACATTGTAAGCATATCCTTCAAGAGTGATTGATGCAGGAATTGAAAGCGCTGACTTAGGTACGTCAAATCCAACAACACTAACCGTATCCTTGCCTGTAACTTTATAGGTAATACCTTTAACTACTTCCTCATAACCAACCTCAAGGTCCGGACCTTCTACAATAGGTGGAAGCACAGTTCCAGGTGTTTCCACAGCCGGAGCCGGCGTAGGTGACGGCGTAGGTGACTGAACAGGCGCCGGTGTTGCAGCTACAAACTCTTTTATACAGAAATTATCTATATAATATTCTTCCTTATTCGGATCCTTATATGCATCACCCTGCGACTCAACAGCCTCCGGATAAGCAAACTCAAGATAAATAAACTTGTCACCCGTCTTATCAGCATACTCTGCCGGAAGTGTAAACTGCCATTCAATATGCTCCCAGTCTTCATTTGGTACAGCTACAGGCTGACCAATCTGACCCCAGTCAGGCATATAGTGAACTATCATTGCTCTGTTGTCTGTCTCATACTTCTCAGCCACACCATTGTCATGACGCGCATCAAATGATATAGTATAACGTTTGCCTACCTCAAGCTTATCAATCTTATACGCAAATGCTGAGTTCTCCCAATATCCATTTCTGGCAGATACCTTTACACATGCCCCGTCGGTACCTGATGCACCGTCATATGTACTGTTAAGTCCCTCAACAATCTCCACCTTGGCGCTATTGCCATAAACGTCTCCAAGCTCTCCGTCATTGAAATCATAATTACATATTACTCCATCAGCAGCCTCAGCTGTACCAGGCCCTCCATTGACAATTACAAGTCCTGATACAAAGCACACTGCAGCACATGCAGCAAATACTTTAAATACATTTTTTCTCATTCTACATACCTCCATAAAATTTGCATTATTATACATTATTAATACTAAATAATTATACCATACGGCACAATATGTTTATATGTACATTTTTCGTTTAATTATGGACAAAAAACTTTTGTATAATTTTAACAACGTCAATATGCCCTCGACTCCAAAACCTTTTCCGTAACTGTTATCATTTTCGCAGTTTTACCGCCATATTCTATAACACTCACATTATTTTCAGCCTGAAAACACGCTTCGTCAATATAATTGGTTTTCCTGCTTATCTTTTGCCCATTCTCAAGCTTTCTTATAGCTTCCTCTACATATGGCGCCGAAAGCGGATTACATTCAAAATCAGCATTTATCTTTCCCATCAAAACACACTCAAGACCGTCGTGTACCGCATCAAACGAAATCAGTATAGTGTCGCCCCCGACGCCATACGTCATACCCGCTTCGTCAAGCGCGTCGATAACCCCCCAAGCTTCATTATCGTTATGGCATACAACGACGTCGACTTTTCCAAACATGCTTATAAATTCATCCATAACACGCTTCCCGGCCTCTTTCGTAAATTCCCCGTCCTTCTCGGCAAGCTTTGTCCAATTATCATGTTTATTTATATATTTGTCAAAACCTGTCGTCCTGCCTTTCTGGGCAGCAGAACCTTCCGTTCCGGCCACTGTTACTATACTGATATCCTCCGACGACCTGCCCTTATTTTCAAGATATGATTCCAGCCATGCTCCGGCCGCCTCCCCCTCAGCCTCAAAATCAGAGCCAAACCATGCCTCATATAACTTTTCATCACAGTCTATCGTCCTGTCAATTACAAATACTTTTATATCCGCCTTTTTCGCCGCTTTCAATACGGCATTCCAGCCGTCTGTAACTATCGGGTCAATAACAATATAGTCTACTTTCTGTTCAACAAAATCCATTACAGCCTGCTTTTGATAATCAGAATTATTGTCAGAATCAATAAACACAAGCTTATAACCGTTCTCTTCAGAAAATGTATCTATTGCGCTCTCCGTAGCCGCCTCTCTCCAAGCCGATTCATGTCCAACCTGAACAAATCCTATCGTTATAAGTTCATCCCCCGGCAAAACGGGTTCCGCGTCCGGCTTTTCGCTAGGTTTCCCCTTTTCATCATTTTGAACAAAAACATCAGTAGTATCGGCATGATTACAGCCAGACAATGAAACTATATTAACTATCAAAAAAATATTATATACAAGTAAACATATTCGTTTCAATGGGTACACCTCCGGTAATCATGCTTTTAAACATGAAAATTATAACAACAATAACATTTATTTGCAAGCTCATACTTCATGCGGAAAAGCTCAATGCCTTTTGTTATTATAATATCATTAGCAATATACCATTTAAGGCAAAATTAAAGGCAATGCCGCAAAAGACGGCACTGCCTATCAATAATAAAATAAAATGAAATTAGAATTTACTGCATCAAATTATGCCCTGTGTTTCCAAGCCATAATCACACTCTGCAGAATAAGGAATATACAAAGCATACCTGCTATAGTAATGTTCGTCCACCACGCTTCTCCAAGTCCGGCCAAGGCAACAATATTCTGAATTGTCGCGAGAGAGAGTACACCGAAAAATGTACCGATTATATTACCTACACCACCGGTAAGCATTGTACCTCCTATGATGGAGGATGCAATGGCGTTCATCTCCATTCCCAATGCATGGGACGGAGAACCGGAACCACTGTTTAGGAAAAATACATATCCGCCTATTCCCGCAAGAATTCCGCATATGAGATGAGACAGGAATCTCGTCCTTCTAACATTAATACCAAGCATGATTGCACTCTGGTTGTTTCCGCCCATCGCATAGAAACTACGTCCAAGCTTAGTCCATCTCAGTACACAGAACATTAAAATAACGATAATAAGCGCTACTACAACACCCAATTCAATATAGGCGTCAATATAAATACCTTTTTTATTTACAGAACCCATTCCCGGAATCAATACACGCGTTGTCTTTAATTTTGAGAATGACTCATTGACAACATTAAACGGCTCTTTGTGAACTATCGTTGTCATACCCCGGGCAAAGAACATACCCGCAAGCGTAACGATAAACGGCTGTATTCCAAGGTAAGCCACAAGAAATCCCTGTACAAGACCAAATGCAAGTCCGATTCCAAGAGCAATTAAAATAGAAACAACTAAATTGCCTCCCATGAAATCCAAATAAACTGCACTGCACATACATACAAGAGCAGTCATACCGCCGACGGATATATCAATTCCGCCTCCAATCATCACTATACTCATACCACATGAAGCAATAATAAGCGCTGCATTCTGATTTAGAATATTAAAAAATGTCTGTGGTTTCAAAAAACCCGAGCCCTGAAATATGATAGCTCCTATATACATCATAAAAAATACAAAAATAGTTATGCTAAGAAGCAGGTTTGTATCAGAAATCCGCTTAATCTTTGCACCAATTCCTTTATCGGATACCGCTGATTTATTTGATGACATATTAGCTGGCCTCCTTTTTGCTTACTCTGATTTTCTTCCAAAATGATGAAAGTTTTTCTCTTACAACCGGCGCGCTCAAAACAACAAGGATAATAACCACAATCGCCTTGTATGCAGGAAGTGCGTTTGATGGAACTTTAAACTTATAAAGCGTTGTTGTAAGGAACTGTATTACATATGCACCAAGAATTGATGCAGTCATGCTGAATTTACCTCCGCTGAGCGCATTTCCTCCAAGAGCAACTGCAAGAATGGCATCCATCTCTATATCTTTCGCAATCGTCGAGTAGTTAATACTTGATACACGGCTTACTTTAATCAATCCCGCAACTGCAACACAGAGACCAAGTATTACGAAAGAAAGGAACTTAATAAACGTAGGATTAATACCGTTAAGCCTTGAAGACTTAGCATTGATACCCACTGCCTGCGTATACAGCCCAAGATTAGTAAACTTAAGGACGAGAGCTATAATAATAACACACGCTACTGCAATGAAGAACGGCGTCGGAAGAGCAATTCCCGGTATGTTTCCGCCAAAATAGGTGAATTCCACCTCATTAACAATAGGGAGACGGTTACTGTTAATCCACGCTGCTATAGAACGTCCTGCAGTGAACAATATAAGCGTGGCCACCATCGGCTGAATCTTAAACACCGACACTAACATTCCGTTAAAAGCTCCAAAAAACATTGAAACAACACAAGCTACAAGAAATGCCACGATAATTGGCGCTTTCATTGTCTCAGGAGCCGATTCCGTTCCACATAGTATCCTGAGAATTACCGCACCGGCTATAGCTATAGCTGAACCGATTGAGATATCCTGTCCCCCTGTTGCCGCAGTTACAATTGTCATACCAATCGCAAGTATGGCAAGCTCCGAACCATAATCAAGTATAGAAATAAGGTTACCCGAAAGTACAGGATTACCGGCATTATTCTGCTCGATTCCTATTCGAAAAAATGATGGGTCAGCAATCAAATTAAATAAGATAAGCACCGCCAAAGCAGCCACCGGAATTATCAATTGCTTCATAGAGCCAAATAATGCAATAGATCTATTAGATTTTGTATTTCCCATTATTATTTGTCACCTCCGGCTATAGTACTCATAATCTTATTCTGCGTTAAATCGCTGCCTGTAAGCTCTCCAACCACTTTACGGTCACGCATTACTATCATTCTGGAACATGTTCTAAGCATCTCGTCAGTCTCGGACGAAATAAACGTAACACTCATTCCCTCCGACGCGAGTTTAAGTACAAGTTTTTGAATTTCTACCTTTGTACCTACATCGATACCTCTGGTAGGCTCATCCAAAATCAGATATTCCGGATTCATGAGAAGCCAGCGTCCAAGTATAACTTTCTGCTGATTACCACCTGAAAGCGATTTGATAGGTGTATCCGCGGACGCAGTCTTAATCTCCAAAAGCTTAATGTACTCCTCTGCAAATTTGTACTGCTGTGCCTTTGAAAACGGCCTGAAAAATCCTTTAAGAACCTGAAGAGCCAAAATAATATTTTCACGTACCGACAAATCACCGATTATTCCGTCAATCTTACGGTCTTCCGGAAGATACGCTATACCATTCTTCATAGCGTCTATCGGTTTGTTTATTTTGACTTTCTTGCCATTCATCTTAACCTTTCCGTTAATCACCCTGTCAGCGCCAAATACTGCTCGCACACACTCGCTTCGCCCTGAACCGAGAAGACCTGTAAATCCATTAACTTCACCTTTATTAATGTAAAAGTCAAACGGCTTTATACCAGCATTGCTCTGAAGTCCCTCTGCTTCAAATACAGGAACTTTCGAAGCATCGTCTCCCTTATATTCAAGCGCTTCACTCTTAATATCTGACATATCGTCAAGCTCTTTTCCGAGCATCTTTGCAACAAGCTTAACTCTAGGAAGTTCTTCAATAACATACTCGCCTACAAGTTGTCCGTCACGAAGAACCGTAATCTTATCACAAACCTCATACACCTGATCAAGGAAATGTGTAACGAATATAATTCCCACGCCTTTTTCCCTAAGATTACGCATAAGAGTAAATAACTTTTCAACTTCGTTCTCGTCAAGCGAGGATGTAGGCTCATCAAGAATCAGTACTTTACAGTCCATATCCACGGCACGGGCAATAGCAACCATCTGCTGTATAGCAATTGAACAGCTGGAAAGCTGCTGTCTTGCCTTGGCAGGAATTTCAAGCTGCTGCAATATCTTATCTGCCTTATCATTAATTTTTTTCCAGTTTGTAAGCATGCCTTTTGTACGGCCAATATACATATTTTCCGCTACAGAAAGATTTGGACAAAGCGTTATCTCCTGATACACTGTACTTATCCCAAGATTCTGCGCATCCTGAGGCGAACGTATTAGCGCCGCCTTATCAAGCCCCTTAAGGAAAATCTCCCCCTCATCCTTATCATAAACTCCTGTAAGAACCTTAATAAGAGTGGACTTTCCTGCTCCATTTTCTCCCATCAGTGCGTGAATTTCACCCTCACACAATCTAAAATCAACATGTTGCAACGCACGTACTCCAGGGAAACTTTTGGATATATTTTTCATTTCCAATACGGACATGTCTTTCACCAGTGTTTCACCCCTTATTATTTATTTATAAAAAGCGCGGGCAAGCGTACTGACAATAACTTACGCTGCGCCGCGCTCTCTTAACAAATCACAAACTTATTACAATAAAGATTAATATCCGTATTCTGCTACATCTTCCTCTGTAATATCTTCATGTGAAAATCCTTTTTCCTGCATAACAATAGTTTTCTCGCTAAGTGTCTCGCCAGCCTCAAGTTTCTGGATTACTTCTTCAATATACTTAGCCTGGAAAGGATTACACTGTCCATCATAGTTCCACTCTCCGGCAAGAACAGCCTCAAGTGCAAACTTGTTAGTATCAAATCCCATGATGATTACATCACCATTAGCACCATGTGTAATACCATTCTTGTCAAGAGCTTTAACAGCGCCGTCAGCCATATTGTCATTCTCTGCATAAATTACGTTAAATTCCTGCTTGCTGTCAATAACTGACTGAACAATTTCCTGTGCTTTTGTTGCATCCCAGTCAGCAGTCTGCTGAACTACAATTTCCCAATTATCTTCTGCGTCAACCTTTGACTGAAGCGCTCCTGTACGTCCTACCTGAGCTGCTGAACCCATCTGTCCCTGAATGTGAACTATCTTAAAGCTTTCAAGGTCCTGTGTTGCAAGCCAATCAACAGCTGTCTTTCCTTCTGCATCCATGTCTGATACAATTGAAGCCTCATAAAGATCTTCCGGTGCGTCGATTGTACGGTCAAAGAGAATTACTTTAACTCCGTTATCCTTAGCATCCTGAAGAACAGTCTCCCATCCTGCAGTTCCTGCCGCTGAAAGGATAAGATAGTCAACGCCGTTCTGAATCATTGTCTGAGCGCTTGCTATCTGCTCCTCATTCTTCTCACCGTAAGCAAACTCTGCCTTGTATCCATTAGCCTCGCTGAACTTTTCCTTCAAATCTTTATCGTTAGCTGTACGATATCCTGACTCATTAGGATTGTTATTGATAATTCCTACATAAATCTGCTCGCCTGAAGCTGCAGAGCCATCACCTTCAGGTGCATCTGTTGCGTCTCCCTCTGCTTCATCAGTCGGAGCCTCTGTTGTCTGACTGTCATCAGGTTTATCTTCTTTCTTGTCACCGCATCCGGCAAGAAGAGATGCTACCATAGCTACGCTAAGTACTACTCCTAAAAATTTCTTTTTCATTTCATTTCCTCCTCTAATATAATGTCTGCTTTCGCAGTACATATAATTTTTTGAAACTATCTATTAGTTCCATAATTGATTATAAAATTTTTTAATACAAATTATCAGAACAAATTTCTAATAAAGGTGTAAATATCTAATCTTGCTTTTGTTACATATTCTACCTTTTTGCTTTCCTGTAATCATCCGGTTTCTGACCTGTAACCTGCCTGAAAACCCTGCTGAAATACTTGGAGTCCTGATATCCAACCTGTTTGGCAACCTCATATACTTTCATATTGCTTTCTACGAGCAGGCGCTTTGCCTTACCTATACGGTAATTCCTAATATATGAACTGAAATTAAGACCCATTTCTTTCTGGAACTGCGCGCTCAAATACTCGGGCGTGATATTTAGTCTGCCCGCAATCTCGTCAAGTGTAATTCCGTCCTTATAGAAATCATGAATCATCTTAATCGTCTTCTTCACGGTCAGGCCTATTCCGTCCTCATTATTTTTATCTTTAAACATTTCGCCAAAAACCATGTCCAAAATATCTTTCATCTCTCTGGAACTCTTTGCATTGTCTATTCTCTCAATAAGATTTTTCTGCACCGCTTCGGTGAGGTCGGTGTCACTTACGTCTTTCCCCGTCTCTCTGGCTGCCCAAATAAACCTGCTGTAAGCCTCTTTTACCTCAATCGGGTTAAACAGTCTGCCGCAAAAATAATAATCCTCAAATCTTTTTACTTCCCTTAACACTCCCGCCTTATCTTTCGCATATAAAGCCGCTATCATTTTATTTTCTATCTCCGAAGGATATACGCTCTTTTCCGCAAATATTTTTGTAACCTGCGGAAATATTATAAGTACGTCATACCCAAAAATCATATTCCAGTGAAGATAACTGTTAATCAGCCTGTAGCTGCTGCGGATATTCCTAATTCCCTCGGTCGCTATCATTCCAAGGCATACGCGCTGAAGCGACACCGAATTCTTCCTGATATTATCCTGCATGCTTCGCTCAATAAACTCCTGATTATCCGTATCATACAATACGGTTACAAGAGTCATATCGTTAGGCATCTCAACTATAATGCTTTTCTGTTCCTCATACATGGAGACCATCTGTTCAATAGTCTTTTTTACCTTAACTGCATTTTCATCATAATAATATCCCAGATATGCAGTCATAATTGTAAATTTCGTATTCTCATTGATGCCATATTTTTTGTACAGAAACGTATTCATATCGCAGTCCGCATCAACTATGCCGTTAAGCGCGGCAAATATTATAGTATTGAGCGAGCTTAGCGACTCCGGCACCAAATCTTTCGTCCCGGACTCGCTTTCAAGCCTCGACAGTGCGTTTGTAAGCTCGTCAATTGTAACCGGCTTCGTGAGATATTCTCTAACGCCTAATCTAATCGCAGTCTGTGCATAGGAGAATTCAGAGTATGCGCTCATTAGGATAGTATCCGGCATTTTCCCTTCACTCTTCAATTTTTCAAGCATTTCAATTCCGTTCATCTCAGGCATCAGTATATCGCTTATTACTACATCCGGCGAATGTTCGCATATAAGCCTATACCCCTCCCTGCCATTGCTTGCCACGGCCACTACCTTATAGTTGTCGTTTATCCTCTCGACAAGATTACAGATTCCCTCCCGAATCCGAATCTCATCCTCAACGATGATTATCTTCATAGCTTATACCTCTTCTTTCGGCAGCCTTATACACACAGTTGTACTTTTTCCATTCTCACTCACGACATTTACCCGTGCCTGCTCACCGTAATATAACTTTATCCTTAAAAAGGCGTTCTCCATCCCGATATGATATTTGTCGTCATAATATCGGAACTGCCCGGAATTTATCATGTCAACCTGTTCCTGTTTCATTCCTCCGCCATTGTCGCATATTGATATCTCAAGCATGTCCGTCCGCCTTATCGTTATATTTAACCTGTGAATGCCCGGCTTGTTTGCAAATCCATGAATTATGGAATTTTCTACAAACGGCTGTAACAGAAGTTTGTGGATATTATCCTGAAGCACTTCAGGCTCTACGTCTATGGTAAACTCAAATGTGTCCTTTAACCTTATCTGCTGAAGATGAATATACTGTCTCAGCCACTCCATCTCAGTTGCAATAGTTACAATACTATTGCTGTCATTTATCCCATATCTGAGAATCTTTCCCAGCGCACTGATGGCATTGCTAATCTCAATTTCATTTTTATCTATTGCCATCCAGTTAATAGTGTCTAGGGTATTATATAAAAAATGAGGGTTAATTCTGGCTTCAAGCGCTGCAATCTCCGCAACTCTCTCCCTCTCGGCGAGAAGCTTCTCATTATCCATCGAATACTGCAGCTTGTCGAGCATCATGTTAAGATGCTCGGCAATGGTTGCAACCTCTCTTGGCATTTTGGATTTAATGTCTATACGCACATCCGTATCGCCTTTCCCCACAAGATTCATATTGTCAACCACGACATTTATATTTTTCATAAGATAACGTATGGTTATTATTATAATTAATATGGCAAGAATTCCCGACATGACGGCAAACAATATTACAAATCGCTGTAATTTTCTTATCTCTGACTGATATGCGTCGTTTAGAGATACATTTATTATATCCCATCCAAACTTATCGTCGTGAATAACCTGGGTCCTTATATCATCATTACCCATAACCCCCGTTTCCCTCACAAAATCGGCATACCTCTTTTCTTTTTCCAATTCCGAAAGGCCTTCCACATCTATCTGCCTTGAAAGATAGGACGAATCAGTATACGAAACTACGTAACCATTGCTGTCCACTATAAAATTAAGGTTCTCACTAGTATCTCCGCTGTCATAATTACATATATTCTCCAAAAGCTGCTCGTCAATACTTACTATTACCGCAGCCTGATATTCCACGCCTAAACATGTGTAAGTAATTGTGTGGGCCATATGGAACAGATAATATTTTTTTGCCGGTATAGTTTTTGCATATTCGGTTGAGAAATATGTTGTCCCTTCATTTCCTACAGTCATCTGATATATTTCAGACATTGACATGGAATAGTGGTTAATCCAAAAAGAATACGATGAAAACGGAGTTATCCTGTCATGAAAAAAGGAGTCCCCATCCTCCGTTATTATAGTTATCGCCATGATATAATCTTTACTGAACAAAAGTGATGCAAGCTCTCTGTCAAGGTCTTTTCCGGCGCCGGTTTTATCGGTTTTCTCATAATACATCTGCAGGCTGTCTTTCACATCCTGGTTATTATACAGCTGCGACATAATATCACCATATGAGTCTATCCACGTATCAAGCGCGGTTTTTGTCTGCTCAAGATTAGCCTCCGTAAGCTTCTGCACATTTTCCTGTATAATTGTAATATATCTGCTGTACATGACAAAATCAACAAGCAGAACCGGCACAAGCGAGGCAATTAACATGCAGATAATAAACCTTCCCCTGAGACTGTTATTAAATTTTGCCCGCAACACAGTCACCACCTTGCCAGCAGATTTTTAACCATTGCGCAGTAATGCGTCATACACTCTTTCATTTTATCATTTTTTATCATATCTATACACGGCAGTATATAATTATCGTACAATTCCCTGTATAGCTTTCCCGAATCAGGCTGTGTATTAATGATGCTTACAATACGCGGCGCCGTATCATAATACTCCTGTATCATTTGTCCGCCTCCCGGAACGTAAGCCATATAGCCATCCCTGAACGAACGGAGAATGTTGAGCTCCTCACAGTCGTCACCCTTTCCGAGACTTTCACATACCGCCGTTGTAATATAGCAGAATCTCCTCTTAAAACCTGAATTTATTGTGTCATAATCGGCACAGCCAAGAACATTTCCCGTAAATGTCTCCGGCCACTTTTTGCCAATCATTTCAGCTATATAGTAGGAAAATTCCCTGCCTGTCGCGATAATACCGGGAAACACGTACATTACCATATATATGTTGAGGTCCATAAGATACCTGCCTCTGGGAAGCTTTTTCCCGTCCGCATCATATACGGCTTTTATGTCAAGAATAAAATCCGTGGCAATGTCCTCAACAATTTTTTTCATTGCATCTGACAGCTCAGGCCTATCCTGCACGGGACTGACTCCGTCATTGTTCTTACTGTTTTTATTTATAATTGACTTCACCGAGTTAATCGTATTTTCAGTATCAGCGTCTCTTTTAATGTATTTTTCATCAACAGAGCCGGCCTGTGACTCGGCCCTGTCGTTCATTTCCATAAAAATATAATTATATTTTCCGTAAAAACTTTCCACCGCGTCAGCGTATGTCTTAGCCTTGAACATTTTGTTATAATATGCCGTTTCGCTAATCATTTTACTCAAATCACTCATATTAGTCCTCCCGGGCAAATCCTGCCGCTCCACTGTCATAAACAAACTCGTCCGCCGCATATAAAAATGTATTTTGCGGGTTCACGCCATATTATAACATTCGTTTTTGTTAATTGCCAGTGTTTTTACATTAGTCTTTTCTTTTCAATTTGTTTGCGCCGTCAGGAGTATGTGCATATTTCGGCGGGGCGTACTCCCGTTCATACTACACGCGGCGGTTCCAAGGCAGCAAAATGTGCGGCTGAAAATACACCATTATTTGACACATGCTCGGATATGTATTATAATCGTATTAATATTAAATATTTTCTTTTACTATGATATTAAAACAGACTTAAATGCGGTGAACGGATGAACAATTTTTATATTAATACATCAATCCTGCCCATTGTAGATTATGCGGGATATGGAGATAAAACAACGGAAAAACGACATAACCGGGGCGTAAATTATTACTCAATGATTTACGTTACGGCCGGTTCACTGTCAGTCACAGAAAACAAGGCGCATTATATTGTAAACGAGGGAACGGTTTTTTTCATTCACAGAGACGGCGCAAATAATATTTCTTTTGAAAGCACGAAAAGTGTTACGTACATATACGTTAATTTTTTCATGCAGGATTTTGACGCGCCGTCGAACAATAAAATAATGCTTGGCAGGACTGTCAGCATACAAAATACGGCGGCGCCTGAGGTCAGATATATATATCCTCTGCCACGTATACTTGAAAAAATAAGCGCGTCAATACTTGACAGGAAGATTCACGAATACGCAGAGTATTTCCACTCGCCGGGACGTCTGACCGACCTTGAAATAAACACACGTTTTTACGACATACTCTCAGAATGTATCAAATACAACAGCGAGCTATACAACCAGCACGGCAAATTATCAGACCGTATAATAAATTACCTCAATGAACACATGACAGCGCAGCTAAATACACTCGATATGGAAAAAAAATTCTTCCTTACGTATAAATATATGGGAACTGCTTTCAAAAAGGAAACCGGCGAGACAATTCTCGGTTACCACACAAAACTGCGTATGAACTATGCAAAACGGCTTATAACAACTACTTTCTACAGTATAGACGAAATAAGCCGCATGACAGGATATACGGATGCATTATATTTCAGCCGCGTGTTTAAGAAACACTTCGGCTCGTCACCCAAAACTTTCAGAAAAATACAAAATAAATTATAAACACATATAAACAACGAATGGTATTGACGCCATTGACGAGGCTGTGGTAATAAATACCGACCTGCACGCAAGCTTCTCGTCCCTGCCGTACTCCGTCGCAAACAGTACGGCGCTGTTTGCAACCGGCATGGAGGCCATAATAAGCGTGACCGCCGCCAGCATACCGTCGCCCGCTAACATATTGATCAGGGGCCACATAAGAAATGGTATTGCTATCTGCTTTACAATCGTGTAGATGTATATCCTGAAATCTCCGAACAGTTCGCGAGGATTCATAACCGCAAGGCTTGAACCTACAAGAAGCATTGCAAGCGTCGACGTAAGCCCTCCCACATTGTCAAGCAGCTCATCAATTACAGGGTGGACAGGTATTCCTGCAAGAAATATTATAACGGAAATAATACAGCACAGCACACCCGGATTCAAAAGTTTTTTCAAACTAATAACGGATTTTATATCAGCGCCGTCTTCCTGTCCATAGCTTATAAGAAAAACTCCAAGCGTAAATATTAAAAGATTGAATATACAATTGAATATGGCTGTGTAAAATACACCCTGTGTTCCATAAATGGCCTCAACAATCGGGAATCCCATGAACCCGACATTTGCAAACACAGTCATAAACATATACATGCCCTGCTGCTTTTTCTCTATCCTTAAAACCAGCACAATAATTACAGACAAAACAGCTAGGACTGCATACATTGCAAATGCAATACCAAACAGCCCTCCCATTTCCCCTTTACTGATATTGCCCATATTCTCAACAAATGAATGGATTATCAGCGCAGGGGTTGTTACAAACAAAACAAATTTTGTAAGATGCGCCCTTGTATGGTCGTCGATTATATTTATCTTATACAAAACGTAGCCCAAACACATAAGTGCAAACAACTTTATCATCTGCAAAAGCAGCACAGTGATACTCATAATATTCTCCCTTTTAGTAAATTGACATATTGACAAATCAAATAAATACTCTTATGCCATTACAAATTATATCACACACTGTCAAGGGGCGGCGCCCTTTCAATAGCGCAATCGCTTAATATTATTTTTACAGGCCACGCAAATGATATCACATAATCTTCAAAACGCCGTCTTTAATATCAAGCGTAACCTCGTCCCCCTGACCGATATCGCCTGAAAGAATCTTCTTCGCAAGAAGTGTCTCAACATTTTTCTGTATATATCTCTTAAGCGGCCTTGCCCCGTATACAGGGTCATATGCGCACTCGGCGATATAACCTTTCGCTGCGTCTGTGACGGCCAGTCTTATATCCTTGTCGGCAATCCTTTTATTTATGTCGGCGATTACAAGGTCGGTTATCATGTCGATATTGTCACGCGTAAGCGGCCTGAACATTATTATCTCATCAAGCCTGTTGAGGAATTCAGGTCTGAAAGAGGATTTAAGGCTGTTCATCACGCTCTCCTCATTCTCTTTCTTAATATTGCCGTACTCGTCGATTCCGGAAAGCAGGTATTCCGACCCAAGATTGGACGTCATTATAAGAATTGTATTTTTAAAATCAACAGTTCTTCCCTGCGAGTCAGTTATCCTTCCGTCGTCAAGGATTTGGAGCAGTATATTGAATACATCAGGGTGGGCTTTCTCAATTTCATCAAAAAGTACAACCGAATACGGCTTTCTTCTGACTGCCTCGGTAAGCTGTCCGCCCTCCTCATACCCGACATATCCCGGAGGAGCCCCGATGAGTCTGGAAACAGAAAACTTCTCCATGTACTCGCTCATATCAATACGAACCATATTCTGCTCATTATCAAACAGGCTCTCCGCAAGACTTTTTGACAGTTCAGTCTTTCCTACTCCGGTAGGTCCAAGGAACAAAAATGAGCCAATTGGTTTTCCCGGGTCTTTAACTCCGGCCTTTGAGCGTATAATCGCCTCGGAAACTTTCGTAACGCCCTCGTCCTGACCGATTACTCTTTTGTGAAGTTCATCTTCAAGACCGAGAATCTTGCTTCTCTCACTCTCAGTTAGGCGTGCAACAGGGATTCCCGTCCACCTCGCCACAATTCCCGCAATCTCCTCCTCATCTACAATCTCCTTAACCATATCCGACGTCTTACTGTCGTTTTCCTCGCTTTCCTTTATCCTTTTGATAAGGTCAGGTATAACGCCGTACTCTAATTTTGCGGCAGTCTCGTAGTCAATACTGCGCTTAGCATGTTCAAGCTCCTTTTTCTTATCCTCAAGTTCTCCTTTCAGTTTGTTAGTTACATCTACCGATTGTTTCGCCACATCCCACTCTGATTTCATGATACCGTACTTTTCCCTCACCTCGGCAAGTTCTTTCTGTATAGTCCCAAGACGTTCCCTGCTAAACTTGTCGTCCTCCTTATTTAGGGCGGTCTCCTCAATCTCAAGCTGGGTTATCCTTCTCGATAAATCTTCCAGTTCCAAGGGCATTGAATCAAGCTGTGTCTTTATGAGCGCACATGCCTCGTCTACAAGATCGATAGCCTTGTCAGGCAGAAACCTGTCAGTGATATATCTCTCTGACAGCACGGCAGCCGACACAAGCGCCCCGTCGGATATTTTAACTCCGTGATATACCTCATACCTCTCCTTTAAGCCTCTAAGAATAGATATTGCATCCTCAACCGTAGGCTCATCCACCAGGACAGGCTGGAACCTCCTCTCAAGCGCGGCGTCTTTTTCAATATACTGCCTGTATTCATTAAGCGTTGTCGCTCCTATACAGTGAAGTTCACCCCTTGCAAGCATTGGCTTCAGCATATTCCCTGCATCCATAGCTCCCTCGGTTTTACCCGCGCCAACTATTGTGTGAAGCTCGTCAATAAAGAGGATTATCTCTCCGTCGCTGTTTCTTACTTCCTCAAGAACAGCTTTCAGGCGTTCCTCAAATTCACCCCTGTACTTTGCTCCCGCAACAAGCGCCCCCATGTCAAGCGCAAATATCTTTTTATCCCTTAGACCGTTTGGAACGTCGCCGCGGACTATCCTCTGTGCAAGTCCCTCGACAACCGCCGTTTTACCAACTCCGGGTTCTCCGATAAGCACGGGGTTATTCTTAGTCTTTCTCGAGAGAATCCTCACAACATTCCTTATCTCGTCATCTCGACCTATAACAGGGTCGAGCTTCTGTTCGCGCGCCCTGTCAACAAGGTCGTAACCGTATTTATCAAGCACGTCATACTTATCCTCAGGATTATCATTGTCAACCGCTTTATTTCCCCTCACAGTTGCCAGCATCTCAAGAAATCGCTCTCTTGTTATATTAAACTCCTTCAAAAGACTCTTCACCGAATCGCTGCCATGCTTCAGAATGCTCAAAAATACATGTTCAACTGACACGTATGCGTCTTTCATCGCCTTTGCCTCATCCTCGGCATAAGTGACTACCTTATTAAAATCCCTTCCTACATACGGCTCTCCTCCGGAAACTTTTGGCCTTTTGTTTATAAGTCCCTCCACCTGTGCAAGCAATACCTCCTCGGAAATATCCATTTTCTTCATAATGCTTACAATCAGGCTGTCATCAATAGTAAGCAGCGCATACAGCAAATGCTCCGTCACTATCTCCTGATTTCCGAATTCATCTGCGACAAGCGCACTTCTGTTGTACGCTTCCATAGTCTTTTGGGTAAATTTGCTAATATTCATATTCGCCACCTCCGTTTTACTGAATGTTAATATTTCACCCAAACATTGCACGTAATCTTAGCTTAAAATGTACTGTCTGCATATATATTGCTTTACGTGTTTTATTTGTTCTATATGAACTATAACACTAAAACAAATAAAATGCAACTAAAATATTTTTTCCTTTTTATTTTTTTGTATTCACACCTGTATACATCCATGCCTATAGGCATCCACGCTTATAGGAATCCACGCCCGAACACGGACTCTATTATGCAGGGCGGGGCCGCTTGCGCTAAGTTGCACAAATAGAGTCCGTGTTCAGGCTGTGTACAGTAAAATACAGATGCGTGTTATATTATAAGTATTTTTGAAAGTATTTAAGTACTTTTGAAGTGTGAATCATAATTTGTCTTATTTCTAAAATGTATATCGTAACGATAATAAGATGTTCAGATTTACAATGTATTTGTCCCACGGATACGTATATGCTTTCACCCGGGTATTTACACACATCGGTTCTTGGGCTGCGTATTATGCAGCCTTAGAACCGCTATGTGTGTAACGAAGCGGGAGCGGCCCGGATAAAAGTTTATACGTATCCGTGGGACGGCGTACGTTCATACAATTGTACGTTTACTCACTTATATCACTTCATAACAATATTTACAATTCTTCCCGGAACATATATTTCCTTAATTACATTTCCGGTAAGCTTATCGGCGATACTGTCCTTAGCCGCCGCAATAACATCATCTTTCGCTGCGTCAACGGAAACCTTAATAGTTCCCTTGGTCTTTCCGTTAATCTGTACTGCGAGCTCAACCGAATTCTCAACGGTCTTTGACTCGTCATACTTCGGCCAGCCCTCGTTAAATATGCTGCCCTCATGTCCGTACTGCTCCCAAATCTCTGAAGCTGCGTGAGGCGTAAACGGTGCCAGAAGTATTGTCATAGTCTCAATCAGCTCTCTATCAATGCCGCCCTGTTTGTTCGCTATCTCGTACATTTTGTTATTGTACTCCATAAATCCGCTGACAACGGTGTTAAGACTGAAAGCTTCGAGCCTCTTTGTTATATCCATAATAAGCTTATGGCGGATTCTCTCTGTCTCCTCGGTAGGCTTGATGTCCTTATCCTTATTGTCCATCGCAAGTTTCCAGAAACGATTTATGAATCTGTAAATTCCGTCAATTCCCCTGTCGTCCCAGATTGAATCAAGTTCAGGCGGTCCGATGAAAAGCTCATAAAGCCTTAGGGAATCACAGCCGTAATCCCTGACAATATCATCAGGGCTTACTATGTTGCCGAGCGATTTGCTCATCTTTGTCGCCGCACCCGTCTCCTTGTCTCGTCCACAGACCATTCCCTGATTAAAAAGCTTGGTGAACGGCTCGTCAAATTCAACCACACCTATATCGTGCAGGAATTTTGTATAAAACCTTGAGTACAGCAGATGTAAAACAGCGTGCTCCACTCCGCCGATGTACATATCGACCGGAAGATATTTTGACGCTTTCTCCTTAGAAACAAGCTCATCGCTGTTTTTGCTATCCACATAACGCAGGAAATACCATGATGAACCGGCCCACTGCGGCATTGTGTTAGTCTCACGCTTTGCAGGCGCCCCGCAGCATGGACACGTCGTGTTTACCCAATCTTCTATGTCTGCCAGCGGCGATTCACCCGTGCCGGTAGGCTGATAGCTGTCAACCTCTGGAAGAAGAAGCGGAAGTTCCTCCTCCGGAACCGGAACCGCGCCGCACTTCTCACAGTGTACAATCGGAATAGGCTCACCCCAGTAACGCTGCCTTGAAAATACCCAGTCCCTCAGCTTATAGTTGACAGTCTTGCGTCCAAATCCCATCTTTTCAATCATTATAGGGGCTTCTTTTTTGAGGACGGCCGACTCCATTCCGTTCCAGTCTCCCGAGTTTATCATTGTTCCCGAAGCGTCAGTGTACGCTTCGGTCATATTTTCTATCTCTTTGCCGTCTTTCGCTATAACCTGTATAATAGGAATATCGAATTTCTTTGCAAACTCAAAATCCCTGTCGTCATGCGCAGGAACGCACATTATTGCTCCCGTGCCGTAATCGGCGAGCACATAGTCAGAAAGCCAGATAGGCACTTTTTCATTGTTGAGCGGGTTAATCGCATAACTTCCTGTAAATACGCCTGTTTTTTCTTTATCCTGAAGTCTGTCAACTGACGATTTCATAGACGCTTTGTATATGTAATTTTCAACCTCCGCAAGTTTTTCAGGCGTCGCAAGGAATTTTGCCATCTCATGCTCTGGGGCCAGAACCATAAATGTAGCTCCGTAAAGCGTGTCAGGCCTCGTTGTGTATACCGTTATTGACTCGTCTTTTCCGTCGACCCTAAATTCAACCTCGGCGCCGTAGCTTCTTCCAATCCAGTCAGTCTGCATTTTCTTAACTTTTTCCGGCCACTCCAGTTTATCGAGGTCCTCAAGAAGCCTGTCTGCATATTTTGTAATCTTTAGCATCCACTGTTTCAAATCTTTTTTTGTTACCTGCGCGCCGCAGCGCTCACAGCATCCGTTAACTACCTCTTCATTTGCAAGGCCCGTCTTACATGAAGGACACCAGTTAATCGGCATCTGTTTCTCATATGCCAGCCCCGCCTTAAACATCTTAACAAAAATCCACTGTGTCCATTTATAAAATTCAGGGTCGGTCGTGTTAACTTCCATATCCCAGTCATATATTGCCGATATCTCGTTTATCTGCTTCTTAATGTTGCTCACATTCTCGGCCGTAGATTTTTTAGGGTGAACGCCCATCTTAATGGCATAATTCTCCGCCGGAAGACCAAAAGCATCCCATCCCATCGGATGAATCAGATAATAACCGTTGAGCATCTTATAGCGGCTCCACACATCCGATATTACATATCCTCTCCAATGTCCGACATGAAGACCGTTTCCCGACGGATACGGGAACATATCAAGACAATAGTATTTAGGTTTTTTTCCATCATCGACATTAACAGGGTTCTTCTCCCAATTTTTACGCCATTTCTGCTCAATTTCCTTATGATTATAGGATACTGCCATTACTTTTCTTCCTCCGTTATTATAATTAAACGCCTATTACAGCCTATTACATGTGTTCGTGCTATATTATATTAATTTAAACTTCATATACAACATTTGCCCGTATCACACTTGTAATTGAATATTTATATAATAATATACCATCTTTTAATTTAATGTCAATGCCGAAGGCGATGCGTCGGAGCCCTGTGCAGGATTTACCGTTACGACCACGCGCGTTACAAGATTGCCGCTTTTTGCCGCATTAGACGCCGTGACAATGATTTCGGCGCTTCCCTCTCCCAAAGCAGTAACATTACCCGATGCATCCACCGATACGACTGCAGGGTTAGATGAGGCAAAAGAGTATGACAGATTCGATTTGCCCGTAGCCCCCGCCGGAAGAAGCGATGTACGAATAATCGTCTGCTGTCCCTTTGTCAAAACCGCCTGATCTACGGAAGCTGTTACGCTGCCCGCATATTTTCCTACATTAACCGTACAGTACTGTTTAATATTAGAACCGTCTTTTGTTTTGGCGCTTATAACCGCACTTCCTGCTCCTACCGCCTTTACCTTTCCTTTCGCATCAACAGTGGCAACATTAGTGTTGGATGATGTGAATTTCAATTCCTTAATAGACGCTTTGGACGGTGCGTATGACTTCATCTTGAGCTTAAATGATGAATCGCCAGCGTTTCCTCCGAGATAAAGTGATTTTGATGTCCTGTTCAGTTTAAATGATTTTATGAAAACCTGTCCGAGGACATTATATTTTACCGAAAGCGAAGCCTTTCTTCCAATCTCGTCAGTCACCTTGAATTTTACTAAGTAAATACCGGCCCTGCCCGTGTTGACTTTCTTAACCTTTTTCGCCTTAGCCTTTTTATCTTTCTTATATTTTACCGTGTAAGTTACTCTTTTTGACACATCAAATCCAGTCGTATTTTTTGCCGTAATTGTTTTAAGAATATTGACGTTTGATGCAAATCCTATGTTTGTATTGCCGCTGTTACCTTTCTTCAATGTTATCGAAGGCTTTTTATTATTGTAAGGATTAGCGGGATTAGTATCGTCCGTAGGGTCCCATCCCCAATACCCCGACAGCTTAATTGCCTCAGGCTTTCCGAGCGGCCCCGGGTCCTTGGAGTTATATATTTCTACAGGAGTACCCGACGGCACATTGTTGTAAATCCACTTTGCATCCCTGACACAAAGCCTTACACAGCCGTGCGAGGCAACCTGTCCCAGTTTGTTGTACTGTGTGCACGACAAACTGGCAGGATTGTTGTTCTCATAATACCACACCGAATGAAACAGGATATGTCCTGTTATCCTTGTGCAGTACTGTCCGTATACAGGACCGTCCAGCTCGTGCCATCTTATCTTTTCCTTGAGCGGAAATGTTCCGAGCGGCGTTGCCGAACCCACCGAACATACCATCGCCTTGTACGGCTCGTACTTCCCTTTTTCATTCGCCTTATATATTGTCACGCAGTTCTGCTGCTTATTTATGCGAATCCTGTATGTAGACGCCGCCTGCGTATCTGAGTTCATAAAAATAATCCCCAAGCCAACTGCCAGTAAAATATACAACGCCAACCTAAACTGTTTTATTTTATTATACATAATAGACCTCCCTTTATTCCCACGAGCCTGACTGACATGCAGAAATACTGCGTGTCCAATCGGCTTCTATTACAGATTCTTACTATAACAACATGTTGAAAATGTGTCAAGCAGGTCACATTTTCAATGTATTTTTATCATATTCATAATCCGCCTTTTACCGCCAAGATTTTTTCCATGCATTTGACTTTTTAGTTTCTATTACTTTCAGTCCGTTCAATTTGACCTACAGCCAGTCATAGCCGGAGACCGGACTTCATATAGTATAAAAACAAATAAGCTACAGGAGAATACCATGTACACAAAATCAGTAAAAGAAGTCCTAAGAGCCTCCGGGGTTAATCCTGAAAAGGGTCTTGATTCGGGGGCATACGCCAAAAGATTAAAAAAATATGGCCCAAACGTCCTGCCGGAAGCAAAAAAAGAATCGGTTATTAAAAAATTTTTTTTGCAGCTAAAGGACTTTATGATATATACATTAATCGGAGCCGCAGCCATCTCATACACCGTCTCTTACATAGACGGAGAGCCCGATTATATTGAGCCCTCAATTATTCTTTTAATAATTATCATGAACGGAATCATCGGGGTAATACAGGAAGTCCGAGCCGAAAACTCGATAAATGCCCTAAAAAAAATGTGCGCCCCAACAGCAACCGTTCTCAGAGACGGCGTGTGGGCAAAGGATTCCGCCAAAAAGCTCGTACCGGGAGACATCATAATGCTTGAGACAGGAGCGCTTATACCCGCCGACGCAAGAATCATAAAATGTGAAAACCTGATGACTGACGAGGCGTCGCTAACCGGTGAATCGGCCCCTGTCAGCAAAACAACAGCAGAACTGCCATCCGGCACGCCGGTAAACGACAGGCTGAATATGGTTTACTCGGGATGCAGCATAAGCTATGGGCACGGCGTCGCAATAGTCACAGCTACAGGCCGCTCTACAGAGCTGGGACAGGTGGCCAGCATGCTTATAAATGAAATGACCCCGGATACCCCGCTGACAAGACGGCTTTCAAAAACCGGGAAAATACTGAGCATAACGGCTCTCATAATCTGTATCATAATATTTTTTACCGGAATATTTAAAAACCGTCCCGTGCTTGAAATGTTCATGACTGCGGTCAGTCTAGCCGTAGCCGCAATTCCCGAGGGTCTTCCCGCTATCGTAACAATCATGCTGGCCAGAGGCGTTACTAAAATGGCCGCTCACAACGCCATAGTCAAGCGTCTTCCTGCAGTGGAAACGCTGGGAAGCACCACGGTCATCTGCTCTGATAAGACCGGAACCCTCACCGAGAACAAAATGAGGGTAATATCCGTCGCAAATTGCTCCGACATATTGAAAGCGTCAGATCCCCTGTATAAAACCACTCTCGAATACGCCGCCTTATGCAATAATTCTATAATACAGGAAAACGGCATAATAGGCGAGCCTACGGAAAATGCCCTATTGGCGGCCGCAAAAGAAATTACCGACATTGATTTGTTAAAAAGAAATTACAAGCGCATAAAAGAATTTCCTTTCACATCAGACCGCAAGCTTATGAGCACAATACACGCAAACGGAATTAGCGACAGCGCTTTTAGCGGCGGCGCTTTTAGCGGCGGCAGCAGAAATATACTTATATGCAAGGGCGCTCCCGACGTCCTGCTGCCTCTATGCA
This sequence comes from uncultured Clostridia bacterium, assembly GCA_948472945.1. Lineage (GTDB taxonomy): Bacteria > Bacillota > Clostridia > Lachnospirales > Lachnospiraceae > V9D3004. The sequence continues at coordinate 32,034 of CAOKVX010000023.1, forward strand.
CGCACTATTATGACGACGCATCAGCAAAAAAAATAAGCCCGTCTATACACAGCCGCATAATGAACCTCAACTCAGGACTTGCGCGCCAAGGTCTTAGAATCATAGCGGTCGCATACAGGGATCTGCACAGCGCAAAGGAAAAAAATCCTGAAAACAGCCTTACCTTTATGGGCCTAATATCTATAGTGGACCCTCCCCGCAAAGAGGCTGCCGCCGCAGTACGCGAATGTAAAAAGGCCGGCATACATCCCGTTATGATAACCGGGGACCACGCAGCCACAGCGGCATATATTGCGCGCGAGCTCGGAATATCAAAAAGTGAAAATGAAGTCATTACAGGCGATGCCCTAAACAAAATGTCCGAAGCCGAACTCTCAAAAAATGTACGCAGGTATAATGTTTACGCGAGGGTTACTCCGGAACACAAGCTGCGTCTCGTAAAGGCTTTTCAAAATAATGGGGAAATAGTTGCGATGACCGGGGACGGCGTAAACGACGCGCCCGCCCTCAAGGCCGCAGATATTGGCTGCGCGATGGGTATGAGCGGTACCGACGTCGCCAGAAATTCCTCCGACATAGTTCTCGAGGACGACAATTTTGCAACTATTACGAACGCAATACGCGAGGGGCGTACGATATATGATAATATAAAAAAGGCAATTCATTTTCTCATATCGTGCAACATAGGAGAGATTATGACCATATTCATGGCTATAATACTCGGATTTACCGCCCCTCTGTGCGCCGTGCAGCTATTATGGGTAAACCTCGTAACGGATTCTTTCCCCGCATTATCGCTAGGAGTAGAGCCGCCGGACAGCAATGTGATGAACCGCCCGCCTGTATCACCCGAAAAAGGATTATTTTCTGACGGCATGGCGATAAAGATTCTAATAGAGGGAATGTTCATTGGAAGCATCTCTCTCGTGGCCTACGCATTCGGAATGAAATACGGCCCGGCTGAGGCCGGAACAATGTGCTTTGCGGTCCTCGGAATGTCACAGATTGCGCACTCTTTCAACTCAAAGAGCGAGCAGTCCCTGACAAAATCAGGCATATTTAACAACAAAAAACTTGTGCTGTCCGCCATATTGTGTATCGCCCTGCAGGCAATCGTAATATGTATACCCGCACTGAACGCAGTATTTTCAACCGTAATGCTTACAGGAAACCAGTGGATTACGGTTATCATACTCTCACTTCTTCCGATACCTGTTGTCGAACTGCAGAAAGCACTAAGGTGAAGATTGTGCAGATATAGGGGATTTCTGCATTGCGATTTCCTGACACTTTAATTTTTCAGGGCAATCACTTAAAATTATGTTTCAGGCTCCGGGCAACTATCTGTATTCATGTAGGGATATTTGCAGACATTGGTACTTAGGCAGCGTATTTTGCTGCCTTATGTACCACTATGTCTGCAATTAAAGCGCGAGCGTGCCCGGAATGAATACAGATAGTTGCCCGGAGCCTATATCAAATATTAAAAAGTGACTGCCCTGTTAATTTTTTACTGCCCCTATACAAACATACTCCGGATAGTATATAATACTACCCATATATTTTATTCGGAGGATGATTTTATGTGGACTGACAACAGTGTATTTTATCAGATATACCCCCTTGGGTTCTGCGGAGCCCCATTTGAGAACGACGGAATACCGTCAGACCGTATTACAAAGGTTTTGGACTGGATTCCTCATATTAAGGAATTAGGCGCAGACGCAGTATATTTTTCGCCGGTTTTTGAATCCGATACGCACGGATACAACACAAGGGATTACAAAAAAATAGACATAAGGCTTGGGACAAACGACAATTTCAGGGAAGTATGTGCCGCGCTTTCGGACAATGGCATAAGGGTCGTCCTCGACGGCGTATTTAACCATGTCGGACGGGGATTTTCCGCTTTCCGCGACGTGCTGGAAAACAGGCATAATTCCCGTTACAAGGACTGGTTTTTCATAGATTTCAACGGCAATTCAAACTATAACGACGGCCTTTGGTATGAGGGCTGGGAGGGCAATTACGACCTTGTTAAGCTCAATCTTAGAAATGAGGAAGTAATATCTCATATTTTTGACGCTGTTGAGTTCTGGGTAAAAGAGTTTGGCATCGACGGGCTCAGGCTCGATGTGGCCTACTGCCTCGACATGGATTTTTTGAAAAGGCTGCGCAGCTTCTGCAGTCGGCTAAAACCTGATTTTGTTCTTATCGGCGAGCTCCTGCACGGCGATTACAACAGATTTGTAAACGAAGAAATGCTTCACAGCTGCACCAATTATGAATGTTACAAAGGCTTATATTCAAGCTTTAACTCCATGAACATGTTTGAAATTGTACACTCGCTGCTGCGACAGTTCGGGCCTGAAAACTGGACGTTATACAGGGGAAAGCACCTTCTTTGCTTTGTCGACAATCACGACGTTTCGCGTATCGCAAGCAGTCTTAGCAACGAGAACCATCTGAAACCAATCTACGCAATGCTTTTTAGCATGCCCGGTATTCCATGCGTATATTACGGAAGCGAATGGGGCGCAAAGGCTGATAAGAGCGAGGGAGACCCTGCCCTCCGCGCATGTTTTCCCCTACCGCTTCGCAATGAACTTACAGCGTATATATCCGTCCTCGCGGATGCGCACAAAAACAGCGACGCTCTTTGTAACGGAGATTTTTACTCAAAGGTTCTTCAAAACAAACACTGCGTATTTGAGCGAAACTGCGGCCATGAGCGCGTCTACTCGGCCATAAATGCCGACGCCGAGGCCGTGTCCGTCTCATTTGACGCAGGCACCGACAAACTTGTTGACCTCATCACAGGCAAAGAATATGATTATAACGGAAATATAACAATTCCTGCCTACAGCGCAATGTACCTGAAAGCTTTATAAAGCTTTCAGGTACATTAATCTTATTTCTATATAAAAATATAAGAATCTTTAATATATTTCATATTTCCCATAACTTCAAAATATTTCAGCGTTTTCCAATAATCATCGCCATACGGTAAGATTTGAAAAAACTGACCGATTATAGGTCATAGTACATTTTGAATTCCGCCGGGTTAGGAATCTGTTCCATCTTCTTTAGTTCCGCACGTTTCCTGTCAATCCATATATCAATAAGGCGTTGCGGGAATACCCCGCCCTTTGTGAGATATTCGTGGTCGTTCTCAAGAGCGGTAAGAGCCTCTCCAAGCGACCTTGGAAGTCCCTTTATCTTCTTCTGTTCCTCCTCAGACAGCGTATAGAGGTTAAAGTCATACGGTCCCCATCCCTCTTTTGAAGGGTCAATCTTCTTCTCAATTCCGTCAAGGCCCGCCATGAGTATAGCCGAATATGCAAAATAAGGATTTGCGGTTGCATCAGGATTGCGCAGCTCAAATCGCTTTGCCTCCGGAGTTTTTGCGTATGCCGGAATTCTTATTACTGCGCTGCGGTTAGACGTTGCATATCCGACAGTTACAGGAGCCTCAAAGCCCGGTACAAGACGCTTGAATGAATTCGTCGAAGGATTGGTAAATGCACACAGAGACGATATATGCGAGAGCAGTCCGCCGATAAAATAGTGGGCCGTGCTGCTTAGGCCTGAATAGCCGTTTTCGTCATAGAATACAGGTTTTCCGTCCTTAGTCAGAAGCATATGTACGTGCAGCCCGTTGCCAGCCTCCTGATATATAGGTTTTGGCATAAATGTCGCGGTCTGTCCCTCCTGAGCGGCCATATTTTTAATAATATACTTTGTAATCATCGTATTGTCCGCCATCTGAGGCATGTCCGCAAGCTCTACCTCTATCTCCATCTGGCCGGGACCGCCCACTTCATGATGGTGGTATTTCACACGTATTCCCCAGTCTTCCATCATCATGCACATACGGCTTCTAAGGTCATAACCTACATCCTGCGGGGCAGCTATGTGATAGCCTCCCTGATAAGGCACTTCGTAACCATTGTTGCCCATTGTGTCCAATCTGCAGTTCCAGTCAGCCTGCCTTGTATCTATACTGTATCCGCACTGTTCCGGCGTAACCTCATAACGCGCGCTGTCAAAAAGATAAAATTCAAACTCAGGTCCTATAATCATCCTGTCGGCAATTCCGGTCTCTTTCATATATTCTACCGCGCGCAGGCTTACATTTTTAGGATACTGGTCAAAAGGCTTATTCTCCCCTTTTCCTATAGTGCACACATTGCCGCACATAGTCAGTGTAGGAACCGACGCAAACGGGTCTACATATGCCGTATCAGGGTCTGGGAGAAATACCATGTCGCTCTTCTCCACGGGAGCATATCCGTAATTGGAACCGTCAAACCCGATACCCTGAGTAAATGTACTTTCACCAAACCTTTCAACCGGAATTGTAATGTGTCTCCACCGTCCGTCGATATCCGTCATCTTAAAGTCAATCATACGGATATCATTTGCCTCACAAAGTTTCTTAATCTCCCCAATTTTATTCTCACTGCTCATAAACAAACTCCTCGTATTATATAGTAGTAGTTTTTAGAGACCCTCTCCAAGGTCTTTCTAAC
>CAOKVX010000024.1 GCA_948472945.1 uncultured Clostridia bacterium
ATCTTCCACGAACACAAAATGCTTGTAAAACTGCTTAAAATAAAGGATTTCTAGGTATGTTTCCTTTGTATCAACACCACACATTCTGTATGCACTGTCATCCCAAACATATCGCACGCCCTGACCCTCTCGACCCGGTATCCGCCCTCGCCAAGAATCTTGACATCCCTTGCCAAAGTTGCCGGGTCACAGCTTATATAAACAATCCTTTCCGTGGAGATATCAAGAATGGTATCAATCAGCCCCGCATCGCAACCCTTTCTCGGCGGGTCGACCACAATTACGTCGGGAGATTTGTATTTATCGAAACTGGCCGAATTGTCAAGGTAATCAGCGATGTCCTCTGCGGGGCAGGCAACAAATTCAGCGTTAGCTATACCGTTAGCCTTTGCATTAACCTTTGCGTCCTCAATTGCCTGTGACACAACCTCAACCCCGAGTACACGTTTTGAGGCGGCGGCAAGAAAAAGACTGATTGTACCTATACCACAGTAAAGGTCCCAGACCACTTCATTTCCTGTAAGCCCTGCGAATTCAAGCGCGGTGTTGTATAGCTTTTCTGTCTGGACGGGATTAACTTGATAAAAAGAATGTGGGGATATTCTGTACTTTATATCCCCTATATAATCTTCGATATAATTATCGCCGTAAACATTGACGATATCAGTTCCGAGAATCTTGTTTGTCCTGTCCTTGTTAATGTTAAGACATACGCTTCTTAGGCCGTCTATCACTTTAAGTCTGTCGACAAGACCTTCAATGCCGTGCACCCTGATGTCAGTCACAACCAGACAAACCATCACGTCCCCCGTCCTGTACCCTATCCTCGTTAGAATATGCCTTATAAGACCAGTATGGGACTTCTCGTCGTAAGGCGCAAGTTTAGTTTCAATCATCCAAGAACGCACAATTTCTGCCACACGGTTTGATATATCAGACTGGATGTGGCATTCCGTACAGTCTATAATACTGTGTGTCCTTCCTGCATAGAATCCTATAGATACGCCGCCGTCCTTAGCGCGTCCCACGGGAAATTGAGCCTTGTTTCGGTAATTAAATGGATTGTCCATACCTATTATTGGCTCCATTACCGAATCGATAAAGGTTTCCTCACATCCTCCCATTCTGATAAGGCAGTTCCTAACTTTATTCTGTTTATAATCTAGCTGCTTTTCATAACTGTAGTGCTGAAGCTGGCAACCGCCGCAGCGTGTAGCGTTATTACATCTCGCCTTAACACGGTCAGACGACGGAGTCAGAACTTCAAGTAAATGTGCGTAGCCATAATTTTTTTTAACCTTAGTAATTTTCACCTTAACTTTATCTCCGGGAAGCGTGTCCTTAACAAATAAGGCATAGCCATTAATATGTCCTATGCCTTGCCCTTCCGTCCCGATATCATCAATTGTAATTGTTACAATGTCATTTTTTGAATACATATTATCTCCAATCATATACCGCCCTTATGCTGCTTACTATTGCAAATTGCCATCTGCTGCCGCAGCTTCACTCGCCGCAGCCACCGCCGCGCCTCATCTAGCCGCCTTGCAGACTGTTAGTTCATTCTGTTTATGCACCCGTCCAACGCCATGCTGATGAAACCTTATCTTATGAAATTTCATAAGATATTAACAGGCCGGCACACTATTTTCTTGTCCCGTACGTCTGCCTGATATTAGAGTCAAGCACTCTGTTGAAGCCGAGCCAATCCATATTATCCCCTGCCATATCAAATGCCTCAGAAAAAGTCTGCATCTTAGCGTCTATGTTGTCAGCAAAGTTGAGCGCGAAAGCCTCGACAAGAGCCGGTTTTTTCGGAGAACCGTATTCAAGCTCACCGTGGTGGGCGAGTATACAGTGCCTAAGTTCTGAGGCAAGCCTAGACGGAAAATCAGGAATATCCTTAACAGTATTTCCTATGAGCTCCGCCCCAAGGAAAATGTGCCCAAGAAGCTGACCGTCATCCGTATACTCGCTCGCAGGAAACTCCGCCAGCTCTGTCAATTTTCCAATATCATGAAACAAGCCTGCAGTCATTAACAGGTCTTTGTCGAGCAGGGAATACGTGTCCCCGAGAAAGTTGCATATCCTTACAACCCCCAAAGTATGCTCAAGAAGACCGCCTATAAAGCCGTGGTGAACGCTCTTTGCGGCGGCATGATTTTTAAACTTCACTATAAATTCCTTGTCCTCTACAAAAACCTTTTTTATAAGGCTTCTGAGATATTCATTCTTAACACATGAAACAATTGTTAGAAGCTCCCTGTACATCTCATCCCTGTTATATTTGGAAGCCATCATATAATCGTCGACATTGTACTCTCCCTCGCTGCATTTTCTTATGCGAGTAAGCTTCCACTGTGCATTACCCTGAAAACTTGTAACCTGACCGTATACATCTATGTAATCCATCGCATCAAACTCGTCAATGCCGCTGTTAATATCAAACACTTTCGTATCAATAGTTCCCGTTTTATCCTGTAAAATTAACGAATAGTAAGTCTTACCCGTTTTTGCGGTAAGCGCCTGCTTTGATTTACAGAGATAAATGCCCTTGCAGTAATCTCCCTCATGATACTCGTTTATATATTTCATTATGTTTCCTCCTAAATATTATTTACTCTTTCATTTATAAAATATAGCCTATTTTAAATTTATGTTTATTTGCTTCAATTACTGCTTTAATTTATTGCCTTATTAAAAATATATCAACTTAATTCATCAGCATTTTACCTTACCGCTTCACCTATAACAATACTTACGGTTCTTTCTACGTTGTTCTTTGCATATGGGCGCCTGATAGTTACCGAAACCTTGTCACCGGCATTATATGACGCAATAATGTTAGAAAATCCAAACACGTTTTCAACCGTCTCATCCCCAATCGAGACAATAATATCCCCTGTCACAAGATTTGCGCTCTCGGCAGGCGAACCCTGCTCCACGGAAGTTATATAAATACCGTTTGAAAGATTATTTTCAAGCATATACTCTTCGGTCATGTCAATTGCAACAACTCCCATATACAGCATATTTCTATTGCTTATTAAAAGATTTATCAGGTTTTCAAGTTCAGAAATGCCGATAAATGAAGTGATATTGCTATCCTCAGTGTCAAATCTTTTCGTAATAATGCCGACTATCCTGCCCTCATAATTCATGACAACTCCTCCGCCGTTTGCCACACACGGCATGTCAGTGTGAAACAGCGACACACGCCTGTCCGTAATATACCTTGTAATAGGTTTTGTGAGGACGGCGCCGTATGACATAGAATACATGCTGCCCGCCGGATTGCCTATGGCTGTAACAAAATCCCCGGGTTTCAACTCTGTCGAATTGCCGATGACAGCTTTTCTTGCCGATTCAAGCACCTCAAGACTGAGCTCGTCAAGCTTAGCTGATATTACTGCAAGTCCTGTAATCTTGTCAACTCCAAGTACATTCGCCCTTGTAACTTCCCCATTCCTAAAATATATTTCATAGGCAGAGTTCTCCTCAAGCCCGTCATACTCTGTTAATATATAAATATTTTTATTGTCCACACGGACTACAACCCCGCTGAAAGAATCACTGCTCTCAACCGGATTTTCAAAAAAATCTACTCCCTCTGTGACCTTTGCGACAGTCACAATCGTATCGTCGTACGATTCTGCAAATTCGGCTACTTTACCTTTCAAATCTGCATAATCAGCTATAGTGAATTCCTCCATATTAAGACTTTCCTGACTATCAGATTTTCCGCCGAGCTCGTCTTTAGGTTCTAATATTGTATCTACACCCGGTGTCTCGACAGGCTCATAAGTAACTTCAGGCTTTGTTACATCCTCAGGATGATTAATACCGCTGCCGCTGTAAATAAGTATACCTGTGACTGCGGCGACGCTTCCAAATACTGCGCCAGATACTGCCAGCTTAAAAAACTTTACTATTTTCTCCTTAATAACCCTCTTCTTTTGTGGTATTATTTTCTCTTCAATAAATTTATAGTTATCTTCTGTCATTACAGACCTCCGGATATAAATTTGTACCACCCCACATATACTATAACTCTTATATGTTAATACTATATGAATAATATATAAATTTTTTTATTACATTAAATCAAAACATATAAAACATTGAAGCAAAAAATATTATTAAATGCTCATTTATTATTTCGTAGTAAATCTAATCCGATTGCCTTTAAATAGAGTTGCAAGCTTGTTGCTAATTTAATATAATGATATCAACTGAATTAACAGCGCTTTTTTATTAGAAACGAGGAACTACGATGAACTTAAAAACACTAAACACATTAGAATATTATAAAATAACAGAAATGCTTTATAATAAAGCCGACAGCACTCCGGCAAAAAAGCTGTGCAGCGCTCTCGAACCAAAAAGCGACATAAAAGAAATTGAGTCGCTCCAGCAGCAGACCTGCGATGCGCTAACGCGTATCTATCGTCACGGAGCGCCGTCATATAAGGGAATCCACGATATAGGCCCGTCGCTGCTGCGGCTTGAGGTCGGCGGAGTCCTCAACGCATCCGAGCTGCTTAAAATCAGCTCGCTGCTTGAGTGCGCCCTGCGTTCTAAAAACTATAACGGAGAGACACAAGACTGCCTTACGCCGCTCTTTGAAAGCATACAGCCTCTATCTCCACTGCAGAAAGAGATTGTAAGATGCATTATTTCGGAGGATGAGATAAGCGACGACGCAAGCCCGGGACTAAAAAATGTCAGAAGAAACATTAATAATACGAACAGCAAAATACACAGCCAGCTTAATTCAATACTCAACTCATCGCGTTCACTGCTTCAGGACGCGCTGATAACAATGCGCGACGGCCGATACTGCCTTCCCGTAAAGGCCGAAAGCAAGTCGTCATTTCCCGGAATGGTACATGACCAGTCCTCCACGGGCTCGACACTGTTTATAGAACCTATGTCAGTTGTTGCGCTGAACAACGAGCTTAGACAGCTTGAGATTCTTGAAAAAGAAGAGATTGAAAAAGTCCTGGCCACCTTAAGCAATATGACGGCGGAGGAGCTTGGGACAATAAATTCAAACCTATCTGTACTAACGGAGCTTGACTTTATATTTGCGAGGGGAAAACTTGCACATTCCATGAAAGCCGTAAAGCCAAAACTTAACACAAACGGATATATTAACCTTAAAAAAGCAAGGCATCCGCTCATACCGCGGGATAAAGTAGTACCAATAGACGTTTATATAGGTGATGCGTTCAAGCATCTCATAATTACCGGTCCTAACACCGGAGGTAAAACAGTTACGCTCAAAACAGTCGGACTGTTCACTCTTCTTGGACAATCAGGACTTCATATTCCCGCGCTTGACAATTCCGAGATAGCCGTATTTGACAACGTGTATGCAGACATCGGCGACGAACAGAGTATAGAGCAGAGCCTAAGTACATTTTCATCGCATATGACAAATATTGTTTCAATACTCAAAAAAATAGATGTGACAGGTCACAACTCACTTGTACTTTTCGATGAGCTTGGTGCGGGAACCGACCCTGAGGAGGGCGCCGCGCTTGCCATGTCAATTCTTTCAGACCTGCTGGCAAGAGGCGTAACCGCGCTTGCGACTACACATTACAGCGAGCTCAAATTATACGCTCTCTCGACGGAAAACGTAGAAAACGCATGCTGCGAATTTGATGTTGAGAGCCTTAGGCCTACCTACAGGCTGTTAATAGGTATACCGGGAAAAAGTAACGCTTTCGCCATATCCGGCAGACTCGGACTGCCCGAATACATTATAAAAGACGCCGGCTCAAGAATAAACAATGAAGACAAGTCGTTTGAGGATGTTATAAGCGGCCTAGAGGAAAGCCGTATTAAAATGGAGACAGAACAGAAGGAACTTGAGGAAGCCAAAAGAGAAATACAACATCTCCGAAAAAAACTAAAGGAAAAAAATGATCGCATAGACAAGGCAAAGGACAAAATAATCAGACGTGCTAACGAAGAGGCGAGGGATATACTACAGCTGGCAAAGGCACAGGCCGACGATGCAATGAAAAAATATAACAAGTGGATTCAAAGTTCCGGAGCAGGCAGCGACCTTGAAAAAGAGCGTTCAATGCTCCGCGATGAGATTGCAAAAAAAGATAATTCACTTGCTATTAATACTAAGAAAAAGAAAAATACTAAAATAACTCCCGAAAACATACACATCGGAGACAATGTACATGTCATTTCACTTGGACTTGACGGTGTCATAACATCACTGCCTAATAGCAAGGGTCTTGCGGGCGTCAGCATGGGTATGCTCAACTCGCAAATTAAGATCAGTGACCTCGAACTGCTTGGAAAAAACTCAAAAGAAAAAGAACCTGCTGTTAAAACGCACACTTACAAGCTGTCGAAAGCAGCTAACATAAGTACGGAGATTAATCTAATCGGAAAAACCGTTGTTGAGGCCATACCACTGCTCGACAAATATCTCGACGATGCTTACCTGTCACATCTGGCTCAGGTTACCGTAATACACGGCCGCGGGACGGGCGCGCTCAGAAAGGCGGTCCATGACCACCTGAAGCATGTAAGCTATATTAAATCATACCGAATAGGAGAATTCGGGGAGGGCGACCACGGGGTAACAATTGTTGAGTTTAAAAGCTAAGGAGGACATACAGATGACAGACAAACAAAAAATACTCATAGTAGACGACGATTCCAACATTGCAGAACTCATATCCCTATATCTTACTAAGGAATGTTTTGACACATGCATAGTTGGAGATGGCGCCGAAGCGCTGCATGAATTCAAAAATTACAGACCTGATTTAATACTCCTTGATATTATGCTGCCTGTAATGGACGGATACGACGTATGCCGCGAAATCAGGAAAACTTCATCTGTTCCTATCATAATGTTATCAGCAAAAGGAGAGGTATTCGACCGAGTTCTCGGACTTGAACTTGGAGCCGACGACTACATCATAAAGCCTTTCGACTCAAAAGAGCTTGTAGCCCGGGTAAAAGCAGTACTTCGCAGATTTAAGGCGGCAAGGACTTCAGCCGAACAATCAGATATTGAATCCTCCGATAAATGTGTCGAATACCCAGACCTGACCATTAACCTCTCCAACTATTCGGTCGTTTATTACGGAGAAGTCATTGAGATGCCTCCTAAAGAACTTGAACTGTTTTATTTTCTGGCCTCACATCCAAACCAAGTATTTAACAGGGAACAGCTTCTCGACCATATCTGGGGATATGAGTATGTTGTTGATACGCGCACTGTTGATGTCCACATAAAACGGCTGCGCGAAAAAATAAAAGACCACGACGCATGGGGAATATCAACGGTATGGGGTATCGGATATAAATTTGACGTAAGACGCTGGAAATAATCATAGACACAGGTTGGTGGAATCAATGCGTTTCAGACTTAATATAACGGCAAAATTAATAATTTCTTACTTAATTTCACTGATTTGCCTTATTTTCGGGTGGTCTGTATTTGGTACGCGTTTTTTTGAAAATGAACTTATAAAAGAAACAAAATCTTCTTTCTATAACTCACTTTCAGGAATTGCCGACAATTATAAAAAAGGATACTATAACAACTTTCTGAACAGCGCTGACTTGTCAATAGAGCTTGACATAATAAGCGATTATCTTGACTCAAGAATACTGCTTGCAAAAAGCGACGGCACAGTGATATACGACTCGCACAGCACATCCTACGTTAATCTTTTTTCATATGAAAATGATATACTTTCGTACTCATACTGTTATAATGTCAAACTGCCGGGCTTTATAGACGAACCTTTCTTATCCGTATCATACCCTATTACATACGATATGAGGCTGCGCGGCCACATAGTTATGTTAGAATACTGTTCCGACATATTTGATGAGGCGGACGCAATAAATGCGTCATACTGGCCGTATATAACCGCAGCTTCATTGATTGTAACGCTTATTTATATTTTTTTATATATACTGGTTATGCGTCCGCTGAAAAAGATATCACATGCGGCAAAAGAATACAGCAACAAAAATTTCTCATACGAGTGCAGCTTCAAGGACCATGAATTCAGAGAACTTTACAATGCGGTTAACTGTATAGCAGATGACCTCAACAGCCTTGAGGATGAACAGCGCAAATTTATCAGCAACATTTCTCACGATTTCCGGTCGCCGCTCACCTCAATACGCGGGTACACGGAAGCAATGATTGACGGTACAATACCGCCCGAGATGAATGATAAATACCTGAAAATAATTTTATTTGAGACCGAGCGGCTTACAAAACTCACAGCAAGTCTTCTTGAAATAAACAATATGGACAGCAGAGGGGCTTCCCTAAACATTTCTTCTTTTGATATTAACACAACAATCAAGCAAACCGCCGAGTGCTTCGAGGGTTCATGTAAAGAAAAGCTCCTTCATTTCAAGCTTGTCTTTGAGGAGCCGAATACCTATGTCGTAGCAGACCTCGGCAAAATACAGCAGGTACTGTATAATCTTATCGACAACGCAATAAAATTCAGCCACAACAATAGCGATATAACAATATCAACGACAATACGGAATGAAAAAATATTTGTTTCCGTTAAAGATTCCGGTATCGGAATCCCAAGAGAGTGTATATCAAAAATTTGGGACCGCTTCTATAAGACGGATGTCTCGCGCGGAAAGGATAAAAAAGGAACAGGCCTCGGCCTGTCCATAGTAAAAGAAATAATTAATGCCCACAACGAAAATATCAATGTAACCAGCACGCTCGACGTAGGAACCGAATTCTCTTTCTCACTTCCAAGAAAGCCTGTGTAACTCACCCTGCGTACACATTCCGTGAAATTCATTCTGCCTGAGCGCCTCGTAAAGGATTACCGCTACGGAATTGCTTAGGTTAAGCGAACGCGTATCTCCTATCATTGGAATTCGTATACATTTGTCAGAATTCTCAACTAGAATCTCCTCAGGTATTCCGGCGCTCTCCTTTCCAAACATAATAAAACAATCCGGTTCATACTCAACCTCAGTATACATCTTCTCCGCCTTTGTAGTAGCCATATACACAACCGAATCCGCGTGTTTCTCCTTAAAATCCCTGTATGAAATATAAGTCTCTTTTTCAAGCGACGGCCAATAATCCATACCGGCCCTTCTAACGGATTTCTCGTCAATCCTAAATCCAAACGGCTCAATCAAATGTAATTTTGTTCCCGTCGCGACACATGTACGTCCAATATTACCCGTATTCTGTGGTATCTCAGGTTCAAGTAAAACTATATTCATCTCATGCTCCAAAAACCCTGCTAAATAGCATTAAATAATCAAAAAATATCAAATAAATAAACTCATTAACCTACAATTGAAAGATTAATGTTTATAACTTTCTTCCCTCCGTCAAAAGTCATCGGAATACACAGATTCTTAGTGAGGCTGCTCCTAAATTCAACCATACCATGCGACAGCGTAGGCGGAGTTATATCTATTCCAATCTCGTTGGCGGCAAGAATTGTCGCCGCATTACCGAGTATCATATTTCCCAGCTCGCAGATAGCGCTTGAAGACATCTCATCCATCTGCTGAATAGTAGTCATGCACATCCTAGACGCAACATCAAGTACCGCTTCCGTTGAAAATGCTATTAATACCTGCCCTTTAAGTTCTCCCGTCAATCCTATCATAATAACCCAGTCATCTGCTGAGAAAGATGTGTCTCTAAGATAAGGCTTTCCTATTTCTAAATCTGACAACATACAACAATCTCTAAGAACACTGGAGGACGCCATTAAAAAAGGATTGATATGGTTAGCATTAATTGCTGCCATATCTAACACCTCCCCTTAAGTAATTCACTTTTATTTCAGACTCAAACATTGTATAGCAAAAATGCAATTATATGTGCGTATCATACGTTCGACCGCGGCGCTTGAGTATTATTTTTATAATCTTTATAATTCTAACACAATACTATATGCAATATCAAGCTATATTATCGAATCATTTTTTACTTATTTTTTTAATAAAGTCGGCTATTCTACCAAGCGCTATCTTTAAATCGTCTATGGAATAGGCGTATGATATTCTTAGAAAACCTTCACCACACGCTCCAAATGCAGTACCCGGTACAACAGCAACTTTCTCTTCCCTTAGAAGCTTCTCAGCAAATTCGTCAGAAGTCATACCGAATTTTTTTATACTTGGAAATGCATAAAACGCTCCGTAAGGAGTAAAACAGTCTATACCCATCTTCTCAAATTCATTGAGCAAAAAACGCCTTCTCTTGTCATAGCAGTCTCTCATCATCTCTACATCTTTATTGCCTTTCTTAAGAGCCTCCACCGCTGCATACTGGCTTGTAGTAGGAGCGCACATTATTGCAAACTGGTGAATCTTGAGCATCTGCTTTAATATAACGGACGGAGCCGCAACATATCCGAGACGCCATCCTGTCATGGCGTATGCCTTTGAAAAGCCGTTTATCAGGACCGTTCTCTCCCACATCCCATCTATTGAGGCAACTGAAACGTGCTGAGACTTATACGTAAGTTCAGAATATATCTCATCCGAAATAACAAACAAATCGTGCTCGATTACTATCTCTGCAATTGCTTCAAGGTCTTTTCTCTCCATTATCGCACCGGTTGGATTATTTGGGAAAGGAAGTATTAGTATCTTAGTCTTATCTGTAATTGCAGCCTTAAGCTCCTCCGGGGTAAGCCTAAATTCATTTTCCTCCTTAAGCTCAATGATAACCGGCGTGCCGCCTGCAAGCAGCGTACACGGCTCATATGACACGTAGCTCGGCTGCGGTATAAGAACCTCGTCTCCGTAATCGAGCATCGCCCTGAGCGCAATGTCAATCCCCTCGCTTCCACCGACTGTCACAACAACCTCTTCAGTATCGTAATCTATATTTTGTGTCCGTTTCAGATATTTGCATATCTCTGTCTTTAATTCCTTTAGTCCTGCATTTGACGTATAAAATGTACGGCCCTGTTCAAGGGAATATATGCCTTCCTCCCTTATATGCCAGGGCGTATCAAAATCAGGCTCACCGACTCCCAAGGATATTGCGTCCTCCATCTCGCTCACAATATCAAAATATTTTCTTATGCCTGAGGGCGGTATTGTCTGTATTAACTTTGATAACGGGTCTCTCATGGCGTTATTTTCATCCTTCCTTCTGTCTTCTTCTCATCGACGAGTGTCACACCGTGCTCCTTATATTTCTTCAATACAAAATGCGTAGCGGTGCTTATTACTGATTCAAGCGGAGCAAGCTTCTCATGGACAAAGCTTGCAACCTCTTTCATACTTTTTCCCTCTATTGTGACTGAAAGGTCATATCCTCCCGACATAAGAGATACGCTCTCAACCTCGTCAAAACGATATATCCTCTCTGCAATCTTATCAAATCCAAGCCCCCTCTGCGGGGCGACTTTGACCTCTATCACCGCCGATACTTTTTCACAATCTGTCTTCTCCCAGTTAATCATTGTAGGATATCCGCATATAACTCCCTCATTTTCCATAGCGGCAATCTCTGATTCAAGTCTGCTCTTCGGTATATCAAGCATTACTGACATGTCTTCATAAGAAATCCTGCTGTTGTTGTAAAGCATATCGAGTATTTTTTTCCTCATCTCACTATCCCTCCAAACTTTTTCAATTCATCTTCTATTCTTGAGTCAATATATCTCTTTTCATCGCCATTGACAATTATTCTGTCATTGTTGTCAGCCGTATAACCTATTACAGCACAGTTCATGCCTGTATTCCTAAGCGCTCTCAGCATCCTGTTCCCGCTCTTCGTCATAATCAGGTACGATCCCTCGGCCTCAAGCATATATGGGTTAATATTATAATATTCACATATTTCAATATATTCCTGTCTCACAGGTATTTTTTTTATGTCTGCCACAAGTCCTGTACAATATTTTTCTGCCATGTCCCAAAGGGCTTTAAATATTCCTCCCTCACCCGCAGAATAAACAATTGCAGAACTGTCGACAGAATTTGCAATTGTTATATCTAATTTTGTATTTAATACTTCATCAGAAACCTTTTTTGCATTATCAACAAGTCCTGCACTGAGATTTTCTTTCAATTCAATTTCGTAATTATGTAGTATACAGGATATACCGCTGTTAGCAGCATACCCTGTCATTATAATATCTATTTCTTTTCCAGTCAAAATCTTTTTCCGCAGCATAAATGTTTCCCAACAATTCTTTCTAAACTCCCGGATTATCAACAGGCGGCTGAACAGGAGCATCCGTTACCGTCGGCTCCTGAGGAGTAACATCCTGCGACGGGGCGGCATCGGAGCTGTCAGGCGGCTCTGCATCTTGGTCCTGACTATCGTTGTCTTTCTTGTCGTCATCATCATTATCTTTTTTATCTTTATCTTTCTTGTCTTTATCTTTGTCCTTATCCTTGTCTTTGTCCTTTTTCTCTTTCTTTGTTCCAACAGTTACATACTGCGGAACAGCCTTATACCTGCTGTAGTTTACCTTATCCTTTGAAACTTGAACCCCGTCCTCATACACAATCTTATACAGATTCGCAACGTATCCGACATGGGCCTCCTGAGTCACTTTTTTGTAGCTCTCCGGCAGTGTTTTATCCTCGGTTACAATATCCTTGCCCGGCTGAATCGTCTCTACAACATCCGACTCATATTCAATTTTTCTGGACGATGGCCTGGTCTCCATTCCATACACCGTAAATGTAAGTATCCCGCCTCCTGCGCTGCCATGTATATAAACGGGAGCATCTGTATCGTTTTTAAACTTAAAATCTTTGTAATCTCCGGCTATTGCGGCGTCCATAGACGGTTTTACATAAGATACAACCATCGAATGAGGCGACCTCTCAACAACCTCAAGTTCGGATAACAATACTGCATTATACAATGTCGTAGATACCTGACACACACCGCCTCCAAGACTGTCTACAACCTGTCCTCCGGCGTAAGACGGGGCCTCAAGGTAGCCATTGTCTGAAGTAAGCGGATATATGGTATCCGCAACGGATAAGGTCTCTCCCGGATATACCACCTGTCCGTTTATAAAGCTCACGGCATTTTTTACGTTTGCGGACCTTGCAACCTGTCCCTCTTGATATGACGTCGAAAACTTTCCGAGAACGTCCTTACACTTGGACATATCATCGGCAGTATACTTAGGCTCAATATTTTTTATTACCGCGTCTACGTTAAGCTGAGAACTTTTGACGGCATTATTATTTATCTCGGCAATCATTGCCGCCTTTGTGGCTTCAATGTCAATCTCCTTGCCATTCTTGCCTTTAATTACCTTAAAAGCGCCATTCACCCTTTTTAAGGAAGCATTTTTTGCTTTTTTAGTAAATGCGCCCTCCTCGTCCTTAAAAATTTTTGGCAGCTTTGTATCGTCAAGGGAAAAATCAATATTGACGGTGCCCTCGTCCTCAAGCGCGAACGCCTTATCTACAAGCGCCTCTTTGTCACAGCTCACTCCAAGTTCTTTTAAGCTGACCGTAATAATAACCCCGTTGGCATTTATATTTATCTTTTTTTCCAACAAGGAGTTAATAAACTCATCAACGTCCTTGACCGCGGTATTATAATCCAAACCGCCGACCGATACAGTCTCTATATATACGCCGTCGTTAATGTATCCGGCATCATCGGAGCTGTTATCAGACACCGTATTGCCGTCATTCGATGCTATATTGTCTCTTTCTGAGCTTTTACCCTGTATATTAATAATCACAAAAATAATTACTGTTGCAATAAGAACGGCTGCCAACCCTATAAAAGCTGCTGCCATTCTCTTTCTTCTCTTAATCATTCTCTCCATACTTCTTGTTCTGTAACTGTACTGTTCCGCCATATTACTCTCCTAACGATTGACTTTATTGATAGTGTTATGCGATAATATTAAAATACGGTGGTCAAAATAAGCGGCACTATCATTGCCAACACAAGAATTATACATATGATAGATGCAATTATCTGTTTCGTTTTTTTGTTAAACCTCATTTTGTTATTCCTCCTAAAATGATAGAATGGGAAACATAAAATGTTCCTTATTTATTTTTGACCCCGGCGAAGTAAGCTGCCAAGGTATATTCTTGAACAAAACATACAAAATATTATATAACACGAAAGGTTATTCACATGGGTATGATATTTATAATCTCACCATTAATTATACTTCTTATTTTAAGAATGTGGCTCAACATGTCGTCAAAGGACAAAAATGATGAAATAATGGAGGAATTCTGGGCCCGTGAACGCGAGGCACGGTTTGCGCGCAATGTCGACATATCTGACCTCCCATTATTCACCCCGGATATGGAATGTCTGCCATTTCTTAAGTCTTCCGAAGACAAAAAGAGAAGTAAGCTTGAGGCCAAGGTCATTTCTTCAGCAAATGAGCCAATGCTCGACCTCCACGAATTCACTAACACCGACCTTAAAATAAAATACGGCAACGGAAACTTCACTACCATATCATCATACGACCAAAACTTCATGTATTTTACCCGCGATTTGTTCCAGTGGGGAAAATATCTATATGAAAATGATTATACTGACGACGCCCTCAAAGTACTTGAGTATCTCATATCAATAACACAGGATATAGTCAGTGCTTTCACTATTCTGGCTAAATTATACTGTGACAACGAGGAGCCTGACAAAATTACTGACTTAATTAAAATTGTTGAATCTACTAAAGATTCAATAACAAAACAGACTACTTTGCGCTCTCTTCGCAATATAATCAATTCCTACTAAATATAATTCATTTTTTTAATAAGTGCAAGCCCTTTCGCATTTATGATTTGTCGGGAATATCATTTTTTCACATCTCACAACGCTCCACAACAACATTGTGAGTAATGATATCCCGTTTTTCATAGTCAAATATATAAATCGAACCACACTTATTAATTCGTCCGGATTCAATATATTCTTTAATATCATAATCAAAATATTCGAAATGATATAATTTTCTGCTAAGATTTCTCTCGCGGCAGAACCTATGAGTGAAATCATTTTTAGGTTCGGCGTATGTCGGCCTTTTATTACAGTTTTCACGGAGATAAATGTCATATACGAGAAGCTCTCTCAAAAACTCATGGTTGTCGACAAACCGTTTCCCAAACTTATATAAAAACTCATACCTTGCAAGCCTTGAATGGCTTACACCCGTCTCAAACTCTCTGTCAAAGCAGCCGCCCAGCTCACTATACATATCAAACGGCACGTCAAAAAATTCCAATATATAGGCCATTGTCACATCAAACTGCCTTGAATTGTAATATATGTCAAGCACATTTTCAACCCTTTTTAACAGCAGAATATCATCATATGTGAGCCATTTCGTAGCCATAACCTCATACGGCGGGTAATCTGACTTCACAATTCCATACTCCTGCTGTCTAATCTCCATCTCCGAACCTGACAGGACTTTCAGGAACCCCAGCTGGAATTCATCCGGCGACAGCCTGTACACACTGTTGAATGACTCTGCAAATGAGTCAATTCCCTCATACGGAAGTCCGGCAATCAAGTCAAGATGAAGGTGTATATTTCCCGCGTCGCGAAGTCTGACTACTACATGGCAAAGCTTGTCTAAATTACAATTTCTGTTAATCTCGACAAGAGTTTTTTTGTTAAATGTCTGTATACCAATCTCAAACTGCAAAAGCCCTTTTCTCATTCCCGCAAGGAACTCTATTTCTTCATCGCTTATAAGTTCAGCCGACAGCTCGCAGTGGAATGTTGTAATACCCCTGTCGTGTTCAGCTATAAACTTCCATATATCCATCGCATGCCTGCGGTTTGCATTAAATGTTCTGTCAACAAATTTTACAAGCCTAACACCTCCGTCTATAAAATGCAAAAGCTCCTTTTTAACTATGTCAAAGCTCCTGTACCTAGTAGTTTTATCGATTGATGAGAGACAGTAGCTGCACGAAAACGGACATCCCCTGCTTGTCTCATAATATATAATCTTATTATCGTAATCAGACAGACTGCTATATATAAACGGTATGTCGTCCATCGCAAGCGGCTCCTCACACCCTATTACTCCGGAAATTCTGTCTCCGTCACAGTATGAATTAACGCAGCTACTGAATAACCTCTCTCCCTCCCCGCACATGACAAGGTCAAATGATGGGTTATCAGCAAGAAACTGTTCAGCCCTGTAAGACACCTCCGGTCCCCCGGCCCATATCCCTATATGCGGCATAATTTTCCTTAGCGCCGACGCTATCAACGTCACATATTCTACGTTCCATATGTAAACCGAAAATGCCGCGACATCGGGCTTTTTAATATATATGTCAGGAATTATCTCGTCTATACGGTTATTAATTGTGTACTCGGCAATCTGAAATTCTATGTCTCTACCATCTGCCGACTCCCGCGCATATTGACTTAGAGAATATACGGCAGGATTTGAATGTATGTATTTTGCGTTTACTGCAATTAACAGAATTCTCATTGTCGCATACCTCTGTTTTATATTTGTTTCCACAGGAAACGTGTCAAAAAGCTTTTAACTAAATTCTTATAATTTGTGTGGTCCGTCTCCGATTGAAACATCATAGAAGTCAGCCTTAATACCGCACCTCTCCTTATACACAACATCTATTTTATCCTTTATATTATCTATTTTATCTGTGTCAAAAATACCGACGCAGCATCCTCCGAATCCACCGCCTGTCATCCTGATTCCCCACACTCCGTCAAGCTTGAGCGCCTCCTCGACAATGACGTCAAGCTCTCTGCACGACACTTCATAATCGTCCCTGAGCGATACGTGGGATTCAGCCATAAGCTCACCGAAAAGCTTAATATCATTTTTCTGAAGGGCCATTTTTGCTTTTATGGTTCTCTGGTTTTCATAAACGGCATGCCGCGCCCTTTTTACCAGCAGTTCGTTTTCTATACAGTGTTTATGTTCCTCAAACTCACTCTCGCTAAGTTCGCCGAGACTTTTAATATCCGCCTCCTTTTGAAGCTGTGACAAGGCAGTCTCCGCCTCGCGTCTTCTATCGTTGTAGTGTGAATTGACAATACTATGCTTTTTGTTTGAGTTGATAATCAAAAGACTCTGGCCGTCCAGCTTTACCGGTGCATATTCATATTCGAGTGTGGCAGTGTCAAGAAATATTGCGTTTCCCGCCTTGCCTTTAGCTGAGGCAAACTGATCCATTATCCCGCAGTTCGAGCCGTTAAAATTATTTTCTGAGTATTGGCACAGAAGAGCTATATCTGTGAGCTCTATACCAAACCCAAATATTTCGTTGAGGAAATACGCGGTAAGCACTTCAATTGAAGCTGACGAGGAAAGGCCGGAACCGCTTGGAATATCTCCGTAATATACAATGTCAATTCCCCTGTCAAGCACATATCCTTTTTTATATAAAGCCCAAATAACTCCTACAGGATAGTTGCACCAATCCGGCTTCTCAACATAACCGTAATCTCCAACTTCTATCTCGCACATTCCTTTTTGCGGAAAATTATCAGAATACATTCTTATTTTACGGTCATCCCTGACTTTCACCGCCGCATAAGTTCCGATTGTAAGCGCACATGGAAAAACGTGTCCTCCGTTATAATCTGTGTGCTCCCCTATAAGATTTACTCTGCCTGGTGCAAAATAAACTGAAACACCGTCCCTGCTTCCATATATCTTCAAAAATAACTCCGTCAACTTATCTTTCAATTAAAATACCTCCTGAAATATGCTTTTGTCCGCTATTATAGCATGTCTTTCAGACACGACGGCCCAAACCGGCTTAAATTTTTTTCAACAGAATCATTATAGCATATTCAATTTCTTGTTTCTACTATTTCACAATTCACAGCGTCGTTGAACTATAATAAAAATACAATAAGTAGCAATTACACATCTCCCCATCTCCCATACCAGCAAAAGATATTATATAAAATATAAATATATTTAAAAATGTTCCCCTCTATATGAAAAGGCTGCTTTATGCAGCCCTTCAATACACTGGTGAATGATTATTTACTGTTAACAATGCTACATTTTTGTCATCAATACGGGTATCTGATTGCTATATGCAAAATAATACTGTATCAATATCATTATAACAAGAACTACATAAGGTGTAAATTTTTTAACTTGTTCCATAAGCATCTTCTCCTTCAATTACAAATTAAATATAGCCAACATGACAACATATAATATTTTCCAATCAAGGTTATAATCTATTATTTCGTCATTGATGAAAAATTCTTGCATAAATGATATTATACAATCATTAAATATTTATTATTAAAATATAAAGCCCTATTTTTTGCATATTATTCTACAAATATTCCAGTAATTCATCCATAAATTCTTTTTCAAGCTTAATCAGCTTTTGTGTCAATTTTGTGCTTTTTTCATCGGCAGTGCAATATTTGTTAAGATATTCGCTTAGCCCCTTAATTCCCATATTACATCCATCAACAAGCAGACTTGCTATTTTATGATTGGAACTGTCAATTGTCAGCTTCAGCTCTGTTCCCATCTCCGCCATAGCCATTGCAAACTTGTTTGGGTCTTTTTCATTATGGTAAGCCTCATTTAACATTTCATGGCACTCATCGCCAAGCTTAATATGGTTTTCATTATATTTTTTTATAAGCGCCTTTAACTTTTGATCTTTAACGTGGTCCATAACCTGCTCCATACTGCTTGTAGCCGACTTGCACCCTGCATTACATTCTTTTAAAAGATTAATGGTATCTTCATTCATGATACATACCTCCGATTCAGTTTGCTTTATATGATTATTAGTATTAACTATACTGCAGTACTATATTCATAAAATGTATTACTTTTAGTTGTTTCAACTTTAAAAAGCAAATCTTAAAAAAACATGGTCTTTAAGATACTATCCAAAAGACCATGTTTATGCTATGAATTTTGATTTTGGTTGGTTTGTATATTTATTTATAAGCTAAGCTCACTCAATGCAGCAAACCTGTAACCCTTTCCCTCAAGAAAAGTAAGTATGTCTCCCAAAGCTTCTGTGTTAGATTTAGAAATATTATGTGTAAGCGTAATTGCTCCTTTGTGGTAATATTTCTTAAAATGCTCTACTACATAATTCTTTCCCGGCTGTTTTGCCGGGTCGTAATCATAATACGCTATACTCCAAAATATTGTAGTATAGCCCATCTTCTGCAGAACCTTTAACACGCGGCTGCTGAACTCTCCCTTTGGCGGTCTTATAAATTTGTCAAGCTCATATCCTGTCTTTTCCTTAAACAGTTTTTCAAGCCCTCTTACTTCTTTTCGTATTCCTTTAACGGACTTTGACGGAAGACTTGGGTGGTTTAAAGTATGGTTTCCAACAAGATGCCCTTCTTTTTTCATGCGTTTACAGAGCTTTGGATTTGAATCGACAAATCCTTTAGTCACAAAAAATGCCGCCTTTACGTCATGTTCTTTAAGCACGTCAAGAATCTTTCCCGTATAACCGTTCTCATACCCGCAGTCAAATGCAAAATACATCACCTTATCTTTTGATTTGCTGTCATAGTAGTATGCGTTATACTTTAGAAGATTTTTAGCCGAGTCCGCACCTCCCGATGGTTTGTGCTTATCCTGTCTCATTATATACCAGCTCTTCTTGGTATTGGAATACTTATTGTAATCCGTCTTCGCCAGCGCAATGTTACTTACACACCCTGTCAACACTGCCGCGGTTAACAAAGCGCTTAAAAATTTCCCGATTATTTTCCTCATCATATGTTCCCCCTATTATTTCATATGTTCCCTTATGCCGCGTACAAAAAATCTCCACATAGCGATATTTTCTCAAATCCGTATGTTTATTCCGCATATTATAAAGAAGCGTAGATTTATTTAACTACTCTATTGTATTTTACTACATATATTTACATTTATCCACTGTATAATATTTGCATTCAAAAAAGGTCTTTAACCAACCTGTTTTATCAAAAGCAGTTTGTCACCCGGCATAACATCTTCCTCTCCCAGAGAGTTCATTTCCTTTATCATGTCTATTGTCGTCGAGTACTCCTTAGCTATATTCCACAGCGTATCTCCAGTCTGTACTATGTAGCCTGTCATTCCAGGTATATTCATGAGCCTCGTTATATCCTGTTCATCCTCCCTGCAGTCGGTTATAATCTGCTTTTCCAGCTTTTCAAACACTATTACGTCTATTGCAATAGTAGCTTTGACCTCAATCTCACGTCCCTCAACGACAATTACATTAATTTGCTCGACATTTGTATTTATCTCGTAGATACAATTGTCATTAATTCCTTTCACCTCAATAAAATGTGAAAATGGAATCATATCTTTGCAGGCGCCTATAATATAATCGTCCTCCTCCGTAAAATATAGAAGCTTAACCTCTACTATTCCGTCTACAGATATTCCTCCCGGAACTATTTTCTCCTCATCAATTCTGACATTGCCAACAGTGTTGCACATCTGCAGAATAGACGGATTGGATTCATCAAGCGTCAGCCTTTCGTTTATTCTCGCCTTACTGTTATTTTTCATAACAAGATTATTAAAATCTGCCCGCTTAAATACAGGCGTAATCTGTGCGCTTGTGGAATACATGTCGGACAGAAGATTTATTTCTTCTTCCCTGTACACTTTCATGTCGAGTCCAAGCACTATCTCAATGTCAAGTATTCTGTCCTCGCCGTCCTCATCCTCTTTCGCCTGTATGTCCTTATCCTGTATGCTTACTACAATATTCGGTATCATGCTTTCATTGCATCCATTGCAGTCAATTGTTCCCGCAAAGCCTACATTTGTCTCATATGCGTTTATTCTGTCATTTTCAATGCCGCTGTAAAGTATAAATAACCTCAGCTCACCGCGCAGACTGAGCTGACCGTCCGTAAGCCTCATATCTACTTCCTCAAGTACCACATCCTGATAAAGTATTTCCCTTATACTGTCACGGCCTGATGATATAGTCACCTCCTCTTTTATTCTGTAAGTGTCCTTTTTGCTTAGGGCAAGCTCAGTGACGGTTCCGGTTTCATTTAACTGTTCGACGTATCCGCCGTCGCTCACTGCTACCGCAGCCTCCTCATCCATTATCTCATCCGCGCTTACAATAAGCTTAAGTATTGACTTTACGCTGACTTTCCTTGAGTTTATTACATCGGCGGTCAAATCTTCAAGCTCCCACTTTACCTGTACATTATCACCGTCACATGTGTCGCTCATGTTAACTGACTCGTTAAACGGAATACTTCCTGTCATATGCTGTATCTTATCTTCGTCCTGTTCTGCTATATATAATATGTTTGTTACAAGTTCGCCTTTTATGTTGACCCTTCCGTTGCTTACCTTGACATCAAGTACCTTTATGTCCCCCTGTTCCCTTACAATCCTCTCGATATCCGGTTTAACATCAGGTACATTTAGGTCATTGTCAAGTGTAAGCTGCAGGCTGCTCCTACACTTCTCCCTGTTCATATGTATATTTTTTCTTATTAACTCCATTTTGCTGCTCCCTTCTTTTATTCATATATGATTTCACAATCTAAAAACTCCATCTTTACAACCAGATACGGAAAGGTAGGAGTCTCTTTCACTTCTGTGTCATCCTCAGGTCCCTTAAGCGTCGTTGCAAATACAATAGTATTGTCAGTCTGGTATAATTTATCGACTGTTATACTAAATCCTCCTGACATCTGTTCACCATAACCGACTACAATATACAATTCCTCGTTATCAGAGTAGCTAAGTTTGAACGGTTCTTTTTTCTTTTCCTCTATTGCGTTTAGCAGCGTCTTAGGTATTTCTGCTTCAGGAACAACCGTATAATCTATATCTTTTACCTTATCATTTGACATCTCCTGCATTTTACATCCTGTCATGGCTATACTTATGCTCGCTAACAACAAAAAACATAATAATTTTTTACCCAAAAAAAGCACCTCCACAGATAGATAGTATATATCTATGCGTGTAGGCGCTTAATAATGTAGATTTTTTTAAATTTCCCCGACTACCTCCGAAAGTTTATCCGATATTCTCTCCTTTACCATAAATGCAATATCTCTTGAATTCATTCCCGCATATTCAAAATACTCTATGGCTTCAAGAAAATGAACCTGCGTCACTACTTTTTTAAGCGAATTTATCCCAAACGGTTTCCACGAATCTATTATACAAACAGGGATAATCGGACACTCCGACTTAGATGCGCATCTGAAACACCCGGTGGCAAATTCCTGCATACTGTTTCGGTTATCAACATATCCGCCTTCTGGAAATATCAGATATCTTCTGCCATCCCTGACCTCCTTTGCAATTTCATTGAGCACCTGAATCTGCTGCCTTGGATTATCCATTTTAATGCGTTTCCCTTTCAGCGCGTCGACAAATTGTTTTGCAAATATTACCTTTGATTTTTTATACTCCATTAGCACCGACAAAGGTTTTTTATGCCCGTATATAATTCCAAGCGCATCATATTTTCCCTGATGGTTAGAATACATTATGTAACCGTTCTCGCTCGGAAGATTCTCCGTTCCATAGACAAGCGTAGAAATTCTCCCCTTTTTCTTCAGCAGATTAACTGTCCTCACAGCCTCCCTATACCTTTGTTCCTCCGTAAATTCCTCATGTGATGCATAATATGACAGTTTTACTATCTGTATGACCGCATAAAGCAATCCCGTAACAATTAAAAATACAAAACGCAGCAATTAAATTATCCTCCGTAAAAATAAATCTTATGTTATTATATCAAATACCGGAATAAAAACAATGTTATTTTACTTGGAGAATCGAATTAATAACTAATGAATAATTTCTTATTACAGCATTTTTATAAGAACCTGATTATAGAAGAACATTAAATGATATGTTATAATGTCCACGAAAGCAATGAGCAATGCCGGTGCAGCAGGAGACAGATAGGATGTTTACATCCTTATCTGTCTATTGCTGTACCGATAGGGCGAATGCCCGTGAGCTCGAAAGCCTACGGCTTTCGAGCTTGCAATGCTCATGTGCTATTTTAACATGAGCCGCAATGCTCATGTGCTATTTTAACATGAGCCGCAATGCTCATGTGCTATTTTAACATGAGCCGCAATGCTCATGTGCTACTTTAACATGAGCCGCAATGCTCATGTGCTACTTTGACATGAGTTCGCAATGCTCATGTGCTACTTTGACATGAGCCGCAATGCTCATGTGCTACTTTGACATAAGAAAGGATAAATATAGGCTTCCATGCCTTAAAATTGATTGATATTATGAAAAAAAATAAAGATTTTAACAAAGAACTATATGATATACAAAAAAATCTGCCGGATCGAGACGTAATCTACAATCTGGCAGAATTATTTAAAATGTTTGGCGATACCACAAGAGTTCGTATCCTATACGTTCTTTTTGAATCCGAGCTCTGTGTAAATGACATAGCTGAAATTCTCGGTATGACGCAGTCAGCAATATCGCATCAGCTGAGCGTCCTTAAAAGTTCAAAACTCGTAAAATCAAGGAAAGACGGTAAATCAGTCTACTATTCTCTTGACGACGACCATATAAAGCATATATTTGATCAGGGCCTCGCACATGTAACCGAATAATGGAATCTTTAGTATCCGTGACAGTCGCCTATAGTTTTGACGTCTACATTCCCCTCTGTATGTGTAGCAGTCCGTCGACAATAAACCTTGCATGGTCAAATGCAATATTGTTGCTCTTAATGACACTTATGCGTCTTTCTTTTAGTATTCCTCTTATATTTTCATCAACCGATACAATTGCGCTGCACTCCTCGCCGTTAGGTCCGTTAAGTATGAGCGTATACATAATCCTGTTAATTTTTTTGCCCTGCTTTTCTATAACAGATTTTCCCCTGATGTCAATCACTATATTAAACCACTCTGCTTCTGCAGCGTCGTCTCCCGCTACAGGCTTAGGCTTTCTGACAGCGTCGTCCACAAGTGCAATATATGATGCGGTTATAACCCTGTAACGAGGGTCTCTCCAAACCTCTCCCCACGTATTAATTAATTCCAACGGAACATCCGTGAGACCGGTTTCTTCCTTTAGCTCCCTCTTTGCCGTAGCCTCAAGGTCTTCTCCTATCTCGCAAAATCCCCCGGGCAGAGCCCATAACCCTATACTTGGATGATTCTTTCTCTTAACCATAAGAATTGATAATCCGCTCTCTATTGTTAAAATATTTCTCGTATAGCGAAATACCATTACATCAGCTGTGACACTTGGGGACTTATACTTAGAAGCATCATAATCTTTAAGAAATTCCTCAAGTGTAAGCCCGTCCTCATTCTTTTTTCCGTTTCCTACAAATGGTGATATATCATCTAAAAATGACGGCATAATAACCTCCAGTAAATAATAATTTAGTCTAATTTTAGTCCAGCGAGCAGAGATGCCATTCCTGTAGTTGCCTCTTCACCTGCAAGGTACTCAGATGGACTATCATCCTTATCAGTATCATTTTTTTCAGTAAAATCCAGTAGCGCTTTCATGCTGAGGCTTATTTTTCCATCCTTGATTTCAATGACTTTGACATCAACTTCCTGTCCAATCTTAACCTCCTCCGACGGAGACTTAAGCCTCCTGTGGGATATCTGCGATATATGGACAAGCCCTGAAAGACCTCCTCCTATATCAACAAAACATCCATAAGGCATAATAGACTCAACAATACCTTTCATAACTGTTCCCGGCTTAACTGCGAGAACTTTCTCCTCATGTTCTTTATCGGCGCGCTTTTGTTCAAGCTCTCTGGCCGATAAAATAAGACTGTTTTTCCCCTCGTCCATGTCCGCTATAATTACGTCGTACGTCTTTCCTACATAATTTTCTTTTTCCGAATCTTCGATTCTTTTTAACGATAGCCTTGATACCGGAATAAATCCCCTTATTCCGTTCAGGTAAGCTATCCATCCACCATTGACGGACTTGGAAATCTTAACTGTGTACACCGTCTCGTTTTCCTTTCCCTCGGCAAGCGATTCCCATGCAAGAATATTTGCCGCCTGCTTTAGCGATAGAATCAGATTCCCATTGGCATCCTCCTCTCCTACAACAATACAGGTAATCTCATCACCTATTGTCAGGTCATCCATCATATTAAATGAAGGGTCGTCGCTTAATTCTGTCGGAAGTATTATACCCTGCATATAAGTACCGATATCTACATGAACAACATAATCTTCAATGTTAGCTATCAATCCCTTAACCATGTCGCCCTTCTTAAATTTCTTCATGCTGGCATTTATTTCATCTTCAAAATCTGCCATTGTGAGTTTTTCTTCCATAAAATTAATCCCTCCATCTTTTTTATCTCCAAAGCTTGCGCTTTCTTGGTTCTTTCCTCACACTCTTTTTAATAGATGGATTAATTCCCATCTTTACATCTTTTCCATTATTATCGGCTTCATTTTCAATAATATTCACGTCTCTCGAAACGGCTTCGTCATATTCAGCGTCAATTGTCATATCGCTTACGCTGCCTTTCTCTGCATATTCCTTGACATTCTCATTAATTGTAAACATTTTTTTATCAAGATATGCTACAATATCCGCACATTCCTTTAATTCCGCCCTTATTCCCTGAGGCGCATTGCCTTCAAATTTGTAATATATTTTATGTTCAAGACTGGCCCAGAAATCCATTGCTATTGTTCTAATCTGAATTTCAACCTTTGTCTTTATAACGCTGTCAGACAAAAATATAGGTACTGTTACAATCATATGATAGCTCATGTAACCGTTTGGTTTGGGTTGTTTAATGTAATCCTTTATTTTGAGTATCTCAATATCGCTCTGCCTCTCAATAGCTTTAGCAATTCTATAAATATCTTGTGAAAATGAACATATAACCCTCAATCCGGCTACATCATTCACATATCCCATAACATTTGCAACCGTAAGTTCCCTGTCTCGTTTTCTTAGTTTTCTCGCAATACTGTCCATGCTCTTAAGCCTGCTGGAAATATGTTCTATAGGATTATACTGGTGAGACAGTTTAAATTCATTATTTAATATCTCAAGCTTTGTGCTTATTTCCTTTATTGCCGAATCGTACAATAAAAGCATCTGGCTCCATTCCTCTTCCTGAACCAAATATATTGGTAAATCTCCCATAATCTACCCTTCTTCCGTATATGTTCTGCATAAAAAACATGCTCATATACCATATTATATCAGTAAATTATGAACAAAGCTTGAACACTTATATGGGAAATCACAACAATGAGGCTAATTCTGCAAACTGTGCAAGTGACAGTGTCTCTCCCCTGACATTGACGTCAAGACCCATTTTTCTGAGCGTCTGTTCGACATACTCCCTTTCATAGTCTAGTTTATCACAATTTTTGATTCCGTTCCACAAAGTTTTTCTTCTTTGCCCAAACGAAGCCCTAATCAATTCAAACATAAGGTTTACATTGTTCGTCTCAACAGGAGGTTTATCATACTTTTCAAGGTTAATTACGGCGCTTGCGACATTCGGCCTCGGCATAAAACAATTCTGCGGCACATTTGCAGCAAGGTAAGGCTTTGAATAGTACTGTACTGCCAGAGACAACGCACCGTAAGCCTTTGTTCCGGGTCCGGCCTGCATTCTATCCGCTACTTCTTTTTGAACCATTACGGTTATACTATCAACAGGCGTGTCCTTCTCAAGGAAGCCCATAATAATAGGTGTTGTTATATAATACGGAAGATTGGCAACTACCTTAAAATGCTTTCCGCCATTATACTGTCTGGACAGCTCCCATATATCCTGTCTGAGTATATCTCCCTGTATTATATTTATATTGTCATACTCAGAAAGCGTATCTGAAAGAACCGGGAACAGCGCCTTATCTATCTCTACTGCGAGGACGCTGCCCGCAGCCTCGCACAAAAACTGCGTCATCGTACCTATTCCCGGCCCTACTTCAAGCACCGCGTCATTCTTAGTTATTCCCGCTGCCCGTATAATTTTATCCATCACGCGTGAATCAATAAGAAAATTCTGTCCGTATTTCTTCTGAAAATGAATATCGTATTTTTTTAGTATCTCAATCGTATTTCGCGGGTTCACAAGATGCCTGTCGTTATTATCCAATAATTATACCTCGATTCCATACATGGTTAACGCGTTGACTCTGGTTATTTTTATTACCTCGTCAGCCGCCATATTTTTAATCTCAGATATACACTGAACCACATATTTTAAAAGTGATGAATCATTGCGTTTTCCCCTGTACGGAACAGGCGCCATATACGGACAATCCGTCTCGATAAGCAGTCTGTGTATATCTATTTGTTCAACGACTTTTTTCAGCCTGGAAGCATTCTTAAATGTCAGCACGCCCCCCACACCGATATAATAGCCCATATCAGCGTATTCTTTTGCCATCTCGGCCGAACCGGAATAACAGTGTATTACTCCATATCTTCCGTCTGTACAGCCGCCGTTTTCGGACCTTCCGCCATAATGTTTTATTATTTCCATCGTATCAGCCGCTGCATCCCTGCTGTGCACTATTACCGGCATTTGAAGACTAACCGCCAGCTTAATCTGTTCAACAAACCATTTTTTCTGAACGCTCCGCTCCGGCTCAGAATAATGATAATCAAGTCCAATTTCACCGATGGCCACAATCTTATCGTTTTTTGCAAGATTTTTTATCGTTTCAATATCTTTCTGTGTCATATTTGCGCATTCTTCGGGATGCACCCCGACGCTGCCATATATAAAAGGATATTTTTGCGTCATTTTGACTGTTTCCACACATGTCTCCACACTTGAGCCGACATTTACTATAAATTCGACCCCGAGAGAGGATATGGAGGACAAAAGGCTTTCCCTGTCCTCATCAAACCGTCCGTCCTCGTAATGCGCATGGCTGTCAAATATTCCTAACATATCTCTGCTCCCGCCGGCATATCTTTCTCAGGGGTGAGCAGCGCAAGATTACCGTCCGCATCCTCGGCACAAAGAAGCATACCCTCCGACAGAACTCCCGCTAGCTTTGCGGGCTTTAGGTTGACGAGCACCATGACTTTCTTTCCAACCATTTCCTCCGGAGTATAATGTGCCTTTATTCCCGATACAATCTGTTTCACGCTGCTTCCTATCTTAACCTGTGAACAGAGAAGTTTTTTTGATTTTTTAACTTCCTCGCATGCGATTATCTCTCCGACCTGAAACTGCATTTTCATAAAGTCGTCAAATGTTATCTCAGGCTTTGCCTCGATATCAATTGTAGCCTCGCCTGATTTTTCATAACCGGACTGTTCCCCGCCTGCTGCTTCTTCTACTGCGGAAAATCTCTCTTTAACTTTTTCCATAACTTCGTTTATGTCAAGTCTTGCAAACAATATCTCAGGCTTATTCGTAACTTTTGTACCCGATTCGTAAAGCCCGAACTCCACGCACTCTTCCAAGGTTCTCTTTTTTGAATTCAGCTGTTTTAGAATCTTTACGCATGTATCCGGCATGAAAGACTCTAATAGCGATGCCCCTATGCTGATTGATTCCACAAGATTATAGAGCACCGTCTCAAGTCTGGTCTTCTTTTCCTCATCTTTCGCAAGAACCCACGGCATTGTCTCGTCAATATATTTGTTACATCTCTTGAACAGATTGAATACCTCTGTTATCGCGTCTGCAACGCGCAGCTTTTCCATTTTATCAGTCACTTTAGCCGCAGTTTTAGTGACAACAGCTTTTAAGTCGCCATCTATATCTTCAATAACACCCGCATTATTAACAGCGCCTCCAAAATATTTGTTTGACATTGATATTGTTCTGTTTACAAGGTTTCCGAGTGTATTAGCGAGCTCAGAGTTAATCCTCTCAACAATAAGCTCCCACGAAATAATACCGTCGTTCTCAAAAGGCATCTCGTGCAATACAAAATATCTTACCGCGTCCACGCCGAAGAATTCGACCAGGTCGTCCGCGTACAGCACATTGCCTTTTGACTTGCTCATCTTTCCGTCGCCCTGAAGCAGCCACGGATGTCCAAATATCTGCTTAGGGAGAGGAATGTCAAGAGCCATGAGCATAATCGGCCAGTATATAGTATGAAATCTTAAAATGTCCTTTCCTATTAGGTGTAGATCAGCCGGCCAATATTTTTCAAACATATCGTCGCTTCCGCCACAGGCATCAAATCCAAGACCGGTGATGTAATTACTTAAAGCGTCAATCCACACATATACAACATGTTTATCGTCGAATGATACAGGTACTCCCCACTTAAATGATGTTCTTGACACACATAAATCCTGAAGCCCCGGCAAAAGGAAGTTATTCATCATCTCATTTTTTCTTGACTCCGGCTGAATAAACTCCGGGTGTGTGTTAATGTGCTCAATAAGCCTGTCGGCATATTTGCTCATCTTGAAAAAATAAGCCTCTTCCTTGGCTGGCTGGCACGGGCGTCCGCAATCCGGGCAATTTCCGTCTACAAGCTGCGACGCCGTAAAAAATGCCTCGCACGGCGTACAGTACATTCCCTCGTACTCGTCTTTATATATATCACCTTTGTCGTAAAGCTTTTTAAATATCTTCTGTACCTGTTTTTCATGGTCTTCATCGGTAGTCCTTATGAATTTATCATATGAGGTGTTCATAAGGTCCCATATGCCCTTTATCTCCCCCGCGACATTATCTACAAATTCCTTAGGCGTAATGCCTGCCTCCGCAGCTTTTAATTCAATCTTTTGGCCATGCTCGTCAGTTCCGGTCTGAAAACGTACGTCATAGCCCTCCATTCTCTTATATCTGACAATGGCGTCGGCAAGCACAGCCTCATATGTGTTTCCTATATGCGGTTTACCTGAAGTATAGGCTATCGCCGTTGTAAGATAATAAGTTCCTTTTTCATTACATTTTTTGCACATATTAACATCTCCTTTTTATATTAAGAATTAAATAGGCGTTTGCAAAATTCCTTATTTCCAAATCTAGTGTGCTGTATCATTCTTTTTCAAATAAATAACGGAGCCGCCATCGTTTATCGAATTTTTTGAGCTCAGCGCCGCCATGAACGACAATAAAAACAAATTTTCCAATATAATAAAACGCCCTTAAATGCTTTCACATCTAAAGGCGTCATAACGCGTTACCACTTTAATTTTATCCATACCTCGCGGTATGAACCTCATCGGCTGCATGATATTTTATACACAAGACATTTAAAATATTCTATCTTACAGTCGTACACTGTAACGGGTGCGCCCGTCGCAGCCTTAATATATACATTTATGCATTATAGAATAAATACGTAAATCATTATACCGTAAATTACGATTCATATATCAGCCTGCATATATCTCGGTGCGAAGCTCCAAGTCCATCTTCCATTAACTTTACATTTCCCTTTCTCAGCACCCGGGTTCTCTTTAAATGAATTCAGTTAACGTACTCTTCTTTTCTCAGCTTTTTTCATATTGATTTTTAATGTTGATATAAAACACATTTTATTAACATATTACGTTATTGTCAAGACCTTTTTCAAGCTTTTATAAATTAAAATCCATACTCCAGAGGTACAATTTTGACAATTGTAAATAATTAATTTTATAGATACACTTTTTAAACACGTATTACTTAATTGTGCTTATCAAAACTAACATTAGTGCTTTTAAATGTGAACAAATAAAATTATGTTTCGCCAACAATTTATTGACTATATAATATATAAATAAATATATATATAATATTTATTTATATTTAATTAAATATCCCTGCAAAGTTTAATACGTACTTATCGCCTCCGACTCGTCGTCGCTTTTATCAATCGAACGTATAATAACATAATATCCATATGAATCGTTTATCTTTATATATACCCTGTCACCTACGCGTCTGTGGACGAGCGCTTTTCCGAGCGGGGATTCTATACTGATAATTTTATTAAGTGAATCGCTTCTAACCGTTGTTACTATTTTATATGTCTCCTCACAGTCATCCTCCTCAACATAAATAGTAACCTTATCATTTAGGCCAACCTCATTCTCATTCGAATCATCCTCCACTATCACAGCAGTCTTTATCATTTTTTCCAGATATCTAATTCTGCTTTCATTTTTGTTCTTATGTCTTTTTGCAGCCTTATATTCAAAATTTTCGCTGAGGTCGCCGTGAGCTCTGGCTTCTTTTACATCTTCAAGCGCCTCTTTTCTAACAACAAGCTTGCGATGCTCTATCTCCTGTTCCATTTTGGCAATATCCTGCCTCGTTAAACGGTCATACATAGTATATTCCCCCAAAATTATACGTTTGCTCAAACATCACACAAATAATCACTGACTATTGTGATTATCTATTTTCGATAAACTCTATCTGCACACGTCAATAATTGATTTTACTCAATAATTAACATTTATTCAAATACCCTTTTTATACTGTCATAATGAAGAAATATGCCTTCCGATGCATATTCCTTTATTTCTTCATGCGTTGCAAGCTTATAGCCATCCGTCTCTGCTTCCTGCATATGCACGTCGCTCTCATCAAAATCAGCTATAAATTTATATACGTCTACAAAATAATTGTCTCCCTTTCCGGGATTATCACGTTTATATGTAAACATATATCCGCCTTCCCATCCGGTAACGTCAAGTCCCGTCTCCTCAAGAACTTCTCTCCTGACAGCGTCCTCAGAGCTTTCGCCAGCCATTACCCCGCCGCCGGATACTTCCCACCAGCCTGGAGCCCATGACTTAGTCATCACCCTTTTACTGATAAGATATTTTCCATCAGGCCGGGCAATTACGCCAAGAACGGTGAGGTGATATTCACCATCTTTAAGAGACCAGTCGTTGCGCTTCATTGTCCTCCCTGTTTTCTCTTTATTTGAATTATATATATCCCATAGTTCCATGTAATACCCTCCTTATAAATGAATATGTTTACCGAATAGCATACATTATACTAATATACTGGACTATTGATATTCACAATAGCTTTGCAAAATTATAACCCAAATTTAAGGCATGTTTTTATGGCGCAGCGGTGTCTATGGCTGTAAAATCCAACATAACGGATAGTATAACAGATATATAAATGGACATATCTGTCTGCCAATTTATCAACACGTCTATTAACTAAAAACCCTCGGAAATAATATATTTCCAAGGGTTTTTTGGTTTCTTTCAATGAGTCACGGGGGAATCGAACCCCCGACAACTTGATTAAAAGTCAAGTGCTCTACCGACTGAGCTAGTGACCCATAATATAGCTTAACAAGCAATCAAATACCCCGCAGCAGAGCTACGAGGCATGCTCTAGCTTCTTTTTAACAAATACGCCTTTTAAGGCTAAATATTTGATTCTCACGACTTATATGCTCCTTATTCGGCGAGCGCTTACAGGCAACTAAATACAACTGCTTGACTAACTATTCGTGAGAATAAAAGTGCCCAGAGCCGGAATCGAACCAGCGACACAGGGATTTTCAGTCCCTTGCTCTAC
>CAOKVX010000025.1 GCA_948472945.1 uncultured Clostridia bacterium
CACAAACCAGTGAGGAGTTGTTTTATTTTGTAACAAAAAGAATCCCGTATTTATGCGGGTTCTGGCGTTTCGCGAACGCCTAATTATAACTTGTCGGAAAGGAGTTTTAATGAAAAAAAATATTATAAAAACAATTGTGATGATGT
Organism: uncultured Clostridia bacterium; assembly: GCA_948472945.1. Classification (GTDB taxonomy): domain Bacteria; phylum Bacillota; class Clostridia; order Lachnospirales; family Lachnospiraceae; genus V9D3004. The sequence goes on from CAOKVX010000025.1 coordinate 147, forward strand.
TGTTTGTGATGTCGGTTAGTTTTATTGTAAAAACTGATGCAGACGCATCCTTGCAGAAATGGAATCTTACAAATGAGGTGACAGGTACGGTTGATAATGTTACCTATAGCGCATATGTTTCTACAGATGCAAAGGAATGCTGGATATATCGCGCACAGATAATGAGTGATACAGATACAATTAAGTTTCCGAATGAGATAAACGGAATAGCTGTAACTAAAATCGGCGGCGCAGGGGAACTGCGTGGAAAAGCTGCAGATGATTATGATGATTTTATCGACATATTAGGATATGACTGGGATATGGGTGAGAAGATAACAGGTCTTCCGTTAGGCGATAAGAGAGGGAGTATTAAAAATCTGATATTACCAAACTCGTTAACCACGATTGGAAGCGCCTCATTTCTTCAATTCGTCAATGTGGAAACCATTGTAATTCCAGACAGAGTTGAAAGTATTGAGAAATATGCATTTGAGATGTGTACATCTTTGACCGCGATTGATTTACCGCAAAATTTAAATTATGTAGATGCAAAAGCTTTTGAAAAGTGCAGTAAATTACGGAAATTAACCATATCTTCGGAAAATAGCACATTTAAGGCTAAAAATAATATGCTGTTAAGCAAAGACGGTAAAAAATTTTATTTGGTGGCGCCTGCAATTAAGAAAGTAAATATTCCACAAGGTGTTAAGACTCTGGAAAAAAATTCTTTGTTTACATCCTATGCAGGCAAAATTAACATACCTGCGACAGTGAACAAGATATCGCAGGATGCTCTTTCGCTTACCAAAGCGGCGAAGGTGACGATTAATAACAAGAATCGTATATTTGTTAAAAAAAATGACGGAATATATAACAAGAAAACAGGTGTGCTTGCCTGTATAATTGTCGACGACAGTCAGGTTATTATTCCGGAAAAAGTAAAAGTCATTGATGAAAGCGTATCTGTTCTGGGTGGTGGAAAAGTTATTAAAAAGTTAACATTGCCGAAATCATTGAAGAAATTATCAGGAACATGGATGATGTCCACAAAAGACATAAAAAGTGTATGTTTTAAAAGTTTAACGCCGCCTTCTGTCCAAAAAAGTACGGTTTATCCGGGATATGAGGTAAAGCCGATATTCTGTGAGGTATATGTGCCTAAGAAAGCAAAGAAGAAGTATATAAAATGGAGGCTTAAGGGTGAACAGTCAGATGGTATTGAAGATTTTTGGGATAAGGTAACAGTGTATTAGTATGGAATTAAGTGTAAATTAATAAGTCAGTAAACAAATATATTAATAATATAGAACCAAATTATATGTGGAACGAATAGTTTTATTGACATGTTATAATATTCAGAAATCCTGCATGAGTAGAGAAATTAATAATTCATGTAGGATTTTTGCATATTCATCTTGAAAATGTTTTTTTGATTAGAATACTTATCACCTGATATTCCGAATATATTATACATAGGTATTTGATATGGTATCTTAAAATACTGAATATAGCTGAAGTGAAAAGTTAAATTCCATTTTCAAATATGGAGACGTACAGCTTTTAATTCTATATTAGCATTAGCTTCTTGCGTGTCTTATGTAATTATTTCAGCTTGACATACCAAAACTTTTAGAATACTATAAAATAGATTATAAATGTAATTTTGTAAGAAGGCTATTTTTTTCTAATAGAAATGAGGACGGGAAATGAAAAAAGAACTTGAGAAAACATATAATCCTGCGGACATTGAGGACAGGTTATATTCAAAGTGGCTTGGAAAGAAATATTTTCATGCTGAGGTGGATAAAAGTAAGAAGCCTTTTACTATAGTAATGCCGCCGCCTAATATAACCGGTCAGCTGCATATGGGACATGCGCTTGACAATACGCTGCAGGATATCCTTATAAGATTCAAGAGGATGCAGGGCTACAATGCTTTGTGGGTTCCGGGAACGGACCACGCGTCAATAGCTACCGAGGCCAAGATTGTCGAGGCTATGAGGGAGGAAGGTCTCACAAAAGAAGAACTTGGCAGGGAAGGTTTTCTCGAGCGTGCATGGAAGTGGAAAGAGCAGTATGGCGGAAGAATCGTATCGCAGCTCAAGAAGATGGGTTCGTCGTGCGACTGGGACAGGGAAAGATTTACGATGGATGAGGGCTGCAACCGTGCGGTTAAAGAGGTGTTCGTCAAGCTGTATGAAAAAGGGCTTATTTACCGTGGAGAGAGAATCATTAACTGGTGTCCTCACTGCCTGACTTCAATTTCGGACGCTGAGGTTGAACATGAAGATCAGGCCGGACATTTCTGGCATCTCGAATATAAGCTTGCCGATGGCGGCGGTTCAATTAAGCTTGCAACAACGCGTCCTGAGACGCTTCTCGGAGATACTGCGATTGCGGTTAATCCTAAGGATGAAAGATATGCGGATTACGTAGGCAAAACGGTTATTCTCCCAATTGTACACAGGGAGATACCTGTTATTGCCGACGATTATGTAGATATGGAATTTGGTACGGGAGTTGTTAAGATAACCCCTGCGCATGACCCGAACGACTTTGAGGTGGGGCTTAGGCATAACCTTCCTGTAATTAATGTTATGACTGACGATGCAAAAATAACGGATGAGTATCCTCGGTATGCAGGGATGGACAGGTATGAGGCGAGGAAAGCGATAGTGGCTGACCTAGAGAGAGAGGGTGCGCTCGTCAAGGTTGAGGACCATGCCCACAATGTAGGAGTATGTTATAGGTGCGGTACAACTGTTGAGCCGAGGGTTTCAAAGCAGTGGTTTGTTAAGATGAAACCGCTTGCAGAGCCTGCAATAAACGCTGTTAAGGAAGATGAGACGCAGTTCGTTCCGGAGTATTTTGAAAAGACATATTTCCACTGGCTTGAAAATATCCGCGACTGGTGCATTTCGAGACAGCTGTGGTGGGGACACCGGATTCCTGCATTTTACTGCGACGAATGTGGAGAGCTTGTGGTGTCCAAGGATAATGAAGTTGTGTGTCCTAAGTGCGGTAAAAGCATGAGGCAGGATCCTGACACTCTCGATACATGGTTTTCTTCTGCACTATGGCCGTTTTCAACACTTGGATGGCCTGATAAGACCGAGGAGATGGAATATTTTTATCCTACGAGCACGCTTGTGACCGGATATGACATAATTCCGTTTTGGGTAATGAGGATGATGTTCTCAGGAATAGAACAGGTTGGGAAAGTTCCGTTTGACACGGTGCTTATTCATGGACTAGTGAGGGATTCGCTTGGCCGAAAGATGAGCAAGTCGCTCGGAAACGGAATAGACCCTCTTGAGATAATTGATAAATACGGCGCTGATGCGCTCAGATTCACACTTATTACGGGAAATGCTCCGGGCAACGACATGAGATTCTACAATGAAAGAGTGGAGGCAAGCCGTAACTTTGCCAACAAGGTATGGAACGCATCAAGATTTATTATGATGAATCTTACAGAAGAGGATGCCCTGTCGGAGATGCCTGAGCTAACGGACGCAGATAAATGGGTTATATCTAAGGTGAACGACGTAGTTAAAGATGTGACATATAATCTTGAAAAGTATGAGCTTGGTATAGCGGCCGATAAAATATACAACTTTGTCTGGGAGGAATTCTGCGACTGGTATATTGAGATGGTGAAGCCGCGTCTGTATAATGAAAGCGATAATACTAAGAATGCGGCCCTTTGGACGCTGAAAGAGGTTCTTATAACCGCGCTGAAACTTTTGCACCCATATATGCCGTTTGTGACAGAGGAGATATATTGTACGCTTGTCAACGATGGGGATGCGTCGATAATGATAAGCAGCTGGCCGGTATACAGGGAAGATTATCACTTTGAAGCAGAGGAAAAAACTGTTGAGAGAATAAAGGAGGCTGTCAAAGGAATTAGGAATATACGCGCGGAGATGAATGTACCGCCAAGCAGGAAAGCCGCTCTCTACGTTGTATCGGAAAACAGCGATGTAAGAAGTATATTTGAGGACAGCAAAGTATTTTTTGCGACACTTGGATATGCGAGCGAGGTAAATGTACAGAAAGACAAGGCGGGAATTGCGGACGACGCAGTTTCAATATTAATACACGAGGCGGCGATATACATTCCGTTTGCCGAGCTTGTGGACGTTGAAAAAGAGATAGAGCGCCTTGTAAAAGAAAAAGAAAAGCTTTCAAAAGAGCTTGAGCGTTCAGAAAAAATGCTTGGAAATGAGAAATTTGTATCAAAGGCTCCTCAGGAAAAGATTGACGAAGAAAAGGCAAAACAGAAAAAATACAGCGATATGATGGAACAGGTTGTAAAAAGACTTGAGCAGCTTTCAAAATAAGTCGTATTATGCGGCGAACGGTTGTTGCATTTTGAAGTGTTAATCTGTATTATATGTTTGTGTAATATTAAGGAGGAACTAATGATTAATTTTGATGAAGAGCTAGAAAAATTTCAGCCGATTGCGGATGTTGAACAAGTTGAGGACGCCGTTTTGAATAACAAATATGAAGATGTAACCGATATTGTCAAAGATTTGATGAAAGAGATAATGTCTGAGTAATGTCGTTAGTCTGACTGGAGGATAAGTTGATGAATTGTCCGAGATGTAATGCATCCGTCAATATGCAAATGAACCGCTGCAGCCAGTGTGGCCAGTCCATACAGGTGTATAAAAAAGCGGTGAGAATATCTAACAGCCTTTATAATGAAGGGCTTGAAAAGGCAAGAATACGGGACCTCAGCGGGGCGGCAGATACGCTTACAAGGTGTCTTACATACTATAAGCGAAATGTAAACGCGAGAAATCTGCTTGGCCTTGTATATTACGAGATGGGTGAGATTGTTGCGGCTCTAACCCAGTGGATTCTCAGTAAGAATCTATGTGACGAGAACAATGAGGCTGACTACTACATCGACAGTATACAGTCTAATCCGCATGTGCTGGAAAACTGGAGTCTCACAATCAAAAAATATAATACTGCCCTGCAGTCGGCAAAACAGGGTAATGAGGATCTTGCTATAATACAACTTAAAAAGGTTGTGAATATTTCGCCGAATTTTGTCAGGGCCCAGCAGCTTATTGCACTTATGTATATTATTATCGGCGATGAGGGTAAGGCGTTAAACCATCTTGTCAGGGCAAAAAAGACGGACGTCGGAAATACCCTTACAAACAGATATATAAAACTCCTTGAGGGAGCAAACAAAAATGTTGAGAAGGCGGTTGAGAAAAAGGCGGCTGCCACGGAGCGCAAAGTTTTTAAGGGCGACAACAACGTGACTGTAAGCCATATCGGCTCTTATGAAAAAGAAAAACCGAGGGCGTTTCCATTTATCAATGTCTTGATAGGTGTGGTAATAGGATTGTTTGTAGGAATCGGCCTGATTATGCCGACGCTTTCCAACAAATATAACGAAGACAAGGCTTCGGAGGTTACTAATTATGGCGAGAAGCTTGCAGACAAGGACAGTAAGATAAAGAGTCTTGAATATGAAAAGGGAAATCTTGAGAGTCATATAGCGGAGCTTGAGAGACAGCTCGCGGAGGCAAACGAGGATACCTCGCTTTCAGCCGCCGAAATTTATCAGAAGATACTTGCAGCTTATAAGCAGTACAACGACGGCGATAAAGCAAAAGCGCTGGCTGCGGTTGCAGAGATTGACATGTCAGGAATAGAGGATAAGACTGCGAAAGATATAGTAAAAGAAATACAGTCACAGGACGCGGCAAATGCGTCCGACGAAGTTTTTGAAAAGGGTCGAACCGCTTACAATAGCGGGAAGTACGATGAGGCTAAAAATTATTTTGATCAGGCCCTTGAGATTAATAAGGACAATTTTGATGCAATCTACTTTTATGGAAGACTGTATCACAAACAGGGAGATAAAGAAAAGGCAGAAGAATACTATAACAGGATTATAGAAGATTATCCTGAATGTTCGAGAGTGAGAGAGGCGAAAGCGCGTCTTGCGGAGCTTGGGGTAAGAGTGGACTGATTCCGAAATCCTGTTGTGATAAGACAGACGGCATACCGTTAATGTAATTGATGGTATGCCGTCTTTTCATATATGTAACAGGGTTGATAATATGCTTTACCTGTCTACGCCCGATTAGGCAATGCGTATATAAATGTTACCAATATGAAAAGCCCTTCCGGGGGATGCGCACTTTATTAACTATATAGTATAAAAAATATATCGTATTGTACAGGGAGGTATGAATGTGGATATTGCTGACGGCAACATGATAATACATGTGGAAAAAGAAGTTGACCACTGTGTGGCGGACAAAATAAAAACGGAATTTGAGAAATACTATATCAGGGGGTATGTAAAAAACGTAATATTTGATATGTCCGAAGTCGAATTTATGGACAGCTCGGGAATTGGAATGATAATGGGGAGATACAGAAAAATGAAATATGTAAATGGACAAGTTATGGTAGCTGCCGTGCCTGAAAACATAGACAGACTTTTGAAAATGTCGGGAGTATATTCATTCGTATCAAAGTACGACAGCGTTATAGAGGCAGTTAACAGGGTGAATAAGAAGGAGGGGGCATGAATGGAAAGGGATAATAATAAAGTATATGAAGCAACGGTTGAATTTGGAACGGAGCCGGAAAACGAGGGTTTTGCCAGAATGATAGTGGCGGGATTTATCGCAAGGCTTAATCCGACGCTTGAGGAGCTGTCGGATATTAGAACCGCGGTTTCGGAGGCCGTAACAAATTCCATAATACACGGATATTGTATGCAGGAAGGAAAAATACGCATGGACTGCAAAATTACCGGCAATGAATTTGAAGTGACTGTCGAGGATGGCGGAGTAGGAATAGAGAATATAAAAAAGGCGATGGAACCGCTGTATACTACTAAGCCGGAGCTAGAGCGCTCCGGAATGGGATTTGCATTTATGGAGGCATTTATGGATAAAGTGAGCGTGGAATCCACACCAGGCGAGGGAACAACCGTAAGGATGAGTAAAAAAATTGCTAAAGAGGCCGCATTACCTGAGTGTATGGAGAGAGCAGTTGGATTCGACTGAACTTATCAAGCTTGCAGGTAAGGGTGACGCCAAGGCGAGAGAGCAGGTTATTGTGGATAATATGGCTTTGGTATGGAGTGTTGTGAAGAGATTTACAAACAGGGGATACGAGCCTGAAGATTTGTTCCAGATTGGAAGCATAGGACTGATGAAAGCTATTGACAGGTTTGACACAAGCTACGATGTAAAGCTGTCTACATATGCTGTTCCTATGATTATAGGTGAGATAAAAAGGTTTTTGCGCGATGATGGAATGGTTAAGGTAAGCAGGGGGATTAAAGAAAACGGCTGGAAAATCAAACAGGCCACGCAGAAACTTTCGCAGGATATGCACAGGGAGCCGACGATTGAGGAAATAGAAAATGAAACCGGTATATCAAAGGAAGATATTGTTATAGCGACCGAGGCGGACAGGGAAATAGAATCAATATACAGCGAGACTTATCAGGGAAGAGAAGCCGGATGTGACGACGACAAGGAAGTCGTAATAAATCAAATATTTTTGAAAGGGCTGCTTGAGGAATTGTCAAATGAGGAGCGGAATTTGATTGAATTGAGATATTATCAGGATAAAACACAGGTACAGGTTGCAAAAGCTATGGGAATTAGTCAGGTACAGGTTTCGAGAATTGAAAAAAGAGTTCTTTTAAAAATGAGAAAAAAAGCGGCATGTGAATAATATCTGCAGCGCCATGACATACTAAAGTATATTCCTATATTATAATTATAGGTAATGTATTTTTATGGAGGTGATTATGGTGCGCAGGATAGTGACTATATTTATGGTTGTGATGATAATAGCGGTTGCAATAGTGATGTATTTGTACTGGCAGCGTGAGACCACCATGATAATGAAAGGAGTTCTGGTTGACAGCCGGAATGTGGTGGAGAGCGGATTATGAGTACGGAACTATATATAAAGATAGATCAGCATGTAAAGGTAAATAAAAAGAAAGTGCTTCTCTCTGATATAGCAAGCGTACACTGTGCAAAGCACGACATTGCCAAAGAGCTGTCCCAGCTTATGGTGTTGTCCATATCGAGCAGCGAAAACGGCATGTACGCAATGACGTTTATAAAAATTGTCGAGCTTATCCATAGAAAGCGACAGGATATAACGGTTGTAAATGAGGGAGAAAAAGATTTTATAATAGAATATAACCCTCCGGCCGACGAAAAAATTGGCAAGGGCAAGGGTCCCAAAAATCCTTTTATAGAATACTTGAAAGCGGCATTTGTATGCCTTGTAGCATTTTTTGGCTCGGCATTTACAATTATGACTTTCAATTTGGATGTAAGCGTGGCGGACTTATTCGACAAGCTGTATTATTGGTTTATGGGAGTTGAAAAGGCCGGCGAACCTTCTGTCTTAGAATTGTCATACTGTATCGGACTTCCGATAGGAATAATAGTTTTCTTTAACCATTTTTCAAGAAAGAAACTTACAACGGACCCTACGCCGATACATGTTGAGATGAGAAACTATGAAAAACAGATAAACAGCGCTATTATTGAAGATTCTTCAAGGGAGGGAAAGACCATTGATGTATCTTAAAGAGGCGGTGATGGTATTTACCGGGCTTGCTGCGGGCGGTATGGTGGCGGCCGGAACATTTGCTTTCATAGTAATGATTGGGATATTTACAAGGCTGGCACAAAGGACCAGGACTTCACAGTATACCTCGCTGTTTGAAAATGCCGTGATACTTGGCGGAACTTTGGGCAATATTTTGTTCGTATATGAAATAAAGCTTCCGTTTTTTTATATAGGAATTGTATTGTTTGGAGTTTTTTCCGGAATATTTGTTGGATGTCTTGCTATGGCCCTTGCGGAGGTTTTGAAAATATTCCCGGTTTTCGTAAAAAGAGTTGGGCTTGTAGAGGGTATACAATATATAGTCTTTTCAATAGCCGCCGGAAAATGTGCAGGAGCAGTTATACAGCTTTTTCAAATGGGTGGTTAGCTCCTTAATTTATCAGAAATCATTTATGTATGCCGCCGTTAAAATAAATTAGAGGTCAGGACTGCTTAGGTTAATATTCTAAAAGTATTCTTAATGTATGTGGAAGGTGAATTATATGTTAGAGAATGAAGATTTTTATAAAAAGCTTTACTATAAAGAAACTGACGTTGCGCTTAAGGATGTAATGAGTGAAAAAGATACCGATAAGCGTAACAAGCTTTATGGCGACTATGTGACAAGTATAACCCCAAAACACAGCACAAAGAAAAATGTTTTTAATGCGTTTTTTGTAGGAGGTCTTGTGTGTACTCTTGGACAGGCACTTTTAAACCTGTATAAATATGTGGGCTTTGAAAAGGACACCGCCGCTTTATATGAAACGCTGACACTTGTTTTGATAAGCGCATTGCTGACCGGTTTTGGATTATTTGCCAAAATTGCAAAGTTTGCCGGGGCCGGTGTAATTGTACCGATAACGGGATTTGCCAACTCGGTTGCGTCTCCTGCAATCGAATTTAAAAAAGAGGGTCAGGTATACGGAATCGGATGTAAAATATTCACAATTGCCGGGCCGGTTATATTATATGGAGTATTCACAAGTTGTGTATTTGGTATTATATACTGGATATTCACTCTTCTTGGATGGTGTTGAAAGGCCATCATATGATACAATTGTCAGATAATTAAAACAATTCGACGTTTTTCCGTAAACATCCTCTTAATATTTTTTTTATAAAAGCATAAAATATGACAAAATATATTACCATAAAACAAAAACGTAGATTCGGAATATACGTTTGCATTAATTGGAAAAAAAGAGAAATAATAAGTTATTCACGTTTTTTGTGTATAAATTAATGCTGAAATCATAGTTATTCACGAAGTTATCAACGTTATCCACATAAAATGGAGACGTTCGTAGTCAAAAATATCAATCCCATATATTATTAAAATAATATAAAATTTATTAAATAAAATAAAAGGCTTGACTTTTGAATTGTAGAGACAATTATGACAGAAGACAAAAATATGCAAAGTTTATTTGATAAAAATGTGAGTAAATTGTGTTCTTTTGTTGTAAAAAAAGTAAAATGTGGTATAATTGCATTAAGTCGACTGACTGCTGTCAGTAAAAGCGGTCGGCGGCTAATATGCTTGAGGGAGTTGGTTATAATGAAATTCATTATCAGTGGAAAAAATCTTACAGTTACAGAGGGGTTAAGGACAGCCGTCACGGAGAAAATCGGAAAACTGGAAAAATATTTTACTGAAGATACAGAGATTCATGTCACGCTGAGCACGCAGAAAGAGAGACAGAAGATTGAGGTTACAATACCTATGAAAGGCAATATAGTCCGTGCGGAGCAGGAAAGTAACGATATGTATGTATCGATTGACCTTGTAGAGGAGATAATAGAGAGGCAGCTCAGAAAATATAAAACTAAAATTATTGAAAAACAGCAGGCGGCAGTTAACCTTAGCAAGTCATTTATCGAGGAGGATTACGACGACGAGGAAATAAAAATTATCAGGACAAAGAAATTTGCGGTTAAGCCTATGGACGCTGAAGAGGCGTGCGTACAGATGGAACTTCTAGGACATAACTTCTTTGTATTCAGAAATGCCGAGACCGATGAGGTTAACGTAGTATATAAGAGAAAGGAAAATACATACGGGCTTATTGAGCCGGAGTGTTAGATTTAGGACAAGCTATATAATATACGGCGGAGGGCCGTTGTAAAATAAACCGGCGGGTGCGTTAAATTAAAGTTAAGGGCCCGCCGGTTTCGTTATTATATGTCGCAGATTACAATTATAGCTGACATGTTGGAGGTAGGCTATATACGGTTGATATATTTAAAGTTGATATGTTGGTGGTTGAAGCATGCATACGTACACACGTGCATGCTGTTAGCTCAGCGGCGCCAATTTTAACCTGTTTTGAAAACTGCTATATTGCGAATACATTCTGTTAGTTTCAATCGCCGTAGCCACCTGATTTATTCAACTGTCTTTGCATTGAATAGATATCCGTTTTCGGAATCTTCGACCGAGGATGGTTGATTTTGGCGACGTTGAGCTAACTGGATGTTATAAGTATAGCAGATATTATAAAAGCAGTTATTTTAAAAGGTATAATATCTCCACTAGCCGGCAGACAGCCCCATATGGATATGACGGCGTCCGATAAGGTATACGATAAGTTATCTTGTAAGTTATCTTATAAGCATCCGATAATTAAATGCAAAAATCGGTCTTGAATTTAGCGGTTCTTGATGTTACAATAGCTTGGGATGTTGTTTCCCGAAAAAAGGTTATATAATTAGGAGAAAAATAAATGATTTTATCTAAAATGTTTAAGAGCCACAGTGAAAGGGAAGTAAAAAGAATACTTCCGATAGTTGATAAAATAGAAAGCCTGGAGCCGGAGTTTGAAAAATTAACCGATGATGAACTTCGTGCAAAGACAGATGAATTCAAGAAGAGGCTTGCGGACGGAGAGACTTTGGATGATATACTTCCAGAGGCATATGCCACTGTGCGCGAGGCAGGAAAACGCGTGCTCAATATGCGACACTTCAGGGTTCAGCTTATCGGAGGCGTTATTCTCCATCAGGGACGTATAACCGAGATGAGGACAGGAGAGGGAAAAACGCTTGTTTCTACGCTTCCTGCTTACCTGAACGCACTTACGGGAGACGGAGTTCACGTTGTAACAGTAAATGACTATCTTGCAAAGCGTGACGCCGAGTGGATGGGACAGATACACAAATTCCTAGGACTTACCGTAGGAGTTATACTTAATGATATGAGCAATGACGACAGGCGGGAGGCATATGGATGCGACATAACATATGCTACTAATAATGAACTTGGATTTGATTATCTCAGGGATAATATGGTTATATATAAAGAAAGACTTGTTCAGCGTGATTTGAATTATGCAATTATTGACGAGGTTGACTCGGTTCTTATTGATGAGGCGAGAACGCCTCTTATAATATCCGGACAGAGCGGCAAATCAACCAAACTGTATGAAGCCTGCGATATTCTCGCAAAGCAGCTCGAGAAAGGAACTGCAAAAGAGATGAGCAAGATGGATTACATGATGGGTGAGGAGACGCAGGAATCCGGAGATTTTGTAGTAAATGAAAAAGAGAAAAATGTTACGTTAACAGAGGAAGGCGTGCGCAAGGTGGAGAAGTTTTTTGGGCTTGAGAATCTTGCGGACCCTGAAAACCTTGAAGTTCAGCATAACATGGACCTTGCGCTGCGCGCGCATAACCTTATGTTCAGGGATAAGGATTACGTAGTTCAGGACGAGCAGGTGCTCATTGTTGATGAATTTACGGGCCGTATTATGCCGGGCAGAAGATTCTCGGACGGACTTCATCAGGCTATTGAGGCAAAAGAACATGTAAAGGTTAAAAGGGAGAGCAAGACGCTTGCTACCATAACATTCCAGAACTTCTTCAACAAATACAAAAAGAAATCGGGAATGACGGGTACCGCTCTCACAGAGGAGAAAGAGTTCCGCGACATATATGGTATGGACGTTGTCGAGGTTCCGACGAACCTTCCGGTACAGCGTATAGACCATAATGACGCCGTATATAAGACAAAGAGGGGAAAACTGGGAGCTGTTGTGAACGAGGTCTGTGAGGCGCATGAGAAAGGACAGCCTGTTCTTGTAGGTACGATAACAATCGAGGCGTCTGAGGAACTTAGCCATCTTCTCAAGAAAAAGGGAATACCTCACAAAGTCCTCAACGCAAAATTCCATGAGCTTGAGGCGGAGATTATTGCTGATGCCGGACAGCCGGGAGCAGTTACGATTGCGACGAACATGGCCGGACGTGGAACGGATATCAAACTTGGAGAGGGAGTTAAGGAAGCAGGCGGACTCAAAATTATTGGTACGGAAAGGCATGAGTCCAGACGTATTGACAATCAGCTTCGAGGACGTGCGGGACGTCAGGGCGACCCGGGTGAATCGAAATTCTATATATCGCTTGAAGATGAGCTTATGCGTTTGTTTGCATCTGAGAGAATGATGTCTATATTTAACTCGCTTGGAATCGGCGAGGAAGAGCAGATAAGCCACAAATCCCTGAGCAATGCCATTGAGAGGGCACAGAAAAAAATTGAGGGAAACAACTTTGGAATACGTAAAAACCTGCTTGAATATGATCAGGTTAACAATGACCAGAGGGAGATTATATATAAAGAGAGAAGAAGAGTTCTTGACGGAGAGAGCATGAGGGATACCATCTACAGGATGATATCAGATATTGTTGAAAATACCGTCAATACGGTTATAGGCGACGATCAGACGCCGGATAGCTGGAATTTGAAAGAACTAAATGATATGCTTCTGCCGATTATTCCGATGGAACCTGTGACGCTGACTAAAGAGGAGCTCGAAAAGACAGGCAAGAAAGAACTTATGCAGAGCCTTAAGGAACGGGCGGTTAAGCTTTATGAGTCAAAAGAGGCTGAATTCCCTGACCCGGAGCAGATAAGGGAAGTTGAGAGGGTTATTCTCCTCAAGGTTATAGACAGAAAATGGATGGACCACATAGACGATATGGACCAGCTCAGACAGGGTATAGGACTTCAGTCACTCGGACAGAAAGACCCGCTGCTTGAGTACAAATTTCAGGGATTTGACATGTTTGACTCCATGACCGACGCAATAATGGAGGACACAATCCGTTCGCTCATGCACGTTAAGATTGAGCAGAGAGTTGAGAGGGAAGAGGTTGCCAAGGTGACGGGAACCAACAAGGATGATTCAGCGAAAAAGGGTCCTGTCAAGAGAGAGGGAAAGAAGATTCAGCCAAACGACCCGTGTCCTTGCGGCTCCGGAAGGAAGTATAAGCAGTGCTGCGGAAGAAGATAGATTAAAACGGAAAAACAAAGATAAGCAATTTACGTTATAAAAAATAAAAAGTAATTATAATTTAGAGCAATATAATTAATAAAATTATTTAAGAATAGGAAGTGATTAAATGGTAGAACTTGATAACTATAAAGTCATGTTAAACGGTTATGAAGGTCCGCTGTTAGAAGTGAGGGATTCACTTTGACCTCGCTGGTAAAGAGCTGAGGATAGAAGAACTGCAGCGTATTATGGAGGAACCCGGTTTTTGGGATGATGCGGCAAAATCACAGGAACTTATGAAAGAGTTGAAATCTCTTCAGTCTGTGGTGGAAGGTTTTGGAAAACTGACGGGAAGATTTGATGATGTTAAGACCCTTATTGAGATGGGGTATGAGGAGGAGGATGCCTCTCTCATACCTGAGATTGAGGAGGAGTTAGACTTATTTGTAAAGGAATTTACCGAACTGAGACTGACAACTCTTCTCTCAGGGGAATATGACAAAGACAACGCGATACTCACGCTGCACGCGGGCGCGGGCGGCACCGAGAGCTGTGATTGGGCCAGTATGCTGTTCAGGATGTATCAGAGATGGGCTGACAAAAAAGGTTACAGTGTTGCGATTCTTGATTCGCTTGACGGGGATGAGGCCGGATTAAAATCTGTCACAATGCAGATTAACGGGGAGAATGCGTACGGTTATCTGAAATCTGAGAAAGGTGTACACAGGCTTGTAAGAATTTCTCCTTTCAATGCAGCCGGAAAAAGGCAGACGTCTTTTGTATCATGTGATGTCATGCCCGATATAGAGGAAGATATAGATATAGAGATATCTGACGATGATATAAGAATTGACACGTACAGGTCGAGCGGGGCCGGAGGGCAGCATATTAATAAAACGTCGTCTGCAATACGTATTACGCATTATCCTACAGGGATTGTTGTACAGTGCCAGAATGAAAGGTCGCAGCATATGAACAAGGATAAGGCTATGCAGATGCTTAAGGCGAAGCTTTATATTTTGAAGCAGCAGGAAAATCAGGCTTTGCAGGATGATATACGAGGGGATGTCACGGAGATTGGATGGGGCAACCAGATACGTTCATATGTAATGCAGCCTTACACTATGGTTAAAGACCACAGGACTAATGAGGAGACCGGTAATGTAAATGCGGTAATGGATGGAGACATAGACTTATTTATAAACGGATATTTAAAGTGGATTAATACAGGCAAACGGGATTAAGGGCAATACTTCAGGAGGGGTTCACATGGAAATAGTGATATTTAAAGTAAACGGACAGCCGTACGGTATGAACATTGATTATCTTGAGGGTATAGAAGAGCTGGAACATGTTACGCCGGTGGCAAACGCTCCTAAGTTCATTTCGGGAATTTCAAATGTACGCGGAGAGATTGTTCCCGTGTTTGACTTGGCTGAAAAATTTTCTATTAAAGAGTCCGATTCACAAAAAAAATATCTTCTTGTCAGGCTTGACAAGACTGCTGTGTGCCTTGCCGTCAACGAGGTTGACGGAATGAAGACGTTTGATGACAGTGATGTTTTTGGCGTGCCGGATATTTTTACCGGTGAAACCGACTATTTTACCAAAGTTGTTAATGTCGGAAATAACAGGCTTGCGCTTGTTATCGCGCCTGATATTCTTATACCTTGCGGCGAGCAGGATGATATTTCAGAGTTTGTGTCTAAGGAAGTACGGTAACGGAGCAAATCCTGTGCCGGAAGCGCTTTTGTCAGCGTTTCTATTAAAATGTAGTAAAACGATTGGAGGATATATTATGAGTAAAGTTGCAGTAATGGGTTATGGAACTATAGGTTCGGGTGTTGTCGAAGTAATTGCGTCAAACAGCGAAGTGATAGCGGAGAGGACAGGAGAGGCTGTTGAGGTAAAATATGTGCTTGACCTCAGGGATTTTCCCGGAAGTCCTGTTGAAAATCTGTTGATAAAAGACTATAAAATTATAGTCGACGACCCGGAGATTGATATAGTTGTCGAGACAATGGGCGGTGTTAACCCGGCTTATATGTTTGTCAAGGAGTGTCTTGAGAACGGAAAAAGCGTTTGTACATCAAACAAAGAGCTTGTTGCAAGCCACGGAGCCGAGCTTCTTGCAATTGCAATGGATAAGAATGTAAACTTCCTATTTGAGGCAAGCGTTGGAGGAGGAATACCGATTATACGTCCGATTAACCATTCACTTACTGCGGAGGTAATTGAGGAGATTACCGGAATACTCAACGGCACGACAAACTTTATTCTCACGAAGATGAGAGATGCAGGCGCTGATTTTGAAGATGTGTTAAAGGAGGCGCAGGACTTAGGATATGCGGAGCGAAACCCGGAAGCCGATGTCGAAGGATACGACGCATGCAGGAAAATTGCAATTCTCACCTCGCTCGCGTACGGAAAGCAGGTTGATTATAACGACATTTACACGGAGGGAATAACAAAAATAACATCAACTGATTTTAAATATGCAAAAAAAATGAACGCAACAATCAAGCTTGTCGGAAGAAGCAAGATGGAGGATGGAAAGGTTTCGGCAATGGTGTCGCCGGTGCTTGTAAAGCAGGGACATCCGCTGTATACGGTTGACGACGTGTTTAACGGAATATTTGTAAGAGGAAATATGCTGGGCGATTCGATGTTTTACGGAAAAGGGGCCGGCAAGCTTCCGACTGCAAGCGCTGTTGTAGCGGACGTCATAGAGGCTGCCAGAAATAAGGGCAATAATATAAGGGTAATTTGGAACAGTGAAAAACTTGAGCTGCAGGATTATAAGGACGTAAAAAATAAATTTTTCGTCCGCATAAAGGAAACGCCTTCTATAGTTGACGAAGTTAACGCAAACTTCGGAAAAATTGTTCCACTTGACATAGGAATAGAGGGCGAATGTGCATTTCTGACCAACTATATCGCCGAGAGGGAGTTTGAGTCAAAGATAGCAAATATTCCAGAGCTTATAACGAGAATAAGGGTTATGTAATAATTTATCATAACACGGGTACGTGATTATATGATTCAATGTTCAGATAGTGTTTCTGATAATATAACAGTCAGCTGCCCTAAAGTTATATATTTTTGAAATACATTAAATAATTTAAATAATTCTAATATTATAAATATATAAATATTAGAAGTTTTGGATAATCATTTTAATTACAGAGAGGTGTATGTAAGTATTATGAAATATATTGTAGTTCTCGGAGATGGAATGGCAGACCGTCCTATAGATAAGATAGGCGGGATTACTCCGCTCGAATATGCGGACACCCCTGTTATGGATAAGCTTGCAGCGATGTCCGAGGTGGGCCTTTCGGCCAATATTCCGGCCGGAATGAAGCCTGGAAGCGATACGGCAAATCTTGCTGTACTCGGATATAATCCGGAGAAATATTACACCGGAAGATCTCCGCTTGAAGCCTTGAGTATAGGCGTTGACATGGAAGATACGGACATAGCAATAAGATGCAATATAGTTACTTTGTCAGACGACGGCAGGGCGTATGAGGAAAAGAAGATTATAGACCACAGCTCGGGAGAAATATCTACCGGTGAGGCGGCTGAGCTGATTGAGGCAGTCAAAAGAGAGCTTCAGGACGATATATATCAATATTATGTCGGCACAAGTTACAGGCATCTTACGATATGGAAAAATGGAACCGTTAAGGAGCTCACTCCGCCGCACGATATACTTGGGAAAGTTATCGGAGACTATCTGCCGGATGATGAAAAATTAACAACATTTATGAAACGATCATATGATATTCTGAACAATCATCCAATTAATATAGAGAGAGCTAAAAAAGGTTTAAACAAGGCTAATTCCATTTGGTTTTGGGGAGCGGGGACAAAACCCGCACTTGACTTATTTGAAGATAAATACGGTAAGAAAGGCGCGATGATATCCGCCGTTGATTTGCTGAAAGGAATTGCCGTAGGCACCGGAATGACTAATATTATAGTTGACGGAGCTGACGGAACGCTTGAGACTAATTATGAGGGTAAAGCGGAGGCGGCTGTAAAAGCGGTTTCTGAGGACGGTTTTGATTATGTTTACGTTCATGTTGAGGCTCCTGACGAGATGGGTCATCAGGGTAGTCTTGAGAACAAGATTAAAGCAATTGAATATCTTGACAGCAGGGTTATAAAACCAATCTACGACAAACTTACAGATTCAGGTATTGAATTTAGGATGCTGATTCTTCCTGACCATCCTACGCCTATTGCAGTTCGCACACATACGAGCGACCCTGTTCCGTACATGATTTATGACAGCACAAAAAAATTCAGCCATGATATAAACTACAATGAAAGACAGGCTGAGGAGACTGGCAGGATATTTGAAAATGGATATGAACTAATGTCATATTTCATTTCAAAATAAAAAAGAGTACAGTTTAAGAGTACCGTTTATAAGAAAATTAATTACAGGTTGTAATTATTGTTATTTTTCTTGACATCGCGTACTAATAATGCTTTACTTGTAAATGTTTAATATAGAATTTGATTTTCGTAATAGTAGGAGGCTTGGTGTAAATTATGCTTGTAGTTAAAAAATTTGGAGGCACGTCGGTGGCGGACAGAGACAGGATTTTCAATGTTGCCAGACGATGTGTGGAAGAATACAAGAAAGGTAATCAGGTTGTAGTAGTATTATCTGCAATGGGTAAGCAGACGGACGTACTTATTGATATGGCGAAGCAGATAAGCGATAATCCATCAAAAAGAGAGATGGATATGCTCT
Organism: uncultured Clostridia bacterium; assembly: GCA_948472945.1. GTDB lineage: Bacteria > Bacillota > Clostridia > Lachnospirales > Lachnospiraceae > V9D3004. The sequence continues at coordinate 18,801 of CAOKVX010000025.1, forward strand.
TTACGACGGGTGAGCAGACATCTGTCGCGCTTGCTGCAATGGCGGTGAAAGAGCTCGGTGTTCCTGCAATTTCGCTCAATGCATTTCAGGTTCCGATGGAGACGACGCGTGTTTACGGCAATGCCAGACTTACTAAGATAGATTGTGAGAGAATAAGGTACGAGCTTTCCAATAATAAGATTGTATTCGTAACCGGATTTCAGGGAATTAACCGTTATGGCGACTACACCACCCTTGGACGCGGCGGTTCCGACACGACGGCGGTTGCTCTTGCCGCGGTACTGCATGCGGACGCGTGTGAGATATATACGGATGTTGACGGTGTATATACAGCCGACCCGAGAATTGTTAAGAACGCGCGCAAAATGGATGAGATAACATATGATGAGATGCTGGAGCTTGCCAGCTTCGGAGCGGGCGTGCTTCACAACAGGTCGGTTGAGATGGCTAAAAAGTATGGTGTACAGCTTGTTGTACGTTCAAGTTTAAATGAAAATGAGGGAACAGTCGTTAAGGAGGTTGTTAATATGGAAAAAATGCTCGTCAGTGGAGTTGCTTGTGATAAAAATGTTACGCAGATTGCGCTTTTAGGACTTAAGGATAAACCGGGAGTAGCATTTAAGCTGTTCCACCATCTTGCAAATCATAATGTAAACGTAGATATGATTCTTCAGTCCGTAGGCAGGGACGGTACTAAAGATATAAGCTTTACCGTAACCGAGGATATGACCGACACTGCAATTGAAACTATTAAAAGACATGAAGGAAAGAGTCTTGAGTATCAGGAGCTGAACATAACGAGGGATGTCGCTAAGGTATCTGTTGTCGGCGCCGGAATGATGAGTAATGCGGGAGTTGCCGCTAAGATGTTCGAGGCGATATACGACGCAAACATTAACATAATGCAGATATCTACGTCAGAAATCAGGGTTACTGTACTTATTGATGAGAAATATTCAGACAGGGCGCTCAATGCTGTCCATGATGCATTCGGCTTGGCTGAATAACCGGAAATGGAGTAATATATGGTTGCTGATTCAGTAATGATAGCTATGATATTTACGGCAATATTGTCGGGCGCTGCGGTTGTAGCGCCGTTTGCCGCTATATATTTTATGGCGAGGAAGAAAGAGGCGGGAATCCTATCTTCCTTTGGACTTGGTCTGTTAGCTTATTTTTGGTCGCAGTACCTGCTTCCGATACCCATTATATTTTTACTGACAAAAATGGGATGGTTTATGAATGTGTACGAGACGGATAATTTGTACGTTGTATATATTTTGATAACGGCTGTGCTTCTCTCGTCTTTGGCCTCGCTCGGCAGAGTGTGGTGCATATGGCTGATGAACAGAAAGGTTCCGTCGCTTTACCGCGCAATTAGCTCTGCAGTCGGATTTGCGTCATTTAAGGCTGTTAGCGTGCTTGCCACATATCTCAGTTATTATAATTACGTGAAGATATTTAACACGCAGGGCAGGGATGAGCTCATGAAGCTCCTTACCGCAAGCGGTACTGTTAATAATGAAAGCGCGTCTTCAATGATTGACAATCTTACGCAGGCGCGAGCATTTGATGCGGCAATGCAGGGAATCAATGTTGTCATGGCTCTGCTTGTCGAGATAGCCCTGATAATTATCATTTATGAGGGCTATATAAGAAAGAAAACCGTGATAGCTACTGTAATAAGCGCCGCCGTGGGATTTGCCTACTCATTTATCGGCATGCTTATAAATTCACTCGGCACGGAAAAAATGGGAAATATGATTGACGCTAATTCAAGCGCCTTGATATATGACGCATACGTGTTTGCGTGCGCGCTGGCCTCCGTTTGGATTATAATCAATGCGTTTAAGAGATATAAGCGAGTGCTCGCCGAGGGCCCTTACGCACATTTCGCATATTTTGAGAAATCTGATAAGAAAAACAGTGACAAGGACAAAATAGAGCAGGTGCTATAGATTAGTGTGTTTTTAATTGACTTTTATAAAATGCATCATCCCTGTGTAAAACCGGGATGGTGTTTTTTTGATGCTTATTATGGATAATTAATTTGAGAAGTTAAATTTACTTGACTAATTAGTGTAAATATATTACAATTATCATGTAATACATAAGCCAAACTGTCAGATAAATTGAACAGCATTGTCATAAAGTATACATATAGTGGAATATAGGAGGGATTAGTTCATGATAAAAAAAATAATAAGAGCATTATCGCTATCTGCGGCAATATTTTCTTTTATTTCATTAGTTGTAGATGCACAGGATATTCAAGCAAAGAAAAAAATTTTATTAAGCATAGGTGATAGTTATAAAATTAAGACGCAAAAAAATACGAAATATACATTCGTATCAAAGAATAAAAAGATTGCAAAAGTAACGAAAAAGGGCATAATTACGGGACTGAGAAAAGGAAAATGTAAAGTTGTTGTGAAGACAAAGGGTAAAAAAACAGTGTATTCAATAACTGTTAAAAATAATAAAAAAACAGGAAGAAATAATAACATTACAACGCCCATACCCCCAATCAGCACCGATTCCCCATTGAATCCGGTATCTTCTCCGAACCCGACACAGGCGCCGAATGGCCCGAAGATTGGAGGAGAGCGTGTAATTGCACAGGGAATAATCAAGGAGATTGAGCAGATTGAAAACGGAAAGTACAGATATAAGCTTGAGTGTAGCAAGTTTTCATTTACATCTGTCTCTGACAAGGTTAAGTATGCTTATGTAAACGTAAATCAAAACAGGGGCGATTATATAGTCGGAAACGAGGTAATGCTGTTTTCGTTCAGCGATGTGGATTATGTCAATGTAGACGAGAGCACAATCAGTTTTAATGTTGATTTTATGCATTTGGTTCAGTGAATATTATATATTAAATATAAGTAATAAAATGTGACCTCAAAAGGTAAGTTGAAAAATGTCTTTTGAGGTCTTTTTAATTGAATACAATAAAATGATACCTGTTTTTGTTTGCCCGGAAAGATATGTATGGTATAATGTCCACGAAAGCAATGAGCAGTGCCGGTACAGCAGGAGACAGATAGGATGTTTACATCCGAATCTGTCTATTGCTGTACTGATAGGGCGAATGCCCGTGAACGAGAAAGCCGTAGGCTTTCGAGTGCGCACTGCGTGTATGTAAATAGATATTATAACCAAAAAGCCAAAATTATTTAATTAAATCCAAATAGAAAGGATAAGCAAATATATGAAATTCAATCACGGACACTGGTTAAAAGAAAAGGGAATGGAATGCCTTTCTCCAACTGAAATGTATGATACAAATTATGAAAATGACGGAACTGTGTTAAAGATATGCGCGCCTGTCAGGAGAATATATAACAGGGGATGTACGCTTAATGTACCGGTTATCACTATAAGAATAAGTATTCCTGCTCCGGGGGTATTTACTGTGAAGCTTACACACTTTGAGGGACAGACAGGGTATGTGCCGGCATTCGATGTAAATGTGAATCCCGTCAAACTCGAAGCAAAATCCATTGATGGCAATACGGTTATTGAAAACGACGGGACAAGGCTTGTAATAAAAAATGATATGACAATCGAATTTTATCGGGGAGAACAGTATCTTACACGTATTAAGCCGAGCGACATAATGTACGTTAGAAAGGACGGACGAGGCGAGGCGTACATATCTCCGGAGGACGTTAACTACATGTGCGCGGCTACCAATCTGTCAGTTGACGAGCACATATACGGACTTGGGGAAAGATTCACCCCATTTGTCAAAAACGGACAGGTTGTCGAGATGTGGAATGACGATGGCGGAACGTCGACGCAGCTGTCATACAAAAATGTTCCGTTTTATATGTCAGACAGAGGGTACGGAGTATTTGTAAATAATACAGGCAGGGTCGAGTACGAGGTTGGAAGCGAGCTTGCACAGAGGATGCAGTTTTCAGTAGAGGGCGAAAGCCTTGAGTTCTTTGTAATATGCGGGGATGAGAATGAGTACGGGCGTATGAAAGATGTGCTTGTTAAATATACGGGGCTTACGGGAAGACCTCCGATACTTCCGGCATGGTCGTTTGGGCTCTGGCTCTCTACATCATTTACTACAGACTATGACGAAAACACAGTAATGGGATTCATTGATGAGATGGAGAGAAAGGAGATACCGCTCAGTGTATTTCATTTTGACTGCTTTTGGATGAAAGGTATGAGCTGGTGTAATTTTAAATGGGATGACAAAGTGTTTAGCGAACCTGCGGCAATGCTTGCCAGGATAAAAGCAAAAGGGCTAAAAGTATGTGTATGGATAAATCCTTACATTGCACAAAACTCGGAGCTATTTGCACAAGGAAGAGATAACGGATATTTTATAAAAAAGAAAAACGGCGACGTATGGCAGTGGGATATGTGGCAGCCGGGAATGGCAGTGGTTGATTTCACGAATGATGAGGCGGTGAAATGGTATCAGGGGTATTTAAGGGAGCTGTTAGACATGGGAGTTGACTGCTTTAAGACTGACTTCGGAGAGCAGATTCCGACTGAGGGGGTATGCTACCACAATGGGGCCGACTCGATATTAATGCACAATTATTATTCATATCTTTATAACGAGGCGGTATATAATGTAATACTGGAGGAAAGAGGCGCGGATGAGGCAATTTTGTTTGCAAGAAGCGGAACCGCCGGAGGTCAGAAATTCCCTGTACATTGGGGCGGCGACAGTATATCCGACTATGAATCAATGGAAGAAAGCCTGCGTGGAGGCCTTTCGCTGACAATGTCAGGTTACAGCTTCTGGAGCCATGATATAGGCGGATTTGAAGATACTTCATCTGAGGACGTTTATAAAAGATGGGTGGCTTTTGGGCTCATGTCGTCACATTCGAGGATGCACGGCAGCGGTTCTTACAGGGTGCCGTGGAATTACGGTGAGGACGCTGTGCTGACAGCAAAGACGTTCGTTCGACTCAAAAACAGGCTTATGCCGTATATTTACGGACTTGCAGTCGAAGCACATAACACAGGGCTTCCTCTAATGCGAAGCATGATTCTCGAATATCCTGACGATAAAATGTGCGTATACACCGACAAGCAGTATATGCTCGGCGGGGACATACTTGTTGCACCGGTATTTAATGAAAAGTCACAGGCCGACGTGTATCTTCCGGACGGAAGATGGGTCAATTATTTCTCAAATGAAGTATACGATGGGAAGACCTGGATTACGCTTAAAGATATACCGTATACGGAGATTCCATGCTTTGTAAGGGAAGGGGCGGTCATTGCGCACGGAACAATTGATTCAAGACCTGACTATGATTATATTACTAATTCCGAGCTGCATGTATACCTGCCGCAGGAAGGAATGGATGAAACCGTGACGCTGTATAATCCGTTTTCGGGTGAACAAAAAGAGGTAAATGTAACATGCAGTAAAGGGCAGCTGCGCAATGACGCCGGGATTCCGATGCATAGCAATGAGGCTGCGCCGCATTGCCTGCCGCAAACTCCCTGCCGATAAAAATTAAGGCAAGACATTTGTCGAAATAAGATGATACAGCGAACCAGCTAAATTATATTTCATGTTTAAGGGACGAGTTTATAAATGAAAGGAGAAGTCGCAATATGCATTACGATGCCGAAATGGAGAAGTGGATTGAGGATAAAATCAACGATATGACGCTTGATGAAAAGATTGGATTTATTCATGGGGCGGCGTTATTTAAAAATAAAGGGATTGACAGGCTTGGAATACAGGCGCTTGTAATGTCGGACGGGCCGTGCGGGGTAAGATTTGACCATAAGGATGACGAGTGGGTTCAGATAGACGAGCCTTTGTGCTATGTTTCATGGCTGCCGTCCGGTACGGCTATCGCGTCCACATGGAATGAGGATATTGCCATGAGTCTTGGAGAGGTGCTCGGAAACGAAGCCTGCGGGCGCGGAAAACATGTAATACTTGCTCCCGGAATAAATATAGTCCGCACTCCGCTGTGCGGGCGCAACTTTGAATATATGAGCGAGGACCCTTATCTTGCGGGCAAAATTGCAGCCGCTGAGATTAAGGGCGTCCAGAGTAAGGACGTGGCTGTGTGCGTAAAACACTTTGCTCTCAATAATCAGGAGAAAGAGCGTATGTCAGTTGACGTGCGCATTGATGACAGGACGCTTCATGAACTTTATCTGCCGGCTTTTAAGATGGCTATAGAGGAGGGCGGGGCATACTCGGTCATGTGTTCTTATAATAAGATAAACGGACTGTATGCAAGCGAGAATCCAATACTTTTAAGCGATATATTAAAAAATGGCTGGAAATACGACGGGGCTGTCATATCCGACTGGGGAGCCGTACACAGTACAGCTGAGGCGGCGCTTGCAGGCACGGACCTTGAGATGAGTGTGACGAATAATTTTGACGAATATTTTTTTGCCGATTCTCTGAAAGACGCCGTTCGTTCCGGTGAGATTGAAGAAAATGTTTTAGATGACAAGGTTGCGCGCATACTTCGCCTGCAGAAACGAATAATGCTGTATGACGGCGGGAGGAACAAGGGCGGATACAATCTCCCTGAACACCATGCTGTTATGCTTGACGCGGCACGCGAGGGCGTTGTGCTTCTAAAGAATGATAGGGGCATCCTGCCGCTTGACGCTGATAAATGTAGGACAATTGCAGTCATAGGAGACGCGGCGGTCAGAAAACTTGCTCATGGCGGCGGAAGTTCAGAGATAAAACCGCTGTTTGAGATTACCCCTCTTATGGGAATAAATATGGTGACCGGCAGCAGGACGGTTGTAAAATATGCAAAGGGTTACTATGTCGACAATGAGGAACATGTTGTGGGCGAGGTTGACTGGCAGGCGAACAGTCTTGACGCGTCTGACGGCAGCCGGTGTGAAGCGGCGGGCATGGACGATGATAGTAAGGAATTTGAGTCGGACGGTGCGGATAAGGCGGACGCTGATAAGTTAATCAATGGTGAAAAGCCTATAAGTATTGACAAGCTTCGCAGGCAGTATCTTGAGGAGGCGGTTGCACTTGCAGAGGAATGTGATGCCGTTATATTTGTGGGAGGTCTCAACCGCGCTTACGATACGGAAGGATTTGACAGGACATCTTATGAACTGCCGTACAATCAGGGGGAGGTCATAAACGCATTGTTAAAAGCTAATCCTAATACAGTAGTTTCAATACTGTCAGGTTCCGCCGTTGACATGACACCTTTTGAGAAAAATGCGCCAGCGATTATATGGAACAGCATGAACGGAATGCAGGCCGGCTTTGCGCTTGCTGAGGTAATATTTGGTGATGTTAACCCGTCAGGAAAGCTGCCGATATCATTTCCTTTCAGGCTTTCGGACTGCCCTGCACACAGCGTGGGCGAATATCCCGGAACATATGACGGGGACGGAGGGATAACATGCTCATATTCCGAGGGAATATATGTAGGATACAGGCATTATTCAACACGCGGTGTTGACGTGCTGTTTCCGTTCGGACACGGACTGTCCTACACTACATTCGAGTATGGCAATATCAAAGCTTCAAGGTGTGAGGATGAGGATTCTTTCGAGGTGGCGTTTGAGATTACCAATACAGGATCTGTGTTTGGAAAAGAGGTTGCAGAAATCTATGTAACGGCACATAACCCTGTTGTAGACAGGCCGGCGCTTGAACTGAAAGGATTTAAGAAAGTTGGCCTTGAACCCGGTGAGTGCAGGTCCGTTGCGATAAAGCTTGACAGGAAAGCATTTGAATATTATTCTGTGTCAGACGGAACATTCAGGGCGGATTCGGGCAAGTACACGATAAGCGTCGGCCGTTCAGTTAATGATTTGAGAGTTTCATGTGACCTAATATTTTAATTAAACATTACCCGTAACCCTGATATGCGGATATGATATCAATTTTCAAGGAGAGCATTATAAAAATGAGTATAGCAGAACAGATTAAGGACGAGCTTGGTATTAATTTATGGCAGGTGGAGGCTGTAATAGAGCTCATTGACGAGGGAAATACGATACCGTTTATTGCAAGGTACAGGAAAGAAAAACACGGTTCGCTTGACGACGAGCAGCTGCGCAGTTTGAGCGAGAGACTTACGTATATACGCAATCTTGAGGATAAAAAGAATACCGTTATTGCGTCGATTGAGGAGCAAGGGCTCATGACCGACGAACTGAGAAAGAAAATAATTGAGGCAAAGACGCAGGTCGTAGTGGATGACCTTTACAGGCCGTACAGGCCTAAGAGAAGGACAAGGGCTACGATTGCAAAGGAAAAAGGACTTGAAGGACTTGCCGATATAATAAGGCTTCAGGTTACTGATAAGGATATACAGGATGAAGCGAAAGCGTACATAAATGAGGAAAAGGAAGTGTACACTGCGGACGAGGCTATAGCGGGAGCATCCGATATAATTGCGGAAGCGATTTCGGACGAGGCAGACTACAGAATAGAGATAAGGAGAATGACAAAAAAGGACGGCGCGCTTGTATCGTCCGCTAAGGATACGGAGGAAAAGAGCGTATATGAGAACTACTATGATTTCAGCGAGGCGGTAGCGCGTCTGAGCGGGTATAAGGTTCTTGCCATAAACCGCGGGGAGAAAGAAAAATTTCTTACCGTCAAAATAAACATGGAACCTGAGAAGATTATAAGATATTTGGCAAAACAGATAATAGTCAGGGATAATCCTAAAACCACACCATATCTTATAGATGCGATTGAGGACAGCTATTCGAGGCTTATAGCCCCTGCGGTTGAGAGGGAGATAAGGAACGAGCTTACTGAAATGGCCGAGGATGGCGCGATAAATGTATTCGGAAAAAATCTGAAACAGCTCCTTATGCAGCCGCCTATAGCCGGCAGGGTAGTTCTCGGATGGGACCCGGCATTCCGTACCGGATGCAAGCTTGCCGTGGTTGACGAGACCGGAAAGGTGCTTGATACGACTGTCGTATATCCCACAGAGCCGCAGAATAAGGTGGCTGAGACAGAGAAAATTGTAAAAAACCTTATAAATAAATATAATATCAGTCTCATTTCCGTGGGAAACGGAACTGCGTCTAGGGAATCAGAGCAGATTATAGTAAACATGTTGAAAAATATGCCGGGTGTTTCTTACGTTATAGTAAATGAAGCGGGAGCCTCCGTCTACTCCGCAAGCAAGCTTGCCACGGAGGAGTTTCCTAATTTTGACGTGGGACAGAGAAGCGCGGCTTCTATTGCGAGAAGAATACAGGACCCGCTCGCAGAGCTTGTAAAGATAGAGCCTAAATCAATAGGCGTAGGACAGTATCAGCATGATATGAACCAGAAAAAGCTTGGCGAAGCTCTTGGCGGAGTGGTTGAGGACTGCGTTAACAGCGTAGGGGTTGACGTAAATACGGCTTCTGCCGCCTTGCTGGGCTACGTATCAGGTATTTCAAAGACGATTGCAAAAAATATAGTCGCATACAGGGAAGATAACGGAAGGTTTTCAAATAGAAAACAGCTTCTCAAGGTCGCTAAGCTCGGTCCGAAAGCTTATGAGCAGTGCGCAGGATTTTTAAGGATATCGGATGGAGACAATCCCCTTGATGCCACAAGCGTACACCCTGAGTCTTATGAGGCGGCGAAAAAGCTTATAATAAAGCTTGGATTTGATTTGTCGGAACTTTCGGGCGGACTTACGGGCCTGTCACTGATTGCGAAAGACCGAGACAGGCTTGGGGACGAGCTTGGTATTGGAAAGGAGACGCTGTCTGACATTATAAAAGAGCTTGAGAAACCCGGAAGGGACCCGAGGGATGATATGCCAAAGCCGGTTCTTCGCACGGATGTACTTGATATGAAAGACCTTAAAGAGGGCATGATTCTTAAAGGCACAGTAAGAAATGTAATTGATTTTGGTGCCTTTGTCGACATAGGGGTCCATCAGGACGGGCTTGTACACATTTCAAAGCTCACTGACGCGAAGTTTGTCAAGCACCCGCTTGAGGTTGTCAGCGTTGGTGATATAGTTGAAGTAAAAGTTATAGGCATTGACCTTGAAAAGAAAAGAATACAGCTCAGTATGATATTGTAAAACCAAAGCTTATAACGGGTTAGTATGATACGTAAAGCAAATGATTATAACTTTTAGTAATACTGTATACTAAAAGTTATTCATCGCCCGTAACTATATCAGAATCGTCAGAGATGTAATCGTAGCTGCCTGAATCTGCATCTGCGGAGTCCTCATATGAGTATTCGGTATCTGTAAGCAGCTTTGCATCGGTTTCATCCTCTGACAGGTTCATCTCGTAATCGTACTCGGCGTCATCACCGTAAGAATCATCCTGTTCATCCACAACTGAATTTTCAATACGCATATGTTCAAGCGTCCTGTAGAATTCCTTGTCGTGATTGTTCACGACGAAAGGTTCTTTGAGTTTGTATGTATTAAATTTTATAACATTACCGCTGTACATACAAACGGTATGTTCATTACAAATTTCGTATGTTCGCTCATACTCGTTAAAGATTGACATATTATATGAGTTGGAATAAGACGAATCATAGGCCATAATCCTTGCCGCCATTAGTGCCGGACCTGTCATAGTTGGTTACTCCCTTGTTAGTTATTATCTACACATAATATGATATAACTTAATGTGGGTGTATGTCAATACTATGAATAAATATTGAATTTAAGGGGCTCATCTTTTAGGGACTATAAGCTGGATTGTTGCGTTCAATATGAATTTTGGGGATATATTCTGACTTTTGGGAATATATTCAAAGTAAAAACTTTACAAAAAAGATTGGCAGCGGGAGCTTTAACATTGAATTTTGAAGTGTTTTTGTGTATAATGTAAATATTGTAAAATATGCGTACGCATTATGAGGAAGACTAACTATTAAAAGTCAAGCCTTAAAATGATATTTTTTGAATAAAGTA
>CAOKVX010000026.1 GCA_948472945.1 uncultured Clostridia bacterium
TACAAATTTGCCCTTTTTCTTTGTAACATTTTTTCATACTTCACTTGACACTATCATATATTTTTTCCCATGACATTTTAACCGAAAAGCTTCCCCTTAATCTGTTACAGTTTTAACATACTATAAAAATAACACTAACTTATATTTCAATATATTATATTAATAAATACCTCCTTTCATGTATTAGCGTTACATCTATATTAACATATCAGTAAAATTTTTACAATACAATATTACATATTATAACATTTTTGGGCTTTCCTTTTATATATAAAACAAAATAAGTATTATATGATGTTAAGGTCCAAAGGTATTTATTTGTGGCATTTCACAATTATTTTGTGATATAATATTCGCGTATATATTAAAAATGTTTATTCAAAGGAATGAGTTAAAAATATGAATATAAAAAGTGTAATTGTGTTATTATTGCTGGCGTGCATACTTGCCGGCTGCAGCCTGGAAAATGGCGGACAGAAAAAAATAATACTTGATTATGATAATGAGACGGACATAGCGACATTAGATGAGCAGGCGTTATCAGACGACATTGATAGATTAAACTGCCCAAGTGAAATATTAAAAAACATGTCGGCTGTATACGTTATGGATAGTCTGCAGGCTGAGAATATCGTCGGTCTGGTCAGGTATAATAACGGCAGGTATTATTCTGTCACGAAAGTGGAGGGCGGAAGATATTTGTTTCTGCTCTTTGAATCAAATGGTAAAGAGTATTATGCGGCAGACGGAATACTTGTTTCAAAGCTTGCAGATAAATCATTGTCAGATGAGATTGCGGTAGGAATGACTAAAGAAGAAATAGTTAGTAAAGACCCGTCCGCATATGTCGATACCGATTACAGTTACCACCGTTTTAATGACAAATCAATTATGAAAGTGCATTATATAGAAGAAAACGGAGCTTATGTCGTATCTGAATTTGGATTCTTAGATGGACAGTTGTCTGTATTAGATTACCTGACAGAAGAGGATTTTGGAAAAATTTCCTGATAATTTCTTAATTTGTTGGAATTTTGAGAAATTTTCTACTCAAATAAGGAGAAAAAAATGTGGATTATCGCGGCGGTGTTATCCGCGTTCTTTGCGGGACTCACCTCAATTCTTGCAAAATGCGGAATAAAAAAGACGGATTCCGATATAGCCACGGCTCTTAGGACTATAGTTGTACTGTTTTTTGCGTGGGTGATGGCGTTTATTTCCGGTTCTGTCGGAGACGTCGGGTATATAGGCGGAAAATCACTTATATTTCTGACTCTCTCAGGCGCAGCCACGGGGGCTTCGTGGTTGTGTTATTTTAAGGCGCTGTCGGTTGGGGATGTCAACAAGGTTGTTCCGATTGACAAATCCAGTACGGTTTTAGTTGTGCTCGCGGCAATTATTATTTTTGGCGAGACGGAGAACCTTGCGGCAAAGCTATTCGGCACGGCTATACTTTCAGTCGGAATATATATGATGATTGAGAAGAAACAGTCGCTGCATTCAGGAAAAGATAAGAGCTGGTTACTATATGCCATATTGTCGGCGGTATTTGCCGCCCTAACTTCGGTACTTGCAAAGATAGGTATACAAGGAATCGAATCCAATTTGGCGACGGCCGTCAGGACAGGCGTAGTGCTTGTAATGGCTTGGTTCATTGTGTTTCTTAAAAATAAACAATCCGGAGTCAGAGAGCTTGACAAAAAAGAGGTCATATTTATAGCCTTGTCGGGTATTACGACGGGAGCGTCATGGCTGTTCTACTATTATGCAATTCAGAACGGTGTCGTAAGCGTTGTTGTTCCTATAGACAAGCTGAGTATAGTTGTAGCGGTCATTTTTTCAGGGATAGTATTTAAAGAAAGGCTTGGCATTAAGGCTTTGATTGGTCTTTGCCTTATGGTGTTGGGAACGCTTGTCATTGCTGTATGGGCGTGAAGCATATTAAATTTTATATTATAAAATACAATGTAATACTGTAAGTTTGCATGTAAAAACAATATTTTATGAATATTTATCTGTACAATTGAACCTTAATTATATTATATTTAACGGCATACATTTTATGCTGTAGGAGGATTATATGATACAATACAAAACTTTTGAAATGTCATTTGCGTGTGATAACCCTTACGGTGATGTGACGGCAGTGTTTACCGACGAACACGGTGCATCAACTGTTGTCAGGGGCTTTGCGGCAGGGGATAATCTCGTGAAAGTTAGATTCTATCCCTTGGTCTGCGGTAAATATACATACGAGGTACGCGGTGAAGTGGAAACTTCGGGGAGCGTGATGTGCGAGAGAGCGGGAAGCGGTGCGAGCGCGCATGGTATCGTAAGGGCGTGCGGGACACACTTTAGATATGATGACGGAAAGTGGTTCTATCCGTTTGGGACAACGGTTTATGCGCTTACCCATCAGGATAAGGAACTTGTCGACATGACGATGAAGACGCTTTCACATTCTCCGTTTAACAAAGTGAGGATGTGCGTGTTTCCTAAGCACTATGACTTTAACCACAATGAGCCCGAATTGTTTGCGTTTGAAAAAAATGACGACGGGAAATTTGACACGCGAAGGCCATGTTTCCAGTTTTTTGACGAGTTCGAGAGGAGAATAATAGAGCTTGACGAAATGGGGATACAGTGCGACCTTATTTTGTTTCACCCGTATGACCGTTGGGGTTTTGCCGATATGGAGTTGGACGAGGCGAAAATGTATCTTGATTACATAATCAGGCGTCTTGCGGCATTTCCGAATGTGTGGTGGAGCCTTGCGAATGAATTTGACCTAATGAAATATACAAAAAAGGAGTGGGAGGACATTGCGGAGTTTGTCAGCGGGCAAGATACATTTAACCATCTGCTCAGCAATCACAACTGTATAGAATTTTGGGATTTTGACAATAAACATACGACGCATATATGCCTGCAGATTAAGAGCTGCGACGAGGTGAGCGGCTTTATAAGAAAATACGGCAAGCCCCTTATGGTGGACGAGTGTTGTTATGAGGGGAACATTGCGTATGAGTGGGGCAACATCTCGGCATTTGAGATGGTCAACCGTTTTTGGATAGCGGCGGTGCAGGGAGGTTACTGCACGCACGGGGAGACTTATCTTTCGGACAACGATATTTTGTGGTGGTCCCGCGGCGGCGTACTGAAAGGGCAGAGTCCGGAGCGCATAGCATTCCTGAAAGACATCATTGATTCGCTGCCGGGTCCGGTTACGTACTGCGGTTTCGAATTTTCCAGGGAGAAGTATGACGAGATAAACGCCGAGCCGGACAGCGCTGAAAACGACTTTTGGCGGGCGGTCGCCAGCGTTCCGTGGGACAGGGCAAAAGGGGCCATGCTCAGCGGAAAGGAGTATGCCGGATGCGTAGGCGAGAAAGCGTACATAAAATACCTTGAAAGAAAATGTGCGGCGGTAACCGACTTGAATCTATCGGAGAATTACAGTTACGACGTTGAGTTAATCGACGTGTGGAATATGACGAGAGAACTGATACTGACCGGCGTGAGCGGAAAATTAAAAATAAAGCTTCCGGGAGTGGAGGGAACGGCGCTGCTGGCGCGCATTCGAGAGTAATACGCCGTGATGTAAACATACATATCAATATGACTGTAGGCGTATCAGATATTGTTATGTCTGCAACATTGCAAATGAAAGTTAAAAACCGTTAATTGCATGGTGCAAAATAGAATAGAAAAAGCTTGACATTTAATAAAATAGCATGTACTCTGATTTGAGAGATATTCTCAATTTAGAGCGCATGCTTTTTGGCTTGTATACATGGCTATTTGGCGTCGCTGATTATCCAGATTATTAGAATTGGGGGCTTAGGAAAGGGATATGATTCGATTATGAAGACATATAATACAAGCCAGAGACAACATTTAGTTGATTTTATGAAAAATAATGCGGACAGGCAGTATACAATTGAAGAGATTGCGGAGCATATTGAAAATGTAGGTAAGAGTACAGTGTACAGGCTTATTAACAGGATGGTTGACGAGGGAATAGTAAGGAGAACCATACGGGGGAACAGCAGACAGTTTCTCTACCAATATTCCGCGGCTGAGGGCTGTTCCTCGCATCTTCATATGAAATGCAGGGAGTGTGGTAAGGTGCTTCATATGGATGACGGACAGTCTAAGATGCTGATGGAAATATTACATGAAAGCCGAAATTTCGACCTTGACCTGAAAGAGACGCTTCTCATGGGAAGATGTGAAAAGTGTAGTCTTCCGGAAGAAGATTATTGAGAATTGGATTTGGATGGGGGAGTAATATCATGAAAAAATTATATTTACCGGCTGCAGCATTTTTATTAATGTTTATGGTAATGCTGACAGCGTCATGCGGCAAGACTGACAGCGGTCCCGCTGCTGAAGCGGGCAGAGAAAATGGCGGGGAAAAGATTAAAATTGTCACGACGCTTTATGCGCCCTATGATTTTGCGGTTCAGATTGCGGGAGACAGAGCAGATGTAAATATGCTGCTTTCACCCGGCGAGGAGAGCCATTCGTATGACCCAACGCCGCAGGATATAATAAGTATCGGCAGCTGTGATTTATTCATATACAATGGCGGGGAAAATGAGAAGTGGGTTGACGGAGTTTTAGAGTCGGTTGGCGAAAAGGTTCGAGTGCTTCGCATGATGGATGTTGTTGATAAAGTTTATGCTGAGGAGATTGTCGAGGGAATGCAGGAGGAAAAAGGCGACGGCGGTGAAAGAGACAGTGACGCAGGCAGTGATGACAGAGCTAATGCAGATGAGGAGAGCTTCGGTTCGGACGGAAAAGATGAAGAATTTGACGAGCATGTGTGGGCGTCGGTTGACAATGCAATAGTTATATCAAAAGCTGTGAAAGATGAGATTGCGGCGATTGACCCTGAAAACGAGGACGTCTACAGAACGAGGCTTGACGAGTATGTTGAAAGTCTGTCAGCCGTGCGCGACGAAATAGCTCAGGTAGTAGGTGGTTCGCCAAGGAAGCTTTTGGTGTTTGGAGATAGATTTCCGATGAGATATTTTACCGAGGAGTTCGGTCTTGACTACTATGCGGCATTTCCGGGGTGTTCTGCAGATACTGAGGCGGACGCGGCCACTATTAAGTTTCTTATAGACAAGGTTAAGCAGGAAAATATACCGGTGGTATTAAAAAATGAGATGAGCAGCGGCGCTATAGCTGATGCGGTTGCGGCGGAAACCGGAGCTTCAGTATGCACGCTGTACGCATGCCATAACATATCAAAGGAAGATTTTAATTCGGGTGTCGGATATATTGACTTGATGAAAAGGAATATTGAAGCTCTTAAGGAGGCTCTTAACTGATGGCATTGATTACTTGTGATGACGTTACGCTCGGCTATGACGGGGAGACAGTTCTCACAGATATAAATTTTAAAATAGAAAGCGGAGATTACCTGTGTGTGGTCGGAGAGAACGGAGCTGGAAAAAGCACGCTTATAAAAGGGCTTTTAAAACTAATAAATCCCATGAGGGGGAGCATTTCAATGTCTGACGGACTCCGCGTTTCCGAGATAGGATATCTTCCTCAGCAGACGGCCATCCAGCGCAATTTTCCGGCCAGTATATTTGAGGTTGTGCTGTCAGGAACGCTAAACGGTATGGGATTACGTCCTTTTTATTCGAAAAAGCAGAAGAGGGAGGCGCTTGATAAGATTAATCTTATGGGGCTTGCAGGACTTGAAAAACGGTGCTATCAGGAGCTTTCCGGAGGGCAGCAGCAGAGGGTGCTTCTGGCAAGGGCGCTCTGCGCCACGAGCAGGATGATTCTCCTAGATGAGCCGGCGGCAGGGCTTGACCCTATAGTTACGGCTGATTTATATGAGCTTATAAATCAGATTAATCAAAAGATGAAGATTACGGTCGTGATGGTTTCACATGATATTAATGCGGCTTTGAAATATTCGAGCCATATACTCCACCTTTCGCACACCCAGCTTTATTTTGGAAAGACTTTGGATTATATGGGCAGTGATGCGGCCCTTATTTTGAGTGAAAGGGGAACGAGATGATTCAGGCGTTTTTAGATATAATTTCATATCCTTTTCTTTTGAGGGCCCTGGTGGTAGGAGTCCTGGTTTCCCTGTGCGCCGCGCTCCTCGGCGTCAGCCTTGTGCTAAAGAGATACTCGATGATTGGAGACGGGCTTTCGCATGTTGGTTTTGGTGCAATGGCTGTAGCGGCCGTGTTTAATATGGCTCCGCTTGCGGTTGCAATTCCGGTATGTATCGTGACGGCATTTTTATTGCTGCGCATAAGTGAAAAGAGCAGTATGGGCGGTGACGCAGGAATAGCGGTTGTTTCGAGCGGTGCGCTCGCAGTGGGGGTTATGGTAATATCAATGACTACCGGCGTGAATACTGATATATATAACTATATGTTTGGAAGTATACTTGCGCTGAACAGCGCTGACACGATATTGTGCATAATATTGTCCTGTATCGTCATATCAGTATATCTGTTGTTTTATAACAGGATATTTGCGGTCACATTTGACGAGACTTTTTCCAGAGCGACAGGTATCAGGACGAACATATACAATATGATACTTGCAATACTGACGGCTGTAACCGTTGTGCTCGGCATGAGGATGATGGGCGCGCTTCTCATATCAAGCCTTATTATATTCCCGTCAATGACATCTATGAGGCTTTGCAGGACATACAAAAGTGTAATTACGATTTCAGCGGTCGTATCCGTATTCTGTTTTGCAGCAGGTCTGGTATTTTCATACTGCTGTGCGGCGCCGACTGGTGCAAGCATAGTAATTGTAAATATTATTGTACTAGTGGTATCAGGTATTGTAAAAAAAATAATACGCTAGTTACTGTATCATGAGATAGCTCAACGGGGCCAATTTGAACCCGCCGAGCTATCTCTTTCGAGCTCAAGAAGGGCTTTTTTCAAGGTGATTCCCGAAGCGTATCCGGTGAGGGAACCGTCGCTTCCTATCACTCTGTGGCATGGAACTGCGATTGCTATAGGATTTTTATTGTTTGCCATGCCAACAGCGCGGCAGGCCGCCGGATTTCCGATAGCTTTCGCGATTTCTTTGTATGACTTTGTGCGGCCGTAAGGTATTTTACAGAGTTCGGCCCAAACTTTCTTTTGAAATTCCGTTCCCCTAAGTTCATACGGAAAGTCAAAAGATGTTCTTTTGCCATCAAAATATTCCGAAAGCTGGATGTATACATTTTTAGTAAGCTCGTTTCTGGCGCCTCCGACAGAATTGTCACCGGACAGCCTTAGACCGGTAACGACACCGTTGTCATATTCAATTCGATACATTCCGAATTTTGTCTGGTAAATTGCAAAAGATGTCATGCCGCGCTACCCCTTTCTTTAAAGTAAATTATTTTATGTATTTGTCGGGTTTCATATGATTGTTATATTACTTTGGATTATGTGTTGCTATTTTCTATAGTATAGCAGATATTTTAGGAAAAAGAATAAATTTTATAAGGTCATTAATAAATTCTCGGTTTTGTGTTTGATATGTCATTGTAAATTTTATTTGATAATTATTTATATAAAAGGTTATTTTTACTCATAATTAATATAAAAGATAGTTATCAGGCGGTGGCGTGATGGAACAGGGCAGGGAATATAAATATGACAATATGAAAGCGGTTTTGATTTTTTTGGTTGTATTAGGGCATATGCTCAGCAAATTTGCAGTTGGCAACGATACGGCTGATATAATATATAAAATAATATTCAGTTTTCACATGCCAGCGTTTTTGTTTGTGACCGGCTATTTCACAAAAAACGATGCCAAGAAGCTTTTTAGGAGTCTGATACCGTTATATCTTTTATTTCAGATGGTAAATTATCTTGTTAATTATGCAGTTAAGCTGCAGGAGGGAAAATTGTCTGCAGCTTCAATTAATATTCAGTTTTTTACGCCCAGATACACGCTTTGGTATCTGCTTGCCATGATGACATATCAGCTTCTTGTACCGCTAATTTTCACATATAACAAACGTCACCGTGCATTTATTATCGGCTTATCGGTAATTGCAGGAATTCTTATAGGCTATAACGAAGACACAGCTAATTTTATGGGAATGTCAAGGATAGTTTGTTTCTTTCCTTTTTTTCTGCTGGGATATTATGAGAAAGACGGAAAGTATATTGCCGGGATAATTGAAAAGAGAACTGCAGCTGTGAGAGTAATTTCTGCTGTTCTGTTTTTTGCTATTATTTTATTTATAGCTCGCTATTATAAAATTATTGATTCTGCATGGCTCTGTCACACTGAGAGTTATCGCGGTACGGACTGCACATGGTATATACGGTTATTGGTGTATATGGCCGCTTTTCCCGGTCTTTTATTTTTGGCGGCGTGGAGTCCTGAAAAAAACATACGGGGTATAAGCTTTGTCGGGCGCAATACGCTGTCAGTATATCTTCTTCATGCGCCGGCCATAGTATATCTGAAATCTGTTGACAGGTTGCACGCATACGACGGCAGCCTGCCGGTCATATTTATTTCAGCGCTTTTAATGACATTTATTCTTTCATGGAATGGATTTAATAAAACTTTAAGAAGAGTTAAAATATAATTACTTTAACCTTTTTTGCCGATAGATATATTAAGAAGTAGCAAAAAATGCAGTTAAACGGAGTTAACTGCCGGATTTATCAATGAACATGGAGGGTCGGATATGAGTAGTATATCTAATTATGTCAACAGTGCGTCTGCGTATAACAGTTCTGTTAATCAGACAAAAGGCGAGGATAACGCATCTTCAGTAAAGAAAACCAAAGTTCGAGGTAAAACTATCGGGGAGCCTGAACTGAGTGAAAAGGCGTCCAAGTATTATGAAGAGCTAAAGAAGAAATATTCAAATATGGATTTTATTCTTGTTAGCAGAGACCAGAAAGAATTTGCAAAGGCTCAGGCGGGAAGTTTTGCAACTCCGGGTAAAATGGTTGTTCTTATCGACGAAGATAAGATTGAGAAGATGGCGGAGGACGCAAACTACCGCAAACAGTACGAAAGCATTATAGCCAGAGGCGCCAGCCAAATTTCAAAGATGGAAAACGGTCTTGCAAAAACAGGGGCAAATGTAAAGTCATTTGGTATGAAGATTAATGATAATGGAACGGCGTCATTTTTTGCGGTTCTGAAAAAAAGCTCGGACGCGCAGAAGGCGCGTATAGAAAAGAAAGCGGGGGAGAGGAGAGAGGCAAAGAAAGCCGAGGCAAGGAATGTAAAGAGGGAAGAACGTGAAGAATGGCTCGGAAAAAGCAGAGACGACGGTGACAAATGGAAAGTGCAGGATGAAGATACAGTTACTATATCCGCTTCGTCGATAGAGGAGCTGATTAGACAGGTAGGCGGTTACATGCAGTCGTCGATGATTGACAGTGTACAGACAGAAGAGGAAAAGTTGGTTGGAAGCAGATTTAATTTTACGGCTTAAGCGGGGGTGATTGAATGAATATTTATACAAGTGATATCAACATTAACAATATGGGCGCAGTTTCGCCATTGAGGAAAGTTGAGCGCTCTGAAATACCGGATGAAGTGTATGAAAGGATTTCTCAGATAAAAAAAGGTTCGGCGGCCTCTCTTTATATAAGCGATGAGGGAAAAGAGATGGCGGCAAACAGGGTAATTGAGACGACAAGTATACCGCGTAAAGTGTTCACTGACCTCGTGAGGACCGGATATGAGGCTATTGATAATAAGATAGTTGACGCGCTTAAAAATGTTGACGAAGATGTCCGGCAGTATGCTTATGATATTGTCAGATATGATTTTCTGAGGTATTCCAAGGGTGATATGTCAGAGGATGAGAGGCAGGATTTGATTGCCCTCGGACTTAAGGAGGCTGAATATATATCTGAGAATTATCTCAGCGGAACTGACGCGGAAGAATTTATGAACGCGATGAAAAAAGTGGCTGGAATCGCAGCGGGCGGAGTAGAAGGCAAAAACGGCGTAATGGATTACGGGCTTCCCCAAAACAGGGATATGGTTGACAAGAACGGACACACGATACAAACTACAGATACTGTAGGAATGATGAAAGCGTACAGTCCGGAAACATATAAAAAATATACCGGTCTTTTGGATGAGTTTGGACAGACCGGAGATCAGGATAAGCTTATTGCGTCGATGAGGCTGATGATTCAGTTTGTTGTAGATACGGCAAAGAGCGACCCGGGTGCGGTTGACCGATATGAAAAAGGAATAGCAAAAAAAATCTCAAATTTTTCGGACAAAGATGTGAGACATACGTTTGACGATGTTGATACTGCTTCGTCAAAGAGATTTATTAATTCCCTAAAGAATATGCAGCACAATAATTTGGGCGGACGCGGTGTTTCATATACGAACAGAATTAAACAGATATTCAGCAGGATGCAGCTGCTTACCAAGTAACAGACAGGGCGTTGATTAAATTACATTTCACTATATAAACTAATGTGGTATAAAATTTTATGCCGCATTTTGGCAGAATGAGAGAGGGGTATGATATTATGTCATCTGTAAAAACAGTTAACATAAACGCTAATGAATCGTATAGTATTACAGAGAAGAATGGAAAGTCGCACAAATCAAAGGAAAAAAGCGGCAATGTTGTTAATGGGGCCGGACTTAGCCTGGCAGGAGACCTTGTGGCACAGAAGCGCAAGGATGCTATGAACAAGGCGATGGAGACAATCAACAAGACTTTTAATAAGGATGTTGAGCGTGATAAGGAACTCGCCGGACGGCAGGACAGGATTGATGAGTTAAAAAGAATGATAAGAGATGCTCACAACACTGTAAAGGATGCTGATAAAAAGCTTGCTGACCTCAAAGAAGAATATGGAATTGACGATGACAGTAAAGAGCAGAAAGAACTTGACCTGTTGATGAAGCGTATAGATTCACAGCAGGACAATTTGGATGTTGAATTAACCGACGAGGAGAAAGCGCAGCTTGAAGAAATAGATGAGAAAGGACTTACGGAGTATCAGCAAAGGGCTTTGCAGGCATATGAGCCTAAGTCAATTCAAAAGAGCCTTATTGTAGATTACGAGAAAGAACTAAATAAGGCAATCAAAAGCCTTCAGGCGGCAAAGATTGACGACTTGAAGAGCGCTCCGATGGTAGAGTCAAGAAAACAGGCTGACGATATCCTTGAGGCGGCCCGCAAAGATATAATCGGTACTCTCTACGAGGAGGCAAAAGAGAAGATCGAGGAGAAAGCCGAGGAAGAGAAAGAAAAGGCCGAGGAGGCAAAAGAAGAACAGGAGAGGCTTGAGGAACTCATCAATAAGAAGAAAGAAGAAAAAGATATCACGGAAGAGATACCTCTTGACGAGTACAGAAAGACTGACGAGCTTCGTCAGGAACTCAATACTATAGTAAAAGATACAGGACTGTCCCAGGAGGATATGCTTGGTCTTAAGATTAATCAGAAGGCTTAACTGTAGTTGAATTTTTTTTGCGGCTGGCTAGGATACCGCCTATCCGGCCGCTTTCCTTTGCCGTAAGAGAGCGCCATCCGCTGTCAAGTACTTTATTGTACAGTCCAAGCTCTTTTGCAATCTCCCATTTCATAATCTCATCCGGAGTTGATGCAAGTGAAGGGTCGTTTCTGCGCATTTCTTTTTTTGTGATTTTTCTGACAGCACTCATAGTCAATACCTCGCTTAGTTAAATAATTATTGATTCTATTTTCTATCTATAAGTATTAACTGATAATATTAAGATTATACAGATAAGATAGACCGGTTTACAAATGTTAATTTTGTGCCAGATATTGTTCTGCGTGATGTACGGCTGAAGCGCCGTCTGAAACGGCAGTTACTATTTGGCGGAGGGCTTTTGTGCGAACATCGCCTGCCGCAAACACACCTTCTATATTTGTTTTTGTAGTTTCATCGGCGACAATATACCCGCTTTTGTCCAGCTCGACTGAAGTTTTCAAAAAATCAGTTGCCGGTTTTCTTCCTATGCTGACAAATACGCCGTCGCATTTTTTTTGATTTATACTACCGGTAATAATATTTTTAATATTTACTCCTTGAAGTTTTTCGCCGGCAATAAATTCTGATATAGCGCTGTTCCAGATAAATTCGACATTTTCAGCTTTCAGTAAAGGCTCGTGGTATATCCTAGATGCCCTGAGTTTATCTCTGCGATGTACTACAAATACTTTTGAGGAAAGTCGTGACAGATAAAGTGCGTCTGCGGCGGCTGAGTTCCCTCCGCCTACAACTATAACGGTTTTATCCTTGTAGAATCTGCCGTCGCAGTGGGCGCAGTAATGAACTCCCTTGCCAATAAGCTTGGGCTCATTTGCAATACCCAGCTCTCTCGGATTGGCGCCTGCGGCGATAACTACGGTTTTTCCTAAAAAAGCTTTATCAGCGGTTTCGATTCTTTTAATTTTTCCGGAAAAGTCAACTGATATTACATCAGCGTATTCTGTTTTTGCGCCAAACCGCGCGGCGCCCTGTTGCATCTTAGTTCCGAGTGTGAAACCGTCGACGCCCTTTTCAAAGCCGGGGTAATTATCGATTTTACCTGTCAGCGCCATCTGTCCTCCCGCTGACATTTTCTCTATAAGAATAGTATCAAAACCTTCCCTGACAGCGTACAGAGCAGCAGTGTAACCTGCAGGTCCTCCGCCAATAATAACCATGTCGTGAATATGCGGCATTATTAATCCTCCTTTTTAGTTTTTATGATGTACTGTTTTATTATTTGCTATTCACGATTAAAATAAAGCTCCCCTGCCCTCATATATAAGAGGCAGGGGAGTTACTGTAGTGTAAATGATAGGAAAGGGCGTAATTATTATTCCGCGCTGTGCGCGGGAGCTCCGCAAGCGGAACTCCGTAATCTATTAATCATCTATTATCTATTTGGATTAATCATCTCTTTCCATTTCAAGAATTTTTCCGGTTTCAGCATGTATTGTAAATTCATATTCAAAACCGCCGGCTATAATATCTATCTCGTATTCAGGAATGCCGTCGTCTGTATCTAATTTGCATTTTACAACCTGACCGCCGGATACCTTGGCAAGAGCAATCTCCTGCGCCTTTGAGCTTGAGATGTAGCCTTTGCCGTTATTGGAAGTTTTAGTTGTCTCCCACTCATACTCAATAAGCTTTCTGCCTTCCGCAAGGTATTCAAGCTTATATTTTTTGTTTCCCTTTTTGAGCGTTACCTTATACATGGTAAGCCCGTCGTCAATTTTTTCGGTAAGACTGATTACAGTAGCCTTTTTTACTTTTTTTAGTGCAAGCTTTTTACAATCATTTTTGCTTAAGTTCTTGTTTTTGTTTACAGAGTAAATGTCATTTTCTTCCCAGCTGTATTTTATCTTTTTGCCATCCTTCGCGCGGTATACTATATTATATTCTTTGGTACCCTTTAAAAGAGAAATCTCATACACGGCTTGACCGTTTTCATATTCCATTTCGGTATCTTTAACAACGGCGTTTTTCACTTCTTTCAGCGCTTTTTTCTGAGCCTGACTCATGCTTGTAATCTTTTTTGCCTGTGCGGAATTACCGGATAAAGTAACGGCTGCCGCCATGAATGCTATAAGACAGAATGATGTTATAATCTTTTTCATATATATTACCTCCTATTTTATCAATAGATTTTATGATTTGTTTTTAATTACGTTATCAAATTATCACAAACTTTCGTGAAAGTCAATAGAAATATTTTTCAAATATGTATTAAAATAAAAAATATAAATTTAATATATTTATAGTTTAAATTTAAATCTTTTTCTATAATGACTCGGCGGCTCCCCGTACCGTTCACGGAAACGGCGCGAAAAATAAAAGGAATCGCAGAATCCCAGAGCGTCGCTGATTTCCCTTAATGACTGTTCGCTGTCTGTAAGGTGTTTGCACGCAGTCTGAAAGACCATATCTTCAATATATTGGTGAATTGTTTTGCCTGTCTCCTGACGGAATCGTCTTGTAAGAGTATTATCTGATACGAACAGTGCGTCGGCGACCTGCTTTGTGCTCATACCGGCAGACAGGTTTGACTGAATGTAACGCATAGCCTCCTCTGTGAGAGATGAGTACGTTATAAGTGTTTCTTCCATTATATTATATTGTTGTAGCAGTTTTAAAGTTATAATGCGAATCTCCTGCTCGAGTAAAAGTACGTCCTCCCATCGGTTTCCGTTATAATGTTGCCTCATTTTTGGCAAAACATCTCTTTCCAGCGAGCACTTTGATATAAAGGGAAGTCCGTCTGCAAGGTCATAGCCGTTTGGTTTTATGAGATGAAGATGAAAATACAGTTTTTCCATGCGCCTGCGGCAGCCGTAATCGAATGTTAGGCCTGCCGGAACAAAATATGCATATCCGGGATTAAGCGTTACACGGCAGCCGCCCGTATCTAAATATCCCTGTCCGCTTGAGATAAGGTATAGCCGTGAAAATTGTGAACAGATATTCTTTCCGCTCCAGCTTTCCCTGTCGAGATATACATATGCGTTCTCGCCAATCTCCATATTCCATTTGTTTATATTTCCGATAATATCTTGGTTTTGTTCATATTTCATGTATAAATCTCCATATTCTTGGTGCAAAAGTTCATGGACTGTGCATGTAAATTTTTGTATCATAAATTTTAGGAAATGATGTTTCCACAAAATAGGGAATATTACTTCCGTTTTGTTTGGTTCATACCATCAGGGGGATGTACAAAAACTCATTATATTATTGACATCTTAAAAAATAAACCCTGAAAAATCAAGTATGGTATCAAGTATGGTAAAGAGAGAATTAACAAGTTTTTATTTTGAGGAGGATTATATTATGTATGAGGCGACATTTGATTCATTAACAAAGTTTGAGTGTCCTGAGTGGTTCAGGAATGTGAAATTCGGAATATGGAGCCACTGGGGACCACAGTCCGTGCCGATGTGCGGTGATTGGTATGCAAGAAATATGTATATTCAGGGTTCGGAGCAGTATGAGTATCATCTGAGGACTTACGGACATCCGTCAAAGTTTGGCTATAAGGATATATGCAGGCTTTGGAAAGCCGAGAAATTTGAGCCTGAAGCGCTTATGGAGAAGTACTATAAGGCCGGCGCAAGATTTTTTGTGGCGCAGGCATCGCACCACGACCATTTTTTCAACTTTAAGTCAAAATATAACCGTTTTAATTCAGTTGAGGTGGGTCCGCACAAAGACATATGCGGCCTTTGGAAAGAGGCGTGTAAAAAATGGGATATGCCTTTTGGAATTACAGAGCATCTCGGAGCGTCGTTTGGGTGGTGGCGCTCTAACAAGGGAGCCGATGTATACGGACCGTATGCCGGCGTACCTTATGACGGGAACGACCCGGAGTATGCAGATTTTTACCACAACAACTATGAGCATGTCGCAAAGCCCGGTGAGCCTGACGAATGGGTCTGGCTTACGGACAATAATGATTTTCAGGAGTACTGGCTTAAGGTAATGAAAGAGATAATTGACAACTATCAGCCTGATTTGCTTTATTCCGACAGCACGCTTCCGTTTAATGAATCGGATACAGCTGACGATTACAAGTTCAGATACGGACTGGAGGCAGTCGCACACCTGTATAACACCTCAGAAAAGATGTATGGCGCGAATCAGGCGTTATATACTCAGAAAAAGCGCTCGGAGGAAATATACAGGGTAGGGGTGCTTGACATTGAGAGAAGCCAGCTTTCAGACGTTTCACCTGTTCCGTGGATGTCGGAAACATGTATCGGAGAGTGGTTTTATAAAAAGACAATGAAGTATAAGACCCCGCATCATATACTCGACATACTTATAGATACTATTGCAAAGAATGGAACAATGCTGCTTAACATTGTGCAGCGCCCCGACGGAACGATAGACGAGGAGGCGGAATGGATTCTTTCTGAGCTTGCAAAATGGTTTGCAGTAAACTCAGAAGCCGTGTATGACACACGTCCCTGGAGAATTTCGAGGGAGGGACATTCGTCTGTAAAAATTGACGGTTTCTGTGAGGAACAGGTTGAATGGGACGATGATGATTTTCGTTTCACACAGAAAGATGGAAAACTGTACGCATTCGTAATGAAGTCCTCAGGGCGCAAAAATACCATAATCACAAGTCTCGGCGAGAATGAACATGTAAGTTCCGTAAATCTGCTTGGGCACGGACCGCTTACTTTTAACCAATATTCCGGTGTGCTCACTGTCGATTTTCCTACGGAGGCGCCGACAGAATACGCAAGCGTGTTGGAATTATGTTTTTAGTAATAAAGAGTAATAATTAAAATAGCTTAAGGGATTTTCATATTTTAGGATTGCTTGACAGATACGATGAAATATATTGTTATGTATATAACATTACTGTTTTATTTATGTATTCTCTGATGCAGTTAATTAAATTGTTTTGTTGTAACTAGTATTTGTTAAGCTTAACGAGGGGGAGGATGGAAAAATTAAAGACGACAGCATGTCAGGAAGTGTTTTTGTCGGAGGAGTGCTGATAACTATCAAAGATAATAAGGCGGAAACACCGGATTTTACATTTGATATCAATTGTTTTGAAACCGGACTGAAAGCAATATTTTTTAGTGAGTGTAAGGCTGTGCAGAAAGATAGTGGATGGAAGTATGAACTGGGCAAGAAAGGTTTGTCATAGATACTTCATACTTAACCGCTAAGTTCCGTTAATAATGATTGAACAGTAAAAATACAGGGGCGCGCCCGGAGATATAATATAATTCTTCCGGCTGCGCCCCTTGAGTTTTTGAAAACAGTGTGTTATAGTTTGTGTAGCACAGACAAAACCTTAAGATATTAACGGTACAACACACTGGGAGGGAGTTATTATGAAGCCATACTCTGTATTTGCGGAAATATATGATGACTTTATGGGTAATATTCCCTATGAGAAATGGTGCGGTAATATTCACAGAATACTTTACGACAATGGAATTAAAGATGGAATTGTTGCAGAACTGGGATGTGGTACCGGAAAGATTACAAGATTGATGTCGGATAAGGGATATGAAATGATTGGTATTGACAATTCGGAGGACATGCTCTCTATTGCAGTTGAGGAAAGTGACGGCAGTATTCTTTATCTTTTGCAGGATATGAGGGGGCTTGAGCTTTACGGGACTGTGGAGGCGGTTATAAGCCTTTGCGATAGTATGAATTATCTTGTAAATGACGGTGAGCTTGAGGAAGTGTTGAGGAAAGTCAATCTGTATCTTGAAAGGTCAGGATTGTTTATTTTTGATATGAAGACGGTGTATTGTTATGAAAATATGCTTGGGGACAGCGTTCAATATGAGGATAACGGGGAATGTGCGCTCGTTTGGGAAAACCGGTTTGATAAGGAAAACAGTATTCACACATATGAGTTGACAATGTTTATGGCATGCGATGAAAATGATGATGACGGGCAGCCGCTGTATGAGCGTTTTTCAGAGACGCATATTCAGCGCGCATACAGTGTTGGTGAGGTTGAGAAAGCCGTAACTTCGGCCGGATTGGAGCTTGTCGGTATTATAGATGCGGATACGTTTTCGGAAGCGGTATCAACGTCTCAGAGATTATATTATATTGTCAGGGAGACTTATCAGGAGAACAAATTTTATAATTGAAGCTGGCAAAGCAGATAATAAGGCAATACAGAATAGGATGGGTGAAATATGGGAGATTACATTATTAGGGCAACGGCGGCGGATAACAGTATAAGGGCTTTTGCGGCGACGACCAGGGAAACGGTGGAACATGCAAGAAAGTGTCATAACACGAGCCCGGTTGCGACGGCGGCGCTCGGACGGCTTCTTACCGCCGGGAGCATGATGGGCAGCATGATGAAAGGTAAGAAAGATTTGCTCACGCTGCAGATAAAAGGAACAGGTGCAATTGGCGGTATTACGGTAACAGCGGATTCAATGGGCAATGTTAAAGGGTATGCGGATGAACCGGTTGTTCTGCTGCCGGCCAATGAGGCCGGAAAGCTTGACGTAAGCGGAGCGATAGGGCCGGGAAAGCTCACGGTTATAAGGGATATAGGCATGAAAGAGCCATATATAGGGCAGACTGACCTTATTTCAGGCGAGATAGCTGAAGATTTGACGTATTATTACGCGGCCTCTGAGCAGGTGCCGTCGTCAGTAGCTTTAGGCGTGCTTATGAGCATTGAAAACACTGTAAAGCAGGCCGGGGGATTTATAATACAGCTCATGCCTGAAACGGACGACGGCATAATAGATGAGCTTGAGGACAGGCTGAAGTCAGTAAAGCCGGTGACGACGATGCTAGAGCAGGGCATGACTCCCGAAAATATACTTGAGGAAGTGCTGGGAGGATTCGGGGTCAATATAATGGACAGAATGCCGACAGGTTTTAGCTGTAACTGTTCGAGAGAACGTGTCGAGAAAGCCCTTATCAGCGTAGGAAGATCTGAGCTTGAGAGTATGATAAGGGACGGAGAACCTATTGAGATGAACTGCCATTTTTGTAACACATCTTACAGATATGATATAGACGAACTCAAGTCAATTTTGGATTCGTGTGAATGATCATACGTAACTCCAAAGGCTTGAATAAGAAAATATATCGGAGGGAACATATGAGGAATACATATAACCTAATTGTAAGAAAGTTTATATTTTTCATGATTGCGGCCGTGGCCGCAGCATGTCTGACATATACTCAGGCTGTGGCGGTAAGCGCTTCACAGACAAAGGGAGAGGTTAACGCTGACGCGCTTAATGTGCGTACCGGCGCGGGAACAGGATTTGACATCCTGAAGATAAATAATGAGAATGTGAGGCTTGGGCGAGGGGTACAGGTATCTGTGACGGAGGAACTTGCCGGCGGGTGGTATAAGATTAATTTTGATTACGCCGGGGGAGAGCACACAGGATATGTTGCGTCAATGTATATTTCTAAAGTGCGGGATAAAACTGTTCTTGCAGAGAATTTGAAAATAAAAGCGAAAACACTGCTGAAAACAAAGGTAAACAGCAAGCCGACTTCCAAATCCGGGGCTGTGTCATACAATAATAAAGAATTTAAGCTGAAAAAGGGAGCGCCTGTGACAATAACAGGCGTCAGGAAAAAATCAGGTATAATCTGGTATTCAGTTTCATTTAAATATAAAAAGAAAGACCTGACAGGGTATATAAGAATGTCCAATATTACAATAAAAAAGGGATTGATTCAGTCTTATGCAATAAAAAAATGTCAGGTTTATAAAAAAGCCGGTAATGTTAAAAATGTACTTAAAGTTAAAAAGAAATCAGTAAAAATTAAAAACGGAAAGAAAATAAAAGTAATTAAAGAAAAAAATGTTAAAAAGGCCAAATGGTTTTATATAAGATTTAATTATAATGGAAAGAATGTTAAGGGATGGGTTCTTTCGGATAATATTATGTTTACATCCGGACAGGAACCTGCCAAGCCTGCTGTAAAGCCCGACGCCCCTGCAACAGTCCTGCCGCTGTCAGACGCTGAATTTGAAGCTGCGATGACTGCCGAGGGATTTCCTGAAAGCTATAAACCTGCGCTAAGGCAGCTTCACGCGCAGTATCCCTTGTGGCAGTTTAAGGGGTATAGAACAGGACTTGACTGGAATGTATCTGTAACAAAAGAGTCTGCAATAGGGAAAAGCCTTATACCTAATACGAAAGAATCGGCGTGGAAATCATCCGAGGAAGGCGCATATGATTATGTGAATGATAAATATATTGTGAAAGACGGTACAAGCTGGGTGTGTGCATCGCCTGAGGCGGTAGCCTATTATATGGACCCGCGCAATTTCTTAGGTGAAAAGACAATGTTTATGTTTGAAACATTGTCTTATGAACCGGCGTATCAGACAGCGAACTGTGTTGCGGGAGTGCTTAACGGGACAATATACTCCGGGGCATCTTATACATATACTAATGAATCCGGAGTACGGGTGAGCAAAACATATCAGGATACATTTATGGAGGCGGCCTCCCTGAACGGTATAAGCCCGGTTCATCTTGCAAGCAGGATGAAACAGGAGGTCGTGACAGGAACTAATTCAGTTAGCAATTCTGTCACAGGTACGGTGCCCGGATATGAGGGAATTTATAATTTCTATAATATAGGAGCTGCCGACAGCAGTACAGGGCAGGCGATTTTGAACGGTCTTAAGTTTGCGTCTGTCGGTACAACTTATATGAGACCGTGGAATAACCAATACAAATCTATTGTCGGCGGGGCGCAGTATATTGCAGGAAATTATATTAAAAGAGGACAGAATACGTTATATTTGCAGAGATTTAACGTAACTCCGAATGCTACTTATGAACACCAGTATATGACTAATGTGGTGGCGGCGTATTCTGAGTCGCTGAAAGCTTATAATGCATATTCAGGACTGATTGCGTCCAACCCGTTTGTCTTTTATATACCTATATATAATAATATGCCTGAGACAGCCTGTCCGGCTCCGTCGGGCAATCTGAGCCCTAACAATTACCTGAGCGGCATAACTGTAAACGGGGGGGCTACAGGACAGACGTATACGCCTTCCATCCCGTTTAATGCAGCCGACGGGGGAAAGGTTGAATATGTATATCAGGTACCGTCGTATGAGGGAACCGTCACAATAGGCTCACAGACAATCAATGCTAAGGCATCTGTAGCCGGAAACGGGGTATATGCACTTACGGAACAGGTTATGCGCATACCTGTGTCAGTTACGGCGGAGAATGGAAGCGTGAGGACATACAATATTGTAGTCAATTTAATTAATTAATTATGATAAAGGAGTGTTCCAATGAATCGGTTGAGATTAAGAAAACATATTACTGCACTTTCAATACTGCTTTTTGCGGCGTCGTTATTTGTAGCTGCATATGGAAAAAGAGCTTATGCTGCCAGCGCAATGATAGAATTTTCGGTCAGGGAGGATTCTGTAAAGGTTGGAGACACATTTACCGTGATAATGGATGTGACTTCGTCGGACAGTACAATTACCGGGGTTGACGCGTATGTGTCCTATGACTCGTCGCAGATGGAATTTGTGAGCGGTGGAAAGTATGTTTCAGGAAATGCCGGACTTCTGCATGTTGAGGCCGCAGAGCTTGACTCTGAAAAGTCCAGGGTTAAATTTTCCCTGCAGTTTAAGGCGGTGTCCTCCGGAAACAGCGCGATAAACATTTCGGATAAAGCCGTGATAACGGCTGACAATGGCAAGGAGATGTCAACCTCAAGCAACAGAATATCCGTTGAGATAAAGGGAGCGCCGGGTGCGGCGCCAACCTCTGGTCCGACGCAGCCGGTTTCCGGTATAAGTCTCAGCAGTGATAATTCCCTCGTTTCACTGAAAGTAAATGAGGGTGTGCTTGAACCTTTATTCAGTCCGGATGTGACAAAGTATTCCATATCGGTAGATAATACGGTAGATAATATTTATATATCATTTACCGCTTCGGACCCGGCGGCCGCAGTAAGGCTTGACGGCAACGAGGGGTTGGTTGACGGAAACAATAAAGTAAAAGTGATAGTGACCGCTCAGGATAAGAGTGAGAAGGTATATGTTATCAATGTAAATAGGGAGACATATGCTGAAACTGAGGAACGACTGAAAAAAGAATCAGGTAACAACGAGGGGATAACATTTGCCGTAAAAGCTGAAAACGGCAGGGTTATGCTTCAGAATTCATACAGCTTTGAGATAGTTGATGTGGAACAGAGCGATTTAGTACCGGCAGGTTATAAGAAAACTTCAGTTTTGTTATACGGAGTTAATGTGACGGCGTATACGGCCTCTAGCAACCTCGACAGCGACTATCTTCTAATGTACTGCAAAAATGAAAGCGGCGACTGTGAGTTTTATCAGTTTGACAGACAGGAAAAGACACTGCAGAGATATACCGGAGATTTGATTGACAAGATAAATGCGACTGAGGGGACGGTAACCGACGCTGCGGTAATGACTTCAAATGAATATAAGAAAAACCTAAGCCAGATGGCCATAATTATTGCCGTGCTTGTAGGATTCTGCGTATTGCTCATTATTGCGATGATTAGTGTACTTTTAAAGCAGGTAAAATCTAAGTCTAAAAGGATTGAGGATGAGCTTGACTTTTAGGAGGGGGTTGTATATATGTATATATCAATTGATTTTAACAGTGATGAAGCCATATATGTACAGATATGCAATCAGATAATAATGCAGATTGCTTCAAAAGAAATTAATGAGGGGGATAATCTTCCGTCAGTGCGTGATATGGCCGACACAATAGGCATTAATATGCATACGGTCAACAAGGCATATTCAGTTCTAAGGCAGCAGGGTTACCTTACTTTGGACAGGAGAAAAGGAGCCATTATATCGCTGAGCCCTGACAAGTACAAGGCGATGATTGAGCTTAAAAATACGCTGCAGGTGCTTATGGCACAGGCTGTATGTAAAGATATATCAAGAGAAGAAGTTCACGAGTTAATCGATATAATATACGATGATTGGAACAAGTAATAAAATTAAATATCTGACAGGCAGGAGGACAATATGACACCAGATTATACAGAGTGCGCAAGGCAGGCTTTAAAAAAAGGCGCAGACGCAGCAAAAAAAATGTCGGCAGTAAGCGTTGGAACTGAGCATATCCTAATAGGACTATCTTCGGGCAAGGGGACAGCCGCTGAGATTTTAATAAATAACGGCGTTAATTATGATAAGCTCATATCAATAACAGAGAATGCAATCGGCAATAACGGTGAAATTTCGGTCAAAGATTTTGACAAATATACGCCGCGGGCTAAAAAGGTTCTTGATTCAGCTCTCAGGGAGGCGGAGAAATACAAATCTAAGGAAGTTGGAACAGAGCATTTTCTGCTTGCGATTATTAAAGATGCCGAGTGTATTGCAGTTAGGATACTCAATACGCTTGGAATTAACGTCCAAAAGGTGTTTATAGACGCGATGCTGTCTATAGGCGTTGAATTGTCCGCTGCGAGGAATGAATTTCTTGCCATTAAGGGAAAGAGTTCCGGCAAGAGTAAGTCTCAGACCCCTATGCTTGACCAGTATAGCAGGGACCTCACTGAACTTGCAGCTTCGGGAAAGCTTGACCCTGTCGTTGGCAGGGATAATGAGATTCAAAGTCTTGTGCAGATTTTGAGCAGAAGGACCAAAAACAACCCGTGTCTTATAGGGGAACCCGGAGTAGGAAAAACTGCTATAGCCGAGGCTATAGCCCAAAGGATTGTCAGGGGGGATGTACCCGGCACGCTTTCCAATATGAGACTTCTGACACTTGATTTGGCAGGCATGGTTGCAGGTTCAAAATATAGGGGAGAGTTTGAGGAGAGAATTAAAAGGGCTGTAAATGAAGTTATCACAAGTGGAAATATAATGCTTTTTATTGATGAGATTCACACCATAATAGGGGCCGGCGGAGCAGAGGGAGCAATCGATGCGTCAAACATACTTAAACCTTCACTTGCGCGCGGTGAGATACAGCTTATAGGCGCTACCACGATTGATGAATACAGAAAGTATATAGAAAAGGACGCCGCACTGGAGAGACGTTTTCAGCCGATAATGGTTGACGAGCCGTCAATATCCGAAAGTATTAAGATTCTTGAGGGACTTAGGGAACGATACGAGGAGCATCACAATGTAGTTATATCAGATGGGGCTTTGGAGGCTGCAGTTAAGCTGACGGCGCGTTATGTCAACGACAGGTTTCTTCCGGATAAGGCAATTGACGCAATGGATGAGGCTTCGGCCAGACTTCGGGTAAGCTCGCTCACGTTGAGCGACGATATACGAAAGCTTGAGGAGGCTAACAATAAGCTCGAAGCTGAAAAAGAACAGGAGCTGAAAGAAGGCCGATACGAGGAAGCGTCAGATATTAAAAAGAAACAGGACAAAAATAAACAAAAGATAGCCCGTCTAATAAAAAAGCGTGATAAAAACAGGGAACAGGAAGAAAAAGCTACGGTTACGGAAGAAAATATTGCTGATATTGTATCCGCCTGGACAAAGATTCCGGTAAAACGTATACAGGAAAAAGAGACTTTGAAACTTGCAAATCTGGAGAGTATACTGGGAGAAAGGGTTATAGGTCAGGATGAGGCGGTTAAGGCTGTCTCTAAAGCTGTTAGACGTGGAAGGGTCGGGCTTCAGGACCCGGGACGTCCGATCGGTTCATTTCTTTTTCTCGGACCTACGGGAGTCGGTAAGACAGAGTTGTCAAAGGCGCTTGCGGAGGCTGTGTTCGGGAAAGAGAGCAATCTTATAAGAGTGGACATGTCGGAATACATGGAGAAGCACAGCGTATCAAAAATGATAGGATCTCCTCCGGGTTATGTAGGTTATGAGGAGGGAGGCCAGCTTAGCGAGAGGGTTAGGCGAAGCCCATATTCTGTTCTCCTGTTTGACGAGATAGAAAAAGCGCATCCGGATGTGTTTAATATACTGCTTCAGGTGCTAGAGGACGGACACATTACTGACGCTCAGGGACGCAGGATAAGTTTTAAAGACACTATAATTATAATGACATCTAACGCCGGAGCACAGAGGATAATGGCTCCTAAGAATCTTGGTTTTGCTACGGACACGGACAAGGAGATGGACTATAAGAAAATGCGCGCGGGCGTTATGGAGGAAGTCAAGAGGATATTTAAGCCGGAATTTATAAACAGGATTGATGATATAATCGTATTCCGCGCGCTTTTAAAGGATGACATAAAGCGAATAGTAAGTATTATGTTTGATAAGCTGGTAAAACGGGCGGACGAGCAGATGAGCATAAAGCTTGGAGGGACAAAAGAGCTGTTTGAACATATTGCGGAAAGCGGGTTTGATAAGGATTATGGCGCCAGACCTGTAAGAAGGGCTATTCAGACTGAGATTGAGGATGCTCTGGCCGATGAGATAATTGCGGGAAAGATATCTAACGGCAACAGTGTAACGGCCGATTGGGATGGTGAAGCGGTTACATTTAAAATTAAATAAAATTGTCGAAACTTATGTTTTTTGTGTGAAAGACAGTGGTAATTTTCCGGATGCTATACTATAATATTAATATGATGTTACAATAGCTAAAAGGTCAAGCGTTTATACCTGAATCTAAAGCTTTACATCATATGTATCTGAGGGAAATACACTATAAGGAGGATTAGGTAATGGCGGTTATTGATGAGTTGATTCGCAAAGGAGATAATGGAACTTTAGATTTTGGCAATTATATGCTTGAATCCAAAACCAAACTTTCAGATTTTGAATTTGAGGGGGATTTTTATAAGGTTAAAACTTTCAGGGAGATAACAAAACTTGAAAAAAACAGCTTATTTGTGTATGAGTCTGTTGAAGGAACCACGGTTACAGGATTTCGGGTAAGTGATTCTAAAGTGTCTTTTAATGTAGAGGGATTTGAAGATGTTCAGATTACACTTGGGCTTGAGCCGGAATCAACATATGATGTTAAGATAGATGGCAAGGACTACGGCGCAATGAAAACCAACCTCAGCGGAAAGTTGGTTATTAGCGTGGAGCTTGACGAGGGACAGACAAGAAGTATTGAGGCTGTCAAAGCATAATTAATAAAACATAATAAGACAGATAATAATGCACGGGAATACCGGTGATATATAAGGCCGTTTAGTTTCCGTGCATTAATAATATTATAATTTTTTAAGGAGAAGTATGGCAAAGGAGAAACAGTTATTTTTTTGTAAAGAATGTGGTTATGAATCGCCAAAATGGATGGGGCAGTGTCCGGGCTGCAGAGAGTGGAATACGTTTGCTGATGCGCCGAAAGCGGTAAAAGTCAGGCATAGCTCCGGAAAATACAGGGATTCTTTTGGCGGTGATAGGGCGAAGCCATCGCGCATAACCGATATAGAGACTGCAAAAGAAGACCGGGAATCAACAGGAATCGGGGAGCTTGACAGAGTTCTGGGAGGCGGAATTGTCAGGGGATCTCTTACGCTTGTCGGAGGGGACCC
Organism: uncultured Clostridia bacterium; assembly: GCA_948472945.1. Taxonomy (GTDB): domain Bacteria; phylum Bacillota; class Clostridia; order Lachnospirales; family Lachnospiraceae; genus V9D3004. The sequence continues at coordinate 25,983 of CAOKVX010000026.1, forward strand.
GGGAATAGGAAAATCCACACTTCTTCTGCAGATGTGCCGTACACTGTCGGCATCGGGTAATAATGTGCTTTATGTATCTGGTGAGGAATCTTTAAAGCAGATAAAAATGAGGGCTGACAGAATTGGAGATTTTTTGACAAATATGCTGCTGTTAAGCGAGACATGTCTCGATATTGTTGAGGAGTATATGATAGATGGCTGTGAGTTTGCAGGCGGGGATATTACAGTGCCAGATATAGTAGTGATTGATTCAATCCAGACGATATACAAAGAGGAGATTGACGCTGCCCCGGGAAGTGTCAGTCAGGTAAGGGAATGTACGTCGTCAATACTAAGAATAGCAAAACAAAAGGGAATATCGGTGTTTATAGTCGGACATGTGACTAAGGAAGGCGTTGTGGCGGGGCCGCGGATGCTTGAACATATGGTTGACACCGTTCTGTATTTTGAAGGTGATAATGTGGCTTCATATAGGATGCTGCGGGCCGTCAAGAACCGTTTTGGCTCTACAAACGAGCTTGGAGTGTTTGAGATGAAAGGCAGCGGACTTGAGGAGGTTCTAAATCCGTCGGAGTATATGCTTCAGGGCAGGCCGGAGGGCGAGGCCGGTTCAACCGTCACTTGTGCGCTTGAGGGAACAAGGCCAATTATGGTTGAGATACAGGCACTGGTATGCCAGACAAATTTTAATTATCCTAAACGTACTGCCGTCGGAATTGATTTTAACAGGGTAACGCTTCTTATGGCGGTCATTGAGAAAAGGCTTGGAGTCAGGATGGCAGATTATGACGCCTATGTAAATATAGCCGGAGGGCTTAAGATAGGCGAACCCTCAACAGATCTTGCGGTTGTTGCCGCGGTGTTGTCAAGTTTTCGCAACAGGGCTGTGGATGATAAGATGCTTATACTGGGAGAAGTTGGGCTTGTAGGCGAGGTAAGAGGCGTGTCGATGATAGCAAAAAGGGTGAATGAGGCGGCAAAAATGGGATATATCTCCTGTATAATACCAAAGGCAAATCTGTCGCAGATTGAGTCTGCGCCGGTCAAATGCATCGGAATAAGCAATATTCGAGAACTTGGTGATTATATTTAGCAATATCGTTAATATAACATGAAACGGAATATTAATTGTTATATTAAGCGAATTACATATATAAATAAAAGAGTAACGAAAGGAACCCTGACTGATGAAAAATATATTTAATACAAGGAATAAAGCTTTAATAGGAATTGTTGCAATCATTATTTCGTTTATTATAGGATTTGTAACAGATTTTGCTTATGCTTCTAATGGAATCATGTCTATAATAATATCTGTAGGAGTTTTAAGTTTGATGAATATACTTATATCAAAAATATATAAAACAGAAGTATCTTACTGTCTGTATATGGCGGGCAACATTGCAGGTTTTGTTCTTGCGCTGTTTGTCATGTCTTTGAGCGAGTCAATCGGCGGCCTATATACTATATTATTCTTGTTCGTTATATTTATGGCTATGTGGGTTTATGAGATTTACCTTATAAACGTAGATGGAATGTTAAAGAAAATTATAGGAGCGTTTATCACGAATGTGCTCGTAACGGTTTCTGTTACGTTATCGGTTATTATAGTTATTTCCATATCTGTTATAGTGACTATGACGCAACAGTGATTTGATAATATTAAATAATATAAATAAAAGATTCCGGTCTGCAGACCGGAATCTTTTATTTAAGCTATTTTACTTAATTACTAAAGTTTGAATGTCAGTTTTGCCTGTCTATAAAATATAGCCATTTCTTAGATTAAGGTTCTGTAGTTGGAGTTGCATCCGGATTGTCCGTATTATCCGGGTCTTTGTCTCCGGCAACTATTTTGTCATAAGTCTCCTTGTCCTTGTAAGCCTTAATTGACTTTACAGTGATAGGACCTGTTTTGGCGCTTGCAGCATCTCCAAGACTGTATATTTCAAAAGCTGCAACATTTACACGGTTGTCAGTGGCAAGGTCGAACTTGATAGGGAACATTACTCTTTCCTGTGTTTCAATTTCAAGCTCGCCGCCGTGGTCCGGATTTTTGTCAAGTGCATCAAGGAACTGTGCACTGAGGTCATGTCCTCTGCCTTCCTCGTCGAGTGTAACGCCGTCCTGATTAACACCCTCAACTACAACGTAGGTATATTTTTCAAGGTTCAGGGCTTTTCTTGTAGGTTCCTCGGCATCTTTTGTTGCAGGGTCTATAAAGTACCACCTTGCACCTTTGTATGTTGTACCGGTAAAGTCAAGCGTAACTGATCCGTCTTCATTTTCAGTCTGAACAATTCCTTCAGCTGTAACAAGCTGGCTGATAGCCATTACGTCAAGCACGTCTTCGCTAGGGGTTTCTGCCTCTGGCTTTTTAGTAGGAACTGGAGTAGGTGTTTTTGGCGGTCTCGTAGTTTTTGCCGGTTTATTGGTAGGTGTAGCTGTTGGAACAACAGCGTTGGTAGGAGCCGCCGGAGCGGTAGTAGCTGCCGGTGGAGTAACTACAGGGGTAGGTGAAGCTGCCGGTATATCGTTATTTCTAACTGTAACCGTAACTTTAGCCTTAACTTTCTTGTTTGTTTTTGATGTTACGGTAATAGTAGCTTTTCCTACTTTTTTGCCTGTAATAACACCCTTTTTAGTAACTGTTGCGATTTTTTTGTTGCTTGTCTTGTAAGTAACAGCTTTGCTGGCCTTTTTTGGAGTAACTTTCTTAACTTTGAGAGAGAATTTACCTCCAACTTTTACATTGAC
>CAOKVX010000027.1 GCA_948472945.1 uncultured Clostridia bacterium
TCATTGTAATCTTCTTGGCTTTTTTTGCGGCCTGAGAATCTGTGCCGCCGTAATAGAAGCCTGATACAACGAGTGCTGCTGCAAGAGCTAAGCTCACAGCCTGTTTCATGATACGTTTCATTACTTTTCCTCCTTTTTATACGACTAGATAATGGGTTGTTAAAACTCCCGAATAATTATATATTATTAATATTGATACGTCAACAATTTAATATTGATACGCCAATAATGCATATATTATATTTTTAAATTTACTTAATATTTTTAAATATTTTATAAAACATTTAACTTATTACAATTAAAATTTAAGCTTCATTAATTATCTTGACGAATTGAGTTTAAATGGTATAATTGAGTTTATTTAATAGTTTTTTTGTTGTATTAATTAATATTAATAGGAGGAAGGTTCGATATGAAAATCACATTGAAAGACGGCTCTGTAAAAGAGTACGGTGAGTCAAAAGCAATTATAGACATTGCTAGAGACATAAGCGAAGGACTTGCAAGAAATGCATGTGCTGCTGAACTTAACGGCAGGGTGGTGGATTTGCGAACTACAGTCTCTGAAGATTCAGAGCTTAGCATATTAACATTTCAAGACGAAGCCGGAAAGGCGGCGTATCGTCATACCACATCACATGTCCTTGCTGAGGCCGTTAAGAGATTGTATCCAGAGGCGAAATTGGCAATCGGACCATCAATTGATACAGGATTTTATTACGATTTTGACTACCCTTCATTCGGTCGTGAGGAGCTTGACAAGATTGAGGCGGAGATGAAAAAGATTATAAAAGAAGGCGCAAAGCTTGAATATTATACGATGCCGAGGGATGAGGCTATTAAGTTTATGAAGGATGCGGATGAGCCATATAAGACAGAACTCATAGAAGATCTGCCTGAGGATGCTGTTATTTCGTTTTACAGTCAGGGAGATTTTGTTGACCTCTGTGCCGGTCCGCATCTGATGAGTACAAAACAGATAAAGGCGTTTAAGCTTATATCGGCGTCAGGCGCATATTGGCGGGGCTCCGAAAAGAATAAGATGCTGACGCGTGTGTACGGAACAGCGTTTGATAAAAAGGCAGATCTTGCGGCTTATCTGGAGCATCTTGAAGACATAAAGAGACGCGATCATAATAAGCTTGGCAGGGAGATGGAGATATTCACTACCGTTGATGTTATAGGACAGGGGCTTCCGCTTATCATGCCGAACGGCGTGATAATAATGAGAGAGCTGCAGAGATGGGTAGAGGATATGGAGGATAACGAGTGGGGATATATTCGGACAAAGACTCCGCTGATGGCTAAAAGTGATTTATACAAAATATCAGGTCACTGGGACCACTATAAAGATGGAATGTTTGTACTCGGTGACGAGGAGAAAGATAAGGAAGTGTTTGCACTCAGGCCGATGACATGCCCATTCCAATATTATGTATATAAAAACAGCCAGAAGTCATACAGAGACCTTCCGTTGAGATATGGCGAGACGTCTACCCTTTTTAGAAATGAGGAATCCGGTGAAATGCATGGTCTCACCCGTGTAAGACAGTTTACGATATCTGAGGGCCATCTTATTGTAAGGCCTGACCAGATGGTTGAGGAGTTTAAGAACTGCCTTGCCCTTGCAAAACATACGCTCACGACTCTTGGGGTCGAGGAGGACGTAACCTACCACCTTTCAAAGTGGGACCCTGAAAACAGGGAGAAATATATCGGAGAGCCTGAAGTGTGGGAGGAGACGCAGCAGCATATCCGCAATATTCTTATGGAGCTTGAAATACCTTTTGTTGAAGATGACGGGGAGGCGGCTTTCTATGGACCTAAAGTTGATATAAATGCAAAAAATGTTTACGGAAAAGAAGACACTATGATTACTATTCAGTGGGATGCGCTTCTTGCCGAACAGTTTGATATGTATTACGTAGACCAGAATGGTGATAAGGTAAGACCATATATTATACACAGAACAAGTCTCGGATGTTATGAGAGGACGCTTGCGTGGCTGATTGAAAAATATGCCGGAAAGTTCCCTACCTGGCTGTGTCCGGAACAGGTTAAAGTTCTGCCTATATCCGAGAAATATCAGGGATATGCGGAAAATGTGCAAAAGGAACTGAAAGCTAACGGAATCAGGGCCGGAATTGATGACAGGAGCGAGAAGATAGGGTACAAAATCAGGGAGGCAAGACTTAAAAGGATTCCTTACATGCTCGTAGTGGGCCAGAAAGAAGAGGAAGACAAGACTGTATCTGTGAGAAGCAGATTTGCCGGAGATGAGGGTGTAAAGCCGCTTGCGGAGTTTATAAATCAGATTTGCAGTGAAATAAGAACAAAGGAAATAAGAAAAGAAGTAGAAGAATCATAAAAAAGGGGGGTTAAGATGGATAATAACGGATGGAATAATGGACAGAACCAGTATAACCAAAACCAAAATCCATATGAACAGAATTCATATGGACAGAACGGCGACAGAGGAAGAAATGGGTCCGGAAGCAGTCCTATGGGAATAACGTCAATGGTGCTTGGAATTCTTTCTCTTGTATTGACATGCTGCTGTTATCTTTTGTCGATACCGCTGGGTATATCTGCAGTCGTGTTTGGAATAGTGTCAATAAGAAAAAATGAGGCTCAGAGAGGATTTGCCATAGCCGGTATAGTTACAGGGGCGCTCGGTTTTGTACTCTCGGTAACATTGTTTATCTTGGCGCGTTATTTAATCAGCACAGGCATATATGGAAATATGCTGAATGAATTTTACCATGACTTAGGTATAGACTATGAGCATATGTTAAGATAGCCGCAGTCTTATAAAGGAATATCAGATTGGTCTGACTGAAAAATAAACAAATAAAATATTTTTTATTACACACTGCAATATGAGTATTATAATTCCTGTGTATATGAACCACGGCTTAACTGTAAGCGGGTGTAAGAACCTGCCGGATAGAAATCCTTTATTGCGTATGTACGCCCTCTTTCTTAGTAAATATATGGATTGGGTGATAAGCAGCCATATCCACGGAAAGAAGACATATACCACAATCGGATTGTAATATAAACTTTTGAGGATACGGCCTCCCAGCAAATATTTTAACGCTCTGGTACCGCCGCATCCCGGACAGTACAGCCCTGTTAGCTGATTCAGCATACAGGGCTGTATGTATTCATTTAAATCTATATCACAGCTGATTATGAAATATATGCCTGTAATACCGATAATAAGGATTATAAGTCCTGATATATATGCAATTTTGTCAAGTAGTCTGTCATAGGGGTTGTACATGGGGCTGCTCCTTCAAATATTGTTATACTAAATACGCATGCGTAAATTATATAAGTCTTACATTCAATTATACAGGCGGCCTGAAAAAACGCTTGACATCACCGCACATTAATGATATCATATTTCTTGCTGCAGAGTGTGCAGACGAGATAACCAAGCAGAGTGTCCACTCTCACCTTAGCACAGACATGTGACTCGGGTCAATATTTTTGATATTTATTGTATTATTAACGGTAGTGCTTAGTGCTAGCTTATACTTTAACGCTGTATATAATTACGGCGGTGAAAGCGGAAAGCTATGCGTATATCGTATATATATAATAGATGTTATTGCAGGTGGACAGATATGCTTTGTCTGCTTTTTTATTTTTTATGGAGGTGCGAAACCATTAGCGAGCATAAGATTAATGAACAGATTAGGGATAAGGAAATTCGACTTATCGGAGAAAACGGGGAACAGATGGGAGTTATGCCTGTAAAGGAAGCTCTCGGGATGGCACAGGAATCAGAGCTTGATTTGGTAATGATATCACCGAATGCAAAACCGCCTGTGTGTAAAATTGTTGACTACGGAAAATTCCGTTATGAGCAGATGCGCAGGGAGAAGGAAGCAAGGAAAAAGCAGAAGGTGACTGAGGTAAAGGAGATACGTCTCTCACCTAATATTGACATGAATGATTTGAATACAAAGGCAAATCAGGCTAGGAAGTTCTTGGCAAAAGGAGACAAGGTCAAGGTATCACTTCGTTTCAGAGGACGTGAGATGGCCCATGTAAATGTGGGCAGGGAAATTCTTAATGATTTTTTTGAAAAGCTTGAGGATATTGCTGTTGTAGATAAACCAGCTAAAATGGAAGGAAGAAGTATGGTTATGATCCTGACTGAGAAAAAGTAATTTATGTCAGGACATGCAAATAATAAGGAGGGATATGATTATGCCTAAAATGAAGACAAGAAGCGCTGCTGCTAAGCGTTTTAAGAAAACAGGTTCTGGAAAGATTATGCGTATGAAAGCAAACAAGAGCCATATTCTTAACAAGAAGACAACTAAGAGAAAAAGAAATCTTAGAAAGCAGACAGAACTTGATGCTACTAATATGAAGCAAATGAAGAGATGTATGCCGTATATGTAATTTATTTTTTAGGAGGAAAGAATAATGGCTAGAGTTAAAGGCGGAATGAACGCTAAAAAGAAGCATAAAAGAGTACTTAAGCTTGCCAAGGGATACCGTGGAGCAAGGTCAAAACAGTATAGAGTTGCAAAACAGTCAGTGATGAGAGCTTTGAATACTGCTTATGAAGGAAGAAAGCAGAGAAAAAGACAGTACCGCAGGCTTTGGATTGCACGTATTAACGCTGCTGCAAGGATGAATGATATTTCATACAGCCGTTTGATGCACGGCCTTAAGCTGGCCGGAGCAGATGTCAACAGGAAGATGCTTTCAGATATGGCTATAAGCGACCCGGAAGGATTTACATCGCTTGTTGAACTTGCAAAATCAAAGATTGCTTAATGAAAAATATTATAATGCATTTTAATTTAACCGGATGCCGACAGTTTCAATTATATATTGTCTGTTGGCGTCCGGTTTTGCGTGCATATCTGTGTAATCCTTGCAAAACAACTCTTTACTAAATTGTTCACGATTTTCCATATTTTCAGTATATAATCAGCATTTGCAATAATTTATTGATATTTTGCAGCATGTCATACGGAAAGTATGTTACAAAGAAACTTAAGCTAAAGTAGATTATTCCACATGTTATAAATCATTCCCTGTCTTTTTCCTAAAGGTTTTTGGCGACATCCCGGTGTAGTTCTTAAATACTTTGGAGAAAGCCAGAGAATCTTCGTATCCAACCTGCGCGGAAATTTCATTTATTGTTTTATCGGTAGACAAAAGCAGCGTCTCGGCTTTCATCATCCTGTATTCAAGAAGATATCTGTGCGGCGATACATTCATAATTTTTTTAAAGCAGCTAGTCAGATATGAGCGGTTTATTCCAATATAATCTGCAATATCTGATATTTTAATGTTTTTATTATAGTTGCACTCTATATAGTCAAGCGTATGGTCTACATATGTCTGGTAAGGATAGGTGAATTCCCTGCTGTGATCCGTAATGTCGTGCAGGTCTTCGCCGAGCTGCGCAACAAGTGAATAAAGGTATGCCTCGCGCCTAAATTCATTTGAAAAAATGAGTTGGCATGCCTCAAGTATTCCGTTTACTCCGTCGCGGTAAGGCGTTATATCAGGAATGTGAGCCGTCGGACTGTCGGCGGACAACCCCGCATATCTGAGGGCGGCGTCTGCTTTGAGACCGTTGAATCCGAACCATAGATACGACCACGGTTCTTCTGCGTCGGCCTCGTAGTATGTTGTGATACCCGGACATATGAGGAAGACGTCGTTTTTGCCTAGTTCAAACGTCCTGCTTCCAACAGTATATTTGCCGTGTCCTGATACTACCACATGTACCAGATAATCCTTCCTTATGGTAGGTCCGAATGAGTGTCCCGGCCAGCAGTCCTGTATGCCGCAGTAGCACAAGTATAAATCATGCTGGCTTTTCTCAACTGATTCTAAGCATTTGTAGTGGGTCATATTAGTAAGGTCAGCTGTCTTCTCCAAGGGGTAACCTCCGAATAATTTGATAAAGGACGATACTCTAAGTATAGTAAAAGCTTGTGTATTGGACACCAAATAATTATATATCAGGCGACGCCAATTCGCAACAATTTTGATGCCGTCTTAATTTTCAACAACTTAAAATTTCAATACTTTGTATATCTTTTTAATGTATAAAATTAAATTTATTTTCCAAAAATAACAACTCATTATACATACTGCGATATTGATGTTAAAATATGAAATAAAACTATGTGGAAAAGATTGCTAATTATAACTTTTTATGCTAAAATTATTATATTATATATGTAGCTTGATTTGTTAACAATTTATCGAAATTATTTGTACTCGGTAATGTGCAATACTAAGGGTTATACAATAGGAGGCGGTATTATGGATAGAAGTAAAGTTAAAAAAATTTTGCAAGTGTTTGTAGTTATATGTTCAATGCTCATAATGAACACTACAGGTATAGAGGCTAAGAGGTCTTCTCCTGAGCCCGTTATCGGAATGACGGAAAATCAATCATTATATACAGATAATATGTTATTGGAAAATACTAATGAAAATAATTCTGATATTATATCATCTTATATAAGGGAAGATACATCGGAGAAAAATATAAAAAAAACAGTAGATATGACTCCTGCACCCTTAAAGCAAAAAGATGATGATAATGTATTTCTCCCAAAAGAGAAAAAATATATTTTAACGGAGGAAGATTTAAAGAATAGTACCGCAGAACCGGGTGATGATTTTGTGCCGGGAGAGATTGTGGTATGTTTTAAAGATGAATGTTCAGAATCTAGTATATCAAAAATAATTTCAAAGCAAAAGGTAGTTAAAACAAAAGATATATACAAAGAAGCGTGTAATAATGTAAAGAGAGATTGTTCTGTTGACGAATCAAAGTTAAAGTCTTTAAAAAAAGAAATAGGAAAATATTATGTCGTTACTATATCGGGCAAATCAAAAAAGGATGTTTTGGATACCGTTGAGGAACTAAACAAAGAACCATCAGTAAAATATGCCGAACCTAATTATATATGTGAACCTTGTGAAGTGCCAAATGATTATAATAATTTTGACCTTTGGAATATGGACAGAATACAGATGCCAGATGTATGGGATTCATATCCGGGAGCAGTTATTAATGTCGGAGTTTTAGATACCGGAATTGATTCGGCACATCCGGACCTTAAAAATAATGTTAATACATCACTAGGATGGAATTGTGCTCTTAAGAGCAATACTGATACTTTGGATTATGAGAGTCATGGAACACATGTTGCAGGTACAATAGGTGCGGAAGGAAATAATTCGATTGGCGTTGTAGGTGTTAATCCTTTGGCGAGGCTTGTTCCAATAAAAATATGCTATAGCAATGATAATCGTTATTCGAGTTCAGATTTAATGACTGAAGGAATACTTCACGCAACAAAAAAAAATATACCTGTTTGTAATATGAGTTACAGTGTACCTGACAGTAATATTTTTAGGGATGCCATAAAAAAATATGGTGAGAATGGCGGAACATTTATAGTAGCAGCTGATAATAATGGCAAATGTATTGATGAGTTACCGGCATATAAATCTTTGGCAGGACTTAATAATGTAATTATAGTTGCAAATTCAGATAAAGGTTTGGATGACAAAGAAAATCTAAGTTTAACTTCAAATTATGGACATATTGTACATGTGGCGGCACCTGGTACAAATATTTACAGCACTGTTCCTACTTCAAAAAATGCAAGTGGGTATGGTTTGAAAGGTGGGACATCGATGGCCGCACCTCACGTGACGGGCGTGGTATCTATGCTTAAAGCTATTAATCCGGAAATGACCCCGTCTGAGATTAGGAAGATTATAATAGACCGTGCTGACTTTGTTCCTAAATTAAAGGGAAAGGTACTTTCAAGTGGAAGATTAAATGCAAAGAACACTGTAGGAGGTTTTTTGAAAGTCATACCAAACTCTAATGAAACAATGGCTGAAGCAATAAAAAGAAGTCTGGGTTCAAGGTCAGGTTCTGATATAAAAATGATGCAGCTTGTCGGGGTATATGGGCTTATTGATGGTAGTAATTCAAGTGATTCTGCAAGCGCAGTATTGCCAAATCTTGAATATGCTGATGTATCACAGTATAAAGGGGATTTAAAAAAATATTCATTTTATGGATGCAAAAATTTGACTATGGTTATTCTTCCTGAGGACAATGTTAAATTACCATCTTTTTGTTTTATGAAATGTAGTAAACTTAGTACAATATATAGATTAAACGGTGAAAGAAAAATAAATGAGGCCGATCTTACAGGACTTGCTAGTAGTTCTACAGGATATTTTGCAGCACAAACACAGTGTTTTGAGGGGTGTACAAGTTTAAAAACTATTAAGTTGCCGAATTCAACAAAATTAAGATTTTCACAATATGTTTTTAATGGTTGTGCTAATCTTGATACTTTATATATTGAAACACAAACGCCTGTTACGGGAGTGGCTGACCTTACTGAATTTACAGAACTTCATCCGATGGTTTTCAAAGGAACGGGAATAACATCTGTAAAGCTGCCTAAGGATGTTGAGGTAAAAAACCAGGCTTTTAAAGATTGTAAAAAATTAGAAAGTATTCAGGTGCATCCTAAACAAACAGAATTGTTCAGTGCGTATGAAGACGCGTTTTATAATGTTAATGAGAACTGCAAAATTTATATGAATCAGGTTTTATATAAATTGTCATCAAATTATTATAGAACCGAAAATGAACATATTGTTAAAGAGATTAATTCTTTACTTGTCTGGCCCAAGACAAATGAAAAAATAAATGATACAATTAATTATTATCTAAACGAAGCGACTGTAAGCGCTTCTTCAATTAAGAATCTTGTTGTATTTGGTAATGTTAATATGGGTGATACAAGTGGCTCTAAATCAGCAAAAGTTTTACCTAATCTTGAAGTTGTTGACATGTCTTCGTTTACAGGTAAACTTGGAACATATACATTTTACGAATGTAGAAATTTAAAAACAGTTATCACAAGTTTAAATTTATCTCAAATTCCGGGGCAGTGTTTTATGTATTGTAATAAATTGTCTACAATTATGGTAGGTGATAAATATCCCAAGATATGGAATGAGGCGGATTTATCAAGCCTTAATGGAGAACTTGCAATTAACACTCAAGGATTTGATAACTGTATAAATTTAACGACAGTTAAGTTTCCATCAACTGAAATTGGTTTTCCAAGTGCATTTGCGGACTGTATAAATTTATATACGATATATAAAGATGGAGACGAAAAACAAGACGGGGTATTTGATTTGACAGGTATATCTAATCTATGGGTTGGTTGGGGACACAATTTAAAAAATACTGCTGTTAGTACAGTTAAATTGCCTAAAGGAGTATCAATACCAGAATATTGTTTTTATAATTGCTCTAATCTTAAAAAAATATTATTTGAAAGAATACAGATATATACTATCGGTATTGGTTCAAAAGCCTTTTATGGCGTAAACCCAAATTGCGAAGCGTATATGGACCCTATGTTGGTATACAATAATTCATTTCAAATTAAACGCAGTGATACAGAAAATATTACCAAAATTGCTTATTAGTTTAATGTAATTGCACAAATTATGTACATATAATTATATTATATAAAAATGATTGGAGGCGGTATTATGACAAGAAAAAAATATGCAGCTGCCCTGTTAATAATATCAATAGCTTTTGCATTCGTAATATGTGGCAGTACCGAGGCAAAAATACGTATGAGTAAGAAAAACCTTAGGATTACAGTGCCTCAGAAATGCACTTTAAAGTTAAATGGAGCCAGAGGGAAAGTTACATGGAAATCATCTAAACCAAGCGTTGCCAAAGTAAATAAGAATGGAAAGGTCACGGCGCTGAGGAAAGGAAAAGCAACTATAACGGCAAAGGCGGGAAAGAAAAAATTCAAATGTATTGTAGTAGTTAAAGAGAGTAAAGTAAAATTAAAAGTAGCGCAGGATAAACCTACTCCTGTTCCGAGTGAGCCCGCAAAGACGGACGGACCTACCGCCGTGCCTGACAATCAGACACCAGAGTTGTCGACGAAAAGGCCGAGTGAACCGACTGCAGAACCGGATATCCCGATGCCAACGCCGGGGGATTCTGAATGGTGCTATCCAACTGTTCAACTTTATGATGCATACATTGATTGCTTTGTATCTGATATTGGCACAGATTTTATTGAGATATCTGATGCAGACGGCAATATGATATATAAATATAATCAATCTTGTCAGGATACAGCTTTTGATGATATACAGGTTGTATATGACGGTAAGGTAGTCAAATGCGGTTCGGAGTATAGTCGTGATTTGGAGGGAAACAATGCTTTATATTCAGATATAAGGATTGGAGATACAGTGGACGTGGTTTACGGTTATTATTTGGAGACATCCACAGGGAGACGCAATTTTTTTGAATGTATCGGTGTTAATATTCATAAAAGGTAAGATTATAAATTGTCTGTTTACATTATAAAGTGTGTCATGGAGATAACAGATATATAAACTTATGTTCCTAAGGTCAGGGATATAATGTGCTGTTCTATAAAGGGTAGCATTGAAAAAATATATAATGCATAAAACTTCTATGAGATTGGAGGCGGTATTTTGACAAGAAAAAAATATGCAGCTGCCCTGTTAATAATATCAATAGCTTTTGCATTCGTAATATGTGGCAGTACCGAGGCAAAAATACGTATGAGTAAGAAAAACCTTAGGATTACAGTGCCTCAGAAATGCACTTTAAAGTTAAATGGAGCCAGAGGGAAAGTTACATGGAAATCATCTAAACCAAGCGTTGCCAAAGTAAATAAGAATGGAAAGGTCACGGCGCTGAGGAAAGGAAAAGCAACTATAACGGCAAAGGCGGGAAAGAAAAAATTCAAATGTATTGTAGTAGTTAAAGAGAGTAAAGTAAAATTAAAAGTAGCGCAGGATAAACCTACTCCTGTTCCGAGTGAGCCCGCAAAGACGGACGGACCTACTGCCGTGCCTGACAATCAGACACCGACGCCTGAGCTTTCGACGAAAAGGCCGGGTGAACCGACCGCAGAACCGGATAACCCGATGCCAACGCCGGGGGATTCTGAGTGGTGCGCTCCGTGTGTTCAGGATTATGACGTATACAGGGATTGTCATGTGTCTGATATAGGTGAGGATTTTATTGAGATATCGGATGAAAATGGTGTTGTTATATATAAATTTATTAAATTTTATCCGGATTTGGAAGTTAATGAATTAAATGAATTGAAAGTAGTTTATGACGGTAAGGTAGTTATGTATGGTACGGAAACATCGCTTAAAAGCTATGAAATAGAAGGAGAAAATGTTGTGTTTTCAGATATACGTATTGGAGATACAGTGGATGTAGTTTACGGTTTTTATCTGGATGTTCCTATTGAGAGACGTACTTTTGAGTGTATGGGTATCAATATTCATAAAAGATAAACATTTTCCTTTTGTGCGTTTTTAATATTTTTATACAGCGACGTATGATACTCCTCAGCCTCTTTGTCAGCACAAAGGGATTGAGGAGTTTTTCTATTTTGCAACAATTTTGCATGATGAAACAACATTGTTCCATTTATAAAAAAAACGGCTCGAATTATTATATAATTGTGACATAATCATGGGTTATAATCACAATATCGAAGTTTTAGGGTCAGGTGTACTGTGGGAAAATAATATCATACTACCTGCCGGATGCACACGGTTCACTACGTGCAGTACATTTCGCTAGAGCTTGACAAAATAAAGGGGGTTTTATAAATGTTTAAAAGAACAAAGAAAATAGTCGCGGCAGCGCTTTCCATAACAATGCTCGCAACTTTGGGAGCAGCTTATGTGCCTGACGGACAAGGTAAGACCGCGAAGGCGGCTGTGAACGGGGACGAAGGAAATGAGGGACTGACGGCAATTGATAAGCTTTCAGTCAAGTCGCCGGACGGAAGAATTTCCGTTAAGATTTGGAAAAGTGACAGCGACGAATATTTTTACTCTGCGTATCTCGACGATACGGTTACTATCCAGTGTTCTCCGTTCGGTATTATAACAACGGATGATGAATTTACTGAGGGAATGTCGCTTGACGAAGCTTCGATAAAAGTGGTTGACGGAACATACGACTATGACCTTATTCAGGGACCTGTGAATCACGTTAATAAGAATTACAGAGAACTTGATTTTACGCTGACAAAGGGAATCTCAAGCGTAACAATGAACTTTAGGGTAGATAACGAGGGTATTGCATATCGGTATAATGTTGACGCTGATACAACCGTTGCCGATGAATATGTTTCGGTGAAGAGGGAAAACAGTACATTTACACTGCCTGATACGACAACTTACTGGACACAGCCTTATTCAGCTACATATGAAGCAACTGAATATACTATGTGTACTTCTGAACAGATGGAGTCGAGGGAGTCGACGATGGGAGCTCCGATATTGGCAGATACGGGCAGCGCATGGGTTCTTTTGGCTGAAGCTGATGTATTCTCCAGTGAAAATGCATATTGTGCTTCTGCGTTTTTCTCTGAACGTGGAACTAAAAGAATCAGAAGCTACTTCGGACAGAATCTCTGGGATGAGGATGGAGGAGAAGAGTTTCATAAAATTACGCATGACAGAAATCATGAATTTATTGAAAAGATTATAAACGGAACCGGAAAAAAGAAAGGCGTGTCAGTTCCTCCGACAGATATGGTTGTATTCACCGATAAGTTCACTACCGCGTGGAGAGTTGCGATAATAGGCGAGACGCTTGACGATGTTACAGGCAGTACTATTATTCACGACCTTAATCCGCCGGCAGAGGGCGACTTCTCGTGGGTTGTGCCGGGCACATCTGTATGGTCATGGTGGTCTACCGGAGATAATATCAGCTATGAGAGCATGAAAGATTATATTGATTTTTGTTCAACTTCAGGTATCACTTACTGTCTCGTAGATTTTGGCTGGGAGAACTGGCCGTCATACGAGGAAAAGGTATTGGAGCTTATTGACTATGCCAATGAAAGAAATGTCGGGATACTGTTATGGTACGGAGTTCACAAGTGGGATAATCCGCACCAGTTTGACCTTGATAATGTAGAAGACATAGAAGAACAGTTTGCATGGTGTGAGAGAATCGGCGTTAAGGGTGTCAAGGTCGATTATATCGAGTCTGACAGCCAGTTTGCAATGAGGAATATGTACCAGATACTTGAAAGTGCGGCAAGACATCATCTTGTAGTTAACTTTCACGGCGCAACAGACCCTAACGGAGAGAACAGAACATTCCCTAACCTGCTTTCTATTGAAGCGGTTCAGGGTATGGAATACTTTAAGTGGTCTAATTCGTCACCTGTAGATACGCTTGTCACGTTGCCGTTTACAAGAAATGTACTTGGATCTATGGAGTATACGCCGTCATTATTCGCATTGCCGCATGATTCTACTATGAAGAGTCAGTACAGTCCTGCAACAGCCGGATTTATGTTATCCATGTGTATTGAGTATGAATCAGCTGTAGAGACATTTGCACAGTCGGGATATGTATATCCGGGATATAGGGCATTTCCACTTATAGCAGACGTTCCGAGCACTTGGGACCAGAGTATTCTTATAGACGGATATCCAAAGTCGCACTGTATAAGGGCAAGAAGAAACGGTGAAAATTGGTATATTGGCGCTATGACGGTTAAGGCTGCAAATTATCCTGTCGCACTTGATTTCCTTGAGGCTGGGGAAGAATACTACGCATATATTTACCGTGATAATGAATATGGAACTGATATTGAATGTGATATTAAGAAAGTAACGTCAAATGATGTTCTTGACCTTAATTTGATGGATAACGGAGGATGTGCCGTAAAATTATCCAAGAATGACCCTGAAAAATGGACTGAATACGATAATTATACTTATTACGAGGCGGAGGATGCCGAACTGGTGGGAAAAGCTTCAGTTAATAGTAATAAGACATTCACATCAGGCTTGGCGACAGTAAGCGGTATTGGCAACTCAGGCGACAGTATTGAAAATATGATTAAATATGATAGTGTCAGCGTTCCTGAGGATGGCACTTATAATATAAGGCTGTATATTGTATCTAACGATAAGAAAGGCCTTACTATAAGAATCAATGAAGAGAAAGAGTACGCATTATCAGATGTTGTAGGTGTATCGGGAACCGACGCCGTTGGAATGTATGCTGAACCTATTGAGATTGAGCTTAAATCAGGAGACAATACAATTGAACTATACACTAAGGGTTCAAATAATGCGCCTACAATCGACAGAATTGCAGTATCTAAAGCTCTTATAACAGATGCTGAGGTTAAGCTTTCACAGACTTCATATGTATATGATGGAAATAAGCATGACCCTGCAGTCACAGTAACACGCGGCTGTAAGACTCTGACGGAGAATGTTGAGTACTCGGTATTCTATTCCAATGATAAAAAAGCGGGCACGGCCACTGTTTACGTGACAGGTATCAACGGTTACGGTGGACAGCTAAAGCAGACTTATATTATACAGGCTCCCGCGACTCCCGAGCCTCCAGTACAGACACCGGGAACGGTAACGCCTGCTCCAGTACAGACACCTGCGTCTCCTGCCACGTCGGTAAAGAAGCCTGCAAGGGTAAAGCTTACATCACTCAAATCATCAAAGAAAAAGATTAAGGTTTCATATAAGAAGATAAGCGGCGTAAAAGGATATGAAATAAGTTATGCCGACAACAAGAAATTTAAAAAGGCTAAGACCATAAAGGTTAAGGCAAAGGTTACCAGCAGGGCGATTAAGAAACTGAAATCCGGAAAGAAATACTTTGTGAGGGTCAGGGCCTACAGAATTTCTTCCGGGAAAAAACTTACGGGCAAATGGAGTAAGGTAAAGAGCGTTAAGGTGAAGTAAAATTAATTTTCGTAAATGAATTTGTGTGATGGAAAATTTGGCCGCACATCGGATGTTTATTCATTCGGTGTGCGGTGTTTTTATACATCATCATATTTTTTTGCAGGCAACAGGCTTAAGCGCCGGCGGCGCGTACTCATGAATATATATAATGCCTAATAGAATTAGGAGAAACATTTATAGAATATTGTTTATTTAAGTCGTACAAAAAGAACTTGATTTTTGTATCACAATATTATAAAATAATTTTCAGGCAGGTGAAATATCTGGTATATCTTATAAATCATTTATTAATTGATTCCTTGCTGCTAATTAAATAATTGTTTATGAAAATTACCGGGAGGGTAATGAAAATTGTACTATATTATTGCATTTGTATGGGTATTATATTATAAATAATATATAGCTATTTATGCTGCATTACCCTGCTATATTAAAGGGGGAATGTCTGTGGCTAAAAAGACGCTTAAAGAACTTAATATTATTGATAACTTTCTATTTGGAAAGCTTGTGACTGAATCTGAAACCAGGGAGATATTCTGCAAGAAACTAGTAGAGATAATTCTTGGGCATAAGATTAATAACATAAAGATAGAAGCTGAAAAAGTATTATATGGAGTTAATACTATTTTTCGTGGGGCAAGGCTTGATGTTGTGATAGAAAATCAGGAAGATACAGTAATATATGATATTGAACCAGATAAGAGGGTTAATTTAAATAATGTGAAATTTCTTCCTAACAGAGCTCGCTTTTATCATTCTAAGTTAGATGCCCATGCACTGGACAGCGGTGAAACGTACGACAGGTTAAAGAAAGTTTTTGTTATATTCATAACAGTGTACGACCCTTTCGGGAAAGACAGGATGGTGTATACAATACGAAATAGGTGCATAGAAGATTTGGATATGCATTATGAAGACGGGGCAACGACCATATTTCTTTATACGAAAGGGAGAAAAGGGAATCCACCTGAATCAGTCAGACAGTTATTAAAGTATATGGAACATACTACGGATTCAAACGTGTCTAATGATGATATAGTAGAGATTAATAAACTTGTTAATTCTATCAAGAGTAATGCGGAGGTGTCAGGAGAATATATGAATCTATATGCTGATTTTGAATATGAAATTGAACAGGCCGTAATACAGACTAGGGAGGAAGTAACTGAACAGGTGACAGAGCAAGTCACTGAACATGTTACAGATAATCTTGCAGACCGGTTTATTAAATATTCCATTGAAAATAAAAAAAGTAAAGAAGTAATTATAGATGAATTAACAGCTATATTTGGCTTATCCCGTGACGATGCTGAACGATATTATTCTGACAAGCAGTCATAAAATTATAAATTAAGAATAATAGTGCAGATGTACAGATGGCAGCATGTTTATATTTGTGGAGAGAGGTTAGCAGGGTGGTAATTGATTTTCATACTCATTTTTTCCCTGACAGAATAGCAATTAATACAATACAGTATCTAAGGAAAAGAATGATGCAGGTCACAGGGACGGATATGACGGCTGACGAAGCGTTTCCGATATATACCGACGCGACATATAAAAGCACATTCGAGCTGATGGACAGAAGTAATATAGACAAGTTTGTTCTTCTTCCAATTGCTACAAATGAGAGGCAGTCGACTAATGTCAACAATTATGCGGAAAGCATGGGCAGTGACAGAGTGATATCATTTGGCTCGGTATATCCTTTCCAGAAAGATTGGGAATATGTGATGGAGGACCTGCATTATAGGGGGTTTAAGGGTATTAAGCTGCATCCTGAAGGACAGCAGTTCTATATAGACGGCTGCGAGGGAATGCGCATATTAAAAAAAGCGGACAGGCTTGGTTTGATAGTTGTAATACATGCGGGCGCGGATCCCGGTTACACAGAGCCCTATCATTCGTCTCCGGAAAGAATTGCCAATGTAATAAAAGAGGTTGACGGCGGCAGGATAATAGCCGCGCATATGGGAGGACTTAACCAGTGGGATGACGTCGAGCGTTATCTTGTGGGAACGTCGATTAACATGGACACCTCGTATATAAGCAAGGTTATGGACTTTACACAGTATAAGCGTATAATCGAGAATCACGGCGCTGATAAAATAGTGTTTGGCAGCGACTGCCCGTGGCAGGAGCCGCAGGAGGCGCTTAATAGTATATACAGCCTCGGGCTTGACGGGGAGAGCCTTGAGTTGATAACGCATAAAAATGCGGAGAGTCTGCTTCAAAAATCCTCAGTGTAGCCCGCTACGTCTACGTTTTTTGACCTGCACACTCATAAAAGCATTATAAAAATATTTAGAAAAATAAACTTACAAAAAATTTCAAGAATTATAAACTGCCATCTTGCAAAAAAATAATAACTGTGGTAGGATAATATCCGTGGTAAATATTTGACGAGGTGTGGCTAAGTTTGGTATAGCACTGCGTTCGGGACGCAGGGGTCGCAGGTTCAAATCCTGTCACCTCGATTATTCTCGCGTATGCAACGAGTCAATCGCAAGCTTGCTTGCAGTTGGCGACTGCGCGCGGGTCAAATACCCCGCCCTTGGGGCGAACTTGCTAAAAAGAAGCTAAGGCATACCCCGTAGCTTGCTGCGGGGTATTTGACTTTTATATGATGGGAAGTTTTAGGGCTTCTCATAACACTTTTAAAAGCGGCTTTCCGTGTTATATGGGGCTGCTTTAATTATTATCATGGAGGTGTTTGGTAATGGCGAATATTATATCTGACGAAACGATAGAGTATGTCGGAATACTTGCTAAGATTGAACTGTCAGACGAAGAGAAAGAACAGGCAAAGAAAGATATGGGGAACATGCTTGATTATATAGACAAGCTCAATGAGCTGGATACGGAAGGCGTTGAGCCTATGTCACATGTGTTTCCTGTCGACAACGTATTTCGCGAGGATGTTGTGACTAATGGGGATGACAGGGAGAAAATATTGTCTAACGCACCTGAGGAGAAGGATGGCGCATTTGTCGTGCCAAAGACATTTGATTAAGGAGGACGGTCTATATGAGTCTCATGAAAATGACGGCCTTAGAGCTTGGAAGAAAAATAAAATCAAAAGAGGTGTCCGCGGCCGAGGCTGCGAAAGCAGCAATTGCGCAGATAAATGCCGTTGAAAAGGATATAAACAGCTATGTCACTGTCCTTGACGAGGACGTAATATTAAAACGGGCGGAGCAGGTACAGAAAGCGATAGATGACGGCGGCATTTCAGGTCCGCTTGCAGGCGTTCCCGTCGCAATAAAAGACAATATGTGTACGGAGGGAATATTGACAACGTGCAGTTCTAAGATTCTCGGTAATTTTAAACCTACTTATTCGTCGGAGGCTGTCATCAACCTTGAGAGAGCGGGCGCCGTTATACTAGGCAAAACTAATATGGATGAGTTTGCTATGGGAAGTACGACTGAGACTTCATTTTACGGACCTACAAAAAATCCGTGGAATACAGGACATGTGCCGGGCGGTTCGTCGGGCGGTTCATGCGCCGCAGTGGCGGCTAATGAATGTTTTTACGCCCTAGGTTCCGATACCGGCGGTTCGATAAGACAGCCGAGTTCATTTTGCGGCGTTACGGGAATCAAGCCGACATACGGTACGGTATCTCGTTATGGACTGATAGCCTATGGTTCGTCGCTTGACCAGATTGGACCTGTGGCAAAGGATGTATCTGACTGCGCAGCCATATTGGAGACGATTGCATCCTACGATAAGAAAGACAGTACATCCGTTAAGAGGGATAATTATGATTTTACGGGAGCGCTTATTGATGACGTCAAGGGAATGAAAATAGGTATTCCAAAAGATTACTTTGGCGCCGGGCTTGATGCGGATGTAAAGAATGCTGTTCTTAAGGCTGTGGATGTCTTGAAAGAAAAAGGAGCGGCGGTAGAGGAGTTTGATTTGAGCCTTGTAGAGTATGCGATTCCCGCATATTATATAATAGCATCTGCGGAGGCAAGCTCCAACCTTGCCAGATTTGAGGGCGTCAAATATGGATATCGTACGGATGATTACGAAAGTCTTCATAATATGATGAAGAAAACACGTTCCGAGGGATTCGGGGCCGAGGTCAAAAGAAGAATAATGCTTGGCTCATTTGTGCTTAGCAGCGGTTATTATGATGCTTATTACATCAAGGCTCTGAGAACGAAAGCGCTCATAAAACGTGCATTTGAGAAGGCGTTTGAGTCGTACGACATGATTATCGCACCGGCTGCGCCTACGACGGCGCCTAAGCTTGGAGACAGCTTAAACGACCCGATAAAGATGTATCTTGGCGATATATACACTATTTCGGTAAATCTTGCCGGACTCCCGGGAATATCTGTTCCGTGCGGGCTAGATAGGAACGGACTGCCTATTGGAATCCAGTTTATCGGAAACTGTTTTGAGGAAAAGAAAATAATTCAGGCGGCATATGCATATGAACAGACGAGGGAATATGCGGAATGCGGTCTATGTTAGAGACGGGAGGTAACAACAGTATGAGCAAAGAGTATGAGATGGTCATTGGCCTTGAAGTTCATGTGGAGCTTGCGACAAAGACAAAGATATTCTGCGGATGCAGCACTGAATTTGGCGGAGCGCCTAATTCACATACTTGTCCGGTCTGCACAGGTATGCCGGGTTCGCTTCCTGTCCTTAACAAACAGGTGGTAGAGTATGCAATGGCTGTCGGCCTTGCCACAAATTGTACTATAAACCAAAATTGTAAGTTTGACAGAAAAAATTATTTTTATCCTGACAATCCTCAGAATTACCAGATATCACAGTTATATTACCCTATATGTATAAATGGAGGCGTCGAGATAGATACCCCTGAGGGCGGAAAGAAAACTATAGGTATACATGAGATTCATATGGAGGAAGATGCGGGTAAACTTGTGCACGATGAGTGGGGCGAAAGTTCGCTTGTCGATTTTAACCGCTCAGGGGTGCCGCTTATCGAGATAGTTTCAGAACCTGACATGAGAAGTGCGGAGGAGGTTATAGCATATCTTGAGAAACTCAGGCTTATAATACAGTACCTTGGGGCATCTGACTGTAAGCTCAATGAAGGCTCTATGAGGGCTGACGTAAACCTTTCGGTGCGTGAGAAAGGTGCGAAAGAGTTTGGCACGAGGACGGAGACGAAGAACCTAAACTCATTTAAGGCTATACAGCGGGCCATAGAAAATGAGAGGGAACGTCAGATTGAGCTTATTGAAGCAGGGGAAAAGGTTGTACAGGAGACGAGAAGATGGGATGATAACAAAGAGTACTCCTACCCTATGCGCTCCAAGGAAGACGCACAGGATTACAGATATTTTCCTGAGCCTGACCTTGTGCCAATCGTTATAAGCGACGAGTGGATGGCTGAAGTAAAAGCAAGACAGCCGGAGTTCAGGGAAGAAAAGGCGATAAGATACGCTGAGGAATACAAAATACCTGAGTATGATATAGATATAATTACTTCGAGCAAAAAGCTTGCCGATATATTTGAGGAGACAGTGGCTATATGCGGTAATCCTAAAAAGGTATCAAACTGGCTGATGGTTGAGACTATGTATCTTCTAAAGGAAAAGGGGATTGACGCCGACAGAATTACATTTTCTCCTAAGAACCTTGCAAATCTTATTCAGCTTGTTAATTCGAAAGCAATCAACGGAAATGTAGCCAAGGAAGTATTTGCAAAGATATTTGACGAGGATATAGAACCGGAGGCATATGTCCGTGAAAACGGCCTTACTTCAGTGAACGACGAAGGAGAACTGAGAAAAGCAGTTGAGAAAATTATTGAGGCAAACCCTAAGTCGGTAGAAGATATAAAGGCCGGCAAAGTTAAAGCTATGGGATTTTTAGTTGGCCAGACAATGAAAGAGATGAAAGGCAAGGCGGACCCGGGCTCGGTAAACGCTATTTTAAGGGAGATATTTGGAATAAGTGAGTAGTGTCCAAATATAGGCAAATAA
Source organism: uncultured Clostridia bacterium (assembly GCA_948472945.1). Taxonomy (GTDB): domain Bacteria; phylum Bacillota; class Clostridia; order Lachnospirales; family Lachnospiraceae; genus V9D3004. The sequence goes on from CAOKVX010000027.1 coordinate 20,847, forward strand.
AGGCGTTTCTGCGCACAGATGGCAGCATGCCTCACCCGTGTGATTTATTATATAACTACTCGACAAAAAAACGAACCGGTTAACGGTTCGTTTTTGTAATAAAACAAATGCTTATATGTAGCAGGGGAAGAGGGATTCGAACCCCCGTGAACGGTTTTGGAGACCGTCATACTGCCACTGTATGATTCCCCTATTGTTAAACACCGAAGATTATGATACACTATTCGGCGAAGTGTGTCAAGTTTTTTTAGTAATAATTATAATTATTATAGTTAACAGTAAAATGCATTAACTTTATTTTATTATAGTGCGTGAACATAATTTTAAACAAAAATAAATAAGGCAGTATAAATATGAATGACATTCTTGATAAAAAAATAATTGAAGATAAAACAGGCAGGATTCTAACAATCGAAATTTATGATGAACTTGATTCAACTAATAACAAGATGAAAGAATATATATATTCCGGCAAAAGGGACGTGGATTTGATAATAGCGGACAGCCAGACTGCGGGCAGGGGGAGAATGGGAAGAACATTTGATTCGCCGTCCGGACACGGAATATATATGTCAATGCTTATCAAATCTGATATGAAAAGTGAAAATGCTCTTCTTATAACATCTGCGGCGGCAGTAGCGGTAGTGCGGGCTGTAAGAAAGCTTACCGGGGTTGAAGCGGTCATAAAATGGGTCAATGACATATATATAGGAAAGCGAAAGGTGTGCGGAATACTTGCCGAGGCTGTAAGCTGCGGCGGGAAAGGGATGGACGTGGTACTTGGAATAGGTATAAACGTAACGTCCTCGGGAGATATGTTCAGTGAAAATGTGAGAGGGATTGCCAGCTCATTGTATTTTTCAGGTAAATATGATATTAATATGGTTTCTAGAAACGAGATTATAGCAGAGGTAGTAAACGAGTTTAATTTAATATGCAGCAACATAGAGAAACGGGAATTTATCGGGGATTACAGAAAATATTCTAACGTTATTGGTAAAGAAATAAAGTTTTTAAAAGATAATGAATGGATTTCGGGAAAAGCAGTTGACATTGATGACGACGGAGGACTTATGGTAGACACATGTGATGGACGCGTATTGCTTAATACCGGCGAAATATCGTTGAGGCTTCAGTGATAGTCAAATCCCCAATACAATACGCAATATAATAGAAAAATAATATCAGATTTGAGGTGTAAAATTGTACGAATTATTATGCAAAGACAAAAAGGCAAAGAGAGGAAGACTGACCACCGTTCACGGTGTCGTTGAAACGCCTGTGTTCATGAATGTGGGAACGGTGGCTGCAATTAAGGGGGCTGTGTCTACAGAAGATTTGGAAATGATAGGGACGCAGGTTGAGTTGTCCAATACATACCATCTGCACGTGCGCCCGGGAGACAGGCTTATCAGGTCGATGGGGGGGCTGCACAAATTTATGGTATGGGACAGGCCTATTCTTACCGACTCCGGAGGGTTTCAGGTGTTTTCCCTTGGGGGTCTTAGAAAGATAAAAGAAGAGGGCGTGTATTTTCAGTCTCATATTGACGGAAAGAAAATATTTATGGGCCCCGAGGAGAGTATGCAGATTCAATCAAATCTTGGCTCTACAATCGCGATGGCGTTTGATGAGTGCGCGCCTTACCCGGCAACGAGGGAATATATGGAGGCGTCTGTGGCGAGGACTACAAGATGGCTTCACCGATGTAAGGCGGAGCTCGAAAGACTCAACTGTCTTCCAGACACGGTAAATAAAAACCAGATGCTTTTCGGAATTAATCAGGGAGGTACATTTGCCGATATAAGAATATCGCATGCAAAGGAAATAGCGGAATTAAATCTTGACGGATATGCGCTTGGCGGTCTTGCTGTCGGTGAGAGCCATGAGGAGATGTACAGGATTTTAGATGAAACTGTACCGCATCTTCCTGAAAATAAGCCCGTATATCTTATGGGAGTAGGAACCCCTGCAAATATTCTTGAGGCGGTTGACAGGGGAGTTGATTTCTTTGACTGTGTTTACCCTACAAGGAATGGGCGTCACGGGCATGCTTACACTAACTTCGGCAAGATTAACATTCTAAATGCGAAATATGAAAATGATGCGCGGCCGATTGAAGAAAGATGCGGATGTCCTGCGTGCAAAAGATACAGCAGGGCATATATAAGGCATTTGTTGAAAGCGAAAGAAATGCTCGGACTGAGGCTTATGGTACTTCATAATCTATATTTTTATAACAGCCTGATGACAGAGATTCGGGAAGCAATATATGAGGGAAGATACAGCGAGTATAAGAAGAGAAAACTTGAAGAGTTAGAGGGGCAAAAATAATATTAAATAATTAGGATGTCGCATTTAATATAAAAATGTGATATTAGAATATTTGATACAACAAGGAATTATACGGAAATTATTTATAAATGCACTAATTACGTATTGATTTTTTGGACAGAGATGGTTTATAATCAACGAATATAGTTTAAAAAGTAACTCCAACTTTGCAGTTAAAAGTTGTGCAAAGTTAGAGTAAATAACAAAATCAGGAGGGTACTATGAATTTTTTGGCATTATTATCGACGGAGGCGTCGGGTGCGCAGCAGGGCGGAGGAAGCTGGTTTATGATTATTTTAATATACGGAGTCATACTCGGTGCTTTTTATTTCTTTGCAATCCGCCCACAGAAGAAAAAACAGAAAGCGCAGGATGAGATGATATCTGCAATTGAGGTTGGCGACAGCGTGCTTACGACAAGCGGTTTTTACGGTGTTATAATCGATATATCGGATAGTGTTGTTATTGTTGAATTCGGAAGTAACAAGAACTGCAGAATCCCTATGAAAAAAGAGGCGATTATCGAAGTTGAGAAAGCTAAGTAATTGAAGGTTTAAGATATTTTAATATATTATGTGTACAGTTCGTTATACCAAATCAGGGAATAAAATGATTGTTTGTACTAAATTGTACTGAATACTGTAATTAAAATATATTATAATAATGGGTGTCCGGATAGTTTTTATCCGGCCGCCCATTTTATATAGATATTTTGATGTGTAGTGTTTTTAATATTAATCTTTCAGAAGCTCAAGCAGTGAATAAGGTATGGCGAGATTGCCTCGTCCGGAGCCTATGTTAATATCAGGTTTGTTTGAACCGTGGAAATCTGAACCGCCGGTTATTTTTAATTTAAAGAGGTCGGCGAGTGTGCGGACGTATTCTTCCTCCTCCGGCGTGTATGTGGAGTAGATGGCTTCTATGCCGGAAAGTCCGGACAATTTGAGGCGGCGTATTAGATTCTCCAGTTCGTTATGTGGAAGTTTATAAAGAACCGGGTGTGCCAGTACCGGAATGCCGCCGCTTTCCAAAATGACTTCAATACATTCTTCGGGTGAAAGGTAACGTCTTTTTACAAAATACGGTGTGTCTGTTGCAAGGTATTTGGCGAAAGCTTCATTTTTGTCGCGGACATATTTATTGTCTACAAGGAACCTTGCAAAGTGTGCTCTGGTTATAACGCCGTCTGCGCCTGCAATTTTCCTTATTTTATCTACGGTAATGTCTATGCCGGCTTCTGCGAGGTTCTCGGCCATCTTTTTGTTGCGCCAGTCCCTTTCTTTTATTACATTTTTAGATATACTGATGAGCTTCTCGGATTTGTAATCTACGTACAATCCCAGTATATGAATATCGCCTTCTCCGTACCCTGCCGATAATTCTATTCCCGGTATCACTTCTATGGGGAGCGGGACGGACATGGCTTCCTGCACGCCCATCACCGTGTCATGGTCGGTAAGAGCTATCGCCGAAAGTCCTTTGTCATATGCAAGCCTTACGACCTGCTCCGGAGTTAGGGTTCCGTCAGAAGCGGATGAGTGGACATGTAAATCTATCAGTTTGTTGGAATTATTAACTTTACTGCTGTTATCGGCCATATTAAATGGACCTCCTTTGAAATTTTGTTGGTTTACTCGTTCACGGGCATTCGCCGTATGAGCGAAGCAAAAGCGGAGTGTGCTGCAGTAGAGCAGTGCAGACTCGTAAACCAGA
>CAOKVX010000028.1 GCA_948472945.1 uncultured Clostridia bacterium
CTGCTCCGGCGACAAAGGACGGCGCATAACACCTTCTGCGGCGCCCGCCTTCGGATAAACCAAAAAATACAACTCAGAAAAAACTTAAATGGAAAAGCAGCAAAAAGAAAGTTGCAAAAGTGTCCAAAAAAGGAGTTGTAAAAGCTCTTAAAACAGGCAGTGCAAAAATTACCGTAAGTGTAAAAGGAACAAAGAAAAAGGCAGTCTGCAAAATTCAGGTAATACATAATGATGAGACATCTTTGGATCAGGCATTTAACAATGAACCTGTTCAGACTGATCCCCCTTCAATTACACCTCCTTCAACCGGCGGTAATCAGCCTCCGGTAACGTCAGATACGCCTGACGCATCACAGGAACCAACGATAAACCCAACGGATAATCCGACCAACACTCCATCAGACAAGCCAACTGATACTCCGACTGACAAGCCGACGGATAAACCAACAGGCACTCCTACTGACAAGCCAACGGATAATCCAACTGACACTCCGACGGATAAACCAACAGGCACTCCGTCTGACAAGCCGACAGATAATCCAACTGACACTCCGTCTGACAAGCCGACGGATAATCCAACTGACACTCCGACGGATAATCCAACAGGCACTCCAACTGACAAGCCGACGGATAAACCGACAGATACTCCTACTGACAAGCCGACGGATAATCCAACAGGCACTCCTACTGACAAGCCAACGGATAAACCGACAGATACTCCTACTGACAAGCCAACGGATAATCCAACTGATACTCCGTCAGACAAACCAACTGACACGCCAACCGGGAATCCAACAGACGCTCCTACTTCAACACCAAAGTACGAACGTCCGTCAGAAACTGCTTTACCGGTAAATCCTGTTGATTTCAATGCCGACGGAGCCTTTCACAATGAATCCAAGGATGGAGCTGATATTGTCAAAAATCCTGACGGCTCAATAACAGTAACATTTACAAAACAATATGCGGCGCTCAATTTTTATCTGCCGGACAATGCTCAGATATATTACAGCAACTACAAATCGGTTGTACTGAAATATACAAGCGAGGGCGGCAATCTTGGTCATGCATTGTATGACACCGAGATGGCTGGAAGCAGCGACCCAAATGCTGGAAAACACCCTGATTGGGGCGCTAAGATTGTCGAGTCCGAGAAAGAAAACACGCTTATATTCAAGGTTACAAATGACTGTGCAGGCGGATGCATTAGGGGATTCCAAATATTTAATCCTAATATATTGGAAGAAGGAAGCTCAATTACAATAACAATAAAATCACTGACTTTCTGCGATAAGGAGAATCCTACTGATGAGGATTTAAACCCGCAGCCGACTGCAACACTTTCGCCTACAGCGACACCTATACCTACAGCGTCTCCGGTACCTACGCCGACAAGTACGCCTAATAAGTACGGATTAAGGGCGCCTTATTCTAACGGCGATAGTTTAACATGGGATTGTATTGACTTTGGTTCTTACTATCAAAGCCTTTACACACCGAAACAGTCTCCTCAGAACCCGGTTGACGGTACAGAGTATACTGACTCGGATAACACGAAAATGATATATCAGTCTGGAAAATATTATAAAATGGAGCCGATTAAGTGGCGCATATTATCGCTGGATGGCAGCAATGCTCTTTTAATTGCCGACATGAATATTGACAGCCGCCGATTCAACGATGATTATTGTCATTCCATTACATGGGAAGACAGCAGCATACGCCAATGGCTGAACGGAGATTTTTATACAACCGCATTTAACGAAGACGAGAGGGGTTCATTTATACAGACGGCCTCCGACAACCTATACCTGTTGTCGTCTGAAGATACCCTAAATAAAGATTATGGATTTTCCATACACTCCGATAACGCCTCCATAACACGACAGACAAAAAATACCGATTATGCTATATGTAAGGGTGCATGGACAGATGATTCTGACGACTGCACAGGAAACGGTTGGTGGTGGCTGAGCTCACCGGGAAGTATGCCTTACGACGCCGCTTATGTGTCAAGCAACGGTTCTGAAGACCTTACAGGTTATATTGCCGTAAACGACGGAGGAGGAGTTCGTCCTGTAATGAATATAGACCTTGACGCAGAAACATGGACCAAGGCTGAGTCTGTCACTGTTGAAGCGGCTTCACATCTGCTGCCTACGCCGGCGCCGACAGAGAATCCTGTTAAACAGGTTGCTTTGTCGGGAACATATTTTGACCCGTCAAGCATTGGTTCATATGATATTGATACCGATACAATTTCGATTAATGACACTCGTACAGGACAGGGTGATACAACATTTGTCTATATCCCTCTTCCAATTAAAGTATCACCGGGACAGAAACTTAATGTAACGATTTCAGGTCCTAAGTGGGGCACTAATGATTTTAGGATATGGACTACACCTCAGGGCGGTGAAGGCGATGGAGGATTTGTTGTAGACCCTAATATATATCTAAAACCTACAGTTAATGCGGACGGATCATTTACCGGAACAGTAGAAATTGAGGCCAAAGGCGAGGATTGTAACCGAATAACATTAAAAGCCGGATGGAATGTAAAGATTCAAAACCTAATAATATCAGACATTAAGGTTTCAATCGTACAGCCTGATAATGCCACGTAACCCTCGTACAGCAATATGAGATAATTATTGTTTACGAACCAATAAATATAAATACAACCTAATAAAAAGAAACAGGATAATGGTATTCTATTCCATGTCCTGTTTCTTTAATTTATAAAAATATAAACAAATATAATGTTGATACAAATTATATATTTTATTTAATTCAAATATTACACAAATATTCTCACTCAAACTCATACTCTTTTCTGTCAAGACCTATTAAAACTTCAGTTCCATCACATTCTTCGGACATAACCTCAATACTGTGTCCAAGATTAATACAAATTCTCCTGCAAAGATATAATCCGATTCCGCTTGCTTTTCTGTCGCTCCTTCCATTGTATCCCGTATAACCTTTATCAAATATACGTGGCAAATCCTCTTTAGCTATTCCAATGCCCGTATCTTTAATACACAGCTGTTCCTTACTATTTATATATATTTTTATCCCGCCCTCTTTAGTATATTTGAGAGCATTTGATAGAATCTGTTCAATGACAAAACCAAGCCATTTTTCATCTGTGATAACTTTTTTCCCGGTCTCCGTGTATTCCAGATAAAGCTTTCTATATATGAACTCTCCTGACATCCTTCTGACCGATTGTTTTATTATTTTATCAATATCATACTCTTTAATTACGTAATCGGTACTTTCCGATTCAAGTCTGAGGTACGTTAAAACCATATCTACATACTGTTCGATTCTTTTTAATCCGGCTTGAAGCCTCCTTGACTCGGCGGTATCTTCATTTTTCAATGCCAGATACATTGAAGATATCGGCACCTTAATCTGATGTACCCAGACAGTAAAATAATCTATGATGTCTGCGTATCTGCCCGTCAGCTCAGTATTAAGCCTCCTGTTTTCAATACACATACTCTCAATTATCTCCCTGTAATCATTGTAATAGTCGGTATATTCCGGCAGCTCATCCATTATATTATCAGGTAGGCTGCTCAGTCTTTTGAGAACCTTATGTCTCTCGAATACTTTTGCAAAATCTATTCCTGCCGCTGCAAGTAAAAAAACAGCGCAAACTCCTGCAGGATAAGCCGCAGCCCTGACAGGAATATGATATAGATAAAACGATATACAGAAAATGCCGCAAAAAGCGGCGTATAAAATAATTATTTTTTTATGGCATACTAAATATCTTAAAAATAAACTCATATAACACCTCAACCACGGCGCCCTGAAACATTATCTGCATTTAAATATAACACAAACATAACACACCGGTATCTTTTATTGAATTATATAACCAATCCCATGCTTTGTCGATATGAATTTATTAATTCCCGCTGCGTCAAGCTTTTTTCTGAGTCTGTTAATATTTACGGTAAGTGTGTTTTCATCCACAAAACTGTCAGACTCCCACAGCTTTTGCATTAGTTTTTCCCTGCTTACAACCTTTCCCCTGCTCTCCATAAGAGAGAGCATAATCCTGTACTCATTTTTAGTAAGTTCAATCCTATCTCCATTATATATTACGGAACTGTCCTCAATATTGAGCATCACTCCATTATGTTCCATAACGGAAACCGAAGCCGTAAAATCATAGGTTCTCCTAAGCACCGCCTGAATCTTTGCGACGAGAACATTCAAATCAAACGGCTTCGATATAAAATCATCCGCCCCCATGTTCATGGCCATGACAATATTCATATTGTCGGACGCAGAGGAAAGAAAAATTATTGGTATTTTTGATATTTTCCTAATCTCAGTGCACCAGTGATATCCATTATAAAAAGGCAGCATTATGTCAAGCAACACCAAATGCGGTTTATATTCAGCCACTTCCTCCACGACATTTTTAAAATTGTCAACGCACTGCGCCTCCATCTCCCACATGCCGAGACTGGTCTTAATCGCATTTGATATCTCTATGTCCTCCTCAACTATCATTACCTTGTACATAACGCTTTCACCTCTGCACTGTTCTGTGCGGACTCAAACGGACAATTTACTTCATTGAGTCTACCGCCGCTCTCTCAATCGCAAGTCCCGATTTGTAACTTTCAATAAACTTGTCAAATCCTTCAACATCAGACTGCTTAGGCTCCATCTTTGTTCCTGCCTCTCCGGCAAACACGTCCTCGTTAAGGAAATCATCGAGCGTCCTGCCGCCCTTATTTACCATATATGAAGCGAGAAGCGCTATTCCCCATGCTCCGCCTTCACCGGCTGTCTCCATTACAGAAACAGGTGAATTCATTGCTGCCGCAAGAATCTGCTGTCCTACACCCTTTGTTTTAAATAATCCGCCGTGTCCGGTTATATTGTCAACCTTAACTTTTTCTTCCTTTAGAAGAATATCACATCCTGTCTTAAGGGCTCCGAGCGACGTAAAAAGGTGTACCCTCATAAAGTTTGCAAGATTGAATCTGCTGTCAGGAGTGCGGACAAATAGAGGTCTTCCCTCCTCAAATCCTGTAATATGCTCTCCCGAGAAATAGTTGTATGCAAGAAGACATCCACAGTCTGCGTCTCCCTCAAGCGCCTTGTTATAAAGCACGCCAAACAGCTTGTTCATATCGACTTCAACACCGAACGCCTCTGAGAATTCCTTAAATATGTTTACCCATGCGTTAAGGTCAGAAGTACAATTGTTACAGTGTACCATTGCCACTGCATGTCCGGTTGGCGTTGTGACAAGGTCAATCTCCTCATACGCTTTTGAGAGAGCTTTCTCAAGTACAACCATAGCAAATACCGACGTACCAGCCGACACATTTCCTGTGCGAACCGCAACGCTGTTAGTTGCAACCATTCCTGTTCCCGCATCACCCTCAGGAGGGCAGAGTGGAATTCCGGCCTCAAGCTTTCCTGATACGTCAAGCAGTTTTGCACCCTCGGCTGTAAGTTTTCCGGCGTCTTCACCCGCTGTGAGAACTTTAGGAAGAATTCCGGACAGCTTCCAGTCAAACTTCTTATCCGATACGAGGTCCTCAAACCTCTTTACCATTGTCTTATCATAGTCCCCGGTCTCACTGTCTATAGGGAACATACCCGAAGCTTCTCCGACTCCGAGAACTTTGCTGCCTGTGAGTTTCCAGTGCACATAGCCCGCAAGCGTTGTCTGGAACGCTATGTCCTTTACATGTTCTTCACCGTTAAGAATAGCCTGATACAGATGGGCTATACTCCATCTCTGAGGAATGTGGAACTCAAATATAAAGCTGAGTTTCTCCGAAGCCTCCTCTGTAATGGTATTTCTCCATGTACGGAAAGGTACGAGCAGATTGTCATCCTTGTCAAATGCAAGATACCCGTGCATCATCGCACTGAAGCCAATAGCGGCTAGGCTTTTTACCTCAACGCCGTACTGTTCCTTAACATCCTTTACCATATTTGAGTAGCTGTCCTGAAGGCCGGACCATATATCGTCGAGCGAATATGTCCATATTCCATCCTCTAACCTGTTTTCCCAGTCATGGCTGCCCTGTGCAATAGGGGTGTTATCCTCCCCTATGAGCACGGCCTTGATTCTCGTTGAGCCAAACTCAATACCGAGAATGGCCTTTCCGTCCTCGATTGTTTTCGTAATATCTGCTTTGTTCATTGCCATAAGTAATTCCTCCTTATATATTATATATTTAGCTGTAAATGACTTGTATACTTCTTTCCAAAATACCTTTCATATACGCTATCATCAATCCATAATTAGTTACCGGAACCCCTTGGTCCGCCGCACATTTCATGCGAAATCTCATTTCCCTGTCATTTAACATGCAGCCGCCGCAGTGAATTATCATACTAAAACCTGATATTTCGTCCGGAAAACCGTGACCGCTTGAAAATTCAAACTCTATGTCCTTTCCTGTGTACTCCCTTATCCAGCCCGGCAGCTTGACTGTGCCTATGTCGTTACATTGTCTGTGGTGTGTACAGCCCTCGCTTATTAGAACCCTGTCTCCGTCTCCAAGCCCGTCAACAGCCCTCGCTCCACACACAGCCGTGTCAAGGAATCCTTTATATCTAGCCATGAGAATACTAAATGATGTTAGCGGTATGTCGGCAGGCGTCTCCCGCTCAACCTGTTCAAACACCTGACTGTCGGTTATAACCAACGCCGGCCTGACTCCGATGGAGTTCAGAGTTTTCCTGAGAGCATACTCCCTGACTACTATTGCCTGTCCTCCCGCATCGAGAATCTCCCTGACCGCCTGCTGCTGCGGGAGAATCAGCCTGCCTTTCGGAGCCGAGCTGTCTATCGGCACCACAAGAACAACATAATCACCGCTGTTTACAAAGTCTGAAACAAAGTTTACCTTATTGCCGGCTATATAAAGACTTCCTATCATTCTTTTCAGTTCATTTATTTTGATATTACGGAGCGCACTGACATATATCTCTCCCTCTGACACCTCCGGCTCGGACTCAAGCAAATCTGCTTTGTTGTATACCGTAATAAACGGAATATCTTTTTCACGGAATATATCTGCAAGCTCTTTCTCAGTCCTGCCAAAACCTTTGACGGCATCGACTACGAGAACCGCAATATCAGTCATATTAATCGTCCTTTTGGCGGCAAGAATCCTCTTGCTGCCAAGCTCGCCCTCGTCGTCATAGCCCGGTGTGTCCGTTATTACAACAGGGCCGATTGGATTAATCTCCATTGTTTTTTTTACTGAATCGGTAGTAGTTCCGGCTATGTCAGAAACTACCGCCACCTGCTGCCCGGTTATGGAGTTTACAAGGCTTGATTTGCCTGCATTTCTGCTGCCAAAGAAACCGATATGTATTCTCTCTGCCGAATGTGTCTCATTAAGCCCCATTATATTCACTCCAAACATAAAACTAATGTAAAACGCCTTTACCAAATCCTCTCTCTCGCCATATATATATTAGCCTGCGTATTGGCATACATGCCGGCGCTTCGCACATAATATAATAAGTATATCAAAAACGGAAATCCCTGCTTCCATCCTCAATCTTTTTCAGGTTGTCCCTGCATATTGATAGAACTTTCTCATTAGGAATTTTGTCCAGTTCATTTTCTATAAGTTTTTCTCCGACCGCCCGTGTATCCTTTGAGGCATAATCCATAAGATATTCACTGAGAGTCATAAGCGCGTTTGGATGACAGCAGTTAAGTATCTGACCGCTCTTACAAAGCGACATAAACCTATCTCCCGTTCTGCCCTCCCTGTAGCATGCGGTGCAGAACGAAGGAATATAACCCGCCCTCATAAGCCAGTTGACTACCTCGTCCAGCGTCCTCTGGTCGGACACGTCAAACTGTTCAGTGTCATGCGGTCTTTCTGCCTCCGCATAGCCTCCGACACTTGTGCGGGAGCCTCCCGATATCTGCGACACTCCAAGCCTTATTATCTCCTCCCTGACACTCTCTGTCTCCCTTGTAGAGATAATCATCCCTGTATACGGAACAGCAACTCTTATTAGCGCGGCTATTTTGCAGAATATTTCATCACTTATAGAATTATCAAATGCCGAAGGGTCGATGTCGTCAGCTTTCTTAATCCTTGGAACCGATATAGTATGAGGCCCCACTCCGTGTACAGCCTCAAGATGCTCCGCGTGCATCAATAAAGCGCAGTATTCATACCTGTACAGTTCAAGCCCAAACAAAACACCGAGCCCTACATCGTCAATTCCACCCTCCATAGCCCTGTCCATAGCCTCCGTATGGTACGCATAATCATGCTTTGGTCCGGTCGGATGGAGTTTTTCATAGCTTTCCCTGTGATAGGTCTCCTGAAACAGTATATATGTTCCTATTCCGGCATCCTTTAGTTTTTTGTAATTTTCAACAGTTGTCGCGGCTATATTTACATTAACCCTTCTAATCGCACCGTTTTTATGTTTTATACCGTATATTGTATCTATACATTCGAGAATATACTCAATCGGGTTATTCACCGGGTCCTCCCCTGCTTCGATTGCAAGGCGCTTATGGCCCATGTCCTGCAGGGCAGCCACTTCCCTTGCAACCTCCTCCTGATTGAGTTTTTTTCTCGGAATATTTTTGTTCTTCATATGGTATGGACAGTACACACATCCGTTTACACAGTAATTTGACAAATATAACGGTGCAAACATAACAATCCTGTTTCCATAAAAATCTTTTTTTATCTGTTCCGCCAGATTATATATCTCAGCTATCTTTTCAGGTATATCGCATGCAAGAAGCACCGACGCCTCACGATGGTCAAGACCTTTTCTCAATTTTGCTTTTTCAATAATACTGTCAATAAGTTCAACATTATCTTTGTTGGCGTCGGCATATTCAAGCGACTCCATTATCTCGTCATGGCTGATAAACTCCTCAGCTTTCATAGATTTTAAATTATACATCCGGTAAAATTCCTTTCAAGTCCGGTCTCTTACAGTCTCCACGCCCGGTTACAATATTGTATCCTATGCTCTGAATATTCTTTTTCAGAACCGAAAGTTCCAAGGCATCCTCAGAACCGCTGACGGCCTTATTATTGTAAAGCATATATTTTTTCTTTGCATGCACCGGAGACAGATTAGGCATTATGACATTGCAGCCCGCCATAATTCCGGTTTTATGGGCGTCTCCGACAATCGTTTCAAGCGCGGTTGTGGACGGCAGCAAAACATCCGGCATCATAATCCTTATTACTGACATTATCCTGAGGGTCAATGCCGCAGAGCCCGCCCTGTACCCCGCAAAGCTCGTATCTTTATGTGGAATAAACGGACCTAATCCCACCATGTGCGGTTTCAGCCTCTCAATTAATCTTATGTCTTTTATAATATTGTCAACAGTCTGGTATGGTGATTCAATCATCATACCGCATCCTGTCTGATAGCCAATACCTTTCAAATGCAAAAGGCACTCTATCCTTTTGTCATAGCTCATGCCATCAGGATGCAGTTTTCTGTAATGCCCTCTGTCAGCCGTCTCATGTCTAAGCAGATATCTGTCAGCGCCGGCGTCATACAGTTTCCTGTAGCTCTCATAAGTCCTCTCACCGAGCGACAACGTAATTGCGCAGTCGCCATATCTGGCTTTTGCCGACGATATTACGTCCGTCAGGAAATCATCTGTAAGCGCGGCGTCCTCTCCCCCCTGAAGAACAAATGTCCTGAATCCAAGCTGATAGCCGCATTCAATACATTCCATTATCTCCCGTGCAGTGAGGCGGTATCTCTCCGCTCTGTCATTTCCTCTCCTTATGCCACAGTAATAACAATTATTCCTGCAGTAGTTTGAAATCTCTATAAGCCCGCGTATGTATATGTCTCTTCCGTATACTTCTACGGCAGCCTCACGCGCTTTCTCCATGAGATAGCTTACATCACCATCATCCGCATTGCTAATAAGCTTTCTCATATCCGCATCGCAAAGCGTATGCCTACAAGAAAGCTCATCAACTAAATGCCTGTAATTTGTCATTTTTCAGTGTCTTCCTGTGCAAGAAGGTCTATAGCGTGCCTCAACGCCTCAGACTTAACTACATTCATCTTCTTACAATACTGCTCAAGTCTTTCTTTCGTCGCAGAATCCATTCTCATTGAACAGATTATATCCTTATTGTTTGTTCCCTTTGGCCTTCCCGTCCTAGCCATTTTAATCATCTCCCATTCCATTTTACGTTTTATTCCCGCTGTCATAAAACCCAAAGCCTTGCCTGTCAGGCTATTTGGCGACCGCTGCGGGAAAATTTACTGGCACGTATAACTACGTAATACTTATTATAATTTTATTAGCGTCATACGTCAAGTGATTAAAAGATTAAAATTAAAATTTTCCGCATTTACGCCGGGCAACCCCTAAAGGCTGCCCGGCGCAGTCTGCGACTCATTCAACTGCCTTCGCATTCACAAAATAACCGTTTTAAATCTTTGACCGGGGATGGTGAATGTTGGCAAAATAAAAGTCCGGAGGACGCAGTCTTGCTGACGCAGGACAAGAACGAAAAACACAGTAGTCCGCCAAAATACGCCGTCCTCGGCGGGTTCAAATTGGCGCCGTTGAGCTAGTTGATTTTATACCTACACTATCTGCTCAAAATATCATGGGCGAACGTAAATGCCGGTTTTACCCTGTACACATCGTCAAACATTCCGCTGAACGGCGCATACTGCCAATAGTCAAATGAATCGTCCACCTTGTTGAAGCAAGGGTCGTCTATGAATGCCCACATAGACATGCTTGTAAACGAGTTATTTGTCTCCGAATTAATATCTGCGAGGCCATTGAATAGTCTGGCAGCAAAATCACCGTGGTCCTCTAGCGCGTCCCAGTCAAAATTACGCATTGCCATCTCGGTAAGCTGTACATGCACGCTCGGGGTCATTCCTGAGAATTCTTTTATTGTCTTTGTCGTCTTGTCTACCCAGCTCTGTTCAAGACATCCCTGCTGCTTCTGATATGCGCCAAGATATCCCTGACATCCTACTGAATCACACAGCTGTTCATCCCCGCTGTTCAGATGCTCGACAAGCTTCTTTACATACGGGCGCTTTCCGTCCTCAATTACATTGTAATCGTTATATACAAGCTCTATTTTACCTCTGTCTGACAGTAAGCCTTCGCGTATCATTTCCTCACGCGTGTCGTATGCGCATTGGAAAGTGAACTTTACATAATCCTCACCCTGTCCGTTCGCTTTCTCCGAACAGTGATAATAAAATGGATTTTGTCCCATACGGCTCTCCCTGATTTTGAGCTTGTTCTTGCTGTTTTCATCTATGCCTTCATTTACGACATCCCAGCAGTACACTACGTCCGGATATTTTTCCTGAAAATGTCTCATTACCTCGTTAACATAATATTTAAGACGTTCACGGCATATTTCATTTGACGCATATTCGTTGCTGTCCTGCTGGTAACCCTTTGTGAAAAACCATTTATGCCTTTCCTCCATACTGTTATCCCACACAAGGGCGTGTCCTCGAATCTTAAGGCCGTTTTCTCTGGCCCAGTTACAGATAAAATCAGCTTTCTCATATTTCATCTTAGGCATGGACGTCTCATCATTCTCGTATGCCGCAAGCGTTGCCTCCTCGTCGAGAAGCGAATATGCCTTAAACTCATTCATCGCCGTAATGCTGTCGCAGTGGTGAGCCAGCAGCTTACAAAATTCAGGGTCATTTTTTATGAGGTCGTATGTGACACATGTGCCAAATTTATATCCCTTTGCCTCGGTGAGCTCCGCCATACTTGAATAATTGTTAATCGCCTCGGACGCATCTCTCGGTCTTACCTCAAAGAGTCCTGCCGGAAGCTCCGCTAAATAATCATTGAGAATTTTATTGTACGTCTTGTCTTTTGCAGCTTCGGCTTCCTTTTTTTCAGTATTATACTTAGTTGTTGCCGATCCTATAGAGCTGGTGACAACACTGATTGCCGCCTTATGGTTAGATATCTTTCCGGTATTATTATTGTGGTAATTGACATACATGTCGTGCAAGACAAATTTTCCGGCACCGTTTGCCGGAGCAAAGCCAAACGAAATTCTTCCATTTCCAATTGAATCCAAAGCTTTTATCGCACTGTTCCCTTTAATCTCGTCCGTAAGCTCTATCTTCTGTCCGACAGCCGCATTAGTTGTGATAGTTGCTATTTTTTTTGCGCCTGAATCGGCAATGTCACAGTCATACTCTGCGACATACACGTCTATGTCAAATACGCTGTCCGTGTCAAGCACAAAGTCGACGCTCTCAATTGACGACGGCCATGTGTTTGTCTGCCATGAATCTGATAGTACAAAGTTTACATAAAGATTCTCTTTGTTCAAAGTCTTACTTCCGTCATACATTCCAAAATAATCATAACTATAGTAATAAGGTTTTGGAGTCGGTGTCGGCACGTCCTGCGACGGCTGTAGCGACGGATTGGTCGGCTGCGCCGTATGGTTTGGAACATTCGAAGGCGTTGCAGCAGGCTTTCTGCCCTCCACTGTAACATTACATGTCAGCTTCTTTGTCTTCACCTTTGTACCCGACTTAAATTTCACCGTCGCGGTAACCTTGCTCTTTCCTTCCGCCTTGCCGCCTACTTTGACCGAGGTCTTCTTTGGCTTGGAAAGCTTGACAGTCTTTTTCTTTGCTGCTTTCCATTTGGTACTCTTAATCTTCGTCTTATTACTCTTTAGCTTTAGTGTAAATGAACCCCCTACGCTCACTGTTTTCTTAGCCGTTCCCAGCTTTGGCGTTTTTGCTGCCGCATCGGCCCCCGGCGCACAGTAAACACCGCCGAGCATCGCTGCCACAACTGCAGCCGCAGTAAAACGCGCAATCATTCCTTTTCTTTTCATGCTTTACCCTCCATCTTCCACACATTTGTAAGATGTGTTTAAGTATTTTTATGTACAATTTTATTATATAATACCTGAGGTTTTCTTTGGTATAATTGGAATAAATATACTATAAACAAAGGATAAAACGTGATCTATATATACTTGACGGCATGCAGTTTAGTGCGGTAACATATAGTTACCAAAAATATCGAGGAGGCATGGTATATGAAATCCCTAAATAAGATAATAAGTTACATATTAATCGCATCTATTTGCATCTTGCCGGCATTTACCACTCAAAAAAGCGCCGAAGCATCCGCATCCGTCAACCTCGCAACATTTTCATTCAGCAAATCAGACGGCTCGGCCGCCGACAAAAGCCTGAACGATACTTATAAAACAAACGCCGACACTGGCTATTCTCCTAAAAGCGGTATATTTTCAAGCTCAAAATTGTTTGCCTCTGTAGCCGACCCATCAAAATCTGATTACAGAAAGCTAGAGTGGAGCGGCGCCACATCTTCATATACTTACAATAATACATCCGTTTCCATGCCGGTAATGGCCGCCTCTGATAAGAACACATGGGGTACAACCCCTTATTTTCTCATCAAGACTTCGACAAAGGGATATGAAAATATTACTATATCGCTAATAATCGGCGGCAGCAAAAAGGGACCGAGAGACTACAAGATACAGTACAGCGCCGACAATAAGATATTCAGCGACGTATCAGGCGCAACCCTGTCAATCAGCGAGAACAAAAAAATGTTTCCGTACAGTTTTACACTGTCGGCGGCAAAAGACAAGACAACGCTGTACATAAGAATTATAGCATCATCCGCAAACACTATCGAGGGCGGCTCTTTCACAAACGCCGTAACAAGCGGAGAAACCGCAATTAACAACATTGTTATTAAGGGAAGCCCGGTCAATTCATCTTCCTCTGTCAGTCCCACAACCGCCCCGCCAAAAAACTCCAACGGAAATTCAGCATACACAGCGCCCGGAACAGACAAAAACGATAAAGAACAAAATTCTGATAACCAGACGCCTGGCAAAAAGAAGACCCTTTCAAGGCCTTCCCTCAAAGCTTACAAGGCAGGGTCATCCGTCGTACGCGGCAAGGCTGTAAAGAAAGCTTCAATAACCCTTACAACCGGCAAAAAAACTTACACGGCAAAAGCTTCAAAAAAGGGTACATTTAAATTCAAACTCAGCAAAAAGCTTAAAAAGGGCCAAGTTATAAAACTGTATGCATCTAAAGCAAACTACCAAAACAGCAAGACAAAAAAATACACTGTCAGATAATTATTATTTTCCCTTTCCAAGCTGTCTTGCGCTAAAATAATCACCGGCTGCCGCCGCCCGCTCATACCACTTCATGGCTTCATCCTTTTTGCTGATTGCCATATAAACATCGCCAAGATTTCTCTGTGCATCGGTATGGCCTTGGATGGCAGCCCTTTTAAACCATTTAATCGCCTCATTTATATCCTCTTTTACACCGTCTCCAAGTCTGTATTTCATTCCAAGCTTACACTGTGCCGTCGGAAATCCCGCGTCTGCCAGTGCAAGATAGCATTTAATAGCCTCTTTTTTGTAATCGTTGCATTTTATTTTTCCTCCGTCATACAACATACCAATCTCAAACTGAGCTTTCTTATTTCCCTGACTGGCCGACACCCTGTACCATTTCAACGCTTCCTCATAGTCAGTGTGCTTAGTATCAGGCTCCGCATAATATGAGCCCATCCTGTACTGTGCGTCGGCATTACCCTTGATAGCGCTTCTTACGTCACGTTTCACGGCGTTACTCATTATCTTCTCAAATCTGATTCCGCTTTTTATAATTTCATTCTGAATATATCCTTTGATATCCGTTACCATACCGTTATTATCTATGTAATCGTACTTCACGGTTACTATTCTGTTTTTCTTTTTGACGGCATTCATTCGGCTTCTTTTTGCAATTCTTGAAGAATCTTGTTCAATATATTCAGGCTGACTTGTACTTTGACGGCTGCTGCCCCTGTCGCTGCGGCCTTGGCTGTCCGTACTCACCCTTCTTCTTTGCGCTGTCTTTTCCCGCCTTCTCTTCGGCGCAGGTTCATATGTATCCTCCGGCTCAGTCTCATACACTTCTACAAACTCTACATCTTCCTCGTCACCGACGTATCTGCGTTTGGTCCGGCGTTCCGCTTTCTCATCACGCTCAGAACGCGAACCTCTTTCCGCGGCGCGCGGGTGTTGTCTGTTATACTCAACCGAATCTTCCTCAGCCGTCTCCCATCTTCTCATTATCTGAATCTCAAAATCCCAGTCAAACAGCTGCATCATTGATTCAAGAAATTCACACATCTGATATTCCTTTATCCTGCCCTCTTTCATAATCTGAATGGCACATTTGTTAATAAATGAGCGTTTTCGCCACATGGGACCGTTGATAATTCCAGCCATCTCCGCTATTAACCCAAGTCTGCAAACTTCTGCCACTGTCTCGCCGCATATTTTGTTAGCCGGATAATGCTTATTAAATTTCTTTAACAGCCCGTCAGAATCAAGCAGAAGGTTTAAATCCTCAATCCCCGGCAGTCTTCTAAGCAGCCCAAGCAGCTCGTGCGGCTGCCCTGGAGCCAATATAAAACTATCTTTCATGTCCTCTATCATTCCTTAAAAATAAAATAATATTTTAAAATAACTATATTTGGTTTTTATAATATAATATTTATTATATATTGTCTGATATCTGATATATAATATAGTTTAGTATATATAATAACACATTCATACACAATATTTCTAATATTATTTATTTAATAAAATAATCTATTGACAAATTTCCATCTCTTTGCTATTATAATCATTGTTCTGTGTGTGTAGCTCAGCTGGATAGAGCACTTGGCTACGGACCAAGGTGTCGGGGGTTCGAATCCTCTCACGCACGTATATTAACCCTGAAAGACTTGTTCTTTCAGGGTTTTTGTAACTTGTCCGATATAATATTAAACGATATATTTCAGGAGGTAATTTATATGCTGTCAGTGTGTATTATTGCAAAAAATGAAGAGCGGATAATTGACAAATGTCTTTCGGCACTTGCCATTCCGGACATAGAGATTATATTTGTTGACACAGGTTCAACAGACAGCACAAGAAAAACAGCGTCAAAATACACTGACAAAATATATGATTTTGAGTGGTGCAGCGATTTTGCGGCCGCACGTAATTTTGCGGTATCAAAGGCTTCAAATGACTGCATACTCTCTGTTGACGCCGACGAGGTACTAAAAAATTCCGACACAGCCCATCTCAAGGAACTTGCTGCTAAAATAGCCGGCTCAGACGAAAATATACTTGGAAATATCACATGCCGCAGTTTTTACAGGAACGGTCAGGACGACAGCGGCGAGACCGTTAACGCTGAACTCATACCGAGAATGTTTTCAAAAAAAAGATTTACATACAAAGGTATCGTACATGAACAGCTTGTTCCTATTGATAATCCCGATGATTCAAAACGTACGTATATTGACACAAAGCTAACATTTGACCATTACGGATATTTTGGCGACGATAAATTCATAGAGGAAAAGACCGAGCGCAACATTGGGCTTCTGTCTAAAATGCATGAAGATAACCCTGACGACCCGTATGTGCTGTACCAGCTTGGCAAAAGCTATTATATGCGGCACGACTATGACACGGCCCGCGATATATTTGACAAATGCCTGTACTTTGACTTGGAACCATCGTTAGATTATGTCAGAGACCTTGTTACGAGCTATGGCTACACGCTGCTCAATACAGGAAGATATGAAACAGCCCTTTCGCTGGATGGTATTTATAATGAATTTTCCTGTTCATGCGAGTTTGTTTTCCTTATGGGACTTGTATATATGAATAACGGGTTACTTGACAGGGCCGTCTTAGAATTAAAAAAAGCGACGACTTTTAAAACGTGCAAAATAGAAGGGTGCAACGGCTACAAAGCATATTACAATTTAGGCGTAATTTACGAGTGTACAGACAACAAAAGCCTTGCGAGGGAATATTATAAAAAATGCGGACGATATTCTCCGGCAAAACAGCGCTTAAGAAAGCTGTAATATGTATAATTATATTTCACGATATCATGCCTGAAATTATAATTATTTGACACAGTTAATCACATTATATATACTTGAATTATACTAAATTTGACAGGAGGTTTTAATATGCATTCATTTCAACCATTAGATATCAACGACCTGACGCTTAATCCATTTAAACAGATTGGAAAGGATTGGTTTGCCCTTACCGCATCTGACGGTGAAAAGGTTAACACAATGACTGCCGGATGGGGCGGTTTTGGAGTAATGTGGGGCAAAAATGTTGTATTTGCAGTAGTGAGAGACAGCAGATATACAAAAGAATTCATAGACTCCTCGGACACATTTTCACTCACTTTCTTTGACATGGACAAAAAGGGCAACCGCTCAGCACTCCAATACCTCGGAGCCGTATCAGGACGTGATGAAGACAAAATTGAGTCCGCCCGTCTGAATATTAACTACCATGACGGCACGCCGTTTATTGACGAGGGAAACTCCGCCTACATATGCCGCAAAATGTATGCCGGACCTATGCCAAAGGATTTCTTTGTCGATAACGAGATAGACACAAAATGGTATAGCAATAACGATTATCACAATTTGTATATTGGCGAGATAACAGCTTTCCTCGCAAGATAAAAGCAAATAAGGAAATAATAATTTTTAATTTATTTATATTTATATTGAACAAGTGGCCGCCATACCGTAACAGTATGATGACCACTTATTTTTGTTATTTATAGGCTGCTTTTAAGCTCTTTAAATTTCTTCTCAGCTTTCTCCAGCTTATTAAAATTTGTAACATATTTTTTCTGATTAGATGTCAGACCGGCATATGCCTCCCTTATTCTATCAAATGTCTTCTCAAGCGTTTGTATTCTGCCTTTTTCGATGCTTCCTATTCTATCTATTGCATCTACAACAAATGCCGCTATTTCCTTATCATCCTGCGTCGTGACGGATGTCGACTCCGTACCGTCGAGATAATAGCATATGACAGGGGTTCCTTTCTCAATTATACCATATATCTTCTGTGCCACAAAAAACGGAAGGTTGATGCATCCATGCGAACCTCCGCCTTTATAAAAGTTAGAGCCGAATTTATTTCTCCATGTTGCATCGTGCATCCCGATGCTGCCGTTAAACGGCATCCAGTACGATACAGGTGTTTCGTAATCTTCTCCGGTAAGCGTCGCGTCCCGCTCCTTGTATGTTATTCCATACACTCCCGGAGGAGTCTTCCTGTCTTTAGTATTCTTTCCAGAGACAAAATCGGATTCAAGGACAACATTTCCATTCTGATATACGAATAGATGCTGTGCAGTCAGGTTTATTTCGACATACGTATTGCCGTAATCCATGCTGCCATATTGGGCCGCTTTTTGAAAATATACCGGCTCCCTGTCAGTAACCTCGCCTTTTTTAATTAAATCTATAATCTGCCTTACTTCCTCCGACCTGTTCATCCACCAGCCATAGTCACCCTGCGCAATCTCAATCTCCCTGCCATATGACGTCTTAAATCTGCGGCCTCTAAAAATTGTGTCATACTTTGAACCGATACCATCGACAAATGCCTTAACCTTGGTCTCGTCTATTTTTATCTTTCCATTCTTCTTAAAAATTAACCAATCATATATCGTATCTCCATCAAGTACAACCTGTTCGTTCCCAAACGTATAAGTAATTTTCGCCTTAACAAAGCTATTAAAATATGACACTTTGTCAACAAGCTCTTTTGTGTCTGAACGCACCTGCGGCTCAATATAACAGCCTTTCTCCTCAATGTCGACCGTCTCCTCAATGTTTTTTAGTGCGCTGTCGACGACGCTTTCAAACTTATCCCTGTCAATCTCATTTCCAAACACTTCCGGCACTATACTGTAGCCCTTGCCTTTCTCATATTCAGACATATAAGCGTCGACGGGTTTAACTATATTTTCTTTCTGCATACATTCAAGTGAATCGACATATTCTCCAAGCATCCCGCTGTCATATGTTATATCAAAGCGGTTGTCAAGCTCTGTTGAATAAAACAAATTCCCTACCCACAAGAACGGATTCTGTTCTTCAATTAAGTTATCTCCAAATCCATTAAGCTCGTATTTCAGCCCGACATCTTTACTATGTATCTGGATGTCAAGCTGCTCGCGCCCTTTGACAGACAATACATAATCATCCAAAAGCGCGTTCAGTTTCTTCTCAACCTCATCACCTGTGCAGTTCGACAAATTCACTTCACTTAATTTTGTCCTCGGAAATATATGGCCGTTATAATATATTGTCCCTATAATGTAGAAAACAACAATCACCGCCATAATGCCCCCTGCAGCAATACCGGCTTTTTTGGTAATATTATTTTTTCCTCTCTTCATATATTAACTCCTGCCCGCTATATTTTTATAAACCAAACTTTGCATATAATATATTATATTTCACATATTATATTCCTTACTTCAAAATTTGAGTTATATACGCTATTCTAATCTATATGGGCTGAAAATGCAAATAGAATGAAAAGGAAAAGCACCCTATAAAATCATAGGATGCTTTTTTACGACCCAGAAGGGACTCGAACCCTCGACCTCCGCCGTGACAGGGCGGCGCTCTAACCAACTGAGCCACTGGGCCTTACAAGTGGACCATCAGGGACTTGAACCCCGGACCGACCGGTTATGAGCCGGTTGCTCTAACCAACTGAGCTAATGGTCCATTTCTTTCTCGCCTTAGCGACGATATATATAATATCATAACTGCGTTGGCATTGCAAGTACTTTTTTTTAATTTAACACTAACTTGTCCCAAATTTGTCATTAATCTCATTTACGTTCAAAACCAAATGTAATATTTTAGTCTGGAAAATTATCGTAAATTATGATAAAATATCCCTAATTTTTTATTCTTTACAATAATTTCAAAAACGAGGTGTTAACATGAGTAAACTATTTGAATATATTAAAGAACAATCTATTATTAAAAAATTTGGTTTTATTACAGGTTTTGTGATTATAATTAGTGTCAGCGCCGTTTCAGCCATATTTCAAGACGAGGTTGTTAAGCTGAAAGAAAAATTTATTGCCGGTATGTCAGAACAAAATAATGATAATAATTCCAATATTGCCGCCGTCTCAACTTTCATACCAACACCGGAAAATCAGGCAGATAAAACTAATATACCGAAAACTGATATACCCCCAACCGATAAACCCGTTACTGACGCGCCAAAGACTGACAAACCGGATAATGACAGCCAAAATTTATCTAACCCAACCGAGTTGAGAGGACACCTGACCGGTGAAGACAGCCATGAGGAATCATACAGGCCATTAATATCAGGAAAATACAGATTTGACTTTGACATTGACGACGTAAATAAAAGTTATGCGTTTTTAATGTTCGACAGCAAACGCACGGAGATTGCAAGAACATATTCTTCCGATGATGGTAAAACTATTGAACTTCAGGAGGGAGAAAACTATGAAATTCAAATCAAACAAAATACTGATTTTGCGGCTTACTCTATAAACATACACACACCAAACAAAGCTGAGACAATAAATAGCGGTACCGCCAAAGGAAACATTAATTTCACCGACCAGCAAAATATTTACTATTTCACAGCGGATAAATCTGCTGCATATAATTTTAATTTTATTTCCAACAATGTAGATAATAGATTTAGGATTTCAATGTATGATTCTAAAAACAGAGAAATAATAGATATGTACGGTTCAAACGAAGAGAGGAATATTGAACTAAAGAAAAATCAAAAATACACTCTGTACATAACTTATTCGCAGGGATTTGGAAAATACAGGATAAAGATAAACCGATAGCAAATGATGCTATCGGCAGTCCACCGAGAAACCGTCGTTTTTCCAGATTATCCGCCGTATTCTGGCATGGCGGCACGGGTCGTACAGCGGGTCGTTGCCGGCATAACCGCATTTACCCTCAAAGCAGGCTCGGCTTCTGGCGTGGTATACCATAAGATCGTTTCCCTGTTCATCTTTCACAAAGGAATTATGTCCGGGACCATACTCGTCAGCAAGATTATCGGATGTCAGCAGAGGTTTTGCATGTTTTTTCCATGATGCCCGAGAAAGCAAATCTTCACCCGCAACCGCCTCCAACACGCCTACACAATATTCAGGGCCTGTCCCTGACGCGGAAAAGCATACGTATATTTTTCCGTAGTGCTTCAACACTGCCGGACCCTCGTTCACCGCATAGCGTATTTTTTCCCATTCATATTCAGGCTTTGTAAGAAGCGTCGGCATTGAAATAAGTTTCCACGGTTCTTCCGGACTAATCTCTCCTATATACAGGCAGGAAATTTTGTCTTCATTGTGCTGGGCCCATATAACATAAGAACGCCCTCCAGCCTCAAAACAAGTCATATCCAGCGAAAATCCGCTGAACGAAAATTTATCTTGATCCTGTTTCTGAAATTTTCCTTTTTCAATCCACTTTCCCGTGTATGGGTCGCTGCTTTCGCACTGCAGCACATGGCAGTCGAAATCCCATCTGTTTTCCGGATTGCTGCTGCCCGCATAGTAAACGTACCATCTGCCGCCTATCTCATGCAGCTCGGGCGCCCAGATAAACCTGTGGCTATCAGTAGTATCATCCGCTTTCCAAACCGTAATCTCCTCCGCCTGAGCAAGCCCCACGATTGTCTCTGCGCGGCGCAAAACCACCCTGTCATAACCTTCAGAATCCATCTCGCTCTTCATCGGGTACGAAGCGGTAAAATAGTAATATCCGTCTGTTCCTTTCATGACATAAGGGTCAGCCCTCTCCTGTATAAATGGATTGGGGTATATAGTTTTATCCGTATACATAATTTCCACCTTAATTTTTCCGGCTCGATACAATCCGCTTGTAAAGCCTAAGTTCTAAGTTTTTTCTAATGTTATAGATTTTTTTTCATAATGTCAATAGTTTTGTCGTTACATAAATGTAGTTTTATAATCTGTTTTCCTGACTAAATAAACATCATAAATCGCCCCGTTAATATCTGAGGCCAAACAAAGCTTTCATAAAAATACATTAATAATTTCATAATATTTGATCCAACATTTAATTCATATGCTTCTCTAAAAATATTTTTTTGTATATTAACTACAAAAGGGCAGTTCCATTTTTGACAATATACCGATGAAAAATCCGCTCAATACTGTCTTTCCATGAAATCTGCCCCAACTATTTATATTACATCTTTAGTGTTATTAAATGCCCTTTATCTACATACTTTTTCTAATAAGGTATCAAACTTATTAATTTTTTTAATTTGATGCCTTCACAAAGTATGGTCTCTGTCCGCTATCTAAACCGCCTGAATTGCTTTCCGCATATTCCAACAACTTTTTCTTTATCCATGTACCGTCATGCGGGGCATATTTTAATGCCTGATAAAATTGAAAATAATCCCCAAAACTATTATTACTTAAACATCTTAAACCATATGCCACTAATTTTTTAGCTACTGTATATCGATTAGGTACAGTTCCCGGATCGTCTGCACCCGGATGTGCTATATCAGTATTAGTTGCCTTATTTATTGTTGAGTGTGCAAAAGTATCTCCCAGCATATGCATCGCGCATCCCCATAAAAAATATTTACGGTTAGTCGCATTATTACCTCCCGGATATCCGGCTAACAAATTACTAAAACTCTGAGAGCCTACCTGACTTGTACTTACTTTACTTACAATTCTATTGTAAGTAGTCGAATTAATTCCCAATATACCGGTATAACCTCCGATACCGCTGCTGCTGCCTCCGTTTAACGCCAGCTCTGTCATCAACTCATAGCACGAAATATAATTTATGTACACTCTGCCGCTAGCCGTATCCCTAAACCAATTCCCATGAAATTCCGGATATACATCTCCCGTAATTCCTGATTCCGGCTTATCCGGATACACAGCACCGGCTTTTAATATGTTGATTAGGTTCGCGTCAGTAATTCCTGCAAATGAAACCCCGCCTGATATTGTCCCCAAGTGACCGTTTTCTGTGCAGGCCCATCTTCCTTCTACATAGGCATTATCATTTTCAACTGCTTCAAAGGTATCTACCGGTTCTTCATTTTTAAATTTTTTCACGTCATTTTGATTTGATTTATAGTTTTTCTCGTAATCATCATAGATTTCGAGAGCATATTTTGCATCAACCAAACCGCACTCCTCGGAACCCTCTATGCTTCTTTCACTGCAGTTAATCAAATCACGGATAAATTCGTTAGATTTCCCTAAATCTTTTTCCCATAAAAGAGATGCCACACCGGTAACAAATGGTACCGCAATACTGGTTCCATGCGTTACGATTGTGCCTCCAAAAAAGCCCGTTACTTTTACTTTTTCACCAGGCGCTGCCACTTCTAATTCCTCTCCGAGATTACTAAAATCAGATATTTCAGAGCTGGTGTTCGTTGCTGCAACTGCCATGACTTCCTCAAAAGCCGCCGGGTATTCTACATTTCCACCGTTGTTTCCTGCCGCCCCGACAATAAGAATGTTTGCATTATATGCATCCTGAACAGCTTTTTCAAGTGCACGGGAATATGTTGATGTGCCAAAACTCATGTTTATAATATTTATATCATTTTCAATACACCAATATATACCTTCAATAATTCTGCTGAGCGGAGCTTTATTTTCTTCATCCAACACTTTCACAGAGTACAGGTCAACATTTGGATTCACGCCCTGTATATATCCTTCGTCATTTCCGGCAATAATACTTGCAATCCCCGTTCCGTGTCCGGTCAGGTCTAAAAACATAGGTGAAATTTCTTTTTCTTCCGGTACTAAATTGACAGTCCCTGCCAAATCAATTCCTTGCACGATATCTACTCCTGAATCCAACACAGCAACTTTTACCTTTTGGTAAACATTAGCTTCTTCACCTAATCCGTCTGCGTTGATTGCTTCAACACTCCATTCCGGTTCGGTTCTTTTTTTCTTTTCAGTTTCCTCCTTTTCCCACTGTTCATAAAGTTCTCTCATCTCCGCCTTTTTGTCCTTAGTGTTGGCTGAGAGCAGGATGTTCTCTTCAATAATAATGTCATAATAAGTTTCTTTCAAATCTTCTGCCGTATTCTTTGACATCTCCACTGTAGCGACATTATCTCCTAAATCATCCCCATATGCCAGTGGCGCCATCACAACATATTCTTTTGAATTCTTTTTTGGCTCGTCTTCCGCTTTCTCTAACACATCAACCAGTTTCGTTGGTTTTTTACGTCCCTGAATTGTTCCCTTGTCAATGACAATTCCTGAAAAAAACAACGCCACCGCCACAGTACCAACAACTACTCTCTTTACAACTTTTCTCATAATTATCCCCCTCTTCTAAGATTGGTAGTGTCAAATGACACCCCTTGTTTTCTTTATAATTCCTTTATTTCAAAGG
>CAOKVX010000029.1 GCA_948472945.1 uncultured Clostridia bacterium
CCTTTTCCATAAATAAGCGGAAAGCAACATCCAATATTAAATTAACAGTTTCTTCCGGATGCCTATTTCTTGCCATGTTTTCTCACCTCTCTAACATACTGCTGGTATGTATTTATGTTATCATACTATTGGTATGTTTGTCAAGATATATTCTATAACGCAGCGCAGGGACCCCGCCTAACGGGCAGGACCCCTATATTTATCCATTACTCATATTCATATTTATCCTTGGTCTTCTCGTACACGTTTCTTACATTATCTTCTCTTCCCTCTCTGGCCTTGAGTGACTCGTCGTCAAAGTATTTGCTGTCTTTAACTACATTGCTGTCGTCGTCATAGCCTTTAAGTTCAATTGTTCCGGTCTCAACATACTCTTTTCTTAGGATATCGTACTGCTTTTCCCTCTGCGACAGGTAATCAGCCGCTGTTATTGCAAGCTCAGATTCATCTTTTTCACAGTCAGCCACATCGGAATATACATGGTAGCCGAAATGAGTGAACAGGCTGTCATCTTCATCCGAATATATTTGTCTGTTCTCTTTCATCGTCTCAATCATAAGGTCGCCGACATCATAGAAGAAATGTCCGTAATTGTAGAAATTATATGGGTTGAGAATTATATCGTTATAATCGCTGAAATCCCATACATCCCCCACAATTTTAACTACCTCGCCGTAATAATTCCAAAACTGCGGACCCTCGTAAACCGACATCTCACTTATAAACGACGGCATAAATACTACCTGAAGCTCCGCTCCGTTTTCTTCGCATACAGACTTAATCCTTCTGAGCGCCTCCAGACAAAGCTTCATATCTTCAGACTGCTCAAGCTCTTCATTGAAAAGCTTGTTGAGCTGCAGGTCAAAATTATAAGTTTCAGGATTTGCCCCTTTCTCCTTTTCACTGATTGTCTGCTCATATAGGACGTATCTTTTCTCAAACCATTCAGGGTCGAGCGATACCGCATCATAATATTTTCCTATATTTCGCTCCCCGCTCGGCAGCTCAGGATACGCGACCGGATTAGTTTTTCCCTCGTCAATCTTCTCCGTCTCCTCGTCTGCAACCTTTAAATTCTTCATAAGCATCTTGAAGATCTCAGCAATTTTAGATCTTCCGTCAACCTGCGCAGGTGTCACGTAGGTATCTCCCATATCCTGTCTCGAATATGATTTTACCTCGATACTGCTTATGCAAAGCAGTATCTTTTTTACATCGTCGTCCTGTTCAAATATATAATTGATATACTTTTCATACTCTTCAAAGTTACCCGACTGGATGTATGAATTGTAGTACTTATGACCGTCATACTTCTCCATGCTGTCAGCCCTGATTCCGCTGGACTTCGAGCCTCCTATTATATAAGCGTCATACTCGTCGGCAAAGTTCTTAATTCTCTCTGCCTTAAGCACTCTCGTGTAATAGTCGTCATTTAACTCAAAATAATTTCCACCCTGAAACCTGAAATATCCGTAAGGGTCAATGAAATAGTTAACAGAGCATATAAATACCAAAACTAATAATATTATTGCAACGAACGCTATAAACCATCTTTTTGCAGTTTTCATTTATCTATCCTCCAAATTTCATCCCGCCAAAGCAGGGAAGCTTTTTATCGGCACATGTTTAGCACGAACCAAAGCGGAACGCAGAGCCGCCGCATCGCCTCATTCAGATTCTCCGCAGACTGATAATTCCGCGTTATCCGGCTGAAAACGATTGGTACATTACACTAGAACTGGAAGTATAAGAACTGTACTACCTTGTCCATCTTAAATATACATATTGAAAGTAATACAGCGGCGTACAAAAGATAATACCACTTCTTAGTAGTAAATTTATCTGAAATGGTCTTAGTAGTAGGCATAAACCAACATATAAACAAGCCTATAAGGCATGTAAGCCCCATAGTCTGATGCCCTGCTATAAATGCCGTAACATTGTGCACAATCTCAGACAGGCCGGAGCCGAGCGACGCAAAATTAAACATTCCTTCGTATATATTCCATGCGTCGGTAAATGTATTGCTTACAAACAGCACTCTGACGATAATCGCAAGAATGAACGTGAGCGGGACTCCCAGCCAAAGCGGAGTTTTCTTCCCTCTCTTATTGCGCCATGCCGCAATACATACGAGCGCACCGTTAAGAACTCCCCATACAACGAAAGTCCATCCTGCGCCGTGCCAGAAACCGGACACAAAAAAAGTGACCATAGTTGCAATATAATAATTTCTATATTTTACGTTCTTTTTATATACGCTTCTGAAAATATAAGCCCCAAGGAAACGCGAGAGCGTCATATGCCAGCGTTTCCAGTAATCCTGAAAATCTTTTGCCTTATACGGCGAATCAAAGTTCTGCGGAATTGCAATATTGAACATGCAGCCGAGTCCGATTGCCATATCGGCATATCCTGAAAGGTCAAAATAATACGACACCGTATACTCAAGAGAATAAAACCATGAACTCAAAAACTTAAGCGTTCCGTTAGCCATAATTTCATTCAGATTGTTGAAGAAAAGCTCCGCGTCAGTCGTAAGCGGGTCGGCGAGAAGCATTTTTTTCGCACATCCGATCGAAAATATAAACAAACCTTTAGCAATATTTTCATAGTTGATTCTCTGGTTGCTTCTGTCAGCAAACTGAGGCACAACCTCTTTGTGATGTATAATAGGTCCTACAATAAGCTGCGGGAAAAATGTAATGAACAGAAGATAATTGGTAACATCATATTCCTGAGTCTCACCCCTGTACGAGTCAACTAGGAAAGCGATGAGCTGGAATGTAAAGAAAGATATACCTATCGGCAGGATTATATGCTTTAACGCTATATCCGAGCCAGTCACATAGTTAAAGTTCGATATAAAGAAATCGGTATATTTATAATAACCTAACAGTCCTACGTTTGCAAGAACGCCCACAAGCAGCAGAAGCTTCCTCTCACGCTTGTGTTCATCCCCCTGAATACTTCCAAGGGTCGTACCGATAATATAGTTGCCAATCACGCTGCCCATGAAAAACGGGAAGAAATCAGGGCTTCCCTGAGCGTAAAAATAAAATGAAGCAAGAATAAGCCATATCTTAGCCATCTGATTAAGTTTCAGATGATGAAGAACAAAATATACCGTAAATACTATCGGTAAAAATAATAAAATAAACTGATATGTTGAAAAAATCATTTTTTTCGGAATCCTTTCGTAATAACTTGCAAACACAGCATTAACTTATCTACTCTTTACAAAACGCTTATCTATGGTTTTGTTGTAAGCCAAGCGGGATGTTGCCTCAATTAAATATCCTAAAGCGGGATGTTTCCGTGTTTCTTAGTCACTCCGGCAATCATTTTTCTTCCCGCCAGCATTAGTATATCAGCATACAGCCTTTCCCTTGTCGCCTCGGGCTTAATCACCTCGTCGACATAGCCGTGCATTGTCGCAACCTTTGCATTCATAAAGTCCTTGTTGTATTCCTCAATCTTTTCATCACGGAAAGCTTTCTTTTCATCAGAAGTCATATTTTTCATTGCCTTAGCAAACAAAATATCCACGGCGCCCTCAGCGCCCATAACCGCTATTTCTGCTCCCGGCCATGCATATACAAAATCGGCGCGCAGATGTTTGCTGCACATCGCTATATACGCTCCCCCATACGCCTTTCTGAGAATTACGTTTAATTTAGTCGTAGTAGCCTCAGAGTAAGCATAGAGAAGTTTTGCGCCATGCCTTATTATTCCCTTTTTTTCCTGATTGCTTCCCGGAAGGAATCCCGGAACATCCGTGAGCGTTATTATAGGGATATTATAGGCGTCGCAATATCTTATGAATCTTGCTCCCTTGTCGCTTGCGTCACAGTCGAGCGCGCCCGCAGCAAACTTCGGCTGGTTAGCGACAAAGCCGACTGTTATGCCCTTTAGCTTTCCGAAGCCGACTACAATATTTCTTGCAAACTGCTCCATTATCTCAATAAATGAATCCTCATCCGCAATATTAAATATTATATCCCTTATATCGTAGGATTTGTTTCTCTCATGCGGTATTATGTGATCCATCTCATACTTGAACACACCGTTCTGCGTGTAATCAGAAAACTCTTTAACCTCAAGCGCTTTATCGCTGTAGCACTGTGGAATAGTATCAAGGAGTTTTCGAACCTTTGCAAAGCAAACGTTTTCATCCTCACACCTGAAATGCGCTACCCCGCTGGTAGACGAATGTACCTCCGCGCCCCCGAGCTCGGCGGCCGTTATATCCTCATTAGTCACGCTCTTAATTACCTTTGGTCCGGTCACATACATCTGGCTTATATCGTCGATTACAAATATAAAATCCGTTATTCCCGGCGAATAAACCGCGCCCCCGGCACAGTTTCCGGCAATAATTGATATCTGCGGAATGTATCCCGACGCCATCGTATTATAGTAAAAAATCTCACCGTATCCGGCAAGCGCGTTGACTCCCTCCTGAATCCTTGCTCCGCCGGAATCGTTTATACCTATTATAGGACACCTATTCTCAATAGCCAGCCTAATTACGTTTGCAATCTTGTATCCGTGCTGTTTTCCGAGGGTTCCGCCTATAACCGTAAAATCTTCAGAATATATAAAAACTTTTCTTCCATTAATACTGCCATATCCGGTTATTACACCGTCATAAGGGAACTGTCCGGGTTTCAGCCCAAATGTCTCCTCAAGGTTTGTAACACCCGACTGAATTTCCCTAAACGAATTACTGTCAAGTAAACACTGTATTCTCTCTATCGCATGGAGTTTGCCTCTGGCATGCTGTTTTTCAATCTGATACACTTTTCTTTCACTCCCTGGCTTTTTATGGTTTTACATAGTCATTCGACAACATATTCAAAAAATGTGTCAAAAATATGTCACTTTTGAGTTAACGCTATAATACCCCGCAGACAGCTGCGGGGCATGAATACGAAAATTATATAGAAATATCACGAGCGAAGTGCGGCACCAAGTTCAGCAAGCGCATCTATTATCTTATCCATAACAGTGGTAACATCCTTATCCTCAAGGGTGCGTTCAGCATCCCTGAAACGGATTGAATATGCCAGGGATTTGTTTTCGGCCCCTATGCCCTCGCCCTCATATACGTCGAACAGTTCAACGTGCTCAAGAAGCTTACCGCCCTTTTTCCTTATTATACTCTCAACCTGTCCTGCAAGTACGTTCTTTTTCATCACAAGACTTATATCCCTCGTAACAGCCGGGAATTTTGGAAGACCTCTGTATTTTGCATTAAAGTCGGCATACTCAATAACATACCTCATATCAATGACCGATACATATGTCTTTTCCTTTATTGAGTAGTTATCCGCGACCTCTGGATGCACCTCTCCAATGTATCCTATTACATTATCTTTATACATTATATCAGCCTGCCTTCCCGGATGTAGGTAAGGGCGCTTAGATACCACAAATGAAAGCGGCTCCCTAAGCCCGCTGCGGGAAGCTATTACCTCTACAACGCCTTTCATATCATAAAAATCACAGTTTCCGTACATGCCGAGCGTAAGCTGCATATACTCATTCGGCCGCTCCGTCAGCGGAAGCGATTTAGGTATATAAATATTTGCCATCTCGTACAGTCTTACATCTTTATTTCTTCTATTATAATTAGTAGAAAGAGACGTTAGCATTCCGTTTAGTGATGACGTTCTCATTATACTATAGTCCTCGCCTAGGGGATTTGATATGACAATGGCTTTTCTGAGCTCATCTTCCTCTGGAACAAGCAGCTTATCATATACTTTAGGACTCTCAAACGAATACGTTACCGACTCGAAAAATCCCAGATGTTCAGCTGCGCATTTTGCAATCTGTTCTATTCTTAATTTTTCAGTAAGTCCTCCCGCAACAGCTTCGCCTGACGGCAGAGTTGACGGTATTTTGTCGTATCCGTAAAAACGTGCCACTTCCTCTGCAAGGTCCGCAAGCCTCAGCACATCCTGCCTCCACGTAGGAACAGTTACCTCCTTTTTATCCCTGTCAGCCACAAGGTCTACCATCTCAAAGTACGAAACCATCTCATCCTCGCCTATATCAGTGCCGAGAAGTCTGTTAATTTTATCAACATCGTATTTTACCTTTTTAGGCGCCCTCTTTTCAGCGTATACGTCAACCGCTCCGCCGACAACCTCGCCCGCGCCTAGCTCCTCTATAAGCTGGCATGCACGGTTAATGGCAGCCATCGCATTTTCAGGGTCAAGCCCCTTTTCAAACTTCGCCTGAGCGTCCGTCCTCATACCCAGCCTTTTACCCGAAAGCCTTATATTAGTTCCGTCAAAGCATGCGGCCTCAAACACCATCGTCTTTACGTCGTCAGTGATTTTTGAGTTCTCGCCGCCCATTATTCCCGCTATGCCAATTGCTTTCTCAGCGTCGCATATCATAAGGACATCGGAGTCCATAACCCTGTCCTGACCGTCGAGAGTCTGGAATTTCTCACCGTTGTGAGCACGTCTCACAATAATCTTGCGCCCCTTTATCGTGTCATGGTCAAACGCATGCATCGGCTGTCCATACTCTTCCATTACATAGTTCGTAATGTCTACTATATTGTTAATAGGTCTTATCCCACATGCTGCGAGGCGTCTTTGCAGCCACTCCGGAGAAGGCTCAATCTTAATGTTTTTTGCCACCCTTGCAACGTAGCGCGGACACAAGTCGGCGTCTTTCACCTCGACGCTTATATAATCGTTTACATCTTCATTGTTGCCCGTCTCTTTCACGACAGGCGGTTTAAAAGGTTTTCTGAAAGTAGCGGCTGCCTCCCTGGCTATTCCTATTACCGAAAAACAGTCAACCCTGTTAGAGGTTATCTCATACTCGAAGTTGACGTCCCTTAGCCCCAAAAGCTGCGGCACATCGCTGCCAATTGGAGCCTTTGAGTACTCAGGGTTGTCGTTAAATATATATATTCCATCTTCGGCAGCGTCAGGGTACATATCCGTCGACGAACCGAGCTCCTGTATTGAGCACATCATACCGTATGACTCAACGCCGCGGAGCTTTCCTTTTTTTATCTTAGTTCCGCCAGTAACCTTATTACCTGAATGGTCCGTCGCAACTCGTCCTCCGTCAAGGACAACAGGTATAAGAGCACCCTCAAATACATTCTGAGCGCCTGTCACAATCTGTACTGACTCACCGCTCTCACTAATCTGCACCTGACATATGACAAGCTTATCAGCGTCAGGATGCCTTTCTATTTTATTTATCTTTCCTACTACTATCTTGTCAAGCCCATCGTCAAGCTTTTCATAGCCTTCTACCTTTGTTCCCGTAATGGTAACTTTATCCATATATTCCTCAGCCGTACAGTCAAGCTCAGGAACGTAAGCTTTTATCCATGATAATGGTGTATTCATGGCTAACCTCCTTTTTAATTAGAACTGTTCAAGAAAACGAACGTCATTTTCATACAGCAGTCTCATATCGTCAATCTCATATTTCAGAAGAGCTATTCTCTCAAGCCCTATTCCAAACGCAAATCCCTGATATTTTTCAGAATCTATATCCCTCATCTCAAGCACTCTCGGATGTACCATTCCGCAGCCGAGTATTTCAATCCATCCCTCGCCCTTGCAAAATCTGCATCCGCTGCCGCCGCATTTAAAACATGATACGTCCATCTCGGCGCTAGGCTCAGTAAACGGGAAATGATGAGGCCTGAAACGTACCTTTGTGGCCTCTCCAAACATTTTTTTTGCAAACTCGGCAAGAGTTCCCTTTAGGTCGGCGAATGTTGCCGATTCGTCTATCACAAGTCCCTCTATCTGGTTAAACGAAGGTGAGTGTGTCGCGTCAACCTCGTCCGAGCGGAACACCCTGCCCGGCGCAATCATTCTTATCGGAAGATTTCCTTTTTCCATCTCATGTACCTGTACCGATGAAGTCTGTGTCCTTAACACTATATCCTCGGTTATATAAAATGTGTCCTGCTCGTCCTTTGCCGGATGATTTGCAGGTATGTTGAGAGCCTCAAAGTTATAATAGTCGTACTCAATCTCAGGCCCTTCTATTACCTGATAGCCCATTCCGATAAATATATTTTCGACGTCGTCAAGGGCTATCGAATTAGGATGCTTGTGCCCCATCCTGCGAACCTTTCCCGGAAGTGTGACGTCTATCGTCTCGCTCTTTATCTTCTCTTCCCTTATTTTTCTCTCGAAAAACGCTTTCTTCTTCTCCATCTCTTTCTCAATCGCCGCTCTGGCTTCGTTAACCATCTGTCCGACCTTAGGTCTGTCCTCTGCGGCAACGTCTTTCATTGATTTGAGAACCGATGTGAGCTCTCCCTTTTTTCCGAGATAAGCAATCTTTATCTCGTTGAGCTTTTCAAGCTGTTCAGAGCTTTCTATCTGAGAAAGCGCGCCCTGAACAATTTTTTCTAATCTGTCCTTCATACAGACTCCCCTTTCTGGTTATTGAATATATTTTCTGACAAATAATGCGCAAAACCGCATTCCGGGCTTCTTTCATGATAGCCAAACAGAGCCAATTTGAACCCGCCCGGCGAGATTCTCCGCCTCTGCCGGGTTGCTGTATGCAGCATATTCCGCTATGCCGGAGTTCGGTTCTTACGAAGTATCTTTACTTTATAGGACTCTATAGTTTGTCTTTTCACATAAAGTTTCCCATAAAGTAAAAAGCCCTTACGGAATTACTTCCGTAAGGGACGAATATTCTCGCGGTACCACCCTGATTCCCATGTATTCGCAAAACCCGTCTATTCTACAAATAGGTATACATGGACTCTCATTTCTGCGTAACGTACAGTCAACGTCAGTTCCTACTAAAAACATGCATTATCAGTCTGTCAATCAAAACACAGCAGGTATTATATGTCACTTTCCTGCAAATAATACACTTTATTAAACGCAGTAAATATCCTGCTTAAATACAGTTATATTCAGAACCGCTGCTCCGGTGTGAAATTGAGCATATATATGAACCTGACAAAGCTTACAGCCGGTGACTTTGTCTCTCTTTTGGAATAAATATGCCTTTTGCACCATCACTGCTTTGCGTTTTATACTAACATACTATTATTTTTTGTGTCAAGTATTAAAAATAAATCCAAATAATAATATCTTTTCAAAGTATCAATATTGTGTTATACTTTTACTGCAATGGATTTGTAATACAGAGGGGTTAAAAGTTTAATGTAAAAAGGAGAAAAAATTATGGAAGACAAAGAATTCAAGCCGTATATTCCGGCGGAAAAGATAACGCCGGAATTCACGGTGACATCAATCGTTATCGGCGTATTGCTGGCCGTAATATTTGGGGCGGCCAACGCATATTTGGGACTAAGGGTCGGTATGACAGTCTCGGCTTCAATACCTGCCGCAGTTATCTCAATGGGAGTTCTGCGTGTTATATTGAGGAAGAATTCTATTTTAGAGAGCAACATGGTACAGACAATAGGATCCGCGGGAGAATCGCTTGCCGCAGGAGCAATATTTACAATGCCTGCGCTTTTCCTATGGGCAAATGAAGGAAAGGCCGAAGCGCCGAACCTCATAGAGATTTCTCTAATCGCACTTTGCGGAGGTATTCTAGGAGTACTTTTCATGGTGCCGCTAAGAAATGCACTCATAGTAAAGGAGCACGGAGTTCTCCCATATCCCGAGGGAACAGCATGCGCTGAGGTTCTCCTTGCCGGGGAGGAGGGCGGCTCCAACGCAAAGACCGTATTTATAGGTATGGGCGCGGCGGCGCTGTTTAAATTTTTGGTTGACGGCTTAAAATTAATACCGGGCGTTATTGTGGCGCCTATAAAATCATTTAAAACGGCGTTTACCGCGGAGGTATATCCGGCGCTAATCGGAGTCGGCTACATCTGCGGCATCAAAATAGCGTCCTATATGTTCGCCGGCGCCTTAATAGGATGGTTTGTACTTATACCCGCAATAGTAACATTTGGCGGATCAACCGTAATGTACCCTGCAACAGACACAATTGCAGAACTTTATGCAAAAAACGGCCCTGACGCAATATGGTCGTCCTACATTAGATATATTGGAGCAGGCGCCGTAGCCGCAGGAGGAATAATAAGCCTCATAAAATCCATGCCTCTTATTTTATCAACATTCCGTGATGCGGTCAAAGGACTTAAGGTCGGTTCGAAATCAGCGAACGAACGTACCGGACTTGATTTGGATATAAGGGTCGTACTGGGCGGCATACTTATTTTTACGCTTGCAATCTGGCTCATACCCGCCATACCCGTGTCATTTACAGGCGCCCTGCTTATAGTAGTATTCGGCTTCTTCTTCGCAACCGTTTCATCGCGTATGGTAGGCCTTGTAGGCAGCAGCAACAACCCTGTATCGGGAATGGCTATAGCAACCCTGCTTCTTTCAACTCTTGTATTAAAACTTACCGGCGACACCGGAACAGGCGGCATGATTGGCTCGATTGCAATCGGCTCGGTCA
This sequence comes from uncultured Clostridia bacterium, assembly GCA_948472945.1. Classification (GTDB taxonomy): domain Bacteria; phylum Bacillota; class Clostridia; order Lachnospirales; family Lachnospiraceae; genus V9D3004. The sequence goes on from CAOKVX010000029.1 coordinate 10,462, forward strand.
TCTGCATAGTAGCCGCTATGGCGGGCGATACATCTCAGGACCTGAAAACAGGATATATACTCGGAGCCACACCTAAGAAACAGCAGATGGGAGAGCTGCTCGGAGCTTTGGTTTCAGCATTTACAATCGGCGGAGTACTGCTTCTGCTTAACAGCGCATGGGAATTCGGCTCAACGGAACTGTCGGCGCCTCAGGCAACGCTTATGAAAATGATAACAGAGGGCGTAATGGACGGCAATCTCCCGTGGTCACTCATTATTATCGGAGTATTCACGGCAATAGTCATTGAAATTCTCGGCATACCGGTGCTGCCGGTCGCAATAGGCCTTTATCTTCCGCTTGAGCTGTCTTCAACAATCATGATAGGCGGAATAATCCGCTGGTTTGTCAACAAAAAATCTTCTGACAAAGAGAAAAAGAACGAGGCGGGCAGCGGAATTCTATTCTGTTCAGGATTAATTGCGGGCGAGGGCCTTGTCGGAATTATTTTGGCAATACTGGCTGTTGTAGGAGTAAGCGGCAATCTTGACCTCTCCGGCACGGTTAACACAGGTTTAACCGGAAGTATCGCGCTTATGATTATAATGATTGCGTGCGTGGCAATAGCCGCACTGCCTAAGAGGAAAAATTCAAAATAAATAACAGCTCAAGCTTCGCACTCACCGGTTAAATATAGCCAATAAATACTATAAGTGTGAAGTTTGAGCATATAATATAAAATAATAGTTTATGTCATATATATGTTAGTGAAGATTTATTATTAGCTCAACGGCGCCAATTTGAATAATTTATGTCGCGTCCGTGTTAATAATAACGGGGTATATTAAATGATTAAAAAAAATAAATTGTCTGGGAACTATCTTGAATATGTTCCCAGACACAATATTACTATAGAATTTGAGACAGGTGAGGACGGAGCTGTCACAATACTTCAGGAAAATACCGGTTTTTTTAATCTGATTGCAAGGAAACTGTTCAAAAAACCGCGCATTTCCTACATCCATCTCGATGAAATGGGCAATTTCATATGGCCCCTGATAGACGGAAAACGTACTGTTTATGATATTTCCGTTTTAGTAAGCGAAGAGTTCGGACAAAAGGCCGAGCCATTATATAACCGTCTTGTCCAGTATATTATTAACCTTGAAAATTATGGTTTTATAGAGTGCGGCAGGAGAAAATGATTATTTTTTCAATGACAAAACTATTGCGAAATTGGCGCCGTTGAACCAGAACAATAATTATATAATTGGAGATGAAATTATGTTTGAGGGCTTTAAAATAAAAAAGCCGAAAAAACTTCAAATGTTTATGAAATGGTGGAAACAATCCTGTCCCGGCCGTATATTGGCAAAATTCGCTGCGGACAATCTGCCTGCTTATTCGGCACAGGCTGCATTTTTCCTGTTTTTGTCCATATTTCCTATCATAATTCTCACTTCAACGCTTATCAGGTACACCCCTCTAACTGACAAAATGCTTATAAGTATAATAGATGAAGTTATTCCCGGAATTATGGGCGATACGCTTATAGGCTGGGTTAACGAAATATATACCGGGGGGCTCGGATATATTTCATTTTCGATTATTTTTATTTTGTGGTCAGCCTCAAAAAGCTTTATCGGTATAATCGACAGCCTCGACAATATATATAAACCGGAAACGCGCTATCCGCGCATAATAAACCGCATCCGCGCAACAATATGTACTGTTTTATTCATGGTTTTTATAGTGTTTGCAGGAATACTTCTCATATTCGGCACAAAGTTTTCTTCATGGATTAAACTTGTTATTCCCGTACTTCCTAATTTTGCGGGAAGGCTTATAGACTTGAGGAGCGTCGTAGCTATATCAGTATTCTTTATTATTCTTGTAATAATGTATGTATTTCTTACACAGAAAACAATCAAGCCGAGTAACGCCGTTCCGGGCGCTTTGTTCACTACATTGGGATGGTTTGTTTTTTCATATCTATATTCGATTTATATTGACAAAATATCAAACGGCTCCTCTATCTACGGAAGTATTACTGCCATTGTATTTCTCATGCTTTGGCTTTATTTCTGCATGTATATTTTTTTGGTAGGCGCAGAACTCAACCACTATATAACGATGCAAAGCAGCACACATCAGCGTGAGAAAAAAAAGAAACGTAATTATTAATTTATACGAAACACACGCTCCCGCTTAGTTCACACGTAGCAGTACTAAGATTTTACTGTGTAAAATCAAGTACATCTCACCCATTATAATAGCATTTCGAAACCTCAAATATTTAATCATGTAACTCACTAAATCTTTTGCAACTTTAATTGTAAGATATCTCACAGCCGTTATAATAGTGTCCCAATATATCCTTGTAACTGTATCCGGCCTGCACCATAGTTCTAACGCCGTTCTGGCTCATTCCCACGCCGTGACCGTATCCCCCGCCTTTAATATGAAATACCTTGTTCTTTCCTTTTCCCTCGGAGGATATCACGATAAATGCGCTTGGCAGAAGCGACATACCGTCTACTACACTTCCGTCCTTGCGGCTTATCTTTGATTTTAAAGGCGCAAGCAGAAGCCTTATATTATACTCCGACTTCACTTTTATAGTACGCTCGCTGCCCTTTATTATGACAGACGTCACAATTCCTCCCTCAGAACGCGTCAATGTCGTTATGGATTTTATGTCTCCGACAGTCGATATCTGCTGCGAGACGTACTCTCCCGAATCGCCCTTTGTGAGAATAAGCGACGGATTAATCTTGTATCTCTTTTCAAGAGAGGCGTCCACCGACTTTCTTACATCGGCCGCCGTAATGTCCGTCTGCCATCTGTACCACGGAAAGCTGCTGTCAAATGTCGCTATATCTTCCCTGTCAAGGAAAGCCGAAAAATGCTCGTCATTAGTCAAATCCAGTCCCGTCGACTGTATATCCATCTCTAACGACTGAAGCTTACTAATAAGGTATGGAGTGTCTTTCATCCCAAACCACACGTCGTTACCCTTTGCCGTCATACCGCAAGACGTTGAGTAATAATATGCGGGTATTATATTACCGTTGTATGTAAGCACCTGTCCCGATGTCGCATTTACCGCCTCTATAGACTCCGCCGTCTCAGCGGTATTGTTGTACACTTGATATGATGTGCTGTCGTCTACATGCGCTCCGATGCCGGCAAGCCTGCCGTCCATTACATGTATGTACGCATAGCTCCTTGCACATATGGCTTGAACCTTGAGCGCCTCAACTCCATAACTCACCGGCATCTCACTCGGCACAACAGCATACAGATATTCGTCAATAGACAGTTCATTTACCGCAACTATTCCCTCATTATAAAGGGCAAGCTCTATCACTCCCCTGTACGCCGGTCTGTTATAACCCCTCTTTACATTTTCAAGAATTATATGCCCTCCGGCTGCGGGAACTACTGTGATTCTGCCATTTTGCAGCTCCATCCCGTCTTTCTTATATTCAATCTTCTGCCCTGGCGCAACCTCATAGGCAGCGCCGTTCTGCATTAGAGTCATGCCCATATCAGAATTAAGCACAATGCTGTCATGATACTGCTCCTTAAATCCGGACGTCTTAATCGCCACTCTGATGGACGCCGGCGTAACCTTAGCCGTTATAATCATTGCGCAAACGCTCGCATTTGAATCTATTACAATATCAGTTACATTATAGCCTATAGGTACGCTGCCCAGCGTCATCGTCTTGATATTATCATATACACCGTACACCTTGCATTCCGGTGAAATCATTATCCTTCCGTATGTGGCGGTTTCCACAACGGAATCGTTCATAGAAAGTATTTTGTCGTTTCTCCTGTCAGCTTTTGGAGTTATAGATGTAATACTTCCCCCTTCAACAACTATATCAGCAACATTTCCATTTAAAGCGGCATAGTCTGTTATCACTCCCGGAGTATACGACATACTTGTTACAACGCCTGCATAGTACATCTCTACCTTGCTTTCATCACATGAACTGACCCACGCGTTGTTGATTGTACACGGCTCGTTGCTGAAACCATTAATGTATATAATATCGTTTCCGTCGGTTAGCGCATTAATTGTTCCGTTAGTGTATGCGTCAAGCGCATAGCCGTCAAAATGATACGCCCCGCCGCTCGTCGCAACCTGCCATGAAGATTCCGTGTTTTCAATAATGGATAGAAGCATTAGATTTTCTGCTTTCACCTGACGATGCTGAACGCCAAATTCACCGTTAATCATTTTGCCGTACAGTATAAGCCACTCCTCCGACGATATATAATCACTGCCTGACTTTTCGTCATTTTTTACAATACCGCCCCCGCTAGCCTCATCAGTACCTCTTTTATTATTCCTTATACTGCTAATATTAGAAGTTATAACATCCTCAGCCCCTCCATAAATGGACCTTAAGATGCTCTCGCACTCATCATATGTCAGATAATCAGCCGGCCTGCATGTACCGCTTCCCCAAACGACACCCATTTTACACGAAGCCGCAAAATATCTGTCATACCATTTTCCCTCTCCTATGTCCGAATATGTAGTCGGAAGCTCAATTCCCGTCATGTCGTCATAACTGAACCCAAGAAGCGCGACCATCTTGGCGACATGCGCCCTGTCAATTAAATTTTCAGCCGACGCCCCATCCTCAGGCGTAATTGTTATCTGCTTGTCTTTTTCTCCGCCGCCCATAATTCTCACGGCTAAAATAAAAATAATAATCAGACCGAGTATTACTGTTATTGTTGTTTTCTTAGACATAATCCTCTCTCCATATAAAAAATCCTCTTATATATCCCTAGGATATTATATGCACGTTTTTTAATTTTTAGGACAACTTTCCACTATATTGTTGAGCCATACGCCTTTCTTTACGAGTACGAATCCAATTACGCACTTTATTATATCAACCGAATTTACACATATATAAATATATTCAACCCGCATTCCTGTATAGTGGCTTAGGCTGTACGCGACAGGAACGCTAACCACCCACATAAACACACTGTCAAAAAGAAATGTTATTATAGTCTTCCCGCCCGAGCGCAGTGTAAAATACGTAGAATGTAAAAATGAGAACATTGGGATGAAACACGCCGCAATCCTCATAAATGAGGCTGCAAGCTCCTTGGCCTGACTGTTTACATTGTAGTTCTCAGGAAACAGAGGAGCAAATGTAAATAAAACTGCGGCGACAACCAAACTGCAGATAACGGCAAATGTTATCATCTTCCTGTCGGTGTCTTTCGCTTTCTCCATCTTTCCCGCACCCAGCAGCTGGCCTACTATTATCGAAATACAGTCGCCCATAGCGAAAAATACTATGTTAAACAGATTTCCTATTGTGTTTGATATGTTCATACCGGCGACCACTGCAAGTCCCCTAACCGAGTAAGACTGCGCAAGAATAGCCATTCCCGCGGCCCAAAGCGACTCGTTTAAGAGCAGCGGAAGTCCTTTCTTTAATATATCCTTAAGCAGCCCGGACGGAACCCTGAGTGTTACGTACATTCCCTTGATATACTCAAACCTGTTTCTCTTATAGTGAGTCCAAAATACAACTATGGCAGCCTCTATATACCTTGACATCATTGTCGCAATTGCGGCTCCCCTTACTCCAAGCTCAGGAAATCCAAATTTTCCGTATATCAACAGCCAGTTGAACACCAAATCGACAACGACTGCCGAAACTCCGGCTCCCATCGGAACGATAGTCTCCCCGGCTTCCCTCAGCGTACTGGCATATATCTGCGTAACCATGAACGCCGGCAGGCCGAACAGCATAATTCCAAGATACTGTTTTCCGCACATGAGTGTCACGGCCATGTCTCCGCCGTCAGCGGAGCCCTGAAGATACTTATTTATTATATCTGCGCCAAACAAAATAAATATAATTATAGTTACAGACGTTATAATCAACGCAATCCATATTTTATATCTAAACGTACTGCGCACACCGTCGATATCTTTCTTACCAAAAAACTGCGCGGAAAATATTCCGGCGCCAGATATTGCCCCAAATATACAGAGGTTGAATACAAATATCAGCTGATTTACAATCGCAACCGACGAAATTTGCTCCGTTCCTATACCGCCAACCATTATATTGTCTAGGAAATTGACAAAGTTAGTCATTCCATTTTGTATCATGATTGGCACGGCGACAAAAAGAATCTTTTTGTAAAATGCCCTGTCTCCAAAAAATTTACTTAACATGTTCACTATTCCTGCTTTCTCTGAATTTCTTCAATACCTTGATTCTCGGTAAATTCTCAGTAAATGAAGCATATTATAACAGCCTAATCTGATAAATGTCAACATAAAAAGAACTAAATTAATACTGTTTAAAAGAACCAAAAATAAACTTCAAAATAAATGCACCGGACCCCAAATTAGCCCGGTGCGTTTATCAAGATTAGAATTGAACATACTTTAACTTCACTTTATGATCAAATGATTACATTTGATTTCTGTTTTTCCAAATCAGTTACCGCATGGTTCAAATATCCACTGCTGATTTACAGAAGCATAGTAAGCCCACTGACATACGTTAGTTCCGTTTGACGTTCCGTAATTATATACGTCAAGTCCTTTTTTTCCGGAAGATACTTTCGTTGTTATACCAAACGCCCCTGATGTAGAAGTTTTCTCAATCTTGAATTTCTGGGCGTCAGCCCCGTTTGCGGAATATGTCTGTATATTTGTTCCGTCATCATTAGCGCCATACTGCACGTCGAGCATATATCCATGTCCGTTCTTAAGCGTCACATATCCGTCTCCGGTATTTGTCACATACCATTTCTGTCCTTTAACCCCGCTTCCTGCACTTATCTCAACATTGACGCCGTTTGCGCCTGTATTGCCTGCTGCCTGAAGGTATTTCTGTGAATGTACGCCCTTGATATAGTACCATCCGTCAGAGATTGTACCTGAGGCGTTGCCGCAAGGCTCAAATATCCATGTCTGGTTAGACGTTGCGTTATAATACCACTGACATACGTTAACCCCGTCGGATGTCCCAAAGTTATATACATCGAGAGCCCTTCTGTCATTTGACACCTTAGTCGTAATTCCAAATACGCCGGCATTTGAAGTATTCACTACCTTGAATTTCTGGGCGTCCGCGCCGTTTGCGGAGTAAGTCTGTATATTTTCACCGTCTGAATTTGTTCCGTAGCGGACGTCAAGCATATATCCAAGTCCATTTTTGAGCGTTACATATCCGTTGTCCGAGTTTGTGAGATACCATCTCTGGGCCTCGGCTCCTCTTCCCGTGCCAATCTCTACATTTGTTCCGTTAGCTCCGGTGTTGTTTGCCACTTGAAGATATTTTCCCGAGTTTGTATTCTTAATGTAATACCATCCATTGTTCAGCTTTGTATAGTTGTTGTTGGCAGATGAGCCGCCTCCGGCGCTGCCGCCCGTGCCGCCAATGTTAAATCCGGAATCCGTATATGCCGCAAGAACCCTGTGGTAAGCCTGTTTCGGATTGCCCAAAGTCGAGAAAAGCAGAGGTCTCTGTCCCTTTATCCATGTAACGTCGTCTGATAATCCCCAAAATGTAAGTCCTGTTATCTTTCCGCCGTTCTTCTTGATGGCAAGGATATTTTTCATAAGGTCATATATGTATGCGGCCTGGTCGGCGTCAGATTTATTTGTCACGTCAAGCTCCGTTATCTGAACCTCAAATCCTGCATTTACAAACGCCCTAAGCGCAGAAGTATAATAATCAACGCTTGGGAATGTAGTTCCGAGATGCGACTGCATACCCACGCCGTTACATATCTTACCGTCGGAATTGATATAATTTATCATTGTGATAATATTATTTACTTCCATATATGTATTAAAGTCATTGTAGAAAAGTCCTACTTTGTCTGTAAGTCCAAAATGTTTGATACAGTCATATGCATACTGGAACGCCCTTTTTACAAACGCAGGCCTTGTTCCGCATTTACCGTATACGCCCTCCCAGCCTGAATCGACGGCGTGAAGATATTCATTAACAACATCCCACGCATATACGACGCTTCCGTACTTGCCGGTATATACATGATTCATTACTGATTTTATGTAATATTCCATTCTTGCGTTCATAACGCTCTCGGAAACATATCCATAGTTGGTTGAATACCCTACCCTGAAAAACCACTCCGGCGTCTGCGCATGCCATACAAGCGTGTGCGCGCGCACACCGATTCCATTCTCATAACATATTTTTAATACTTTGTCTACCGTGTCAAAATTTATCTTAGGAAGATAAGTTTCCGTACACGAAGAAGGCACATAATAACCAAGATTCCTAGCCTGCTCCTTTGAAATAAGAGATGGCGAATAGCCGAGCATGGCATCCGGTTTCATCTCATTTTCAAGCGTAATACTGTTGTACTGTGATTTAACATGTGACAATGTCGACTGGTTTGTGAGTTGCCATGAATTAATACATGTACCGGAACGCCCCAGAAGCGCGCCGTACGTATTAAGCAGATTTGCTGAAGCCGCCTTTGAATCAGAAGCAGGCGCTGCAATCGTGCCGAGAACAAATGCACAAATGATAATGCTGCTTATAAATCTCTTAAATATTTTCTTTCCCATTTCAAACCTCCAATTATGTTTTAAACACCTATAGTTAAAAAATAGCCTTCTAAGTTTTATATATATTTGCTGCATATCTGACCCGGCCGTACGGTAAATTCACCCCGTATCTACCCTCCTTTATAAATAATTTATTTACCGTTTCAACATTGCTGCGTACAATACATCCCACTTATACATGCCTCTATGTAATATTTCATAGCCGCAGCAGTCAAAATGCACAAATAAATATCATCATTCCAATATATTATATACATTCTTAACAAATTATATTTGTATTATTGCATTTGTAATACGCTAAAGTCAATTAATCTAACATTAACTTTTTATAACAATCATATTATTGCATTTTTTTCCATAAAACGCATTATCTTTGCCTTTAAAGAATCACTTTATTATTATCTGTAATATAATATGTTAATTATATCTATTTATTTAGTTTATAAAACCCCCACTATTTTCCGCAAAAAACAATGGCCTAATTATAATTTTTTCAAAGGATGCGCTAAACGAATATAAGAAAAAATCAATTCAGACCATTGTTTATAATGTGTTAATATTAGAGATTGTTAAATAACTAACCATTTATATATCGGAAATATATATTTAATAATTTTTACAAATAAGCAATAAGAAATCAGTTAACTTGTAAATTAAAAATTTTAAGTTATGTCACGCGGTGATTTAATCAGCGCTTCCCAAAGTATAGCTCCTGACAGTCTTAAAACATCTGTTAAGCATGTCTGTGTCAATGCTGCCGTCTTTTTTAAATGCTGTAGCTTCTATTGTATAATCTCCATTATATTGTTCATTTTGAATATACTTAAAGAATGCATCAAAATCTATTTTCCCGTCCCCCAGTGGCAGAGCGGCCAGATTACCCCAGTCCATGTAGCCTCCATTGTAATCATTTATGTGAAGATGTTTTATACGGCCGTCCCTCCAGAGCCACTTTATGTCATCCCCGTAAATAAGCTGAATCTGTCCGTGAAACGCCGCCATTTTAGTGTCAAATACTATGTTCATGTCAGGGTACGCTTCAAAAAGCTCCAAAAGCCGGCTCATTGGATCCTTATTGTTGCACACTACGTTCTCAACAAGCATAACAACTCCATACTCATCCGAAATCGCCTTTAGCTCCCTGTACATCGACTTATTATTTTCAAAATTATTATCAGAGGGCATACCTCCCCAAAGATGCACTACAATCTTATCGCTTCCGATTCCTTTTGCAACCTTACAGCATATATCATAACGGCGGACGGCACTTTCAAAGTCTCCCCTGCCGCCCCTGCTAATATGCTCTCCAACATTTTTAATCGCATGTACAACCGGAAATTCAACATTCATTTCCGAAAGCGTATGTATTATCTCGTCCGTCTCATTTTCCCATGCGCTGTACATCATAAATTCAAATGAGTCACATCCCAGTTTTTTCGACAGCGGCTCTATGAGCCTGTAATCTAAATTGTTATATTTGCTGATTAAAGCTCCTGTTGAGCAAAGTATTTTGTTCATTTCAATTTTCCTTTCGTAAATAGTTTTGTTACAGACAGGGTAAGTCTAACATAAAAACAAACTTTACTGCAAGAAAACAGTACATTATTTATGTTTATTAATTGTATTTTCGGGCCTTTCATTATTCCGAAAACTATAAAATATTATTCCTTTACTTGATATTGTTGAAGGGCGTAGTTGATTCCTATCGTTTTTGTATTTCTTGCGGCTGGTTAATCAGACAGCTCTGTAAATGAGCCTATACAGCCATCTTTTATCATGATAATCTCATCTGCCTGCGCTGCAAGATACTTGCTGTGCGTTACTACAATGACACACTTTCCAAGCTCATGCGCCGTTCTTTTCAGTAATTCTATAATTTCCCCTGCCGTGGTTTCATCAAGATTGCCTGTCGGCTCATCTGCAAGCAATACTTTTGCGTTGCTTGCCAATGCCCTTGCAATGGCAACCCGTTGTTGTTGACCGCCCGACAGCTGCAAAACATTTCTTTTCCAATCTTCACGGGTAATGTTTACTTTCTCCAATAAATCCTGAGGTTTTTTTGTTCCGCCAAGCCGCACGTTTTCCTCTGTCGTCAGATAATCAATCAAATTATAATTTTGAAAAACCAATGAAACATGATGCTTTCTGTGGTAGTTAAGTCCTTTTTCCTGTATATCTTCACCGTCATATAAAATTTTTCCTCTCACAGGCATATCCAGTCCTGCAAGCAGTGACAGGAATGTTGTTTTGCCAGCCCCGCTTGCGCCGACAATCGTATAAAATTTCTTTTCTTCAAACTGCATGGAAATATTTTTTAAAATCTCTTTTCCTTTCTGAGATTTATAAGCATAATTCACATTTTTGACTTCTAATACCATCTTTTTGTCCTCCTAACTGATTTCACTGAAAATATCTTTTGGGTTTTTATGGGCAATCAAAGTGCCGGCAGCCCCAACCGATATTACAACTAACAACGCCACGCCAAACCAATCATACAGCATGAGTTCCGGTGTAACGGCGACGGAAACGCCTGTAACTGTTTCCTCTGAATCCTCCGCAGATTTTGCAACTTTTCCGTCCTCTATTACAGACTGCTCGTCTGCCTGCCGTACCTGCTGCTGCACAAGATAAGACGCTGTAATTTGGGAAGCGGCAGGCGCCGCCGTAAAAGAAAGGAATATGGCGGCAGTAGCTATCATGAATGCTTCCAATAATATCTGCCCAAATATTTTTATCTTCGGTGTGCCAAGAGCTAATAAAATTCCAATTTCCTGCACCCTCTCTTTCATCCAAAAAACGAATACTAAAAATAAAATGATTAGGCTGGCTCCAGCAACTACGACGACTAATATCTGGCTGACGCTCTCCAAATCATTAAAATTTTTGGACATTTTATCAATGTTTCCATTGTTGTCAATCAAATCATAGCGTTCCCATCCAATATCCACTTCCTGTATCTCTTTTTTTATTTCATCGTATTGATTCACGTCCGCAACCTTGAAATATGCTTTTTCGTACAATGCCCCCGATGTGCTTCCTTCTGCTTTTTCCGGAAATCCTAAATCTGTAAATATAATATTTTCAGAACGCCAGGTATCTCCAGACATAATAGGCGTCATTTTCTGCTGAACCTTGTATATTCCAACAATCTCCGCCGCAAAGACTGCTGCATTCTCTACATCATGGCGGTCATTAAATTGTATACTGTTTCCAACCGACAAGTTGTTTTTTTCGGCAAGTTCCTCTGAAATTACGCATACGTTGGCATCTTCCTCCGTTATCATCCGTCCGTACTTAATTGACACATTCCCTGACAGGACATTTGCATCCAATGCCATATCCTTATTGCCGATTAAGCTGACACAAAGTAAATCAGAACTTTGGTCTACATCATCATCCTCAATTCTGGAAAAATCCACAGGATTTACTGCCGTGACGGCAGTTGTCAGATTATATTCCGAAATGCCAGAAACAGCGGCAATCTTTTCCATTTCGCTAATTAAAAGCGTCTGGAACGAATTATCATATGATACGCTCCACGACGTCCCATATTCTGTCTCTATTTTTTTTACAGTCACGCCATCAAAATTCCCTTCTTCCCCCTCGGTCTTTTTTGCAAGAATTTCATCTGCCCTGTCTCTCTTGTTTTCTTCGTTTACTTCCATCAGAAATCCAGCCCCTACCGCCTGCTTTGTTTTATCCTGGGTTGCGATGCTTGCGTTTCGGCTAGCCATGCCCGATAAAAAAAACATACTGATAATCAATACTACAAAAAATAGCAGTATGCTTTTGATTGGTTTGCGTATGACCGAACGCCACGCCATTTGAAAACTGTTCATTGTCTATCCCTCCATTTTTGATAAAGTTTCTTTGGGATTTGTCCTTAATATTGGAAGCAGGGAAATTATGACTGCCGCCAATACTAGCAGGATTCCCAAACCTGCCAGAACGACGATATCTTTAAACTGCAATAAGACCTTTAAAGAAATGTCTGCCCCTCCAGAATCTGTAAGGAAACTTTGTAAAATGCCAGCCATAAAATTTCCCAGACAACAGGAGCCTAAGACAGCCAGTGCAAAGACCAAAAATGATTCCAGAAATACCTGTAAAAAAATACTGGATTTTGATTTCCCGATACTGATAAAAATGGCAGCTTCCCTTTGCCTTGTCCGCATCCACATACAAAGCAGCAACGATACGACGGTTGTTCCTGCCAGAAGCGTCAGGGCAAGCATAAGCTTTGCAGCTCTTGTAATCTGCTCCAACGGCAGAGCCATTTGTTTATACAAGGTATCCGATGTCGTAGAATCTGCTTTATCAGATAAATATTTGTTCAATTCTTCCTCTAATAAACTTAACTGCTCTGGATTTTTGCAATAAACGGCAACTTTGGCATAACCGTCCGTTTCAAATAAAGCCGAGTAGGAAATGTTATCTATGAATATCTGGTTTTCAATACGGTTTACAGAATCCATCCCTTCTGGCTGTTTGCTTTCACTTCCAGATAAAAAGATACCGACAATCTCCAGTGAAGCCCGTTTTCCATTGGCATTTTCTAATTCTATCAAGTCGCCTAATTTTAATTGGTTGGCATCCGCCAGATAAGAGTTGATAACAATTCCTTTTATGTCTT
>CAOKVX010000030.1 GCA_948472945.1 uncultured Clostridia bacterium
GAAAGCCCCATAAAATCTAGCTTCTTACTGATTACTCAATAATCGTAGCCACACGTCCTGAACCTACAGTCCTACCACCCTCACGGATAGCGAATGTAAGACCCTGATCCATAGCGATTGGGTGAATAAGCTCAATAGTCATCTCTACGTTGTCTCCAGGAGCGCACATCTCTGTTCCTTCCGGAAGAGTGATAACACCTGTTACGTCTGTTGTTCTGAAATAGAACTGTGGACGGTAGTTGTTGAAGAATGGCTTATGACGTCCACCCTCCTCTTTCTTTAATACGTAAACCTGAGCAGTAAACTTTTTGTGACATGTTACTGAACCTGGCTTAGCAAGAACCTGTCCTCTTTCGATTTCAGTTCTGTTAATACCACGGAGAAGAGCTCCGATGTTATCTCCTGCCTGAGCCTCGTCAAGCATCTTACGGAACATCTCAATACCGGTTACAACTGTGTTCATAGTCTCTTCTTTGATACCAACAATCTCAATAGGCTCATTGAGGTGAAGTGTTCCACTCTCAACACGTCCTGTAGCAACAGTACCACGACCCGTAATTGTAAATACGTCCTCGACAGGCATAAGGAAATCCTTATCTGTGTCACGCTGTGGGTCTGGAATATAATCATCAACTGTGCTCATAAGTTCCATAATCTTGTCGCCCCACTCGCTGCTTGGGTCTTCAAGAGCCTTAAGAGCTGAACCCTTGATAATTGGGCATCCCTCAAACTCATACTCCTCTAACTGCTCTGTAATCTCCATCTCTACAAGCTCAAGAAGCTCCTCGTCGTCTACCATGTCACACTTGTTCATGAATACAACGATATAAGGAACGCCTACCTGACGAGAAAGAAGGATATGCTCTTTAGTCTGAGCCATAACACCGTCAGTAGCAGCAACAACGAGGATTGCTCCGTCCATCTGTGCAGCACCGGTAATCATGTTCTTAACGTAGTCAGCATGGCCTGGGCAGTCAACGTGTGCATAGTGACGCTTCTCTGTCTCATACTCAACGTGTGCTGTAGAGATTGTGATACCTCTTTCTCTCTCTTCCGGAGCCTTGTCGATATTCTCGAAATCTGTAGCTTCGTTACCTGCAACTCTCTCTGAGAGTACCTTTGTAATTGCTGCTGTTAAAGTTGTCTTACCATGGTCAACGTGACCGATTGTACCAATATTACAATGTGGTTTTGTTCTCTCGAACTTAGCTTTTGCCATTTTTTAATTCCTCCTTAAAAATATCATTATAAACTGCGACAATTCTTCCAATTGTCCAATATGAATCCATTATATTTCATTACAAAAATAATTTCAAGTATTAGTTACCATTCTTTGCAGATAATACCTTTTCCTGAACACTCTTAGGCACCTGCTCATATTTATCAAAGAACATAGAATAATTTCCACGTCCCTGAGTCCTTGAACGCAGGTCAGTTGAGTAACCGAACATCTCGGCAAGCGGAACAAATGCTTTAACCATCTTGCCTCCGCCGATATCCTCCATACCCTCGATACGTCCACGGCGTGAATTGACGTCACCGATTACATCGCCCATATATTCTTCAGGCATTGTTACCTCAACCCTCATAATAGGCTCAAGCAGTACTGCTCCGGCTTTCTTCATAGCATCCTTAAATGCCATTGAACCGGCAATGTGGAATGCCATCTCCGAAGAGTCGACCTCATGGTATGAACCGTCGAATACGGTAGCGTGAACACCAAGTACAGGGAAACCACCAAGAATACCGGCCTGTGCCGCTTCCTCAATACCTTCACCGACTGCCGGGATATATTCCTTAGGAATATTACCGCCGACAACGGTTGACTCAAACTTAAATGTCTCCTCACCGTTAGGGTCCATCGGCTCGAACGTAACTTTACAGTGTCCGTACTGTCCACGTCCACCGGACTGTTTTGCATACTTGCTGTCAACGTCAACTTTCTGTGTAAACGTTTCTTTATAAGCAACCTGAGGAGCTCCGACGTTTGCCTCTACCTTAAACTCACGGAGAAGACGGTCAACTATAATCTCAAGATGAAGCTCGCCCATTCCTGCTATGATAGTCTGTCCTGTCTCTGAATCAGTGTGGGCGCGGAATGTAGGGTCCTCCTCCGCAAGCTTTGCAAGAGCCTCACCCATCTTCTGCTGTCCGTCCTTTGTCTTAGGCTCGATTGCGAGCTCAATAACAGGCTCTGGGAATTCCATAGACTCAAGTATAACAGGATGCTGCTCGTCACAAATTGTATCACCCGTTGTGGTTGTCTTGAATCCGACAGCCGCAGCTATATCTCCTGAATAAACCTTGTCAAGTTCTTCCCTCTTGTTGGCGTGCATCTGCAAGATACGACCTACACGCTCTTTCTTTCCCTTTGTTGCATTAAGCACATAAGAACCTGAGTTCATTGTACCTGAATACACACGGAAGAATGCGAGCTTTCCAACAAACGGGTCAGCCATAATCTTAAATGCAAGCGCTGAAAACGGCTCGTCATCTGAAGAATGTCTAACAACTTCATTGCCCTCGTCGTCAAAACCTGTGATGTCTGCGATATCTGTTGGCGCAGGCATAAATGCAATGATAGCGTCAAGAAGCTTCTGAACACCTTTGTTGCGGTATGCAGTACCACAGCATACTGGAACAGCCGTACAATTACATGTTCCTTTTCTAAGCGCTGCCTTAAGTTCTTCCTCTGAAGGCTCCTCACCCTCAAGGTACTTCTCCAAAAGGTCATCGTCAAGCTCACATATTTTTTCTATAAGCTCGTCGCGGTACATTTCCGCGTCATCTTTCATATCCTCAGGGATTGGTTCAATTGAGATATCTTCACCCTTCTCATCGTTGTAAATATAGGCCTGCATCTCAAATAAGTCAATAATTCCCTTAAATTCATCTTCCTTACCAATAGGAATCTGAAGAATAATAGCATTTTTGCCAAGTCTCTCACGAATCTGGTCAACAGCTCCGTAAAAGTTAGCTCCCAAGATATCCATCTTGTTAATGAATGCCATTCTTGGTACATTGTATGTGTCAGCCTGACGCCATACGTTTTCTGACTGTGGCTCAACTCCACCTTTAGCACAGAATACTCCAACAGCTCCATCAAGTACACGTAGTGAACGCTCAACCTCAACGGTGAAGTCAACGTGTCCAGGAGTGTCAATAATGTTGATACGGTGCTCTTTTGCGCCTGACAACACCTTGTTCTCTTTCTGTGGAGTCCAGTGACAGGTAGTAGCCGCAGATGTGATTGTTATTCCTCTTTCCTGCTCCTGCTCCATCCAGTCCATAGTAGCAGTACCTTCATGAGTATCTCCAATCTTATAGTTAACACCGGTATAGTACAAGATACGCTCTGTAAGAGTTGTCTTACCTGCATCAATATGCGCCATGATACCGATATTTCTAGTTTGCTCTAACGGATATTCTCTTCCAGCCAAGGGTTTTTCCTCCTTATAAATATAGTACATCGAACATATTATGTCCGTAAAAACCAATATACATACTTAATATTACCATCTGTAATGTGCAAATGCCTTGTTAGCATCAGCCATTTTATGCATATCTTCTTTCCTCTTAACTGCTGCACCGGTATTATTGGCAGCGTCCATCAGCTCGTTGGCAAGCCTTTCCTTCATTGTCTTCTCGCCTCTCTTACGTGAGAACAATACTAACCAGCGAAGTGCAAGGGCCTGTCTTCTGTCCGGCCTTACCTCGATCGGAACCTGGTATGTCGAACCGCCGATACGTCTGGCCTTAACCTCCAAAGATGGCATGATGTTATTCATAGCCTCATCAAATACTTCAAGAGCTTCTTTTCCGGTCTTCTCTGTAATAAGGTCAAATGCTCCGTACACTATTTTCTGAGCAACACCTTTCTTACCGTCCAACATAACATTGTTGATAAGCTTTGTAACAACCTTATTCTTATACAAAGGATCCGGTAACACGTCTCTTTTCTGAATATGTCCTTTACGTGGCACGATACTTCCCTCCTTAATAAATTTTTTTCTTATTAAATCATCGGTACTCACGATTCAGTGTCCGCACCAGTCTTAATTCTTTTCATTAAATATCAAAATATTATTTTATTTATATATAGAATGAAGCAAAAATTAATCCGGTACTTTTGTCGAATTAGTGACTACTTAGCGTCCTTTGGTCTCTTAGCACCATACTTTGAGCGGGCCTGCTTTCTGTTAGCAACACCTGCCGTATCAAGAGTACCACGGATAATGTGGTATCTTGTACCTGGAAGGTCCTTTACCCTACCTCCGCGGATAAGCACTACACTATGCTCCTGAAGGTTGTGTCCCTCACCAGGAATATAACTGGTAACCTCGATACCGTTAGAAAGACGAACTCTGGCAGTTTTTCTAAGAGCTGAGTTAGGCTTCTTAGGAGTAGCTGTTCTAACTGCTGTACAAACTCCTCTTTTCTGTGGAGAACTTGTATTGGTAGTCTTCTTTCTAAGAGAGTTGTAACCATGCTGAAGAGCTGGAGAATTTGATTTCTTCTCTACTGTCTTTCTACCCTTTCTTACTAATTGGTTAAAAGTTGGCATTAATTTTCACCTCCTGTATTAATAATCCGGCAATTTTGCGTTTCAATTTTTGTCTGTTTTAGATACTTTTTATCACAACAAAAAGAGAGCGCCAAAAATGCACGCTCACTTATTATATAACCTGTCACATCCGAATGTCAAGAAAATTTTGCAAATAAACTGTTCAAATATTTTATACCAAATGCTGTACGCTTTACAAACATTACAAACAACATTGACGTTAAAAAATTATAAAATTATTTTATTGGGAATATCCAATAAAATCAAACTAAACTTTACTCAAAATACCCCTGTCATAATTTTATAATGCTTTTACTACAGCGTCTCCCATTTCGCGGCATCCGACGTAAGAGCATCCTTCCTGCATTATATCGCCTGTTCGGAGGCCATTATCAAGAACACTGTTGACAGCCTTTTCAATCGCCTCGGCCTCGTCTGCCATGTCAAAACTGTAACGCAGCATCATTGCCGCCGACAGAATAGTACCGATAGGATTGGCCTTATTCTGCCCCGCAATGTCAGGCGCCGAACCGTGAATCGGCTCATAAAGCCCGCAGCTTGTTTTTCCGAGACTTGACGACGGAATCATGCCGATTGAACCGGTAATCATACTGGCCTCGTCAGACAGTATATCTCCAAAGAGATTTTCCGTGACAATTACGTCAAACTGCGACGGGTCCTTTACTATCTGCATTGCACAGTTGTCGACAAGCATGTCGCTGTACTCAACTTCCGGATATTCCTCCGCAAGCCTGTGCATTACGCTTCTCCAAAGCCTGCTGGTGTCAAGGACATTTGCCTTATCAACGCTAGTAAGCTTCCTCCGTCTCTTCATTGCAGTCTCAAAACCAATCCTTCCGATACGCTCTATCTCATGTTCAGAGTAAGGCATGACGTCTGTAGCAACTTTTTCTCCGTCCTTCTCATCCGTCTTGTGCGTTCCAAAATACACTCCGCCGATAAGTTCACGAACTACAATAAAGTCAATGCCGTTATCGACAATTGACGGTTTGAGAGGGCTTGCGTCGGACAGCTGATCCCACAATTTAGCAGGACGGTTGTTAGAAAACAGCTCCATTCCGCCGCGAAGTGCAAGCAGACCTTTCTCAGGCCTCTTATCTCCCGGAACTTTGTCCCATTTAGGGCCGCCTACCGCCCCGAGAAGGACGCTGTCGGATGCAAGGCATTTGTCAAGCATCGCCTGAGGGAGGGGCTCGCCCCACCTGTCAATAGCACATCCCCCCATGTCTACCTCATCGTATACAAATTCATGTCCGTATTTCTCTGCGATCCTGTCAAGAACCTTAACTGCCTCATTTACTATCTCAGGACCGATTCCGTCGCCGCGTATAACGGCAATTTTTTTCTTCATTACATACATCCCTTTCATAAAAACAGCTGTCCGTCATGTTATATCATGAACTTCGTTAATGATATTGCCGCGCCTCACAAGAAAACTTGTACAGTCTGCTCATAATTATAACACAACAACCGCAACGATTCTAATTCTTTAACATCCAAAATTTTATTTCGTATTAGCAAATATAGATCCAATATAAATCCATTCTTTATACTTATCAAGCAATTTTATATATTCCTTAATATCATTTTTACATGCATATTTACTTTAATATCAACTTAAATATCAAATTTAATATCAACTTATACTTTTATATTTGCAAATCTACATCTAATTATAATATACAATTAAATTTACATATTACTTTTTATTTATAGAAGCCATAAGTCCGCCCGCAGTAATTATGTCCTGTATAAATTCCGGAAATGGCTCGGCCTGATAAGTCTCATTTTTTGTGATGTTGGTTATCACTCCCGTGCCGAAGTCAACCTCAACCTCGTCTCCGGCTTCTATAGCCTCGCTGGCAGCCTCACATTCAAGTATCGGAAGTCCAATATTTATGGAATTTCTGTAAAATATACGTGCAAATGTCTTAGCTATAACACACGATATTCCTGCAGTCTTAATGGCAAGAGGCGCATGCTCCCTTGAAGAACCGCAGCCGAAATTAAGTCCTGCAACCATAATATCGCCCTCATTTACCCTGCAGGCAAATTCCGCGTCTATATCTTCCATACAGTGAGAGGCGAGTTCCTTTGCATCCTGCGTGTTAAGGTAACGCGCAGGAATGATTACGTCCGTATCCACATTGTCCTGATATCTGTGTACTGTTCCCTTTGCTTTCATATTATAATACCTCCCTTGGATCACTTATATACCCCGTAAGCGCCGACGCAGCGGCAACAGCAGGGCTTGCAAGATAAATCTCGCTTGACACATGGCCCATACGTCCGACAAAA
Organism: uncultured Clostridia bacterium; assembly: GCA_948472945.1. Classification (GTDB taxonomy): domain Bacteria; phylum Bacillota; class Clostridia; order Lachnospirales; family Lachnospiraceae; genus V9D3004. The sequence continues at coordinate 6,884 of CAOKVX010000030.1, forward strand.
TTTCTGTTAGTTGTGGACACGCAGCGCTCCCCGGCTGCAAGAATTCCCATATATCCTCCAAGACACGGACCGCACGTAGGGGTTGATACAATACATCCTGCATCCACAAACGCCTCAAGATATCCTCTTTTAATACTCTCCTTATATATCTCCTGAGTAGCCGGAATAATAATAACCCTTACGCCTTTCTTAACCTTTCTGCCCTTGAGAATTTCATAGGCAGCCTCCATATCCGAAATCCTTCCGTTTGTACAGCTTCCTATTACTACCTGATCAATCTTAATGTCAGAGGCCTCCGTCACCGGATGAGTATTCTCCGGAAGATGCGGATATGAAACTGTAGGGACGAGTTCATCAAGATTAATTGAAATAACGCTTGAATACTCCGCGTCGTCGTCCGCCTCATATATGCTGTACTCTCTCTTAGTGCGCCCGTCAAGATACTCTCTCGTTACATCGTCTACAGGGAATATTCCGTTTTTAGCCCCTGCCTCGATTGCCATGTTACATATAGTCAGACGGTCGTCCATCGAGAGCGACTTCACGCCTTCACCTACAAACTCCATGCTCTGGTAAAGAGCTCCGTCCACTCCTATGCGCCCGATTATGTCAAGAATGACATCCTTGCCGGACACGCCCTTTGCAAGTTTTCCGGTAAGCTCTATCTTTATTGCCGACGGTACCTTGAACCAGCAATTGCCGGTTGCCATTCCGGCAGCCATGTCGGTACTCCCTACGCCTGTCGAGAACGCTCCCACCGCTCCGTAAGTACATGTGTGGCTGTCGGCTCCGATAATACAGTCCCCGGCCGTCACTATACCTTTCTCAGGGAGAAGCGCATGCTCTACGCCCATCTCGCCGACATCATAAAAGTTATCTATGTCATATTTACAGGCAAATTCACGGCACTGTTTTGACTGCTCCGCCGCCTTAATATCCTTATTAGGCGTAAAGTGGTCAAGAACTATGTTAATTCTGCTCTTGTCATACACGCAGTCAAAACCCGCCTTTTCAAACTCATTAATCGCCACAGGCGTTGTTATATCGTTTCCGAGAACTATATCAAGCTTTGCATTTATAAGCTGTCCAGCCTTAACAGTCTCCAATCCCGCGTGCGCCGCGAGAATTTTCTGTGTCATAGTCATTCCCATTTTACATCACTCCTGTTTTATTTTTTCATACTATGAATTTCCCAAACTCAAACCTCTCACACAATTTGTTTATTATAAATCCCACTTACTCAATAATGTAACAGCAAAGTTTGAGCAGATTATTATTTTTCTTCCTTTTCCTGTTCCTCCATCTGGTTGCAGGCGCTCACAAGCGCTTTAATTCCGGATTTTATAATATCGGAGTCTGTCCCTGTTCCCCAGGCAAGCTCCCCAGCCTTTGTACGTATTCCAACATATGCTATCGCATCACTGTTTGAGCCGTGTGTAAGACTGTGCTCCGAGTAGTGCTCAATAACATATTTGTTCCCGATGCACTGCTTTATCGCATTGCTCACCGCGTCAAGACGTCCGTTTCCACTTGCGGTTTTTTCTACTGTATCGCCGTTTATATCAATAGTCACAGTAGCGGTTATTCCGTCTTTCTGTTCAAAATGCGCTTCGGTAACATTGACCGGCTTCGTCCTGTTCATATAGAACTTCTCAAATATTTCAAGAATCTCATCCGGCTTAAGCTCGCTGTGCTTGCGGTCAGATATGCACTTGACCTTGTATGAAAAATGCTCACGCATCATCTTAGGAAGCGCATAGCCGTAATTCTGCTCAAGAATAAATCCAATGCCTCCTTTTCCGGACTGACTGTTAACCCTTATGACATCCGCGTCATATGTTCTTCCGATATCCTCCGGGTCAATTGGAATATACGGAACATTCCATCCGTTTAACTTCTTTTCCTCACGCCACTTCATTCCCTTGGCAATTGCGTCCTGATGACTGCCGGAAAATGCGGCGAATACAAGAGCTCCCGCATAAGGAGTTCTCTCATACACATGCATCCTTGTCACCTTTTCATACAGTTCGACTATCGAAGGCATATCAGAGAAATCAAGGTTTGGATTAACGCCGTGACCGTACATATTCATTGCAAGCGTGATAATATCAACATTGCCGGTTCTCTCGCCGTTTCCAAATAATGTTCCCTCAACTCTGTCTGCGCCCGCAAGCAGGGCAAACTCTGCATCTGCCACACCGCATCCCCTGTCATTATGCGGATGTACGGACAGTATTACATTTTCCCTATAATTCATGTTATCGCTCATATATTCAATCTGGTTTGCATACACATGGCTCATGCTCATCGACACGGTAACAGGCAGGTTAATAATAACCGGTCGTTCAGCCGTAGGTTTAAGTATGTCAAGCACGGCGTTGCATACGTCAAGCGCATACTCAGGTTCTGTTCCGGTAAAACTTTCCGGGCTGTATTCAAATCTGAAATTTCCGTCATATTCTTCAGCCAGTTCTTTTACAAGCTTTGCGCCATCGGTCGCAATTTTCATAATCTCTTCTTTGTCTTTTTTAAATACCTGCTCCCGCTGTACCAGACTCGTTGAATTATAAAAATGAACTATTGCATTTTTTGTACCCTTAAGCGCATCAAATGTCTTTCTGATTATATGGTCGCGGCACTGTGTGAGAACCTGCACTGTGACATCGTCGGGTATCATATTGTTATCTATAAGGGTGCGGAGGAAATTATACTCCGTATCGCTCGCCGCCGGAAAACCGACTTCTATTTCTTTAAAACCAATGTCGACTAGCAGCTTAAAAAACTCCAACTTCTCATCAAGGCTCATCGGGATTACAAGGCTTTGGTTACCATCTCTCAAATCAACGCTACACCATGTAGGCGCAGCTTCGATGTGGTCCTTATGGACCCATCTGTACTCGGACTTAGGCGGGTTGAAATATCCCACACTATACTTAGTCGAATCCATCATAACTATTTCCTCCTTTTAAAATATATATTATATATACTCACAAACTATAATTTATTAAACTTTAGTTCGCGAGTTTGAACCGACCGAATGCCGTGAATCGGCTAAATTCCTTATATGGTCGTGTACATTGTTTTATACTATGCGGTAAGTTTTTTTCGACCGCCTGTATAACAGTCCTATTCAAACTATTAAAATTTAACAAAGAAAAAAGCTCCGACCCTTATACTAAAATAATATAAGAGACGAAACCAATATACTATGTATACGGTACCGCGGTACCACTCCTTTTGCCACATAAATGTGGCCGCTCAACGCAGCGCATCACTGCTTTCCCATGATAACGGCGGGACTCCGATGCATCCTACTATCTCTATACGGAAATGTCTTTTGATTTCGGATACATTGCTCAAGGGCCAGTATACATCTGTCATGGTACTGCCTTCCACCAGCCGGCAGCTCTCTGTAAGCACAATCCAAACGCTTTCTCCCTATCAGCGCATCTGACAATATATTAATTAAATAGTTTATACTAGAATACAACAGGGCCGTGTCTTTGTCAACACAAATTTCTATACATTTATCGAATCATAAAATGTATTCCACCAAAGCTCTATGCCCCTCCAATACGGATTAAAACTGTTAATACGCATAAGAATACTGCTGGATGAAAGCATGTTGTATATGCTCCGTCCAATAGACGTATCAGTAAAATATCCGACGACGCAGAAAATAATCCACACTATGACAATTCCCTTTAAAACTCCCGCCACAAATCCTGCGATACGGTTAATCTGTTTTGCAATAGGAATCTTGTCAACAAGGTTCAGAAGCCTTTCAACAGCTCCTAGAATTCCCATCACTATTCCAAAAATAAATATAAATACAACCGGAACAGTATGGCGGAATTCAGGCGATATCTTTCCCGTCAGCGCCGCACAGAGCACCACTGAGAGGAGTATTCCTATTATCATCTTCAATGTGGAAAATATAGTTTTTACAAAACCAATCCTGCCCCCGTCAAAAATCATAGCTGCAAATATTACCAGCACAATTATCTCAATTAAGTTCATTATATTTTAATCCTCCGTAAGTTTAATCTTATATATTTTTTCGGCGTCTATTATGTAATAGCTGTTTTTATCACCGGCCTTTATAAAATAATTTATCTCCGCGTCAAATGAATGGCAGAACTTCTCGCTGCCGTCAATTCTCAATATAGTGCACGACATATCACTATAAAAAATCACTTCCCCGTCAACAATACTTAAGCTATTATATTCATAAGAGATGTCCGTGTCCAGTAATTTTTTCCCTTTAATATCATACAGCTTAAAATTATGTTTGGAGCTGTCTTTGTCGCTTGCAAATACAAGTCCTATGTATTTATCGCTGTTTACCACGCTGACTATCTCTTCATCAAATAATTCCTCATATACGGCTTTCGGCTGCTTCATGTTTGAATATATTGAAAAACCGTTCTCAAGCCATATACATACCGAATCCTTTCCACAAAATTCAATATCAGTTACAAGTGAATCCTTATAGGGAACCCCCCCGACCATCCTGTTTTTTTCCTGCCCGACCTCCGAAAAATTATAGAAACATACGTTACTCTGCATTCCTCCGCCCTCGACATCCAAATAGGTGGTGACAAGACTCTGTCCGTCGGGGGAAAGGGCTATATCAAGCGGATATCCGTCGCTTACAATATTTGTCGGAATCTCCGCCAAAAGCTTATCCGCCTGTGAGTAGGGATTGTATAGATGTATAACATTGGACGTCTCATCCTCAAGGATTACAGCTACAACACCCTGACCTGCAATCTTCAGGGATGCTATCGGATATGGGACTGTTACCGAAGTGCCCGTATCGCTCCCGTTAAATACATATATCTCTTTACCGCCCATATCTGCTATCGCGACATATCTGCCACAAACATCGACAAGCGGTTCCTTAATGTCATAGCTGCCGTTCCAAAGTGCATTCCCCTCACCGCCAAGCGCCGAGGCCCCGTCGTGGCTGTATTTCAGCAAATCACCGTCATAATATCTGTAACGAACCGTATTACTGTCCTGTCTCTCGAATTCCTTTACAACGCTATAACCCGTATATTTTTTCGTTCTTACAGACTCAACGATATACCATCCGGCCAGCATAACCAAAACCGCAGCTATAACTGCTGAGATGACAATTACAATCTTTCGTCTTTTCCTTTGTTTTTCAATCCTTGCTTCCTTGCTTCGTTCCGTTAATGTAGACACTTTTCTTCCTCCATGTGCATTACACGCCGTTAACCCTATCTGTCCGGCAGCCAGAGCTTCTGGCCTGAATAAATAGTGTTTTCGTCTTCAAGGCTGTTTAGCTCTCTTATTTTATCAATATAATATATAGAGTGATATATGTTTTCCGCTATACTGCCAAGCGTATCTCCCGGCTTCACAATATAAAATGAATAAGTCTTATCCATTGACACCGGCTTGGAATCCGGCGTTTTTTTATCTTCCTGTTTCGGCTTTTCCTTCGATGCAGGCGCTGCCGTATGTTCAGGAACGGTATTCTGTTCGGTCTTTGTCCCTGCCGAAGAAACGTCCGGCTGTTCCGTATTAGTATCAGACGGCGCCTCGGTCCGCTCTGGATTTAACCCCGCAAAGTCCGACTGCCCCGGAATCAATGGCGTTGACGGAACCTCCGTCTGTGCCGGATTCAACAATGTGGAGGAATCTGTCTGGCCCAGGTTCATATCGGCAACAGGAATTTCAGTCTGTACCGGATTATCCCCCTGTATCTGATTCTGTGAATTATCCTGTGTAAACGGCCCAATCATGTCGTATGTGGGAGCGGTTTCAGTTCCTGTTTTTGTCGAATACTCGGCAACGGGAAGATCCCCCTGCCCTGTATTATAATTATATATAACAGTTGTACCAACCAATAAAGCAACCGCAGCAACAAGCATGCTTGCCGCATATACGGATTTCATCATCTTTTTAGTTTCATATTTTTCCTGTCTTTTACTTAAAATGCTGCGCACATCTTTTACCACGCGGTCGTCACATTCTTTTTCATTCCCGTTCTGTCCGTTCATTGCGACCATGTAGTTATGCATTGTATCATTTTTCTGATAATATATGTAAAAACCTTTTCTTTTAAGAAATGAATTATTCATAAAGTCAAAGAACAATTCTTCCTTTTCATCAATATCGTAGTACATAAATATAAGGTTTTTACCGTTAAAATTCCCTGAATGGACCTTAATAAGCCTATCGTCTTTCGCCGCCTCAATATTTTCCCCTATATAAAGCCATCCTACAATATCTTCGTCCTCATAGTAAGTTTTAATTGCGTCATATATCGAAGACCAAATATCGTTAGAGAAAACGCTCTCACCGGCGAGCTCAAACTTTTCTATTACTGCCATGCCGTTTATGTAAGTCTCAACATCCTTGTCAGTAATATTTTTGCGGCCAAGAAGTACTGCTGCCCTGCCGCGGGAATCGCTCTTTTCACGGAGCTCCTCTCCAATTCCTTTAGTGTATGTAATAACATAGTCTTCTACATAAATCTTATGTGCAACGTCTACGTCCCCAACCTGTCGGACATTTTTTGGCGTATCATTCATAGCTGTCTACCTCCTGGCACTATAGATACACCTTAGCATTATTGCCGTACTATGTCATCAAAATCTCATCTTCATATATTCCCCGAATACGACAATTTATATGATATTTTCCAAAATAAAATGTAATGACATTTGATATTAAATCGAATTCCCGCCTGCAAAATCATATTTTGCGATATTTTATTGCTCACACATGAGTAAATATTACCGTTAAAGCTAATACTTGTTAAAAATACCATAAAAAGGAGAATCTTGCTTGGACACATTATTAAATAAAAAAGTATCTTACTATAATCCCCGCAAAAGGGAATCCATCAATACCTTTCAAAGACATCTCTCTTATCTGCTGTCTACGCACAATGCCGGCAGAAAAGATGTAGTAATAATATGTATAGGCTCCGACCGCGCAACCGGCGACTGCCTTGGCCCGCTTGTCGGAGACAAATTATTAAAATGCAACTGTCCGTTTTATGTGTACGGAAATCTCGAATATCCCGTCCATGCCAAAAATCTTTACCAAACGCTCGAGCATATTCGTAAAAAACATGCCGACCCGTTTATTATAGCAATTGACGCCTCATTGGGGAGCAGCCGCCACGTCGGATACGTGTCAATCATACAGGGCGCCCTAAAACCCGGTATAGGCGTCGACAAAGACCTCCCTGACATAGGAGATATATCAATAACAGGTATTGTAAATATATCAGGCATGATTAATCATATGCTTATTCAGACTACAAGGCTCGGCCTTGTAATGAATCTTGCAGATTTCATATCAGACGGCCTGTCGCATGCCTCATGCTACTAATACCTTGTATAGTAAGTGGCTTTTTTCAGTGCTGATTTACTAATCTTTCTGCCCCACTTTATCATACAGGTACCGCCAATGTTACATTCCGCTACCTTAATATATTTTGCGTGTTTTTCAATAACTACAACTGAGTGTCCGCCATATCTTACATGGTCCCCAACCTTTGATTTCTTATAGCTTTTATGCGTTTTTATGCGAGACCTGCCAAAAAGCTTATCTCCTATAAGATTAGCAAATCCATAGCACTGATATCCGGTCATTACTTTACCGTCAAGCATTACAGAATACTTGTTGCACGTATTTGCGACGCCGTTTGGCGTTCCGCCATGTCTGCACGGAGAATTCGTTACATATCCGTAGGTGCTTTGTCCTGTGCTAACTTTATAGCCTACATGGTTCCAGTACTTTCCGTCAGGGTATTTCTTTTTTATTTTTTTTAGTTTATTCTTTAACTGCTGGGTCTTAAATGTTGAAACCTGCTCTGCATCGGACATATCAGTCGTCAGTGTACCGGCGTCAGTCTCATAGTACGCCTGTAATTTGTAATAATACATTTTGCCTGACTTAAGCTTTTTGTCTGTATATTCGTTGACAGAATAATCATCGACATCGGCAATTTTTTTGTATTTTCCCTCCTCAGAGGCCGCTCTGAAAATATAATAGCCGTGCGCGTTATCATTTACTGTCCATTTTACAATGGCTTTTTTAGAAGAATTTCTTTTTACTGAGATTTTAAGCGGAGACGTATCAAAATCTATTGCATCGGGCTGATTATAATAATCGTCGTAGACTGGAATCTGCGTGGGCTGCGCATAAATGCTGTCGTACGGATTAGCAGTCTGCGCCGGAGCAGGCGAGTCATATATCCCCGGCGTAGCCGCAGGATTCACCGGAGTAAATGTATTCTCGGTGTTTTTGTTTGACATTACGAGCTCATACTTATATCCGTCATAATTATAATAATTATATACCGTCTCAACTCTAGTTACATTGCAGCCTGTAGCCGCATCATAATACGTGCCGGTCGTCGTTACAGTCTCCAAATAATAACCCGTCGCGGCATCATATACCATGTCGGATTTATACGGTGTCTGAATTCCTCTACCGTATACACGGTCGTCGGCCGCATAAGCGCCAGCGTATGATATTAACAAAGAAGACACAATTAAAATAAATAATACCGCTAAAAATCTTCCATTCCATTTATTATAATTAACATGTTTTTTATCATTAACATATTCTTTGTCACTTAAATATTTTTTATCATTAACGAATTTAATAAAATTATCTTCATTGGATTTAATAACATCTTTCATTTTCTTCCTCACCATCCCATTTACTTTAAAACTCATTAATGCCGGCCTACAACTCAATTCTTCCGTCGAGAGCCCTCATAAGCGTAACCTCGTCCACGTATTCAAGGTCTCCTCCCACCGGGACTCCGCTTGCTATTCTTGAGACCTTTATACCTGTAGGTTTAATGTACTTGCTTATTATCATGGATGTCGCTTCGCCTTCAGTAGTCGAGCCGGTCGCAAGAATTACCTCGTCAACGTCACCCTCAAGCCTCATAATAAGTTCTTTAATTCTTATATCGGCCGGAGTTATGCCAAGCTGTGGATTGACCGTTCCGTGAAGCACATGATATACGCCGTCATACCGGCCTGTTTTTTCATATGCCGCCAAATCCTTAGACTCCTCCACAACCATAATCATCCTATGATTCCTCTTGTCACTGCTGCATATCGGACACACTTCCCGGTCCGTAATAGTCAGACACTCCCTGCAGTAGCAAACATTATTCCTTGCATTTATCATTGCCCCTGCTACGCTTTCAACATGTTCCTTAGGCATGTTTATTATATGAAATGCCAGTCTCTGTGCTGTTTTCGCGCCCAGACCGGGCAGCCTCGTAAGTTCCTCTATAAGTTTGTTAATCGGTTTGCTGTAATAATCCACTATCCGGACACCTCTTTTTGTAAAGTGAAAAAAAGACCGTTACAATCTATAACAGTCTAATCATATAATAAAGATGCATTTCATCAACAGAATAAGACACTAACCTGTTGATATATAGTATAACTCCGAATTATAATTTTTTATCGGCAAGGCTACTAAATGAAACAGTACGTGATATCATTATTCAAAGCCAACAATGGCCGATGAGAAATCAGGCAATTATATTCGCCTGAATATCAACAATCAGCACACTAACTGGGCTAGCTGGATTCGAACCAGCGAATGCAGCAGTCAAAGTGCTGTGTCTTACCGCTTGACGATAGCCCAATAAGGTGGATAAAGGGATTCGAACCCTTGGCCTCCAGAGCCACAATCTGGCGCGCTAACCAACTGCGCTATACCCACCATAATAATAAAACTTAACACAACCTTTGGCTTTTACAACCAAAACGTGCCAGAAGGGATTCGAACCCCCGACACACGGCTTAGAAGGCCGTTGCTCTATCCAACTGAGCTACTGGCACACGTCACTACAACTTGTCTGACCTATAATAGTCTACATGATGTTCGATAATTTGTCAACATCTAATTTATTCAAACTATACAATTTATAATTTTATAATTTATAATTAATTAAAACATTTTTGGATAGCCATTCTTCCCTCTTAATTACCCATTAGCAAAGACAGGCGAGACTGTCAACGGCGGTACTGAAAGCGCTGTCCAGATTGATGCATTAGTTTAATCTTTATAGTAGTCCAACATATAATCATAAATATTTCTGGTCTGTTCTTCATCTCCCCATGATAATGGATCGTCTGCATAGCTTAAAGTCCAAAATGGTTCTATGTCCTGAATGTTTCCGGGCAGACTTTTCCATAAACTAAACATTCGACTTCCAAAATATTTTATATCTGAACAATTTTCATAAACAGTCTTTAATCTGTCCATTAAAATCATGCCAAACTGTTTATAGTCAAGACTGTTGTAATCAAAATGTGCTCTTATATAAATAATGGTCTTTTTAATATCTGTTTCCCATTCTAAATAAAGCAAATCATCGTTCCCCGGATTTTCGAGAAATAATTTATCAAGTCGCTTATTGTATTCGTTTTCTGTCGCCAAGTTCTCATAAAGTAAAATTGCATAAACCAATAATTCCTCCATATTTCCCCTCCGATTTGATGCACTTTATTTTACTTTAGCAGTTAAACACAGATTGCCGCTGTTTTTGCGGCATCAGGAACAATACGGCAACACAGATTAAACATCCAGTTCTGCCGCCGTCTGCAGTGCAATCTCCATCATCTCGGTAAATGACTCCTGCCTATCCTTTGCGGACAAAGATTCACCGGTCATAACATGGTCAGATACAGTACATATTGCCAGCGCCCTTTTTCCGGCCTTTGCCGCGTTGCAATACAGCGCCGCCGTCTCCATCTCAACCGCCAGCACTCCCATCCTATCCCATCTAATATTGCTGTCGTTTTTGTCATTATAAAATGTATCCGATGTCAAAATGTTTCCAACATGGTATTTTGCTCCGATTTTTTTACATTTATCCACCGCTGCGCATACAAGTTCATAGGAAGCCGTCGGCGCATATACTCCCTGCAAATCAAACTGTTTAATATAGTTTGAGTCGGTCGAACATGAGATGGCAACAATTATATCGCGCAGCTTTAATTTGTTTGATATTCCACCGGCAGAACCTATTCTTATAATATTATCCACGCCAAAAAAATTAAACAGCTCATAGCTGTATATCGCCATAGATGGCATGCCCATGCCGCTGGCCATTACGCTCACCTTAGTTCCTTTATACATTCCCGTATACCCCTGAACTCCGCGCACATTGTTAATAAGCTTTGCGTCCTCAAGAAATGTCTCCGCAATGAGTTTTGACCTAAGAGGGTCTCCCGGCATGAGAACCGTTTTTGCAAAATCTTCAGGAACTGCATCAATATGCGGCGTAGGGTATGGCTTATTAGCTTCTATCATATACTTACCTCCAAAGAATTCTTCCAATAACTTCCGGCAAATAAACTGTAATTTCTCTTTGTCCTAGCTCAACGGCGCCAATTTGAACCCGCCGAGGACGGCGTAATTTGGCGAACTACTGTGTTTTTCGTTCTTGCCTTGCGTCACAAGACTGCGTCCTCCAGCCTTTATTTCGCCAAAATTCACCATCCTCGGTCAAAGATTTCGAAAACGGTTATCTTGTGAATGCGAAGGCAGTTGAATGAGTCGTAGCGGTGGCTACGGCGATTGAAACTAACACACGCATTCGCAAAATAGCAGTTTTAGAAACGGGTTCAAATTGGCGCCGTTGAGCTACATGTCACGCTTATAAAGTACCGAATAAAAGTAATCTATATTTTTTATTTAATAAATATATGATTTCAGATGTTATTAATATAAATTCTTTTTATCATCATAGTACTTACAGCAATATAATAACATATATTCCATTATTTTTCTTCATTATTATCCCAAAATTTTTCAAGAATATTTACTATATTAGATAAGTTAACGTACTTAACATCAACCCACTCGCGCGGAAACAGCGAAGTATAACTCCTCTGCGCAAATCTTTCATCAAGCAAAAGTATACTTCCCTTATCCGAAGCGGTTCTTATTACCCTGCCCGCCGCCTGCAGCACTTTATTCATTCCCGGATAAAGGTACGCATAGTCAAATCCCCGTTTATTATATTCATCATAATAATACTTATACAACTGTCTCTCATTACTGACCATCGGAAGACCGGTCCCAACTATAACCGCACCTATGAGCATGTCCTCCCGCAGGTCAATTCCCTCACCAAATACGCCTCCCATAACGCAAAGACCAATTTTTATATTCTCCGTCACGACTGTAAATCTTTCAAGGAACTGTTCCTTATCATTTTCATCCATATTTCTATGTTGTACAATATACTCTATTTTTTCTTCCTCAGGCAAATGCTCCATAATATCCATAAGCATTTTATATGACGGAAAAAAAACCATATAATTGCCGCTCTTTGCTCCTGTAAATTTAGTAATATAATCGGCTATCTTCGCATATTCTTTGTCATTGCGCCTTGTATATTTCGTGCTTACGTCGGTAGCCGCCATTACAATCTGCTGTTCGCTTTTAAAAGAAGATTTTGCATATATTGCATAATCTTCTTTCGCTGCACCCAGCTGCTCCATATAATATTTCACGGGTAGCAGCGTTGCACTAAAAAACACTGCTGCACGTCCTTTTTTCAGACACTCTTTCAAATTATCGGATGGGTCCATACAATTTAACGTAACCCTGAAATCTCCTTTTTCACTGTAATCAGCATATATTCTGTATTTCTCATTAACAATGTCAAATATGGCTGAAAAAAACTTCAAATCAAAAAACAGCTGCATTAAATCATCTGTATTTCCGTATTCAGGCGTTTTCGGAAGAATATCTTTCAGAAAATCATCATATGCACTGAGCGCACGCATCACTTTTAGTATCAGGTCTCCGACATTGTCCATAATTATAAACTCATCGCACTGTCTTTTGTAGGCTAAAAGCGACGAATTAACTGAGTCAAGGGCTTTGTATAATTTCTTATCAATATTTTTTACGCTGGCACGCACATCCGTCACAAGTCCCTTGGAAAGCCTTGCAGTATACATACCGCGCGCCCTATCCACAAGATTATGCGACTCGTCAATCAAAAATACATAGTCGTCTTTACTGTTCTCAGCAAAATATCTTTTCAAATAAACGGTCGGGTCAAACACATAATTATAATCACATATTATTGCGTCACACCACATAGTGACATCAAGACACATCTCAAACGGACATACATTATGTTTTGCAGCATACCTTTCAATCATTGTCCTGGATATACTTTCCTCATTTGTCAGTAAATCATATATCGCATCATTTACCCTGTCATAATGACCTTTAGCTCTGTCACAACTTATCGGGCTGCACTCAGGCTTTTCAAGCGCACATATCTTTTCTTTAGCTGTGATTGTAACTACTTTAAGCTTCAATCCTTTATCAATCAGCATGTTGAACGTATCCTCTGCAACAGTCCTCGTAATCGTCTTGGCAGTCAGATAAAATATTTTTGATACATTGCCCTGTCCCATGCCTGCAATCGCAGGAAATACTGTCGATATAGTTTTTCCAACTCCGGTTGGAGCCTGCAAAAATAAATTTTTCCCTCTCAATATAGATATATATACATTCTTTACAAGTTCAAACTGGCCTTCCCTGTATTCAAATGGAAATTTCATCTGCTTTATCCTCGCGTCACGCTCCTCTTTCCATTTACTTTCCCAAACTACCCATTTTGCATAACTGAATACAAGCGAATCAAACCACTCCGTTATTTCACTGCTGATAAAGCTTTCCTCAAATTCTTTTATAAGCAGTGTTTCTATCTGGCAATATGTCATCCGCACTCTGATTTCAGGAATATTTTCCGTTATACAATATATCGCCGCATAGCATTTTGCCTGCGCCAGATGTACATTATATGCTCTTTCAAGTTTAGTAACGTCACTATACATTGATTTTATCTCATTAATTGTAACCTTATTATTGTTCTCAATTACCCCGTCCGCTCTTCCCTCAACTTTAATTGTGACCAGATAATTATCATATATCAATGTTTTTTCAACAGACATATTTACCTCTGCCCTGTAGTCTGCTCCGCCCCTCCTTTGCAAATGCTTATGTATTCTGACTCCCTCCTGCATAGCTTCCGCATCTCTGACGCCGGACGAGCCTGATTCTATATCGCCCTCCCGCAGTATAAACTCAACAAGATTACGTATTGAAACCTTTTTTACAATATCACCCATACAATCACCGCCTTTTCATTCTGCGCACAGGTCCTGCAAATTGAACTCGACAACGCCGATTTGGCGCTCGTTAATAAACACTGCCTTCACTGTAAAGTCATATACCCCGCTGCTTACGCCAAAGACATCCCAATACCCATGTGGGCATTACTGCCTGCCTCATTGCTTGTGGAAATAAAAAAAGAGCCGGGCACTAATCAATAGTGCTACAGCTTCCCAAAAAAGGCGCCAACCAGATTCGAACTGGTGATAGAGGTGTTGCAGACCTTTGCCTTACCACTTGGCTATGGCGCCATATTATATTATATGCCATTCATAACACAATTATGAATAAAAATAAATGACCCCGACGGGAATCGAACCCGTGTTACCGCCGTGAAAGGGCGATGTCTTAACCGCT
>CAOKVX010000031.1 GCA_948472945.1 uncultured Clostridia bacterium
TCCGAAGGCGGGCGCCGCAGAAGGTGTTATGCGCCGTCCTTTGTCGCCGGAGCAGCCTATGTACATTATACATATTGATTCGTGGAACTATGCCGATCCTGCGAAGATTATTGATTTGATTCCTGAGGACCTGCTCCCTTATGTAGTGTTTAATATTTCGCTGTCAATTAACTGGGATCCGGCAGAAAAAAGATTTATAAGGGTGCATGACGGATATGAGACTGCAAAATCCTGGCTTAGGACCTGCGCTGAAAAGAATGTGTGGACGATGATTCAGCCAGCCAGTGGCGGCTACTGCCATTTTCCAGATTATATAGAGAGCGATTATGATTTGGAAGATACGATATTTGCCGAATTCTTCAGGGATTATCCAAACTTTATCGGATATAATTATTGTGAGCAGTTCTGGGGATTTTATGATGAAAACAAGCCTAATGAATTTCAGAATCCGAACTTTCCGGATTCAAAATGGGTTTTATGCGAAGAACGCTACAAGCATTTTGCGAACCTGCTCAAGCTCTGCAACAAATATGGCGGCTATCTTGACATCAGTTGGTGCGCTAATGCGTGGAGCCCACCTCTTAATCCTATTGCAATGCTTAAGAAAGTTCCGGAATGGGAGCAGGCGTGCCGTCAGTATTCAGAGAATTATATTCTTGAGGAAAAATATACGCAGACCGCTTATATAGCTGATGTTGAGAGTCTTGTTTACGGACAGTATATTGCAGGATACTGCGGTAATTTTGGAGTAAGGTATGACGATACTGGCTGGTCGGATTCGACATGGGACGGACAAGGTGACCCTACAAAAGAAGAATACAGGATGGCAACGGCAATTCCAATCCACATTGAACGTATGGCTCTGAATGGCTGTACCGTAATTGACGGGCCCGAGCTGGTTTGGGCGGATGACTTTAAGGAACTGGATCCGTCGATTGATAGCGAAGGCTATAAGTCGAGGGAATGGGCGATGTACGACCAGTTCCAAAACGATATGCTTGATTTGTTCAGAAAAGTTCTCGACAAAACAATACGTATTCCTACACGCCAGGAAGTTATAGACCGTACAAAGGTAGCCATAATACAGGATGTGGAAACAGCAAGCAGTAAGTTTGCTTATCCTGATGGTGAATTTAGGGAGTATGCATTTGAACATGATGCGTTTTACAGCACATACCCTAATCTGTTTGAGGGTCTGTACCGCAAGGAAAATGATGGTAATCTGCGGAATAATAGAGATTTGTTTAAACGCACGGGAAGGTATCCTACAATACCTACTGTGAAAGAACTGCTGGATGACACTGCGAAATCTATTGATGTTCAGATTAGCCAGACTTCGATTGATACGCGTTGGCCGACTATACAGGCAAAACAGGATGAATTCAACAGCCTGTTCGCTGAAGAATACTGGGGAAATTTCTACGCTGCGCGCAATGAAAACACATGGGTCACATATAACAATAATAAGAATGGAGCAGCATCGGGCGGATATTTCATACCGAAATATAATACGTGTAAGCAGGTTGAGCTCACATATTCCGAGTACGCTTCAGGTCTTATCAATGAGTACGAAGACCGTATTGATTTTTATTTAAACAACTATGACGAAGAAAATCCGACAGAGTTGAAGACTAATACAATAAAAATATATGGGGCGACGTCTAAACCTTCATTTACGTGTAAACGAAGAGGTATTATTAAGGTTAGGAGTACAGTCACTGAGGATTGGAGCAACGGAGTATATACTCTCACTGTAGAACATAATGGTCCTATTGATATAACAGTTAACTGTTCAGGCAGTGAAACTGACCGTCTTACAGAGTATAAGACCGCAACGCTTACCGCTCCGGCGTCGCCGGCAGTATACACAGGTGCTCGCCAGTATGAAGGCGAATTCTTTGACAGTAAGAATATTGAGGGTATTTTAAAAAATGGCTGCGACGATAAAACTATCACAAAGTATTGGGGACAGGGATATCTTAAGTTCGGCACAAGGGCTGACGCTGCGGTAAGGGATACTGTTGTAAACGACAAGGCTGAAAAGGTTAACATGAAGCTTAGATACGCTGTTTTAGAGGATATTAATAATGTTGATTTGTATGTGAACGGCAGCAAGGTAACAACGCTTTCGCTTCCTAAGGGAGAATCATACAGTGACTGGAAAACGGTTACTCAGGAGATTAACCTGGTTGAAGGCGACAACAAGATTGAGCTGAAAGCAAATTCAGAGCTTGCGGGCAGTTTGTATATTGATAACTTTGTTATTGAGTAGGATAAGAAAGAAAATGCAGTTTTATTAATGGCACATTTATCAGATTGGCTTGAATAAATACTATTTATGTTTAGTATTCAAGCCAATCTGTTTTTTATCCCGGCAATTATTATATATTATTTTAAAGAGGAGATTTTTATGGCTGGTAAACTTTCAGAAATGAGACTTGAGGAATTGTGGGAGCTGTTCCCTATAATCCTCACGGGGCACAGTGATTGTTGGAAAGAGTGGTTTGAGGAAGAACGTGATATCCTTTATAATACACTTGATATGAGAAATATAACGCGTATCAGTCATATAGGGAGCACGGCGATTTCTGCAATTTGGGCCAAGCCAATCATAGATATTCTTGTTGAGATTAAAAGTACTGCGGATATGGGTGAATTGAAAAAAATATTATGCGGCATCGGGTATATCTGTATGAACGAGTCCGGTGACAGAATTTCTTTTAACAAGGGGTATACGGAAAATGGCTATGCGAAGAAAGTATATCATCTGCACCTGAGATACTCCGGAGACAATAATGAACTTTATTTTAGGGATTTTCTTATTGACGAACCTCACATTGCAAAAAAATATGAACAGCTGAAGCTTACTATTTGGAAAAAGTACGAAAAAGACCGTGACGGATATACGGAAGCCAAGTCTGACTTTGTAAAAGAGAATACGAGAAAGGCAAGGGAGAGATATGGTGGGAGGTATCTTTTATAACCGATGAATGATTGTGCTACGTGAACAAGAACAGCGAGGAGGGAATAAAAATGGATGATATTTGGGACAAGTTATACAAAGAAGCAAAACAGGTGCGGAATGAAAGGAAAATTTCAGATTACATAGAAGCAGGCGGGGTTGCGGCGGCAGTCCTCTCCTCAACAGGAAAAATATATACCGGCGTTTGCGTTGATACATGTTCAACTCTTGGTATATGCGCCGAGCGCAACGCTATTTTTAATATGATAACAAATGGTGAGAATGAGATGTCTAAAGTTATAGCCATTATGCCTGACGGAAAATCAGGAGCGCCGTGCGGAGCCTGCAGAGAGCTGATGGTGCAGCTTATGCCGGGAAGTTACAGAGATATAGAAATTATGCTCGATTATGAAAATAAAAAGGTTGTCACGCTGGGGGAATTGACACCGGAATGGTGGATTGGGTAAAGGAGAAATTGATATGAAATTTGGTTCGATTTATTTAATTGCAAAAGATTTTGAAAAATCTGTCTCATTTTATGAAAAAGTTTTGGACATGAAAGTCAGCGCTTCAAACGCAAACCGATTTGCGGTGTTTAATGTAAACGGACTTAACCTCTGTATCATGAGCGGCTGCTATGACGATGAAAACAGAGATAAAATTATAACAAAGGGAGCATTTTGTGAAATATACGATAATCATACTAAAATAGCTGATAGTGAGAATACACATAAGATATTTATCAATTTGGGAGTAGAAAACCTGAGAGAGGAGTATGAAAGAATAAAGGAATTGAATATTGCTACTCATATGACAGATATTAGATATATAAATGTTTTTTCTCCATATTGGTATTTTACTTTTATGGACCCGGACGGAAACCCGTTAGAAATTACGGGCGGGTATGATGAGGGGCAGGAGATGTAGGATTTTTGTAATTTAATATTCTTACAACTTTGTAAGTTTTCCCCTCCGCATTGTAAGTAAATAAAATGGATAACAAACATTCTTTCTGTTAGTATAAAAGAGGATAAAATAAAAAGTGACAGGAGGAATTAAACATGAGTATATTAGATGTAAGCGGAGTTAAGAAAGTATACACGGCGCGTTTTGGCGGTCATAAGGTTGAGGCGCTTAAAAATGTATCATTCAGTGTGGAGGAAGGTGAGTTCACTGCGATAATGGGCGAGTCGGGATCGGGTAAGACGACGCTTCTAAACATACTCGCAGCGCTTGACAAGCCGACTCAGGGCACCGTTATACTTGATGGAAAAAACTTGTCGTCTATAAAGGAAAAAAATATGGCCGACTTCAGGCGTGACAATCTTGGATTCGTATTTCAGGACTTCAATCTGCTTGACACATTCACGCTTGAGGACAATATATATCTTCCGCTTGTGCTTGCAGGGAAAAACTACATGCAGATGTCTGCAAGGCTGGAGCCGATAGCGGATTTGCTTGGAATAACAAATTTGCTGAGAAAATATCCTTATGAGGTGTCAGGAGGGCAGAAACAGAGGGCGGCGGTTGCGAGGGCGCTTATAACGGAACCAAAACTTATATTGGCCGACGAGCCGACTGGAGCGCTTGACTCAAAAGCTGCAGGCGAGCTCTTGAAACTGTTTAGGAATATTAACAGTTCAGGGAGAACAATATTGATGGTAACTCATTCAGTTAAGGCGGCGAGCAATGCGGACAGGATAATGTTTATAAAAGACGGAGAGGTATTCCATCAGTTATACCGCGGAAATAACACTAATGAGCAGTTATACCAGAGTATTACCGATACTCTTACTCTGCTGCAGTCAGGCGGTGACAGATAATGAAGATAGGATTTTATGGTAAACTCGCATGGAGCGGAATTAAGAAAAACAGGCAGTTATATATTCCTTACATTATCACATGCATTGTGATGATAAGCATGAGCTATATTGTAAGTTTTTTATCTAAATCTGAAACAATCATGAATATGAGTGGGGGCGACTCGGTATGCATGACCCTAGGCCTTGGGACAAATGTAATATTAATTTTTTCTGTAATATTTCTGTTCTATACAAACTCTTTTCTTATGAGGAAACGAAAAAAAGAATTTGGTCTATACAATATACTTGGGATGAATAAGAAAAATATATGCCAGATTCTTTTCTGGGAGATGATAATATACTGTGTTATTTCATATATATTGGGCATGATATTTGGAATTACGCTTTCAAAGTTTGCGGAACTAATCCTTATAAATGTTGTGAATGGCAGCACAAGTCTGGAGTTTACTATATCCTGGGGAGTAATATGTGCTACCGCTGTAAAATATGCTGTAATCTTCAGTGTAATTTTATTGTGCAATCTGGTCAGGATACGCTTTGTAAACCCTATCGAGCTGCTGCGGAGTGAAAACGTGGGGGAGAAACCTCCTAAGTCAAACTGGTTTTTAGGTATACTCGGACTTGTTGTACTTGTGGCGGCTTACTTCATTGCAATGTCTGTTGAAAATCCGATAGATGCCATGAGCTGGTTTTTTGTGGCGGTTATTATGGTTATAACTGCAACTTATTTATTATTTATTGCCGGTTCTGTTGTAATGTGCAGGGCAATGCAGAAAAACAAAAAATATTATTATAAGCCTAATCATTTTGTTTCCGTAGCCTCAATGGTATACCGTATGAAGCGAAACGGCGCAGGACTTGCATCAATATGTATACTCTCGACTATGGTGCTGGTAATAATGTCGACGACTTCAAGCATGTACTATGGCGCGGAGGATACGATTAACAAAATGTATACCAGGGATATTGCCATAACTACAGGATTTGCAAGCTATGAAGACTATAGGGAGAAGGATATCGGCAGGATTAAAGACAGAGTTAACGAATGTTTCGCAAAGCATAATGTTGTACCAGAGAGTATAAAAGAGCAGAAATATACTTATATTTCGGGAATTATCTCAGATAATATTTTCTATGGTGATAATAATGGGAATTTATATGACAGTGACTTGGCATTTTCTGATTTAAGCCAAATTTGCGTAATATCATTGGATGACTATAACACGGTGAACGACGCTAAAGAAGCTTTGGGTAATGACGAGATAATGATGTATGTTTCAAACAGCGGAAAGCAGTATCAATATGATACGTTTGAGATAAGCGGCGGGGGAACATATAAAGTTAAGAAGAACGTCGAAGAACTGGAGGAAAATCGTGGTTCCATTAATACAATATTTAAAACATATTATATAATTACCACCGACCCAATAGGTCTGGAGGATAAGCTGAAAACTGCAGTAAATGAAGATCATGCAGTCTATGGTGATACTATGAGCTGGTACTACGGGTTTAATATCGACTCTGATGATAAAACAAAAAATACCGTATATTGCGAGCTGAAAGAAATTTTGAAAGAGTGTTCAGAGGCAATGGGAGACGACATATCATACAATTCCTACAATGTTTACAATAAAGAAATAGAGAGAAATGATTTTTACGGAATGAACGGCGGATTATTGTTTTTGGGTATTATGCTAAGTATCGTATTCCTGTTTGCGGCCGTGTTAATAATATATTATAAGCAGATATCAGAAGGCTATGAGGACAGGCACAGGTTTGTTATAATGAAAAAGGTCGGTATGAATAACAGGGAGATAAGAAAATGCATTAACTCGCAGCTTTTGACTGTATTCTTCCTTCCTATAATAGTCGCCGCGCTGCATCTCGGATTTGCGTTTCCGATGCTTAAAAATATCTTGAGCATGATATTTATGACAGACGAGATAGTTCTTATTGTGACAACGATTGGAACGCTTGCGGTGTTTGCTGTTGGCTATGCCGTTGTATATTACGCAACATCAAAGCTGTATTACGGGATTGTGAGCGGCGACTGAGGAAAAACCGGAGCAGTTCGATAATACTACTGATTAATGTGTCAATACGGTCACGACCAACCGCCGTCAATGGTAATTATCTGTCCTGTCATGTAAGGCGGCTGTTGTGAGACGGAATATATGAGCCCTGCGGCCTCTTCGGGTGTTCCGGCCCTGCCGCAGGGTATTTCTTCGCAAATGCCCGCGAGTTCTTCAGCGCTGAATATGCTGTTCATATCGGTGTCGATAAGTCCGCATGAGACTGCGTTTACCGGGATGCCGCTAGGGGCGAGTTCCTTTGCAAGTGCGCGCGTAAAGGAGTTGACGGCGCCCTTTGAAGCGGAGTAGGCCACTTCACATGAGGCCCCTAGACTTCCCCATATGGATGAAATGTTAATTATGCAGCCGCTTTTATTACTTACCATAGGGGGAATGAACTCTCTGCAGCAGTAAAAAATTGAGCTGATATTAGTATTAATAATATTATTCCAGTCAATGTCAGACATATCGGTCAAAAGACCAACGTATGACGCTCCGGCATTGTTTATTAGAATATCGACAGCGCCGAATTCATGTGCGGTAAGCCCGGCAAGCTGTCTAACATTTGAGGAACAGGACAAATCTCCGGTGTACGCGAGGCACGGACATCCTAACGACTCCACGGCGTCCTTTACTTCACCCAGTTTTTTTGTATTCTTATTACATGTTATAACAATATTGTAACTGTCTTTTTGGAGGTTTTCTAAAGCAGCGCTTTCGCTTGCAAAACGCAGCGCGGCGGCTCTGCCGATTCCGCGGGATGAACCTGTAATCAAAACGGTCTTTTTCATAATTTTGATAATTGTTCCTTTCATAACAGGGTATATATTTAAGATAAACTTTAATATATCTAATTACAAACTAAACTTTGCAGTTAATTTCAAAGTTTATACTTTTATAGTTTATACGTTTTATAAGTATGTCTGTTAAATAAGCCTGTAGTACAGGTTGATGATTATACGCTGCATATAATTATATCATATATAGAATAGCCCCTTTCTCATTTAATATCAATATAATTTGTCTTTTTTATGTCTTTGTGGTACAATATACCGTGGTTAAGATTGTTTGTTTGGAAATCGCTAATTTACATTACTGTTTCACTATGTTTTAAATTTTTGAAAGGGTATAAGATGGATAAATCAGGTTCCGTAAAAGAAAAAAAGAATACTAAGGGCCTTATTATAGGTTTATTAATTATGCTTTTTGTTACTGTTGCGATGTTTTTCGTAATAAAAAGCATATCAAACGTCCAGATTTTTAAAACTTTCAAGAGTAATATAATGTCTGATATCGAAGTTACTTCAACTCAGTTTGACAATATGATAGACTCGGATATTATGATTTTGTCTGAGACGGCGAGGATTATTGCGTCAAATGAAGAGATGAAAGGCAGCAGGACGTCAGACCTTCTAAAGAGTGTGGAAGAGGGAAGTTGTTTCTCGGAATTATATCTAGTTTACAGCGACGGCAAGGCGTTTGACAGCAGTATGCAGGAAAACAATCTTGACATTGACGGCATATCGGGAATATTCAGCAATACCGAGGGTGTTGAAAAAAACAGGGTTGTATCGGAAAACAGCCTGATGGTTCATGCCCCGGTTATAGAGGGAAATGTTGAGCTTGTCGCGCTGTATGACAATTCGCTTTTTGTTGAAAGATCTGGTGTGGCTGATGTAAACATGGTTTCAGAGTTTACGCTTTTTGATTCCGCAACAGGCGAAATTGTGATAGACGTGGAAGACGGCCGAATAAACAATGACAAAATAAATTATTTTAATATGATGGAAAATGTGCGATATAATAGGGAATACAGTTACTCTGAAATGAGGAGAAGTATTCAAAATAGGAAAAAAGGCATCGTTGAGTATTACAATAATGGCGATGAGCTTCTGTTTGCATGTTACAGTCCGCTTAATAATGGAAATCTGTATGTGGTGCAGATTGTGTCTGAGGATGCCGTGATACAATCATCAAGCGGGCTAGGAAATGATATCACGTCTTTTCTGATGGTCCTTGTTTTAATATACTTTTTACTGCTTCTATTTACAATTTATATAAACAAGAAAAGGGATAAGGAAAATCAGGAAATTAAAATGCAGGTTCAGGTTGCAGAGCTTGCGAACGAGGCGAAAACAATATTTTTATCAAACATGTCCCATGATATAAGAACGCCGCTCAACGCTATAGTAGGTTTGGCGGATATATGTGAAATGAATGCTGACAACCCTGACCGTGTGAAGGAATGTATAAAAAAACAAAAAGCAGCGTCGGAACATCTTATGACACTTATAAATGACGTTCTTGAAATGAGTAAGATAGAGAGCGGTAAGATTGCGTTTATCAACAGTGAGTTTAATATTGGACTATCCATCCATAATATAGTAATGCTTGTGCAGCATAGGATGCTTGACAAAAAACTGAGGTTTAACGTGGCTGTAAACAATCTCGTACACGAGAATGTAATAGGCGATGAACAGAGAATTAACAGGGCTGTGTTAAATATAATAAGCAACGCAATAAAGTTTACCGATGTCGGAGGGAAGATATCGGTAGTAATTGACGAGAATCCGTCTCAGAAAGAAGGCTATGCTGATTACTCAATCACGGTAAAAGATACGGGGATAGGAATGACGGAGGAATTTGTAAAGAGAATTTTCATTCCGTTTGAGAGGATGCTTGATTCGACTGTTAGCCAAATAGATGGAGCAGGTCTGGGAATGACTATAGCGCATGACCTTATAGAGAGTATAGGTGGAAATATACAGGTCAGCTCAAGGCTTGGCTCGGGAACTGCTATTACAGTCAATATTCCGCTTAAGATTTCGGGAGATGGCGTTATACCTGAACAGTATAAGCCTGTTGTGGAGCACTATAAAGAACAGTTTGTCGTGGTGGTTGACAATGATGTTATAATGGTTGAATGGATGGACAAGCTTATATCATCCCTTGGATTGAAATGTATATCGACGACCAGCGGGGCAGATGCTATAGATGTTGTAAAAAAAATGCATGAGGCGTCGCAGCCTATTGCGCTTATGATATTCGGCTGGAAGATGCCTAAGATTAGCGGAACTGAACTTGCCGTGCAGATGAGGGCCGTTGTTGGAAATGATATACCTATTATACTTCAGACAGCATATGAGTTTAATGAAAATGACGATGGGCTGAGGACTGCCGGCATTAACAAAATTCTTGTTGAGCCTATATTTAGAAGCGACCTCATGGAGGTGTTTTACGAGATGGTGAACGGAGGAAACGACAGTAAGATGGCGTTTCCTGATTTTGGCGGCAGGAGGGTTCTGCTAGTTGACGACCATAAGGTAAACGCCGAAATTATAGCTGAATATCTTAATTATACGGGAATTGAAGTCGACATTGTGTATGACGGAACTGAAGCCGTCGACAAGATTCAGATGACTCCTGACGGATATTATGACCTTATTTTCATGGATATAAGAATGCCTAAGCTGAACGGATATGAGGCGACAAGGCAGATTAGGGCGATGAGGAGCGATTACACAATGAACATACCTATAATTGCATTGTCTGCCAATGCATTTATTGAGGATAAAAAGAATTCAAAGGCGGCCGGTATGAACGGTCATCTTGCCAAGCCTGTAAAATACGAAGAGGTATATGCAGAGCTTAAAAAATGGTTTTGAGTAAAATGTATTAGTCAGCGCTTGCATAATAAGTGTGATAAGGAAGAAAGGATAAAATATTATGGCTAAGAAAAAAAGTGTAGGTTTAAAAATTTTTGTAACAGTTATGAAATCTTTTTGTGTTGTAATATTAATGATGCTTGTTGGAATAGCAAGTTATAAGTTTACAATGAAATATTATGAGGTCTTCGCAGATGAAGAAAAGGGCGGCGAAATAATTGATATCGTAGGAGACATAACGGCCGACGAGATATCGCGAAACATTATATATTCAGTCGACGCCGGGTCGTCTAGGATTGATGCAATTGTAATTGAAGTGCTTAACACCCTGACCGGAAACTTAGACTATATAACAATACCGGACAATTTTCAGATGGAGATAAATGCTGATATATACCAGAGACTGTATGCTGCCGGCGTAGATGTACCGCAGGTCATGAGAATCAGCCAGCTTAACAAGTATTTTGCTGACAATAATACATCATATGAGTACGGTATAATTCTGCTTGAGAACAGTCTTGGAATAGATATAGGGTATTACACTGCAATGCCGTCTGATTTGTTTAACTCTGTGTTTGCAATGGATTCCTCGACGGGATGCTATAAACTTACCGATACCATAATTTCAGAAGCTGCGTTAGTTGCGGATGTGAGTGCAATGGAAAAATTCATCAAGGACAAGTGTGAAGGATATATTACTAATATAAAGGTGAAAAGCAAGATAAAATACGCAGAATGTTATAAAAATGTCAATCCTGATCTAATTTACTATCACGTTTTTCCAGGGCAGGAAACAGACGGTGCGTTTACCGTTGATTTGAAGGAATCTAAGACATTGTACACGCAGATACTTGGGGACGTTAAACATGAGACCGTGCAGGCAGAGGTGAAAAATATTTCTTCTAAGGATAAGAAAATTAAGGTTCTGAACGGAAGCGGAGGGGACGGCATTGCTGCCAAAGTTAAGGGAATACTTGAAAAGGACGGATATAAGGTTTCAAAGATAGCGGATAACCCTGAAATAATTGACAATACCGTTATACGGGTGAGTGAAGATGGAATGGGAAAAGATATAAAGACATACTTTGACGGTGCGTCCATTGAGGTTGCCGAGCTTGAGGACGGCATTGATATAATGGTTATTGTAGGAAAGGCGGATGCAGATATATCTGCAGAGTAAGATCCGGATTTCGTAATCGGCCGGGCATATAATTTACACATTCTTTGTGATGATAAAGTGTCGCAGATATTAGAGCAGAAGGGAGAGCATGTATGGGAATACTTGTTGACATAACAGGGTTGTCAGTGAATGTTATGACAGACAAAGAGCTGCTGGGCCTGATGAAATTGTATCTTGGAAACGATTATATGAATATTATATATATGTTTTCTGTCGATACATGTAAAAGGATTGCAGATAATGAACAACTGTCTATACTGATGAATGATGCAGACCTTCGTTTGCCGGCTGAGAAAATTATTCTTAACAAAAAATATCGGCATACTTACAGGGGAATATCAAAAAGCTACATGAGTTTTCTGTATATGTTAAGATGCAGGGGGCTTGTTAATAATTTGTATGTCATTGGCAAAAATACAAAGCTTACGGAATTGCTGGTGAGAGTATTTGAAAGTCAGAATGAAAACATTAATATTTGCGGCAGCCACTCAATAGATTTGGAGGAGAGCAAGGAAAGCGTGGTAAATGACATCAACAGCCATGCGCCTGATATTATAGTCGTTGCGCTTGACACTCCCGATGTACAGGAATGGGTTGAGAATAACAGGCAGATGCTCAACGCGAGACTTTGCGTATGCCTATGCGATATATCTGAGACGGTTGTCAAGGAAAATGTCGAGCCGCCAAAGTGGATTCAAAATATGCTTCTTGGAAGGTTATATAATTATGCGATAAGGAGAAAATATACGGAAAGCAGGAAGAAAGAGCGTATATTTCAGACGCTTCTTACAGAATATAAAGATAAAAAGGAGTGATTTATCTGAATATTCTGCATAGAGCCGGGAAATTGACAAACTATATAATTATTGCGGTTGGAGTTGGCCTGATGGCCGTCGGGGTACGTGTTATATATGAACCGCTTAACATGGTTACCGGCGGTGTGTCAGGCTTTGCCATTATAGTAAAGAGGTTTACCGACAGTATAGTCGAGGGCGGCGTGCCTGTATGGGTTACTACAGGTGTAGTAAATGTGCCGCTGTTCATTATGGGCTGTCATGTAAAGGGGAGGGGATATATACTGCGCTCGCTGTACGCAACAGTCTTGTTTACGGCATTACTGTCAGTGATTCCAAGCGTAAGCGCTGCTGAAAAGGATTATTTTTTATCGGCCGTTTGCGGGGGAGTTGTGTCAGGAGCAGGGCTTGGGCTCGTCATACTCACGTTTTCATCTACGGGAGGAACTGACCTTTTAGGAGCAATAATAAAAAAATATCTTCCGTATTACAGCATGGCGAAGCTTATATTTATTATTGACTCCGCGCTTGTCGTAATCGGAGCGGCCGTTTTTGGAATACGAAATGCGGCGTATGCAATAGTTGCAGTTTTTATAACCTCGCAGGTGATGGATGTGGTGGTGAACGGTCCGAACAATTCAAAGATGCTGTTAGTAATAACTTCAAAGGAAAATGAGATTTCACAGAGCATTTTTCAAAATATACAGCGCGGAATTACGTCTGTAGATGTAAAGGGAATGTACAGCGGTGATAAAAAAAAGATGCTTATTTGCGCAGTTTCAAAGAAGCAGTCGTCGAGAGCCATAAGGATCATCCATGAAATAGACGGAGGGGCTTTTGTGATGATTACTGACAGCAGGGAGATTTTGGGTGAGGGATTTGTACAGGCTGATAACTATTTTAAATGAAGTGTACAAATTGCACAAAATATTACACTATATTTTGTGTAAATGGCTATATAGTCTTTTCTGGTGTTAAAGTGTTATAATTAATAAGAATTAAGATATAACACTTAGGGAGGAAATAATCACAATGGCAAGTTTATCATTGAAAAACATTAACAAGACATATCCTAATGGAGTTGTCGCAGTAAAGAACTTTAATCTTGAAATAGCGGACAAAGAATTTATTATTTTCGTTGGCCCTTCGGGCTGCGGAAAATCTACAACACTTCGTATGATTGCAGGACTCGAAGAGATTACGGCAGGAGAATTATATATAGGGGACAAGATGGTTAATGACGTGGAGCCTAAGGACAGGGATATTGCAATGGTATTCCAGAATTATGCGCTTTATCCTCACATGTCTGTATACGACAATATGGCATTCGGACTGAGACTTCGCAAGACACCAAAGGATAGAATAGATAAACTTGTACATGAGGCAGCTAAAATCCTTGATATAGAACATTTACTTGAACGTAAGCCGAAAGCTTTGTCAGGTGGACAGAGACAGCGTGTGGCTATGGGACGTGCAATTGTGCGTGACCCGAAAGTATTCCTTATGGATGAGCCGCTCTCAAACCTTGACGCAAAACTCCGTGTACAGATGCGTATTGAGATTTCAAAGCTTCACCAGAGACTGGAGACAACAATTATTTACGTTACGCATGACCAGACCGAGGCGCTTACTCTTGGCACAAGAATTGTAGTTATGAAAGATGGTATAGTACAGCAGGTTGACACGCCGCTTGACTTGTATATGAAGCCGGATAACTTATTCGTTGCCGGATTTATCGGTTCACCGCAGATGAACTTTATTGATACAAAAGTACAGAAGAACGGTGATGATGTTCTTCTTGTATTTGATGAATACTCTGTTAAACTTCCGGAAGCAAAGGGCAAGAAGCTTATAGAGTCAGGTTACGAGGACAAAACTGTAGTTCTTGGTATCAGACCGGAGGATATCAAGGATGAGGAGATGTTTATATCGCAGTCGCCAGGCTCATGTATTGATGCCACAGTTAAGGTTTACGAGATGCTGGGTGCGGAAGTATTTTTATACTTCACGGTTGGAAAGGCTGACATCACAGTCCGTGTTAACCCGCGTACTACGGCAAGACCTGGAGACACGGTCACTATTGCGTTTGATATGTCAAAGGCGCATGTATTTGACAAGGAGACAGAGCAGGTAATATTACACTAGTGTATTGTACCGTTCATTTTCAGCTAAATGACGCATGAAAGTGTTACATATAGTCCATAATTCAAATATTACACATATATCTTTTATATAGGGTAAGTGGTTATTTTATTCAAATTGTTTTTATGAATAAAATAACCACTTATTTTTATTCTTGTCATCTAAGAGCCTAATCATGTGGTTTCAACATCAAAAAAACTACTATATTGCTCTATTATCCATTATGGTGTTTACAAGGGCAAGCAATCCATACCCAAAAAAGTGCGAATCATTCCTTTTATATAGATTTTTCAGTTTCAAAATGTTATATATTTTTCACAAATTTTTTTCCGCGAGCGACGATTTAAGAGTCAGGTGAATGTCTGTTAATTCGCCAAATGACTTGCCTGAATTTCCATCTGTTGAGTGGTTTCACCTGCCGTAGCCACCGCCGGGCCTTATTCATCCGCCTTGCGGACAGGGAGGTGAATCTGTATTATTGGCTGAAAAAACGGTACATCAGGGTATCTCAATAGCTCTGTTGCGTGGTATTAGACTTTATGATTTAAAAATATGTGTAAAGGAAAGGGAAAAGGGTGAAAGAAATTATAGAAGAAAGGATAGATTGCAAGCACACATCTTTCAACCCTTGTGTTTGCACCTCAAATAAAAATGCAAGCATTTTTGCTTGAGGCTTGGTGAAAATTATGAAAAAGTATAGGAGACTAATAGCGGCGCTGTTGTGTACAGCACTTGTATTCGGGATTATACCGGAAAGATTTTCAATGGCAGGAAATGCAGTTGCGGCGGAGACAGGCGGGACGCAGGAGGGAATAAAGGACGAGAAAACCGCAGATTCCGTAGTTGAAATTAATTATAGTAGTTTTGACGAGGAGCCATCACAATATACGATAACCAAATCAGGAAAATATGTGATAAATACTTTACTAAGGGGAAATTACGGTCTGGTTATTGATGCGCCTGATGTGATACTTGAAGTAGGGCAAGATTGCCAATTTGAACATAAGGAGCGCAATGTCAGCACTGAGAATGGGGATACCCTTTTATATCCTAACATTACTGTCAATAGCGGTGCGTCACTGACAATTTGCGGAGAGGGATGGATTACATCCCGTGCGACTAAAAAAGAATGTGCGACTGTTCTGAACAAAGGGACGTTGACAATAGAGGGCAATATAACACTGCATAGAGACAGAGGCAGCAATAGCGGTCCTGCAATTTATAACATGGGAGGAACGGTTCAAGTAAATGGTGGTGTTATTCAGTCACGCTATGATGAAGCAATTCTTAATAGAGACGGCGGGAAGGTGACCATAAATGACGGCTATGTTATAAGCTATTATACTGCTGGAATTAAGAATGAAACTGGAAGTCTCACAGTCAATGGAGGTACAATAAAATCCACATATAAAGCCATGGGTGACTGTGCGCCTATTGTTTGTCAGTATGGACCAAATACATTAACAATAAACGGAGGGAAATTTGAGGCACCATACCCCGATGCCTTGATTATTGATTATAGTAATGAGGAATCAACAATACGCATTACAGACGCAGATATAGTAAGCACTGGGGCTGATGCTGGAATTAGCATCAAGGGGGACAACACTAAGCTGTATATCAGTGGTACGTCAAAAATCGGGGGAACGAAAGGAGGCATTAAATATAATAACTCATCAAACGCTTCTACCGGTAGCGAGATATACCTAAGCGGTTCCCCAAGTATAGGCAAAACGGATGAGTCCGGTAATATAAGCGGCGATTACTCCATCAGGCTGAAGAATGCGAATAATAGTTTGACGCCTGTTTTTGCATACAATGGAGACAACGATAACCCGCAATACTTTGAAGGAAATCAAGATGAAAAGATATCCATATATACTGAAAATGGCACTTTGACCTCGGGTTGGGTTGTCGTCGGAAATGTCAGAAAAGATATCGAAAATAAATTTATCTATATGGACAATACAGAAGAATTTTTCTTTTCTCCAAAAGACAAAGAAGGGACAGAGGGTACTGTTGACCTTGTGCTTAGGTCAAATAAGGGAACGCCAATCACCACTGGAAAGATAGGAGATATATCTACAGATACGATTACTGAAGCCGGAGACTACTATCTGCCGGAAGATTTGTCGTTTGGTAGTACAATTAAGGTTGATTGTCCTGACAATGGCATAGTTACAATTGATTTGAATGGACATACGATGACCAATAAAGAAAAAGTGCTGGTCGTCGGCTCTGGTTCCGGCGCAGCAGGTCAGACTGTTATAATCAAGGATTCAAAGAGTCAGGGTAAAATACAGTGCACGGGGAAGAATTCCGGTGATTATGCGGTTTATGTTGAATCCGGAAAGCTGATAGTGCAGGGAGGAAGAATTTACGCAAATATAAACAGCATTCATACGAATGGAAAAGATGCGGCTGTCGAGATAACGGGAGGATACGTGACAGCAGAAGGTGGTGTGTACGGAGTGGATTCCACCTCAGTTTTTTGTGAGGAAGGGCAAGTTTCCATTTACGGAGGAAATGTGACAGCAAAAAGTGGTGGTGTGTCTGGAGTGGACCCCGCATCAATTGTGTGTGAGAAAGGGCAGGTTTTCATTTACGGAGGAAATATACAATCTGATTCTGTCGGAATTAAGCTGTCCGGCAATCCCGACGATACGGGGGAGACGTGTAG
This sequence comes from uncultured Clostridia bacterium, assembly GCA_948472945.1. Lineage (GTDB taxonomy): Bacteria > Bacillota > Clostridia > Lachnospirales > Lachnospiraceae > V9D3004. The sequence continues at coordinate 17,319 of CAOKVX010000031.1, forward strand.
CGCGCATATCAGCGGAGGCACAGTTGCGGGTAAGAAATATGGGATTTATTTCAGTTCTAAGGATGTTACGAACGAGAAAGTTTATTTAAGCGGATCGCCTGATATTCAATGCACAGGAAACGGCAGCGAGGCTGTACAAGTATATATGGAGACGACGGGCAGCATCGGTAACAACGGGAAAATATATGCATCAGATGGGGACGATACGAACCGGAGCTATTATCAGGGCGAAAGAATTGTAATTAACAGTAATATTTGGAACAAGAAAAATTATGATAAAATAGTTGCGGATGTTTCTGAAGAAAATATTTCAAAGTTTAAACTTGATAATTATACATATGGATTGGCATCGGTATACAGAGAGAGTATGAGTAGTTATGACCTTATATTGGGTTATATAATTTATCTGACATGGTATGATGAAAATGACAAGAAGCTTACTGAGAATAGTTTCCCTTCCGAATGGTGTACCGGTCAGGCGTTTCGAGAGCAGATGCCGGAAGGACCTGTGGTGTCAGGAAAGATTTTCAAGGGATGGTTATATCGAAGCAATAAAAGTGAACCTTACAGCACAGAGGTTTGGGATTATACTGAACCGCTCACCGGCACTATGTACTTTAAGGCGTATTACATAGATGCAGGCGAGTTAGAACAGGAGTATGTGCAAAATGTAATTAATAAAATTAATCAAATCGGCGAAGTGATAGCAGACGATGCCTGCAAGGAGAGAATTGATGCGGCCAGAGAAGCATATGATGCCCTGTCGGATGAACTGAAAGAGAGAATTGATGCCGATACGACAAAAAAACTGACAGATGCGGAGCGCAAGTATAACAAACTGACATCATTTCAGGGAAACGGTACTAAAGATAATCCATACCTGATATCCGGAAAAGAAGACTTGGATAAATTCCGTGACTTAGTAAATGCCGGGGACAGTTTTTTGGGGGAATACATTAAACTGACAGGCGATATTGAACTGTCCGGCAGCGAGACGTCCCAGTGGACGCCGATTGGCACCTATACGAGCGATACGGAGAACAACCCGTTTGCCGGTATCTTTGAAGGAGACGGTCACACCATAAAGGGGCTCTACATCAACGATATTACGGCGGACAATGTGGGCCTGTTCGGTTACAACACAGGAACAATAAAGAACCTGACGGTAGAGGGTCAGGTTACCGGACATGACTACGTGGGCGGAATTGCCGGAAGAAACGAAGGCGAAATTATCGGCTGCACCAGCAGGGTCACTGTCACGGGAAACAGTAACGTAGGAGGAATCGCCGGCTCAAACGGCGAAAATGCTTCCATAAGCGAAAGCGCCAACGCCGGGGAGGTAACCGGAACAGACAGCACCGGAGGAATCGCCGGAAGCAATGAAGGAAACATAAGTAACAGCACTAACGCTGGAGAGGTAACCGGAACAGACAGTACCGGAGGAATTGCCGGAAACAATGAACAGAGCGGAAGAATCGAAAACGTAACCGATACCGGAAATGTTACCGGAAACGGGGACAACAGCACAACGGGTGCAATCGCAGGAGAAAACAAAAATCCAGACAGCGACTCTGTCACCGGCTACTACAAGCAGACCGATACTGTAAACAAAGACCTTACCGGTATCGGCGGAGTCAGCCCGGACCCGGAAGGAATTACCCACGGCACGGGCGACACATTATTTACCGGAAACGGAACAGCGGAGGAACCATACCAAATTTCCACAAAGGAAGATTTGGAGAAAATCCGTGACTTGGTAAATGCCGGAAACAGTTTTGAGGGTACACATTTTACGCTCACGGTGGACATTGAGCTGTCCGGCAGCGAGACGTCCCAGTGGACTCCGATAGGCACCTATACGAGCGATACGGATAACAATCCGTTTGCGGGAATATTTGACGGAAACGGCCACACCATAAAGGGGCTATACATCAACGACAATACTGCGGACAATGTGGGCCTGTTCGGTTACAACACAGGAACAATAAAGAACCTGACGGTAGAGGGTCAGGTTACCGGACATGACTACGTGGGCGGAATTGCCGGAAGAAACGAAGGCGAAATTATCGGCTGCACCAGCAGGGTCACTGTCACGGGAAACAGTAACGTAGGAGGAATCACCGGCTCAAACGGCGAAAATGCTTCCATAAGCGAAAGCACCAACGCTGGAGACGTAACCGGAACAGACAACACAGGAGGAATCGCCGGAAGCAATGAAGGAAACATAAGCGACAGTACCAATACAGGAGCTGTTACGGGAGGAGACAACACCGGTGGAATCACCGGAAGCAATGAAGGAAGCACGAGTAACAACACCAATACCGGAAATGTCAGCATAGAAATTACACTTACCGGAAGCGGAACAGCGGAGGAACCATACCAAATTTCCACAAAGGAAGATTTGGAGAAAATCCGTGACTTGGTAAATGCCGGAAACAGTTTTGAGGGTACACATTTTACGCTCACGGTGGACATTGAGCTGTCCGGCAGCGAGACGTCCCAGTGGACTCCGATAGGCACCTATACGAGCGATACGGATAACAATCCGTTTGCGGGAATATTTGACGGAAACGGCCACACCATAAAGGGGCTATACATCAACGACAATACTGCGGACAATGTGGGCCTGTTCGGTTACAACACAGGAACAATAAAGAACCTGACGGTAGAGGGTCAGGTTACCGGACATGACTACGTGGGCGGAATTGCCGGAAGAAACGAAGGCGAAATTATCGGCTGCACCAGCAGGGTCACTGTCACGGGAAACAGTAACGTAGGAGGAATCGCCGGCTCAAACGGCGAAAATGCTTCCATAAGCGAAAGCACCAACACCGGAGACGTAACCGGAAAGGACAACACCGGAGGAATCGCCGGAAGCAATGAAGGAAACATAAGTAACAGCACCAACGCCGGGGAGGTAACCGGAACAAACAGTACCGGAGGAATCGCCGGAAACAATGAACAGAGCGGAAGAATCGAAAACGTAACCGATACCGGAAATGTTACCGGAAACGGGGACAACAGCACAACGGGTGCAATCGCAGGAGAAAACAAAAACCCGGACAGCGACTCTGTCACCGGCTACTACAAGCAGACCGATACAGTAAACAAAGACCTTACCGGTATCGGAGGGGTCAGCCCGGACCCGGAAGGAATTACCCACGGTACGGGAGACACATTATTTACCGGAAGCGGAACAGTTGAAGACCCATACAAGATTGCCACAAAGGAAGATTTGGAGAAAATCCGTGACTTGGTAAATGCCGGAAACAGTTTTGAGGGTACACATTTTACGCTCACGGCGGACATTGAGCTGTCCGGCAGCGAGACGTCCCAGTGGAAACCGATAGGCACCTATACGGGCGATACGGACAACAATCCGTTTGCGGGAATATTTGACGGAAACGGCCACACCATAAAGGGGCTCTACATCAACGATGTTACGGCGGACAATGTGGGCCTGTTCGGTTACAACACAGGAACAATAAAGAACCTGACGGTAGAGGGTCAGGTTACCGGACATGACTACGTGGGCGGAATTGCCGGAAGAAACGAAGGCGAAATTATCGGCTGCACCAGCAGGGTCACTGTCACGGGAAACAGTAACGTAGGAGGAATCGCCGGCTCAAACGGAGAAAATGCTTCCATAAGTGAAAGCACCAACGCCGGGGACGTAACCGGAAAGGACAACACTGGAGGAATCGCCGGAAGCAATGAAGGAAACATAAGTAACAGCACCAACTCCGGGGAGGTAACCGGAACAAACAGTACCGGAGGAATCGCCGGAAGCAATGAAGGAAACATAAGTAACAGCACCAACTCCGGGG
>CAOKVX010000032.1 GCA_948472945.1 uncultured Clostridia bacterium
CCCTTTGAAATAAAGGAATTATAAAGAAAACAAGGGGTGTCATTTGACACTACCTAAATTTATATGGAGGTATACTTATGAAAAAATTAATATTTGCAAAATACTTTACGGCTTTTTTAATGACACTGCTTTTTTTCCTGTGTATTTTGATTCCTTTAGCGCTAAGCAACCATAAACCTAATCAAATCTCTGAACTTGATAACACTTCTCTGATGGAGTGGAACGAAGTGGCGTCCGGCCCTTTCACCGAGAATTTTGAACAGTATGTAACTGAGCGAATTGGACTTAGAAGCAGCATGATTGACACATACATTAATCTAAACGACAGCCTTTTTAATATTCTTGAGCATCCGACATACACATATGGCAGAGACGGTTACGTCTTTTTTAATATGCCGAATGAAGATGTCAATTCCTCATATATTAAATTATTTGCAGGGTTTATTAGCCGCATGGAAAAATACCTGACCGAGAAAAAGATATCTTTCTTATATTGTATTAACCCCAACAAAACACAGGTTTACTCCGAATATCTCCCGGCGGGAGCTAATCTCACATTTGAGAGGCAGGGGCTAATAGAAAAGTATCTAGACATGTACAATGTAAATTATATTGACAATACCGATATACTCATAGATGCCTCAAAAGAAACCGACGTTTTTGATAAAAAATATGATGCGGGTCACTGGAATGAAAACGGCGCCTATATCGGTATTAACAATATATTAACTCACATTTCAACTACATTTTCCAACATACCTGTAAACACTCCGTCCGACTATAATATATATGAGGTTGTACACGAAAAATTGCCATTATCTAATTTAGTGATAAATGAACCGAGCGTATATTATGAAAGAAATAATGCCGAAGCCGTTGACGTTACAGCGGAAGATACAGATATTATTCTCGATGAAAATTATCGTGATTATTCCCACTATATCAACCCTGCACACCCCGAACTGCCTAAAATTCTTGTTTTCCGCGGCAGTTATTTTCTCGGCAAAGAAAAGTTTATGAATGAAAGTTTTTCAGAAAGTGTTTTTGTACACAGTTACTACAATATATTTAATCTAAAGTATTATGTTGAAAAATTTAATCCGGATATAGTACTATTTGAATCCGTAGAATATGCCACAATTAATAAATATTTTCCAAAGGATATGCTGAAGAATATAATGTTTTAGATAAACGACTTAAATATGTATAATGATTATTGTTTGCCTGACAGCGGTTTCCTGTCAGACACACTATCTAGCAGATTGCAGGTTTATACAGTTTATTTTGGCACATCATCATTATAATAAAACATATCTCCCAAAGCTATTTTAAGCTATGGGAGATATTATAATTTTAAATATTAAGTATACGTTTATAAATATATAATATTATTTCTCTACCTCAATATACTTAATTGTAAATACGTTATTATCCTGACTGTTAAGAACTAATTTTGTCGGTTTTTTGCCTGCAACATCGAATGTTGTGTCTCCGTAAGTATCAGCTCCCCAATTATAGTTTGTAACAGTCTCGTCACCGTCAAACTCAAGGTGGAACTGTCCACTTGATGGTTCTGCGTCTACTGCAACAACAATTTTCTTTGCACCGTCCGCAAGCTCTGCAGGAATATCAATTGTAATTCCACCTGTGTAGTTTCCGGCACATGTAATAACTGCCGAACCATCCGCCTTAACTTCCATTGTTGAACCGTCTGTAATTTTAATTGTGCTGAGGTCCAAACGATTATCTGCTGGTTTGTCTGTAGGATCAGTCGGCTTATCAGTTGGGTTGCCCGGGCCTTCTGTCACACCTTTCTTAATCAACTTCAAACGCTCAAAACGCTCAGGATTTTCATAAGCTGAATTTGTTGTATCGTAAGCTGTGATAGTACCTGCTCTGAGTGCACCGTTTACAGGGTTTCCATCAGCGTCAGTAAATGCATTGCCGCTGCTGTCTACATCTGAAGTGTAACAGTCGTTAATCTGAAGCTCCATTCCCAAAACAGTGTTTGGTGCGTGCTTACTGTTAAGCTTGATAATATACTGTGTCTGATATCCTGTAGCGCCATCAATCTTATCATCTACAGAACCGTCTGCATGCTTATATCCAACTGCATGACCAACTACGGCATAGTTGCCTGCGCCCGCATCATTAGAAGAAAATACATTGTTCGCTACGTCTACACGGAGCTGAACAGCATCCTTTTTAGCATCATAAGAGTTACATGCACCATCCTCGTCGAGGAAGAGCTCTGTTGAATCTGTTGTATAGTGGTCGTTATTTGCAGGTGATATATCAGGGTCATTCACGTCAAACATAACATAGAGATATTCATCATCCCAGATAATATATGCCTGTGCCTGCTCTCTGCTTGTCGTAAATGTAGGAACACCATCACTATCCAATACGGCATTTCCGTCTGCGTCCAATACAGGAGTTCCAAGCGTAATCTTGTCAGGGTTATTGATATATACTTTCTCACCTGTGTTTACTTTACTGAACTCAATTGACGGAGCGCCATGCTCTGCGTATGTGTCGGTCCAGAATTTTGCATCTACATATTTAACTGCTTTTGTATTAGTAGTTTGAGCCTCTTCACCTTCAGCCGGTGTTGTTGTTTCAAACTCTGCGGATTCAATTCCTGAAGCTTCAAGAATCTGAGAGCCAAACTCGGTAAAGAATGCGGATGTAGCAGCCGGCATCTGTCCGAGAAGCGTTACAGGTCCCATAAGCTCAGCATTTTCGCCAACCTTTACGTCTGCGTCGCCGAGTTCAAACGTCTTTGTCTCCTCGTTGTAAACCATTGCCGATCTTGTATCGTAGAAGTTAACTGATACGTCACCCTTGTTCATCTGGATATCAATTCTAGCATTTCCATCTACTACAAGATCAGTCTTACCTGTAATCTTAGCTTCTACAACATATGAACCGTCAGCCTTAACAGACTTAGCCTCTACGGTGTAAGCTGCGTTGGATGACTTTGCCTCTCCGTCGCCTACAGGAATTTCAATCTTTGTAGCTGTGTCCTTTGTTCCCTTACTGTTCTCATCATAGTAGATGATAACATTGTCTGAGTCACCTTGAACTTTCATGAGAACATATAAGTCTTTTCCGCTCCACATGATGTTTGCCTTAGCCTCTGTTACAGGTATCTCTTTTGCTGCGTCAACATCAGATGCGTTAGGCTTTCTTACACCTGATGTCTTTGTGATATCAGTAAGAAGATCATTAGAAGTTGAATCCTCCCATCCTTCACCAGACTCTACTTTGCCGTCGATAGTAAACTTAGCGCCATCTGCAACCTGCCATGCGTCAAGATTTTTGTTCTTAGGCCTTGGCGATGGGGTTGGGGTAGCCTTTGGCGTCGGGGTTGGTGTCGGGTCTGAAACCGGTGGTGTCGTAGTTGTTGTTCCACCGCCCTGCTGTGTAGGAGCAGGCGTTACTACAGGAACTGCCGGGGTAGGAGTTTCCGCCGTTGCAGTTTTACCAACTGTAACCGTACATACAAGCTTCTTAGCTTTCTTCTTACCTAACTTGTACGAAGCAGTGATCTTAGCCTTTCCTTTCTTAACTCCCTTAACTGTTGCTGTCGCCTTGTTTCCCTTTGTTGTCTTTTTTGTAATCTTTGCAACCTTTTTATTGCTTGTCTTCCAAGTTACCTTAGCTTTTTTGTTACCGTTCTTAACTTTAATCTTGGTAGTCTTGCCAACTTCAACGGAAGCAGTCTTTTTTACCGACGGTTTCTTTGCCGCGCCGGCGCTTACAGGTGCAAGAGTTACAACCATAGCCGCTGCAAGTGCAGCTGCTATACCTTTTTTAAATACTCGCCTCATTACCTTTTCCTCCTCATATTTTTTATTCAAGTGAATGAAATCTTGATGTATCTTTGCTTCACACTTTTGGAACACAGAAACGTATAACAAACACCATAATATGTATAAGTATACAAAATTTTTGAAATACAAAAAGCACTGCCACCAAAAATGTATGACAGGATACTTTCAAGTATTAATCACTTTATAATAATATTATCACACACTTTAACGAATATAGCAACACTTTTCTGTAATATAAACTCTTATTTTATTATAATAAATTAATGATGAAATAGCCTTATTCCATTACATGCCATTGCGATGTCATATTTATTACACGTTTCTATAACAAGGTCGTCCCGTATTGAGCCGCCCGGCTGGACAACATATTTCACACCGCTCTTAACACCCCGCTCTATGCTGTCCCCAAATGGGAAAAATGCATCCGAGCCTAGCGATACTCCGTCCATCTTGTCAAGCCACTCACGTTTTTCCTCGTCTGTCAATATCTCAGGCTTCTCCTTAAAAATATTTTCCCATACGCCGTCGGCAAGCACATCCATATACTCGTCGCCGATATAGTTTTCAATCGCATTATCTCTGTCCGCGCGTTTTATACCGTCCACAAACTTGAGTCCGAGTACCTTTGGGCACTGGCGCAGAAGCCATTTATCGGCCTTATCTCCCGCAAGGCGGGTACAGTGTACTCTCGACTGCTGCCCGGCGCCAATGCCTATAGCCTGTCCGTCTTTCACAAAACATACGGAGTTTGACTGCGTATATTTTAATGTTATAAGAGATATTATAAGGTCCCTCTTTGCACTGTCCGGTATTTCACTGTTTTTCGTAACTATATTGGCAAGGGCTTTCTCGTCTATCTTTGAGTTATTCCTTCCCTGTTCAAATGTCACGCCGAAGACCTCTTTGTGCTCAACGGCAGCAGGCTCATAATTCTCGTCAATCTCAATTACAGCATATGCGCCTTTCTTTTTTGCTTTAAGAATCTCAAGCGCCTCGGGCTCATAACCCGGCGCAATAATGCCGTCGGAAAATTCCTTTTTAATGATGTTGGCCGTAGATACGTCGCATACGTCTGAAAGCGCTATGAAATCACCGTAAGACGACATTCTGTCAGCCCCGCGCGCTCTTGCGTACGCGCACGCAAGAAGCGAAAGTTCACCTTCATCCTCTACAAAATATACCTTTTTCATGATATCAGACAGCTCTACCCCTACAGCCGCACCGGCAGGCGAAACGTGTTTAAACGATGCTGCCGCCGGAAGACCCGTAGCCTCCTTCAATTCGCGTACGAGCTGCCAGCTGTTTAGGGCGTCAAGAAAATTAATATATCCCGGGTTTCCGTTAAGCACCTTAACCGGAAGCTCTCCTCCGTCCGACATATAAATTTTCGAAGGTTTCTGATTAGGGTTACAGCCGTATTTCAAAGTAAGCTCTTTCATATTAAAATCGTCCTTTCCTATATATAAAATTATTCATATAATATTTCACATTATGTAAATATGTAAAACAGTCTGTTTCGCTATCTACTTGTTTTTATTAAATATCCTTGACTCATATTTTCCGGTCTCGATATCAATATATCTTACAAAAAGCGAAACCTTGTTTTCGTCGTTAAGGCTTGTCCAAAGAAGTTCAGAAAACTTATCTATATCGTTATCAATCCCTATAAGCTTAGGCTCGCCTTCAAAACTCTTCAGCGGCTCGCCGTCACACATATATGTGTGAATGAACCTTCCCTCCCCTGCAATCGGCTCCTCAAATGCAAACGTATATCTGTTACAGCTGTCAGGATTTCCGTTATCGCTTTTTATAATAGACATTGCATAGTTATATCTGCCTTCCTCAATATGCAGAATTCCCGATATACGAGGCGTATAGTTCGGCGCGTCAGGTTCATAGTCCCTGCACCTTAATGACTGCTCAAACGTCAGCTGGTAATCCATGCCGTTATAGATTGTATCAGTCTGGTCTCCATTGGTGACAATTGTCTTATTGCCGAGCACACGAACCGGAGCATATATGATTAGCGACGGGTCTGATAATTTTGACGGGTCGAACGCCTGTGTCCGAATACCTTGGCCGTCTTCGACAAATATACGGTTGCGGCTGTTAACGCTTCTTCCCATTATAAAATATGCCGTCACAGCGGACTTGCCGTCTTCCGATTTTCCAATTATTATCCCTCGTCCCGGATAAGCGTTACTCTTAAGTTCATCTCCAATGTTTAATCTCTGCATTGTTTCAGCCTCCATATTATTCTTTTATTATAAAATTGTTTACAAAACTTTTTAAAAGCTCATTCCAAACTTTCGCCGCAAATTTATCCAGGTTTCAATTTATACCATTATTTGGCTGTTAATCATCCGCAGCGTTGACTCTTATATCCGTATTCCCGAGCATATTAAGGCTCTCCCCAATTAGTTTTAGTTCAACGATTTCATCCGCATTCTGCACGCCTACACTATATTTGCTACGGTGTTTCCTTAACTTAACCATCACAATTGCGACAAACAACACACATATTAATATTCCCGCCGATGCTGAAATAAATACCTTTAACATAAATGCATTTACACTCTTTGTTACATCTTTGACGCTACTGTCAACACCTACAATTCCCACAATTTCCATTTTGGAGTTATGTATAGGCGCGTTGGCCGTCAGCATCCCCGGATCCACATCGTATTCCCCGCCAAACTCCCTGTGTCCCGGCGGGTATGCCCCGGCAACGTATTTCAGAACGCCTTCCTCTGACCTTGCCATTGCATACACATATGTGCCGCGGGCAGCCTGCATATAGCCTGAAAGCATATAAAATATGTAATTGTATTCCTCTGAGCCCTTTCCGCTATCAATTACAGACTCAAATATATCGCCGTCAATGTTTTCAGCCGCAGAAGCCGCAAGACTTGCATTGCAATTATAGCGAATTTTCTTAAAACCTGCTGTTACAGATGAATATGACAATATTTGCATCGTAACAACCATAACTAAAATAACTACCGCAATAAACCGGAACATTCCGCCCGGAGCATATGCTTTGTCCGTTTTTATACCACTGTCCATTATACTTACACCATAATTACCGAGGCAAAATATATGCCTTCCGACTTCCTAAAACAAGAATGCCCTAAAGTTTGAACATTCCCCTCCAAACGCAGTATATCTGAAAATATATCATGTTATTCCAATATTATCAACAATATATATTTTACAAAATATCTATGTACTCTCCCACAAGCGCTTTGTTCATACTTCTGACCGCACAGAATTTACCGCACATGCTGCAAGTATCGCTGTGGTCCTCCTCCGGACTTCTGCTCTCCCTTATGGCTTTTGCGGTTTCCGGGTCAAGAGCACAATCAAATTGAGCGTCCCAGTCAAGATTTTTTCTCGCATCCGCCATCTTATCATCAATATCCCTTGCTCCCGGAATTCCCTTAGCGATGTCAGCGGCATGCGCTGCAATCTTAGATGCAATGATTCCCTGTTTAACATCCTCAACATTAGGCAAGGCAAGATGCTCAGCAGGCGTGACATAGCACAAAAACGCTGCTCCATTCATTGCGGCTACCGCCCCTCCGATTGCACCCGTTATGTGGTCATAACCCGGCGCTATATCTGTGACAAGCGGTCCCAAAACATAAAAAGGCGCTCCCATACAAATTGTCTGCTGTATTTTCATATTGGCGGCAACCTGATCGAGCGGCACATGTCCAGGTCCCTCAACCATCACCTGTACATTGTGCTCCCAAGCTCTCTTAGTGAGCTCGCCAAGCCTAACAAGCTCCTCAATCTGGCACACGTCAGTCGCATCCGCAAGACATCCCGGCCTGCACGCATCGCCGAGAGATATTGTTACATCATGCTTTTCACATATATCCAAAATCTCATTATAGTATTCGTAAAACGGATTTTCTTCGCCGGTCATGCTCATCCATGCAAATACCAGACTGCCTCCCCTGCTTACTATATTCATCTTCCTCTTGTGACGCCTTATCTGTTCAATTGTTTTCCTTGTTATACCACAGTGAAGCGTGACAAAATCGACACCATCCTCAGCGTGAAGCCTTACAACATCTATAAAATCTTTCGCCGTCAGCGTAGAGAGGTCCCTCTGGTAGTGTATTACGCTGTCATATACGGGTACCGTTCCAATCATCGCGGGACACTCGCCCGTAAGCTTGCGTCTGAAAGGCTGTGTATCGCCGTGGCTCGACAAATCCATTATTGCCTCAGCGCCCAAATCGACTGCGCTCATAACTTTTTTCATCTCGATATCGTAATCTTTGCAGTCTCTTGATACGCCGAGGTTAACATTAATCTTAGTCCTCAGCATACTTCCAACTCCCTCGGGTTCAAGGCATTTGTGGTTTTTATTCGCACATATGGCGACCTTTCCCTCCGATACAAGCTTCATAAGCTCTTCAACAGGCATATTTTCCTTTTCTGCAACTTTCTTAATCTCCGGTGTAACAATCCCTTTTCTGGCAGCATCCATCTGTGTAGTATAATTTTCCATATCACAGGCTCCTCCTCTATTTAATTCTATTTATTCTTATTTGTTATTTCTGATAATAAATCCATGCATAAATACGCATCCTCTTTTGCAACCTGTATATCAGAATAGGCCGCCGCTCTCGCAATACCTGCATATTTTTCCCATTTACCGTCGGATATATATGGATATTCATCTCTAAGAACAGCGTAAAAATCCGAATCATTCTTTATACGCTTCTTTATATTATTATGGTTTTTTATCAGTATAAGATATAATTTCCGGTTAATTATCTTTACGGCATTATTGTATCTTCCCTTTTTAATATTGCTTTGTAAAATATGTTCCCTGTTATTATCCCTGCGTCTTTTGATTATTGCCGCGAATGTAACAAATAGCGCCGCTGCAGCTAATATTATAATCGGCGCAGCTACTGCAATACCTGACAGGGTATCTGTCTTTAAAGTCTCTTTAGGTGCGGCGTCAGATTGCTTTGTATTGTCAGGCAAACTCCCCTGTGCGCTATTTTCTTCAGAATTTCTCTCGGAAAATAGCTGTGTTGGTAGCTTTTCCTCGTATAGGCTATATGCCGGCGTCATCTCATAAGGAATCCATCCGCAATTTTCCATATAGACCTCAACCCATGCGTGTGAGGCATAATCTTTAACAGAAGCCTCAAAGCCCTCATCTTTGTCGCCCCGTTTAAAATTTTTTGGAAAAACAACGTAACCTGTAACAAACCTAGCCGGTATGCCCATGCTTCTAAGTATCATCACTCCTGCTGAAGCAAAATGTACGCAAAAACCTTTCCTGCTGTCTGAGAGAAAATATTCTATCACGTCATCCTCTCCATTATCTTCTGGTGTAAGCGTATATGAAGCATGCTTACCCAAATATTCCGCAGTCTCTAGCGCCATATCGTTTCTGTATTTATTAATTTCAGATATCTGATATGAAATATCTGACAAATACATATAATCAACGTAATCATCTATATAGTTTTTCTCCAATTTATCCTGCGGAAAATTATTCTCATACAATATTTCTCCCGCAATAAAACGGGCCGTCTTCTGACTTTTTGGTACATCAAGGTAATTACTATATACATATTCGGAATACTTTCCCCCAAAAAACGCTTCCCGGTCCAGCGACATCATAAACATACCATCAAGTGCAGATTGGTATTTTGGGTCGCTTTCAGTGTAATCTATACCATATGCCGAAAGGTCCGGGCAAAACTCTCTCATAATGTTAATCTTTTTTACATCTTTCCCTTTTGTGAATCTGTAATCTTCCGTAATATCTATACCCGCATTATCGGACTGCAAACGTGACCTGTAAGGCATATACGCCTTTTCGCCATTTGCTTCGACGTATTCAATCTCTACCGCCTCATCCTCCTCTTGAGCTAAATAAGTTTGTTTTCCAATTTGAGCAATACTATCTGATAGCTGTTTTCCGCCGATTCCGATTTCATCACCAAATCTATCTAATTTTTCTCTATCATAAATCCATCTTCCTGAAATATAATCCGACGAATGATAGCCTTTAAGATACATGCTTGAGACCGGATATTTAAGTTTTTTATATTCGGACGAATACTGTTCTGCATTTATCTTAACTTTAATAACCTCACTGCCGTCAAATTGCGGAGTCTCATTAGTCACCATACCGTCCGTACCCATATCGCCGTATTTTCCCAAATATTTCATTTTGTCTTCAATATCACTCTGGAACTTCCTTACCTTGTCATGAGCCGACACAATCATATCAGCCGGCTTTCTTAAAACCGTACATGACAATACTATAACTATTATAGCCGCAGACGCCGTTATAAGATATCCGGCAACACCATATCTCTTTCCCGTTTTTACCTCTTCGTCTACATTCAGCACAAGCAGCACGCCCGCCAGCATACATAACATCCCGTCCAGCCGCGGCGCAAGTCCGACAATTAAATGTCCTATTACAAATGATATAGGAAACAGCAAATATATTATTCTCCTCCTGAATATCCCCGCCGCAATATGCAGTATAATTATAAACAAAGCGGTTGCCGCCGAACAGAATATAACAGTTCCTTCATAGGCATACTGTGGAAACGAATATGACGTATCAAAGTAATAATTCCATTTTTGAATATATTCATATATAAGGTTTGTGCTGCCCTTTACACATATATATGACAATCCCGAATCCCGCACAATGATAACATATAAAATAACAACGGCCGCCGAAAATCCGATAATAAGTTCGGCAACCCTGCTGTTTATTATAGAAAATAACGATACGGCAAACAATAGTATTATTATAAATAACGGTGTCATTCTATAACTGTCAAACAGTTCCCCGCCAATCATAATACCGGATAATATAAGCAGAACGCTGCCGGCCGCACCCATACCTCCTGTAATGAGCCTGTCTTTCACGGAGGCGTGCTGAGTTTCAATATCCGCACAGCTTTTTTTGCATTTTATGTGTCCGCCCAAAATATCTTCCTCCCGTTTATAATATATCGACATGTCTCAGCAATTGCATTGAACTCCGGATTCTTTGCCGTCAGAGCAAAATCTCCGTGTCTTCAAGCATTTTTAAAGTATTTCCTTTAAAATATTCAGCTATTTTTACTCCGTTATGGTACATAACCATCCCGGCATCAAGAAACAGCCTATGCATGATACTTTCCGACTTATATCTTTCATTATACATATTTTCTATATCTGACGCCTTTTTTTCTCTTTTTTCAGCTAATAAATGGTTTATCATAATATAATAGCTTTCCTCGTCATCAACGCGTATCCTTATAATATCATTTTTTATTCCTGAATACCACGCCACATAATGCGGACACTTAACATCCATAATAGAAAACGAATAAGACGCTATTACTTTTATATATTCCGCCATATTATTCGCGCACCGCTCTACAAGTATTACCGCCGAGCATGCCCTTGGCAGGCTGTTTTCCTTTACCATAAACTCATCGGATTTTGCGCTCAGCTTCCAATGTATACTCTGTATTTTGTCCCCGTCTGCAAACGGTCTTACTCCAAATCTTTCTGACGGGTCATATCCCGGCCTTACATCATCATATACGTCAGCATCGCCGAAAAAGTTCTTTGTCCCCTCTGACAGTTCAACATGAAGCGGCGCAGCCTCCGGCAGGACTATAATTTTACAGCTCTTTTCTATCTTCTTTCTTAAATATAATGTCCCCGTCGGGTCATATATTTTTACACTGCTTATCGTAATGCGGAATTGTCCCACCTCGGGAAAGCTCATATTATATGTTCCGGTCTTTCGCAGACGTATTCTTTTTTTACCTTTTCCCATATCGTTAAATAGCTTCAAATAATATTTTATTCTTCCTTCATAAAATATTCCGTCCACACCGCCCGATATTATGATATTGACATCTTTTCCCGGTTCGGCAACAGCTACCGGCGCTTCGATTCCACATCGTATACGCCGTCTCACAAGAAAAAGATATACATAAGAAAGCACCGCAAATGCTGCCACGGCAAGACCCGATAAAGCTATTGCGGTACTTCCATATATTATTGAAAGATATATTATTACTAAAATTACCGTTAATGCTATAATAATATTAATCACAATGTCCCTCTACTCCATATATGATACCGGCGCCTTAATCTGAGTCATTATCTGGTCCAACAATGCATCTTCCGAAACATGGGAAACTCTTGCCTTGGTGTTTAGAACAATTCTGTGTCTTCCGACATCCTTGTACATCGCCTGAACATCCTCCGGAATAACATATTTTCTGCCCTGAAGAAATGCTTTGGCTTTCGACAGCTTAGCAAGCGCTATCGTTCCCCTCGGACTAATACCTAATTCAATATAAGAATTTTCTCTTGTAGCTCTGTTGAGTTTTACTATATATCTGTAGATATTATCATGCATAAAAATGTTTTCGGTTATTTTCCTAAGTAATGTGAGTTGTTCACATCTTATAACAGGCTTGATTTTTTCAGCATCATTTACCTTTCTGTCATTCTTAGCAATCTCAATCTCATATTCACTGTCCGGATAGCCCATACTCATACTTATCATGAATCTGTCCAACTGAGCCTCCGGAAGAAGCTGAGTTCCTGCGCTGCCTTTCGGATTCTGTGTAGCCATTACGATAAAAGGTTCCGGAACCTCCCTTGTCACCCCGTCAACCGTAACCCTCTTCTCCTCCATTACCTCGAGCAGAGCCGACTGGGTCTTAGGCGACGTCCTATTTATCTCATCCGCCAACAGCAGATTACACATAACAACACCCGGCATATATTCAAACATGTCAGCCTCTTTTTTATACATTGAAAAACCAAGGATATCTGCCGGAAGAACATCGGGCGTAAACTGAACCCTGTTATCATCAAGACCCATTACTTTTGAAAATGCAAGCGCAAGCGTTGTCTTTCCAACACCCGGTACATCCTCTATAAGAATATGGCCTCCTGCAATTATAGCCGCAAACGCTTTCTCAACACAATCGTCCTTTCCAACTACAATCTTTTTAACCTCGTCAATAACAAGCTTTGCGGCATTCTGCGCCATATCAATTGTTTCCATACTTAAATCCATTGCCCTGTTACTCCCTTTGTATGTTTTTGCATTCCCTATCAATTATGTTTATATTACAATTCCGAGTTAATCTACGCCTCTATCACTTTAATACCTGACTTTGAAAACAGCCCGGCAACCTTTTCCGGCTCCGCTACCCTTATTACCATAAGCGCTCCGTCTCCGTTTCTGTTAGGATAAGTGTAAGCATAGTCTATACTTATCCTTTCCTTATCAAGAACAGTCAGTGCCTTTGACATTTCTCCCGCCGCATCGGGTATTTTAACGCATACGACCTGCGTCATGTTGCACACCCACCCGTTATCTTTGAGCATCGTGAGCGTGTCAAACGGCTTGTCTACGATAATCCTTACTATACCATAGTCGCTGTTGTCTACAATCTGGAAAGCGCTCATATCTATCTTATTATCTGCGAGAAACCCCGTCAATTTTGACAGGCTGCCCGGTTTGTTTTCAAGAAAAACTGAAATCTGGTTTATGTTCATGCCTTGTTCCTCCAATCATCATTATAAAATTTTCAACTACATCTTTCAACTAAATCAATCTAAACGCATCCATATGCTATTAACTGTTATCCCTATAACTCTATTGCTCTATTTTTCTTTCAGATTCGTTTTTCGTTCAAAAAGATACTTGAACAATGTTGTTATGACGCCAATACTGAAAACCAAAGCAGCGCATATCTCTAACATATCTTATATATTTTTTTGTATTTTGTTTTCATATCTTACGATTATCAATCACCCTGACCGCTTTTCCCTCGGAGCGCGTTATAGATTTTGGCTCAACCAGCTTAACCTTTGCATATATTCCCAGCATACTTTTAAGTGCGTTGACAATCTCTTTTTCTTTCTTTGTAATATCCGCGACAGAATCCGAGAACATCTCCGGAGTCATCTCCACGTTTACTTCCATTGTGTCGCTGTTGTTGACGCGGTCGACAACAAGCTGGTAATTTGAAGGCATACCGTGCTTTATAAGTACTTCCTCAACCTGCGACGGATATACGTTTACTCCCTTAATTATGAGCATATCATCAGTTCTTCCCATAAGCCTGTGTATCCTTGCATGCGTACGGCCGCACTTACATTTTTCGCGCGTAATATATGTAATATCTTTCGTCCTGTATCTTATAAGTGGAAACGCCTCCTTAGCAAAGCTTGTGAATACAAGCTCGCCAATCTCCCCATCCGGAACAGGTTCAAGTGTGTCAGGATCAACTATCTCAGGAATGAAATAATCCTCGCATATGTGCATTCCGTTCTGCTCAGCACACTCGAACGCAACCCCGGGACCTTCAATTTCCGTCAGGCCGTATATGTCATACGCCTTAATGCCAAGCCTCTCCTCTATGTCGTGCCTCATCTCCTCCGACCATGCCTCGGCTCCAAAGATTCCGGCTTTCAGCTTAATCTTATCCTTAATATTTCTCTCATTGATTGACTCGGCAAGGTATGAAGCATATGACGGCGTACAGCATAAAATTGTCGCTCCAAGGTCCGTCATAAACTGAAGCTGCCTGTCCGTATTGCCCGATGACATCGGCAGCGTAAGACATCCCACCTTATGGGAACCGCCGTTGAGTCCTGGTCCTCCGGTGAAAAGTCCGTATCCGTACGAAACCTGAACTACATCCTCATCATCTCCTCCTGCGGCAACTATCGCACGGGCACAACCGTTTTCCCATTTGTCAATGTCATTGTGAGTGTAAAAATCAACCACCCTTCTTCCAGTAGTTCCCGATGTGGACTGTATCCTTACGCATTCCTTGAGCGGCAGGGCCATAAGGTCGTATGGATATGCATCCCTCAAATCATCCTTTGTGAGGAATGGAAGTTTTGGGAGGTCCGCGGTACTTTTAATATCATCCGGCGTAACGCCGGCCTCTTCCATTTTCTTTCTATAATATGGTACGTTTTCATATACTCTCTTCACAACATCCAAAAGTCCCTCGTTCTGCCATGCCTCAATCTTTTCCCTTGAGGCCGTCTCAATATCCTCCTGAAAATATCTGCCCATAGTACGTATCCCTTTCTTTATAAATAATTATATAACATTTTACTACACAAAATTAATTTTATCAACAAACACAACAAAAAATAATCACCCCAAAATTGTCGGTAAGGATGGAGACAATTCTACTTTTCCGCATTTAATTTAATAATAGCTCACCTGGCAGACGGTATGCTAAAATCAATAAAACAATAATTAAGGTTTAGGTTGCATTTATTATTTATAAATATTATTATTATACTTATATTAATTATTAATAAAAGTATCAAGGCAGAAAACAATTGTCAAAAAGGGAGGAGTTTTTCATATGCCAAAATGGCTTGACAGCGCAATTTTTTATGAAATATATCCACAGTCGTTCAAAGATTCAAACAGTGACGGCATAGGGGATTTTAACGGAATTATTGAGAAACTGGATTATATAAAAGAGCTTGGATGTAATGCTATATGGATGAACCCATGTTTTGATTCGCCTTTCGGCGACGCCGGATATGATGTTGCGGATTACTATAAGGCGGCTCCACGATATGGAACTAATGATGACTTGAAGCGTCTTTTTGACGAAGTACATGCACGCGATATGCATATACTGCTCGACCTCGTTCCCGGACATACTTCAGTCAGGCATAAATGGTTTATAGAATCACTTAAACCTAAGGACAACGAGTATACGGACCGTTACGTTTGGACGGATAACATATGGGAGGCGCCTGACGGCATGGGATGCATAAGAGGTATCTCAGACAGGAACGGCTGCTGCGCCGTAAATTTCTTCTCCAATCAGCCGGCCCTCAATTACGGTTTTTACAAACCTGACAGGCCGTGGCAGCAGCCAATGGACGCGCCGGGCCCGAAAGCTACAATAAATGAACTGAAAAACATTATGCGATTCTGGCTCACTGCCGGCTGCGACGGTTTCCGCGTGGACATGGCGGGCTCCCTCGTAAAGCACGACGAGGATGCAAAAGGAACGATAAAGCTGTGGCAGGGAATACGTTCATTTTTGGACAGTGAATTTCCAGAAGCCGCTATTATTTCCGAGTGGGGCGAACCGGACAAGGCTCTTGATGGCGGTTTCCACATGGACTTTTTATTACATTTCGGCCCGTCACACTATAATGATTTGTTTCGCTGCAGCGAACCTTATTTTTCAGGGCGCGGCAAGGGAGACGTGTCTGAATTTGTAAAAAAATATAAGGAAAATTATGAGAAGACTGCACAAAAAGGTCTTATTTGTATTCCTTCCGGCAACCACGACATGGAACGACTGTCAAAATATCTCCACGGCGACGAACTGAAGACTGCCTTTGCTTTTATTCTCTCAATGCCCGGAGCACCGTTCATATACTACGGAGACGAGATAGGAATGCGCTATATAGAAAATCTCACATCGGTCGAGGGAGGCTTCGACAGAACAGGGTCACGCTCGCCTATGCAGTGGGACGACAGCAACAACGCAGGCTTCAGCCTTGCAAAAAGCGACATGCTATATATTTGCCAGGACGAAAGCCCGGACCGCCCTACGGCCAAAAAACAGATGGCCGACAAGAATTCACTTTACAATGAAATTAAGTCTCTGATAGAGCTTAGAAAATCCCACGCAGCATTGCAGAGCAATGGTGCTATAGACTTTATCTGCGCCGACAGTAACACATACCCGCTTGTTTACCTGCGGAGCTCTGCAAACGAAAAAATACTGGTGATATTAAACCCATCAAATTCACCGGCCGTTTTCAGCTGTGAGTATTCATTATCGGAAAGGCTTCACGGCTTTGGCGGTGAAATCACTTTGGCAGACGGCAAAGCGGCCGTTTCGGGATGCTCCTATGGATTTTACAGTGTATAATGAGGATGTGCCGATATTGATAATATAAACAAAAATGGAAACACTCCCTATCAGACAGATTTTTTAGCATTAATAGAAAAGACGAGAAAAGATGCCGGTTTTAACCTGCCTTGGTTTATAGCAGATATAGGATATAATATGTCAGACGCACAAAGAGGGCTTTGTGACGATGATGATAATATCTTCCTTGGAGCCGTAACCGCAGATATGTGGGATGGTTAAGAGCGCCTGATAATCTGCATATGTGTACGGCAGGACTTATAGATCATGGCAAAAGATGGGCGCAGGCTGTTCTCAATCAATTTTTTAAACAGTAAACTTCCACAGCCGATTATTAAATAAACGGACTCATTACTTTACTTTTTCAAAAATATAAATGTTAAAAGAACGATACCCTGTTTAATTCGCAAGCAGGCGTATCGTTTTTTCTAACTTATAATGTGTAAGGCAGCTGCGACCGCCTCAGCGTTCTGATTTTAACAACGCATAATAACATGCGTCACATATACCCTGATTGTTCTTATCAGAACTTCGCAAAGTTCCCTCATACTTCATGCCGCATTTTTTCATGACCTTTCCCGAATTAGGGTTGTTTGAGTCATGTCTCGCCTCAATCCGGTTTACGTCTACCACATCAAAAAGAAAGTCCATAACCGCTTTTAACGCCTCTGATGTAATTCCTTTATTCCACCAATTTCTTCCGATACAGTATCCAATATGCACCTTGGAAACCGATTCTTTCATTTCTACTACTGAAATACTGCCGATAGGCGCGTCGCCATTCTCTTTTAAAACAATCGCCCACTGATAAAATCTATCGTCGTCATATGAGTTTACCCACTCAGCCGCTACAGTCCGGCTTACCTCAGGGCTTGAATGGGTCGGCCATGTCAGATATTTAGTGACTTCATCATCTGACGCCCAATTTTTATACATCGAATCAGCATCATCAATAATAAATTTTCTTAAAATCAATCTGTTAGTTTCCAATAGCTTCGTTCCACAATGCTTCATAGACAGTCATTCTCCTCGTATTATAAAGTAGTAGTGTTTATAGTCCCTCTCCAAGGACTGTATGCTAT
>CAOKVX010000033.1 GCA_948472945.1 uncultured Clostridia bacterium
CTGACAGATAATAAATTGTTATCCATTATTTTTAAAAAATATTAATACTTTATATCGTTCTTTATGTACTTTTCTTTATATATCTTTATATATCCACAAACTTCCCATTGACAACCGCCAAATTTATCTGTATATTAAAAACATAAAAGGTAAAAACAAAAACACACCTAAAATCAAAACAATTTTCTAGGAGGACTTTGGATGTTAATTGTAGTGGAGAGAATTTCAAAATAAGTTTCATGCCGCTTTTACTGATTTCATTAATACATTAATGAATATTTTTGGCATGTGCTGTTGAAATTTTGCCCTGCAGTAGCTTACCAGAGTTTTTTTATTGTACAATCCTGTCTATTAAAAATTTAATAGTGTTTAGATAATGATATTAGTTAATTTTATTTGCTGATAAAAACCATTTTGTGGAGATATACTGAATATCAACATCTTAACACTATAATAAGGATTAATAACCACGGTATGTCTGTAAAAGAGGCAGCCGTGGTTTTTTATATAATAGGAGAAAGAAGATACTAGACAGCATAATATTAAACAGTAATGCTTCGCCCTTATTCGTGAGGCGTATAACAAACAAAATACCAACGTACTGTATTACTCACATTTTACAAAATAACTTGCTTGAATTTCCATCTGCTGTGTTGGCTTCAAACTGCGTAGACATTGACGCGCCTCATTCAACTGCTTTTGCATTCACAAAATAAACTTTTACGCCGTCCTCGGCGGGATCAAATTGGCGCCGTTGAGCCGGATGAAAATGAATGATACAGTACACCATAATCTTAAATCGAAAGGAAATACTAATAATGAATATAGAAAAGCAAATTGAGTTTGATAAGATAAAAGAAAAATGGCTTGAAATGGCCATAACAGATAATGCCAAAGAAAAGATAAGAGATACGACATGCTGCCTGTCGGAGAGCGGGCTTAGAAAACGCCTCAGGGACACTACGGACGGCAGGGAGCTGATTGAAAAGCTCGGTGCGCCTCCGCTGCAGAACTTAGAGGAGGTAAAGGAAATATTTGTGATGGCGGAAAAGGGGAGCTGTCTTACGCCGTACCAGCTCGAGCGTGTGGAAAAAGTACTAGTTGTGGTAAGCAGGCTGAAAGATTACCTGAAAAGGGGAAAAATGTACGATAATCCGCTTAGCTGGTATGAGGAAAATATGGATTCGCAGGATGAGCTGAAAGAAGAGATTAGAAGACAGATAAGGGGCGGAGAGGTGGACGACTATGCCTCGAAAGAGCTCCGCAGTATTAGAAGTCAGATAGTAAAATGCGAGGAGCAGATGAAACTTAAAGCCGAGCATGTTATGCATGCTAATAAACAATGCATGGCCGACAGCTATTGTACGTTCAGGAACGGAAGAATATGCATACCTGTAAAGAAAGAATACAAATTAAAAATATCAGGAAGCGTTATAGATAAGTCGTCTACCGGAAACACGCTCTTTATTGAACCGGCGGCAGCCGCAAAGCACTATGAGGAGCTGCAGCAGCTAAAAATCAGCGAGGAAAATGAGGTATACCGCATATTATACACATTGACGGCTATGGTGGCCGATACGTCCGCTGTTATGGGTGAAAATATTGCTCTCATAGAAAAGCTTGACTTTATATTCTCTAAGGGAAAGCTGAGCCTTGAAATGGGTGCTGCGGAGCCGTCTGTCAACACTGAGCGCAGGATTGTATTAAAAGATGCCAGACACCCTCTCATGGACAGGGAGGTAAATGTACCTCTGCAGTTTGACATAGGAAAAGATAACAGAGGTGTAATAATAACCGGTCCGAATACGGGTGGAAAAACGGTTGCAATCAAAACCGTCATGCTAAACTGCGTTATGGCGCAGTGCGGCCTGCATGTAACCTGCAAGGAGGCTGATATCTGCATGAACAGCTCATACCTGTGCGATATAGGGGACGGACAGAACATTTCTGAGAATCTGTCCACGTTTTCAGCGCACATAAAAAATGTATTGGAAGTGCTGGGGGAGGTAGGCAGGGACAGCCTTGTCATAATGGACGAACTGGGTTCCGGCACGGACCCTGCGGAGGGTATGGGCATTGCCATTGCCATATTGGAGGAGCTTCGCAAAAGCGGGTGCCTGTTCCTAGTGACAACGTATTACCCGGAAGTTAAGGACTATGCCGGCAGAACAGAAAATATTATAAATGCAAGGATGACGTTTGACAGGGAAACGCTCAGACCGACATACCAGATGGTAATCGGTGAGGCCGGGGAAAGCTGCGCTTTCTATATTGCGGATAAGCTTGGAATGCCATATGAAATGCTGCAAACTGCGGTTAAGGTAGTGTACGGCGAGGGTGCGGTTGAAAATTATAAGTTTTCGGGAGATGGAAAAGTAAATGCAAAGCGCAGGGGAGCGAGGATATCAAAGGTTAGTAACAAAAAAACCGGGACGGACCTTGGACGCAAATTCAGCGTCGGAGACAGTGTTATTATTTTTCCTGACAAAAAGACGGGAATTGTATGCGAGCCTGTAAATGAAAAAGGAGTAATGAGGGTCCAGCTGCCCGACAAAAAAATCTGGATAAACCACAAAAGGGTTAAGCTTAGGGTTGCGGCGTCGCAGTTATATCCGGAGGATTACGATTTCTCTATCCTGTTTGACACAGTAGAAAACAGAAAAATCAGGCATGATATGGAGAGAAAACATACCGACGAGATAATAAGATATGATGAACAATAGAGTTATACTTCGGATATAAGCTTTTTCAGGCCCTTATAATCTTGCCGGATTCATTTTTTGGCAGTTCGTCAAGAAGACGTATGCGTGACGGAATTTGATAAGCGGGCAGCAGATTTAGACATAGGCTTTTAACCTCCGTGACGCTCGTAAAACCGCCTGATATGTCCATTCCGATTTGAGTCGTGTCATTTATGCCGTTGAAGCCGTAAACGTGCACCTCGTTTACGCGCAAATCCTGTTTGACTGAATTTTCAATTTCCTGTGGATAAATGTTCATGCCGGAACGGATAATCAGGTCGTCGGAGCGTCCCTTTATATTGATAAAACCGCCGGCGTCGATAAATGCCGTGTCTTTTGTGCACAGCCATCCGTTTTGTAAGACTTGTTCTGTCAGTGATGGCTCATTGTAATAACCGAGCATTACGTTTGGGCCTTTTATCCAAAGCGCGCCCTCCTCGCCGACAGAACACAGCCGGCCGTCGGGTTTTACAGTCTTTACAGATATGGAACGTAATGGCTGGCCGGCGCATTCTGTATTTGTGAGAAATTTATCCGGGGGAAGGTAACTGACTCTCGGGCCCGCTTCGGTTAGGCCGTATACGTGGTAAATATCTGAGTTTGGGAAAGCTTCTGCGATGCGCCGCCCGGTTGCCGCCGAGAGACATTCGCCGCTAACGGCTATGTGCCTTAATTTTACAGATGTATTACCTTTAACCAGTCTTGACATCAAGCTTAAAAGCGTGGGTGTGGCGCAGAATACCGTCACGCCGGCGCTGTCCATCAAATCAAAAACTGACTTTGGGCTAAACTGCCCTGAAAAGAAATGAATCTCTAAGCCCTTTACAAGACCGGTTAACAGCTCGCCCGTAAGCACTGCGCAGTGATATAAAGGCCGCGCTATCAATATAGTGTCATTTGCGGTAATTTTAAAATAATCACATATATCAATTACATTTGACAAAATATTTTCCTCGCTCAGCATTACGCCTTTTGGAGTTCCGGCTGTACCTGACGTACACATAATCAATGCAGGGTGAATCGGGTTTATTTCATTTTTAACCTGTATACTGCCATCCATCCGAGCAACCCTTAACCTAGGCATGACGCCGTCATTTTTTTCGCAGATTATGGCGGTAGGATTAATCTTTTTTAGTATTTTACGGCAGTGTGCGCAGCCGTAGCGTAATGAGACGGGTACGCATGTTACCCCGGCGCAGAAGCAGCTAAGTATCGCGGCAGCCGCCATCAATTCTGACGAACATATGACTGCGCAGCATTTTTCGTTCTTAATTGTCCGTGAAAATGTTTCGGCATATGCTATAAGTTCCGTGTAGGTCATTTTAAAATTATCTTCCGCAAGCGTCTGATTTAGGCGCTCTGACATTTTTTCTTTGATAAATTGCCATAGTTTCACATTAAAGTCCTCTTTTTTACGTTCTCTTTTTTAAGTCCTCTTTTTTTAGTTCTCTTTTTAAGTTCTCTTTTTAAAGTTCGCTTTCTGACTAAATTCTTGTACTGTCTTGTTTATAATATTTGACTTACAAAACTCTGCAAAATATTTTCCTCCCTGTCTCTCAATCCGGCTAATTTTTTCCGGATGGCTGGCAGTACGGAGGCCTTTTCCTTTAAATGATAGGACGCGTACATCATTCTTATATTATTTGCGTCCGATGCAACCGATTCGTATTGAGTACTTGCAATGGGAGCCATATTAAGGGCTTTTTCAGTTTTGATTAACCGTTCAAGCATCACTGTTTTGTGCTCCCATATAATACGGAATATGCGCCAGTCCATTCTTTCATGTGGTATACTCTTGTCATACAGCTTTTCCAAATACTTTGACAGATACTCGTGAACGGCAATTCCAAATACTCTTTCTTCTTCCTCGCCTGCATATTTTTCGGGTGTGGGCTCAAGGTATTCCCTAAGCTGCGCTATCACCGTTTCAGGTTCAAATTCCACGGGCTCCGGCAGCGGCTTTATACCACATATGTGCCCATATTCGCCCGTGTGCGCTGCAGCCTTTCGGCCATTGTTGAATGAAGTCTGGGATATGCTGAACTCCCTATAAATCCAATTTGTGTCATATGCAAAGATGTTGTATGTTTTTGCGTTTTGGTCGTACCCGCATATAAGGCCGTCGTGCATGTAATGCCTCTGTCTGTACATACTTTTTCCCTTGATATAGTAATCGTCAACACCTAGAAAATAAATGTAATAACCTTTATCTAGCAGCGTGCGGATTACGGGATTTACATAACCTCCGAGAAATTCAAATTCGTACCATTTCTGCTCAAGATGCGGGTTGTTGTTCCAAAGGGATTTTAGGATATTTAATCTTGGCGAAGTATAACCGTTGAGAAACTGTTTAGTACAGGTAAGCAGCATGACATTGTTAAGATACCAGTTTCTTATGCTGGGGTTGGCTTCAATTACCGCCGAGCCTGAGCCCTGTGTGTGGTATGTACTGTACAGGGGAGTTGTGAGAGGTAGATGTACTTTTTTATTATTCATAGCCGTCTCCAATATATTTGCTTACAAGCTTTATGAGAGTTTCAACAGTCTCGTATTTAAATGGGTCCATATCCTCGGGCTTTAGCTCAAAGTTAAAACTATCTTCAATTTCAACCAAAAGAGTGACAAGTCCCAGGCTGTCGAGACCTAAATCATTTTGTAGCGACATTTTTTCATTTGTAACGTCCATGCCGCTCAAATTATTTAATATTTTATATAGCTGTTCTTTTATTTTCATATTTTTGTAAGCCCCTCCTTACCTCTGTCTTTACAATGTTAAAGCTTTGTTCCTCGGTTATGACCGTAGGGACGATTATTCCGCCGTTTGAATGGCATATCTGTATATATTCGTCGCGCAGCCTGTGCTGGAGGCCGATATCTATATACCTGTTTTTCTCCGCATCCCTGCTGCGCACGCGTTTTATTGCGGTTTCCACGGGGGCGTCAAAGAAAAATGCGACGTCCGGCTTAACGACTGACTCCGCTATTTCATATATCCATTTATCATTTTCATAACCCCTAGCCCTCAAATTTGCCAGACATGAATAAAAGTACCGGTCGCTTAAAACTATTTTCCCCTTATCCATCTTAGGCTCTATTACCTTGCTGCCGTGCTGTATGCGGTCGCTGGCCGCAAGAAGCGACAGGCTGCGGTAATCATATGCGTCATGGTCTGGACTGTCCATATATGTTCTGAATATGTCTGATGTGCGGACGCTGTTGGTTGGCTGTTTGGTGACGTATACATTGCTGCCTCTGCCAAGATAATTAATAAGCCTGTTCATCATCGTCGTTTTGCCGCAGCCGTCTATACCGCAGAATGTTATCAGTACTCCGGTTGTAGTGTTAGGTTTCATATTTAATTTGTTCATTGTTCAGTGTACCTCCATTAAGTTTTTTGTTCGGTCGTCTAGGAAAAATCTCTCTGCTATATTTTTGTTTTTATAGATTAATTTCCTTTTTTGACCGGGGTCGGCGACGGTGTGAAGAAAATCTCTGTCGTCCACGAATATTTCTTTTGCTTTTTTTACAGCCAAATCATTATTTATCGTAAAAAATGACGCCGTATAAAGTATGGCAAACGCGCATATTTTTTCCAGTCCCAATTCGGCTATTCGTTTAAACAGCTTATCTGTTTCTTCCCTGCCCATTTGATTTAAAAACATATAAATATCGCAGTATTTGTATAGCGTCATATCCCTTTTCATCGTTATCCAGAAAAAAGTTGTGGCTTCTTTGTACAGGTGCATGCAAAGGTGTATAAAAAAGTCTTCTCCGGACAGTGTATTTATTTTTGTTTCGCCTGCGCTTAAAGGTGCGGCATCTTCAAGCATTTTTTTAATCAGCGTGCCGTCGCCGGGCTTGTAGTCAAGTGAAAAGTTAATATCTGCTTCCAGATATTCCATTCCCGGAAGACTAATTTTTTTGATAAACGGAACCGTCTCACCGCGCGTTAATCTCGATTCAATAATCATTTTTCTTGACGCTGCGGCGAATTCCCCGTTTCGTATGTACCCCTGCCTGAATCCGGCGCTGTACAGTATTTCTTCAATATGGGGAATATCGGCGGCGTCAATTAAAATATCAATGTCGTTTGAAGTCCGGTATCCGGCCGGATAAGTTTCGCAAAGCGCCGCTCCTTTAAGCAGGGCATATTTAAATGTGCATTTTGAGAGCAAGTCAGTAATATAATGTACGCATTTAAAAAAACTTTTATTTTTTTGTATGTTTTGTTCATAAGCTGTTTTAAGTGAATTTCGAAATTCACGGTTTACTTTGTTTAACTGCTCCGCGCCTTTAAGCACGCCGTATGCGACGCCCTGCATCCTGTTAAAGAAAAGCTGTCCAAGCACCTCAGGCGTGGCGTATTCCAAAAGTTCTGTCTCTTGTCTGATAAAACGCTCTTTTTTAAAATCACATAGTCTTCTTAATAAAGCTATTTCATTTTTATCCATTAAATTTTATCCTTTCTGCCAACCGGCTTTGTATATTTTTCAATAATGTTTTTATACTTCAAAAAATCATCCGTATTAAGGACATATTCTTTTGAACCGCATATACTCTTATATATTTTGATTAGTAATAATATTTCATCTTCGCTCATGTACAAGTGCCGTGAATTATATCCCTCTAAAACATATATTCCCCCGGAATATCGTCCGCTGCGCGTATATATCGGTTCCGTAAGGCTAAGCACTTCAATATCACGCCTTATTGTCCTTGAAGAAACGCCGAATTCATGCGCCAGATTTGAAATAAGTTCATGTCTTCTTATATTCAATATTTCCATAATTTTTTGGCGTCTTTCGGCCGTTCCCATTTTATTCCCCCTTTCTTGAGGGCATTTTATCCGCTAAAGCGGTCGGAGGATGTCCGGTTTAAAAAATATTTTTAATGGGACAGAGCGTGGCCGCTTTGGTATTTAGTGTGTAAATGCTTATCTTTAAGTGTAAAATGTTCCATTTTCTATAATGACAAGAAGTGAAATCCTGTTTGTAATAAATTAATTTTATGAAAAGCATGTAATTTATACTTAAATATTAGCAAAAAAATATAGAAAGGAATAGATGTTTATGGAAAGTATTGTTTTAAAAGAAATATCAAAGTTAAGAAATGGGAGAGCTATGTACGGAGACTTTGTAAATAACAGGTATTGCGTTGTATTGTCGGAGAGTGACGGCTGCAGTACCGCGTACTGCTTTAGCACGCCGGTATACAAAAGCGGGACAAATATGCTTCTTGAACCTGCTTTTTTAAAGGACGGGGATGTAATACATATGGAGGGTAGCAACGCCGTAGTCAACATTGGCAGGGATATATCGCTTCGGGACAAATGCGGCGAGGTAAAAATAATTACTGACGCTGCATATGAATATTTATCCGAAGACGAGGTGCGCTGCGCAGACAGGCGCATATATCCATCGCTGAATGGAATTACATGCAGCGAGGCCTGCGGTGACGGAAAGGATATAAGACTTAATTTAGAAGTAAATGAGCCCACACAGATTAGGGTAAATGACAAATGCTTTGCCTTTATGCGTGGACAATACACACCTCTTATGACCGTCTCCTGCATAGGCGGCGTTGACGGAAAGGGAGTCGTTGTCGCGCCAGCGATAATTGATTATGAGCAGACCGGAGAAATGTCATATGAATTAACTATACGCACTTCAAGCGGCTGTGCGGAATCAGTATTATTTGAAATAAATATGTACGAGCCTAAGCTTTTTCAGGATACTACGGTAGAGAGCAATAACCCGCAGTGTAATAACGCATTTGGCGGGACTGCGTTTATTGGGAATACTGAGCCGTATGGCGAACAATGGCTCTATATAAGGCCGGATATGTCTAAAATTGAAGATATTTCCGGTGAGTATACGGAGAAAGCGTTACTGCATCTGCCGGTATACCAAAAGGAATGTCAGTCCCTTAAAATCCATAGCGTCAGCAGGAGGTTCTGCAGCTTCGGCTCTAACTGGAACAACAAGGTTACATCAAAATTGTTCAGCGCAGGCTCCATGAATGCAAACGGATATGTAAGCTTTGACATTACAAAAATGTATGAAGACAGGGCGCTCGGATATATCATTAGGCCTGAAAGAAAGGACGGGGGATTTGCGTGCTTATCGACGGGCGATAACTACTGCAGGCCGATAATACTTGAATTGAGGACAAAAGACTGAATAATTCATTTAATAGGGAAATTATATGTCCGTATTAACCTTTAGTATTGCATTAACGCACAGGAAAGTGTGCGTAATATTAATATTAAAGGAGAAAATATATGAAAAAGGAAAAAGAAATCAAGGCGCTGAGGGGCGCCGCAAGGAAGGTGTATTATTCAGACGACGGCCATAACACGGCTGTCTATACGCCTTATGCAGTTCATTACTATGATGACGAGACCGGCGAGTACCGTTCTTTCGACAACCACATTGTGAGGGATGATGAGGGAAGATATTACGTAAACAAGGCCGGAAACTTTAAGGCGCGTTTCAGCCGCGAGGACGAGAACGAAGAACTGTTTGTCATTGAGAAAGGCATGTATAAGGTTACGGTGTCGGCCAACAGGAATGCAAAGAACAGGGAGAGGAGGTTAGGGCACAGCCTTAGAAAAGAAAATATCCGAAAAGCAAATGCGATGCATGAGGACGATAACAGGGAAGACGATATTAAGGAATTGGAGACGGCTGAAACTGATGTACAGGAAACGGTTTTGTACAGTGGCGTGTACGACGGGGCGGACTTGGAGTATTCCTTGGATAATACGGGAGTGAAGGAAAACATCATAATAAATGAAAGAAAAAATGTATATCATTATTCTTTTTTACTTGAGTGTGATAATGTAATATGTGAGAGAAATGAAGATGGCAGTATAAAATTCTGTTCATGTGAGAATGGAGAGGAGGTATTTCACATACCAGCGCCTTATATGTTTGATTCAAATGGTGATACTTCGTATGCTGTTACACAGGAACTTAGGAAACACGGCAGTGATATAATACTCACAGTAAGCTGCAGCAGTGAGTGGATTAATTCTGATGAAAGGGTTTTCCCGGTAACTGTTGACCCTCAGATAGCGTTATCTCAGACAAGTAATATTCAAACATTCAGTTATGCAAAAGGCACAATAACATCTGGCAGTCAGGTTCATTCAATAGGTGGAAAAGCAACAGGTGTAAATGCACAACCTTGTGATGAAAACCGTATGTACATTAAAATAAATATATCTGATAATATGCCGATTATGCGAATGAAAAAAGCAGAGCTTACTATAATGCAAAAGAGCAGTCAATTGGACACAGGAGGCTCTATAAGATTAGGTTTATACAAACTTGCCGGGGATATTGGAGGGGCATCTGTACCTAATATTACGGGAAGTATTATAGATTATAATTATATAAGGGCAGGACAAAATAAATCATATACTTTCGATATAACTAATATTATCAATAATGCTTATGACAAGGGGAGTAATATAAATCTTGTGCTTATGTATATGGATAGTGATGATTTGAGAAAAGGACATATAGATGTATTTGGCGGTAACAAGTCAGAACTTACTATTATTTATGATTCGGTAATGACAGATAACCCATCATTCAGATGTCACACACATGAGCTTGGAAGATTTGGTAATGGCATGGTTGACCTTTCTATGGGAAATCTTTTGTTCAATAGTACAGATTTTGAGTGGGCAGGTAATCGTATGCCTGTCAGTATTAAACATGTTTATAATTCATTACTTGAAGACAGGCAGTACTCGCGTAACACGTCACTAGGACTTAATATATGTGAATTTTATAAAATGAGAGTCGGAAAAGGATTCAAACTTAATCTTATGCAGGGAATTGCATCGGGTATTTTTCGCCATGAAAATGTAGATTATAATGGTTTAATATATACTGACGGTGATGGTAATGAAACACTTTTTAAGAGTACCACAAAAAGAATGTTTACTTCTGATATGGAGCCTTATTATCTTTATGAGGATGTAAATGATGAAAAAAATCTATATGACCCATATTTAAAAAAGCTTAATTTGAACGGAAGTAACCTTGATTTTGACAGCGAGGGCCATTTGATTAAAATAACTGATAAATATGGAAATACAAATGAGCTTACTTACACGAATGGACAGATTACATCAGTAACTGATGGTGCAGGACGAACATTTAATCTTGAATATACTTGGGATTGGTATCTTTCATCAATAACAGCTCCGGATGATACGTCAATATGTTATTCATATAATAATGGATTTCTTTCAAGTATTACGTATTCTAATGGTGAGAAAGTTGAAATTGTATATTCCGGCAATTATCCTGGAAGTGTGCTGATTAAAGACAAAGACGGCAAATTACTTTATAATGTGCGATATACATTTAACAAGGGTCGTGTAAAAAGTGTAACTGAATATGGAGTGCGGAGCGGGCAGAATATTGAAGGTGTGTCTCATTCATATAATTATAATATTGCTGCGCGTACAACGGAAGTTATCACTACCATTAAAAAGGATGAGTGTGAGTGTGAGACAGAGGATACGGTTATAAAAACCGTTTATACTTTTGATTGTAATGGAAATATCGCAGGTAAATATGCTTATACAAAGGAAACAGACAACATTCAGGCATCAGGCGAAGACGGAATACTTCCTTGCATGGGAGAGCATGGGATGAGCTATATAAAAACTGTGGACAACATGCTTATAAATCATGGTTTTTCGTCTCTGAGCGGATGGAGTGAGGAAGAGAAAAACTGCAGTGACGTTGACGTATCACTCAATAAATATATGTCTATGTACGGTAACACATGTGTTCAGCTTGTTTCAAACAATAACAGTACGTGTGGCGGCGGAATCAATCAGTATTCATACTGCAGCATGGACGGCGGAGCCTATACTTTTTCAACTTATGTACACGTAGGCAGTGAGTTCTCGGGAACTGACTCACCGGGAGTTTTCATCAGGGTAACTGACACCACCGGCAAAGTACTTGCGGAAAGTGAACATCTGTATAGGAAGACAGACGGTTATGTAAGGCTGGAGGCGACATTTGAAAATTATAAGGGATATGTTTTAGTTAAGATACTTGTCTATGGAAAAGGTACGGCGTATGCCGACGGGGCGCAGTTGGAAAAAGGTGCGTATGCTGGAGACTATAACTTTTTAGAAAACGCAAGCTTTGAAAAGGGTCTTGATGGATGGAGCAGGATAAGAAACGCAGTACCTGCGTCAGGAATTGCATTTAACAAGGGCTCCTCTCTTAAAATCACAGGAAATATTGATTGGAAACAGCATGCATATCAGGACATTTTTGTAGATACAAAGTATGGTACGCGTGAGACCTTTACATTGTCGGGATGGGCCAAAGCAAGTAATACGCTACCTTCACGTGAAAAGGATGCAAGTGGTATATCTAATTTAAGACTGCGCGCCGTAATAAAATACAATGGAGTCGGAGAAGACAATGATGAAGAATATGTTGCAAACTTCACACCGTGCATAGAGGGATGGCAGTATGCCTCGGTACAGATTCAAAAAACAAAATATCTTGGTATAAAATATATAAGGGTTTATTGTGATTTTGACTATAACGCAGGCGAGATATATTTTGATTCCATAAGTCTTGTCAGAGACAATATTGAGACCGGACTGGTTGCGTCTGATTTTACAATAACGGATAATTCCTCGGCAGGTAATGTGCAAAATGGAGAGCAATACGGTTGGGAGGCACAGGATAGTGACACAGATTTTGAAGAACTCTATGATGCCTACGGAAATGCTATCACCGAGACAATATTTAAAGATGGGGAATATGGAACAATTTATCGCTCATTTGGCTATAATGACAGTTGCTGTGGCATGCTCAACTGTGGTAACGATAAAATAAGGGAGACGGATCCAAGGGGCAATAATACATTATTTAAAGTGGACCCGGACACATCAAAAGTGACTGAAGTCACCGACAGATGCGGCAGCAGTACTAAATACGAGTACGATTCTGTTGGAAGAACTACAAAAGTATCTTCATATAATAAGACCGGAATTAAATTGTCACATATCTCATATACATATAATTCGTTTGACAATATTACCGGAATAACGAGAGGCGACGGCATGAAGTATGTGTTATCATACAACCAATTCCATAATCTCTCCACAATTGGAATACAAGGAAAGACAGGAAGTCTCATAAGCTATGAATATAAAGAGGGAAATGGAAAGCTTAAATCGGTCGGCTATGCCAATGGCGATGTTATGAAACTCACGTACAACAAAGTAGGACAGGTGATGTCAGAAAAATGGTATAACAGGAATAACAGCCTGACGGCACATTATAAATATACTTATGACGGAAGCGGAAATATTGTCAAAAGCGTTGACATAATTAGTAAAAGAGAATATAATTATTTGTATGAAAATGGTCGCCTGAAGCGCACTTCAGAGAACAGCGTTATTATTAATTCCGACGGAATTGTAACAAAGAGGACTTTGTTAAACGGCATATTATACTCATATAATAAAGAAGGGCAGCTTGTAAAAAAACTTATAACCTATGCTAACAAATCGGAGACGGATATTGTAATAAATTTTGAGTATGATGAGCAGTCTGGGACTGTGACACATATGGCATGCGGCAATACGGTATTTACAAGTCACAGTAAGAAAGACGGTTTAGGCAGAAAGTCATTTGATGAGATTCAGACAGGAGTAAGTAGTGTAACAAGGCAATATATATATTATACAGGAAAAGTAACTAATGAACATAAGAATAATGGAAAAGTAAAGTCGGGTCCCGAAACACAGCTTGTAAAGACGATAAAAATGTCTGATGGAAGAAATCTGTCCTATGAGTATGACAATGAGGAAAGAATCACAAGGGTTACTGAAAGAAATGATCTGGCTTCGGGCGAAATAATTAATGATACGCAATATGTATACGACTCAATGGGCCGTCTCATTAAGGAAACTTGTGGTAATGTGCCGGTTAATGAGATGTCCTACGATAATCTCGGAAACATCAAGAAAAAGAACGGAGTGACATACACATACAGCACTGGGGCATGGAAGGACCAGCTAATAGGAGTTGGCAGCAAGAGCATTACCTACGACGCTCAGGGAAATCCGCTCAACTATCTCGGACATACGCTTACATGGGAAAAGGGAAAGCAGCTCAAGAAGTTTGATTCCAACACTTACATGTACAATGCTAACGGAATCCGTACGGGAAAGAATGTTAACGGAACGGCACACAGTTACAGGCTTGACGGAACGAAAATCCTTTCTGAGAAATGGGGAGGAAACACGCTCATTCCGCTTTATAATAACGAAGACGAAGTGTGTGGAATAAAATATAACGGAACCGCCTACTATTTCCTCAAGAACATTCAGGGCGATGTAATTAGAATTATGGATTCAAGGGGGGATTGTGTTGGAGAGTATGTCTATGATGCATGGGGTGTATGCGAGACAGTAAGTGACACAACGGTGGAGAAGATAACATCAATTAATCCGTTCAGGTACAGAAGCTATTACTATGACAGTGAGACGAGGCTGTATTATTTGCAGTCAAGGTATTATGACCCGGCTGTGGGAAGGTTTATAAATGCGGATGATGTTTCATTTTTGCATTTTGGCAGCAATGTTTTAAGTTATAACTTCTATGCGAACTGTGATAATGACCCGGTTAATTATACTGACGATACTGGAAATAAAAAGAAAAAGGCGGTTAAGAATGACAATTTATTTAATGCGTCTAAATGGTTATCCGAATTTGTACAGAAAATGATTCCTAATGTATATAAGGGAACTCCTTTGACAGCAACGATTTTTGACAGCAGATTTCTTGGAGTTGGATTAAAGGTGGATATTGGTTTTGCGTTAAATACAAATGCAAATCAAATTTTTGGTGTACTTATGGATGAGCATAAAGCAGAGGTTTCGATTTCGTCCATTATAAATCAAAAAATGAGTTTTTTTATTGGCGGTGGAATTACGTGGAGAAAGACATATATGAATTGTGGATGGGCAGTAACTTTTGTTGACCCTGTTATAACGTATGCTTTAACTATAGAATTTAGCGTATCACATTTGACGGCTGCAGCTCTTGTTATAGGTTGTGCTGCGGCTCCATATTTAAGTACATTTGTTGCATCTGTTATTACTGCAATAAGTGCATCTGCTACCTCTGCCGGGGCAATGCTGATTCCAATGATCCCTAAATTTGTAGATTTAGTTGCTTGATATGTGATTATTAAAAATGTTATGGTAGTTGTCTTGGCATAAGAGGGAGTGGCAATGATATTTCCTGTTTTTCCAGTATGGCGCGCATCCCATGTTCTGTAGTTAAAGTCCATATATATGTAGCTGCTGACGGACTTTAAAGCGATTCCCAAGGTTTGCATCGTGAGGTTGGGGTGATAAAAGGAAATAGCGAAATTGTAGTTCCACGGAAACCTAATGATAAGTCATACATGGCATGTTTGTCAGTGATGCTGTTGCACATTTGTGTACAAGACTGAGGGTAATAATTTGGAAGTAATAAAAAGTACTGAAAAAGCGTAGTGGAGATTGCGGAAGCAAGAGATAGGAAAAACTCTTGCGAGACAGACGTCATACATGGGAGACCATTATTAATGGGTAGTGACAAAAATATGTGTGGTTAGGGCTTGTCAGTTGTTACGATTATTCCATGAAACGTCACGCTTTGAAGTTATGTTGAATCGCCGTATGTCGAATGGTGTGTATGGTGGTGTGAGTGGGGAGATTAAATTCTCCCTACTTACTTTGTATCAAAAAATATTACATGGTTATGAGACGAAAGGAAACTCCAATATGCGTTTTTTTAATTTTAAAACGTCAGAAAGTAAAGAAGATATTATATGGAAATTTAATCGTTTGAGGGCATCAGAACAGCATAAGATATTTGCTTTTTTTGATAATTATTATAATAATCGTATTGGTCTTCATACATATGTAAATGGAGATAAGGTTACAGGGTATTATGAAAGTGGCAAATTGACTAGACATGAATCGTTAGGAAGCATTAAAGCATGGTTTTATGGTAAACTAGTCGAAAAGAATGGAGTATGTCAATTTAGAGGGATAATAGTTTATTCAACAATTCCAATAGAAATTTTTGGGATCATTCAATTTATTTATGAACCAAGAATTATATGGCCTATCTTATTTTTAATATATACTTTTTATGTTTTCTGTGAGGAAGAAAAAACATATGAATGTATAAAAGAAATAATATCATGATTCCTATTTTGCAGTATACTATATGATGTGGCAATCAATCATATAATTTATGAGACGAAAGGAAAGTCCGATATGCTGTTTTTGAATTTTAAAACATCAAAAAGCAAAGAAGATATCATATGGAAATTTAACCGTTTGATAGCGTTAGAACCCCATAAAATATTTGCTTT
>CAOKVX010000034.1 GCA_948472945.1 uncultured Clostridia bacterium
AATTTGCCCTTTTTCTTTGTAACATTTTTTCATACTTCACTTGACACTATCTAAATTTAATTCTAAAACTGAAAATATATAAACGGATTATAAACATTATTTATGATAAAAATAATACATATTATAAATAATGCAATAATTGCCGGTATTTCAAAGATTTCAGCAATTATTTTTCTTCTCGTGCAAGTATTCGCATCGGATGGAGATGTGATTCTTTTGTATAAGTTTTTCAAAAAAGGAGCACAGAAAATACATGCTGCAAAAACAGTGATAATTAGCCTTAAGTCAATAAAATACACAAATGAAAAATGAACGTCGGCGGGCGCCGGACTGTTAATGGCAAACATGGTTTTAATATATCTAGCGGCGGACGGCAAATCGGGACTTCTAAATATAACCCATCCGATAATAACTAAAAACATAGTGAGAATCCACTTGAAAAAATTTGGTATTCGCCTGTAAAATGCGGTGTTAAGCAGAGGCTTCTCTGCGATAAGCAGGATGCCGTACCATACGCCCCAAACTATAAAATTATATGACGCTCCGTGCCAGATTCCGGTTATGAGAAATACGATAAACAAATTTACGGCGCGTATACCGCTTCTGCTTCCGCCGAGCGGTATATATACGTAATCTCTGAACCATGTCGAGAGTGAAATGTGCCATCTGCGCCAAAATTCAGTTATTGATTTTGATATATAAGGGTAGTTAAAGTTTTCGGAAAATGAAAAGCCAAACATTTTACCGAGGCCGACGGCCATGTCGGAATATCCTGAAAAATCAAAATAAATCTGCAAAGTATAGCAGATGATTCCAAGCCATGCCGTAGGCGTGTCTATGCCTGCGGAATAGGATTCAAATATGTCGTCTGCCGTTATAGCGAGCACATTTGAGATTAGCACTTTTTTTGAGAGTCCTGTAACAAATCTTTTTATACCGTCGCTGAACAGAGTAATAGAGTGAATCCGTGAATTAAGCTGAGGAAAAATCTCATTATACTTAACAATGGGTCCCGCGATTAACTGAGGAAAAAGTGAAATGTAAAGTGCAGTATCGAGCGGGTTATAGCAAGCCTTACATGTACCCCTGTATATATCAATAATATAAGACATTCCCTGAAATGTAAAAAACGAAATACCTACGGGAAGAATTATGTGAAACATCGGAATTTCGCGGCCTGCAATCTGATTTACGACAGTTATAAGGAAATCTGTATATTTGAACGCTCCGAGAAGAAGTAAATTAATGCAGATTCCGGCAAACAAAAAAACGGCGCCGCATTTTTTCGATGTACATATGTCGATAAATATACCGAAGAGCCAGTTACATAATATTGACGATATGAGCAGTATAAGATAGTAAGGCTGGCCCCACCAGTAAAAAAACAGGCTGAACAGCAACAGAGTAATATTTTTAAAGCGTGTAGGGGTGATATAATAAAATAATAATGCCGCGGGAAGAAAGTAAAATAAAAAAATTACCGAGGAAAAGACCATAATTAAATCTCCTTAGTGGATAAAATAGTTTTTAATACATTAATAAATACAATGTTATACGTTCATATTTGCAGTACTGCATAGAGTATTTGGCAATATAGCCTCAACGAACTTATGGCAAAAAATTATACAAATTAACGTGCTGAAAGGTCAAAATGTAATATACAAATAGATAATACAATAAATATATAAATAATACAATATAGAAATACCGGAGTAGACCTCAACTATAAAATTTCAGCAATTTATTATGAAATAATACAAATCAAAATATTATGTATAGAATATAATTATATAATTTGTTATAATTAAAACATATATTTAAATATAAAAGGAGAAGATGTTATGAGGAAAAGAATTATTAGCATTGGGATTAGCCTTTGCATGTTGTGTGCAGTTGCATTATCACATATGGCGGCATCTGATGCTTCGGCAGCTGCAAAGTCACTTAAGATTAATAAGAAAAATCTGAATATGGAAGTAGGGGATAACGCTAAGCTGAAAGTTACCGTAAAACCTGCAAAACTTAAGAAAAAACTTACATATCAGTCATCTAAAAAGAAAGTGGCCCGGGTTAACTCAAAGGGAAAGATAACCGCAGTAAAGGCCGGAAAGGCGAAAATAACCGTGAAAGTAAAGGGATTAAAGTTAAAAGCGTCCTGTAATGTCAAAGTTAGCGGAAAGGTAAAGGAACCTAATTCGACGACGCCTGTTCCGGCAGTTACGGTTAAGCCTACGGATACACCAAATATAACGCCTGCCCCGGCACCTGTTCCTGCCCCGTCGGAGATAGTGTTAAATGAAAGTGAAATAGTTACGGTTGAGATAGGACAGACTTACAATCTTAAGTCTTCTGTTGTTCCTGAGGCATACAGGGAATACACCGAATTTAAGAGCGAAAGGGCGTGGGTTGCCTCGGTTGACCAGACAGGAAAGGTTACGGCTCTATATCCGGGAATGACTATAGTAACTCTCAGCTCAAAATCCAATCCTGACATAAAGGCAAGGATACAGTTGAAAGTAGTGGACACGTCAATACCTGATGAATCATTTAACAAATATAACTCGCAGGTACCTCACGGTTCGGTGAATACGATAACCTACCAATCTGACTACAGGAGCGGTGGAACTGCGCAGGCCAGAGTATGGACGCCGGCTGATTACTCGGATGAAAATGAATACAATATTCTTTTCTGCCTGCATGGCGGCGGATGCGACATGTGGTACTGGACGAACGATAAAGGAGGGGCGAACGACGGATGCGCCGCTGACAAAATACTTGACAACATGTATGCCGAGGGACTTATTGAGCCGTGTGTAGTTGTCTTCCCTAACGGCACGATTCCATATGACGCATCGAAGACTTATCCTAATATACCGGACGATGCTGTTATAACGGATTGGGGAAGAGACAGCTTCCTTCTTGAATATGAAATATTATATAATCTTATGCCATACATGAACGAGAATTATAATATTGCACAGGGCAGCAGCCACACAGCGGTATGCGGACTTTCAATGGGAGGCGGACAGACGATAGATATTGGACTCAAAAATCCGGACATATTCGGATATGTGGGAAGTTTTTCAGCGTGTCCTTTTGCCGACCTTGAGCAGACGCTGGTCACAAGCTTTGAGGATACGGAAAGACTCAACAGCAAACTGAAATTGTTTACGCTAATGGTTGGCTCCGAGGACGGGCTTGCCAATGGCAAAGACCGGAGTAAGTCAAAAGATTTTATCAACACATGTACGAAATTTGAGCTTAACAACATGTTTGTCGAGGAACCGGGACTTGCCCATGAGGATGCATGCTGGGACAGAAATCTTTACAAGTTTATGAAATACGCTTTTAAATAATAAATATGATTAAACTGTGATTATAAAATATACGTGAGTCGACGACGGATGATATTATAATGATTAGTATATTAAAACTTTGTGGGAAATCCTGAGAAGGATTTCCCACAAAGTTTTTTGATATGGCAGTGTAATGAAAATTACATGTGGTGCCGAAATATATAGCAGATGGTTTTAG
This sequence comes from uncultured Clostridia bacterium, assembly GCA_948472945.1. Taxonomy (GTDB): domain Bacteria; phylum Bacillota; class Clostridia; order Lachnospirales; family Lachnospiraceae; genus V9D3004. Next base: position 3,535 of record CAOKVX010000034.1, read on the forward strand.
AGATAGTGTACTTAATTACTCAATTTTGCCTAATAGTTTGAATGAAGCACAGTACACTAGCCAGATGGGAGAATTTTATATGAATATTACAGGAATTGCATCAGAAGCCGCGACTTCCAATGTAGTTCAGGAAAGGGAGCCGGAGAAAGCGTCTTGGGGTAAAAAAGGCGATATAATCGAAGGCGTTGTCAAAAAAGTTTCAGATAAAATAACCATCGACTTTAATGGTAAGGAAATTAACATTTCCAAATCAACAGTACAGGATGCCAGGGAAGGCGAAAAAATTAAGTTTCAAATCATGGATGTGTCGAATAACCGTATTGTTTTAAAGGCTTTGGGAAATGAAAGCGGAGGTGCAGGGCAGATTGCATTTACCGCAGTTGAAACCGGTTCGGCAGCAGACATTCTTGAACAGGAAAAATCTGAAAAAGAGGTCGGGTCAGAAAAATACAATCATATTGAAAACACAACAACTGAAGATTTGAGAGAAGCGTCGGTTACGCAGGACGGAGTGTATATAAGTATTGAGGAATATACTCTCGGCGCGTTTGACAGGCTTCTTGAGGCAATCAGCAGCAAGAAGCTGCTTGAACAGTCGGCTGTTGAGGGGCAGCAGGAGAAAATAAGAGATATAAAGCGTGCAATAGAACAGTCGTCAGTTAAAGGAAGGCTTCCGAACGGGATAAGCGGGGCTCTTGCGGAATATTTTCTAAAGTATGACATTCCGGTAACTGATGACAAGCTGGAAAATCTTGCGGTCGGAATGGCACAGATATATTCTGTTGACAGGATAAGCGACAGTGCGGCGGGTTACATTCTTAAAAATGACCTTGATATTACGGCCAATAATATATATAACGCAATGTATTCCAATTTTGCACCGGGAGAAAATGTCGACGAGGAAGCGTATGCCGGAATAGAGTCTCAGATTGAAGGGATTGTCAGAAGCTCAGGCTTTGAGTGGAATGAAGATATGCGTGACAGGGTTCGTTTTCTTTTTGCCAACGATATACCGATTAACGAGGATACGCTTAGGAAACAGGATGCCCTTTTGGAAATGCAGGACAGTGGTTTTGATTATGCAGATGCGGCGGAAAAGATGCTGAAAGTTGTCGCAGAAAGCGGCAAAGCTGCCTGTGCGGTACTGGCAGACGACAGTAAAGGTATATTTGAAGAAACCTTTGACATAACAGAACGCATAAGCCTTATAACAGATGAGGATATCAACTCTGCGGTTCAGAGAAACAGCAGGCTGACAATCGGCGAATTATATGCCGAATCAGTTATAAGAAGAAATAATACTGACGGAAACCGGGGCAGAAGCGCTCATGGAAATTCGGACGAAGGCTCTGGCAGCAGAAAGTATGACGCCGGCTATGACACGGCGCTTAAAGCGAGAAGGCAGCTTGAGGAGATAAGGCTTTCGATGACAGTCAGCGCGGCAAGGACGCTTGCTGACAGGGGTATTAATATAGATACTACAGAATTGTCAGAGCTTGTTGATAATCTGAGGGAGATTGAGAGAGAGCGGCTGCAAAAGGAACTTTCGGTATACAGACGCGTGACGGACGAGGACGCTGATACCATTGTAATGACAGAGCATTACAGACGTGAAATCGGCGCAGCGCCGTCATACTTACTCCACGATATTGCTAAAACTGCTATGTCCGACAACATTAAGGGCTATGCAGACAGGGCTGTAAGGCTTGCGGAGGCCGTAAAGAGGGCGGAAGGCGCATATGAACCGCTTATGACTTCGCCAAGGGCCGATATGGGGGACAGTATACAGAAAGCTTTCAGAAATATAGACGATATTCTTGAGACGTCAGGAATTGATGTGACGGATGAGAATAGAAGAATTGTAAAAATTCTTGCACATAACAGGATGGCAATTAATGATTCAAATATAGAAAAGCTGAAAGAATATGATGCCAGAATGCAGAATTTGATTGACAACCTGAAACCGGTGACAACTCTAGAGCTTATAAGACACGGCGTCAATCCGCTTGACGTATCGCTCGGGGAGCTTGAGACGCATATTGCAGAGATAAACTGTGAGATTGCGGAAAATAACGCCGATAACGGAGAGGCCAGCCACAGCAGATTTTTATGGAAACTTGAAAAGGAGAACCGCATCAGTGAGGATGAGAGGGAATCTTATATAGGAATATGCAGGCTTCTTCATCAGGTTTCAAAAAACGACAGGGCGGCCGTGGGGGCTGTTGTCAATTCCGGAGCGGAGTTTACGCTTGCAAATCTTATGACTGCGGTTAGGAGCAGACGCAGAGACATTGATGTTGAGGTTGACGATACATCCGGGCTCTATGATGGCAGGGGCGATACTCGTGAGATAGAAAGCATGATTAGGACCGGATACGGAAATCATGTTGCCGAAAGGCTTAATGACAGCATAACGCCATCAAAGCTGTATGAATTGTCAGGTGGAGAGGCGGAAAAGCTGCTTACTATGCCTCTGGAGCAGCTGCTTGACAATATACTTCATATTGAGGAAAATAAAGATATTGAAGACGGTTATATGAAATATTTGGCTCAAACTGCGAGGGAGGCCGCGCAGGATGCTGAAAGCATCGCATTTGCTAAAGCATTTGGAATTGAGCCCACGCTATATAATATAAACGCCGTCAGGCAATTTATGACTGACGGGGGCGGAGCGCTGAGGCAGCTTATACGGGAAAGCGGTGAAGGCAGTGAAAAGGATACTGTTATAAGCGAGAGTGAGAAACTGATTGACGCCATGTCAGACGACGAGACAATGAAAGAACAGTACAGTAAGGTGACACAGGCCGCAAGAAAACTATTTGAAAAAAATGAACAGGGAAAACTTGACATAAGCGAGCTTCACAGACTGCGGGTAATAGAAGGCGGACTTAAGATTACAACGCTGATGGCTAAAAAGAGGTCGTTTGAGATACCGATAATAACACAGAGCGGCGTTACAAATATTAATCTTACAATTGTTGACGGCGTCAGTGAAAAGTCCGGTGTCAAAATACAGATGGAATCAGAATATTATGGAAACATATCCTGCGAACTTGACATTAAAGGAAATAATGTTCAGGGACTGTTGCTCACCGGCAGGCATATGAATGACGTGGAGCTGTCAGGTAAAATAAGAAACAGTATAGAAGAAAACGGTTATACTATAGTTTCATTTAATGATGCGGTACATAATATCAGAAAAAAATATGTCCGTTCGGATGGGGAAGCCGCCAAGGCGGATAACCCTGATAAACAGAAACAAATAGACAGAATGTACAAATTATCAAAAGCAATAATAACTACACTATCAGACATGATTAAGGAGGAGCAGATATGAAAATAAATCATAACGTGTCAGCATTGTCAACCAATAACCATTTAGCAAAGGTGAACGAAAGACTTTCACGGAGTCTTGAAAAACTCAGTTCGGGATACAGAATAAACAAAGCCGCCGACGATTCGGCTGGAATGGCTATATCCCAGAAGATGAAAGCGCAGATAAGGGGACTTGAACAGGCGTCCCGCAACGCTTCTGATGGAATATCGCTTATACAGACGGCAGAAGGCGCCCTGTCAGAGACAGAGGCAATACTTCAGCGTATGAGAGAGCTTTCTGTTCAGGCGTCGAATGATACGAATACGGTCGACGACAGAAAGTCAATACAGAAAGAGATTAACGAGCTGATGGAGGAAATCGACAGAATCTCTGATACGACAGAGTTTAACACAAAGACTCTGCTTGACGGTAACTGCGAGAGAAAAACATATTCCAACAATACAAAGGTCAGCGTTGTATATATGACCGATGAGGTTGAAGTAAAGAATTATGAGGTGACTAATGTTGTATGCGGAACTCAGGCGAAAATACAGAGTACCGCTATGGATGCGGCTATTACGTCAGGAAACGGAATTCCTAAAACAATGGAAGGCACAATAAATATTAATGGTGAGGATATTAAAATAGTGGAAGGCGATACGCTTTCGTCCATTTATGAGAAACTTAGGAATACCTGCGATAATCTTAATATTGAACTGCAGCCGTTGGATGCGGCCGGAAATAAGGTGGCGATTGATGCTGCTACCAATATTGAATATACAACAAAAAGGTACGGAACAAGCCAGAGAATAGACATATTTTCTGATAATGCAACGCTTGCGGCTGCGCTTGGAATAGGAACTACGCTTACCGGACAGGGAACAGACGCGTCTATTTCGCTTTCAACTGGCTTTGCAACTACTGCAACATACCGTACAGACGGAAATGACGTATTTATCACCGACAGCGAAGGGTTCGAGATGAAGCTTGAGCTTGAAGAGGGAGCCGGAGATGCGGTCCTGACTATATTGGACGCAGGATATCTTACGCTTCAGGTAGGAGCCAATGAAGGGCAGACGGTTGATATAAGCATACCGGCGGTATCTACTACCACGCTGGGAATAGACTTGCTTAATATATGTACAAGAGACGGCGCTCAGGAGGCAATTGTTCTTTTGGATGACGCAATTAATAAGGTGTCTGACATACGTGCGAAGCTTGGAGCCTATCAGAACAGGCTGGACCATGCGATAAACAGTTTGGATACATCAACGCAGAACTTAACGGAGGCGGAGTCTAGAATTGAAGATGTAGATATGGCGGAGGAGATGACGACGCTCACACAGCTTCAGGTGCTTTCACAGGCAGGAACGTCAATGCTTGCGGAGGCTAACAATAAACCTCAGATGATTCTGTCGTTATTACAGTCGTAATTATAGGGAGGGCATGTCATGACCAAAGATGCAATACAGACATATTCACGTAGGGTAACGCAGGCAAACCAGAGTGAACTTACGGTAATTACGTTTGAAATTTTTCTTGATTACATCAATGACGCAGTGAATTGCTATGAGATGGGCAGCATGGATGATTATGCTGTTTATCTTGGAAAAGCAAGGTCGTTTCTAACTGAGATTATGGCAGCGCTTAATTTTGAGAACGAGGTATCATTTAGACTTATAAAAATTTATGAGTATGTATATGGTGCGCTTGTCAGACTTGCAAAGCATGCTGACATGGAGCTGCTTTCAAGGATTAAAGGTATGATGGAGACGCTTCTTGAGGCGTTTCGCAAAGTGGCGTCGTCTGATAAGTCTTCAGGTGTAATGCAAAATGCTCAGCAAATATACGCCGGACTTACATACGGAAAAGGTTATCTTAATGAGACGTGTCAGGGCGGCGGAGAGAGCTGGAGAGCATAATTATCTTGTCGTCACTCTCAGTTGCTGAAGCTGTTTCATAAGATATTTATATCTAAGATGAACAGAGTTCATCTCATATATATAACAATCAATCAGGTCAGGGTCGGATACATACTGAAAATTACAGTACACTGTATCCAGAGCCTGACGTGTTTTTTTAATATCGTCCATTAGACTTTTCTGGCGCAGATTAATATCAGATTTATTTTTTTTCATATATTTTACCAAGCCTCAAGCAAAAATATTTGCATTTTTATTTGAGGCGCAAACACAAAGGGTGAAAGATATGTGTTTGCAATTTATCCTTTCTTCTATAGTTTCTTTCACCCTTATCTCCTTTCCAGATGACAATATGTAACCGTCAATGCATTATCTATATCCATAAAATTCCCATTTATCCAAATATTTATACAAACTGTTTTCGGAATATTATAAATTGGACATAAATTAAACGTATACTGAATAATTTTTAATATGGACAAACAAGAGGTGATTATTATTAAAGCATTTAAAAATTTTTTGTGGGTAGTTTGTATTCAAATGATGGCAGGCTCTATTGCAATCTATATAGTTGATAAAGTAATGGCGCTGTTAGGCATTGAAATTTATGTCGGGATAAATGTGTTTACAATGTTATTTACAGGTATATTTGGAATACCGGGCGTTGCTACGCTTTTTGTTGTAGTAGGAATTTTTAAAAATATATTTTTCTAAATAATTCTCTTGACAGAGAGCGTATTACATGATATCATATGTAATACATTATACTTCTTAAGTTCTTTATTTGTTTTTTGGTATATTTCGTAATATTATTTCACTGTTTTCAAGAATTATGCAGTTTTGGTGACTGCATGTATATTACGGGAGGTTATTGTACGAAAGTGGGAAGAGGAGTTGTCGCACTGTACACATTTGACTCAAGGTATGCCGGAGCATTTCTTAATTACAATATTCACAATGAAAAAGAAAAAATTATTGTGAAGATATTTACTAATGAAGAAAGTCTTGAGTATTCTATTAAAAATGATTCAATTGATTTGCTGCTTGTGGATGGAACGTGTATGGACGGGCATATTGAGTCAATGCCATGCAGTAAGGCCGTGCTTTCAAGAAAAAAATATATTACAAAGTCTCAGCATCCGGCAATATTTATGTATCAAAAAGCTGATGTCATATTCAGGCAAATCTATGATATATTATCGGAAAAATCCGTAGAGAATAGATACTGCTGTGCAGCCCAAAACATAATGCCGAAAATAACAGGTGTATTTTCACCCTGCTATCCGATTGAGAGGGGACAGTTTGCGAGGGCGCTTGCTGAATGTGCCGGTGAAAAAGAAAAAGTGCTTTATCTTAATATATCGGAATTTGAGGAGGAAGATACTGAATATGATAAAGGGCTGAGCGAGCTTCTTCTGTTCATACAACAGGAGGGCAAGTCTATGGTGTACAAGCTTCCGGCTATGGTAAGGCAGACTGGTACATATGATTCCCTTGCGGGAGTCAGGCACTATCAGGATATAAGGGATATAAGTGCGGATGATATAGTAAGGCTTATAAAACAGTTTGAATTGATAGATGAGTACAGTAGGATTATTATAAACATTGGACTGCTTGGAGAACCGGCATATTGTATCTTCGGTTATTGTGATGAAATATTGATGCCTGTTAATTCAAAAATTGCTTATGGGAGGCAGGAACATTTAAGGCGCGACATAAAGCTTGAGGGTAAAGAAGGTGTATGGAAACATATCCGAGAGATTAATGTGCCCGAGGGCTGGTACAAAGGAAAGGAAACCCGGGAAAAATGGATGAGGAACCGATTGGCTGCACAAAAATAAAGGAAAAGATAAGAGAGCAGGTTATGCTTAGCATAGACATGACAATGGAATGTGATGATACGCTGCTTGAGGAATTAATAGATTCGGCCCTTATAGAGTGTGAAGAGTATATTCCATATCGGGATAAGTTACGTATAAAAAAAGAAATATATAACACGCTTAGAAAATTTGATGTGTTGTCTGAGCTGTTGGAGGATGATGAGATTACTGACATAATGGTAAATGGTACGTCAGACATTTATATTGATAAAAAAGGAGTAATGCAGCCGTCAGGATTAAGGTTTGAGACATGTGAAAAACTGGAGAATGTAATACAGCATATTGTCTCAGGACACAATCGTGTAGTAAATGAGACCAATCCCATAGTGGATGTCAGGATGGAGGATGGTTCAAGGGTAAATATTGTACTGCCCCCTGTAGCAGTCGATGGTCCGGCCCTTACAATAAGAAAGTTTCCAAAGTCAGATTTTACGATGGACAGATACGTTGAAATGGGGGCTATATCGTGTGAGGCCGCAGATTTTTTGAAAACGGCAGTAAAGGCAGGGTATAACATATTCATATCGGGTGGAACCGGTTCAGGTAAAACTACGTTTCTAAACGTACTATCAGCATTCATTCCGGTCACTGAGAGAGTAATAACAATTGAGGATTCCGCTGAATTGAGAATTCAGGGAATAGATAATATAGTGAGGCTTGAGACACGCAATGCCAATCTTGAGGGTAAGAATGAGATTACAATGTCGGACTTAATAAAAAGCAGTTTGAGGATGATACCATCGAGAATTATTGTCGGAGAAGTTAGGGGTTCAGAGGCGCTTGACATGATGCAGGCAATGAATACAGGTCACGACGGAAGTTTGTCCACCGGACATGCCAACAGCGCACAGGATATGATAAGCAGGCTTGAGACGCTTGTGCTTATGGCAAAAGACTTTCCAATTCAGGCAATAAGGCGTCAGATTGCGTCCGCCATTGATATAATTGTTCATCTTGGCAGACTGCGCGACAGGTCGAGAAAGGTACTTGAGATATCAGAGGTCTTATATTGTGACGGAGAGGTTGTTCTTAATCCCCTGTTTGAATACTGTGACGGAGCGGAGACGGAAAACATTCTTTTTAAGACAGATAACGTGATGAAAAAAACAGGCAAGCTTTTAAGGAAAGGTACTTGAGATATCAGAGGTCTTATATTGTGACGGAGAGGTTGTTCTTAATCCCCTGTTTGAATACTGTGACGGAGCGGAGACGGAAAACATTCTTTTTAAGACAGATAACGTGATGAAAAAAACAGGCAAGCTTTTAAGGAAAGACCAACTATTAAAAGTCAAGTAGATAATTGAAAAAATCAAAAGAAATTTTATA
>CAOKVX010000035.1 GCA_948472945.1 uncultured Clostridia bacterium
GAAAGACCTTGGAGAGGGTCTCTAAAAACTACTACTATATAATACGAGGAGGAGAAATGTAGATGCTGGACTTATCATTGCAGAATTATATGGACTGGTATGTAAAGCCGGTAATGAAGATAAAAAATGCGTATGGGTTCCGTGTCATCCTGAAATATACGGACGGCTCGGAAAAGGTGCAGCAAAAAGCAGGCTTCCCAACAAAAAGGGAAGCCGGGAAAGCAAGAGAGGAGGCGATTGCGCAACTGTACAATGGAAGCTACATTGTATATGCAAACATTCTGGTCAGTGAGTATATGGAATACTGGCTGGAACATGACCTGAGGGAGAGGGCAAAGAGCGAAGAAACATACTACACGTTTTCAGAGATTGTGAAAAACCATATCGCGCCAGCCATAGGGAACAAGAGAATGGCGGAAGTAAATGCAGGGGATGTTCAGAAACTGTACAATGCCAAAGCGGAGTATTCCGTATCTGTAGCCAGATTGGTAAAGTCGGTTATGAACATCTCTTTTCGTTATGCGTTGAACCACAGGTTTATTACAGTGAACCCAACAAGGGGAATCCATCTTCCGAAAAAAATAGCGAAGAGACCATACCATACGAGGAATATTGACACCAGAAAAACGCTCACACTGGAACAGATTATGGTATTATTGGAAGCGAGCAAAGAAACGCCGATCCGTATGCAGGTGCTGTTCAATGTCCTCATGAGACTTCGGAGGAGTGAGATTAACGGTCTGAAATATTCAGATGTAGATTATGTAAACAGGACGCTGACCGTACAGCGGCAGTTGGGAATTGAACCAAACAGCAGAAAGGAAGATTTTGCGCCTAAGACATTTACGAAACAGGAGATCGGTTTGAAAAGTGAATCAAGCTACCGGGTACTTCCGATTCCGGATTATGTGTTTGAGGCAATTTTGGAAGAGAGGAAGCTGTATGAGAAACACAGGAACAGGAGGAAGCGGGAGTTTCAGGATTTAGATTATATCTGCTGCTCCAGCTATGGCAGACCTCGGAGCAAGAGTTTTCATTGGAAGCATTATAAGAAACTGCTTTCAGATAACGGCCTTCCGGATATACGCTGGCACGACCTCAGAAGTACTTTCTGTACTCTGCTTCTGAAGAATGACTTTCATCCAAAAGCCGTCTCGAAGCTGATGGGACATGCAAAGGAAATCATTACGATGAACGTGTACGGCGATAACAAGGGAATTATAGAAGACTGCATACCGGAGATCATAGATTTTATAGATGAGGTAATGCCGGAGGAAGATGTTGACGAAAAGTTTAAGAAAGAGCTTCTGGAAATTGTAATAGACACAACTGAATTTCTTGGGGCGGTATCATAAAAAGCTGCTAACATAAGAACAAATGTTTGTTTTGTTATAGACAAGAAGTAAGTTCTGTGGTATATTATGAAAGGCAGGAATGGATTTTCATAATCATGTACTAAAGTATGTTTTCATGCCATCTAATCCACATGGTTTTATAGAGGGTTGGAGAGTGAGAAAAATTAAAATAGGTGACCCAAATTCGTCCAGGGGTCGTTTTAGACCAAAATAGAAGACGTGCCTGGACGAATTTCTGGCGGATAGACGAACTTTTTGATTACGACTTTTGGAGGTGATGTTTGTGCAAACTGCACAAAATGTATTTAAACTTCATTCAGAATACAAGCCCACCGGCGACCAGCCGCAGGCGATCGAAGCCCTCGTAAACGGCTTCAAAGAAGGCAACCAATTCCAGACTTTACTGGGCGTTACAGGCTCCGGAAAGACCTTCACGATGGCGAACGTCATCCAGCAGCTTAACAAGCCGACTTTGGTAATAGCGCACAATAAGACCCTTGCTGCCCAATTGTATGGTGAGTTCAAAGAATTTTTCCCTGAGAATGCAGTAGAGTATTTTGTCTCCTATTACGATTACTATCAGCCGGAGGCGTACGTTCCTTCGACAGACACCTATATAGCAAAGGACTCGTCAATCAATGATGAGATTGACAAGCTGCGGCACTCGGCTACCGCTTCTCTCACTGAGAGAAGCGATGTAATTGTAGTGTCGAGCGTTTCGTGTATATACGGACTCGGAAGTCCGATTGATTATCAGAATATGACGCTTTCCATCAGACCGGGCATGAATAAGGACAGGGATGAGGTTTTGAGAAAGTTGATCGACATACAGTATGAAAGAAATGATATGGACTTTCACCGAGGAACATTCAGGGTACACGGCGATGTTGTTGAGATATATCCGGCGGCGGCGACCGATGTCGCGGTTAGGGTAGAGTTTTTTGGAGACGAGATTGACAGAATTACGGAGATTGACACGTTGACAGGCGCGGTGAAGTGTGAGCTTGAGCATATAGTAATATTCCCTGCGTCGCATTATGTCGTTGCACAGGATAAGATGAAAAAAGCGATAAAGGTTATTGAGGAGGAGCTTGACGAGAGGGTTTCGTTCTTCAAATCGGAGGACAAGCTTTTGGAGGCTCAGAGAATATCTGAGAGGACTAATTTTGATATAGAGATGCTGCGCGAGACGGGTTTTTGTTCAGGCATTGAAAACTACTCCAGGCATCTGGCAGGAGCAGGCGAGGGAGAGACTCCAAACACGCTTATTGATTATTTTCCTGATGATTTTCTAATAATAGTTGATGAGTCGCATATTACTATTCCACAGATAAGAGGAATGTTTTCGGGCGACCGCTCAAGGAAAACAACTCTTGTCGATTACGGGTTCAGGCTGCCGTCAGCGATTGACAACAGGCCTCTGTGTTTTGATGAATTTGAGGGACATATTAACCAGATGCTGTGTGTTTCGGCCACGCCTTCCGAGTATGAAAGCCGGCATGAGCTGCTCAGGGTTGAACAGGTTATAAGACCCACCGGGCTTCTTGACCCCGAGATTGATGTTAGGCCTGTCAAAGGGCAGGTGGACGACCTGCTTACGGAGGTTAGGAAAGAAACTGAAAAAAATAACAAAGTAATGATTACTACTCTAACTAAAAGGATGGCGGAGGAGCTGACGACATATCTTGCGGAGTCCGGAGTCAGAGTCAGGTATCTTCACTCAGATATAGATACACTTGAGCGCTCAGAGATAATACGTGATATGCGTATGGATGTGTTTGATGTGCTTGTCGGTATTAATCTTCTTAGGGAGGGTCTTGATATTCCGGAGATTACCCTTGTCGCAATACTTGACGCTGACAAGGAGGGATTTTTACGGTCTGAGACATCGCTTATACAGACTGTCGGACGTGCGGCTCGTAATTCGGAGGGACATGTTATAATGTACGCCGACAATATTACGGATTCAATGAGGCGGGCGATAGACGAGACTGACAGGCGTAGAAAAATACAGCAGGAATACAATGAAAAGCATGGAATTACACCTCAGACAATAAAGAAAGCCGTCCGTGACCTGATAAGAATATCGAAGGATGTTCCGCAGGTTAAGGAGGAGCTTGAGAAAGATATTGAGTCTATGAGCGAGAAAGAGATTAAAAAGCTTATTGCCGAGTACAGTAAAAAAATGCACAAGGCGGCGGCTGACCTTAATTTCGAGGCGGCGGCCGAGCTCAGAGACCTGATAGTAGATTTGAAAAAACAATTGTTGGAGATAAGCGGAGGTATGTAAAAGGGCAATGAAAGATAATTTTATAAGAATAAGAGGAGCAAAAGAGCATAATCTGAAAGGTATAGACGTTGATATTCCGAGAGATTCATTTGTTGTACTTACGGGATTGTCAGGTTCCGGCAAATCATCGCTTGCATTCGACACAATATACGCAGAAGGGCAGAGAAGATATATGGAGTCGCTTTCATCTTATGCCAGAATGTTCCTTGGGCGTATGGAAAAGCCTAATGTTGAAAGTATTGAGGGACTGTCGCCCGCCATTTCGATAGACCAGAAATCTACAAACCGAAATCCGCGCTCAACTGTTGGGACAGTTACGGAGATATATGATTATTTCAGGCTTCTGTATGCGCGTGTCGGAATACCGCATTGCCCTAGATGCGGCAAGGTGATAAATAAACAGACGGTTGACCAGATGGTTGACGAGATTATGAAGCTGCCCTACAAAACGAAAATCCAGCTTCTTGCGCCGGTTGTGCGCGGAAGAAAGGGAACGCATGTCAAAGTATTTGAGCAGGCCAAGAAAAGCGGATATGTAAGGGTATCGGTTGACGGAAATGTATACGACCTGTCTGAGGAAATAGTTTTGGACAAAAATATAAAACACAACATTGAGATAGTAGTAGACCGTCTTGTAATAAAGGAAGGCATAGAAAACCGTCTTGCAGATTCAATTGAAAATGTCCTTAAACTTTCGGATGGGCTTATGGTGGTTGATGTGGTAGGAGGAGATAAAATAAATTTCAGCGAAAGTTTCGCCTGTCCCGACTGCAGTATCAGTATCGATGAGATAGAGCCGAGAAACTTTTCATTTAATAACCCGTTCGGGGCATGCCCGGTGTGTAACGGTCTCGGGTTTAAAATGGAATTTGATCAGGAACTCATTATACCCGACGATACGCTCTCCATTGACGAGGGAGCTATAGCGGTTATGGGATGGCAGGCGGTGACGGACAGCGGCAGCTATTCCAGATGTATCATGGAAGGCCTTGCAAAGGAGTTTAAATTTTCACTTGACACACCTTACAAGGATTATCCTCAAAAAATTAAAGACATTATAATGAATGGAACTGATAAAAGCATCAAAATTACTTATAAAGGGCAGCGCGGAGTCGGCGTGTACGATATAGTATTCGAGGGCATTATAAGAAATACACAGCGAAGATACAGAGAGACCTCCTCCGATACAATCAGGCAGGAGTATGAGGAGTTTATGAAAATAACACCATGTAGTGAATGTAAAGGAAGAAGGCTTAAAAGGGAAATTCTAGCTGTCACTGTTGGTGATAAAAACATATCGGAATTAACTGAGTATCCGGTCCACGAGCTAGCTGATTTTATGGATAAATTACAGTTGAATGAAGTACAGCTTAAAATCGGCTCGGACATATTGAAGGAGATAAAGGCAAGGCTTGGTTTCCTTGTAAAGGTCGGACTTGATTATCTTACGCTGTCGCGTTCTGCAGGTTCACTCTCAGGCGGTGAGGCGCAGAGAATCAGGCTGGCAACACAGATAGGTTCAGGGCTGGTTGGCGTCGCATATATACTTGACGAGCCAAGCATAGGCCTGCATCAGAGGGATAACGATAAGCTTCTTGATGCTCTTAAGAACCTAAAAGACCTCGGAAACACTTTAATAATTGTTGAGCATGACGAGGACACAATGATGGTGGCGGATTATATTGTGGATATAGGTCCAGGTGCAGGTGAGCATGGCGGAGAAGTGGTTGCCGTTGGAACAGCTGACGATATTATGGCCTGCAGTGAATCTGTGACTGGGGCTTATCTCAGCAGGCGGGTTTCCATTCCGGTCCCTCAGGTAAGGAAAGAGCCGACAGGATGGATAACGGTAAAGAAAGCGAAAGAGAACAATTTAAAGGGGATAGATGTTGACTTCCCGCTAGGTGTAATGACATGCGTTACAGGGGTATCAGGTTCAGGAAAGAGCTCGCTTGTAAATGAGATTTTATATAAGACGCTGGCAAAAAAACTTAACAGGGCAAGAACAATTCCAGGTAAAAATAATGGGATAACCGGCACGGAACAGTTAGATAAGGTTATAAACATCGACCAGTCGCCTATTGGCAGGACTCCGAGGTCTAATCCTGCAACCTATACGGGCGTGTTTGACATGATACGCGATTTATTTGCCGCGACTCCCGATGCAAAAATGAGAAACTACAAGAAAGGAAGATTTTCATTTAATGTGAAAGGCGGCAGGTGCGAGGCCTGCAGCGGTGACGGTATCATTAAGATTGAAATGAATTTTCTTCCCGATGTGTATGTTCCTTGTGAAGTTTGCAGCGGTATGCGCTACAACAGGGAAACTCTCGATGTCAGATACAAAGGAAAAAATATCTTTGAGGTACTTGAGATGACTGTAGAGGAAGCGCTTCATTTTTTTGAAAATATACCGACAATAAGCAGAAAGATTCAAACATTATATGACGTTGGTCTGTCTTATATTAAACTTGGGCAGCCTTCAACTCAGCTGTCAGGAGGCGAGGCGCAGAGAATAAAGCTTGCAACAGAGCTCAGCAAACGGAGCACTGGCAGGACAATTTATATTCTCGATGAACCTACAACAGGACTTCATTTTGCGGACGTTCACAAATTAATTGAGATTTTGCAACGTCTTACCGAGGGTGGAAACACTGTAATTGTAATAGAACACAATCTCGACGTCATCAAAACGGCGGATTATATTATCGATATAGGACCGGAGGGCGGTGACAGGGGAGGTACCGTGATAGCTTCGGGTACACCCGAGGATGTAGCACGCGTAAAGAAAAGTTATACCGGAATGTATCTCAAAAAAATGGGACTTTAAAAAATATTCAGAATGAAGAGTTTTTGCGGTTTTTTGTATTATATAGTTTGGCTGATGTTTTATGTTAATATGTAAGTTGTGCAGTATACGTAAACGCGTATCATTTAAAGCATTATCATATCCGGCTCAAGGCTAAATACAATAGTATATCTTTTGGGTTGGATAAATTTTGGAGAAAAAAATAAACATGCGTTATAGCCTGTTACTGGGTATTTGACGTAAATGTATAAAACTTAAACATATTTAATCTATGAAAGGATTAGCTGATAATGAACGAATCATATCATTTTTTTGCAATGATGGCTAGAATGAAATATATTGAGCGGTGGGCGCTTATGCGCAACTCTAGCTCAGAAAATATAAGCGAACATTCACTTGACGTAGCAATGATAGCCCATGCGCTTGCTGTGATTGGCAATGTGAGATTTGAAAAGAACCTTGACGTATACAAGGCAGCCCTTATTGGAATATACCATGATGCCACGGAAATAATTACAGGTGATTTGCCTACGCCAGTCAAGTATTTTAATGCAAATATAAAATCGGCTTACAGGGAGGTTGAACATGTTGCTGCGGATAGGCTTTTGAATATGCTCCCTGAAGACATGAGAGAATATTATAGGGATTTATTTTTTAAAGAAGAGGATGACGAGTATTTATGGAAACTTGTAAAAGCTGCTGATAAGCTTAGCGCACTAATCAAATGCATTGAGGAGGAGAAAGCCGGCAATTCCGAATTTATAAATGCAAAAATGGCGACTGAGAGGGCTGTCAGCGAGCTCGGTCTGGAGGAAGTTGAAGTGTTTCAGAAAGAATTCATGAATTCTTATAAACTTACACTTGACGAACTGCAGTTATAGAATATATTCTATTATCAGGATTTTGAATGAGCTTATATAAAATACACGTTAATGAATTCATTTAAAAAAATTGTAAATTATATTATGCAGGAAAGCACACGCGTGTTCGTTGTGTATGCGCGAATAAAAGCATTTTAATATTGCTAAATATTTATAAGGGGATAAGAATTTATGGATAAGGAACTTGTTATAGTACTTGACTTTGGCGGTCAGTATAATCAGCTTATTGCGAGAAGGGTAAGGGAGTGCAATGTTTATTGTGAAGTTAAGCCCTATACAATATCTATTGATGAGATAAAGGAGCTGAATCCAAAAGGAATTATTTTTACGGGAGGCCCGAACAGTGTTTACGCAGAAGGTTCCCCAAATTATCAGGATGAAATATATAACCTTGGGATTCCCATCCTTGGTATATGTTACGGCTCACAGGTTGTGGCATACAGTCTCGGAGGTGTTGTAAAAACAGCGCCTGTTAGTGAATATGGATATACGGAGGTTACTGTTGATGCTCGGTCAGTCCTGTTCAAGAACCTAGATTTAGATTCAGATAATAAAACAGTATGCTGGATGAGCCAC
This sequence comes from uncultured Clostridia bacterium, assembly GCA_948472945.1. Taxonomy (GTDB): domain Bacteria; phylum Bacillota; class Clostridia; order Lachnospirales; family Lachnospiraceae; genus V9D3004. The sequence continues at coordinate 7,912 of CAOKVX010000035.1, forward strand.
ACTGATTATATAGCTGAGTGTCCTTCTGGCTTCAAGAGTATTGCAAATACGCCTAACTGTCCTGTGGCTGCAATGGAAAATGAAGAAACAAGGATTTATGCTACGCAGTTCCACCCTGAGGTTATGCATACAAAAGAGGGAATTAGGATGCTTAGGAATTTTGTGTTTGACGTATGTGGATGCACAGGCGACTGGAAAATGGACAGCTTTGTTGATACTACTATTACACAGCTTCGAGAAAGGATTGGAGATGGAAAGGTTCTCTGCGCGTTATCTGGAGGAGTTGACAGCTCTGTTGCGGCGGTGCTTTTATCAAAAGCTATAGGAAAACAGCTTACCTGTGTTTTTGTGGACCACGGACTTCTTAGAAAGGACGAGGGCGATGAGGTTGAGGAGGTATTCGGACCTAATGGTCCATACGAACTTAACTTTATCAGAGTTAACGCACAGGAGCGATACTATAAAAAACTTGCAGGCGTGACGGAGCCAGAGGCGAAGCGCAAAATAATCGGTGAAGAATTTATCCGTGTGTTCGAGGAGGAAGCTAAAAAAATAGGTAAAGTTGATTTTCTTGTGCAGGGAACGATTTATCCCGACGTTATTGAAAGCGGTCTAGGTAAATCTGCCGTAATAAAAAGCCATCACAATGTCGGAGGACTGCCCGACGTTGTTGAATTCAAAGAGATTGTAGAACCTCTTAGGATGCTTTTCAAGGACGAGGTGCGCAAGGCAGGACGCGAGCTTGGAATACCTGACTATCTTGTAGACCGCCAGCCATTCCCGGGACCGGGACTCGGAATACGTATTATCGGAGAAGTGACGGAGGAAAAAGTTAAGATTGTGCAGGAGGCTGATTTCATTTACCGTGAAGAAATAAAAAAAGCAGGCATAGAAGGACTTGGACAATATTTTGCCGCCCTCACAAATATGCGTTCAGTCGGTGTTATGGGAGATTTCAGGACATACGATTACGCAATTGCACTGAGAGCAGTGAACACATCAGATTTCATGACAGCAGATTGTTCAGATATACCGTTCGAGGTGCTTCAAAAGGTTATGACAAGAATTATAAATGAGGTGGACGGAGTTAACAGGGTGATGTATGATTTGACAAGTAAGCCACCGGGAACTATAGAGTTCGAATAACGGACATTTGGACTGGAAAGTGCGTAAAATCAGTGCTTTTCAGTCTTTCTTTTTCTTCCGTGAGATTGTTTTGAGATTGATTTTGAAACACTTTCCACATATTCCACGAAAAGATAATCTGATTGAAATTCCTGTCGAACTGTGGTAGTATTCCAATATGGAACCCATGACAGGGGTGGTAGCCTCCCAAGCCAATGACCGGCTTGCCGGAATACATAGGAAGGGAGGTGGCGCCAATGACTGCTGCGGATATCATTTTGATATTTATAGGGATAATCGGCTTGCTGATTGCCTTTGGTAGTTTTGTTATAGCGTTGCTTGCCTTTCTCGACAGAGATAAGGAACACAAGCGAAAAAAATAATGCCCACCCTGTTGCAACCAGGATGGGCGCCTCTCGCTGAGAGGTAAATGCTCGCTTGGGAAACTCCACCTTTGGAGTGGGGCTCCTATGGGGCACCTGTTACCAGCAGGTGTCCTTCTTTATGTTCAATATACCACAATCTGTGCAGAGTTTCAAGTGCTTTCTTCTGGCGGTGGTGTCCGGCGGAACTGGTTCAGCCTGTCGGCCAGCTTCTGGTCCTTGTCTGGGTACAGATGGGAATAGGTGTCAAGTGTCGTCTTTACTGATTCATGTCCCAGGCGGTCAGCTATCTCCAATGGGGTAAAGCCGAGTTCTATCAGCATACTTGCGTGGCTGTGCCGCAGGTCATGTACTCGGATCGGCGTCAGTCCTGCTTTTTCAGATGCCCGCTTTATTTCCTTTTCCAGGGCAGATTTTGTAAAATAGAAGATTCGGTCTCCCTTTCCAATTCCATAAAGCTTCGATATATATTCGTGAATATCATCATACAGAAAATCTGGAATGGAGATACACCGCTTTGCTTTGGGTGTCTTCGGTTCCAGAAACAGTTCCTCCCCCTTTACTTTTGCATAATTCTTATTGATATCCACCCGCTTAGAGGGAAGAATGTCTGCAGGAGTGAGTGCCAGCAGCTCCCCTGACCGCATCCCGGTATAAAACAGCATATCAAAAGCCAGTTTTACGGATGATTTCTGGATGGCGCCGGAGAATTGTTCATATTGTTCCTGTGTCCAGATGTGCATTTCCTCTGCTTTGCTTTTCCCCATACTGCCGGCGGCCTTGCAGGGATTGAATGCAAGGTGGTAATGGGACACAGCATAATTCATCAGCGCCGAAAGCTGATTGTTGACCGTTTTTAAATATGTTTGGGAAAATGGTTTTCCGTCCTCGCCCCGATATGAAATCAACTCATTCTGCCATTTTCGGATTTTAATGGTATCAATATCGCACACTTTCAGCCTGCCAAAGTAGGGGAGCAGCTTGCCTTCGATGATAAACCGCTTATTCTCCATTGTGGTAGGTTTCAGACGGTGT
>CAOKVX010000036.1 GCA_948472945.1 uncultured Clostridia bacterium
GCTCATTAGTTGCAACAGGCTCATCTGTCGTAACAGGCTCATCTGTCGTAACAGGCTCATCTGTCGTAACAGGCTCGTCTGTCGTAACAGGTTCATCTGTTGTGGCAGGTTCATCTGTAGTTACAGGCTCATCAGTTGCAACAGGCTCATCTGTAGTTACAGGCTCGTCTGTTGTGGCAGGTTTATCAGTCGGTTTTACGACACCGTCTCCAAAATAACCAACCTTAAATCCAAGTGCGTCAGCAAAAACCTTTGAAGCACGGAGAGTGAATCCGTCTGAACCCTTAACAAGCTTGATAATATTTCCTGACGTTGTCAGGGCGGTAACTGTATTTATATTCTTTAAAACATATAAATATTTGCCGTAATTTTAGATAACAAAGAAAGTTAACAAATAAATAAGCGAAGTCGCAATTGATTTTAAATAATATAGTAATTAAAATATAGTAATGTTTATTTTATCACAGTGTAAATGTAACACATATGTAACATGAATAAATATTAAAATTGGACAGAAAAGATTAATGTCTATATTTTATTTATTGCGTTTACAAGTTCCTGGACATCAAAATGTGTGTATATTTTTTCTGTAAGGTTCATTGCTCCCGAGTGGCCTACAATTTTTTTGATAATTGTCTGGTTAACTCCGGCTTCTGCAAGCATTGAAACACAGGAGTGCCTGCAGCAGTGTGGTGTATGTTCGATGCCGAGTTGTTTTATAAGAGGCATGTAATAGTTGTCGTAATAATTTCTGTATAAGAAATGTCTGCCGTTTTTTGTGTGAAGCAGGTATTCGCAGCCAGGACAAGATTCATACCACGCTTTATAGAAAGGAAATACCTTGTCGGCGATGGGAACCTTTCGTATTCCGTTTTCTGTTTTGCTGTTTATAACGTCAAAATAATGTTCTTCAAGGTGTACGTTTTCTTTTTTTAAATCCAAAAATTCTGATATGCGAGTGCCGTTATATAATAACATAAGAATAATCTGATAATATTTATTATCCTTATACTTCCATATTAACTCAATCTCTTCTTTCTGAAACTTGTTTCGGTCATATTTGTTTGGGTTTCGGTTTTTGTACTGCGCAACGCTTACGAAACATGAATAATCTTTGATGCATATATCATTTTTTAAAGAAAAATGATATAATTGGTTTAGTAAAATCTTAATTTTTTTTAATGTTGGGTAGTTCTTTCCGCAGGTGTCGATTACATTTTGTAAGTCGATAAGTTTTAAGTCTTTGAAGACTTTGCAGTATAACATTTTGCATGCCTTGTAAGCGGCAGTATAGCATTTTTTATTTGAATCTGATATAGTTGGAAATTTTTGCCTTGACCACTCATCGTAAACATCCGCAAATGTCATTTTAGAAACCTTGCCGTCGAATGGAATGTTATTGTAGTTCGCCAGCATCTGAAGTCCTTCTGCTTTTGTGGTGGCGTAACCGACTATAAAAAATTCCTGTACTTTTTTCCCTTTACTATTGTCGATATGCCAACCGCTGGTTTTTCGTACAATACAGGGCTTTCTCCTCTTACCGGAAAGCTTTACAACACTTCCGTATCCGTTTGGTAATTTCATTTTAAACTATCCTTTCGATGTTATTTTGTATACTGTTATCTTTCAGCAGTAGTAAAATTAACATACTAAATTTTATAAGTCAATAAATGTTGATTTGGTATTTTGATAATATATCGCTTCGTTTGTATATAACACGTATGTAACAATATATAACAAACGCAGTGCAAATAGATTTTTTCGGTAATATGTATAATATATGTGTACGTATGTATATATATGTGTTTTAAGCTTTTTTATATATGACTGTTTTATTTTAAACTTATGTATGTTATAATGTAAATAATAATAAATATTGGTTTGAGGTGGGTGAGCCGATGGATAGTCAGACAAAGAGAATTAACTATGAGTTATTAATGGGATGGACAGCTATAGTTGCCGTTCTTGCGGTTGCTTATTTTGGAGAGTTGCTTAAAGAACAGCGTACAATAGGGTATGTGCTTATATTCATTGCGGTTGCCGGTATACCGGCAATTGTTTGTTGGCTGCTGTACTATAAGAACCCTTATATGGTGCGCCTGCGTTACATAATTGTCGCCGGATACTTTTGTATGTATCTTTTTGCGATGTTTACAGGAAGTACATTTATCGTATTTACATATATATTCCCATTGCTTTCGCTTATAATTTTGTATCATGAGCCGCGGTTGGTATTGATTGCGGGAGGTGCTTCGCTTGTATTGAATGCGGCAAGTATAATATACCGTATAAGTATCGGTGAAGTTACGCTTGTGAACAGTAAGGATGCTGAGATTCAGATTGCGCTTATGCTTCTGTGTTTTGCAGGCTGTTATTTTGCCGTAAAGCTGTTTGATTCCATATACAAAAAGAACGAGGATAATATTCAGGCGCTTAATAAGAAGAATCAGCAGATTCAGCAGATGACTATGCAGACGATTACTACGATAGCAAATACTATAGATGCAAAGGACGAGTATACAAAGGGACATTCAAAGCGTGTGTCAACATATTCAGTCTGCATTGCAAGGGCGCTTGGAATGAGTGAGGATGAGATTAGGAACATAGAATACATAGCGCTTCTGCATGACCTTGGTAAAATAGGAGTTCCGGACGTAGTGCTTAACAAGCCGTCAAAGCTTACCGACAGCGAGTATGAGCTTATGAAATCGCATACAATTATTGGCGGGGATATACTGAAAGACAGCGGAATATTTCATGAAATAAACGTGGGCGCCATGTATCATCATGAGAGATATGACGGCAAGGGTTACCCCAAAGGCCTTAAGGGGGACGAGATACCGCTCATTGCTAGAATCATAGGAATAGCTGATGCCTATGATGCTATGACCAGTACGCGGGTGTATCGCAAGCGTCTTAAAAATGAAGAGGTAATAAATGAAATTGCAAAGTGCAGGGGTAAGCAGTTTGACCCTGCAATTACCGACGTGTTTTTGGATCTTCTGCGAAATAATGTGATTGAGCAGATAAGTCCTGACGAGGAGGAAAGTGTAGTAGAGGACGATATAAGTCTGTTCAGTCATCATATACTGAGGAAAGTTGTTGACGAACAGAACCGTTTAATTGCAAAGGAACGTGAGCTTGACTATCTTACTGCCGTATATAACCGCAAAGTCGGTGAGAGAAAAATAATTAAAAGCCTGAATGAAAAATACGGATGCCTTATGATGGTTGATATTGACAATATGCGTGAGATAAACAAAGACAATGGAATTTTATTTGGGGACCATTGCCTTACAACGGTTGCGGCTATTATTTCAAATATTGTGCCTAACGCAATCGTGGCGAGATTCGGCGGGGATGAATTTGTATGTCTCTATGAGGGAATACGTACAGTGTCACAGGCTGAGCAGCTTGCCAGAGATATTATAGAGAGTGTTAATTCTAAGGAAGAGCTGCAGGAGCAGAAAAATAAGGTGTCCGTTTCAATAGGCATGGCGCTGTCAGTGCTTGAAGGACAGGAGTACAATCACCTTCTCTCATGTGTGGATAAGGCGCTGTATCATACTAAGAAAAATAAGGGAAAGAGTTTTCACCTGTATCAGAGCATGTCAAGGACTGAGGTCAAGGCTACTTGTAAGATGGACATCGCTCATGTTATGGGATTTGTCCGCATGATTGATAACAAAGAGGAGGAGACAATAGAGTATCCTGAATTGAGCCATATTAAGCCGTTTGTGAGAGAGATGGTGGAGCGCAGGGAACATACGCTCGGCTTTGCAATGTTTTTAATTATCTCTGATGACAATATACCTATAAGTATTGAGGAGAGGGACTTTTTTATGGAACAGCTTGAGAAAGTTATTGTTACTATGTCACGCCAGATTGAAAGCTCCATGCGTTATAGCAGCACGCAGCAGCTCATAGCGTTTGTTGATATAAAGCGTGATGAGATGGAGCTTATAGCAAAGCAGATACTTGGCGAGTTTTACAGAAAATATGCTAAAGGCAATATTTCACTTGAATATGCCCTTGCTGTTTATGAGAATTAATGAGGCGATGGTACTTTACCTAATTTGGGACAAAGCCTCAACGATTGAGTAGATGTTTTCAAACTGGGTTGAATCCAGTTGTTTGAGATTATTTACAAGAAGTTGGAGTTTCCTCGGATTTTCAGTGTCAAAGTCAAAAAATTCATGCGGGGATATGTTAAGGTATTCGCATATATAAAAAAAGTTTGACATTGATGGAAGTGCTTTGCCTGTTTCAATATTGTTGATATATCCGGCGTTCTGACCGATTGACAAGCTCATGTCGCGGGCAGATACGCCTTTTTTCGTGCGTAATTTTGCTAATCTTATAGGAAAATCTTCTTCGTACATTCTTTTCGCACCGCCTTTTTATTATATTATATCCGAAAGTACAACATATAATGTGTGATTTAATCCGTTAACATTGTTGACATGAAGTATTCATAATGATATTATTATGTTTAATATATGAAACAAGGTGACAGTATATTTGTTATTTTGTTTTATTATATTATTTACATAAAGATAAACAGGGGAGGAGAGAAAGTAGTTATGTCATTAACAGTTAACGGATTGACAAAGAAATATGGAGACAAGGTTGTAGTTGACAGTCTGTCGTTCAGTATGAACGAGCCGGGAGTCTATGCGCTTCTTGGCACTAATGGTGCGGGTAAGACAACTACAATAAGAATGATGCTTGATATGATAGTAAAAGATGGCGGGGAAGTTTTGTGGAAAGGTTCCCCGCTTAATCCTATTAAGACTCCGGTAGGATATTTGGCGGAGGAGAGGGGGCTCTATCCTAAGTATGAGCTTATGGACCAGCTTTTATATTTTGCGAAGCTTAAAAATGTCAGCAAGGCCGACGCAAAGGAGAGAATAGCATACTGGTCGGGAAGGCTTATGCTTGACGAGTATCTGTATCCGGAAAAAACAGCCGGAATAAACCGGAGAAAGGTTAAACCGATGAAAGCAGACCAGCTGTCAAAGGGAAATCAGCAGAAGATTCAGCTTATGTCAGCTCTAATTGCAGAGCCGGAGCTGTTGATTTTTGACGAGCCTATCAGCGGTCTTGACCCGGTAAATACCGATTTGTTTAAGACGATTATAAGAGAGGAAAGGGATAAGGGCAAGTTTCTTATTATGTCCAGCCATCAGATGTCCACTGTTGAGGAATTCTGCGAGGATATTACTATACTTAACCGGGGAAAGGCTGTGCTTCAGGGCAATCTCAATGATATTAAGAAAGGGTATGGGCGTGTAAATCTTGTAGTAAAATGTGACGATAGATTTGACGACCTTGTTGAGGAGAGACATCTTAAAGTAGTGGAGAAGACGCCGGACGGTACATGGATTAGGGTTAACAGCGAATCCGAGGCGAAGGAATTTCTTGGAGCGCTTATTAATGCGGGACATTCTGTTGTGCGCTATGAGCTTAGGGAGCCGTCGCTTCACGAGATATTTGTTGAGAAAGTGGGCGATAATCATGACAATGTTTAATTTGAACGGTTGGAAAGACATATATTCGTTTACATTTATTCAGACGCTCAAAAACAAATCGTTTAAAGTGTCGTTTGCTATTTTGTGCATTCTTGCCGCAGTTGTCCTGCCATGTGCGGCATTTATATCAGACAGTTCCTACGGAGCCGCGGAGGAAACCGGGAACGGCGGCGCGGGGGCGTCTGGTGAGACAAAGAGTATTACAGAAGTTGAGGCTGTGTATTTGTATTATGACAATTCTGATAAGGCCCTGGAAAGTGTAATAACAGATTGGGAGGGTATGTACAAGTGCGAATATCTGTACTCGGATAAGGAAGTATTGGATTCAAAAAGAGCCGATATCAACAATGACAACACATATGCTCTCTTGAGTGTTAACAGTGAGGATGGCCTCTATGATATAGATATAACCGTGGGATGGGAAATTATGCATGACATGGGAGTTCTTGACGAGGCTTTGGAATCGTTAAAAAGCAGGCTTGAACTTCTTCAGCTTGACAATGTAAGTACTGGGCTTGGCGATGGCCGTGATGTGGAGGTGTCCGGTTTTTTGGGTGAGTCCGGTGAAAATTACTCTGACAAATTTAATTTTCTCACCTATATGATTCAGCTTGGATATATTATGATACTTATATTCATAATATCATTCAGCGCAGAGAGGATAGCTACGTCCGTAGTGACAGAGAAAGCAGGAAAGATGGTAGAATTCCTGATGATTACGGTAAGACCTATGGCAGTTATGGCAGGAAAAGTTCTTGCTGTAATTTCAACTGTAATTATTCAGGTTTTGGCGATGATTCTGTCGGCTGCCGCGTCTGCCGTCATGTGCAACATATTTTTTGACAATATAGTTACTAATTATATTGTTAACAGTGTGGAAAATTTGAACAGTTCAAGCATGTCCTTTACGGTTAACCCGCTGTCGGTTTTGATTGCCATATTATTTGTTTTAGGCGGATTGTTGTTCTATTCTCTGGTGGCAAGTCTTGCAGGGGCGTCTGTAAGTAAGATAGAAGAGGTTTCTGAGGGAATGGTAATAGTGACTTTCATGCTTATGATTGGGGCATACATGGCAATTGGAGTAGGAATGAGGCTTGTCATGAACAATTATTCCGGAGAACAGGGGATATATGAAACTGTGACTTATCTTCTGCCGCTGTCCTCGCCTTTCTCGGTTCCACAGAATATACTGACAGGCTCTGTCGATATTGGCAGCGCACTTTTATCCCTTTTAATACTTTATGCGGCTGTTGTTTTCCTAATAGTGTTATCGTCCAAGGTTTATGAGTTTATGCTGTTTTATAACGGAACCAGACTTAAGATTAAGGACATTGTTAACATAGCGGCGCATGGAAGAGTAAAGGGGGGTAATTAAATGAAAGACGTATTTTTATTTACATTCAGACAGAATACAAAGGGGAAAAGTTTCATATTTTCAACATTTATAATTCCGCTTATCATATGCGTGATAGGGCTAGCAGTGACTGTATTTGCGGCGAAGCCGGACAAATCAGAGGAAAATGTACCGGAAAATGCAGAGAGACTTTACATCATAAATGAATCCGATATGGTGTATGTCGATTTCAAATATTTTGGATTGATGGAGTGTGTAGTCGGAAGAAGCGTTCCGAAGAACGACGACAGGGCGTTTGACGTTGTCATAACGAACGACGGCGAGGGTTATGCGGTTAAAGTCAGCGCTCCTGAGTGGAGCGTCCTTGAAGATGATGACGCGTCGGATATTATGCCTGATATTATAACTTATGTTGAAAGGCTTGGAAAGGTTAACATTGCAAAGAAAGCGGCGGGCGGTATGATTGACGGCGCTGCTTTGATGAGAGCATACACCCCGGTAAATGTTAACGTCAGTACCGAAGGTGATGAGAACGTAAATATGGGCACTGTATTATTTGAGACAATCGGTCCGATTATTATAGTTTTCGTACTTTATATGATGTCGTTGGTATATGGTCAGTCGATAGGTAAGATTGTAATATCGGAGAAAATTTCAAAGCTTATGGAGACGCTGCTCATTACTGTGAGGCCGTCAAGCCTGATTGTAGGAAAAATTCTTGCGATGACATTTATAGCCGTGCTTCAGATGACAATGTGGATAATCGGCGTTGTTTCAGGAATTGGTTTAGGGCATCTTATGGCAAGGGTCATCAATCCCGAGTATACAAATTACGTGTTTGAGATTATTAAGGTGCTCAGAGACAGTGGCGGAGGACTTGCATTCTCGGGTCCTGCGGTTATTATTTCGCTTGCTGTGCTGTATATTGGCTTTTTGTTCCTTTGTGTTTTTGCAGGACTTGTAGCTAGTCCGGTGTCAAAGGCCGAGGAAATGTCGTCATGCTTCGGAATTTATCAGTGCTTTATAGTTCTTGGATTTCTGGCTGCTTATTTATTACCTATGAGAGGTAAATTAAGCCCTGTTTTAGATAAAGTGCTGCATATTATTCCATTCACGTCGGTGTTTATGCTGCCGGGTGATATTCTGATTGGAAGAATAAGTATTGCTTTAAGCGTTGTCTATGTTATAATATTAATTGCATTTACTGTAATTCTGTCACTTTATACGGGCAAACTGTATAAAGCGCAGGTATTTTATAATGGATTGGAGGTTAATCCGGTGAAGCGTCTTATAATGCCGTTATCTAAAAAGACGCGCAGCTGAGGTGCAATTATGATAAAAAAACTGCTTGATAAGACATTTTGGAAGTTTATACTGGTTGGTATTGTCAATACCCTTTTTGGAATGGCGGTTATGTTCAGCTTAGATTATCTGCTGACAGGGGTGTTTGATGTTGACAGGGATGTAAGCCACTGGGTTTCAATTTCAGCAAACTATATACTTGGAAGTGTGCTGAGTTATTTCCTTAACAAACATTTTACTTTTGAGAATAAGGACAAGAGCTTTAAGGTTGTAGCAAAGTTTACGGTGAACATTGTTGTTTGTGCGGTAATCGCCTACGGCGCCGCTACTCCTGCAATAAAATATCTATTGTCTGACGCGGGCGAGAGCGTTCAGTACAATGTCGCAAAGCTGGCCGGTATGGTATTGTTTGTAATGCTCAATTATATAGGTCAGAGATTTTTTGCATTTAAGAAAGAAAAGTAAATATTGCTATTATATTTTTGTTTAAAACCATCAGCACATAAATTTTTGCTAAATATTTGTGTGCTGATTAATTTTGTATCAATATCCCCTTGACAAGGTACACATTGTAATGTAATGTAGTATTCAATACTACATGTCATGGAGGGTAAAAATATGTTTAGGATTATTGTCGATTCAGGAAGTAATCTAACGGAGGATTTACTAAACAGATACGATATAGAGATTATTTCTTTTAAATGCACCATAGACGGAGAGGAATATATTTGTTATGAGGAGGGCAGGGACGACGACGAGGCCGGAAAGATATTTTATGACAAAATAAGGGCGGGGGCCGATGTAAGAACAAGCCTGATAAATCCCGTTGATATAGACGATAAACTAAGGCCGTTCCTTGAGGGCGGAGAGGATGTAATATTCGTGTGTATGTCTGCAAAGCTGACGGGGACTTACCAGTCGGCGCTTATTGCTAAGGAGGATTTGGTGGAGGATTTTCCTGACAGGAAGATTGTTGTGATTGACTCTATGTCAGCCTCATTCGGCGAGGGTCTTTTATGCATAGAGGCGTCAAAGATGCGCAAGGACGGCGGTACAATAGATGAGGTCAGCAAGTGGCTCATTGACAACCGTCTCAAAATGCGACATATATTTACTGTCGATAACCTCAAATATCTGCAGAAAGGCGGAAGAATATCTCAGGCGGAGGCTGTGCTCGGCTCCATTTTAAGCATCAAACCTATTCTTTTTGCAAGCGACGAGGGTAAAATTGATAAGTTTGGCACAGTTCGCGGAAGAAAGAAGTCGATGGACGCGCTTGTCAACGATTACGTAAAATACGCTGTTGACGTTGAAAACCAAACCATTGCGATTGCCCACTGCGACTGCAGGGAAGATGCGGAGTATATTGCCGCAAAAGTGAACGAGCTGAGGCCGCCTAAGGAAATTATTATAAGGGTATACGACCACTGTTCGGGAACGCATGTGGGACCAGGGGCAATGTGTATCTTCTATGCAGGAAAAGACAGGGGATATGCGTGAATTGACGGACAATTTTATGTTTTATAACAGTGAATTTTAATAAAATCAACCCCGCAGACTGTGTTATGCGCTGTTTGCGGGGTTATATATTTTAATCTTTTGTCACACTAGTGTAACCATTCACATTCAGTTTCATAAATTACCCCAAAATGCTGCCTTGTACCAGTGTCCGCAGATATAGCGAGCATCGTATTGTATCAACCACAATCCCAATTATGAAGCCTTTAAAAAGGATAGAAGAATATTAATTTATATGTTATAATTTTTGTGTTGTCCAACCTACACCCGGCAACGGGAGGAAAAGAAGAATCCCCAGACTGTACGCTACTACGGTTTGGGGATTCATTCTACGTTCACATGGAACTGTCATATCTTTTTGCCTATCGGCATTATAGCATATGCAAAAACTTT
>CAOKVX010000037.1 GCA_948472945.1 uncultured Clostridia bacterium
ATAGCATACAGTCCTTGGAGAGGGACTATAAACACTACTACTTTATAATACGAGGGGGTAAGGGCAGCAGTTTATGGACTCATGCCTGAAAGTATGATTAGCAGTGATGTGATTCGGGGATACAATGATACAATTATTTTAAATCTTCTCCAAAGGCGTCCATCGTACGGATATGAGATTTCCAAAGAAATAAGGCAGATTTCTGAGGAGAAGTATATAATAAAGGAAACTACGCTGTATTCAGCGTTTACGCGAATGGAAAAGAACGGATATATAGAGTCGTTTTTTGGAAATGATACGGGCAAGAAAAGAAGGACATATTACCGGATAACAGATTCGGGCTTGGATTATTACAAGCAGAAATGTGACGAATGGGTAGTAACCAAGGAAGTAATTGATAAATTTGTAATATAATGATTCTGCTAAAGCAGAATTAAAGCCAGCTTACGCTGTTTTGACGCCGCTTTGCGGCGTATTATACCAGTAAGCCACGGCTTGAAAATCAAATGCCTGCTTCGCAGCCGCTTGATTTTCTGCGCACGTGGTATAATAAATGAGGAGGATATTATGGAGGCAATCAGAGAATATCTCAGTAATTTATTTATGAGTTTGCCGGAGACGCCTGAAGTGCTTCGTGCCAAGGCGGCGCTTCTCGAGATTATGGAGGACAAATACGAGGAGCTTATAAAGGAAAGAAAGACTGAAAAAGAAGCGATCGGAATAGTAATCTCAGAGTTTGGAGATTTGCATGAGCTTGCGGGAGAACTTGGCATTGAGGGATATATGAATAATATGCAGGATAATGCTCAGAGTCAAAGTAAGTTTAATGGCGCAAATAATGAGAATGGCCGTGGTAATGTAAATGGGCAAAGTAATATTAACGGACAGTACAGGGCGCAGGGCATGAACGGTTCGGGCGGACATGAGGGCAGCGGCGGCAGAGTGAACGTAGAAAATATATACCGCTGGAGTTTTGAAGATGTGAAAAAATATATCTCATACGCTTGGACACATGCGGCTTTTATTGCGGCGGCAGTATTTCTCTGTATATGCGCTCCGTTTGTCGAGACGGTTTTTGAAGCGTGCGGAGCAGGCGGTTATATGGCGCAGGTTGTTGCAGATTCAATTGGAATGTGCATATTTTTCCTGTTTATTGCGGTGGCAGTTATTTTATTTTGCTCTGCATACGAGATGAAAAAAAGGTACGGTAAAATGTCACGGTGCGGAGTAGTGATAGATGAAAAAACAGGTGAATATGCTACACAGAGACATCATAAAGATTCAAATACAAAAATAATTATGAGGTTCGCAGGTATTTTCATATGTATAATTTCGGTAATCCCGTCCAGTGTAAACTATTTTACCAATCCATTTATAAGTGAGATTTTGGATTGCAGTGTACTTTTGATTGCGGGGGTGGGAGTATTTCTGCTTGTTCTTTCGTCGAGCGTTGGAAACCGCTATGAGGAGCTTGAGAAAGCTGTGAAAAATGCAGGTAATGCAAGGTATGCGGGCAGTACAGGTAATGCGGGTGTTACAGGAGGCGGAGGATATTCACAGGGCGGTGATTTTAGGTATACTGAGTGGAAGCGGCCTCCTAAAAAGAAACTGTCGTCAACGGCTATATTAATTCTTGTCTTTACCGGGGTGCTTGTAGTTGGTGGAAATATAGCTGCGAACATCTTGTATATGAAATGGCAGGATGTAAATAATCCTATAATAAGTGATACGGGTGAGTTTGCGTTTGACGATATCAGCAAAATAGAGCTGGATTTGGATTTTACCGAGCTTCAAATAGTCAGAAGTCAGACGACGGATGACGACGGGAAAGTAAGAATTGAATATGAAGGAAACTCACTTTACACCCCGGAAGTTACATCCTCCGGAGGAAGACTTTTTATTCAGGAGAAAAATAACAGAAGATTCGGATGGTTTTCGTGTGACTTAGGATGGCTGGCTAGACCTGCCATGCGTCAGGGCAGTCTGTTGGTTGTGCTTCCTCAAACATCCGATACTAAAGACTATGAAATGATAATCGATGTCGACGCCGGAAATATTTCGTGCAGCGGATTACAGATGACAAACCTTGATGTTGACTTGGACGTCGGAAATGCCGTTATTGAAAATTGCAGGGTAAATGGAAAAGCGTCGATAGATGTTGACGCAGGTAATGTTGAGGTAAATGAATCAGAAATCTTCATATTGAAAGGCGGCGTGGATGCAGGAAATATGGGATGTCACCTTACAGGAAGTACGTTAGACTCGTATAATATGGAATTGGACACAGATTTAGGAAATATAATAATAAATGGTGACAGTAAAGGAGGAAACTATAAGCAGACATCAAAATCAAATGCCGAAAGTAACAATATTACGAGCAGAATTGAGATTGAGGTAGATTTGGGAGATATTAATATTAACGTGCCTACAGAGTGATTAAATTAATGCACCAAAAAGCCCATATATGCGGACGGTATAAATTCCGTCTGGATTTACCGGCTTAAGTTGGTGCATTTAGCATTTATGATACTTTTAAATGTTTTTGTTGCTGTTTGATTATAGCAGTCTGCGATTGTTTAGTCATCGCCGTCAGCTTGATTATCGTCAGTGTAGTCTGCATCGATGTCACTGTTGCCGTCTGTGTTGCTGCTGTCGGTTCTGATTGTCGAACATGGACCGCTGGCTCTTATATCGTCTGCGTTAGTGTCTCCCATAATCATGGTGATTCCTTTTTCAACCATTCTGTAACTGTGCAGAAGTCCTGCGAGGTATTCACGGCCAAACGGCTCCAAATGATAATAAACACGTTTTAGACGTTTGCCGGCCTGTTTTCGCTCATATGTCACATAACCCTTTTCGGCAAGCCTGTAAAGGGTAGGATACATAGAACCTTCCGGAACCTGTAGAATACCGTTTGAGCGCTTCTTTACCATTTGTGATAACTGGTATCCATAATAATCATCTTCTGTTAAAAGATATAACAACAACATTTCTATTGAACCTGTTTTAAAACTCTCACCTTCACGTTTTGGCAAAGAATTATTCCTCCTTTTGTAAAAAAACCTTTTTTATGATATATATTTATGATTTATAAAAATATATTATAAATAATATGATATATTACTAATATAGTCAATACCCTATGACATTATTTTGACAAATAATATAAAAACGGATAATTGCGTTATGATATCTATTGTGATATGATATTACATAATATAGTGTATAAATTGACTGCATCATAATTTGAAAATTGTGTCATAGGTGACGAAATGGGGGATACAATGAAAAAGCGGGTGGCTGTTTTTGCGAACGGATGGAGTAATGATTATCTGCAGGAAGTTACGGACGGAATACTTAAATCAGCAAAAGAAAACAATGCGGATATATTTGTGTTCGTGAATCATTCCGCCTATGCAGAGTCTGCGAAGCAGAACATTGGGGAATCAAACATATTCAGACTGCCGGATTTAGAACAATTTGACGGCGTAATTCTGCTGGCTAATTCTTTCAATTCAGACTCGGAGCTTGAGTATCTGCAAAATAAAATCGCCGAGACAAAAATACCCGCTGTAAGCCTTGAGTATAAAATAGATGGGGTGACTACTGTTATCACCGATACATATACAGGAATGTACAAACTTGCAGAGCATGTAATTATGGAACATGGAGCGGACAGCCTGCTATATATGGGAGGGACAAGGGAACATCCTGACAGTATCATCAGACTGAGGGCTGTCGTTGACGCGGCATCGGCGCACGGAATAAAGATTCCGGACGATAATATACTTTACGCCGATTTTGCAAAAATACTTGCTGTCGGTGAATTCACATCATGGCTTGACAGAGACAATTCCATTCCTGACGTTATAGTATGTGCGAATGACGTAATGGCTCTCGGGCTGTGTGAATGGCTTGAGAACAACGGCTATAGTGTGCCTGATGATGTGATGGTTACGGGGTATGACTGTACCAGACTTGGACAGCAATGCTACCCTTCGCTCACTACGGTCAATCATGACTGGAACAAGATGGGATATACGGCGATGAATGTTTTGGCCGGAAATATTAAGGGCGGTAAAAATATCGAGGACATCGTACTAGACAGCGAACTGGTTCTTGGAGGCAGCTGTGGCTGTGAGCAGGACAAACGGGTTTACAACCGGGCGCGCAGGGAGATTAAGGAAAAAAAGATTGACGGTCTTGCTAGCGATTCCCATTTCAGGCATATTTATCTCGCGGTAAGAAAAGCGTCAGACAAAGATGGTTTAAGCAATTGCTTTGCATCGTTTTTTGAGCGTGAGCATTGGATGGAGGGCGAAGATTTCATGCTCTGTCTTGAACCAGAGTTTTTCAATATTGTAGAAGGCGACGGTAATCTCAATTTCAATGGTTATAGCGACAAGGTTGAGGTGATATGTTCATTAAAAGACGGAAAAGCCCGCGGGAACTTTGAGCTTAGCAGGAATGACGCCGTATTCTATAAGGCGTCTAAGAGGCGGGAGCCTGGTATGTATATATATGTTCCGCTGCACAATGAGGGTAAAACATATGGTTTTGCGATGATTTCAAGAGATATTTATATTGTAATTGATAATTATTTGTACATATGGACGAGACATATGGACCAGTATCTTGAACAGGTAAGGAATAATATTACTATATCTGAGCTGACTAAGAAACTAACTGAATTATCCGTTACAGACGTGCTGACAGGCGTTTATAACCGTTTTGGATGTGACAGAATCATGTATCCTATGTTTCAAAACTGCAGTGCACAGGGAATCGGGTGTGCACTTATGATGATTGATATTGACATGCTAAAGACGATTAACGATATATACGGACACGCCGGCGGAGACATGGCAATATGTACTGTCGCGTCAGTACTTACAGAAACGCTGCCCGAAGGATGGATTATAGTTCGTTTTGGCGGAGATGAATTTTTGGCTGGCGGGATATGCGAGTCTGAAGAAAAGGTCAAACATATAAGTAAATGTATTGAAGCAGGACTTAAGGCAGAGGCTGAGAGAAAGGATATAAAATTTATGCTGTCGGTTAGTATAGGCTATGTGATGCTGGATTCCGACGGAAAGTTTGATATAGAAAAGAGTCTTTCTGAAGCTGACGAACAAATGTACAAAATAAAACAAAAGCACCATGAAAGGTTAATGCTTGAAAAGGTTCCGTTTGGCGTTATGCCGGTGTAAAAGACAGGTGGGATAAAAGGTATGACAAAGAAGCAGAGAACTATTGAGATAATAAATCGGTTAAAGGAAGAATATCCTGACGCGGGCTGTTCACTTGAGTACAGTGAAGCATGGAAACTGCTTGTGAGCGTGAGGCTTGCCGCACAGTGTACTGACGCACGCGTTAATATTATAGTAAAAGATTTGTTTGAAAAGTATCCGGATGTAGATTCACTTGCCGCGGCTGAGACGGAGGACATTGAAAGAATAGTCAGGCCGTGCGGTCTGGGACGTTCAAAAGCACGTGATATAAGTGCCTGCATGAAGATTCTTCGCGACGAGTATGAAGGGAAAGTTCCTGAAGATTTTGACGCGCTGCTCAAGCTCCCGGGAGTAGGACGCAAGAGCGCTAACCTAATCATGGGTGATGTATTTGGTAAGCCCGCAATTGTCACTGACACGCACTGTATAAGGCTTGTCAACAGAATGGGACTTGTAGATAATATCAAGGAGCCTAAAAAGGTGGAGATGGAGCTCTGGAAAATTGTACCGCATGAGGAGGGCAGTGATTTCTGCCACAGGCTTGTGTATCACGGCAGGGATGTTTGTACTGCCAGAACAACCCCGATTTGCGATAAATGCTGTCTTAATGACATATGTATTAAAAATGGAGTATTGACAAACTAAATAATCTATATTACTCTGAATTTAATATGTACTTTAATTTTAAGGAGAGCAAAAACATGTTAGAGAAAATGAAAGAAATCATTGCCACACAGTTAAGTGTGAGCGAGGAGGAGATTAACGAAAATACTTCCTTTAAAGATGACCTTGGAGCAGATTCACTTGACTTGTTTGAACTTGTAATGGCGCTTGAAGAGGAGTATTCAATTGAGATTCCTATGGAGGATTATGAGAATCTTGGTACGGTTGCGGATGTGATTAATTACCTTAAGGACAAAGGGATTGATTGAACTCGCGCACAATAATAATTAATTGAATTATATTTAATATTATAAAAAGTTCCTGTAATAATATGTTATATTCAGGGACTTTTTTTCTTTGTCTTTTCAGGTAATATATGTCTAATCGCACATTAATTATTTGAAAACTATGATATATTGCAATTGTAATTTAATATATTGCAATTGTAATTTTATGTATTTTATAACATTTACATATTAAAAAGTTTGACATATAATTAATTATATTTTTATTGTCCTGTAAATTGGACTAGGGGAGGAAGATTTCAGGACTTAAGGTTCGTTTTTAAAAAATCTAATACATTATAAAGAAAGGGGAAATGTATGATACATATCCTCAATAAAATGTATCATATAGGCAAAAATATGAGGAAAACAAAGTTTTTATCATTATTGCTTGTTGCGGCTCTTACCGTGACTTCACTTG